>NZ_VFNC01000002.1:2594046-3891069 GCF_006715395.1 Streptomyces sp. SLBN-31
GCGCGGAGATGTGTTCATGACCTCGACGCTAGGGAGCGGGGTCGAGCACGGCGCGCCGGATGAGGCGTACGGGGGAACGGTACTGCTGCAAACGAGGGAGCCCGGACCCTCCTGACGGAGTGTCCGGGCTCCTGACGCGTCCTTCGCGTGCTACTGGGTGCGGTTCTCACCGCGGTAGTACTCGAAGACCCAGCCGTACAGGCCGACCAGGATGACCGGCGCCGAGAAGTACAGCAGCCACCAGCCGATCGCGACCGACAGGAAGGCCAGCGCACCGCCCACGCCGAGAGCCAGCGGCTGCCAGCTGTGCGGGCTGAAGAACCCGACCTCGCCGGCGTCGTCCGCGACGTCGGCATCCCTGTTGTCCTGCGCGCCCACGTCGACCCGCCGGGCGGTGAAGCCCAGGTAGAAGCCGACCATGATGCTCAGACCGAAGGCCAGGAAAAGGGCCGTGGTGCCGGCCGGCTCCTTCGACCACACGCCATAGACGACCGCCATGACGAGCAGGAAGACGCTCAGCCACATGAACATCTTGCCCTGGATCTTCACTTGCCGGCCTCCTTGCCACCAGCCAGAGCCTTCTCACCGTGAGGCGCGTTCTCGAGCTGGTCGAGAGCGGCGATCTCCGGGTGGTGAAGGTCGAACGCCGGGGATTCACTGCGGATCCGCGGCAGCGTGAGGAAGTTGTGCCGCGGGGGCGGGCAAGAGGTCGCCCACTCCAGCGAACGGCCGTAGCCCCACGGGTCGTCGACGCCGACCGGCTTGCCGTACTTGGCGGTCTTCCACACGTTGTAGAGGAACGGCAGGATCGACATGCCGAGCAGGAACGAGCCGATCGTCGAGACCGTGTTCAGGGCCGTGAAGCCGTCGGCCGCCAGATAGTCGGCGTAACGACGGGGCATGCCCTCCGCGCCCAGCCAGTGCTGCACCAGGAACGTGGTGTGGAAGCCGATGAACAGCGTCCAGAACGTGATCTTGCCGAGGCGCTCGTCGAGCATCTTGCCGGTCATCTTCGGCCACCAGAAGTGGAAGCCGGAGAACATGGCGAAGACGACGGTGCCGAAGACGACGTAGTGGAAGTGCGCCACCACGAAGTACGAGTCGGACACGTGGAAGTCCATCGGCGGCGACGCCAGGATGACGCCGGTCAGTCCGCCGAAGGTGAAGGTGATGAGGAAGCCGGTCGCCCACAGCATCGGGGTCTCGAAACTCAGCGACCCCTTCCACATCGTGCCGATCCAGTTGAAGAACTTCACACCGGTCGGAACCGCGATGAGGAACGTCATGAAGGAGAAGAACGGCAGCAGCACACCGCCGGTGACGTACATGTGGTGCGCCCACACCGTCACGGACAGACCCGCGATCGCGATGGTCGCGCCGATCAGGCCCATGTAGCCGAACATCGGCTTGCGGGAGAAGACCGGGATGACCTCGGAGATGATGCCGAAGAACGGCAGCGCGATGATGTACACCTCTGGATGGCCGAAGAACCAGAAGAGGTGCTGCCAGAGCAATGCTCCGCCGTTGGCCGAGTCGAAGACGTGTGCCCCGAATTTCCGATCCGCCTCCAGCGCGAACAGCGCGGCGGCAAGGACGGGGAAGGCGAGCAGGACCAGCACCGCGGTCAGCAGCACGTTCCACACGAAGATCGGCATACGGAACATCGTCATGCCCGGCGCGCGCATGCAGATGATCGTGGTGATGAAGTTGACCGCGCCGAGGATGGTGCCGAAGCCGGAGAAGGCCAGACCCATGATCCACATGTCGGCGCCGACACCCGGGGAGCGGACCGCGTCCGACAGCGGGGAGTAGGCGAACCAGCCGAAGTCGGCCGCGCCCTGCGGGGTCAGGAAGCCGCCCACCGCGATCGTCGAGCCGAACAGGTACAGCCAGTAGGCGAACATGTTCAGCCGGGGGAAGGCCACGTCCGGGGCGCCGATCTGCAGCGGCATGATCCAGTTCGTGAAACCGGCGAACAGCGGCGTCGCGAACATCAGCAGCATGATCGTGCCGTGCATCGTGAACGCCTGGTTGAACTGCTCGTTCGTCATGATCTGCAGACCGGGACGGGCGAGCTCGGCGCGCATCAGCAGCGCCATCACACCGCCGATCAGGAAGAACGCGAACGACGTGACCAGGTACAGCGTGCCGATCGTCTTGTGGTCAGTGGTCGTCAGCCACTTGATCACGACACCGCCGCGGTTCTGGCGCCGGACCGGCAGCTCGTCCGTGTAGTGGGACCCTGCTGCCGCGGCACCCTGGGGTTCGTTGAGGATGCTCACAGGTTGTTCGTCTCCCGGTTCTTCTCGTGGCTCGTCTGCGCGATGCCGGCGGGAACGTAACCGGTCTGCCCCTTCTTGGCGAGTTCCTTGAGGTGCTGCTCGTAGCGGTCCGGGGAGACGACCTTCACGTTGAACAGCATCCGGGAGTGGTCGACGCCGCACAGCTCGGCGCACTTGCCCAGGAAGGTGCCCTCCTTGTTGGGGGTCACCTGGAAGGAGTTGGTGTGGCCGGGGATGACGTCCATCTTCATCAGGAACGGCACCACCCAGAAGGAGTGGATGACGTCACGCGAGGTGAGGACGAAGCGGACCGTCTTGCCCTTGGGCAGCCACAGCGTCGGACCCGGGTTGTTGGTCTGCGGGTTCCGCGTGGCGGGCGTACCGACGTCGTAGACGCCACCCGCGTTCGCCGGGAATTCCTTCTTGAACCGGTCCGGGATGGCGGCCAGGTTCTTGTCGGTCTTCGCGTCGCCGGTGACACCGCTGACGGGCGTGATGTAGTTGAAGCCCCAGCTCCACTGGTAGCCGACGACGTTGACCGTCACGTCGGGCTTCTTGTCCGTGAGGCTGAGGAGCTTCGACTCGTCACGGGCCGTGAAGTAGAAGAGCACCGAGACGATGATGAGCGGGACGACCGTGTACAGCGCCTCGATCGGCATGTTGTACCGGGTCTGCGGGGGAACCTCGACCTTGGTCCGGCTGCGCCGGTGGAAGATCGCGCTCCAGATGATCAGACCCCACACCAGCACGCCGACGGCGAGCGCGGCAGCCCAGGAGCCCTGCCACAGCGAGAGGATCCGCGGAGCCTCTTCGGTGGTCGGGGTGGGCATACCAAGGCGGGGGAAGTCCTTGTATGTGCAACCGGTGGCGGTCGCCAGGACCAGGCCCGCGGTCATTGCCTGCAGCAGCTTCCGCCGCATCGGGCGCCGCGGCGAGCGGTCGGAGCCGTTGGGACTCACGTAGCGCCTTCCCGAGAGTCTCGCCCGCGCGTGTTGGCTGCGGCCTGCCTTCTTCGGTGGTCGGTCGCCGCCCTGCGTCGGGCAGGGGTTTGGATGTTTATGCGGACCAAACCCTAGCCGACGCTCTCCGGGGGTTCGCGGGGAGGGGTGCCTAGTGGGCGGGGCGGTTCGCTGGATTGGCGGCTGCGGGTGGGATTGTGGCTTGTCGCGCAGTTCCCCGCACCCCTGGGACGCTGCTCCGAGGGACGTCTTAGCGTGTGCGTATGCCCTACTTCGACGCCGCTTCCAGTGCTCCGCTCCATCCCGTTGCCCGTCAGGCGCTGTTGGCCTCGCTCGACGAGGGGTGGGCCGACCCCTCCCGGCTCTACCGGGAAGGACGCCGGGCGCGGCTGCTGCTGGACGCGGCGCGGGAGGCCGCCGCCGAGGCCGTGGGGTGCCGGGCGGACGAGCTGGTCTTCACCTCCTCCGGTACGGCGGCCGTACACACCGGCGTCGCGGGCGCGTTGGCGGGCCGGCGGCGGGTCGGACGTCACCTGATCGTGTCCGCCGTCGAACATTCCTCGGTGCTCCACGCCGCCGACACGCACGAGGCCGGCGGCGGGACTGTCACCCACATGGCGGTGGACCGAGCGGGGGCGGTGGATCCGTCGGCCTACCCCGCCGCGCTCCGGCCGGACACCGCGCTGGCCTGTCTGCAGTCGGCCAACCACGAGGTGGGGACCGTGCAGCCGGTGGCGGAGGTGGCCGAGGCGTGCCGGGCGGCCGGGGTGCCACTGCTGGTGGACGCGGCGCAGTCGCTGGGGTGGGGGGCCGTCGAGGGCGACTGGTCGCTGCTGACCGCGAGCGCCCACAAATGGGGCGGGCCGGCCGGAGTCGGACTGCTGGCCGTCCGCAAGGGGGTGCGGTTCGCCGTTCAAGGGCCCGCCGACGAGCGGGAGTCCGGGCGGGCCGCCGGGTTCGAGAACCTTCCGGCGATCGTGGCGGCGGCCGCCTCGCTGCGGGCGGTGCGGGACGAGGCGGCGCAGGAGGCGGTACGGCTGCGGGAGCTGACGGAGCGGATCCGGGTGCGGGTGCCCGAACGGGTCCCGGACGTGGAGGTGGTGGGCGATGCCGTACGGCGCCTGCCGGGGATCGTCACCTTCTCCTGTCTCTATGTCGACGGGGAGACATTGCTGCACGAGCTGGACCGGGAGGGTTTCTCCGTCTCGTCCGGATCGTCCTGCACGAGCAGCACGCTGACGCCCAGCCATGTGCTGAAGGCGATGGGCGTGCTGAGTGAGGGGAATGTGCGGGTTTCCCTGCCGCCGGGGACGGCGGCGGAGGACGTGGAGCGGTTCCTGGAGGTGCTGCCGCGGGCGGTGGCGGCGGTGCGGGAGAAGCTGGGGGCGCCGACGCCCACGACCGTGCGGCACCGGGACGCCCTGGTCGTGGACGCCCTGGGCAAGCTGTGCCCGCTGCCCGTCATCGAGCTGGCCAAGGTCATCGGCGAGGTCCCGGTCGGCGGCACGGTACGGGTCCTGGCCGACGACGAGGCGGCCCGGCTGGACATCCCGGCGTGGTGCGAGATGCGCGGGCAGGAGTATGTCGGCGAGGAGCCGGCGGACCACGGTGCCGCCTATGTGGTCCGCCGGGTGTCGTAGTCAGGCCAGGTGCTTGCGGACCTCGGTGGCGGCGTCGTCGCCGTAGGCCTTGGTGAAGCGGTCCATGAAGTGGGCGCGGCGCAGCTGGTACTCCTGGGTGCCGACCGTCTCGATGACGAGGGTGGCGAGCATGCAGCCGACCTGGGCGGCGCGCTCCAGGGAGACGCCCCAGGCGAGGCCGGAGAGGAAGCCGGCGCGGAAGGCGTCGCCGACGCCCGTGGGGTCGGCCTTGCGCTCCTCGTCCGGGCAGCCGACCTCGATCGGGTCCTCGCCGGCCCGCTCGATACGGACGCCGCGCGCGCCGAGGGTGGTGACGCGGTGGCCGACCTTGCCCAGGATCTCGGCGTCGGACCAGCCCGTCTTGGTCTCGATGAGCCCCTTCTCGTACTCGTTGGAGAAGAGGTACGTGGCGCCGTCCAGCAGTATCCGGATCTCGTCGCCGTTCATGCGGGCGATCTGCTGGGAGAAGTCGGCTGCGAAGGGGATGGACCGGGAGCGGCACTCCTCGGTGTGGCGGAGCATCGCCTCGGGGTCGTCGGCGCCGATCAGCACGAGGTCGAGGCCGCCCACGCGGTCCGCGACGGTCTTCAGCTCGATCTGGCGGGCCTCGCTCATCGCGCCGGTGTAGAAGGAGCCGATCTGGTTGTGGTCGGCGTCCGTGGTGCACACGAAGCGGGCGGTGTGCAGGGTCTCGGAGATGCGGACCGAGTCGGTGTCGACGCCGTGCCGGTCCAGCCAGGCCCGGTACTCGTCGAAGTCGAAGCCGGCGGCGCCGACCAGGATCGGGGTCGTGCCGAGCTGCCCCATGCCGAAGGCGATGTTCGCGCCGACGCCGCCCCGACGTACGTCCAGGTTGTCGACCAGGAAGGAGAGCGAGACCGTGTGCAGCTGGTCCGCGACGAACTGGTCGGCGAAGCGGCCGGGGAAGGTCATGAGGTGGTCGGTGGCGATGGAGCCGGTGACTGCGATGCGCACGGCGTTGACTCTCCTGTGGGGAGACGATTTGACGCTTCACGCTACCGGGTCGTAGCCGAGCTCTCCAGCGGGCCGGGATCCGGCTGCGAAGTGGCCAAATCTACCCGATAGTAGATCTTTCTCGACGGGCGGATCGGTGCTTACGGTTCCGGTATGACGAACCTCAAGGTCCACGCCCCGGCCCCGGTCGACCTCGAAGGCGACATGGCGTCGCTGTGGGGCGACTGCGCCCGGATGGTCCCCCACTGGGCCGCTCCCGACCGGGCCCTTCCGCTTCCGGTCTCCCCCTCCCGCATCCACGGTGTCACCGTGCCCTCCACGTCGGCCAGGCTGCTGGAGGCGATGTCCGACTACGGCGACTGAGCCGGCGCGGCGGGTCCGGATGCCGGCGCGGTGGCCCGGATCGGCGCGCGCGAGGGAACCGTGCGCTCCCCCGGTGCGTCCCATCGCCGTCCCCCGTAGAGGGGATGCGCGATACGACCCTTCTCCGGCCGTTTTGACAGGGTCGGGTCAGGGTTATGGGACAGCACGTGAAGGAGCGATGCGGTGACTAGGGAGCGACCCGACAAGGACGCCGAGGAGCAGGGCGCTGGTACTCCGGACGCCGCTTCTGAGGAAACGGGGGCGGCGGAGCCTGCGGAAGGCGCCACCGAGGCGGCCGAGGAGCAGGAGGCCGCCGAGGAGACCGAGGCCGGCGCGGCTGAGGGAGGCAACGGGGGCGACGACGAGGTGCCGGACGATGAGGTGGTACCGGACGCCACCCCCGATCCCGGTGCCGAGCACCCGCGTCCGTCCCGGCGCCGCTCCCCCGCGCTCGTCGCCTCCGTCGCCGCCGCCGTGCTGCTGGTCGGCGGTGGCGGGGCCTACCTCGCGGCGTCGGCCGCCGGCGGATCCGGTGGCCGTGCGGGCTCCGGGGCCTCCGGGGACGGCACCACTCCCCCGCCGCTCGCCCTCGACGGCTACGGCGACAGCGGCTCGAACGGGATCGCGCCCGGGGAGCCCAACCCGTACGGGGCGACGTACGAAGTCGTCGGCAGCCTGCCCGGCGGGCCGGGCTCGGCGCCCGTGTACCGGGCGGGCGGCGAGGTCACCGAGGCCGAGGTCGCCGAGCTGGCGAAGGCGCTCGGGCTCGACGGGACGCCGGTGGCGCAGGGGCAGGCCTGGCGGGTGGGGCCCGGCAAGGACCCGTCCGGGCCGGGCCTGGTCGTCGACAAGCAGGCGCCCGGAACGTGGACCTACCACCGGTACGCCGCCGGGACCGACGACTGCCGCGACGTCACCGTGTGCCACAAGGACCCGGCCAATCCGGCCGTCGGCACCGTGAGCGAGGCGGCCGCCAAGAAGGCGGCGGCGCCGGTTCTCAAGGCGGCGGGTCAGGACGACGCGAAGGTGGACGCGAGCCAGGTGATGGGCGCCCAGCGGATGGTGAACGCCGATCCGGTGGTCGGCGGACTGCCCACCTACGGCTGGACCACCGCGCTGACGGTGAGCGCGCAGGGCGAGGTGGTCGGCGGCAGTGGCCGGCTGAAGGCCCCGGTGAAGGGGGACACGTACCCGGTCCTGGGCGCGCGCCGGACGCTGGACCTGATGAACTCGGCGCCCGTCACCGATCACCGCATGGGCATCGGCGGCTGCGCCAGTCCCGTACCGCTGAAGGACCGGCTGGAGGCGCCCTGCGGGCAGGGGTCGCCGGGCGCGACGGCGACGCCGGCGAAGCCCACGCTCACCGTGGAGAAGGCGGTCTTCGGGCTGGCCACGCACACCGTGGCCGGGCGGCCGGCGCTGGTGCCGTCCTGGCTGTTCGAGGTGCGGGCGGCGGGCGCGCAGGACCCGTTCACGGTGACGTATCCGGCGATCGACCCGAAGTACCTGGGCTCGGGGGCCTCCTCCGGACAGCCGACCCCGTCCTCGACGTCCGCTCCGGCAACCCGGGACGTGAAGGTCGAGGGCTACATCGCCGAGGGCACGGCGCTGACCGTGTCCTTCATGGGCGGGGTGTGCGGCGACTACGCGGCGACGGCGAGCGAGAGCTCCGACAAGGTGACCGTGACGGTGACCGAGACGCCGTACAAGAACCGGGTCTGCATCCTGATCGCCAAGGAGATGGTGAGGACGGTGCAGCTCAAGGAGCCGCTGGGCGACCGGAAGGTCGTGGGCTCGCACGGCGAGGAGATCCCGCAGGCGAAGCCCGGTGCGCGGCTGCCGCGGACGTCGGGCGGGGTGCGGTAGGGCGGAGCCCTGCGCGGTGGAGCGGAAAAGCGCCGCGGGAGCGCGGACGCGCGAAGGCGGCGGCCCGGTCGGAGGGGGCCGCCGCCTTCGCGGTGTTCGTCTGCCGTGCGCGGCGGCTCAGCTGAAGGAGTCGCCGCAGGCGCAGGAACCCGTCGCGTTCGGGTTGTCGATCGTGAAGCCCTGCTTCTCGATGGTGTCGACGAAATCGATGGACGCGCCGCCCAGGTACGGGGCGCTCATCCGGTCGGTGACGACCTTGACGCCGTCGAAGTCCTTGACGACGTCGCCGTCGAGGGACCGCTCGTCGAAGAACAGCTGGTAACGCAGGCCTGAGCAGCCACCGGGCT
Organism: Streptomyces sp. SLBN-31; assembly: GCF_006715395.1. NCBI lineage: Bacteria > Bacillati > Actinomycetota > Actinomycetes > Kitasatosporales > Streptomycetaceae > Streptomyces > Streptomyces sp. SLBN-31. The sequence goes on from NZ_VFNC01000002.1 coordinate 2,602,479, forward strand.
GAACGGCGACGCGCAGGGCCAGGTCGTCACGGCCTTCCTGGTCGAGCAGGGCCTTGACCTTCGCCGCGGCGGCGTCGGACAGGATGATGCCGTCGGTGACGGTGCCGGTCTCGTCCGATACGGACATCTACATCTCTCCCGGGTTGTACGGAGACTGCTTGCCGACGGTGTCAACCGCCGGGGCCGCGGATTCATTCCGGGCCGAGCGACTACTTCGTTTTCGCCCTGTCCTTTCATGCTCGCACACCCGCGAGGAAGCGAACAGCGACCCGAAGTCCCCGCGCCGTTGTGGCACCGGGATTCATGTCACATCGACGCAATGACCATCGTCAAAGTGACGTGAACCGGGTTATGATAGATAGCGTCAGTTCGACGAAAAGCACTCCCGCAGAGAACATCCGCAGAACAGAAAGGGTGCGTGTCGTGACCACCGCCCAGACCCCGGAGCTCGACGTACAGCCGACTCCGCTCGCCCTGCTGCTCCTCGGCCGTGAGGCCGACCCGAGGAGCGAGCGGGGCGTCGAGTGCCCCGGCGACCTCCCCTCGCCCTCCGACCCCGACCTGGTGGAGCGCGCCCGCGCGGCCAAGGAGAAGCTCGGCGACAAGGTCTTCGTGCTCGGCCACCACTACCAGCGCGACGAGGTCATCCAGTTCGCGGACGTCACGGGCGACTCCTTCAAGCTGGCCCGGGACGCGGCCGCCCGCCCGGAGGCCGAGTACATCGTCTTCTGCGGTGTGCACTTCATGGCCGAGTCGGCCGACATCCTGACCTCCGACGACCAGAAGGTGGTCCTGCCCGACCTCGCGGCCGGCTGCTCGATGGCCGACATGGCGACCGCCGAGCAGGTCGCCGAGTGCTGGGACGTGCTGACCGAGGCCGGCGTCGCCGAGCAGGTCGTACCGGTGTCGTACATGAACTCCTCCGCGGACATCAAGGCGTTCACCGGCAGGCACGGCGGCACGATCTGCACCTCCTCCAACGCCCAGCGGGCCCTGGAGTGGGCCTTCCAGCAGGGCGAGAAGGTCCTGTTCCTGCCCGACCAGCACCTGGGCCGCAACACCGCCGTCCGGGACATGGGCATGTCCCTGGACGACTGCGTCGTCTACAACCCGCACAAGCCGAACGGCGGGCTGACCGCCGAGGAGCTGCGCGCCGCGAAGATGATCCTGTGGCGCGGGCACTGCTCGGTGCACGGCCGGTTCTCGCTGGACTCGGTGAACGACGTGCGCGAGCGCATCCCGGGCGTGAACGTCCTGGTGCACCCGGAGTGCCGGCACGAGGTCGTCGCCGCCGCCGACTTCGTCGGTTCGACGGAGTACATCATCAAGGCGCTGGAGGCCGCCCCGGCCGGTTCCAAGTGGGCCATCGGCACGGAGCTGAACCTGGTCCGCCGCCTCGCGAACCGTTTCGCCCCCGAGGGCAAGGAGATCGTCTTCCTCGACAGGACGGTCTGCTTCTGCTCGACCATGAACCGCATCGACCTCCCCCACCTGGTCTGGACCCTGGAGTCCCTGGCCGAGGGCAAGCTGGTCAACCGGATCGAGGTCGACAAGGAGACCGAGAAGTTCGCGAAGCTGGCGCTGGAGCGGATGCTGGCGCTGCCGTAGAAAGCACCTTCCGTGTCACCCCGAGACGGGCTTCCGCTCGGGGTGCGCGGGGTCGAGGGTGACGAGGGTGCCGTCGGGGGTCGACACCAGCAGGGCGCCCCGGTGCGGGACCGGGTCAGCGAGCAAGCCGCTCATGCTGTTCACTCGGCCCGCACGCGGGTACGACTCCCACAGCAGCGTCCCCGCGCGGGCGTCCAGGGCGGCGACCCGTCCGCTGGCGCTGGCGACGAACAGGCTGCGGCGCCCGTCGAAGGTCGGCCGACCCGGCTGCTCCAGCGTCGTCGCGGTGCTCCACAGGGGCTTGCCGGTCAGCGGCGAGACGGCCGCCAGCCGGCCGTTGGAGGTGACGAAGCACAGCACCCCCTGCGCCAGACCGACGTCCCCGTCCTGCTGCTGGGTCAGTTCGACGGTACGGGACCGGCCTCCTGCGGGGTCGATCAGCACCACCCGGACGAAGGCGTTGTCCTCCGTGTTCGGATCGGAGCTGCGCCGTTCGACGAACACCGGGCGTCCGTCCAGCGTCCCGGCGTAGGCCGCGGTGACCGAGAGTCCGGAACCGAGCCGTCGTAGCCCGCCGTCGGCGGGGTCGAGGGCGAACAGCCGCCGCTGGGCGCCGGACGGGGTGTGGTAGTCGACGCAGTCCGTGAAGGCCCGGTCCCCGTCGAGGACGAACGTGCAGTTGTAGCCGGAGGGCAGCGGCATGCTCCACCGTGCGGCGCCGTCCCGCGGGGAGCGGGCGGTGACGCCGGAGCCGTCCGGGACGAGGACCAGGCCGCCGACGAGTGCCGTGTCGACGGACTGGTTCGGCACCTGCCTGGACCACAGCCGCCTGCCGCTGTCCGCGGCGAGGGCGGCGACGGTGATCGTCTCGTCGTCGCCGGCGGCGTTCCCGATGGTCTCCCGCACGAGCAGCACGCCGTCGCGCACGCCGAGGACCCGGGCCCCGTAGCGGTCGAGCGGGGTGTTCCCGGGCCGGGCCGCGGCCCGCCAGAGGGTGCGGCCGGTCGCGGCGTCCAGGCGGACCGGCAGGGCGTTCTGACCCGCGCAGTAGAAGGACGTACCGCCAGGCACACACGTCGGATGCGGCCCGGAGCCGAAGCCGCTCATCTCCGGCGCTCGGCTCTTCTTCACTCCCTGGGCGGCGTCCGCGTACACGGTCGTGCGCCAGGGCCGCCAGCCGGCCGGGTAGGCGGCCCAGCGGGTGGCGGAGGGACTGGGCGAGGCACCCTCCTGGACCGTGCCGCCGCCCCCCTTGAACGGTCCCAGCAGATAGGCGGTGAGCGCGACAGCCAGTACACCGGCCACCGCGACCGGCACCCGCAGCCGGCGGTTGCCGGCACTCCGCGAGCGCGGCGCGGCCTGCGCCTCGACGGGAGGCGCGGAGCCGGTTTCCGGCGGCAGCGTCGGCTGCGGATCCGGCCTGCGATGGGGCACCGTGGGCATCTCGCCCGGCGCCACCTCCGGCAGGGCGGTGGTGAAGGCGTGGGAGAGCTCGTCCAGTCCGGGGCGGTCGCCCGGCTCCTTGACCAGACAGCGGGAGACGACCTCGCGCAGCGGCGGGGATACGTCGTCCAGCGCCGGCTCCTCGCTCATCACGCGGTACGCCGTCAGATAGGGGCTGTCGGTGTCGAAGGGGCCGCGGCCGGTGGCGGCGAACACCACGAGGGAGCCGAGCGAGAAGACGTCCGATGCCGGTCCCACCGAGCGCGCGTCCGAGAGCTGTTCGGGGGACATGAAGGGCGGGGTGCCCATCATGTGCCCGGTCTCGGTCAGTGTCTGGTTCTCCGCCGCGCGCGAGATGCCGAAGTCGATGACCCGGGGGCCGTCCTCGGCCATCAGAACGTTGGCCGGTTTCAGATCGCGGTGCACGACCCCGGTGCGGTGGATGTCGCGCAGCGCCTCCACCAGTCCGAGGACCAGGTTCCGCAGCTGCGCGCCGGCCATCGGACCGTGTGCCCGCAGGTGGTCGGCGAGCGAGTGCCCGGGCACGTACTGCGTTGCCATCCAGGGCAGTTCGGCCTCCGGGTCCGCGTCCACGACCGGTGCGGTGAAGGCTCCGCTGACCTTGCGGACGGCCGCGATCTCCTGCCGGAAGCGGGCACGGAACACCGGGTCCGCGGCGTACTGGGCGTGCACCACCTTGACGGCGACCTCGCGTCCGGACCGGGACCTGGCCCGGTAGACGACGCCCATACCACCGGCCCCCAGCCGGTCGACGATCCGGTACTCACCCAGCGCCCCGGGATCGCCCTCGCGCAGTGCCACCGCTCTGTTCCTCTCCCCCGAAGAGCAGTTCGAGGTCACAGGATACGGAAAGGGTCGGAGGCGCCCCGGGGCACCGGCCTGCCGCCGTCCTTGTCCGAAACGCGAAGGCCGGGCATCTCCTGGACCCGACCCACTGGCAGAATCGATCATTCTGGCGATGACCGACTGGCTGTACTACGGGGGCTGAAGTGGAAGCCGACGAACTGCGACCGCGGCCGGCGGATCCGGCGACGCCCCGGCCCGGGGACCTGCGGCGGGCCGTAGGGCGGTTCCGGCGCAGTGAGGTGCTCGTTCCGGTCGTGGACGACTCGGTGCTGTCGGTCGAAGCCGGCGGAATCCGCTGGCTGTTCGCGTTCACCGACGACGCGGCCCTGGAGCGTTTCGCGCGGGCGCGCGGTGAGGCGGTGCCCGAGCGAGTGCCGGTGTTCGGGGCGCGGTTGCTGGATCAGGTGATCCCGCGGGTGGGCGGGCCGGCCGGGATCGCGGTGGACGCGGGCAGCCCGGCGGGGATGGTGCTGCCGCCGGTGCGAGGAATCGTTCCGGACGAGGTGGCCGTGGACGCCGCGGAGGTGACGGCGTGAGCGAGGGCGGCGGCTACCAGGTCGATCCGGAGGCGCTTCAGCGGATCACCAAGGGCATCGACCAGGCGATGGACGAACTGAAGACGCAGGGCTTCGACGTCGAGGCGAATCTCGGGCGCGGCTTCGACGACTTGGAGCTGGACGGTCTGGAAGTGGGGGACGGCAGTCTGCGGCAGGTGTTTGCGGACTTCTGCGAACGATGGAGCTGGGGCGTGCGGTCGCTGATGCAGGACGCCAACGACTTCGCGTACGGCCTGGGCCTGTCGGCGGGGCTCTACCACGACCAGGAGCAGTACGTCTCCGGCCTCCTGAAGAACGTGTGGACGGCTGCCGCGGGCAATCCGAACCTGACCGAGGAGCAGGCCCGACAGCGTTCCTGGTCCCAGACGTTCGAGGACAACAACTACTCCGACGCCGCGAACGCGGACTACAGCATGGGGTCCTTCGTCGAGGGCGACCGGGAGGTGGCGGCGGCCTGGGCGCAGACGGGGAAGGACCTGGACACCTCGACGGTGACACCGGACGCCCTGTTCGATCCGCGCACCGAATGGCAGTGGGGCGGGCCGCCTCCGGCCGGCCCGGAGTCCGGCGAGGGTGAGGGCTGATGGGCATCGGGGGGTTCGTCGACGATCTCGGAGACGGTCTGGAGAGCGCCGCCGGCAGTGTGAAGCGGGGCGTCGGCGAGGCCGTCAACTGGGGCTCGGACCAGGCGGCGGACGGCCTGTCGGCCCTCGGCGCGGACGGCATGGCCGAAGGGGTGCGCGACTTCGGCGAGGGCGTGAACAACCGGCTGGGCGGCGAGGTCGCCGAGCGGCGCCTGGGCGAGACCGAGGATCCCAAGGAGCTGGTCCACGGCAGTCCGGCGGCGCTGGAGGAGCGGGCCGGTCATCTGGGGAAGTTCTCCCGGGCGTTCGAGAACGTCGGGCAGGGGCTGCGGTCCCTGGACGCCGGCAGCTGGCGTGGCCAGGCCGCGGACGCCTTCCGCGCGAAGTTCGAGCCGCACCCCAAGCAGTGGCTGACGGCGGCCGACGCATGCGAGACAGCGGCCAAGGCCCTGGAGGCATACGCGAGCACGGTGCGCTGGGCCCAGCAGCAGGCGCAGCTGGCGATCGACGCCTGGCGGGATGCGCAGAGGCTCAGCAAGCAGGCGGCGGACGCGTACAACGCCGAGGTGAGGGCGTACAACCAGGCGGCCGAGCAGTACAACGCGAAGGCGCTCAACGGGCAGGGCCCCGGGCAGAGGCCGACCGAGCCGGGCGAGTTCGACGACCCCGGAGCGGCGGGCCGCTCGACGGCCGAGAGCATCCTGGCGGAGGCCCGCCGTCAGCGCACCGACGCGGCACGCGACGCGCAGCGGCTGGTCGCGGCCGCTCTGGAACAGGCCCCGGCGAGGCCGGAGTTCACCGACCGGATGGGCGCCGACGCCAAGGACGCCCTGGCCGGCACCGAACTCAACATGCTGCACAGCATGGGAGGTCTCGTCAGGGGCGGCGTGGACGCGGTGAAGCTGGCCCGCTCGGTCAACCCCATGGACCCCTACAACGTCACCCACCCGGCCCAGTTCATGGCGAACAGCAACATGCTGCTGGCCGGCCTGGTGGGCACCGCCGCCCACCCCGAGCGCCTGCCGAAGGCGATCCTGGGCAGCGGCTGGAGCAGCGATCCGGCCGACGCGGGCGGGTACCTGATCTCCAACCTGGTCGGCGGCAAGGGTGCCGGTGGGTTGGAGAGGGGCGCGATCGGGGCCGGCAGCCGAGCGGCCGCGAGGGACGCCATGACGGCGACGGCACGGCGGAGCGTGAGCGAGCGGCTCGCGGACACCGCCCGGAGCATCAAGTGCAAGGTGTTCGGCGGCGACCCCGTCGACATGGCAACCGGCCGTGTGTCGCTGCCCCAGACGGACGTGACGCTCCCCGCCAAGCTGCCTCTGCTGTTCACCCGGCAGTTCGAGTCGTCGTACCGGGCGGGCCGCTGGTTCGGCCCGGCGTGGACCTCGACGGCCGACCAGCGGCTGGAGATCGACGCCGAGGGCGTCGTCTTCGTCCGCGAGGACGGCTCGCTGCTCGCCTACCCGCATCCGGCTCCGGGTGTTCCGGTCCTGCCCCTGGCCGGCGACGGCCACCCGCTGACGGTCGACACCTGGGGCGACTACACCGTCGACGACCCGGCCTCGGGCCGCACTTGGTTCTTCGCCGCACCGGGTGGCGACGGTGACGGCATCGCGCTCCTGGCCCAGATCTCCGACCGGTCGGGCCAGTGGCTCTCCTTCGAGTACGACGACCGGGCCGCCCCGACCGCGATCGTCCACTCGGCCGGCTACCGCCTCGGCATCGAGCACGCCGGGAACCGCATCACCGCTCTGCGCCTGGCGGACCGCGGCCAGGACATCGAGTTGGTCCGCTTCGGCTACGACGCTCACGGCCACCTCGCCACGGTCACGAACTCCTCCGGCATCCCGACCCGGTTCACGAACGACGCCATGGGCCGGATCACCGCCTGGACGGACACCAACGACTCGTCGTACACGTACGTCTACGACGACCAGGACCGCTGCGTCTCCCAGTCGGGCGAGGCCGGCCACCTGCGCAACACCTTCGCCTACGGCGACCCCGGTCCGGACACCGGTGACCGAACCGTCTCGGTCACCAACTCCCTCGGGCAGACCACGCGTTACCAGGTCAACCGTGACCTGCAGGTGGTGGCGGTGACGGCCCCGGACGGCGCCGTCACCCGCACCACGTACGACCGGCACGACCGCCCGCTGACCGAGACGGACCCACTGGGCCGGACGGTGAGCCACGCCTACGACGACGCCGGCCGTGTGGTGATGGCCGTACGCCCGGACGGCGCTTACACCAGCGTCGGCTACGACGATCGCGGCCTGCCCGTCTCGATCCGCGGCGCCGACGGGACGTACACCAGCCAGCGGTTCGACGAGTTCGGCAACCGCATCGCGGTGACGGACACCTCCGGTGCGACGACCCGCTTCGCCTACGACGCCCTGGGCAACCTCGCGGCGATCACGGACGCGCTGGGCGCGACCACCACGGTCCGCTGCAACGCCGCGGGCCTGCCGCTTGAGGTCACGGACCCGCTGGGCGCGGTCACCCGCTACGCACGCGACGCCTTCGGCCGCCCGACGACGATCACCGACCCGCTCGGAGCCGCCACCCGGCTGGTGTGGACGGTCGAGGGCCGGCTGTCCCGCCGTACCGCCCCGGACGGCACGACGGAGGCGTGGACGTACGACGGCGAGGGCAACTGCACCAGCCACACCGACCCGTTGGGCGCGGTCACCCGGTACGAGTACACGCACTTCGACCTGATGTCGGCCCGCACGGGCCCGGACGGCGTGCGGTACGAGTTCGACCACGACACGGAACTGCGCCTGACGAAGGTCAGCAATCCGCAGGGTCTGACGTGGAGTTACGAGTACGACCGGGCCGGCCGGCTGGTCGCGGAGACGGACTTCGACGACCGTGCGGTGACGTACGCCCATGACGCGGCGGGCCAGTTGACCGCCACCACGACGGCTTCCGGCGAGGTCCTCCGCTTCGAGCGGGACGTGCTGGGCCGTGTGGTGCGCAAGGACGCGGCGGGCACGGTCACGACGTACGCGTACGACATGACGGGCGGCCTGGCCCGGGCGGCCAACCCGGACGCGGTCCTGGAACTCCGGCGGGACGCATCGGGACGCCTGATCTCCGAGACGGTCGACGGCCGCACCGTCACCCACGCCTACGACGTTCTGGGCCGCCGCACGAGCCGGACGACGCCGACCGGGGCGAGGAGCGTGTGGTCGTACGACGCGGCGGGCAACCGCACCGCGCTGACCACCGCCGGCCAGACCCTGACCTTCACCCATGACGCGGCCGGCCGCGAAGTGACCCGGCACATCGGCGAACTGGCCACCCTGGAGCACACCTTCGACCCGCTGGGCCGCCTGACGAAACAGGAACTCACCGGCCCGGCCGACCGGCGCCTGCAGCACCGCGCCTACACCTACCGGGCCGACGGCCACCTGATCGGCGTCGACGACGACCTGAACGGCAGCCGCCGTTTCACCCTGGACGCGGCCGGCCGGGTCACGGCGGTCCGGGCGGCCGACTGGACGGAGTCCTACGCCTACGACGCCGCGGGCAACCAGACCCACGCGACCTGGCCGGCCTCCATGCCGGGCCAGGAGGCCACGGGCGAGCGCGCCTACACGGGCACGCGCATCACCCGCGCGGGGAGCGTCCGCTACGAACACGACGCCGCGGGGCGCGTCACTCTGCGCCGGAAGACGCGCCTGTCCCGCAAGCCGGACACGTGGCGCTACACCTGGGACGCCGAGGACCGCCTCACCTCGGTGATCACCCCGGACGGCACGACCTGGCGCTACCGCTACGACCCCCTCGGCCGCCGCACGGCCAAACAACGCGTGGCCGCGGACGGCGAGACGGTCCTGGAACAGGTGGACTTCACCTGGGACGGCACCACACTGGCCGAACAGGCCACGCATGTCCCGGGCACCACCGAGCCCGCCTCGACTCTCACCTGGGACCACGACGGCCTCCGTCCCCTGACGCAGACCGAACGCAATTTCCTCCCGGACGCGCCCCAGGAGGAGATCGACTCCCGCTTCTACGCGATCGTCACCGACCTGATCGGCACCCCCACGGAACTGGTCGACGAGGCCGGCGCGATCGCCGGGCACGCCCGGACCACCCTCTGGGGCACGACGACCTGGCACAACACACCCACCCCCCTCCGCTTCCCGGGCCAGTACGCCGACCCAGAAACAGGCCTCCACTACAACTACTTCCGCCACTACGACCCAGAATCAGCCCGCTACCTCACACAGGACCCGCTGGGACTGGCGCCCAGCCCAAACCCGGCTTCCTATGTACCCAACCCGCACATCCGATCCGATTCGCTCGGCCTTGCTCCAAATTGCCCGCTTGGCAGTAATGCTCGGGGACCCTTCGACTTCAGAGAGCCGAACCCCAATTTCCCTCCAAACGAAAAAGCGGCCGAAGTCATGCGGTCAGCTCCGACCGGCGGAAATATCGACTGTTCAGAGGTAGCCGAATACATCCTGCGACGAACGGGCGGGCAAGGGAAAATTATAAATTTCACCCTACACGACGACCCAATTATCAACATTCCTGAAAGTTCAGGCCAAGTTGTGACGGAATACCGCTACCACGACGTCTACACAGACGGCCGATACGTGTACGATCCGGTAATGGCATCAGACCCGATTCCGTACGGTGACTTCGAGCGAGCCATTCGACTGTTGAACCCGGGCAAGAAGCTCCTCGTCCACGACGGTGGGTACTCAGGTCCGCTCTGGTGATACGTGGAGGATCTCGCCGTGTCGGCACGCAGTGAGCAGGCAATCCAGGCACTCCTCAGGTTCGGGGATCTCGCCTGGTTCTCCTTGCCTGCGGAGACTCATCCTGTGCACGGATATCGTCAGGTGCCATACATGGGGTTCAGATACAAGTCGCCACGGGAAAAGGTTGCACGGCTCATAGAAGAGGTCACGAGGGATTGGCGGACCGAAGTCGCGTGGACGCTCGACAGGACCAGGAGAAATTGGGTCCTGGTGCCGTCCCGCATCCTGAGCGAAGCGCAAGGGCTTGACAATCCCGCGTTCGCCGACGTCGTCCACTCCGTCAACGTGCAGGATCCGCTGTTCTGCGCCAAAGCGCTGTCGGATCTCGAGCTGATCATCCAGCGCCTGCAAGAAGTCCCCGTTCCTGAGGATCTTTCGGATTAGGAGCGAGCGCGGAACTGTGCGCTCACCGCTTCTGATCGGCCATACGCCCGCGAAGGGCACCGCCTTCTGGCTCAGCCTTCCGCCCTCGGGCGTACCAGGCCCGACTCGTAGGCGATGACGACCAGTTGGGCTCTGTCGCGGGCGCCCAGTTTGGACATGGCTCTGTTGACGTGGGTTTTGACCGTCAACGGGCTTACTTCCAGGCGGTCGGCGATCTCGTCGTTGGAGTGGCCGGCGGCGACCTGGACGAGGACCTCGCGTTCGCGGACGGTGAGGGCGTCCAGGCGTTCGGCGCGGGCCGGGTCGTGGTCGTCGTCGCCCGGTTCGCCCTGGGCGAGGAAGCGGGCGATCAGGCCCTTGGTGGCGGCCGGGGAGAGCAGGGCCTCGCCGCCCGCCGCGACGCGGATGGCGGCGAGCAGTTCCTCGGGTTCACTGCCCTTGCCAAGGAACCCGGAGGCCCCGGCGCGCAGCGACTGCACGACGTAGTCGTCGACCTCGAAGGTCGTGAGGATGACGATGCGGACGTGGGCGAGGGAGGGGTCGGTGCTGATCATGCGGGTGGCGGCCAGCCCGTCGGTGCCCGGCATGCGGATGTCCATGAGAACGACGTCGGCGCGCTGCTCCTTCGCCAGCCGTACCGCCTCCGCGCCGTCGGACGCCTCGCCGACGACCTCCATGTCGGGCTCGGAGTCGACGAGCACCCGGAAGGCGCTGCGCAGCAGGGCCTGGTCGTCGGCGAGCAGGACACGGATCGTCATGCACTTCCCCCGGTGGCGGCGGTACGGGTCTTGACCGGCAGGATCGCATGGACGCGGAAGCCGCCGCCGTAGCGGGGGCCGGTGGTGAGGGTGCCGCGCAGGGCGGTGACGCGTTCGCGCATGCCGAGCAGTCCGTGGCCGCCGCCGTCGGCGGGGTCCTGGTCCTCTCCGCTGCCGTTGTCGAGGACCGTGATCTCGATGTTCGGGCCCACGCGGACCACGCTGACCTCGGCCTTCGCCTCGCCACCCGCGTGCTTGCGGACGTTGGTGAGGGCTTCCTGGATGACGCGGTAGGCGGCGAGGTCGACGGCCGCGGGAAGGGTGGTGCCGTGGTCGGCGCGGGCGACCTCGACGTGCAGCCCCGCGCTGCGGAAGGTGCCGACGAGTTCGTCGAGGCGGTCCAGGCCCGGGGCCGGTTCGGTGGGGGCCTCGGGGTCGCCGGACTGCCGCAGCAGGCCGACGGTGGCGCGGAGTTCGTTGAGCGCGGAGCGGCTCGCCTCGCGTACGTGGGCCAGGGCCTCCTTGGCCTGGTCGGGCCGTTTGTCCATGACGTGCGCGGCGACGCCCGCCTGGACGTTGACCAGGGCGATGTGGTGGGCGACGACGTCGTGCAGGTCGCGGGCGATACGGAGGCGTTCCTCGGCGACCCGGCGGCGGGCCTCCTCCTCGCGGGTGCGTTCGGCCCGCTCGGCGCGGTCGCGGATGGCCTGGACGACGGCTCTGCGGCTGCGTACGGCGTCGCCGGCGGTCGCGCCGATGCCGGTCCAGGCGAAGATCGCGAGGTTCTCCTGGGCGTACCAGGGCAGCGGGCCGCCGAGCATCGCGGCGCCGGTCAGGACGGTCATGGTGAGCAGGCCCAGGCGCCAGGTGGTGGGGCGGTCGGTGGTGGAGGCGACGGTGTACAGGGCGATGACCGCGGACATGGCGACGGGGGCGCGGGGGTCGTCGACGACGCACTCGATCACGGAGACGGTGCCCGTGAGGGCGAGGACCGTCCTGGGGGCGCGGCGGCGGAAGACCAGGGCGAGGGCGCCGAGGGTCATCAGGACCAGGGCGAGCGGGTCGGGGGTGCGCACGCCCCAGGTGACGCCGTTCTCGCCGTGCGGGTCGACGAAGGAGCCGACGACCATGCAGGCCAGTACGCCGGCCGCGAGGGCCGCGTCCAGCGCGAGGGGGTGCGCCGCCAGCCGGCATCGGGTTCGTTCCAGGGTGCCCACGTCTTGAACAGTACGGGTGCGTGCTCTGGGCCGGAACCGAAGGTGGCCGTAGCTCCGGGGGGCCTGCGGCCCCAGGCCCCCGCTGTCGGTTCTTCGGGCCTCGTCCTCGAACGCCGGACGGTCTGAGTCGGGGAACCCTCAGCCGGGAATCAACCCGTCGTCGCTCAGCAACTCCCGCACTTCCTCCAGCGTCGCGTCCGGGGAAGGGAGGATCAGTTCGGAGGGTTCCAGGGAGTCGTCGGGCAGGGGGGTGCCCAGCTCCCTGACCTTGGACAGCAGAGCCTGCAGGGTGGCGCGGAAGCCCGGGCCGTCGCCGTTCTGCATTTCCCGCAGGAGTTCGTCGTCCAGTTTGTCGAGCTCGGTGAGGTGGCTGTCCGCCAGCCTCACCTGGCCCTCCCCCATGATCCGTACGACCATGTCGCCCATGTAGGCCTCCTGGATGTGGCCCCTACTGCTTGTCGAAGCGCGGGGTGTCCTGCGGCTGCTGCTGGGACTGCGGCTGGCCCGTGCCGCCCTCGATCGCCTGCTGGGGCGAACCTCCGGCGAGCTCGGCCTTCATGCGCTGCAGTTCCAGCTCTACATCCGTACCACCGGAGATCCGGTCCAGCTCGGCGGCGATGTCGTCCTTGTGCATCCCGGACTGGTCGTCCAGTGCGCCGGAGGCGAGGAGTTCGTCGATGGCGCCGGCGCGTGCCTGGAGCTGTGCCGTCTTGTCCTCGGCGCGCTGGATGGCCAGGCCGACGTCGCCCATCTCCTCCGAGATGCCGGAGAAGGCCTCGCCGATGCGGGTCTGGGCCTGGGCGGCCGTGTAGGTGGCCTTGATGGTCTCCTTCTTCGTACGGAAGGCGTCGACCTTGGCCTGCAGCCGCTGGGCCGCCAGAGTGAGCTTCTCCTCCTCGCCCTGGAGCGTCGCGTGCTGCGTCTCCAGGTCCGTCACCTGCTGCTGGAGGGCGGCCTTGCGGGACAGCGCCTCGCGGGCCAGGTCCTCACGGCCCAGCGCGAGCGCCTTGCGGCCCTGGTCCTCCAGCTTGGACGACTGCTGCTGCAGCTGGTTCAGCTGGAGTTCGAGGCGCTTGCGGGAGGTCGCCACGTCGGCGACGCCACGGCGGACCTTCTGAAGCAGCTCCAGCTGCTTCTGGTACGAGTAATCGAGGGTTTCGCGCGGGTCCTCGGCCCGGTCAAGGGCCTTGTTCGCCTTCGCGCGGAAGATCATCCCCATACGCTTCATGACACCGCTCATGGGCTTCGCGCGCCCCCTTCTGACGGACTTCCAGCTCCAGCTCTGCGACAGAACCCACAGTACGGGCCCTGCATCCATTGACGCACTGTTCGGGGACGGATGCGCTCATCCCCAAGGACGACTGCTTCCCCTCCCGCTCCGGCGTAGGGAGTAGGTGTCCCCCTGGGGAAACTGCCCCCTCTGTCCCTTACATGACGACTGGTGTTGCCGGATCGTTCCCCACGGGGCTGGGGTCCAACCCCGGGCACCCCGTACCCTTGGGTTTTGTGTTCCGTAGCCGCGCCAAGGAAGAGAAGGCCCCCGCCGACAAGGTGGGCTTGACCGACTCCAAGCAGACCCGTGATCCGCAGGCCCCGAAGGGCCGCCCCACGCCCAAGCGCAGTGAGGCCCAGTCCCAGCGCCGCAGCGTGGCCAACACGTCGACGTCGCGCAAGGACGCCACCAAGCGCCAGCGCGAGGACCGTCGTGCCGCGCTGGAGCGGCAGCGCCAGGCGCTGGCCGGCGGCGACGAGCGGTACCTGCCGGCCCGTGACAAGGGCCCGGTCCGCAAGTTCGCGCGCGACTGGATCGACTCGCGGTTCAACGTGGCGGAGTTCTTCCTGCCCATGGCCGTGGTCATCCTCGTGCTGAGCGTGGTGCGGGTTGCCTCGCTGCAGAACATCGCGCTGCTGCTGTGGCTGGTCGTGATCGTGCTCATCGTGCTCGACTCCTTCGTCAGCGGCTTCCGGCTGCGCAAGGCGCTCGGCGAGCGGTTCCCGGACCACAACCGCAGGGGCGCCGTCGCCTACGGCCTCATGCGCTCCCTGCAGATGCGCCGGCTCCGGCTGCCCAAGCCGCAGGTCAAGCGCGGAGAGCGGCCCTGAGCACGGAGGCGTTCACCGGCGGTGCGGCGGATGCCTGGCTGAGCAGGCTGGGCGGGCTGCGTGACGTGGTACGGCAGGAGCTGGTGGCCCGGCAGCTCGACGAGCAGATAGCCGGGCGGTTCCCGGTCGGGCAGCGGCTGCGGGTGCTCGACGTCGGGATGGGCCAGGGCACCCAGGCGCTGCGGCTGGCCCGGGCCGGGCACCAGGTGACCGGTCTGGAGCAGGACCCCACGATGGTCGCCGCCGCCCGTGCGGCGCTGGCCGCCGAGCCGGAGGGCATCCGGGAACGGGTGCGGATCATCGAGGGTGACGGCCGGGACACCGGGGTGCACTTCCTGCCGGGCAGCTTCGACGTGGTGCTGTGCCACGGCGTGCTCATGTACGTGGAGGAGCCGGACGCGCTGCTGGCGGGGGTGGCGCGGATGCTGGCCCACGGCGGACTGCTGTCGCTGCTCGTGCGCAACGGCGACGCGCTGGCGATGCGGCCGGGGCTGTACGGCGACTGGGGCGGGGCGCTGGCCGCCTTCGACACCGTGGCGTACCGCAACCGGCTGGGGCTGGATGTGCGGGCCGACCGGCTTCAGACCCTGACCGCGACGCTCGCCGGGATCGGGGCGCCGCTGCACACCTGGTACGGGGTGCGGGTGTTCACCGACACGGCGGCGGACGACGCGGAAGCGCCGGCGGACCTGGAGACGCTGCTGGCGGTGGAGGAGCGGGCCGGCCGGACGGACCCCTATCGCCGGGTGGCGGCGCTGCTGCACCTGTGCGGAGTGCGTGACTGAACGCGTCCGCGGCCATCAACCCCGGCAACAGCGGCGGCGCACTGGTGGACCTGAACAGCAAGGTCATCGGCATCCCGACGCTGGCCGCGGTCGACCCGAGCTTCGGCAACAGCGCGGCGCCCGGCATCGGGTTCGCCATCCCCGCCTCGATGGTGAAGACGGTCGCCGACCAGATCATCGAGAGCGGCAAGGTCACCGACTCGGGCCGGGCCGCGCTCGGCATCACGGGCCGAACGGTCGTGAACGACGATCTGCAGCCCGCGGGGGTCGCCGTGGTCGACGTGAAGAGCGGTGGGGCGGCCGACAAGGCCGGGATCGAGCCGGGCGACGTCATCACCCGGTTCGGTGACACGGACATCACCACCATCGCGTCCCTGACCGAGGCGCTGGCGGCACAGAAACCGGGCGACAGGACGTCGGTGACCTTCACCCGGAACGGAAGTGAGAAGAAGGCCGACGTGACCCTGGGCGAGCAGTGACGGCAGGGGGCGGCCGTCGGCGAGGAGCGGGCCGCCCCCTGCCCGCGGAGGCCTAGGCCTCCGCGGAGTGCAGGCTCATCGGGCCGTAGATCTCCGTCGAGTCCTCGAACAGCCGGACCTGGTCCGCGCCGCCCTCCAGGAGCGCCTTCCAGTGCTCCCCGATCCAGGACTCGGCGTCTCCCTGCGTGGTGAACTCCTCGGGCTGCACCGCGGGCTGGACCTCCCCGCCGTCGGCCTTCTCGAACCGCCACGTCCATGCCACCATGTACGCCTCCGTCTCCGATCACCTGCAAAGCAGGAGCCGGATCTTGGTCCGGCTCCAGCCAGAAGCCTAGTCGGACGGGCAGCACCTGCGCAGACACGCGAAAATCACTTCTGTGGAAGTGACTTTGCTCGGTACCGGCGCCCCCGCGGGACTCCCCCGCCCGAACTGCCCTTGTGCCGCCTGCGCGGTGGCCCTCGGCGAGAACGCGCGGGCGGCCACCGCCGTGCTGGTGGACGGCGCCCTGCTGCTCGACCTGACGCCCGGCGCCGCGTTCGCCGCGGCACGGGCCGGGCATTCGCTCGGCGGGGTACGGCAGGTCCTGCTGTCGCATCCGCACGACGGGCCGCCCGTGGAGGTGCCCGCGGGGCTGCCGCAGCCGGGGCGGGTGCCGGACGGGCGGGAGTCGACGCTGCCGACCGGGCACCGGGTGCGGGCGGTGGCGCTGGACGCGCCGGGGACCGGGTACGCGGTGACCGGGCCGCAGGGGCAGCGGCTGCTGTACCTGCCGCCCGGGGGGTCACCGGCCGGGCTGGAGAACGGGACGGCGGAGTCGTACGACATGGTGCTCGCCGATGTCGTGGGCCGGCCGGACGCGCTGGCCAGGCTGCGCGCGGTCGGCGCCGTCGGGCCGACCACCGACGTCGTGGCCGTGCACCTCGACCACGACGTGCCGCCCGGCGCCGAGTCGGTGCGGCGGCTGGCGGCGGCGGGGGCGCGGGCCGTGCCGGACGGGGCGACGCTGACGGTGGGGGTGTACGAGGACGTGCCCGACGTGCCGCGGCGGACGCTGGTGCTGGGCGGGGCGCGCTCGGGCAAGTCGGTGGAGGCCGAGCGGCGACTGGAGGCCTTCCCGGACGTGCTGTACGTGGCGACCGGCGGGACGCGCGGCGGGGACTCCGAGTGGGCGTCGCGGGTCGCCGCGCACCGGGAGCGGCGGCCGGGTTCGTGGCGTACGGCGGAGACGTGCGACCTGGTGCCGCTGCTGGCCGGGGACGGGGCGCCGTTGCTGATCGACTGTCTGTCGCTGTGGCTGACGGACGCGATGGACTCCGTCGGGGCGTGGGACGACGCGGTGTGGTCGGACGCCGGTGAGCGGGATCTGCGGGAGCGGGTGCGGGAGTTGGTGGAGGCGGTGCGGGGGACCCGGCGGACGGTGGTCGCCGTGTCCAACGAGGTGGGGTCCGGGATCGTGCCCGCCACGGCGTCGGGGCGGCGGTACCGGGACGAGCTCGGGCGGCTGAACGCGGCGTTCGCGGGCGAGTGCGAGCAGGTGGTGCTGGTGGTGGCCGGGCAGGCTGTGGTGCTCCGCGGGTGAGGACCGGCCCTGCGGAGCGGCGTTCAGGGTCTCCCGGAGGGGCGGCGGGCGATCAGGCGGTGGGCGTTGGTGGCGAAGCGGTCCAGGACCAGGCGGGTCGACGCGGCGATCTCGCAGCCGTACGACTCCAGTTCGGCGCGCAGGGCCTCGCTCAGCGGGTGCGGGACCTCCAGGAGGAGCAGGCCCGCGGGGCGCAGGAGGGTGAGGGCCGCGTGGAGTTCCTCGCGGGAGTCGGGGGCGCGGAGCAGGGTGACGACGTCGTAGCGGGAACGCAGGGGCACCGCGACATGAGGGTCCGTCAGGGTGCCGACGTACGCCTCCTCCAGGCGCTCGACCGCGCGGGCCCACAGGACGCGGGGGTCGGGGTCGACGCCGTCGAAGGCGGTGTACGGGAACAGTTCCCGCGCGGTGCCGGGGAAGTGCGCCT
This sequence comes from Streptomyces sp. SLBN-31, assembly GCF_006715395.1. Lineage (NCBI taxonomy): Bacteria > Bacillati > Actinomycetota > Actinomycetes > Kitasatosporales > Streptomycetaceae > Streptomyces > Streptomyces sp. SLBN-31. The sequence continues at coordinate 2,620,049 of NZ_VFNC01000002.1, forward strand.
CGCCCGTCCCGACGTCCAGCCAGCTCTCCGGTTCGGGGTGCAGGCGGAAGACGGCGCGGGCGGTGGAGCGGTGGCGTCGATGTCGGTCGAGGTCGCTGACGCGGGTACGCAGGCGGTTCACGGCGGCTCCCGAAGACGTGCGGCAATTCCCCATAAAAGGGACACAACAGGGAACGTAGGGGATCCCGTTCCGGGGGGCAACGACGTCGGGGGCTCGTGGTGGCCATGTGGCGCCGTCCTGTTCGAGCGGTGCCGGTACTGTTCGGCGAATGAGCTCGCTTAATCTCGACGACTTCACCGATCTGATCGAGCGCCCCGACGGCGGGGTGCGCCGCGACGCCGAGGCGCGCCGGGAGCGTCAGATCGTGCCGCCCGGGTCGCTGGGCCGCCTCGACGACCTGGGTGAGTGGCTGTCCGCGGCGCAGTCCGCGGTGCCGGTGCGGCCGATCGAACGGCCGCGGGTGGTGCTCTTCGCCGGTGACCACGGGATCGCCGAGCTGGGCGTGTCGGCGCGGCCCGCGGGCGGTGCCGAGCGGCTGGTGCGGGACGTCCTGGAGGGCGGCCGGCCGGTGTCGGTGCTGGCCCGGCGGCTCGGCGTGCCGGTGCGGATCGTCGACATGGCGCTGGACTGCGACCCCAAGTCCCTTCCCGACGAGGTGGTCGGGCACCGGGTGCGGCGCGGCAGCGGACGTATCGACATCGAGGACGCGCTGACCCTGGAGGAGGCCGAGGCGGCCTTCCGCGCGGGGATCGCGGTGGCCGACGAGGAGGCCGACTCCGGTACGGACCTGGTGGTGCTCGGCGACGTGAGCGTCGGCGGGACGACGGTGGCGGGCGTGCTGGTCGCGGCGCTGTGCGGGACCGACGCCTCGGTGGTGACCGGGCGGGGCGGCGAGGCGATCGACGACCTGGCGTGGATGCGCAAGTGCGCCGCGATCCGGGACGCGCTGCGGCGGGCCCGGCCGGTGCTGGGCGACCAGTTGCAGCTGCTGGCGACGGTGGGTGGGGCCGACCTCGCCGCGATCACCGGGTTCCTGCTGCAGAGCGCGGTGCGCAAGCTGCCGGTGATCCTGGACGGGGTCGTGGTGGCCGCGTGCGCGCTGGTGGCGCAGCGGGTCGCGTTCCGGGCGCCGGACTGGTGGCTGGCCGCGCACGACAGCGGGGAGCCGGGACAGGCGAAGGCGCTGGACCGGATGGCCCTGGAGCCGCTGCTGAAGCACGGGGTGACGGTGGGCGAGGGAACGGGCGCGCTGCTGGCACTGCCCCTGGTCCAGGCCGCGGCGGCGCTGGCCGCCGAACTGCCGGAGAAGCCGGAGGGCTTGGAGACGGCGGAGGAAAAGCCGGAGTAGCGGGTTGGGTCCGGCCCGGTTACGAAAGTGGGTTCGGGAGCAGTCGAAAGTTGTGCCGTCGCAGACCAAGGTTGGACGATTGTGGCGGACATCGCCCATATGATCCTCGTCCATGGGAGATGCCCGAATTGCCTCGCGGCGGGCAGCCGCTTTCGCCGTCTGGTACCTGCGGGCCGTCGCGTTCGTCAATTTCCTCAGTGCCGTATGGGTCTCCCTGGGGCAGGACGTGCGGCGGCACAACCAGGAGAACTTCTTCACGCCCTACCTGCTGACCGCCGGCTTCGCCTCCGGTGTCTTCACGGCGTTCCTCGCCATCACCATGCGGCGCCGCAAGCGCGCCGCGTGGATCCTCAACCTGGCGCTGGCCGGGCCGTTCCTGGCGCTGTTCTCGTTCGCCCTGACCTTCGCGGAGATCCGCCAGTACGCCCAGAACTGGATCTCCCTGGCCCTCACCGCCGCCTTCGTGGCCGCGCTGCTGGTGGGGCGCGGGGAGTTCTACGCCAAGGGCGACCGGTCGAACCCGAGGCTCGCCGTCGCCGTGGCCGTGGGCGGCACCCTGGTCGCCTCGCTGCTCGCCGGGCTGCTGGTGACGGTCACCAACCAGGCACCGGACGCGGCGCGTTCGACGTTCCTGGAGCGCTGGCACTACGGCACGTTCCGGCTGATCTCCGTCGCCGTGGACGAGTCCCGCTTCCCCGGCGTCGACGTCCCGAACTGGGTGAACGTCGCCATCAACGTGCTCAGCACGGTCCTCGTCCTCGCCGTGCTCTACGCCGCCTTCCGCTCCCGGCGCGCCGTCGACCCGCTCACCGAGGACGACGAGAAGCGGCTGCGGGAACTGCTCGACCGGCACGGCGAGCGGGACTCGCTCGGGTACTTCGCGCTGCGCCGGGAGAAGAGCGTGGTCTGGTCGCCGAGCGGGAAGGCGGCCGTGGCCTACCGGGTGGTGGGCGGCGTCTCACTGGCCTCCGGGGACCCGATCGGCGATCCCGAGGCGTGGCCCGGCGCCATCGAGCCCTGGCTCGCCGAGGCCCGCGCGCACGGGTGGATCCCGGCGGTGATGGGCGCGAGCGAGGAGGCCGGGTGCGTGTACGCGCGGCACGGGCTGGACGCGCTGGAGCTCGGGGACGAGGCCCTGGTCGAGGTCGCCGACTTCACCCTGGAGGGGCGGGCCATGCGGACGGTGCGGCAGGCCTACAACCGGGTGAAGCGGGCCGGGTACAGCGTCCGCGTCCGGCGGCACGAGGAGATTCCCGCCGACGAGATGACGTACCTGCTCAAGCGGGCCGACGACTGGCGTGACGGGGCGACCGAGCGCGGTTTCAGCATGGCGCTGGGGCGGCTCGGGGACCCCGAGGACGGGCGCTGCGTGATGCTCGAGTGCACCGACGGCGACGGGGAGCTGCGGGCCCTGCTCTCCTTCGTGCCGTGGGGGCCGCACGGGCTCTCCCTGGACCTGATGCGGCGCGACCGGGACTCCGACAACGGGCTGATGGAGTTCATGGTGCTCGAACTCCTGCGCCGCGCCGGGGAGATCGGGGTTACCCAGGTCTCGCTGAACTTCGCGATGTTCCGCTCGGTCTTCGAACGCGGCGCGCGCCTGGGCGCCGGGCCGGTGCTGCGGCTGTGGCGGTCGCTGCTCAGCTTCTTCTCTCGCTGGTGGCAGATCGAGTCGCTGTACCGCGCCAACGCCAAGTACCGGCCGATCTGGGAGCCGCGCTTCCTGCTCTTCGAGAAGAGCGCCGACCTGCTCCGCATCGGTGTCGCGTCGGCACGGGCCGAGGGCTTCCTGGAGGCGCCGGGGCTGCCGAAGTGGATGCATCGCAAACATCTGGAAACACATAGATAAGCACCGGTAACCGCACAGATGAGGACCATCCGGATGAACAGGCTCGCCCGCTGGGCCCGTGCCGAATGGGGGCTCCTGTACGTCACGGTGCGCGACGCGCTGGTCGGGCGGCGCCTGCGGGCGATCCCGATGACCCTCGGGGCGGTGGCGCTGACGGCGGTCGTGCAGGTCGTGCAGAACCAGTCCTGGGGCTATGGGCCGGTGCAGTACCTCGGGGGCGTGCGGGCCGAGGATCCGCTCCTGCCCGCGCTGCTGCGCACTCCGCTGTCGCTGTTCGTGCCGGCGCTGGATCTGCCCGTGTGGGGCGCCCTGATCCAGATCCTCTTCGTGTTCGGCATCGCGGAGATCTGCCTCGGCCGTCCGCTCACCCTCGTCATCGCCTACGTCGCGACCCTCACCGGGACGCTGTACGCGCGCGCGGGCACCGGGCTGGGCTTCGACAGTCCGCTCGGGCTGCCCGCCTCGGACGCCGGCGTCGTGGACACCGGCCCGTCGGCGGCCGTGGTGGGCCTCGCCGTGTTCCTCGGCTGGCGCTACGGCGCCCGCCGCACGGCCGGTGCGGTGGCCGCGGCGATGGCGGTGGAGGTGATGCTCAAGGGCAACCTCGCGGGCAAGGAGCACCTCGCGGCGATCGCGGCGGTGGCCGCGCTGATCGCCGTCTCGCGCCTACGACGGTCCCGTCGCCGTCGCCCGAGCCCACTGGCGGTTCCGGGTGGTTGCTCCTCCGCCCCCGACCCGCACCGTTCGGCGCCGGTCCCGGTGACCGCTCGCGCCAGGCGCTGACGCGTCCCGGCCTCAGTGCGGCGGCAGCGCCTGGGGGTCGGGTTTTCCGCCGATCAGGTCCTGGAACCTGCGGCGGGGGCCCGCCCAGCGGCGGTCGTGGCGGTAGGCGCGCAGGGTGGCTCTGGCCCGGGCCTTGGGGCGACGCCGGTAGAAGCGGCGAGCCCAGGGGGAACCGGGGCGGGCCAGGCGGACGAGGCCGATCAGGCCGACGAGCGGCACGATCACGCTGAAGATCGCCATGCGGGCCTTGCCCTTGCTCAGGACGGCGAGCGCGAACAGGAAGTTGACGGCGACCGTCGAGATGACGCCGCCGCGGTCGTGCAGTTCCTGCCGGCTCATGTCGTTGACCCCGAACGGCGAGAAGCCGGCGAGGACCAGTCCGACCAGGGCCGCCGTGAGGGCCACGATCTCGACGCTCTTGCGGCCCTCCTCGGTCCAGTAGACGTCGTCGAGGTGCAGGATCAGCGCGAACTCGTCGAGGACCAGCCCGGCGCCGACGCCGAACAGCACCGCGCAGACGGCCGTGCCGAACCCGTGCCGGTCGCTGGCGACCGCGCCGAAGCCGCCGACGATGGTGAGCACGACCCCGGGGACGACGTGGTGGATGTGCACCCCGCCCGCCTTGACGTTGCCGAAAGGGCCCTTGCCCGCCCGGATGAGGCGGGTGATGACGCGGGTGACGAGGAACGTCAGCACGAAAGCCGTGAGCGCGAGAAGCAGCGGCAGTTTGCCCGGCTCGATGATGTTGCGCTGCAACCAATGTCCCATATGTGCACTTTATTCGCAGGTGCCTCGGCCGCCCTCCCGACCGCCGGGTAACCTGCGCCGGTGCCCAAGACCCCACCCCTCGACGGCCTCCGCTTCGCCTTCGGCACCCTCACCGTGCTCCCGGTGAAGGTGACCCGCTGGGACCGCGAGGCGGCCCGCGCCGGCATGCTGTGCGCCCCGGTGGCCGGCCTGGTCGTCGGCGGCTGCGCGGCCCTGGCCGGCCTCCTGCTGCTGGTGCTCGGCGCGGGGGCGCTGCTCGCCGCCGTCGCCTCCGCCGCCGTACCCGCCGTACTGACCCGGGGGCTGCACCTCGACGGGCTCGCGGACACCGCGGACGGCCTCGGCAGCGGCAAGCCGGCGGAGGACGCGCTGCGCATCATGAAGCAGTCCGACATCGGGCCCTTCGGGGTCATCACCCTCGTCTTCGTGCTGCTCGCCCAAGTGGCCGCGCTGGCCCAGGCCTACGGCGGTTCGTGGGGGCGGGGCGCGCTGGCCGCCGTCGTCTCGGCGGCCGCGGCCCGGCTGGCGCTCACCCTGGCGGCGCGGACCGGGGTGCCGGCCGCGCGCCCGGAGGGGCTGGGCGCGGCGGTCGCGGGCGTGGTGCCGGTGCGGGGCGCGGCGGCGGTGGCGGCGGCCGTGACCGTGGCGGCGGCCGCGGGGGCGCTGCTCGGGTCGTACGACGCGGTGCGCGCGGCGGCCGCGGTGCTCGCCGCGCTCGCCGTCGCCGAAGTCCTCCTGCGGCACTGCACGCGCCGCTTCGGCGGTGTGACCGGCGATGTGTTCGGAGGGCTGGCCGAGACGGCGGCGACGGTGTCGCTGCTGGTGCTGTCGCTGGGGCAGTAGTCTCTTCCGCCGTACACGGACAAGAGATCGTGATCGGGGGGCGTTCGTGCCGAAGCTTCGTCGTGCCGTGGCCTGGTTCATCGACTTTTCGCTGGTGCTGGCGCTGGCGACCGGGCTGGCGGTCCTCACCTTCCACCGTTTGACCGCGCTCGTCACCGACGTGCCCGATCTGGCCACCCACGGCGGCCTCGACCTGCTGACCTCGCGCGGCGACGTCATCGGCGCCTCGGAGCACCTCGGTCTGTCGCTGTGGAACCAGGCGGTCCTCGACGTGGAGGAGGCCTTCGGGGCGCTGATCCTGGCGACCTTCCTCTACCAGTGGGGCTGTCTCGCACTGGCCGGCCGGACCGTCGGCAAGGGACTGCTCGGGCTGCGGATCGCCCCGGTCGCCGCGCGGCACGCCGCGGTCCGCGCCGCCGTCACCACGGCCGCGGACATCGCGATCTACGCCGTGGCCTGCGTGCTGCTGGTCGAGGGGTACTTCGTGGCCTCGGTAATGGTGTGGGCGCTCGCGGTCATCGTGTTCCTCCTCAACGCCCTTCCCGTGCTCGCCCCCACGCGGCGCTCCATCGCCGACCGCGTCGCCGGCACGACGGTGACCGGGCTGGGGATCAGCACGCCCGCCGCCACACCCCCAGTTCGTACTTCTTGAGCATCGAGCTCAGTCGCAGGCGGCGGGACTGCGCGCAGAACCGGCTGGTCGGCAGTTCGTACTCCACGTGGAAGACGGCCTTGTCCGCCTCGACGAAGGGCTTGAGGGCCGCGCACTCGCCGTACTGGGCGCACTGTTCGTTGACCGCGAAGTCGAAGTCCTTCACCAGCCGCGGGATCTGGTCGAGGTCGTTCTTCAACCCGACGGCCATGCCCCGGTCGTGGGCCAGCCTCGCGAGCAGCCGGTTGTAGCGGAGCTGGTCGGCGGCGGTGAGGCGGAAGCCGGTGGTGTTGCGGTAGCCGTCCATGTTGTCCGGCTCCACCGCGTCGAAGCCCTTGTCGCGGCACATGTCGAGACGGGCCGCAATGAGCGGCTCCAGGACCTTCGTGCGGCGGATGTCGAGCCAGCGCTCGCCCTTCCAGCCGTTGCCCCTGCCGATCACCGAGCGGGGGAACTTCTTCGCGTCGGGCCGCCAGTCCTCCCAGGCGCCGGTGGACAGGTAGCAGATGACCTTGCGGCCCTTGCGGTGCAGGGCGGCGACCGTGGCCGCGGACTGGTCGAAGCCGTCGATGTCGTAGACCGGGGCGTCGACGGAGGTGTCGATCCGGCCGCTGAGCTGCCACTGCCAGGCCACCCCGGGGTGCGGCCGCCAACGCGGGGCGGACGCCACGGAGTCGGAGTCGGTGGTGCAGCCCGCCAGCAGCAGGAGCAGGGCGAGCAGCAGGGTCGGTCGTCTCAACGGACTGGCTCCAGGGTGGGGGACGGCGTCCCCCAAGGATGAACACCCCAGGAATGACGCGGGCGATGGGGTGCCAGGACCGGGAAATGACCACGGCGCGGCCCACAGGTGAATGCGCCCGGGCATGAGCGAACGCGCGCCACGCGCGTAGGCTCGTCCGCAGTGTTCGACGCACCGGGGAAGGCCCCGCGGAAACCGCACCCTGCCGCCGCATCTAGGGTCGGCTGTCGGGCCCGGTCGACCCACACGTATCGGCCACTGGAACTTCACATCGGAAGCGAGATTTCACCACCGTGACTGCTCTCACTCTCAGCACCGCCGCGGCGCCCGGCCTGCGGGCCGACGCGATCGTCGTCGGTGTCGCCAAGGGCGCCGCCTCCAGGTCCGGGGACCTCGTCGTCGCACCCGGCGCCGAGGCCGTGGACAAGGCCTACGACGGCAGGCTCGCCGGCGTCCTGGAAACCCTCGGTGCCTCCGGCGCCGAGGGCGAGGTGACGAAGCTGCCCGCACCGTCCGGCTTCAAGGCCCCGCTGGTCGTGGCGGTCGGCCTGGGCGCCGAGCCCGAGAAGGACGCCGGCTACGACGGGGAGGCCCTGCGCAAGGCCGCCGGCGCCGCCGCCCGTGCGCTGGCCGGCACCAAGAAGGCCGCCTTCGCGCTGCCGGTCGGCGACGCATCCGACCTCGGCGCGATCGGCGAGGGCGTACTGCTGGGCGCGTACTCCTTCGACTCCTACAAGGAGAACGGCAAGCCCGCCAAGGACAAGAACGGCAAGGCGCCGCTCGCCGAGGCCACACTGCTCGGCGGCAAGCCGCGGGACGCCGCGCACAAGGCGGCGCTCGCCCGTGCCGTCGCCGTCTCCGAGGAGCTCAACCGCGCCCGTGACCTGATCAACACCCCGCCCAACGACCTCAACCCCGAGTCGTTCGCCGCGATCGCGCAGGCGGCGGCCAAGGAGCACGGCATCAAGGTGCAGGTGCTCGACGTGAAGGCGCTGGAGAAGGGCGGCTACGGCGGCATCCTCGGCGTCGGCGTCGGCTCCGCCGCGGGGCCGCGGCTGGTGAAGCTGTCGTACACCTCCTCCAAGGCGAAGAAGCACCTGGCGCTCGTCGGCAAGGGCATCACCTACGACTCGGGCGGCATCTCGCTGAAGCCGGCCGGTCACAACGAGACCATGAAGTGCGACATGAGCGGTGCGGCTGCGGTCTTCGCGGCCGTGGTCGCGGCCGCGCGTCTGGGCCTCGAGGTGAACGTCACCGGCTGGCTGGCGCTGGCCGAGAACATGCCTTCGGGTTCCGCCACCCGCCCCGGTGACGTGCTGCGCATGTTCAGCGGCAAGACGGTGGAGGTCCTCAACACCGACGCCGAGGGCCGCCTGGTCCTCGCCGACGCGCTGTGGGCGGCCTCGCAGGAGAAGCCGGACGCCATCGTGGACGTCGCGACCCTCACCGGCGCGATGGTGCTGGCGCTGGGCAGCCGGACCTTCGGGATCATGGCGAACGACGACGCCTTCCGCACGGCGGTGCACGAGGCCGCCGAGGAGGTCGGCGAGCCGGCGTGGCCGATGCCGCTGCCCGAGCACCTGCGCAAGGGCATGGACTCCCCCACCGCCGACATCGCCAACATGGGCGAGCGGATGGGCGGCGGCCTGGTCGCCGGTCTGTTCCTGCGCGAGTTCGTGGGCGAGGGCATCACCTGGGCCCACCTGGACATCGCGGGCCCGGCCTTCAACGAGGGCGGCCCGTTCGGGTACACGCCGAAGGGCGGTACGGGTACGGCGGTTCGCACGCTGGTCCGGCTCGCGGAGCTGACGGCCTCCGGCGACCTGGGCTGATGTCGCGGTGAGGGAAGGGGGCTCCGCGCGCGGGTAGGGCGGAGCCCCCTTTTCCACGGTTGCTCAAACGAACGTGGGACGTCTCACACACCGGCCCGGCGTCTCGTTCACCTCCGACAAGTGCGAAGATGGGCCACGGCAGGACAGGGCCCCCACCACAGGGCCGAAGAAAGAGCGGCCGGACACCAGCCGCCGCCCGGTCAGGGTTGACCGGCGTACGGCGCACATGCATGGAGGACGTGACGTGGCGAACGACGCCAGCACCGTTTTCGACCTAGTGATCCTCGGCGGTGGTAGTGGCGGTTACGCCGCGGCCCTGCGCGGGGCGCAGCTGGGCCTGGACGTCGCCCTGATCGAGAAGGACAAGGTCGGCGGTACCTGCCTGCACCGGGGTTGCATCCCCACCAAGGCCCTGCTGCACGCGGGCGAGATCGCCGACCAGGCCCGCGAGAGCGAGCAGTTCGGCGTCAAGGCCACCTTCGAGGGCATCGACGTCCCCGCCGTCCACAAGTACAAGGACGGTGTCGTCGCCGGCCTGTACAAGGGCCTGCAGGGACTCATCGCCTCCCGGAAGGTGACGTACATCGAGGGCGAGGGCCGCCTGTCCTCCCCCACCTCCGTCGACGTCAACGGCCGGCGCGTCCAGGGCCGCCACGTCCTGCTGGCGACCGGCTCCGTGCCGAAGTCGCTGCCGGGTCTGGAGATCGACGGCAACCGGATCATCTCCTCCGACCACGCCCTCGTCCTGGACCGCGTGCCGAAGTCCGCGATCATCCTGGGCGGCGGTGTCATCGGCGTCGAGTTCGCCTCCGCGTGGAAGTCCTTCGGGGCTGACGTCACCGTCATCGAGGGCCTCAAGCACCTCGTCCCGGTCGAGGACGAGAACTCTTCGAAGCTTCTTGAGCGCGCGTTCCGCAAGCGCGGCATCAAGTTCAACCTCGGCACCTTCTTCCAGAAGGCCGAGTACACCCAGGACGGCGTCAAGGTCACCCTCGCCGACGGCAAGGAGTTCGAGGCCGAGTACCTGCTCGTCGCCGTCGGCCGCGGCCCGGTCTCGCAGGGCCTCGGCTACGAGGAGCAGGGCGTCGCGATGGACCGCGGCTACGTCCTGGTCGACGAGTACATGCGCACCAACGTCCCGACGATCTCCGCCGTCGGTGACCTCGTCCCGACGCTCCAGCTCGCGCACGTGGGCTTCGCCGAGGGCATCCTGGTGGCGGAGCGTCTGGCCGGTCTGAAGACCGTCCCGATCGACTACGACGGTGTCCCTCGCGTCACCTACTGCCACCCGGAGGTCGCCTCCGTGGGCATCACCGAGGCCAAGGCCAAGGAGATCTACGGTGCGGACAAGGTCGTCGCTCTGAAGTACAACCTGGCGGGCAACGGCAAGAGCAAGATCCTGAACACCGCGGGCGAGATCAAGCTCGTCCAGGTCAAGGACGGTGCCGTGGTCGGCGTCCACATGGTCGGCGACCGCATGGGCGAGCAGGTCGGCGAGGCCCAGCTGATCTACAACTGGGAGGCGCTGCCGGCCGAGGTCGCGCAGCTCATCCACGCCCACCCGACGCAGAACGAGGCGATGGGCGAGGCCCACCTGGCCCTGGCCGGCAAGCCCCTGCACTCGCACGACTGACCCTCGGTCGACGAAGCGACGACTCAGACTTCCGCAATTCGTAAGGAGCAACCGAAACCATGGCGGTTTCCGTAACCCTTCCGGCGCTCGGCGAGAGCGTCACCGAGGGCACTGTCACCCGGTGGCTGAAGGCCGAGGGTGAGCGTGTCGAGGCCGACGAGCCGCTGCTCGAGGTCTCGACCGACAAGGTCGACACCGAGATCCCCTCGCCCGCCGCCGGTGTGCTGGCCTCCATCAAGGTCGCCGAGGACGAGACCGTCGAGGTCGGCGCCGAGCTGGCCGTCATCGACGACGGCACCGGCGCACCCGCCGCCGCCCCGGCCCCGGCCGCCGAGCCCGCCGCGGCTCCGGAGCCGGCCGCTGCCGCCCCGTCCACCGAGCAGGCCGCCCCGGCTCCGGCGCCCACCGCCGAGGCCGCGTCCGGCGGCGGTTCCGCCGAGGGCACGGACGTCGTCCTGCCCGCGCTCGGCGAGTCCGTCACCGAGGGCACCGTCACCCGCTGGCTGAAGTCGGTCGGCGACTCCGTCGAGGCCGACGAGCCGCTGCTCGAGGTCTCCACGGACAAGGTCGACACCGAGATCCCGGCGCCCACCTCCGGTGTGCTGCTGGAGATCGTGGTCGGCGAGGACGAGACCGCCGAGGTCGGCGCCAAGCTCGCCGTCATCGGCGCCCCGGGTGCGGCTCCGGCCGCTGCCCCGGCCCCCGCCGCACCGGCTCCCGCCGCCGCTCCGGCTCCGGCCGCCCCCGCGGCTCCGGCGCCCGCTCCGGCCGCCCCGGCGCCGCAGGCCCCGACGGCTCCGGCTCCGCAGCAGGTCACGACCCCGGCCCCCGAGCCGGTCCCGGCCGCTCCGGCGCCCGCCCCGGCTCCGGCTCCCGCCCCGGCCGCGGCGTCCGCCGCCGCTCCGGCCGCCGCCCAGGCGACCGACGAGGGCGCCTACGTCACCCCGCTGGTGCGCAAGCTCGCGTCCGAGCACGGCGTCGACCTGGCCGGCGTCAAGGGCACCGGCGTCGGCGGCCGCATCCGCAAGCAGGACGTCATGGCCGCAGCCGAGGCCGCCAAGGCCGCCGCCGCGGCTCCGGCGCCCGCCGCCGCTGCCGCCCCGGCCGCCGCCAAGAAGGCGCCGTCCCTGGAGGCCTCCCCCCTGCGTGGCCAGACCGTCAAGATGCCGCGCATCCGCAAGGTCATCGGCGACAACATGGTCAAGGCGCTGCACGAGCAGGCGCAGCTGTCCTCGGTCGTCGAGGTCGACGTCACGCGTCTGATGAAGCTGCGCGCCCGGGCCAAGGACGCGTTCGCGGCTCGCGAGGGCGTCAAGCTCTCCCCGATGCCGTTCTTCGTCAAGGCCGCGGCCCAGGCGCTGAAGGCACACGCCCCGATCAACGCCAAGATCAACGAGGCCGAGGGCACGATCACCTACTTCGACACCGAGAACATCGGTATCGCGGTGGACTCCGAGAAGGGCCTGATGACCCCGGTCATCAAGCACGCCGGCGACCTCAACATCGCGGGCATCGCCAAGGCCACGGCGGAGCTGGCGGGCAAGGTCCGCGGCAACAAGATCACCCCGGACGAGCTGTCCGGCGCGACCTTCACCATCTCCAACACCGGTTCGCGCGGCGCGCTCTTCGACACGATCATCGTGCCGCCGGGCCAGGTCGCGATTCTCGGCATCGGTGCCACGGTCAAGCGCCCGGCGGTCATCGAGACCGAGGAGGGCACGGTCATCGGCGTCCGCGACATGACCTACCTGACCCTCTCCTACGACCACCGTCTGGTGGACGGCGCCGACGCGGCCCGTTACCTGACCGCGGTCAAGGCGATCCTGGAGGCCGGCGAGTTCGAGGTCGAGCTCGGGCTGTAAGGCACAGGGTTCGTACGACGGCGCCCCCGCCCGGAGCTCTCCGGGCGGGGGCGCCGTCGTACCGGCGGAGCGCCACCGCGCGACAGCCCTTCCGGCAAGGCGTGTAAGTCTCGTCTCACCTGCACGAAAGCGCCCCCGTGCGCCTCTCCCGAAAGCGCTCACGGCCTTATTGTCTAAACGTCGAACGCCCTTAAGGAGCTCTCATGACCGCGCCCGTCGTCCACTCGCTGCGCGAACAGATCCGCGAGCACATCGTGGAGGGGATCGTCAGCGGGCGCTGGAAGCCGGGCGAGCGGATCGTGGAACGCCGTATCGCCACCGAGCTGGAGGTCAGCCAGACGCCGGTGCGGGAGGCGCTGCGCGAGCTGGAGTCGCTGCGGCTGATCGAGTCCGCGCCGAACAAGGGCGTCCGGGTGCGGAATCTGACGGCGGCCGACCTGGAGGAGAGCTACCCGGTCCGGGCCGGCCTGGAGGCGATCGCGGCGGAGCTGGCGGCGGAGAAGCTGGCGCAGGACTGCTCGGCGCTGGAGCCACACGTGGCCGCGCTGTACGAGGCGGACCGCGCGGCGGACGGCACGGGCCAGGTGCGGCACACGGTGGCCTTCCACCGCGAGCTGGTGCGGGCGGCGGGCAACTCCGTGCTGCTGCACACCTGGGAGGGCCTGGGCATCGAGGTCTTCACGGCACTGTCGATCCGCTGGCTGGGGACCGTTCAGCAGTCGTACGCGGAGGAGCACGAGGAGCTGGTGCAGGCGTTCCGCAGGCGGGACCCGAGGATCGCGGAACTCGTCAAGGCACACGTGCTGGGCTGCGCTCCGCGAGCCTGAGCGCAGCACCGCTCACCTGCGAAAACCCGGGAAATGCGCGGCACCGGGTGCCTGCCCGAAAGACACCCCGTGCCTACTTTCTCGGAATCGAGAAGTTTTGCCCCTGAACCCTTTGATCGATCATCGATCAGGGAGTTATTGTCGCCGACGGGCCTGAACCGAGGCCCCGCGCCCTGTCCTGCCAAAGACAAAGGGCACCCCCGAACCCTTACCGATGAGGGAACCCCCTTCGACTGAGGAAGGCGGCGACATGACCGACCCCAACGCCATCCAGCCGAGCGAGCTCGACCAGCTCCCCGACCGGGACCCGGAGGAGACCGCCGAATGGCAGGCCTCCCTGGACGCGGTCGCCAAGGCGGCCGGCCCGCACCGCGCCGCGTACCTGATGCGCCGCACGCTGGAGAGGGCCGAGGGCACCGGCATCGCGCTGCCCAAGCTCCTCGAGACCGACTACGTCAACACCATCCCCACCGCCGCCGAGCCGGCCGTGCCCGGTGACGAGGCGATGGAGCGCCGTATCACCGCGTGGAACCGCTGGAACGCGGCCGCGATGGTGACCCGGGGCAGCAAGTACGGCGTCGGCGGCCACATCGCCACCTTCGCCTCCGCGGCCTGGCTCTACGAGACCGGCTTCAACCACTTCTTCCGCGGCAAGGAGGCCGACGGGTCGGGCGACCAGCTCTACATCCAGGGCCACGCCTCCCCCGGCATCTACGCCCGCGCCTTCCTCGACGGCCGACTGAACGAGTCGCACCTGGACAACTTCCGCCGCGAGTCCGGCGGCGACGGCCTGCCGTCCTACCCGCACCCCCGCCGCCTGCCCTGGCTGTGGGAGTTCCCGACGGTGAGCATGGGCCTCGGCCCCCTCTCCGCCATCTACCAGGCCCGCTTCAACCGGTACCTGACCGCGCGCGGCATCAAGGACGTCTCCGACTCCCACGTGTGGGCCTTCCTCGGCGACGGCGAGATGGACGAGCCCGAGTCGACGGCGGCGCTCGCGCTCGCCTCCCGCGAGGGCCTGGACAACCTGACCTTCGTCATCAACTGCAACCTGCAGCGCCTCGACGGCCCGGTCCGCGCCAACTTCAAGATCGTGCAGGAGCTGGAGGCCCAGTTCCGCGGCGCCGGCTGGAACGTCGTGAAGTCGCTGTGGGGCTCGGCCTGGGACGAGCTGTTCCAGCTCGACACCACCGGCGCGCTCGTACGCCGGCTGCGCGAGGTACCGGACGCCCAGGTGCAGACGTACCAGACGCGGGACGCGGCCTACATCCGCGAGGACTTCTTCGGCAAGGACCCGGCGCTCGCCGAGATGGCGAAGCTGCTGAGCGACGACAAGATCCTCGAGTGCTTCCACCTCTCCCGCGGCGGCCACGAGTCCCGCAAGGTCTACGCGGCGTACAAGGCGGCCGTCGAGTTCAAGGGCGCCCCGACCGTGATCCTGGCCCAGACCGTCAAGGGGCACACCCTCGGTGAGGGCTTCGCGTCGAAGAACGCCAACCACCAGATGAAGAAGCTGTCGGTGGACGAGTTCAAGGCGATGCGGGACCTGCTCGAACTGCCCATCTCCGACAGCCAGTTCGTCGACGGCGTGGTCCCCTACGGCCACCCCGGCGCCGACTCCCCCGAGGTGCGCTACCTCCAGGAGCGCCGCGCGGCCCTCGGCGGTCCCGCCCCGGCCCGCCGGGTGCACCCGGTGGCCCCGTTGCCGGCCCCCGCCGAGAAGGCCTTCGCCGCCTTCGACAAGGGCTCCGGCTCCCAGAACGTGGCCACCACCATGGCCTTCGTCCGTCTGGTCAAGGACCTGGTCCGCGACAAGGAGACCGGCAGGCGCTGGGTGCCGATCGTGCCCGACGAGGCGCGCACCTTCGGCATGGAGAGCCTGTTCCCGTCCCTCGGGATCTACTCCCCCAAGGGCCAGACGTACGAGCCGGTCGACCGCGACCAGCTGATGTACTACAAGGAGGCCAAGAACGGCCAGATCCTCAACGAGGGGATCACCGAGGCCGGTTCGATGGCCGACTTCATCGCCGCGTCCACCGCGTACGCGACGCACGGCGAGGCGATGATCCCGTTCTACATCTTCTACTCGATGTTCGGCTGGCAGCGCACCGCCGACCAGATGTGGCAGCTCGGCGACCAGCTCGGCCGCGGCTTCCTGGTCGGCGCCACGGCGGGCCGCACCACGCTGACGGGCGAGGGCCTGCAGCACGCCGACGGCCACTCCCCGGTGATCGCGGCGACCAACCCGGCCGCCCTCACCTACGACCCGGCATTCGCGTACGAGGTGGCGACGATCGTCAAGGACGGTCTGCGCCGCATGTACGGCGAGGCGGCCCCGGGCGAGGACCAGAACGTCTTCTACTACCTGACCGTCTACAACGAGCCGCTGCCCCAGCCGGCCAAGCCCGCCGTCGCAGGTGTCGACGAGGGCATCGTCAAGGGCCTGTACCGCTTCAACACGGCGGAGTCGGCGGGCCTGTCGCCGGTGGCCAACGCCCCGCGCATCCAGCTGCTGGGCTCCGGCACGGCGATCCACTGGACGCTCCAGGCGCAGAAGCTGCTGGCCCAGGAGTGGGGCGTCGCCGCCGACGTCTGGTCCGCCACCTCCTGGACCGAGCTGCGGCGTGACGCGCTGGAGGCCGACGAGGCACTTCTGCGCGGCGAGGAGCGCGTCCCCTATGTCCGCCAGGTGCTGCACGGCGCCGAGGGCCCGGTCCTCGCGGTGTCCGACTACATGCGCCAGGTCCCGGACCAGATCGCGCAGTGGGTCGAGCAGGACTGGTCCTCGCTGGGCGCGGACGGCTTCGGCCTCTCCGACACCCGCGAGGGCGCCCGCCGGCACTTCGGCGTCGACGCCGAGTCGATCGTCGTGGCGGCGCTGGCCCAGCTGGCGCGGCGCGGCGAGGTGAAGGCCACGGCCGTGAAGGAAGCCCGGGAGAAGTACGGGCTGTAGTTCGGCCGCGGATGAGTGGAGGCTGGTCGCGCGGTTCCCCGCGCCCCCGAAAGGGGCGCGGGGAACCGCGCGACCAGCCGTGTAAGGCCCGCACCCGGCGACGCACGATGATGACCCCATGCGCGCTGCCCGCCTCATCAAGATGGTGCTGCTCCTGCAGTCCCGCCCGTCCATGACCGCCGCCGAGCTCGCGCGGGAGCTGGAGGTGTCCGAGCGGACCGTGACGCGGGACGCGCAGGCGCTGTCGGAGGCGGGGGTGCCGGTGTACGCGGACCGGGGGCGCGCGGGCGGCTACCGGCTGATCGGCGGGTACCGGACCCGGCTGACCGGGCTGGCCCGCTCGGAGGCCGAGGCGCTGTTCCTGTCCGGGGTGCCGGGCGCGCTGCGCGAGATGGGGCTGGAGGACGCCGCCTCCGCCGCCCGGCTGAAGGTCTCGGCGGCCCTCCTGCCGTCGCTGCGGGATGCCTCCCGCACCGCGGCCCAGCGCTTCCACCTGGACGCCCCGAACTGGTTCACCGAGCCCGAGACGCCCGCCCTGCTGCCCGCCGTGGCGGACGCGGTGTGGGACGACCGGAGGATCACCGCGCGCTACCGCGGCCGGGACGCCGAGGTGGAGCGGACACTGGAGCCGTACGGGCTCGTGCTCAAGGCGGGGGTCTGGTACCTGTGCGCGCGGGTCGCGGAGCGGGGCACCTACCGGGTGTACCGGATCGACCGCTTCACGGCCGTCGACGGCGGCGGGGAGCGCTTCCAGCGTGACGAGGAGTTCGACCTGCCGGCCTTCTGGGACGAGCGGGCGGAGCAGTTCGCGCGGTCGATCCTGCGCGCCGAGGTCGTCGTACGGCTGACGGAAGCAGGGGCGCGAGCGCTTCCGTACGTCGTCGACCCCGCGTCCGCGCGGGAGGCGCTGGCGGCCGCCGGCACCCCCGGCGCGGACGGCTGGGTCACGGTGACCCTGCCGGTGGAGTCCGAGGAGGTCGCCCACTCGCAGCTCGCGGGGCTGGGACCGGAGGTGGAGGTGCTGGCGCCGCCGCGCCTGCGGGAGCGGTTCGCGGGCGACGCCGCACGACTCGCCGCCCTGTACGGGACATAACAATCCGCCGCACTCCACGTGCGCCCCACCCGCCCAGGGCCGATGCTGTACCCGTGATGGACGAGACGGAGTTCTGGGAGCTGGTGGACGCCACCCGCGAGGCCGCCGAGGGCGACCCCGAGGAGCAGGCGGACCTGCTCGTGGACCGGCTTCTCCAGCTGGAGCCCGAGATGGTCCTCGACTTCGCCCGTCACTTCGAGGCCCGCTACAACCGCGCCTACACCTGGGACCTGTGGGGCGCGGCCGCCGTGCTGCTGAACGGGGCAGGCGACGACACCTTCGACTTCTTCCGCTGCTGGCTGATCGGCCAGGGCCGGGAGGTGTACGAGAGCGCCGTGCACCACCCCGAGGCGCTGGCCGACCTCCTGGACGATTTCGACGAGGAGCTGGACGGCGACGGGGAGGAGCTGGGGTACGCGGCCGATGAGGCGTACGAGCAGCTCACCGGGACGGTGGCGCCCGACCTCGGCATCGCGCCGGCGCCTCCCGAGCCGGAGGGGACGCCGGTCGACCTGGAGGACGACCGGGCGCTGGCGGAGCGGTATCCGAAACTGTGGGAACGGTTCAAGGACTGACGAACTGTGGCGAGGTTCCGGGGACCGCCCTCCGGCACCTGCCATCCGTAGCGAGGGGGACCATGGCACGCATCCCGTACCCGGAACGTCCGGCCGACGGCGTCGCGAAACTGCCCGTGCCGCTGAACGCCTTCCGCATGCTCTCGCACGCCCCGCCGCTGACGGACACGGCGATCGAGATGGGCCTGGCCGTACTGCGCGAGTCGACCCTGCCGGTCCGGCTGCGTGAGTTGGTGGTGCTGGCCGTGGCGGCCGGCACGGAGTGCGAGTACGAGGCCGTCCAGCACGGTCCGGTCGCGCTCGCCTCGGGTGTGACGCCCGAGCAGCTGGCGGCGATCTCCGAACGGCGCTCGGCGGGCCGGGAGTTCGACGAGACGGAGTCGGCGGCGCTGACCGCGGCCTTCGAGCTGGTGTCCCGGTACACCCTGTCCGAGGCCACGCTGACCGCGCTGCGCGCCCGCTTCACCGACCGGCAGGTCGTCGAGATCGTCACGACCACCGGCTACTACGTCATGCTCGCGGGCCTGATGAACGGGCTCGGGGTGGACGTCGACCCGTCCGGGGAGCGGTTTCTGGGACTGGTCGGGGACGACCGCCCGCGGTAGCGGCTCAGAGCGCGGCGGTACGCCTGCGGGATGAGTCCGAGGGGATGTAGGCGTGCGTCTGGTCCGCGACCGCGTGGTGCAGCGGGGCCGCGTTGGCCTGGTCGAGCGCGGACGCGGTGACGGCCGCCGGGCCGAGGACGACGGCGGCGGCCGCGCAGAGCGCGGCCCACGGGCCGAACATGCCCTTGGTCCGGCCTTCGGTCTTGTGCGTGGCGATGCTGTGACTGTTCACTTCTTCCCCACCTTCAGTCAGTGCGTGTGCATGACGATAGGGACGGTGCCTCAGGACGATCCGTGAGGCGGCTGGGAGAAACCTGTGAGGCCATGAGCAGCCCGTACGTGAGGGAGTTGACGCGCGAGGAGCATCTCGCGCACCTGCGGCTGCACCCGGACGCGAGCCATCTGCAGATCCCCGAGTGGGGCGACGTGAAGCCCGACTGGGTGGCGGAGAGCGTCGGCTGGTTCGAGGGGAAGCTGCTCGTCGCGGCGGCGCTGGTGCTGTACCGGCCGCTGCCCGGGACGCGCCGTTTCCTCGCCTACCTCCCCGACGGGCCCGCGATCGACTGGTCGGACCCGCGGCTGGAACGCTGGCTGGATCCGCTCGTCGCCCACCTGGAGGAGCGCGGGGCGTTCGCGGTGCGGATCGGGCCGCCGCTCGTCGTACGGCACTGGGAGGCGGGCACCGTCACCGCGGGGATCGCCGACCCCGGGGTACGGCATCTGCGCGATCTGCCGGCCGCCGGCATCGACGGGTTCGCGCTGGACGCCGCCGAGCGGCTGGGGCGGCTGGGGTGGCGGCGGTGCGAGGAGGGCGACGGCAGCGGGTTCGGGCTGGGGCAGCCCCGCTACGGCTTCCGGATCCCGCTCGCCGGGCGGTCGGCGCAGGACCTGCGGCAGGGCCTCGCCCCGCACTTCGAGCAGGCGTTGGGCACGGCGGAGCGGGCGGGCGTGCGGGTCTCCTGGGGCACGGGCGCCGACCTGTCCGACTTCCACCGCCTGTACGTCGCGACTGCCGCCCGCGACGGCTTCCGGGCCCGTCCGCCGGAGTACTTCCGGCGCATGTGGAAGGCGCTCAACGCCGAGGACGACGACCGGCTGCGCATCTACCTCGCCGAGTACGACGGTTTCGTGCTCTCCGCGGCCCTCATGATCAACGTCGGTCCCCGGTCCTGGCACTCCTACCCCGCCTCCGGTCGCCAGGGGCGTGAACTGCGGCCCAGCAGCGCCCTGTTGTGGCGCATGCTGTGCGACGCGCGGGCGGCGGGCGCCGACGTCTACGACCTGCGCTCCATCACCCCCGTCCTCACCGACGGCCGGCTGCTGGGGCGGCTGCGCTTCAAGGCGGGCACCGGCGGGCGGGCCGTGGAGTACCTCGGCGAGTGGGAACGGCCGGTGGGCGGCCAGGGGAAGGTGCTGCAGCGGGCGGTGCGGGTGTATCTCGGGCGGCGGTGACGCTACGGCGTCCGGCCCTGGAGCCGGGCCGCCAGGTCCCTGATCGCCGGGAGGCGGGCGGTGAGGGCGACGCCGGGGCAGGAGGTCATGTAGCCGTCGTTGTGGCCCGCCAGGGCGGGGAGGCTGGCCGTGGTGCCCGCTCTGTAGCGGCTGAGGCTGTTGCTGGAGGTCAGCCGGACCCGGGAGCGGGGGTCGATGTCGGCCAGGCCGAGTTTCCAGGCGGCGAGCGCGGCGATCGCGTCGGTCATGGCCTTGGGGACGGGGACGCCCGCGGTGAACGTGCCGAGGGCAGCGATTCCTGCGGTGCGGTGGTTGAAGCCCTGGGTGTGGGCACCGGTGACGGGGCGGTCGACGCCGCCCGCGCGGCCCTCGTAGATGGTGCCGCAGCGGTCGACGAGGAAGTTGTAGCCGATGTCGTCCCAGCGGCGGGCGCCGGTCTGGCCGGCGTAGAGGTAGCGGATGATGCGGGGCGCGTCGGCGCAGGCGTAGCCGTTGGGCGAGTCGGTGTGGTGGATGAAGACGGAGACGACCTTGTCGTCGTAGCGCGGGGGCGGCTGCACGTGCCGGGCGAGGTCGTCGAGCCAGACGGAGCGCGGCACGATGCGGGGCCTGGCGGCGGTGTGCGCGGTGGGCACCGGGCGGGGCGGGGCGGGCCGGAGGGGGCGTCCGGCGTTCGCGTGCTGGACCCCGTCCACACAGAGCACCAGCCCGAGCACCCCGGAGAGCCCGATGAAACAGGCGGCCCCCACCCGAGCGACCCGCGGCACCCGACCCCCCCTCCGCACCCCACGACACCCGACCGGCGCCCCGCGTCCACCCGACAGCCCCGGCACAACCACACCCCCGACCACCCCGGCCCCGCCCGACACCTCGCTCCCGACCACCCCGGCCCCGCCGGACACCTCGCTCCCGACCGCCCCGGCCGCCCCGGCCTCCGCCGCCGGACCGCCGCTTGCGGCCACCGGGGCATCCACCACCGGCTCCTCCCTCCCGGCAGACCCGGCCGCCTCAGCCACCGGACCAGCGTGCGGTCCGTCCTTCCCGGCAGGGCCGGCCGCCCCAGCCACCGGGACAGCGTGCGGTCCGTCCTTCCCGGCAGGCCCGGCCGCCCCAGCCACCGGGCCGGCGTGCAGCCCGTCCCTCCCAGCTGACCTGGCCGTCTCCGCCGCCGGGCCGGCGGGCGGTCCTTCCGTTCCCGGCGGGGTGGCTGTCTCCGCCGGTAACGGGGTGTCGGGCGGCGTGTTGCTGTCGCGTCGTGCCGCTTCCCGTGCCGTCGTTCTGCTTGCGCGCAGCGCCGTCGTGCCGGTGTGCAGGGCCTGCAGCAGGCGCTGCAGCCGCGGTGGGCGCGGCGCCCGGGTTCGGGGCAGCGTGGCGCGTATGCGCGCTGTGCGTCGGCTTCGAGGTGCCCGCGATCTTCGGACCCGCATGGGTCCACTCTCGGCCGGAAAGGCTTCGCCCGCGATGTGTGCTGTGCCACCCGGTGGAACCATCCTCCTGGTCCGTGACGTTTTTCCGGGTGGAGGGGACGGGGGAGGGACACGCACACGCACGACTGATCATCGGGACCGTCCCGCGCGTACTAAGGGGTCTGAGAGAAAGGCGGCTCTGTGGACCTGCTCGACATCCTGCTGATGCTGGTGGTTCTGGCCTACGCGGCATCCGGCTACCGGCGGGGCCTGGTCGCCGGTTGTGTCTCGCTCGCCGGTTTCGTCGGCGGAGCCGTCGTCGGCGTGTGGGTGCTGCCCTGGATGATGGACCTGGTGACGGCGGGGACGACCCGGGCGACGGTCACCGCGGTGCTGACCGTGCTGGTCCCGGCGGTGGTGGGACACGAGCTGGCCGGGCGGCTGGCGCTCAGGCTGCGGCGGGAGCTGGACCGGGGGTCGCTGCGGGTGGCCGACGGCATCGGCGGCGCCGCGGCCAACTCGGTCGCCGTGTTGATCGTGGCCTGGGTCGCCGCGAGCGTGGTCGGCGTCTCCTCGTCGCCGCTGGTCACGACCGCGATCCGGGACTCCACCCTGCTCGGCGCCGTGCAGAACCTGATGCCCGACACCACTCCGACCTGGTTCTCCCGGGCCACCTCAGCGCTGACCCAGGCGGGCTTCCCGCAGGTCTTCAACCCGTTCGAGAACGAGTCGACGGCCCGGGTGGCCAAGCCGACCGGCGACAGCGTCACGGCCGCCGCCACCAGCGCGGCCAAGCTCAGCACGGTGAAGATCGAGGGTGTCTCCGGCAACCAGGGCCGCGAGGGCAGCGGGTTCGTGTACGCGCGCGAGCACGTGATGACGAACGCGCACGTGGTGGCCGGCATCGACCACCCGACCGTGCGCATCGGCGGGGTCGGGCAGTCGTACGACGCCCAGGTGGTGCTGTTCGATCCCGACAAGGACGTGGCCGTGCTGTACGTGCCCGGTCTCAGGGCGCCGGTGCTGAGGTTCGACGGCGGTGCCGAGCGGGGCGACTCGGCGGTGGTCGCCGGCTATCCGCAGGACGGCGACCTCGACCTGCAGGCGGCGACGGTCGCGAGCCGTGTCGACGCCACCGGTCAGAACATCTACGGCGACGCCACGGTGACCCGCGAGATCTACTCGATCCGCTCCACGGTCCGCCCCGGCAACTCCGGTGGGCCCCTGCTGACCACGGACGGCCGGGTGTTCGGCGTCGTCTTCGCCCGTTCGACCTCCGACGGCGAGACCGGCTACGTGCTGACGGCGGGCGAGGTCTCCTCCGACGCCCGGCGCGCGGCGGGGTCGACGGCGGCGGTGGACACGGGCGATCTGGTGACGTCGTAGCGCGGTCCGCTGCCCGATGATGGAGGGCCGGTCCCCCACCCCCGCCGGAGGCTGCCGTGCCCGTCTTCTTCCTGATCTCCCTGCTGGTGGCGGGAGGCGCGCTCTTCCTGGTCGTCCGCAGGCGCCGCGAGGCGGCCAACCGCGATCAGGTCAGAGACTGCACCCCATGAGGACGTCGTCCACGTACGCGCCCTCCAGCAGGAACTCGCCGGGCAGTACGCCCTCCACCACGAAGCCCTCGGTCTCGTAGAGCCTGCGGGCCGGGGTGTTGTGCCCGAGGACGCGCAGGGTGAGCCGGCGGGCGCCCTGTCTGCGGGCCTCCTCCCGCACGGCGCGCAGCAGCGCCCGCCCGACGCCGGTGCCGCGCGCCTCCTCGGCGACGGCGAGTCCCTGGATCTGCCGGACGTGGGAGTTGCAGGCCAGCGGGGTCGGATAGGCCAGCCGGACGTAGCCGACGACCGTGCCGTCGAGTTCGGCGACCAGGTGGTCGCGGGGGCCGAACCGCTCGTTGTAGAAGGGCTCGTACGGCGGCCGGGGCCGTGGCTGTACGGAGTGCAGCGGGGACCAGGTGACGCGGTCGAGGCGGCCCAGTGTCTCCTCGTCGTCGAGCGTGGCATGACGTATGTGCGGAACGGCCATGACGGCCACCTTATGAGCCTCCTGGGGAGAATGAGCGCATGGAACGATCCCGAATCGCTGTGGCCGGTGCGTCCGGACTGATCGGCGGCGCCCTGGCGCGGTCCCTGAAGGCGGACGGGCACGAGGTGGTGCGGCTGGTGCGCCGCGCGGCCCGTGCCGAGGACGAGGTGTGCTGGGACCCCGAGGGGCGGTATGTGGACGCGGCCGGGCTGGCCGGGTGCGACGTCGTGGTCAACCTCGCCGGGGCCGGGGTCGGCGACCGGCGCTGGACGGACGCGTACAAGGAGCGGATCCGCAACGGCCGGGTGCTCGGCACGGCGGCGCTGGCCGAGGCGATCGCGGGGCTGGAGAACGGGCCGCGGGTGTTCGTGAACGGCAGCGCGATGGGGATCTACGGCGAGACCGGCGACCGGGCCGTCGACGAGAGCGCGCCGCCCGGCCGGGGGTTCCTGCCGGAGCTGTGCGTGGAGTGGGAGGCGGCGGCGGCGCCCGCGCAGGAGGCGGGCGTGCGGACCGTGTTCACGCGGACGGGTCTGGTGGTGTCCGGGCAGGGCGGCGCCTGGGGGCGTCTGTTCCCGCTGTTCAAGGCGGGACTCGGGGGGCGGATGGGCGACGGGCGGCAGTACTGGTCGTACATCTCGCTGCACGACGAGGTGGCCGCGATCCGGTATCTCATCGACACCGACGGGCTGTCCGGGCCGTTCAACCTGACGGCCCCGAACCCGCTGACGAACCGTGAGATCACCGCGGCCATGGGGCGCGTGCTGCACCGGCCGACGTTGTTCCCGGTGCCGGCGCAGGTGTTGCGGACCGTGCTCGGCGAGATGGCCGGGGACGTGCTGGGCAGTGCGCGGGTGCTGCCGAAGCGGCTGCTGGAGTCGGGCTTCACGTTCACGTATCCGGAGATCGAGCAGGCGATCCGCGCCGCCCTGTGAGCGCCACCCTGCGCAGCCACGACGTGACCGCATGCGACCGTTGTGCGACCGTGCCCTGTTCATGCGCGACTGCCCTTGACCGATCGCGGCCCTAACCTCGACCCGAACTCGGGTATTCCTGGAGCCCGTTGGGGGCATGACGTCTCCACCGGCCGCGCAACCTCGAGGAGGGGCACGTGCTTGAGCCCGCGTACCAGGCTGACGTCGTGATCGTGGGGGCCGGGGTGGCCGGCCTCTCCGCGGCGCATCGGCTGACCAGCGCAGGAGTGACGACCGCGGTCCTGGAGGCCGCCCCGTGTGCGGGGGGCCGGATGTCGACCGAGAAGGTCGACGGATTCCGGCTCGACCGCATCGGGCAACTGCTGTCGACGGCGTATCCGGAACTACGGCTGACCCCCGGCCTCGACGCCCTCGTGCTGCGCCCGTTCGCGCCGGGCGTCCTGCTGCACAGCGACGGGCGGCACCACCGCGCCGGGGCGGTGGCGAGCGCGGGGGGCGCACGGGGCGCACTTCATGCCGTACGCGCCCTGGCGAGCGCCCCTCGCACTACGGGCACGCCACGGGCGAGCGCCCCGCTGGGCACCGCCGTCGACCAGGCCCGGCTCGGCGCGGCGCTCACCCGGCTCGCGGCCATGCCGGTGGAACGGCTGCTGTCCCGGCCCGAGTTGCCCGCCCGCCAGGCCCTGGCCGCGCGCGGTGTGCCCGTCCGTACCGTGGACGGCTTCCTGCGTCCGCTGCTCGCGGCCCTGCTGTGCGACCCGGAGCTGACGACGTCCAGCCGGTGCGCGGATCTCGCGCTGCGCTCGTTCGCGGCCGGGCGGCTGTGCGTGCCCGAGGGCGGCGCCGAGATGCTGCCGGAGCTGCTGCGCCGGGCGCTGCCGCCGGGCACCGTGCACACCGGGGTCCGGGTGACCTCGGTCTCCACCAACGCGGTGACCACCGCCGAGCACGGCGAGATCCGCTGCCGGGCGGTGCTGCTGGCGACGGACGCGCGGGCCGCCGCCGACCTGCTGCCGGGCCTGCGCGTCCCGGACTTCCACCGGCTGACGGTGGTCCACCACTCGGCGGACGAGGCGCCGGCGACGGGCGCCTCGCTGCTGCTGGACGCCGACCGCGGCGGACCGGTCGCGCACACTGCGGTGGTCAGCGCGGTGGACCCGAGCCGGGCCCCGGCGGGCCGGGCCCTGATCTCCTCCACGATCCTGGGGCCGCCCCCGGCCGACCTCGACACCGCCGTCCGTATGCACCTGTCGCGGCTCTACGGCACCTCGACCCGCCGCTGGGAGACCCTCGCCGTCCACCACACCGCCGAGGCCGTCCCGGCCATGCGCCCGCCGCACGACCTGCGCCGCCCGGTGCGCCTGCTGGCCGGCCTGTACGTGTGCGGCGACCACCGGGACACCAGCACCGTCCAGGGAGCCCTGCACTCGGCCCACCGGGCGACGACGGCGATCCTGACGGACCTGGGAGCGGCGACCCCGATGCACAGGTCCGACCCCCTCCCGACAACCCAGGCCGCGTAGGGCGCCCCGAAAAGGGGCGCGGGGAACTGCGCGACCAACCCACACGACGCCGCACCCGGCACACCACACCCGCCGTCACCGCGCGACCCCCGCCCCCCTCCCGACCACACAAGCCGCGCAGGGCACCCCCCAAAGGGGCGCGGGGAACTGCGCGATCAACCCAGACGGCGCCGCACCCGGCACACCACACCCGCCGTCACGGCGCGCCCCCGCCCCCCTCAGCCCAGCGCAGCGACCTTGTCGCGATACCCCCGCACCGGCGCCGAGTCCTTGTACGGCTCCAGCCTGCGCTCGAAGTCCCGCACGTACTCCGTCGCCCGCACCGACCGCATCTCCGCCGC
This sequence comes from Streptomyces sp. SLBN-31, assembly GCF_006715395.1. NCBI lineage: Bacteria > Bacillati > Actinomycetota > Actinomycetes > Kitasatosporales > Streptomycetaceae > Streptomyces > Streptomyces sp. SLBN-31. The sequence goes on from NZ_VFNC01000002.1 coordinate 2,646,094, forward strand.
CGCGCCCGCCGCCTCCGCCCCCAGCGCGCAGGCCTGGTCCAGCTCCCCCAGGCCCAGCCGGGCGGAGGCCAGCACCACACGGCAGAACAGCCGGCTGCGGGCGTACGCCGGCGCCCGCAGCTGCAGCGAGCGTTCGGCGTGCTGCGCCGCCGCCCGGAACTGCTGCAGGTCCCGGTGCGCGTGCCCGAACTCGTCGGCGAGCTGCGCCTCGTCGAAGAACCGCGCCCAGGGCGGCACTTCGTCTCCCGCTCGCGCCGCCTCCATCGCGCGCTCGGCCCGTACCAGGGAGGCCGTGCAGTTGCGCACCTCGCCGAGCACGCCGTGCCCGCGCGCCTCGGCCGCGTGCAGCAGCGCCTGCACGACCGGCGGGGCGTTGGTGCCCACGCCCTGCTGGGCCACCCGCGCCAGTTGCACGGCCTCGCGCCCGTGCCCGAGGTAGACGGCCTGCCGGCTCATCGTGACCAGCACGTACGCCCCGTACGCCCGGTCCCCCGCCGCCTGCGCGAGCCGCAGCGACTGCACGAAGTACCGCTGGGCCAGCCCGTGCGCGGCGATGTCGTACGAGGTCCAGCCGGCGAGCCGGGTCAGGTCGGCGGCGGCCGCGAACAGCTTGCGGCCGGTCTGCTCGCCGTATGCGCCGCGCAGCATCGGCTCGCACTCGTGCTCCAGGTAGCGCACGAGGGCCTGGCGGGCGTGCCCGCCGCCGTACATGTTGTCGAGGGTGCGGAACAGCTCGCCCACCGAGCGCAGCGCGGCGATGTCGCCGCCGGTGACCCGCTGGCCGGGCCCGCGCTCGCCCTGCCCGCGCTGGCGCGGGACGCCAGGGCGGCCCTGCACCGGGATCTTGGCGACGGCCCCGGTCCGCGCCACGCCGGACGCGGGGGGCGCCGGCTCACCGCGGGCGACGCGGTCGTCGGCCCGGCCGATCAGCCAGTCCCGGCTGGGCACCACCAGCCCGGCCGGCGTGAACGCGATCTTGCGCAGTTCGGCGTGCGAGCCGGAGTCCTTGCGCCACAGGCCGCTGACGATGTCGACGGCCTCCTCGGGGGTCGAGGCGAACTCGAGCCCGGCGTACACCGGCGCACAGGCGTCGAGTCCGAGGTCCTGGGCGGTGAGCCGGCGCCCCAGTCGCCGGGTGAAGACCTCGGCGATGAGGGCGGGGGTGGTGCCGCGGGGCTGCTGTCCGCGCAGCCACCTGGTCACGGACGTCTTGTCGTATCTCAGGTCAAGCCCGTGTTCGAGACCGAGCTGGTCCACGCGTCGGGCGAGCCCCGCGTTGGAGAACCCCGCTTCTGCGATGAGCGCGGCGAGCTGTCGGTTGGGAGTGCGCTGCGCGGGTCGTTCCGTCATCTGCGGTGCGGTCTCCTGCCTTTCGGGCCTACCCCGGGGCCGACCTGGCCGCCGAGGTGCCCGGATTGCCTGTGAGCAGCCCTTATGGCCTCTGTGAACGGCGCGAATGTAGCGGAGAGTGAGCATGTGGTCGCACGCTTCCACGTTCGTTCATCCGATCGTGTGAGGATTGGCCACGCGGCTGACGCGGGACGGCCAGTCGTACAGTGGCGTAGGCACGTTTAGTGCCTTACGACTTCCAGGGAGGCGCTTGCCGTGAGTGAGCTGCGGTTCGTCCGCATGGGGTTCGGTACCGAGGCCGTGGACTACCAGGTGGCGTGGGACGAACAGCGCCGGGTGCACGCGGCGCGGTTCGCGGACGAGGTCCCCGACACCGTGATCCTGCTGGAGCACCCGCCGGTCTACACGGCGGGCCGGCGTACGGCGGACAACGAGCGGCCCCTCGACGGCACCCCCGTCATCGACGTAGACCGCGGCGGCAAGATCACCTGGCACGGACCCGGCCAGCTGGTCGGCTACCCCATCCAGAAGCTGCCGCGCCCGGTGGACGTCGTGGCGCATGTACGACGCCTGGAAGAGGCACTGATCCGCACCTGCGCCGAGTTCGGCGTGCGGACCACGCGGGTCGAGGGCCGCAGCGGGGTGTGGGTGCTCGGCGACCCCGTCGAGCAGCGGCCGGCGCTCGGCGGGCTGTCCCTCGACTTCGACCCCCGCCTGACCGACGAGGAGTTCGACCCGCGCCTGAACGGCCCCGAGTACGCCCCGTCCAACGCCGGGCAGCGCCGCGAGGACCGCAAGATCGCCGCGATCGGCATCCGGGTGGCCAAGGGCGTCACGATGCACGGCTTCGCGCTGAACGTGAACCCCGACAACAAGTGGTTCGACCGGATCATCCCGTGCGGCATCCGCGACGCGGGCGTCGCCTCGCTGGCGGACGAACTGGGCCGGGACGTCACCATCGCCGAGGTACTGCCCGTGGTGGAGCGGCACCTGAAGGACGTACTGGAGAACGCGGAGCTCAAGCCGCGCCTCATCGAGAAGACGCCCGCATAACTCAGCCCGTCCGGCGTTTGAGGACGAGGCCGTTCAGGCCGAAGCGGGGGCTGGGGGCGGCAGCCCCCAGGGGCCGCCACCGACGCCGGACATTCAAATCAACGGGCGTACGCTTGAGGACGCCAAAGAATCAATCGCTAGGGAGCCCATCGTGTCCGCAGTCGCACCCGACGGACGCAAGATGCTGCGCCTGGAGGTCCGCAACAGCCAGACCCCCATCGAGCGCAAGCCCGAGTGGATCAAGACCCGGGCGAAAATGGGCCCCGAGTACACGAAGATGCAGAACCTCGTGAAGAGCGAAGGCCTGCACACGGTCTGCCAGGAAGCCGGCTGCCCCAACATCTACGAGTGCTGGGAGGACCGCGAGGCGACCTTCCTCATCGGCGGCGACCAGTGCACCCGGCGCTGCGACTTCTGCCAGATCGACACCGGCAAGCCCGAGGCCCTCGACCGCGACGAGCCGCGCCGCGTCGGCGAGTCCGTGGTCACCATGGACCTGAACTACGCCACCATCACCGGCGTCGCCCGCGACGACTTGGAGGACGGCGGCGCCTGGCTGTACGCGGAGACGGTCCGTCAGATCCACGCGCAGACCGCGAACCGCGAGGGCGGGCACACCAAGGTCGAGCTGCTCGCCCCCGACTTCAACGCGGTCCCCGAGCAGCTGGCCGAGGTCTTCTCCGCCCGCCCCGAGGTCTTCGCGCACAACGTCGAGACCGTGCCGCGGATCTTCAAGCGCATCCGCCCCGGCTTCCGCTACGAGCGCTCGCTGAAGGTCATCACCGAGGCCCGCGACTTCGGCCTGGTCACCAAGTCGAACCTCATCCTCGGCATGGGCGAGACCCGCGAAGAGGTCAGCGACGCGCTGCGGCAGCTGCACGACGCCGGCTGCGAGCTGGTCACCATCACGCAGTACCTGCGGCCGTCGGTGCGCCACCACCCCGTGGAACGCTGGGTCAAGCCGCAGGAGTTCGTGGAGCTGAAGGAGGAGGCCGAGCAGATCGGCTTCTCCGGTGTGATGTCCGGCCCGCTGGTCCGGTCCTCCTACCGCGCCGGGCGGCTCTACCGGATGGCCGTCGAGAAGCGTGGCGCCTACATCGCCTCGCAGGCGGTGTGATGGCACGCAGTGTCACGCTAAACGTGTGAATCTGCGCACAAGCAACTACCGCTGAGTAGTGGCCGATTGACGCGGTCCCGGACGTCCTCGCAGATGAGGACGGCATCGGGGCCGCGTCGGCGTTTAACTGGCGCGAATCGGGGTTTCATCGGTGTTTGACCGGTCGGTCACGCCCTGGTAACACCAATCAGTGACCCTGGCTGTACACCCCGTGCACCACTCACCTGAGCCGTCAGTCTCGAGGGGGACCTCCATCATGCAGGCCGCGCCCGTTCGCGCCACCGCCATCCCGTCCTTCACCGATGCACTGCGTGCCGTCGAGTCGCTGCTCATGAGCAGCGGCCAGCGCACCGCCCGGCGCAACGCCTGGACCTCCGTCCTGGAGGACCGCCGCCGCGCCAAGGACCGCGTCGAGGCGCAGCGCGTCCTCGACCAGACCCTCGCCGTCCGTCCCTGACACCTCGCGATCCCTTCCCGCCGGGCACTGCCGTCGTCGGCGCTCCTGGGGCCACGTAGACTTCGTGGCATGGCGAGGAAGGACACGGCAGCAGACGCTGCGAACTCCGGGCGACTGAAGCAGATCGCCCTGACCTACAAGATGACCCGCAAGGCCGACAAGAAGATCGGTCTTGTACTCGCGGCTGTCGGCATCAGCATCCTCGGTGTCTTCCTCGCGATCGGTTTCTTGATCGGTCACCCCATCTATCTCGGCATCCTGGGTCTGTTCCTCGCCCTCCTCACGATGGCCATCGTGTTCGGGCGACGGGCCGAGCGTGCCGCCTTCGGGCAGATGGAGGGCCAGCCGGGCGCCGCAGCGGCCGTGCTGGACAACATCGGCCGGGGCTGGACGACGACTCCGGCGGTGGCGATGAACCGCAGCCAGGACGTCGTGCACCGGGCCGTCGGCAAGGCCGGCATCGTCCTGGTCGCCGAGGGCAACCCGAACCGGGTCAAGACCCTGCTGGCCGCCGAGAAGCGGAAGATGAACCGCATCGTCGCGGACGTGCCGGTGCACGATCTCATCGTCGGCACGGGCGAGGGCCAGGTCGAGCTGAAGAAGCTGCGCACGGCCATGCTGAAGCTGCCGCGCGTGCTGACCGGCCCGCAGGTGACGGCCACCAACGACCGGCTGCGCGCGATGGGCGACCTGATGAGCAACATGCCGCTGCCGAAGGGACCGATGCCGAAGGGCATGAAGCTGCCGAAGGGCGGGCCCAAGGCCCGTTGATCTCCTCCTACGTCGAAGGGGCGCCCGCGGATGCCGCGGGCGCCCCTTCGTATATGTACGGGGGTTCAGGTGCGGACCTCGACCGTGCGGGCCAGCTTGTCGTGCAGGCCCCGGCCGTCGCGGTCCCAGATCAGGGCCGGGATCGCGACGCACAGCAGGGCCGTGCGCAGGAGGCCGCGCGGGAAGCTGGGGCGGCCCGTGCCGAGGGCGACCACGCGCAGGCCGAACAGGCGCTTGCCGGGCGTGAAGCCGATGGTGCCGACGGTCAGCACGCCGAGAGCGAAGAAGACCAGCAGGGCCCAGTTCCCGGTCGACTGGGGGTGGTAGCCGTGCGTGATGAGACCGTATGCGATCAAGAGGCACAGACCCCAGTCGACAGCCAGGGCGGCGAACCTGCGGCCGGGGCGGGCGATCGAGCCGGGCCCCTCCTCCGGCAGGCCCAGCTGCTCACCGCGGTATCCGAAGTCCACACCGGCTTCCTCGGCGGCCGCGCGGGGGCCGGAGAGCCACGATCCAACTGCTTCCCTCTTGTCCACGCGTCCACGGTACTGCCAGCGTTTCGGGATACGGACAGGTGGGGTCAACCGGACGGGGTCCGGTTAACTTGTGCGAAACAAATGGGTCACGCCCGAGAAATCACCCATCCCTAGTGTCGAGGGCAGCGTGTGCCACCGCACTGGCCGCACGAACGAACTACCACCCCGGCAGGCGGTCGGGAGTAGGAGGAGCTGGATGTTCCAGAACGCCGACGAGGCCAAGAAGTTCATCGCGGACGAGGACGTCAAGTTCGTCGACGTCCGCTTCTGCGACCTGCCGGGCGTCATGCAGCACTTCACGGTGCCCGTCGAGGCGTTCGACCCGGACGAGGAGCTCGCCTTCGACGGATCGTCGATCCGTGGTTTCCAGGCGATCCACGAGTCCGACATGGCGCTGCGCGCGGACCTGTCGACCGCCCGGGTCGACCCCTTCCGCCGTGACAAGACGCTCAACATCAACTTCTTCATCCACGACCCGATCACGGGCGAGCAGTACTCCCGTGACCCGCGCAACGTGGCGAAGAAGGCCGAGGCCTACCTCGCCTCCACCGGTATCGCGGACACCGCGTACTTCGGCCCCGAGGCCGAGTTCTACGTCTTCGACAGCGTGCGCTTCGCCACCTCGGCGAACGAGAGCTTCTACCACATCGACTCCGAGGCGGGCGCCTGGAACACCGGCGCCGTCGAGAACAACCGTGGTTACAAGGTCCGCTACAAGGGCGGTTACTTCCCGGTCGCCCCGGTCGACCACTTCGCCGACCTGCGTGCCGAGATCTCCCTGGAGCTGGAGCGGTCCGGCCTGAAGGTCGAGCGCCAGCACCACGAGGTGGGCACCGCCGGCCAGGCCGAGATCAACTACAAGTTCAACACGCTGCTCGCCGCCGCCGACGACCTCCAGCTCTTCAAGTACATCGTGAAGAACGTGGCCTGGCGCAACGGCAAGACCGCGACCTTCATGCCGAAGCCGATCTTCGGTGACAACGGCTCGGGCATGCACGTGCACCAGTCGCTGTGGAGCAACGGCGACCCGCTGTTCTACGACGAGGCCGGTTACGCGGGCCTGTCGGACACCGCCCGCTACTACATCGGCGGCATCCTCAAGCACGCGCCGTCGCTGCTCGCCTTCACCAACCCGACGGTGAACTCGTACCACCGTCTGGTGCCGGGCTTCGAGGCGCCGATCAACCTGGTGTACTCGCAGCGCAACCGCTCCGCGGCCATGCGTATCCCGATCACCGGCTCCAACCCGAAGGCCAAGCGCGTCGAGTTCCGCGCGCCCGACTCCTCCGGCAACCCGTACCTGGCCTTCTCCGCGCTGCTGCTCGCGGGCCTGGACGGCATCAAGAACAAGATCGAGCCGGCCGAGCCGATCGACAAGGACCTCTACGAGCTGGCTCCCGAGGAGCACGCCAACGTCGCGCAGGTCCCGACCTCGCTCCCGGCCGTCCTCGACTCCCTGGAGCGCGACCACGAGTTCCTGCTCGCCGGTGACGTCTTCACGGCCGACCTGATCGAGACCTGGATCGACTTCAAGCGCGCGAACGAGATCGCCCCGCTGCAGCTGCGTCCGCACCCGCACGAGTTCGAGCTCTACTTCGACGTGTGATATCGCCCCAGGTCAGGGCGGGAAACCGCTCCCCTGGGCCGTCCATGGGCCGTGGGCCGGTGCTCCCAGCGCGGGAGCGCCGGCCCACGGCTTTTCGGCTCAGCCGCTTGAAGAACCCTGCGGGTCGACGTTCGCCCTGGTGAGGAACCAAGCCAACACGGCCACGCCGACGGGCAACCCTACAAGGTAGCCGACGAGGACACCGACGCCCGGATCGGCCAGCGCGGGAAAGGCCCAGTTCACTCCTGCGGCCACGAGCAGTCTCACGGTTGCCAGCGCGAGGAGAGCGGCAACTACGGCAAGCCGACGCGGCGGCTCCGCCCCGCTGTACAACTCGGCCGCAGGCCCGATCGCGATCAGGCCCGTCACGAGGCCGACGAAACCGACGTCGGGCAGCCATCCGAAAGGCCACCCCACCAGAGCGACCAACCCGGAGACGGCGAGGCCGCCGAGTTCCAGCGCGACGGTGAACACTACCGGTTCCCACAAGCGGCGTCGGACCGAGCCGCTCCCCCTGTCCTTCGCATCGGCCACCTCGTCAGAGTAGCCATCGACCCCCGTCCCGTTCCGCGGGGCGGGGGCGTCGTCGTATGGTTTCTGCACAGCTGTTCGACAGTGGTCGCGGAACCGACGGGGAGATACGGGGATGTCCCAAACGGGGGATGACGAGCGGGAGTTCGACATCAAGTGGGCCGACCGGGCGGAGTTCAAGGAGCCCTCGGCGCGGGCCCGGATGCTGGCCGCGCGATGGCGGGAGAACCCGCCCGAGCCGCAGCCGTTCCGCGCCGACCCGGGGCCGGTGGAACCGCGCCGCTCCTCCTGGGTGTCGACGGCGATCGTGTTCGGGTGCGTGGCGGCCGTGATCGTGCTGCTGGGGTGGGTGCGGTTCCGGGCTCCGTACTAGGGCGGGCGCCGGAGAGGGCTCTCACAGGGACCTTTTGCAGCACCTAGGGCCGTTCGGGACCACTTCATGGGAGTGGGCGGGTGCACACTGGACAGCGGGACGAGTGCCTGACTGCGGGGTGAGGCAGATGCAGAGCCGCTTCCGGAGCGACCGGCGACTGACCGTGCGGATGACGGTCACGATGTTCATGCTCGGACTGCTGTACGTGGGCTTCGTGGCCGCGCTGATCGTGCTGCTCAAGTCCTGGCTGCTCGTCGTGGTGCTGGTCGCGGCGATGTTCGTCGCACAGTTCTGGTTCTCCGACCGCATCGCGATGTTCGCCATGCGCGGGCGGGTCGTGGAGCGGGAGGAGTATCCCGAACTGCACGCCGTCGTGGACCGGCTGTGTGCGATCGCCGACATGCCCAAGCCGGTGGTCGCCGTGTCCGAGATGGACATGCCCAACGCGTTCGCGACCGGCCGGAATCCGGATCACGCGGTGGTCTGCGTGACCACCGGGCTGCTGCGGCGGCTGGAACCCGCCGAGCTCGAGGGCGTCCTCGCGCACGAGTTGTCGCACGTGGCGCACAAGGACGTCGCCGTGATCACGATCGCCTCGTTCCTCGGCGTGATCGCCGGGCTGATCGTGCGGTTCGCCTTCTACTCGCAGCTGTTCGGCGGAGGGCGCCGGGACCAGAACACCGCCGCCGTCTTCGCCGCCGTGATGGCGGTGTCGGCCGCGGTGTACGCGATCAGCTTCCTGCTGATCAGGGCGCTCTCCAGGTACCGGGAGCTGGCCGCGGACCGGGCGGCGGCGCTGCTCACCGGGCGGCCCTCGGTGCTGGCGTCGGCGCTGACCAAGGTCTCCGGGGACATCGCCCGGATCCCGACGAAGGACCTGCGCACCGCACAGGCCTTCAACGCCTTCTACTTCACGCCGGCCACCGGCAAGGAGCCGGGCTTCGAGCGGTTCTTCTCCACCCACCCGTCGCTGGAACAGCGTCTCGACCAACTGGGCCGGATCTCCGCCGAGCTGGGCGAGGCGGCGACCCCCGGAACCTCCGAAACCCCCGGAAAGGCGTGATGCATGGGGCTCCTGGACATCCTCCTCGGCCGCACGAAGCCGGTCCTGCCCGATCTGGACCGGCTCTTCGCGCTGCCGTCGGCCGCCGTGACCCTGGAGGCCGCGGCCGGTTTCACGCCGACCGGCACCGGGGCGGTGTGCTTCGCGACGGTCGAGGGCGCCGCCTTCGAGCAGACGCACCGGGAGGTCCAGGCTTTGCTGGAGGCGGACGCCGACCGATGGGGGTCCCGCTCGAGCGAAGCCGAAAGCGGGGGAGGCACCCCGGTGGAGCTGAGCCAGGACGAGTTCGGTTACTCCTGGCTGGTCTCGCGCCGCTCCCCCGACCAGCTGTCCGACCTGGTCAACGACCTGCACGCGGTGAACAGTTCGATGGAGGTCAACGGCTTTGGGCCGCAACTGCTGTGCTCCCTGGCCTCGTTCGAGGGCGAGGGCGGCAAGCGGCTCGCGCTGGTCTACCTCTACAAGCGCGGCACGTTCTACCCGTTCGCGCCGCTGCCCGGCGGCGGACAGCGGCGCGACAACGCGCTGGAGCTGCAGGTGAAGGCGGCGCTCGCCGACGACCTGCGGATGGAGCAGGATCTGAGCCGGTGGTTCCCGGTGTGGGGCGCGCCCGGCCTGTAGGTCCCCGCCCGTCGCAGCTCCGTGCCTGTAGCGCCGGGCCCGGGGGCATCTGCTTGTTACTGGTTGCGCTCCTGACGGCGCGCCTGAAGGGGGCGCTCGCGGCGGTAGCGGCGCTCCCACTTGGCCTGCTGGTCACGGCGCTTGCGGTAGGCCTGGTAGGTCGCCGGCGCGGAGCCGGACGAGCCGCCCCCGCCCGACGACGTCGACGCGTCGCGGCCGTACTGCAGGTACACCAACAGCACGCCGGCCGCGGCCAGCCACCAGACGTGGTTTCCGAATCCTAAGAGGACCAGTACAACGGTCCCGGCGATCAAGATGGTGCCCATGACGGGCCTCCGTGAACGTGGGTCGATTGAGCGATCTGGATGCCGACGGGGCGCAGGGGGACGGGCGCCCGGCCGTCGGTGCGTAGAGAGTAGCCCCGAGTCCGCAGGGGGATGCCTGTCCTGCGGGAACCGGTGGTGAGCAGCTCCGCTCCGCGTGTCCAGCGTAGGAAACCGGTCACTGTGCGTGCATCCCGTTTTCGCCCGCCTACTCCTCCGAAGGCAGCCTCAGACGGCGGTCCACGACGTCCTGGGCCACGTCCGTCAGACGGCGGCGCCGGGAGCGGGCGTAGGAGCGCAGGAGGTGGAAGGCCTCGTCCACGGAGACGGACAGGCTGGCCGCGAGGGTGCCCTTGGCCTGTTCGATGACGATGCGGCTGGTGAGCGCCTGGCCGAGCTGGTCGGCCAGGGCACGGCTCTCGGCCAGGCGGCGCTCACGGTCCAGGGTCCAGCCGACGACATCGGTGAGGGACTGGCCGAGTTCCAGCAGCTCGCCGGGGAGTGCGGTACCGCCGGGCCCCAGCAGCACCAGGGCCCCCGGGGTGTCGGCGCCGACATGGAGAGGTACGGCGGCGGCACGGCCGTAGCCGAGTTCCCGGGCCCGGTGTGCGTAGCGCGGCCAGTCGTGGCGGGCCCGGTCGCCGCTCAGGTCGGTGTCCGGCACCGAGGTGCCGGTGCGGCGGGCCTCCGGGCCGGGTCCCTCGTCCCAGGCGATGGCGTCGCGGGCCAGTTCCATCAGGCTCTCGTCGGTGCCGGCCACCTGCGCCGGCGCTCGGCCGTCGGGGAAGTACAGGACGATCGCGGCGCAGTCGTCGAACAACTCGGTGCCGTGCTCGGCCAGGGCCAGGAGCAGCCCGGTGGGGTCGGCGGGGTCCGCGACCGGGCTCGCGGCCAGCTCGACGAACGCCTTCGCCAGCCGCTGCTGTGACACGGGCTTGGTCATCGGTCTCCCACCTCTTGGCCCTTCGCCCTGGGGGCGGCGGCCTCGCCGGCCGCGCGCTGTGTTCCGCAGTCTTACGTGTTCCCGCTCGAGTGCCCGGTTCCCCAGCCGAGCAGCAGTTCTCCCTCCAGGATGCGTTCCGCCACCCGGTGGGCCGGGATGCCCTCGCCGAAGGCGTACGCCCTGATCAGCTCCAGCGCGTCGGCCACCGGCCGGTCGAGCTGTACCGAGACCATTCCCGCGGCCTGGTGCACCTTGGCCCGCAGCTCGATGCCGTCGTGCAGGTCGAGCACGCCGGCCGGGGTCAGGATCACCGAGCGGGTGAGAGCCTCGGCGATCTCGGCGAAGGCGGTCGAGCGGGCCACCCCGGGTGCGGGGTCGTATACGGCGAGCGCGCCGACGCAGTTGCCGTCCAGGGTCAGCGGTACGGCGGCCACCTCGGTGATGCCCAGTTCACCGACGGCGGGGCCGTAACCGGGCCAGCGCACGGCCAGTGCGGCGCCGTTCGCCGCCACCGGTGCGGCCGTGCTCGTCGCGTCCCGGGCGGGGCCCTCGCCGAGCAGGAACTCCAGTTCCTGGGCGGCACGCGAGGGTTCGTCGGAGGCGGCCAGGGCCAGTTCGTCGAAGGTGTGGCCGACCAGCGTGAGGGCGGCGCCGCCGCTGCCGCAGGCCTCGGCGACACCGGTCATGAACAGCTGCCAGGGGACGCCCGGCCGGCCGGCCCAGGCGCCGAGCCGCACGGCGAAGGCGTCCTGAAGCCGGGCCGCGGTGCGGTGGCGCGCGGACGTCGACCGGTGGTCGGCGGCGATGCGCAGGTGGAGGTCCCTGAGGTGTGCGTCGGCGCACTCACCGGCGAGGCGTTCGTGCCGCTCGGCGCGGCCGGCCTCCTGCACCGAACGCGCACGCGCCTCAGCCGCTCTCCGCTCCGCGGAGGCCAGGGGGTCCGAGGCGTCGCCTCCGGTGGCCATACGGGGATCCTACGCCTCGGCTTCGGCCACGGAGCCCGTCGTCCGGTGGCAGGCGTGGGCCCGGTTGTCACACGTCGGGTGCCGCCCTGACCACCCCGGCGGCGATCGCCGCGCCCAGGGCGGCGTGGTCGTCGGCGGTCTGGTCGGCGTAGGCGACGGCGAAGTCGGCGACGGCCCGGTCGAAGGTGTCGGCGCCGCCCAGGTAGGCGGCGATGGCGATGCGGTCGCCGGAGCGGGCGTGGGCGCGGGCCAGGGCGGTGCCGCACAGGCGGGCGTAGGCGGACAGCTCGGAGGGGCTCATGCCGGCGACGTCCGCGGCGCCCTTCATGTCCCGCAGTTGTCGCCAGTAGAAGGCGCGCCCCTGGGGGCCGCTCATCCACCCCAGGAAGATGTCGCCGGCGGCCTGCGTCAGCCGCTGCCCGGCGACCACGCGGTGGCCGGGATGGACGTACGGCCCGTGCGGCAGATGCTCCTCGAGTACGGAGTTGCGTGCCTCCTTGATCTGCAGGAACAGGAGGTCGTCGGTGTCCCGCCCGGCGAGCAGCACGACGAAGCAGCGCATGCCGACGCTGCCGACGCCGACGAGCTTGCGGGCGGCGTCCACGAAGCGGTAGCGGTCCAGGAGCAGACGGCGTTCCTCGGAGAGGGTGGAGCGGTAGTCGCTGAACATCTTGCGGACGGCGGCCATGTCGGAGACGCCGGCGGGTTCCAGCAGCGGCGGGTCGTGCACGATACGGCGGCGGCCGTCGACGACCTCGGTGAGCTTGCCGACCGCCTGCAGGCTGGTGCGGCGGCGGGCGCGGCTGAGGCTGGCGGCGACCTGCCGGCGGCGGCGTGCGGAGCGGGCCAGTGAGCGCAGGCTGTCGGCGTCGATGCGCTCGTACCAGACCTCCAGCTCGCCGCGCCGGGCCAGCCGGCCGATGGTGGTCCGGTAGGCGGCGGTCGCCGCCAGCGCTGCCCGGCGTGCCTTGTCGTCGGCGTGTCCGTTCTCGCGGGCGGCGACGGCCACGCTGGCCGCGAGTCGCTGGACGTCCCACTCGAAGGGGCCGGGGAACGTCTCGTCGAAGTCGTTGAGGTCGAACAGCAGCGTGCGTTCCGGGGAGGCGTACAGGCCGAAGTTGAGCAGGTGGGCGTCGCCGCACAGTTGCACGGTGAGTCCGGTGTGCGGCCGGGAGGCGAGGTCGGCGGCCATCACGGCGGCCGACCCGCGCAGAAAGGCGAGCGGCGAGGCGGCCATCCTGCCGTACCGGATCGGCAGCAGCTCGGACAGCCGGTCCCGGCCCTGCCGCTCCAGCACGGCGACGGGATCGCCCCGATCGACGGGCGCAAGCCACCCGGCATGCCCGGAGCGAGACACCCGCTTGCGAGCGGCCCTACCACGCTGTGCCCGGTCGGCCGGGGAGGCGGGGGCGAGGGGCGTACTCATGGGGCGGACCGGGGAGTTGCACCGGGACCGACTGGGGAAAGGCCGACGGGCCGGGGGGCTGCGGCGGAGCCGGGGTCGGCTTGGCGCAGGCCGACGGGCCGGGGATCTGCTGCGGAGCCGGGGTCGGCTTGGCGCAGGCCGACGGGCCGGGGATCTGCGGCGGAGCCGGGGTCGGCTTGGCGCAGGCCGACGCGACGGGGATCTGCTGCGGAGCCAGGGCCAGTCGGGCACGGGTCGACGGGCCGGGGGGTTGCGCCAGGGCCGACTGGGCCGACGGGCCGGGGGACTGCGCCGGAGTTGAGGCCGGCCGGGCGCTGGGTGGCGGGTCGGCCGTTTGCGGCGCGGTCAGGGCTGGTGGGGGGCGGGCCGACGGGCCGGGGGGCTGCCGTGTGGGCGTGAGGCATGGGCGTCGGGGACGGCGGGCGTCTCCGTGAGGGTCCGCCCGTCTCGCTTGGTGTGCCGTGACTGCCGTTCATCTCGCCTCCCGCCGCCGTGTCCGTCTGGGACGGTTCCGCTGATCCCCTCGGCTCGTCGCCCCTTGATCGCAGTGAAGGCGGGAGGCGGGTCGGGCGCATGCCGGGTCCGGCAATCGGGTGACGCGGCGCGGGCGTCGCAGGGGGCGGTGTCGTTGTCAGTGGGGTTCGCGATGATGCCTTCAGTGGTTTCTACGGGGTGGAGGGTGCATGGGCGGCAGGGAGCGGTACGTCGGTGTGGCGGAGCGGCGGGCACGGCTGGCGTGGCGGCACCGGCTCGCGGGGCCGGCCCGGGGCGCGGCGCCGGAGGAGATCGCGGACGCGCTCGTCGCGCTGCACGGCACGGACCCGGCGACGGTGTACCTGGCGGTGGGCGCGCGTCTGAGGGATCCGGCCCGGACGGTGCCGGAGACGGACCGGGCGCTGTACGAGGACCGTTCGCTGGTCCGGATGCACGGCATGCGCCACACGGTGTTCGTCTTCCCCACCCCCCTCACCGCGGTCGTGCACGCCTCGACGGGCCTCGCGGTTGCCGCGCGCGAGCGGGCCAAGCTGGTGGCGGACATGGCGAAGGCCGCCGCGCCGGACGCGGCCTGGCTGAAGGAGGTCGAGGACTCGGCGCTGGCCGCGCTGGCCCGCCGCGGCCAGGCGACGGCTGCCGAACTGGCCGAGGACGAGCCGCGGTTGAGGGAGCAGTTCGCGTACGCGGCCGGAAAGGGCTACGAGGGCGTGCACACCGTCTCGTCGCGGCTGCTGCGGGTGCTGGGCGTGGAGGGAAAGGTGGTGCGGGGCCGTCCTCTCGGCTCCTGGACGTCGACCCAGTTCCGCTGGGCGCCCGCCCCCGCCCATCCCGAACTCGACACTGCGGCTGCCCAGGCGGAGCTCCTCGGACGCTGGCTGACGGCGTGCGGGCCGGCCACCGAGGCGGACCTGAAGTGGTGGGCGGGCTGGAAGGTGACCGACGTACGGCGCGCCCTGGCGGCGATCGGCGCGCAGCCGGTGTCACTGGACGAGGGCACGGGGTACGTCGTCGAGAGCGACGTCGATCCGGTGGCCGGGCCAGTCGAGCCCTGGGCGGCGCTGCTGCCGGCCCTCGATCCGACGGCGATGGGCTGGCAGGCGCGGGACTGGTATCTGGCGCCGGAGCTGCGGCCGTCGCTGTTCGACCGCAGCGGGAACGTCGGACCGACGGTGTGGTGGGACGGCAAGGTGGTGGGCGGCTGGGCGCAGCGCGCCGACGGGGAGATCGCCTGGCGCCTGCTCGACGACACGGGCGTGGGCCGCGAGGGTGAGGCGGCGATCGAGGCTGAAGTGGACAGACTGCGCGGCTGGTTGGGGCCGGCGCGGGTGACCCCGCGGTTCCGGACCCCGCTGGAGAGGGAACTGGTGGCCTAGGGCAGGCGTGCCGGGCGCCCCGGTGGGAGGGGTGCCCGGCAGCGGTGGGTCACCTCGAGTAACGCATCAGTGCCCGCACCATGTGGCACGTCGTGTCCGACGGCGGGTGTACTCCGATCGTCTCCGCCGTGCTGCGGATCGTCTCGTTGCGGGCCTGGTTCGGTACGTACACGCCCGAGTCGAGCAGGGCGATGGCCAACCGCATCGCCTTGAGGCGGCGGTTGTGCGTGACGTACCACTCGCGCGGTCGCCCCGGCGGCAACGGGCGCTTCTCCACGGGTTCGTACGGCAGGTCGAGCAGGACGGGGCGGTCCACGGTGGACTGGGTCGGCTTCGGCTTCAGTGCGGCAGCGGGCACAGGCATCCTCCTGTCGCGGTGAGGGGGTCGGCACGGGGGTTTCGGCACCCCCCAACACCCTCGAACACTTCTTCTAGTGTACTGCCCGCCACTGACAAAAGCCCCTGGCCACAAGGGCTTTCGGCCACCCCTGCCGTACCGTGGACCCCATGGAGATCTGGATCAACCCGGCCTGTTCGAAGTGCCGCAGCGCGATCGGCCTGCTCGACGCCGAGGGAGCCGACTACACCGTCCGCCGCTACCTGGAGGACGTGCCGAGCGAGGACGAGATCAGGGACGTACTCGACCGCCTGGGCCTGGAGCCGTGGGACATCACGCGCACCCAGGAGGACCCGGCGAAGGAGCTCGGGCTCAAGGACTGGGCACGGGACGCCACTTCGCGCGAGCGGTGGATCACGGCGTTGTCGCGGCACCCCAGGCTGATCCAGCGTCCGATCATCACCGCGGACGACGGCACCGCGGTCGTCGGACGTTCCGAGGAGGCTGTTCGGGACGCTCTGTCCCGTTAGCCGACGGTATCTCCAGCGAGGGGATTCAGGGCCTCGACTGCTGTTACCCTCCGCCGCCATGACCTTCGGTGATCAAGGAACGCCGTACGACCCGTGGGCGGCGGAGCGGGAGCGCATACGCAGGGCACGACGGGCCCGGGCGGCGGCCGGCGCCGCGGTGGGCGTCGTGCTCGTCGGCGCCGCCGGCGCGGGAATGGTGCTGTACTCCGGTGACGGAGGGGACCAGGGTGCCGCCGCGAAGACGTCGGGGAGCCCCCGCGCGGCCGCCCCCGACGTCCGCGTCTCCGCCTCCCTCTCCTCCGACGCCCCCTCCTCGCTGCCCTCCCTGCTCGCGCGCCCCGTGATCCGTCCCGAGCAGGCGTTCCCGTCGAAGAGCGTCCGCCTGAAGGACGGCTCCCGTTACGAGCGGGTGGACCTGGCCACCACCACCGAGTGCGCCCGCGGGATGTCGCAGGAGCTGGCGGCGATCGTCCAACAGGGCAAGGGGTGCCTCCGGTTGACCGCGGCGCTCTTCACGGATGCCGACCGTCGCTCGCAGATCACCGTCACCGTGGTGAGTTTCCGGCGGGCGGAGGACTCGGGGATGGTGTTCGGGATGGCCTCCATGGATCCGGTGACGTACCAGGTGGTCTCCCTCGACCCGCCCCCGCAGGCGGGGTTGCCGACCGTGCCGCCCGGTTCGGCGGGCGTGTTCCGGCGACTGGCGACCGTGCGGTCCGTGGTGTTCGCCAACGGGCAGTGGGGCGACGGCTCGGAGTCCGGGGAGGCCGCGCTGACGCAGGAGACGGAAGGGCTGCTGAAGCTCGTGAACGACACGGTGGTGGCCTACGAGGAGGGCAAGGGCGGGAACCTGTGAGCCCGCTCCAAGTCTGCTGTGACGCAGGTTACTTCAGCGACTCCCGCGACCACTGAGTAACTCTGTTCGGTATCTCGTACATAGCGACGTACGCTCCCCTACCTCTCAGGAGGCGCGCATGTCGCGCAGGAGAACTCTCGGTACGAAGAAGAAGATCGCGCTGCTGGTGAGCGCGGCGGCGGTGGCGGGCGGTGGTGCCTTCGTCATGGCGAGCACCTCCAACGCCGCGCAGAGTCCGAAGACTCTGTCGGCCGCGGACTCGAACGTCTGCCAGGGCCTGGCCACGGCCCTGGGCAACAACCAGAAGTTCATCGACGGGCAGCGGGCCAAACCCGACGCCCAGTCCGCGGCCCGGATCGCCAACCGCGAGGCGGTCATCGCGCAGATCAAGGTGCAGCAGAAGGCGTCCGGTTGCGTGGTTGGGGAGTCGGCTCAGGGCTCCCAGTCCACTCAGCCCGCGCAGTCGGCCCCGCCCGCGCAGTCCGCGCCGCCCTCGCAGGCGGCCTCGGCGCCCGCGGGAAACGCGAACGCGGGTGGCGCTGCCGCCTCCGGCTCCGCCCAGCAGGTCTGCAAGGGCTCCACCGTGACGCTGTCGGGCGAGGCCGGCGCGCCTGCCGCGTCCAGCAACCAGTTCCCGGCGGGGACGACGCTGAAGGTCACCAACCTGGACAACAACAAGTCCACGACGGTGAAGGTCACTTCGGTCTCCGGCAGCTGCGTCCTGCTGAACAACCCGGCCTTCGAACAGGTCCGTGAGCCCGGCAAGTTCCTGATCCGGCGGGCGGTGATCGAGAAGGTGGGCTGAGGCTCAGGAGTTCAGGAACCCCGTGAGGGCGCGGCCCAGTTCGGGGGGCGCGGACTGCGGCAGCGCGTGATGGGAGACGTCGGGGACCACGACCGTCTCGACGCGCGGCAGCAGTCCGGCCGCCCGCGCCGCCACCTTGCGCGGGTCCTGCGTCCTGCTGCTCCCGGCCAGGAGCAGCAGGACCGGCACGTCCAGCGCGCGCAGCGCCTGCGGTGCCGGCCGCGGACCGGTCACCGGCTTCGACACGGAGGGGAAGCCGGCGGCCGCCTCCTGGAGGCGGAGCCAGTCGGGGTCGAGGGGGACTCCCCCGGTCTCCCACTCCAGGAAGGCCCGGGTCCTGCGGGGCGAGGGCCGCAGCAGCGACGGCAGGGCGTGCAGCAGGTACGCCGGCCGGAACCCGGCGAAGCACAGGGCGGGGTCCAGGAGGAAGAGACGGCGCACCCGCGTGCGTGCGCGCAGGGCGTGGTGCAGGGCGATCCAGCCGCCGTAGGAGTGCCCGCCGAGGGCGGTCCCGTCCAGGCCCAGGCCGTCCAGGACCGCGTCCAGCCAGTCCACCAGGTCCGCTGCCGTACGGGGGTGACGGCCGTGATCCTCGGTGCCGCGGCCCGCGCAGGCGGGGAGGTCCACGGCGTGGACGCGGTGGGTGCGGGCGAGTTCGGCGGCCTGGGCGTACCAGGAGGCCGAGGTGGCTCCTCCTCCGCCGGGCAGCAGGACGACCGGGGGTGCGTGGAGCGGGCCGCACCTGTTGACGTACGCCGTCCCGAAGGGCGTGGGAACGGTCACCGCCTCGCGCTCGGCGGGCCACTTCGCCATGACCTTGTCGTACGCGGCCAGGAAACCGTCCATGTCGAACGCGGTGCCCATCGCCTCCGCCTCCTCTATTATCTCGTCGAGCGAGATACTCGGTGAGCGAGACGATACCGGAGAAGGACATGCAGCCCCAGGGCCCGGAACTGGACCTCGTGCATCTGCTGCGCGCGGTGACCGTCGAGCTCGGTCTACTCAGCGGCAGGTTCGCGAGCCGAAACCACATGCATCCGACCGACGTGCGCGCGCTGATCGCGCTGATGGACGCCTCCCGCGCGGGCGAGGAGACGACCGCCGGGCGGCTCGGCGCCGCGCTCGGCCTGAACTCGGCCGGCACGACGGCCCTGGTGGACCGGCTGGAACGGGCCGGGCACGTGCGGCGGGTCCGCTCGGAGCGGGACCGGCGCAGGGTCGTGATCGAGGTGGAGGAGCAGGCGGTGGCGCTCGGCTGGGCCTTCTTCGGGCCGCTGATCGGGCGGACGGCGGAGCTGCTGCGCGGCTACGACGAGCGGGAACTGGCCGCGATCAGGGGATTCCTGGAGGGCGTACGGGAGGCGGCGGCCGGGGAGGGGTGACCGGTTCGGCCGTCGCAGGCGCCCTCACGCCGTGAGTCGCGCCACACCAGCGCCAGGTAACACGGGGTTCACATTCGAGCAATGGACGGGAAACCGCCTGTTGACAGGCTCGCGGGCATCGAACAGCGGCGCCCCAGTGCCGCAGCGCCGCAGCACCCGCACGTGCGTCTGGACATACCCCGAAGGATGTGGCCCGTGAGCTTCAAGGCTGAGTACATCTGGATCGACGGCACCGAGCCGACGGCCAAGCTGCGTTCCAAGACGAAGATCCTCGCCGACGACGCAAAGGGTGCCGAGCTGCCGATCTGGGGCTTCGACGGGTCCTCCACCAACCAGGCCGAGGGCCACGCCTCGGACTGCGTGCTCAAGCCGGTCTTCTCCTGCCCGGACCCGATCCGCGGCGGCGACGACATCCTCGTCCTGTGCGAGGTCTACAACATCGACATGACGCCGCACGAGACCAACACCCGTGCCGCGCTCGCCGAGGTGGCGGAGAAGTTCGCCGCGCAGGAGCCCATCTTCGGCATCGAGCAGGAGTACACCTTCTTCAAGGACGGCTACCCGCTCGGCTTCCCCAAGGGCGGCTTCCCGGCCCCGCAGGGCGGCTACTACTGCGGCGTCGGCGCGGACGAGATCTTCGGCCGTGACGTCGTCGAGGCGCACCTGGAGAACTGCCTGGCCGCCGGCCTCGGCATCTCCGGCATCAACGCCGAGGTCATGCCCGGCCAGTGGGAGTTCCAGGTCGGCCCGCTGGCCCCGCTGGAGGTCTCCGACCAGCTGTGGGTGGCCCGCTGGCTGCTCTACCGCACCGCCGAGGACTTCGGCGTCTCCGCGACGCTGGACCCCAAGCCGGTCAAGGGCGACTGGAACGGCGCCGGCGCGCACACCAACTTCTCCACCAAGGCCATGCGCGAGGGCTACGACGCGATCATCACCGCGTGCGAGTCCCTCGGTGAGGGCTCCAAGCCGCTGGACCACGTCAAGAACTACGGCGCCGGCATCGACGACCGTCTGACCGGTCTGCACGAGACCGCCCCGTGGAACGAGTACTCCTACGGCGTCTCCAACCGCGGCGCCTCGGTCCGTATCCCGTGGCAGGTCGAGAAGGACGGCAAGGGCTACATCGAGGACCGCCGTCCCAACGCCAACGTCGACCCGTACGTCGTGACGCGGCTGCTCGTCGACACCTGCTGCTCGGCGCTGGAGAAGGCCGGCCAGGTCTGAGCCGCACCCGTGCGAGGGCTTGAAGGGGCGTCCACCGTTCGCGGTGGGCGCCCCTTCGCGTCAAGAAGGAGTCCAAGCAGTGAGAGGAGGCTCCTCGTGGGGGCCGCCGTCTGCTTCAATGGGCCCATGGCCAGCTTCCAGAAGCACACCGCGACGGGTCGCCATGACCTCGAGCCGTTCTGGCCTTCCCGTCAGCACCACGACTTCGACCGGGTGTGTTGCCGCGCGACGAACGCGCCGGCCCTCTGAAGCCGTATCTCACCCGGCCTCCGGCCAGCGCGCAACGGCGTACGTCCTTCCCGACGAACCTCTCGCGCGAAAGAGCTGACCTCTCATGGCGACCACCCTCCCGTTGTCCTCCACCCCCGTCACCGCTCCCGCCCGGCACCGGCTGCGCGCCGTCGACCCCGACGAGGTGATCGACGTCGCGGAGTTCCTGCCGCCGGGCGCCACCTGGCTGCCCGCGCCGCAGCACGCCCTGCCCACCCTGCCGGGACAGCCGCCGATGGTCGGCTACATCGTCCTCATCCCGGCCGACCGCCCGCATCTCGCCCCCGCCGCCCCCGGCCTGCCCGACACCGCCGGCGACGAGCTCGTCCGCATCGACGGCGTGCAGCGCACCGCCTCCGTCGACGGGCGCGAACTCGACCTCACCTACCTGGAGTTCGAGCTGCTCGCCCACCTCGTCACGCACCCGAACCGGGTGCACACCCGCGACCAGCTGGTCACCACCGTGTGGGGTTACGGGCATGTGGGCGACGGCCGCACCGTCGACGTCCACATCGCCCGGCTGCGCCGCAAACTGGGCGCCGAGCACCGGCAGGCGATCCAGACCGTGCGGCGGGTCGGCTACAAGTACACGCCGTCGGCGGGCCGTTGAGGCCGGTCCGTGCCGCTCCGGCCGTCTGCTGACGGCAGAGCGGCGTTCCGTCCCGCGCCCCGACCGGGCAGAGTCACCGGCATGAGACTTCTGGTGCTGGGTGGTACGGAGTTCGCGGGCCGGGCCGTCGCGGAGGCGGCCCTCGGGCGCGGCTGGGAGGTGACCGTCCTCAACCGGGGACGGCACCGGCCCCCAGCCGGCGTACGGGAGCTGCGGGGCGACCGCACCGCCCCCGGTGGGCTCGACGCACTCGCGGACGGCGAGTGGGACGCGGTCGTCGACACCTGGCGGCTGGCACCCCGCGTGGTGCGGGACGCGGCGCGGCTGCTGCGGGACCGCGCGCGGCGGTACGTGTACGTCTCCAGCTGCTCGGTGTACACCTGGGCGCCGCCCGCCGGGTACACCGAGGACGCGCCCGTGGCCGAGGGCGCCGCCCCGGACGCGGAACAGACCGACTACGCCCGCGACAAGCGGGGCGGCGAACTGGCCGTGCTGGACGCCTTCGGCGCCGAGCGCTCGGTGCTCGTGCGGGCCGGGCTGATCCTCGGTCCGCACGAGAACGTCGGACGGCTGCCGTGGTGGCTGGCCCGGACGGCCCGGGGCGGCCCCGTGCTGGCCCCGGGTCCGCGGGAGCTGCCGCTGCAGTACGTCGACGTCCGCGACCTGGCCGAGTGGATCGTCGGCGCGGTCGAGCAGGAGCTCAGCGGGCCGTTCAACCTGATGAGCGAGCAGGGGCACGCCACGATGGGCGAGTTGCTGGATGCGTGCGTGGCCGCCACGGGCTCCGCCGCGGAGCTCAGGTGGACGGCGCCCGAGGTGATCCTCGACGCCGGTATCGCGCCGTGGACCGAGTTGCCGGTGTGGGTGCCGCCGGGGACCGACATGCACGACGCCCTGCACGCGGCGGACGTGTCCCGTGCGGTGGGGACGGGCCTGGTGTGCCGGCCGGTGGGCGAGACGGTCGCGGACACCTGGGCGTGGCTGCGGTCCGTCGGCGGGACGGCCCCGTTGCGTTCGGACGCGGCGGTCAAGGGGCTGGATCCGGAGGTGGAGGCGAAGGTGTTGGGTCGGTGATCCCGCGCGGGCCCGGGGTGTACCTGGCACCACCCCCGAACCCGGGGGTCGGGCCCCGTGACCCTCCCCGTCCGCTCGGCCAGACTCTCTGCCATGAACACCAACACGAAGAGCGGCTCTCTCTCCACGAGGGCCCGGGCCGTGGCGATCGCGGCGGGGCGGGGGTTCGTGCTGGCTCTGGTGAGCCTTCCGGGGGCTGTGCTGGGCTTCACGCTGTCACTGCTGTCGATCGCGCTCGTCCCCCTGGGCATAGGGGTGGTCACCACGCCCTGGGTGCTCGGCCGGGTACGGGCGTTCGCGGACCGGCGGCGCGCGCTGGCGGAGCGGTGGTACGGAATGAAGATCCCGTCCGCGTACCGGCCCGTCCCGGACGGGGCCAACGCCTGGGCACGGACGTACGCGATGCTGCGGGACCCGGCGACCTGGCGGGACCTGCGGTGGCTGCAGGTCGACATGACCGCGGGGTACGTCACCGCGCTGCTGCCGGTGGTGCTGCTCGTCTACCCGCTGGAGGGCCTCGCGGTCGCCGCCGGGCTGTGGCGGCCGCTGTCGACGTACGGCGGGTACTGGTACGGCTTCGTGCACGTCACCGACCAGACCTCCGCCCTCGGCGCCGGCGCCCTGGGCACCGTGCTGCTCACCCTCACGCCCTTCGCCCCGCGCATGCTGACCGCCCACTTCAAGCTGACCCGGGCCGTACTGGGCGCCAGCCAGAGCGAGTTGGCCGAACGGGTGCGGGTGCTGACCGAGACCCGGCGGGACGCCGTCGACACCTCCGCCGCCGAACTGCGTCGGATCGAACGGGACCTGCACGACGGCGCGCAGGCCCGGCTGGTGGCGATGGGAATGGACCTGGGCACCATCGAGATGCTCATGGACAAGGACCCGGCGAAGGCCAAGCAGCTCCTCTCGCAGGCCCGGCAGTCCTCCGTGGACGCCCTGGCCGAGCTGCGCGAACTCGTGCGCGGCATCCATCCCCCGGTGCTCGCCGAACGCGGACTGGGCGACGCCATACGGGCGTTGGCGCTCAGGCTGCCGATTCCGACCGAGGTGAGCGTGGAGTTGGGCGGACGGGCGGAGGCGCCGGTGGAGTCGGCCGCGTACTTCGCGGTCAGCGAGGTGCTGACCAACGCCGTCAAGCACTCCGGCGCGGACCGGATCTGGATCGACCTGCACCACACCGAGGGGCGGCTGCGGGTCACCGTCACGGACAACGGCAAGGGCGGCGCGGTGATCGGGGCCGGTTCGGGGCTGGCCGGGGTGGAGCGGCGGCTCGGTACATTCGACGGCGTCCTGGCCGTCAGCTCGCCCGCGGGCGGCCCCACCATGGTCACCATGGAGATCCCTTGCGCGTTGTCCTAGCCGAAGACCTCTTCCTGCTGCGCGACGGACTGGTCCGGCTGCTCGAGGCGTACGACTTCGAGATCGCCGCCGCCGTCGAGTCCGGCCCCGAGCTCGCCCGCGCCCTGGCCGAGCTGGAGCCGGACGTCGCCGTGGTCGACGTACGACTGCCGCCGACGCACACCGACGAGGGGCTGCAGTGCGCGCTCCGGGCACGCCGGGACAGACCCGGTTTTCCGGTGCTGGTGCTGTCGCAGCACGTGGAGCAGTTGTACGCGCGCGAGCTGCTGGCCGACGGCAGCGGCGGGGTGGGCTACCTGCTGAAGGACCGGGTGTTCGACGCGGAGCAGTTCGTGGACGCCGTACGCAGGGTGGCGGCGGGCGGTACGGCGATGGACCCGCAGGTGATCCAGCAGCTGCTGTCCCGGCGGGCCGCCGACGACCGGCCGCTGGCCCGGCTGACCCCGCGGGAGCGGGAGGTGCTGGAGCTGATGGCGCAGGGCCGCTCCAACGCGGCGATCGCCGGGCAGCTGGTGGTGACGGAACGGGCGATCGCCAAGCACACCTCCAACATCTTCGCCAAACTGGACCTTGAGGTGTCGGACGATGACAATCGCCGCGTTCTGGCCGTCCTCGCCTACCTGGACCAAGGCCGGTGAACGGCCGCTGATTTTCCGTAACCTCCCCTGCTCAGAGGGCGGTTGGGAAGCAAAAGCCGAGTAAACCTCTGATTTGTTCGTGAGGCTGCTGAACACCTCTGGGACCACGCCCGTATGAGTGGGAGCCGCTTCACTCCTGTCGGGCGCCTCGATGCCCCGCCAAGCCCGCAAGGAAGTCAGAGGAGTTCCATGGGACGCAACACACGCAAACGCCGTACGCCGCTGGCCACCAAGGCCATAGCCGCATCGGCGGCCCTAGCGCTCGGTGGGGGCGGGCTGATCTGGGCGAACTTCTACGCCTCGGCGCACGAGTCCAACAACTCGGGGCAGAACCAGACGAAGGCCGCCAGCGGTCAGGTGGCCACGATCTCCTGCCCCGACGTGCAGCAGAAGCTGACGAACGTGCCGGCCAGGGCCCAGCAGGGCGTGGCCACGGAGCTGGCCAACCTCGACAAGCAGATCACCGAGGCCTACAACCGGCTCGCCTCCACGCGCCAGGCGCAGACCCAGGACGCCGGCTTCGTGCAGAACGCGATCGTCGGCCCCCTCAAGGAGAAGCGGGCCGCAACCCTCGACCGGATCCGCATCGACATCCAGCGAGTGGGCGGCCAGGTCGACGCGGCGGGCCTCAGCGCGCTCGCCGCCTGCACCACGCAGACCGCCAACCAGACAACAGCCGGCGGCCAGCAACAGCAGAACGGCGGCCAGCAACAGAATGGCGGCCAGCAACAGCAGAACGGTGGCCAGCAGCAGAACGGTGGCCAGCAGCAGGGCGCCAACGGGCAGGCGGGCAACGGTCCGACCGCGGCCGACTTCGTGGACATCACGAAGGTCCAGCCCAACGTCAAGGCGAAGCCGCGCAGGACCGGCAACGCCTCGACCGGCACCTTCACCACCAACTGCGGTGTGAACGCCAACAGGAACTTCAACACCGACAACGTCATCGTCGCGCCCGGCGTGACCAACGGCGCGCACCACACGCACGACTACGTCGGCAACCAGAAGATCAACGCCTTCTCCAGCAACGCCAACTTCCTGCAGGGCGGAAGCAGCTGCCAGAACAAGAACGATCTGTCGGCCTACTACTGGCCGGTGCTGCGCCTGCAGAACGGCACGCAGGAGTTCGACCAGAACAAGGACGGCGGCGGCAAGGAAGGCAACGTCGGCAAGATCCTGACCGCACAGCAGGCTCAGATCAAGTACGTCGGCAGCCCCACGAGCAAGGTCGTCGCGATGCCGCAGTTCCTGCGCATCATCACCGGTGACGCCAAGACCACGACCAACGGTCTGGCCAACGCCAACGCGCACTGGAGCTGCACCGGTTTCGAGAACAAGGTCCAGTTGACGGAGCAGTACCCGATCTGCCCGCAGGGCAGCAACGTGGTCCGTACGTTCGCCTTCCAGAGCTGCTGGGACGGCAAGAACGCCGACTCCGCCAACCACCGGACGCACGTCGCCTTCGCCGACGCCAACGGCAACTGCCAGAACGGCTTCAAGGCCATTCCGCAGCTGACGATGCGCCTGGTGTACAAGGTCGCGCCGCCGACCATCCAGAACGGCGTGGTCAAGAACGCCTACGCGGTGGACGGCTTCCCGGAGCAGCTCCACAAGGCGGCCACCGACCACGACGACTTCATCAGCATCACGACCGGCGGTCTGGCGAACAAGATCGCCAACTGCGTCAACCGCGGGCAGCGGTGCCAGTGACCCTGTGAACCACTGAGAAGGCCGGTGGCGGGATCTCCCGCCACCGGCCTTCCGGTGTGTGTACGAAGAGCTCAGCCGGTGTGCGACGAGCCGTGCGCGCTGTGGTCGGTGCCGATCTCCTCCTCGCCGCCCAGCGTGGTCTGCAGCGCCTTGACGACCTTGTCGTCGCCGACGGCGACCCACTTGCGGCCGACGAGGTAGTGACCGCCGTAGTCCTTGGCGTCGTTGATCCACTCGCGCTGGCCGCGGTCGGTGGCGAAGGTGACGAAGACGTACTTGCCGTCGGAGGTCTTGCAGATGGCCTGGCGCACCTCGTCGGAGTCGATCTGCATGTCCGGCTTGCACTTCACCTTGGCCGCCAGGCTCTCCAGACTGCCGGTGGCGGCCGTGGGGATCTTGGCGGCCGCGTCGCTGTCTCCGGATCCACAGCCCGCCAGCGCCATGACGGCCACGGCACCGGCCGCGGCGAGCATCGGTCGGGTCAACCTCATCTGTTCCTCCGGGTCGCTGTGTTGGCCAGGCCCCAAGGGCCCGTCCCCTTCGATACGGCTGCGGGGCGCGGGGCGCTCAAATCGGCTGGGGATGCGGGTACTGGTGTGCGAGGGTATGCCGGTGAATCAGGACTGGGAAGATCGCGTGGCCGCCGCCTGGGCCACCTTCGACGAGTATCCGGAAGAGCGGGCGGCGGACTTCCGGGGCGTGATCGACGCCCTCGTCGCCGAGCTGCCGGAGGGCAGCCCGCTCGGCCCCTTCGAGCGGGCCTGCGCCTGGGACTCCACGGGCCACTCCGACAAGGCGGTTCCGCTGTACCGGGAGGCTCTGGCGCTCGGGCTGAGCGAGGTCAGCGGCTACAAGGGGCGACGGGCGAAGATCCAGCTGTCCAGTTCGCTGCGCAATGTCGGGCGGGCCGAGGAGGGTGTCAAGCTGCTGACGCCCGAACTCGACGCGCCGTCGGACGAGTTGGACGACGCGGTACGCGCGTGTCTGGCGCTGTGCCTGTCCAGCCTCGGCCGGGACCGCGAGGGCCTGTCCCTCGTCCTGGGCGCCCTGGCCCCCCACCTGCCCCGCTACCAACGATCGATGGCGAACTACGCCCGGGCACTGATCGAACCGGAGGCCTGAGCGGACGGGGTCGCGGCAAGCGGGCGGGCGACGGGGCGGGCGGGATCGCCCGCAGCCCGACGGCCGCCGCCAGACCACCGCGTCGGCGCCGTCCGGACGACCGGGCCGGATGGCAGCTGGGCGGCCGAAGCACGACCACCTGGCGAAGTTCCCGCAACGGGGCGGGCCGGGTCGCGCGCGGACCGGCGGGTGCTGTCGGGCGACCGCCTGGGCGAAGGCGCGGCGACCGGGCGGCCCAGGTTGCAGCGACGGGACGGCCCCAGCACGACCACCGAGCGAAGCACGGTGACAGGGTGGCCGGAGTCGCGCGCGGCCACATGGGCGAAGGCGCGGCGACCCCGGTGGGTGCGGTACGGCGGCCGCGTGGGCGGAGGCGGGGCGGTGACCATCTGACGATTCGCTCGTTCTGCTGAACGTGCAGTCACAGGATGTCGCCCCGCGCCCCGCAGCCTCCCCAAGCGACCCGGTCGTCGACGTGGAGCGGGCCGAAGCCGCGCTCGTCGAGCACTACCCGCGGCTGGTCCGGCTCGCCTACCTGGTGCTGCCGCCGAGCCTCGGCCGCAACCGGCGCGTGGTGACCGCGCACGCCCTCACCCAGCGCGCCCTGCCCAAGGGCCGCACCCAAACCCCCGTGGTCCCGGCGCAGTCGACGGGCCGCGACGGCGACCCCGGGTACGCCCTGGTCCGCCTCCAGGTGCTGCGCAACGCGCTGGAGGCGGGGCTCCCGCTGAGGTTCACGGCGCTGCCCAGGCGGTCCCAGCTTCCGCCGCTGCTCCCCCAGGTGTGGGGTCTGCGGCTGTTCCCCCGCTCGGGCGGCGCCGACGAACTCGCCCTGGACCAGCGCCTGTCGGCCCTGTCGGGCGCGGCCCGCGCCGCCTACGTGCTGCGCGGTCTGGAGAAGCTGCCGGACGCCGACGTACGCGAGATCCTCGCGGCCACCGGCTGCGACGACGTGTCGGGGGCGCTGCGCGAGGCGGACGAGGTGCCGGCGAGCCACCATCCCCTGCTGGAGTCCCCCGAGTTCGACCCGTGCTCGCTGCAGGCGCGGCCCACCGATCTGATGCGGCGCCGACAGCACACCAAGGCCGCGCTCGTGGCCGCCGCCGCGCTGGCCGTGACGGGCGCGCTGCTCGGGATGCCCGGGGGCGGCTGGGGCCCGGACGGTGCCGCCGCTCCCTCCTACGCGCAGAACCCGGCCGCCGAGGCCGCCCTGAACCCGGCCGAGCTGACCAAGGTCGCCCCCACCGCGTGGGAGGCCTCGGCGCGGACCGACTTCTCCGTCTGGCCCGCCCGTGGCGAACTCACCGACGACCGCGCCCTGTTGCGCCGCGCGCTCGCCGTCTGGGCCCGCCCCGGCGAGCGCGTCCGGGTCTCCGCGACGCCGGGCACCCCGTCCGGCGGCCCGTCCGGCCCGCCCCAGCTCCTGTACGCGGGGACGGTCGACAGCGCGCGGGTGGTCATCTTCTACGACGGTCTGCGCATCGTCCGTTACGCCGAGCCGACCGACGGCACCCAGGGCGCCGCGCTCGACTTCGCGCGGGTCGACGGCGCCGACCGGGCGGGGGCGAGCGCGGTGGTGCTGGGCCGGGCCGACGGCAACGTCCGCTATCTGACGGCGCCCTGGGTGACGAAGACCGCCGAGCGCGACCTGCTCAAGCCGGACGCCGGGGCGACGGACCTCGCCCTCGACAAGGGGATCACGGCACCGCTGGCCGGCCCGGCCCAGCAGACCGGTGCCTGCACGTCGTGGAACGTACTGGAGCTGACCGACGGCACGGGCACCCGGCTGCTCACCGACCTCGGCGAGCTGGTCCCGGCCCTGCTCACCACCGGCCGCCCCGGCTCGTCCGCGCAGGCCTCGACGGCCGGGACGCCGCGGGCCTGGGCGCCGTACGCCTGCTCGCTGGGGACGATGCGTTCGGCGGGCGTGCGGGCGGTCAACGCCTGGGCGTACGCCGCGCAGCCGCTGCCGGACGGGAGCGGGTCGGCGGACTGGGTGTGCACGCGCGCGGAGACCTGGCGGGGCGGCGGCACCCGCGTGCTGGCGCAGTTCCGCACCCCGGGCGGCACGTACGGGGCGGTGGCCGCGAAGGCCGAGAACGTGGCGGCCTGCGGTCCGAAGGACCCGCATGTGCTGGCCGGGGTGCTGTGGAAGTCGAAGACCAAGGGCTGGTACCTGCTGGCGGCCGGAGGGCCGGGGACCGCGTCGGTCGCCGCGACGGGCGGCATCGAGGCCTCGGCACGGGGGAACGCGCTGGCGGCCCCGGCGAAGCAGGGGCAGCAGGCCGAACTGAAGGGCACCCTCGACGACGGCCGGGCGATCGGCGGGCTGCGTTAGGGAAGCCCCCTAGTTGACACTGGCGTCAGCAAGTCGGCGCAGGAGGGTTCCGCCGGGACTTACTCGTCAGTACATTGACGCCATGTCTCATAAGCAGGCCTCGGAGCGGGTCGACCTCAAGGCGCGGAAGGTTTCCTTCTCCTGGGAGGACACCCCGCTGCACTGGGTGCCCGGGGACCCCTTCACCACGCACACCATCAACGTGCTGCATCTGCTGCTGCCTGCCGGTGAGCGGTGGTTCGTGCACGTCTACAAGCAGGTCCTGCCCTTGATCCGGGACGAGCGGCTGCGCGCGGACGTCATCGGGTTCATCGGGCAGGAGGCGATGCACTCGCAGGCCCACGACGAGGTGCTGCCGCACCTGAAGGAGCTGGGGCTCGATCCGACGCCGTACACCGCGCAGGTCGACTGGTTCTTCGAGAAGCTGCTCGGCGACCGGACTCTGCCGCCCGGCCGGGCGCGCCGGTGGTGGCTGCTGGAGCGGGTCGCGCTGATCGCGGCGATCGAGCACTACACCGCCTTCCTGGGCGACTGGGTGCTGAACGCCGAGGAGTTGGACCGGCTGGGCGCCGATCCGACCATGCTCGACCTGCTGCGCTGGCACGGCGCCGAGGAGGTCGAGCACCGGTCGGTCGCCTTCGACCTCTTCACCCACCTCGACGGCAGCTACCGGCGGCGGGTGCGCACCTGGGCCACCGCGTTCACGGCGCTGGTGTTCCTGTGGCAGCGGGGGTCCCGTTTCTTCATGGCGAACGACCCGACACTCGTCGACGGCAAGGCATCCTTCAAGGACTTCTACGTCAGCGGCAGGAAGGGCACCCTGCCCGCGACCGGCGACATGCTCCGGTCCATCCCGCGCTATCTGAGCCGTGACTACCACCCCTCCCAGGAGGGCTCCACCGAGCAGGCGGTCGCCTATCTGGCCTCCTCCCCCGCCGCCACGGCCGCAGAGAGGGGCGCCGCCTGATGCCCAAGCCGCTCACCGTCGCCGCCCTCGCCACGGCCGCGCTGCTCACCCGGCGCGCGCTGCGCCGCCGTGTCCGGGTCTCGCCGCTGTGGCCGATGCCCGCGCTGGACCCGCCCGTCTCCGGCCGGCCCCGCTCCCGGGCCCTGCGGCTGCTGGTCGCCTCGCACGAGACGGTGGCCGACGGCGTCGTACAACTGCGCCTGGAGGGTGAGGATCTGCCCCGCTGGGAGCCCGGCGCCCATCTCGACCTGGTGCTGCCGTCGGGGCTGGTGCGGCAGTACTCGCTGTGCGGGGACCCCGCGGACACCTCCTCGTACACGGTGGCCACGCGGCTGGTCGCGGGCGGGCGAGGGGGTTCGCGCGAGGTGCACGAGCAGCTGGCGGAGGGGATGGAGCTGGAGGTGCGCGGGCCGAGGAACCGGTTCCCGCTCGTCGGGGCCCCCTCCTACGTCTTCGTCGCCGGCGGCATCGGGATCACGCCGATCCTGCCCATGCTGCGGGCGCTGCCGGAGGGCACCGAGTGGCGGCTGCTGTACTGCGGGCGGTCGCGGGAGTCGATGCCGTACCTGGAGGACGTCGAGAAGCTGGGCGCCGACCGGGTCACGGTGGTCACCGGGGTACCGGACCTCGACGCGCTCCGGGTGCCCGAGGAGGCCGTCGTCTACTGCTGCGGCCCGGAGGGGCTGATGGCCGCCGTGGCGGAGCGCTTCGAGCGGGTGCATCTGGAGCGGTTCGCGCCGCGTACCTCCGGCGGCGCCGCCTTCGAGGTCGAACTGCGCCGCAGCGGGCGGACGTTGACGGTGCCGGCCGACTCCAGTGTGCTGGCCGCGGTGCGGGCCGAGCTGCCGGACACGCTCTACTCCTGCGAGCAGGGGTTCTGCGGGACCTGCCAACAGCGGGTGCTGGAGGGAGAGGTGGAGCACCGGGACGAGCTGCTGACGGACGCGGAGCGTGACGACTCGATGCTGATCTGCGTTTCGCGGGCACGAAGTGATCGACTTGTGCTGGACATGTGAACACCGATGGTCGGACCGGCCCGTTCGGGGCCGGATCCGATCGGTAAGGTGTTCGCATGAGTACCGGGGTACGCCGCAGGATGGGAGTCGAGGAGCGGCGGCAGCAGTTGATCGGCGTCGCCCTCGAACTGTTCAGCCAACGCTCTCCCGACGAGGTCTCCATCGACGAGATAGCAGCCGCCGCGGGCATTTCCCGCCCGCTGGTCTATCACTACTTCCCCGGCAAACTCAGCCTGTACGAGGCCGCGTTGAAGCGCGCGGCGCAGGATCTCGCGGGCCGTTTCGACGAGCCGCACGAGGGACCGCTCGGTGACCGGCTGCGGCGGGTGATGCGCCGGTTCTTCGACTTCGTCGACGAGCACGGCCCCGGTTTCTCGGCGCTGATGCGCGGCGGCCCGGCGGTCGGCTCCTCGGCGACCAACGCGCTCATCGACGCCGTACGGCAGGCCGCCTATGTCCAGATCCTTTCGCATCTGGAGGTCGACGACCCGCCCGCGCGGCTGGAGCTGGTCGTGCGCTCCTGGATCTCGCTCGCCGAGTCGACCGCCCTGATCTGGCTGGACGGCCGGCGTATCCCGCGCGCGGAGCTGGAGGTCCAGCTGGTGCACGACTTCGCCGCGCTGGCCGCGGTGAGCGCCGCCTACGACGAGGAGATGGCGGGGGTGGTGCGCCGTATGATCAAGGACGAACCGCCGGACGGGGCCTTCGCGGACCTCGCCGCCCGGCTGATCGGGCTCGCGTCCTGAGCCGGGTCGGCTCCCTCAGCGTTCGAACTTGCGGTAGGACGGGTCGAGGTCGCGCACCTCGGCGGACGCGTGCAGGACGATGTGGCCGTCCTCGCGCACATGCTTCTTCAGCAGCTCCAGCACGGTCTCGGTCAGCTTCGCCTTCGTCTCCTCGGTGCGGCCGGCGAGCAGCCCGATCATGACGTGCACGACGGCGTGGCCCAGCTCGTCCGGCTCCTCGTAGCCGAACGCGGTGACCTCGGAGGCGCGGAACTGCGTCTTGCACGCCTCCGGCTTGGCGGCCGCGATCTCGACGAGCGAGGTGTGCAGGTCCCGCGCGAAGCCCTCCCGGTCGAAGTCGATGTGCTTCGAGTGGTCGACGGTGATCTGCGGCATGGGTACTCCTGTTCTACGACAGCGACAGGCTCACCCTAGTTCCCGAGCTGCAGGGCGAGCATGGCGATGTCGTCCTCGTGGTCGCTGCCGAAGGAGGCCAGGAGGGTGTCGCACAGCGCGTCCAGGCCGGGCAGGGCCCCGACGGCGGCGGCGCGCAGCTGTTCCATGGAGGCCGAGAGGTCCACGCCGCGGGTCTCGATCAGGCCGTCGGTGACCATCAGGAGCCGGTCGGCGGGCTCGAGGTACAGCTCGGCGGGCACCGGGTGCGGCAGGCCCACGCCGATCAGCGGGCCGGCCGCCTTGACGTACTCGGCGTCGCCGGAGTCCCGCAGGAGCAGCGGCGGGATGTGGCCCGCGTTGGCGATGCGGGTGCGCCCGGTGGCGGGGTCGATCAGTACGAGGCACACGGTGGCCGTGACGTCGGGGTGGTAGCGCTGGAGCATCCGGTCCAGTCGTTCGGCGAGCACCGCCGGGTCGCTCTCGTCGACGCAGTAGGCGCGCAGCGCGTGCCGGATCTCGACCATGACCGTGGCCGCGTCCAGCGAGTGCCCGACGACGTCGCCGACCGCGGTGAGCACGCCGTCGTCCACGCGCAGCGCGGCGTAGAAGTCGCCGCCGATCTCGGTCTCCCGGGACGCCGGCACATAGCGCACGGCGAGGTCGATGCCCGGCAGTTCCGGCAGCCGGTGCGGCTCGGGCAGGAAGCTGTGCTGGAGGGTGAGGGCGACATGCCGCTCTGCCTGGTACATCAGCAGCGGTTCGGCGGCCAGCGCGGTGGCCTGCGCCAGCTGGGCCAGCAGGGCCTCGCCCTCGGGGCTGACCCGGCGCAGGCCGCGGGTGGGTGTGGCCAGGCACACCGGGGCCCGGCCCTCCTGGGTGAGGACGAGTGCGAGGCGGGCGTCGTGCTGCACGCCGGGCCGGAAGAACCCGGCGGGCCACAGCGGCGACGGCACCGTGGTGATCTGCACCCCGGCCTGGCCGCGGGTCAGGCGCCGCAGCAGCGCGGCCACGGCCCGGTGCGCGCCCTCGTCCGGCAGGGACAGCCGGGTGCGGGCCCGGTACAGCCCGCGGTACAGCTCGTCGTCCCGGTCGAGCACGAACACCGCGGCGGGGCATCCGAGCAGCCGTGCGGTGCCGTCGGCGGCCGCGTCGGCGAGCTCCTGGAGCGAGCGGGCCGCCTGGATGGTGACGATGGTCTCCGACAGCTGCCGCAGCCGCTTCACGAGCGCCTGGTCGTCGGCCCGCAGCCGGGCCGCTCGTACGGCGGCCCGCACCGCCGCCTCGATCTCCTCCGGCTCGGCCGGCACCGTCAGATACGCCTCGGCGCCCGCGAGCAGGCCCTCGCAGCGGTCGGCGGGCGGCGCGGCGAGCGCGGAGAAGTGCACCACGGGCAGGCCGGACATGTGCGGGCGCTCCCTGAGCCGGCGGCACAGTTCGAAGCCGCTCATGTCCGGCAGGTGCACGTCGACGAGGGCCACATCGGGCATGGTGCCCTTGCGCAGCCGTACGTCGAGTTCGACCAGCGCCTCGCCGCCGCTGCCGACCGGGACGACCTGGTGACCGGCCCGGCGCAGCACCGTGCCCATGGCGTAGCGGCTGGCCGCCACGTCGTCCACGACCAGCACGGTCGTGCCTGTCAGGTTGTCTTTGTCGTCCATCCTCTGCCCTCGGACAGCACCGGTGGGACAGACCGGGGTTCGGGGTCTGTCCCACCAAAGTAGTGCCGTGTCAGTCAGTACGGGAGAAGACGGCGACAGTGCGCCCCGGAACGGCGAAGGTGCCCGATACCCGCTCGTAGGAGGAGGACTTGACGATAGGGTCCGCTCCGGACGCCTGCACGGGGTGCAGGTGATAGGCCGTACCGGCCAGAGAACCGATTCTCTGCTCCTGCTTCGCCGGCGTCGCGTTGAAGACGACGACCAGGTCGCCCAGCTCCATGGTGATCACTCCGGGCGTCTCGTCCTTGCCCGACAGCGGGAACGAGAGCTTCGACTGCACCTGCCCGGCCGTGTCGAGCGAGAACAGCTTCTCGCTCGTACGGATCCTCAGCAGATCACGGTAGGCGGCCGAGGCGCCCTCGATCTGCGGGCATCCCACCTTCACCGTGCTCAACAGGGGCTTGGCGAACGTCCACTTGGACTGGTTGTCGGCCGCCGGCGGCAGTCCGCGGCCGAACCCGTTGCCGTCGGCGCAGTTCCAGTGGATGGCGTTGAACCAGTCGCCGCTGTCGTAGGAGTTGCGGTCCAGGGACTTCGAGCGCAGCAGGTCGGAGCCGGCCTGGGAGAGGGACGGGCCCTGCGAGAGGGTGGCCGTCGCCATCGCCAGGACCTGCATCCGCGCCCGGTCGGCGGCGGAGGTGTCCTTGGGCAGCTTGTACGTCAGCGCGTCGAACAGGGACTCGTTGTCGTGCGCGTCCGCGTAGGCGAGGGCGTCGCCGGGGGCGTCCGCGTATCCGGCGGCCTGGCCGTTGTAGTCGACCTCGGAGCCCTTGACCTCCTTGCCGTCGGTGTCGGTGAAGGCGAACGACCTGAGGTTGCCGGACAGGCCCACCTTGATCAGGTCCTGGTAGTGCAGCAGGCGGGCCTTCTGCTCGGCCGAAGTGCCGTTGGCGGTCGAGGAGTTGGGGTCGGTGTAGAGGCCGGAGCCGAAGCCCTGGACGCCGGGGTCGGAGTCGAAGGGTCCGCCGCCGCGCACCGCGTCCCGCGCCCGGTCGGAGAAGGTCGCGACACCGGTCCCGGCCATGTTCTTCTGCGTGGCCTGGACGAAGCGGGCGTCGTCGGCGACCTCGCCGAAGTTCCAGCCCTCGCCGTACATGATGATCTTCTTGCCGTCGACGCCGTCCTTCTTGAGGGTCAGCGCGTCGAGGGCCTTGCGCACGGCCAGGATGTTCGCCTTGGGCTGGTGGCCCATGAGGTCGAAGCGGAAGCCGTCGACCTTGTACTCCCTGGCCCAGGTGACCACGGAGTCGACGACCAGCTTGCCCATCATGGCGTTCTCGGTGGCCGTGTTGGCGCAGCAGGTGCTGTTGGCGACCGAGCCGTCGGCGAGAAGACGCTGGTAGTAGCCGGGCACTATCCGGTCGAGGACGCTGGTGTCCGCCTCGCCCGCGGCCGAGGTGTGGTTGTAGACGACGTCCATGACGACGCGCAGCCCGTCCTGGTTGATCGCCTTGACCATCCTGCGGAACTCCACCGTGCGCTCGGTGCCGTCCGGGTCGGTGGCGTAGGAGCCCTCGGGGACGGTGAAGTGGTAAGGGTCGTAGCCCCAGTTGTAGGCGTCCTTGGCCGCCGTCCTGGCCACGCACTCCTGCTGCTTGTCGGAGTCGGCGGCGTAGGAGGCGAGGTCGCAGTCGGGGCTCGCCTGGTCGGCCTTCGTCTCCGGCACGGTCGCGAAGTCGAAGACGGGCAGCAGATGGACGTACGAGGTACCGGACTTCGCCAGCTGACGCAGGTGCTTCGAGCCGTCGCTGCCCTTGTCGGTGAAGGCGAGGTAGGTGCCCTGGTCCTTGGCCGGCACGGTCTTGTCCGCGACGGAGAAGTCCCGGACGTGCAGCTCCTGGATCTGGGCGTCCCTGAGCGGCACGGCCTTGGGCTTGGCGAGGGCCGACCAGCCCTTGGGTGCGAGGGACCGGTCGTTCAGGTCGGCGACGACGCTGCGTCCGGAGTCGGCGGTGAGGGCGACGGAGTAGGGGTCGGTGACCTTGTTGGTGACGACCTTGCGGACGCTGGGCGCCCACACCTTCACGACGTACCGGTACTCCTTGCCCTTCCAGGACGCGGGGCCGGTGACGGACCAGACGCCGGTGGCGGCGTCGCGGTGCATCGGCTTGCGGGAACCGTCGAGTTCCAGCGAGACGTTCTGCGCGGTCGGCGCCCACACGGACAGCGTGGGACGGCCCTGGTGGAAGGTCGGGCCCAGGTCGGCCTTGGTGGCGCCCGCGTACTCGTCGTCGAGGACGCCGGCGATCTGGACGCCCGTGGCGGCCAGCACGGCGCCGTTGGCGGCCCGTTGCGAGGCGACGATCTGGCCGTCGAGGGCCCCGCGCACCCGGTCCCGGTCACGCGGGTCGACGGACCAGGCGGTGTAGTCCTTCAGGTAGGGGAACTTCGCCTTCTGGGCGTCGGTGAGCGTGGTCTTCGAAAGGCGCAGCCAGCGCTCGTCGTCGCTGGTCAGCGTCCCGTCCTTGACGGCGATCGAGCCGTCGTGGGAGTACAGCAGCTGGGTGGAGGCGGCGGCGTCGGAGCCGTTCCAGGCGATGGTGTCCCGGTCGATCCAGACCGCCTTGGAGGTGGTCAGGTCGAGGGCGGCGGCCGATCCGGCGGGTTGCGGCAGCAGGTACTTCTCCTGGCCGTTCAGCAGCCACACCTCGTAGCCGTTGGTCTTGAGATCCAGTGACTGGTCGGCGGGCAGGTCCTTGTCGTCGCCCTTGTGGAGGATGTAGCTGAGGCTGGTGGCGCCGTCGGTGAGCGGCACCTCGAAGACCGCGCCGTAGGCGTCCGTCCGCACCGGCTTCAGCGGGCTCGGCCAGTCGGTGGGGTGCGCGGCGCCGGTCCAGACGTGCAGGCCCCAGCCGTCGTAGTTCCCGTCGGCCCGGTGGTAGTGGATGACCGCCTTGGCCTTGTCCTGCGCCGGGTAGTCGGGGCGGGTGGTCTCGACGGTGTCCTTGCCCTGCTCGATCCACACCTCACCGGTCTTGGTGACGTCGATGGAGCGGTCCGCGGAGACGTCCTTGTTGCCGTCCTTGTCGATGACGAGGAACCCGACGTTCGAGGCGCCCGGCTTCAGCTTGACGTAGGCGAAGGCCCCGTAGGCGTCGCGGCCCACGAACGGGTGGCTGGCCGGCCAGTTCGTCGACTCGCCGTCGGCGAGGTCGCCCCAGGCGTACAGGCCCCAGTTGTCGTAGTCGCCGTCGGTGCGCTTGTAGTGGACGACCGCGTAGTCGCGGGAGGAGGCGGTGGGGATCTCCGGTGCGGGCGCGGTGCCGGTGGTGGAGGCCGCCGTGGCGGACGCCGTGTGTCCGGCCGAGTCGACGACCACGGCCTTGTAGCGCAGGGCCGTTCCGGCAGGTACGTCCTTGCCGAGGGTCTGGGTGACCTTGTACGGGGCGTGGTCGGCGGAGCCGAGCACGCGCCATTTGCCGTTGCCGATCTGGGCGGCGAGGACGACCCGGTTGAGCCGGCCGCCGTCCACGCCCGCGGACACCTCGACCGTGCCGGTGGCGCCGGCGTCGGGGGCCTTGAGGGTGACGGTGGGTGCCGTGGCCGGCGGGGCGAGCCTGCCGGCCGCCTTGAGGACGACGGCGGACCCGGCCGGGACGGTGACGGTGACCTTGTGGTCGGCGCCGGAGGTGACGGTGGCCGAAGTGCCGTAGATACCGTGGTACTTCATGTCGGCCGAGCCGGCCGCGAAGGTGGCGCTCTTCGCCTCGCCGGCGTTGTTGAAGGCGACGACGTACTCCTGGCCGGACTTGGCGTCCGTGCGGGAGAACGCGTAGATGCCGGAGCCGTCGGCCGCGTAGCGCTCGGTCTGGACGCCGTCCGTCAGGGCGGGGTTGGCCTTGCGCAGCTCGCCGAGAGCACTGATCTGCTTGTAGAGCGGTGCTTCCCTGTCGTAGGCGTCGCTGGCGG
This sequence comes from Streptomyces sp. SLBN-31, assembly GCF_006715395.1. Lineage (NCBI taxonomy): Bacteria > Bacillati > Actinomycetota > Actinomycetes > Kitasatosporales > Streptomycetaceae > Streptomyces > Streptomyces sp. SLBN-31. Next base: position 2,684,083 of record NZ_VFNC01000002.1, read on the forward strand.
CGGTCCGGTCGGTGCCGATCTCGTCGTCGTCGAGGTAGTCGGCGACCTTCGAGGCGAACATCGTCTGGCGGGCGTCCTTGTCGCCGCCGGAGCCGGTGAAGCCCTGCTCGTCGCCGTAGTAGACGACGGGGTTGCCGCGGCTGAGGAACATCACCTCGTTGGCGAGGCGGTCCTTGGCGAGCAGTTCGGCGTCCGTGGCCTTCGGGTTGTCCTGCTTCAGGAAGTACCCGATCCGGCCCATGTCGTGGTTGCCGAGGAAGGTGACCTGCTCGTACGCGTTGGCCTTGTCGGTCGTGTACTTGTAGTCGTCACCGAAGACCGAGGCGAGCTTCTGGGCGCTGCCGCCCTGCGAGGCGTAGCTGCGGGCCGCGTCCTGGAAGGGGAAGTCGAGGGTGGCGTCGAGACGGCCCTGGGTGACGTACGGCGAGGTGATGGAGGTGTCGGCCGAGTAGACCTCGCCGAACATGAAGAAGTTCTTCCGGCCGCGCTCGGCCGCGTACTTGTCGAGCGCGGTCGCCCACTGCGTCCAGAACTCCGTGTTCACGTGCTTCACGGTGTCGATGCGGAAGCCGTCGACGCCGAAGTCCCTGACCCAGCGCTCGTAGATCTTCTCCATGCCGCTGACGACCTCGGGACGCTCGGTCCACAGGTCGTCGAGGCCGGAGAAGTCGCCGTAGGTGGCGTTCTCGCCCGCGTAGGTGGAGTCGCCGCGGTTGTGGTACATCGTCGGGTCGTTGAGCCACGACGGGACCTTGATGTTCTTCTTCCCGGCGGGCACGGTCGGCGTCCGCGGGAAGGAGTCGGTGTCGACGGCCGGGAACTTCTTCGTGCCGTCCGCGTAGTCGGCGTCGTCGAAGGGCCGCCCGTCCTTGGTGAGGTAGGGGAAGGCGCCCTTGGAGAGGTAGTCGTAGGACTTGCCCTCGTAGTCGACGACGTCGGCGGTGTGGTTGGTGATGACGTCGAAGAAGACCTTCATGCCCTTGGCGTGCGCCTTGGAGATGAGGCTCGCGAGGTCCTTGTTGGTGCCGAAGTGCGGGTCGACCTTGGTGAAGTCGGTGATCCAGTAGCCGTGGTAGCCGGCCGAAGCGTTGGATCCGGTGCCCTGCACGGGCTGGTTCTTGAAGATCGGGGCCATCCAGATGGCGGTGGTGCCCAGGCCCTTGATGTAGTCCAGCTTCTTCGCCAGGCCCTTGAGGTCACCGCCCTGGTAGAAGCCCTTGTCGGTGGGGTCGTAGCCGGTGCTCAGCCGTGAGCCCGTCAGACCGCCCTTGTCGTTGCCGGTGTCCCCGTTGGCGAAACGGTCCGGCATGACGAAGTAGAACTGCTCGCGGGTGTCGTCGTGCCGAGCGGGCTCGGCGGCGAGTTTCGCGTCCGACGGCGGTGACGGCGGGGAGGCCGCCTGCGCGGCCAGTGGCTGGATCAGGGCGGCGGCAACAGCCACGACAGTGACGGCCGCGACCCGTCTCGCTCTCGGTATCACAGGCGGAAACTCCTTGCGATGACGGCTCTGGTGGGTCCGACCCCGCGTGACCGTACCGCCGACGAAAGGTTTACAGCAAGAGGCTTGAAATTCACAGCAAGAAGTTTCAACCACAACCTTGACGTGCCCTTCTCAACTCCCCCACGCTCACCACTGGTTGAAACCCCAACACCCCCTCAACGGAGCCGCACATGAGCAGACACCGACCCCCGGGTGTCCTCCGGCGCACGGCCACGGCCGTCGCCGCCGGCACGCTGGCCCTCGCGGGCGCCGTCGCCCTGCCCGCCGCCGACGCGCACGCCGACACCACCGCCAAGGGCGACGTCATCGCCAACCTCTGGGAATGGAACTGGGACTCCATCGCCTCGGAGTGCACGAACGTACTGGGCCCGGCCGGCTACGGCGCGGTCCAGGTGGCCCCGCCCGCCGAGTCCCTCAAGCAGTCCTCGTACTACTGGTGGGACGTCTACCAGCCCTACTCCTACGACCTCAACAGCCGCTTCGGCTCGCGGGCGAAGTTCGCCTCGATGATCAGCGCCTGCCACACGGCCGGCGTCAAGGTCTACACGGACGCGGTGATCAACCACACCGCCGCCCAGACCGGCACCGGCTACAACGGCACCACCGTCACCAACAGGTACGACACCCCGGAGTGGAACCGCACCGACTACCACGACTCCTCGGACTGCCCCACCTCCGACCTCACCATCAAGGACTACTCCAACCTCACCCAGGTCCAGAACTGCGAACTGCTCGGCCTGCCCGACCTCAGGACCGGCTCCGACACGGTCCGTGCCGGCATAGCCGACTACCTCAACTCACAGCTCGCCCTCGGTGTCGACGGCTTCCGGGTGGACGCGGCCAAGCACATCCCCGAGGCCGACATGGCGGCCATCGAGTCCAAGCTGACGAACACGACGTCCGGTTCGGCGCCGTACGTCTTCCAGGAGATCTACCCGGGCTCCACCCCGCAGCCCTCGGACTACTACGCCTCCGGCGACGTCCTGGACTTCACCTACGCGAGCAGGATGAAGTCGGCATTCCAGGGCAACGTCAGCGACCTGTCCTCGCTGGCGAGCAGCGGCATCCTCCCCGCGGCCAACTCGGTGTCCTTCGTGACCAACCACGACACCGAGCGCAACGGCCTGCACATGTCGTACAAGGACGGCGACACCTACAAGCTCGCCAACCTCTTCCAGCTCGCCTACAGGTGGTCGACCCCCACGGTCTACGCGAGCTGGGAGTGGACGCAGAGCGACCAGGCCCCGCCCAACTCCTCCGGCTTCGTGACCACTACCGACTGCTCGAACGGCTCCTGGTACTGCCTCGACCGTGACACGGGCGTCGTCGGCATGGTGGCCTGGCACAACGCGGTGGACGCTGCGGCGGTCTCCGACTGGCAGACCAAGTCCTCGAACGTGATCGGCTTCGGCCGCTCGGGCGCGGGCTTCTTCGCCCTCAACAACGGTTCCTCGTCCGCAACTTACACCTTCACCACCGGCATGGCCGACGGCACCTACAGCAACGTCGTCGACGGCGGCGCGACCAAGGTCACCGTCTCCGGCGGCAGTGCCTCGATCACCGTCCCCGCCAAGAGCGCGGTCGCCTTCTACAACGCCTCCTACACCTGCACGGTGGGCTGCGGTGACACGGGCGGCGGCTCCGGCTCCACCGGCTCGACGGTCAGCGCGACCTTCAAGGAGTACGCCCCCACGACCAGCGGCACCGACGTCTACGTCGTCGGCTCGATCGCGGCGCTCGGCGGCTGGGACACCTCGAAGGCTGTCAAGCTGTCGTCGTCCGGTTACCCGCTCTGGTCGGGCGAGGTGAGCGTGCCGATCAACACGTCGTTCACCTTCAAGTACATCAAGAAGGACGCGGCCGGGAACGTCACCTGGGAGTCCAACGCCAACCGGTCGGCCACGACCGCGGCATCGGCGATCTCCCTGAACAACTCCTGGAACGTGGCCGACGCGGACGCCACCGACGTCACCTTCAACGAGTACGCGACGACCGACTGGGGCACCGACGTCTACGTCGTCGGCTCCGTCGCCTCCCTCGGCTCCTGGAACACCGCCGACGCGATCCCGCTGTCGTCGGAGTCGTACCCGACGTGGAGCAAGCTGGTGATCGTGCCCAAGAGCACGGCCTTCACGTACAAGTACATCAAGAAGGACGGCTCCGGGAACGTCACCTGGGAGTCCGGGACGAACCGCTCGTACACGACGGGCAGTTCGTCCGGGTACTCCACCGGCGACACCTGGAAGTGAGAGGTCACCCCCTGAGGGTGCAGGTCACCCATGACCTCGCCGGAACCGTCGCGGTCAGCGCGCCCCCGCTGACCGCGACGGTCGTCCGTCGTGCCGTGCCGGAGGGTCAGCAGGTCGACTTGCCCGCATAGATCGCCAGGGCCGTGTTCGAGCCCAGCGTCGCCGTGAACTGTCCGCTGGAGTTGACCGTCACGCTCGTGTTGTTCTGCACGTTGCAGTACGTCCCGGCGGGCAGCGAGGTCTGGTACGTGCGGCTCAGTGAGCCGGACTCGTGGTTGATGGCCACGAAGCCCTTGGTGCCGCGCCCGAAGGCGATGGCGTCGTTGCCGTCGTCCCACCAGTTGGTGACGGCCTGGCCGCGGGTGGCGTTGCGGAAGGCGACCATGCGCATGATCTCGGGCCAGGCGTGCTGGCACTTCCAGCCGTCCTGCCAGCAGGCGTTCACCTGGCCGCCGTTGGGCGGCCCGGCGTCGGCGTCCGACCACTCGTAGCCGGAGTTGATGTCCGGGGCGCCGTAGGGCCAGGCGAGCATGAAGACGTTGGCGAGGGTGTAGTTGGCGCCGTCCTTGTAGTTCAGGGTCGAGCCGTTGCGCTCGGTGTCGTGGTTGTCCACGAAGACGCCCGCCACCGAGCTGCTCATGTACCCCCAGCCCTCGCCGTAGTTCTTCAGGTAGGCGAGGTTCTCGTTGTTGAAGACCCGCTTGAGGTCGTAGGCGTAGCGGAACTCCTGGACGTCCCCGTTGCCGGTGTACTCGGTGGGCTGGACGGCCTCGCCGGCGCCGTAGATGACCTCCTGCTTCCAGTAGGCGTTCGGGTTGGTCAGGCGGGACTTGATGTTGGCGAGGTCGGCGGCGTCGATGTGCTTGGCGCCGTCGATGCGGAAGCCGTCGACACCGTAGCCGAGGAGGGAGTTCATGTAGCCGGCGATGGTGGCGCGTACGTACTCCTCCCCCGTGTCCAGGTCGGCCAGGCCCACGAGTTCGCAGTGCTGGACGTTCCAGCGGTCCTGGTAGTTGGAGACCTGGGAGGTGCAGTCGTCGAAGTCGTAGGAGGAGTACAGCCCGGGGTAGTTGTACTTCGTGTACGACGATCCGCCGGTCCCGGTGCCGCTGCCCGCGGACATGTGGTTGACGACGGTGTCGACGACGACCTTCACGCCGGCCGCGTGACAGGTGTTGATCATGTTCTTGAAGGCGGTGGCGTCACCGAGCCGGCCGGCGATCTTGTAGCTCACCGGCTGGTACGAGGTCCACCACTGCGAGCCCTGTATGTGCTCGGCGGGCGGGGAGACCTGGACGTAGCCGTACCCCGCGGGGCCGAGGGTACTGGTGCACTCCTTGGCGACGGAGGCGAAGTTCCACTCGAAGAGGACGGCGGTGACGTCCTTGGTGCCGGGCGGGGAGGCCTGAGCGCTGGACGTGGTCATGACAAGGGCCGCCGTGGAGAGGGCGACGGCCGTGGAAAGGATTCTGCGCGGTGCCATGTGGGGTTCCTTCACCGTTGAAGGTTTTTGCTGCAAGCTTTCAACCAACTTGCGATGACGGAGATGTTAAATGCCCGCCACCTGAAAAGGCAGCGTGCGGTGTGAAGTTGATGCAAGAAATTTCAGCGCGTGGGAGCGGGCAGCCGATACAGCCCCTGCGGGCTGCCGAACTGCACGAACCGCTCGACGAGGACCGCGCCCAGGTCCTCGAGAAGCCGACGCGAACGCGCGTTGGCCTCCTGTGTCACGGCGACCAGGTCCCGCCCCGGCACAGCGGCTTGAGCCCAGTCGACGACGGCCGTGACGGCCTCGCGTGCGTAGCCGTGGTGCCAGTGTTCGGGCAGCAGTTGGTAGGAGAGCTCGGTGCGACCGTCCCGGGCGTCCGGCTCCACCAGCATCGAGCCCACCATCCGGTCGTCCGCCCGGAGCACGACGCTCAGCAGGCCCGGCACGCCCACGCACAGCCGCTCACGGGCCCGGACCACCTCCGCGTCGACCGGTCCGCCCAGGTAGCGGCGCACCTCGTCGTCGGCCCAGAGACGGGCGTGTGCGGCGACGTCGCCCGGCTCGACGGGGCGCAGCAGCAGGCGTCGGGTCGTGAGAGAGCAGGGCCACCAAGTGGCCTCGGAAGTGGCGGACATGAGGGCGAGCATGGCAGAGGCCTGCCGCCCGAGGGTGGGGTGGCAGGCCTCTGGGGGTAAGGGGCGTCAGGGCGTTGTGAACCACACCGTCGTGTCCGACGGGACCTTCGTCTCGCCGTCCGCCTCCGTCACCTCTCCGCTGGTGAGGAGGACGCGGCCGTAGGCCGGGGTGGTGATCGACTCGCCGGTCGTGTTGGCGACGCACACGAACTCGCCGCGCCGGAAGGCGAGTACGCCCTCGGGGGCCCGCAGCCACTCCACCGAGTCGCCCGCGCCGAGGTCGGGGTGGGCGCTGCGGATGGCGAGGGCGGCGCGGTAGAGCTCCAGGGTGGAGCCGGGGGTGCCCGTCTGGGCCTCCACGCTCAGGTCGCCCCAGCCCGCCGGCTGCGGGAGCCAGCTGCCGCCGCTGCCGAAGCCGTACGAGGAACCCTCCCGCGTCCACGGGATCGGGACCCGGCAGCCGTCGCGGAAGCCGTCCTGGCCCGCGCCACGGAAGTACGCGGGGTCCTGGCGGACCTCGTCCGGGAGGTCGACGACGTCCGGGAGGCCGAGTTCCTCGCCCTGGTAGACGTACGCCGATCCGGGCAGCGCCAGCATCAGCAGGGTCGCGGCCCTGGCCCGGCGCAGGCCGAGTTCGCGGTCGCCGGCCAGCCGGATCTGGGTGCCGAGGCCGGGCGGGTTGGCGAAGCGGGTGGCGTGCCGGGTGACGTCGTGGTTGGACAGCACCCAGGTGGACGGGGCGCCCACCGGCCGCATCGCCTCCAGGGTGCGGTCGATGACCTCGCGGAGCTCGGCCGCGTCCCAGGCGGTGGACAGGTACTGGAAGTTGAAGGCCTGGTGGAGCTCGTCCGGGCGGACGTAGTTGGCGGTGCGCTCGACGGTCGGCGTCCAGGCCTCGGCGACGAAGATGCGCCCGCCCGTCTCCCGCCCCCGCCCTTCTGCGGAAGGCCCTTCGGGCCCCTCTCCCTTTCCGCTGTACTCGTCGAGGATGAGCCGCCACTGGCGGTAGATCTCGTGCACGCCGTCCTGGTCGAAGAACGGCATGACATCGTTGCCCAGCAGCTTCAGCTGGTCGTGGGCGCCGAGGTCGGGCAGGCCCGCGGCCTTGACCAGGCCGTGCGCGACGTCGATGCGGAAGCCGTCGACGCCCATGTCGAGCCAGAACCGCAGGATGGAGCGGAACTCGTCGCCGACCGCCGGGTGCTCCCAGTTGAAGTCGGGCTGCTCGGGGGCGAAGAGGTGCAGGTACCACTCGCCGGGGGTGCCGTCGGGCTCGGTGACGCGGGTCCATGCCGGGCCGCCGAAGATGGACTCCCAGTCGTTGGGCGGGAGTTCGCCGTCGGCGCCCTTGCCGGGGCGGAAGTGGTAGCGCTCCCGCAGCGGGGAGCCGGGGCCCTCGCGCAGGGCCCGCTTGAACCACTCGTGCTGGTCGGAGGAGTGGTTGGGGACCAGGTCGACGATGATCCGCAGGCCCAGCTCGCGGGCGTCGCGGATCAGCGCGTCGGCGTCCAGGAGGTTGCCGAACATCGGGTCCACGGCGCGGTAGTCGGCCACGTCGTAGCCGGCGTCGGCCTGCGGGGAGGCGTAGAAGGGGCTCAGCCACACGGCGTCCACGCCGAGGTCGCGCAGGTACGGGAGTCGGGAGCGTACGCCTTCCAGGTCGCCCATGCCGTCGCCGTTGCTGTCGGCGAAGCTGCGCGGGTAGACCTGGTAGATCACCGCGTCGCGCCACCAGTCCCGGCGCTTGGCGACGGTGGCAACGGCGGAGGTCGGGGCCGGGTCGGCGGCAGTGTGCTGCTGGCTCATGGCGTCCTTGATACGTGACTGGGGTGGGGTCATGGGCTGTGGTGCGGAACGGCGGCGGGTCGGGCGACGAGGCGGCCGCGGTCGCAGCGGGGTCGGATGGCGACCGCGACCGCCTCGGGTCCTGTCCCCAGGGCGTCAGCCCTTGGTGCCGCCCGCGGTGAGGCCGGTCACCAGGTTCTTCTGCACGAGGTAGAAGAACGCGGAGACCGGTATGGCGATCAGTACCGCGGTCGCGGCCATCAGGTTGCGCTGGGCGTCGTGCTCGCTGATGAAGGTCTGCAGACCGACGGCGAGCGTGTACTTCTGGTCGTCCAGCATGAACGTGGTGGCGAAGGCGACCTCGCCGAAGGCGGTGATGAAGCTGTAGAAGGCGGCGACCGCCAGGCCCGGCTTGGCGAGCGGCAGGATCAGCCGGGCGAAGGTGCCGAAGGGGCTGAGCCCGTCGACGCGGCCGGCCTCGTCGATCTCGAACGGGATGGTGTCGAAGTAGCCCTTGAGCAGCCAGGCGCAGTACGGCACCGCCGTCGAGCAGTAGACGAGGACGAGACCGAGGTAGCTGTCGATGAGTCCCAGGTCGCCCAGGATCTGGTACATCGGCACCATGAGCACGGCCACCGGGAACATCTGGGTGAGCAGGAGCACCCACATGAACTTGCGGTAGCCCGGGAAACGCATGCGGGAGACCGCGTATCCGGTGGTGGCGGCGACCAGGACGCCGAGCACGGTGGTGCCGAGCGAGACGATCAGGGAGCTCTTCAGCCAGTCGAAGAAGCTCGTGTGGTTCAGGACGAACGAGTAGTTGTCGAGCGACATCTTCTTCCAGATGCCACCCGGGTGGAGGTAGTCGTCCTTGTCCGGGCCGAGGGAGAGGAAGACGAGCCAGGCGATCGGGAAGAGCGCGACGACGCTTCCGGCGATCAGGATGCCATGGGAGGCGAGCGAGGCGCCGAGGCTGCGCTCGCCGCGCCCGCGGATCTTGCCGGGGGCCGCCGGCGCCGGACGGTCGTCGGTCGCCGCGGACGAGGTCTGGACAGTGGTCGTACTCATGGGAACTCCTGCCTCAGATCGCGAGCTGCTGCTCATTGCGGTTCAGCCAGCGGCGGTAGAACGAGGTGAAGACGATCAGGATGGCCAGCAGCAGGATGCCGTAGGCGGCCGACTGCGCGAAGTCGCGCGGCTGCTGTCCGAAGCCGAGGAAGTAGGCCCACGTGACGAGGATCTGGGCGTCCGGGGCTGAGGTGGGGCCGAAGAGCAGGAAGATCACGGCGAACTGGTTGAAGGTCCAGATGATGCCGAGCAGGACGACCGTGGAGCTGACCGAGCGCAGGCCCGGGAGGGTGACGTAGCGGAAGCGCTGCCAGGCGCTCGCGCCGTCCATCTCGGCCGCCTCGTACAGGGAGGCGTCGATGGACTGCAGGCCGCCGAGGAGCGAGACCATCATGAACGGCACACCGCACCAGGTGTTGACCGCGATGGCGGCGAACCGCTGCCAGAAGGTGTCCTCCAGCCAGGACGGCTGCGGCAGATGCAGTGCGTGCAGGGCGGTGTTGATGATGCCGCCGTCGGAGAGCATGATCCGCCAGCCGAAGACGGTGACGAAGGTCGGCACGGCCCAGGGCACGATGAGCAGCAGCCGGTAGAGGGTGCGGCCGCGCAGTTTCTGGTTGAGCAGCAGCGCGAAGCCGAGGCCGATGCTGTAGTGCAGGGCGACGCACAGGGCGGTCCACACGACGGTCCAGATGAAGTGCGACCAGAAGCGGTCGTAGGACAGCGGGCCGAACAGGATGTCCTTGTAGTTGTCCAGGCCGATGAACTTGTAGGTGGCGTCGATGTGGTTGACGCCGATGGTGCGCGCGGTGTTGAGGCTGTTGGCGTCCGTGAGCGTCAGGTAGAGGCCGTACACCAGGGGATAGAGCACGAGGACACCGAGGACGATCACCACCGGGGTGATCATCGCGTACGCGTACCAGTACTTCTGGTAGCTGTGCTTGAGGCGCTGGCCCAGCCCGGGCCGCGGCCCGCGCTCGCCACGGCGTTTGCCGGTGGCGCGGTCGATGGCGACTGTCATGTTCGACACCTTCTGGAAGTTCTACGGCACTGAGAAGAGGCTGGGCGCAGACCGGTGGCCGCCGGTTCCGTCCTGTGGAGGGGGATCCGGCGGCCGCTCGGATTTACTTGCTGAAGTCCGGCACGAGCTTGGCGATGGCCAGTTCGGCGTTGCTCAGGCCCTTGTCCAGGGACTCCTTGCCACCGGCGATCTTCGGCAGCTCGGTGTCCAGCGGACCCCACAGGGAGCTGTACTCGGGCAGCGCGGGCCGCGGCTGGGCGGCGGACAGCACGCCCTGGTAGCCGGCGATGCCCGGGTCGGCCTTGACCTCGGAGGTGTAGGCGTCGGCGCGGGTCGGCAGCGTGGAGTTCTTCAGCGCGATCTCCGTCTGCGACTTGGCGGAGGTCATGAAGTTGACGAACTTCAGGGCCGCCTTCTGGTGCGCCGAGTCCGAGCCCGCGTAGACGGACAGGTTGTGGCCGCCGGTCGGGGCGCCCGCCTTGCCGGTGGAGCCGGCCGGGACGGTGGCGATGCCGAGGTTGGACTTGTCCTTGAAGGCCGAGCCCTTGTAGAAGTTCGTGATCTCCCAGGGGCCCTGGATGATCGAGGCGACCTTGCCGTTGACGAACGCGTCCTGGATGTGGGCGTAGGCGTCGGCGGTGGTGTCGGCCTTGTGCAGGCCCTTGCCGGAGAAGAGGCTCAGCCAGGTGCCGTAGGCCTTCTTCGCGGCGGGCGAGTTCACGGTGATCTTCTTGGCGGAGGCGTCGACGGTGTCGGTGCCCTCGCCGTAGAGGAAGTTCTGGGCGTAGTAGGCCTGGGTGGAGCCCCAGTAGCCGTCGACCTTGGCCTTGTCCTGGACCTTGGCGGCGTCGGCCTTCAGCTCGTCCCAGGTCTCGGGGGCCTCGGTGATGCCGGCCTTCTTGAACAGGGCCTTGTTGTAGACGAGGGCGAGGGTGTCGGTGACCAGCGGCACGCCGTAGGTCTTGCCCTGGTACTGGGCCTGCGTGATCAGGCTGGACTGGAACTTGTCCTTGTCGGCGAGGGCGTCGGTGCCGTCCAGCGGCAGGAAGTAGCCCTTCTTGGCGAAGGCGGGGGTCCAGCCGACCTCGGAACGCAGGATGTCCGGGGCGCCCTTGGAACCGGCGGCGGTGTCGAACTTGTTCTGCGCCTGGTCGAAGGGGACGTTGACGTACTTGACCTTGATGTCCTTGTTGGCGGCCTCGAACTGCTTGACCAGGGCCTTGTACGTCGGCGCCTCATTGGTGGCGTTGGAGGTGTCCCACCAGGTGATGGTGACCGGCCCGCTGCTCTTGTCGCTGCCGCTGTCGCTTCCGCCGCAGGCCGTCGCCGCGAGGGCGAGGGACGCCACCAGCGCGGTGGCCGCTATGCCACGCCGCATGAGTTCTCCTTGAGGGTTAAGCCCGTGTGGTGCGGGAGCGGCCCCGTCCGCCGTTCCCGCTGTGTTGCCGACTGCGCCGTTGCGGCGGCCGGGCGTCAGGGAACGTAACAGCGTTGCAAGCGTTGCGAAAGACCTTGCAGCAAAAAAGTGCAAGAGGATGCGGAAGTTACTCCGCTGTGACCCCCCGTCGACCGTCGCGAGACCCTTGTTCTCCAGGCACGAGCGGGACGTGGCCGGGTTGTGCAAGACTCTGCAAGGCCTTGCCATCCGGCTCCAGCGCGGGAATCATCCCCTTGCGGACAAGGGGCACCGACCAGAACAGAGGGACCGCGATGACGATACGGCCGGTACAGTCCGGTGCCGTGACCACACGGCTTGCCGACATCGCTGCTCAGGCGGGGGTGAGCGAAGCGACCGTCAGCCGCGTCCTCAACGGCAAGCCGGGCGTCGCCGCCACCACCCGCCAGTCCGTGCTGGCCGCACTGGACGTGCTCGGCTACGAGCGTCCCGTGCGGCTGCGGCAACGCAGCGAGGGTCTGGTGGGGCTGATAACCCCTGAGCTGGAGAACCCGATATTCCCGGCCCTGGCGCAGGTGATCGGGCAGGCGCTGACCCGCCAGGGCTACACCCCGGTGCTGGCCACGCAGACGCCGGGCGGCTCGACCGAGGACGAGCTGACCGAGATGCTCGTCGACCGGGGGGTCGCCGGGATCATCTACGTCTCCGGGCTGCACGCCGACACCACCGCCGACATGGAGCGCTACGAGCGCCTGCGCGCGCAGGGTGTGCCGTACGTCCTGGTGGACGGCTTCTCGCCCAAGGTTCAGGCGCCCTTCATCTCCCCCGACGACCGCGCGGCGATGACGCTGGCGGTGACGCACCTGGCGTCCCTGGGGCACGCGCGCATCGGTCTCGCCCTCGGCCCGAAGCGGTTCGTGCCCGTCCAGCGCAAGATCGAGGGGTTCGTGCGCGCGATGCAGGACCAGCTCGGCCTGAACGCGGAGACCATCGAGAACGACCTCGTCCAGCACTCGCTGTACACCCTGGAGGGTGGTCAGGCCGCCGCCACCGCGCTGATGAACCGTGACTGCACGGCGATCGTGTGCGCCAGCGACATGATGGCGCTCGGCGCGATACGCGCGGCGCGGCAGCGCGGTCTGGACGTCCCGAAGGACATCTCGGTGGTCGGCTTCGACGACTCCCCGCTGATCGCCTTCACGGACCCGCCGCTGACCACGATCCGCAAGCCGGTGCCGGCCATGGGGCAGGCGGCGGTGCGCACGTTGCTGGAGGAGATCGGCGGAACGCCCGCGCCGCACAGTGAGTTCGTGTTCATGCCGGAGCTGGTGGTACGGGGTTCGACCGCTTCGGCCCCTGGGGAGCGCAATCGTCCCTAGGGCGGAGAATCCGGGGGATTCGCCGGTACGCCGGGAGTAGGCGCGGCAGTCCGCGCGTTGTAGGAAGTGCGACCTGAACCCAACCGGGGGATGATCGGTGGCGGAAGGCATTTCTGGCAGACTCTGTGCCCATGGGTGACTCGACCGTGACCAGTCTGGGAGACCGTGAGCAGGCGGCCGTTCCGGACTCCCCCACGGCCGCGGAAGGGGCTCCCGCGACCCCGCGTCTCCTGGGCCGGCTGCGCACCCCCCGCCGCCCCCGTCTGTGGTTCGAGATCCTTCTGATCGCGGTGAGTTACTGGACGTACTCGATCGTCCGCAACGCGGTCCCGGAGCAGCGCGGCAAGGCGCTGCGCAACGCCGACTGGATCTGGAAGACCGAGCACCAACTGGGCATCGCCGTGGAACAGTCGGTCAACCACACGGTGAACTCGGTGTCCTGGCTGATCGTCGGCATGAACTACTACTACGCCACACTGCACTTCATCGTGACGCTGAGTGTGCTCGTGTGGCTGTTCCGCAGTCATCCCGGCCGCTACGCGGCGACCCGGCTGGTGCTGTTCGCGACGACGGGTGTGGCCCTGGTCGGCTACTACCTGTACCCGCTGGCACCCCCGCGTCTGATGAACGGCAGCCACTTCCTCGACACCGTTCTGATCCACCGGACCTGGGGTTCGATGGCCTCCGGCGACCTCAAGCACATGTCCAACCAGTACGCCGCGATGCCGTCCATGCACATCGGCTGGTCCCTGTGGTGCGGACTGACCGTCTTCGCGCTGGCCAGGGTGCCCTGGGCGCGGGTGCTGGGACTGCTGTACCCGGTGGCCACCCTGATCGTGATCGTGGCGACGGCGAACCACTTCTGGCTCGACGCGGTGGGCGGCCTGCTCTGCCTGGCGTTCGGGTACGCGGTGGCATGGGCGTGGTACGGGAGGCTGCCGTACGCCCTGCCCAGGACGGTGCCGGAGAAGGCGAGGGAGAGCGGGCCACTGCCGGCGAAGACCTAGTTCAGCCCCCTCGGTGCACCACGTGGCCGCCGGTGACCGTCAGTCGTACCGGGGCCTCGGCCAGCTCGTCCGCCGGGGCCTTCACGGCATCGAGGGCCAGGGCGGTGAGGTCGGCCCGGTGGCCGACGGCGATCCGCCCCGCCGTCCGAGACTCCCCCGCCGCCCGCGCCGCGTGGGTGGTGCAGCCCTCCAGCGCCTCCAGACCCGTCAGGCCGACCCGCGCGGCGGCCGCTCCCCTGGGCGCCCGTGCCGTCGCCAGGACGGCCCGCACGTCGTAGTGGGCGATCGGCCAGTCCGAGCCCAGGGCGACCGTCGCGCCCGCGTCCCGCAGGTCCCGCAGCCGCCAGGCGTGCCCGGCGCGGGTTGCGCCCAGGCGCCGGGACCACTCGTCGGTGCCGTCGGCCCGGGTGTACGCGGTGTGCGGCGGTTGCATGGACGCCGCCACCCCCAACTCGGCGAACCGCGGCAGCAGCGCGTCCGGCGCCGTCTCGATGTGCTCGATACGGTGCCGGCCCCGGGCGCCGGGGCCGAGCCCCGCCACCACGTCCAGGACGCGCCGTACGGCGGCGTCCCCGATGGCGTGGGTGGCGGTGCGGACGCCGGCGGCGTGCAGGTGCCGTACGGCGGCCGCGTACGCCTCGGGGTCCGGCCAGAAGGCCTCGGTGCCCTGGCCGTGGCAGTCCGCGTGCTCCAGCCACGCGGTGCCGCCCTCCACGGTGCCGTCCATGAAGAACTTCACCCCGCCGACCCGCCAGTGTCGGCCCCCGCGCCCCTGCACCTCCACGAGCTCCGCCAGCGCGGCCGCGTCCGCTCCGGGCATGCACCAGGGCGCGAACCGCAGGCGCACCGGCAGCACCGTCTCCCGGGCGACCGAGCCGACCAGCTCCATGTCCCCCGCGTCCATGACGTGCGCCCCGGTCAGGCCGGTCGCGGCCATCGCCGTGAGCAGGTCGACCAGGCGGGCGCGGCGGGCCGCGTAGGAGGGCCGGGGCAGGACCTGGGTGAGCAGGTCCATCGCCGCGTGTTCGACGAGGTGCCCGGTGGGCCGCCCGGAGGCGTCGCAGACCACCTCCGAGCGCTGGGCGAAGACCCGCGGCCCGGTGACGCCCGCCGCGGCCAGCGCGGCGCCGGTCGCGAGGGCGGAGTGGCCGTCGTAGAGGCGGAGGAAGGCGGGGGTGTCCGCGCCGATCGTGTCCTCCACGAGCACGCGGTCGATCGGCCGCCCCTCGAAGGCGTTGTGGTCGAGGCCGAATCCGACGACCCACCCGTCGATCCGCTCGGCCCCGGCGAGTGCGGCCAGCAGCCCCGCCAGATCCCGCACGCCCGACAGGTCCACGCCGGTGGCCATGTCCAGCCCCCACACGGGATGGCTGTGCGCGTCCACGAGCCCGGGTACGAGATGCGCCCTCTCCAGGGCCACGACCTCGGTACCGGGCCCGCGCCAGGCGGGTACGTCCGCCTCGTCGCCGACCGCCGCGATCACCCCGTCACGTATGGCGACGGCGCCGGCGTAGGGGCGTTCGGGGTCGAGGGTGCGGATCTCGGCGCCGGTGAGGATCAGATCGGGGGCGAGCATGGCTGGGGTGGACTCCTTCTCTCGTACGGCTATTCGGCGGGCTCGGCGGCGAAGTCCCGGTACACCTCGGGCCGTTCGCGGCGCAGCCACCAGGCCAGGGCCAGGCCCGTGACGAACACGGCGGGGGCCGTGACGATCAGGACGGTGTCGACGGTGGACGAGGCGCCGGTGAACAGGTTGATGTGGGTGATGACGAGCCCTATCGCGGTGGCGAGCAGCACCGCGGCGACCACCGGCGCGACGATCGTGCGCAGGGCGCCCTCCTGGTGGCTCACCCGCCGGAAGTAGCAGGGCACGGCGATCGCGGCGAGCAGTTGGAGCAGGAACAGGCCGATCATTCCCGGGGTGTTCACCCACAGGAGGAGTTGCTGGTAGGGGTCGGCGCCGACCGCCCAGAAGGCGACGACGACGGCCGCGCCGAGGGCGGTCTGGGCGATCCCGGCGACGTACGGGGAGCGGTGGCGGGGGTGGACGCGGCCCAGCGACTTCGGCAGGACGCCCTCCTCGGCGAGGGCGAGGGCGTAGCGGTTGATCGCGTTGTGGAAGGCGAGGAGGGAGGCGAGGACGCTGGTGACGATGAAGACGTGCATCAGGTCGGCCGCCCAGCCGCCGACGTAGGTGGTGATGGCGGAGAAGAACAGCCCGCCGGGGTCCTTGGCGGCCGCGGCGATCACGTCGGCGTCGCCGAAGGCCTGGATGACGATCCAGACGACGAAGGCGTAGAAGAGGCCGAGGAAGGCGACGGCCACGTAGGTGGCACGCGGGATGGTGCGGTGGGGGTCGCGGGCCTCGCGGCGGTAGATGACGGTCGACTCGAAGCCGGTGAACGCGGCGAAGGCGAAGGCCAGGACGACCGCGGTACCGGAGACCATGACGTGCCCCGGCGCGAAGGAGGCGCCCGACAGGCCGTGCGCACCGCCCTTGACCAGTACCCCTCCCGCGAGGAGCACCAGGATGCCGGTCTCGGCGAGGAGCAGCACGCCCAGCACCTTGGCGCCGAAGTCGATCGAGCGGAAGCCGCCGTAGCCGACGAGGAGCAGGCCGGCGAGGGAGATGGGCAGCCAGGGGACGCCGGTACCGAACAGGGCGTGCAGGGTGTCCTTGGTGGCGGAGGCGAGGAGGCCGTAGACGCCGATCTCCATGCCGTTGTAGCCGATCAGGGCGAGCAGGGCGGCGCCGATGCCGACCGGGCGGCCGAGGCCCCGGGTGATGTAGGCGTAGAAGGCGCCGCCGCTCTTCACGTGGCGGCTCATGGTGGTGAAGCCGACGGCGAAGACGGCGAGGGTGATGCCGGCGATGAGGTAGCCGGCCGGGGCGCCGATGCCGCCGAGCAGGATCGCGAGCGGGGCGACGCCGGCCATGACGGTGAGCGGGGCGGCGGCGGACACCACGAAGAACGCGATGTCGGCGCTGCCGAGGGAACCGGAGCGGAGGGTCGCCGTGGCGGCCGGCGTTCTCTCCTCGGGGGTGGTGACGGACATGGGCAAGCCCTTCGGGCGCGGCGGACGGGGAGGATTCCGGACGTGCGGGTCGGCAGACGGCTCCCGGGCGGGAGGATGGCACCCGGGACCGTAAACCTAAAGGCTTTCGGTTTCGGCAATGTAGCCTCCTCCTGGGCATCCGGGAAGACCTCAAGGGGGACCGCCAACCATGGGACGGCCGCGCACACCGCTCCTCGACCGCGAGCGCATCACCACGACGGCTCTGCAACTGGTCGACGAGCAGGGGGACTTCAGCGTGCCGCAGATCGCGAAGAGGCTGGGGGCGCAGACCGGCTCGGTGTATCACCATGTGGACGGCCGGGACGGGATCGTGGAGCTGCTGCGGGAGCGGGTGGCCGAGGCGATCGACCCCGGGACGCTGGACCTCGTCCCCTGGGACACGGCGCTGGAGGCCTGGGCCCGCTCCTATCGCGCGGCCTTCGCCGCCCACCCGAGGGCGATCCCGCTGCTGATGACCTCACCCGTGCGGGCGCCCCGGGTGCTGGAGCAGTACGAGCGCGCGGTGAACCTCCTGCTGGCGGCGGGATTCGCGACGAGTGAGGTGATGCCGCTGATCATCGCACTGGAGAACCTGGTCCTGGGCTCCGCGCTGGACCTCGCGGCGCCGGAGACGATGTGGGAGCTGACGGAGCGGACTCCGACGCCCCGGCTGGCGGAGGCGCTCGCGGCGGTGGGCGAGGGGCGGGCGGACCGGGCCTTCGAGGTGGGGCTGGCGGGGTTCCTCGGGCACGCGCGGGCTCTGCTGGGCAGGTGATCCGGGGCGAGCCGAGGGAATCCGCTCAGCCCGCGCAGCGCCCTGGGGAACTGCGCTCAGCCCGCGTAGAACAGCTCCTCCACCACCGACCGTGCCCTGCGCGCCGTGCGGCGGTAGGCGTCGAGCATGTCGCCGACCATTCCGTCGCCGTAGCCCAGGTAGCGCCCCACGGCGGCCACCTCGCGGCCGTCCGACGGGAAGGTGTCCCCGGCCCGGCCGCGTACCAGCATCACGGCGTTGCGCACGCGGGTGGCCAGGACCCACGCCTCGTCCAGGATCTCCGCGTCCTCGGCCGAGATCAGTTCGGCGGCACGCGCCGCCGCGAGGGCCGCGCGCGTCCGCGTGGTGCGCAGCCCCGGCTCCGCGTGCCCGTGCCGCAGCTGCAGCAGCTGCACGGTCCACTCGACGTCGGACAGGCCGCCGGGGCCGAGCTTGGTGTGCAGCTTGGGATCGGCGCCGCGCGGCAGCCGCTCGGCCTCCATCCGGGCCTTCAGCCGCCGGATCTCCCGTACGGCCTCGTCCCCGAGCCCGCGCGCCGGGTACCGCAGCGGGTCGATCAGCTCCACGAAGCGGCGGCCGAGGACCTCGTCGCCGGCGACCGGTTCGGCCCGCAGCAGCGCCTGCGACTCCCACCCCAGCGACCAGCGGCGGTAGTACGCCTCGTACGACTTCAGCGTCCGTACGAGCGGGCCGGACTTGCCCTCGGGCCGCAGGTCCGCGTCGATCAGCAGCGGCGGGTCCGCGCTCGGGATCTGCAGCAGCCGCCGCATCTCGGAGACCACCTTGTTCGCCGCGTCGGCGGCCTCCCGCTCGTCCACGCCCTCGCGCGGCTCGTGCACGAAGACGACGTCGGCGTCGGAGCCGTAGCCCAGTTCGTGGCCGCCGAAGCGGCCCATGCCGATGACGGCGAACCGGGTCGGCAGCTCCTCGCCCCAGCCGTCCCGCACCACCGCGCGCAGCGTGCCCGCGATGGTCGCCGCGGTCAGGTCGGACACCGCGGCGCCGACCAGGTCCACCAGCGCGCCCTGATCGGCCTCGGCGGGGTGCGTCTCGGTGCCGTACGAGCCCACGATGTCCGCGGCGGCCGTGCGGAACAGCTCCCGCCGCCGTACGCCACGCGCTGCCGTGACCGCCTGGACCGCGCCGTCCGCTCGGCTGACCGCGGCGAGTATCTCCTGCTCCAGGTGGTCCCGGCCGCGCGGCTCCAGCCCTCCGCCGTCGCCGTCGCCGAGCAGCGCCACCGCCTCGGGTGCGCGCATCAGCAGATCGGGGGCGAGCCGGCCGGCGGACAGCACGCGCGCGAGGTTCTCCGCGGCGGCGCCCTCGTCCCGCAGCAGCCGCAGGTACCAGGGCGTCTTGCCCAACGCGTCCGACACCTTGCGGAAGTTGAGCAGGCCCGCGTCCGGGTCGGCGGAGTCCGCGAACCAGCCCAGCAGCACCGGCAGCAGGGTCCGCTGGATCGCGGCCTTGCGCGTCACCCCCGACGCCAGCGCCTCCAGGTGGCGCAGGGCGGCCGCCGGGTCGGCGTAGCCCAGCGCGACCAGCCGCTCCCTCGCCGCCTCGGGGCTCAACCTTGCCTCTCCGGGCGCGAGTTGGGCCACGGCGTCGAGCAGCGGTCGGTAGAAGAGCTTCTCGTGCAGGCGGCGTACGACGGCCGTGTGCCGCCGCCATTCGCGGGTCAGCTCGGCGACGGGATCGACGCGCAGGCCGAGGGAGCGGCCGATGCGGCGCAGGTCGGCGTCGTCCTCGGGGACGAGGTGTGTGCGCCGCAGCCGGTACAGCTGGATGCGGTGCTCCATGGAGCGCAGGAACCGGTAGGCGTCGTCGAGCTGCACGGCGTCCTGCCGTCCCACGTACCCGCCGGCGGCGAGCGCCTGCAGCGCGTCCAGCGTCGTCCCGCTGCGCAGCGACGCGTCCGCCCGCCCGTGCACCAACTGCAGCAGCTGGACGGCGAATTCGACGTCCCTGAGGCCGCCCGGGCCGAGCTTCAGCTCGCGGTCGACCTCGGCGGCGGGGATGTTCTCGACGACCCGGCGGCGCATCTTCTGCACGTCCACGACGAAGTTCTCGCGCTCGGCGGCCTGCCAGACGAGGGGTTCGAGGGCGGTGACGTACTCCTCGCCGAGTTCGATGTCGCCGGCCACCGGGCGGGCCTTGAGCAGTGCCTGGAACTCCCAGGTCTTGGCCCAGCGCTGGTAGTAGGCGAGGTGGCTGGAAAGGGTGCGCACGAGGGGGCCGTTGCGGCCCTCGGGGCGGAGGTTGGCGTCGACGGGCCAGATGGAGCCCTCGACGGTGGTCTCCGAGCAGACCCGCATCATGTGCGAGGCCAGCTTGGTGGCGGCCCTGAGTGCCTTGCCCTCGTCGGCGCCGTCCGCCGCCTCGCCCACGAAGATGACGTCCACGTCGGAGACGTAGTTGAGCTCGTGGCCGCCGCACTTGCCCATCGCGATCACCGCGAGCCGGCACAGCGCCGCGTCCTCGGGCGCGGCGGCTCGGGCGAGGGCGAGGGCGGCGCGCAGGGTCGCGGTGGCGAGGTCGGCGAGCTCGGCGGCGGTCTCGGCGACGTTCGTGGTGCCGCAGACGTCACGGGCGGCGATGGACAGCAGGCAGCGGCGGTAGGCGACCCGCAGGGAGACCGGGTCGCCGGCCTCGGCGAGGCCCCGCTCGAACTCCTCCACGCCCGGGTGCAGGTCGCGCGGCTCGTACGTGACCAGCGCGTGCCAGTCCCGGGGATGCCGGGCGAGGTGGTCGGCGAGCGCGGCGGAGGCGCCGAGCACGCCGAGGAGGCGGTCGCGCAGCGGCTTGGCCGCTATCAGGGTGTCGAGCAGCTCGCGGCGCGCGGTGGGGTCGGGCTGCGCCTCCAGCAGCCGTACGAGACCGAGCAGCGCCTGGTCCGGGTCGGCGGTGGCGCCCAGCGCCTCCAGGAGCACCGGGTCGTTGCGCACGGGCATCAGCTCGGCGCTGTCCAGCAGCCGCTCGGCGGCCGAGGCATCGGTGAAGCCGTGCCGCAGCAGCCGTGTGAAGGTACTGCTCCTGCGCCCCGGCGCCGTCATCCGCGGCCTCCCCTCGGATCAAGGTCGTACTGGCCCGAGCCTAACCGCAGGCACTGACACGGGCGCCCGGGCGGAGCCTGCGCCTTCGTCCTGTTCGGTGGTGCCAGGACGCATTCGGTGGCGCCCCGCCCGGTTTTCGGCTTCGGTGAGGAGCGGTGGCAAGGAGCAGCCGTACGACGACGAGGGAGTCGTTTCCATGGACATGAGCCTTGAAGTGATCATGCTGCCGGTCTCCGACGTGGACCGGGCCAAGGAGTTCTACCGGGACAAGGTCGGCTTCCACGTCGACCTCGACGGCGAGGTGATGGAGGGGGTGCGGATCGTCCAGCTCACCCCGCCCGGCTCGGGGTGTTCCATCGCGCTGGTCGACGGGTTGCAGGTGCCGACCGGCATGCCGCAGCCTGGTACGTACCACGGGATGCAGCTCTGTGTGGCGGACGCGAAGGCCGCGTACGAGGAGCTGACCGCGCGCGGTCTGGAGGTCAGCGAGCCGCAGCGGTTCGCCGACCAGGACGGGGCGACATTCCTGTACTTCACGGACCCGGACGGCAACGGATGGGCGATCCAGGAGTACCGGCGCCGGGCGACCGAGCCACTGCACGAGGTGCTGGCGCGGCAGGCCGCCGAGCGGCAGTAGTTCACCCGCTCTTCATCCGTCCGGTTGGGCACCGTGGGGCGCGGGAATGTTGGCGTGTGCATGCTCTGTCCGCACTGCCAGCCCCGCCCTTCCCCCCTCCGGAGGTTGATGTGTCCGGCAGCACCGCAAGTCCTGCCCGTCCGAGAGCCCGCCGCGGCCGCGCCGCACTCGCGTCCACGCTCGCCTTCACGGCCGCGGCCGTCGGTCTGTGGACCGGTCTCGGCGGCTCCTCGTCCGCGGCCGCGGCGGCCGTGCCGAGCCCCGACCACGTGGTCGTCGTGGTCATGGAGAACCACGCCTACAGCCAGGTCATCGGCTCCTCCAGCGCGCCGTACATCAACTCGTTGAAGACCGGTGGTGCGAACCTGACCCAGTCGTACGGGATCACCCACCCGAGCCAGCCGAACTACTACGCCCTGTTCTCCGGCTCCACTCAGGGCGTCACCGACGACAGCTGCGTCACCCCGGGCTTCTCCTCGGCCGCCAACCTCGCCTCGGAGGCCCTCGCGGCGGGCCGCACCTGGGCCAGCTACAACGAGTCGCTGCCCAGCCAGGGCTCGACCACGTGCGGCAGCGGCAACTACGCCCAGAAGCACGACCCTTGGTTCGGCTTCAAGAACGTGCCGACGTCCAGCGCCAAGACGTTCGCGCAGTTCCCCACGGACTACTCGACGCTGCCGCAGATCTCCTTCGTCACCCCCAACCTGTGCAGCGACATGCACGACTGCTCGGTGTCCACCGGCGACACCTGGCTGAAGAACAACCTGGGCGGCTACGCCACCTGGGCCAAGACCCACAACAGCCTGCTCGTCGTCACCTTCGACGAGGACAACCGGCTGTCGGGCAACCGCATCCCGACGGTCCTGTACGGCCAGCCGGTGACGGCGGGCTCGTCGTCGTCCACCACGTACAACCACTACGACCTGCTGCGCACCCTGGAGGACACCCAGGGCCTGTCCACGCACGCGGGCAACGCGGCCTCCGCGACGGACATCACCGGTATCTGGGCGTCCTGACGTGTACGTAGCGGACAGCCGGGCGACGCTCGACGACGCTCCGCGCGGGGGACCCCCACCGGCATCCGCGGAAGGCGCCGCCCGGCCCAGCACTGGCCGGGCGGCGCCGCCCCGCGGTCGCGCCCACGGTTCTCGCGCCGGCATCGACGGCGGCGCCGGCGCTGTGCACGGCGGTGTCCCTGGCCTTTCTGCGCCCCACGGCACGCGAGGCGACGGCGTGACCCCCGCCGCGCCCCCGCCGCTCGCCCTCCCGCGCCCGACCGCCGTCCGGAAGGGGCCCGCATGATCCTGCGCAACCGCATCCTCGTCCTGCTGGCGGCCCTGGCGGCGCTCGGGGCGGTCGCCGTGGCCTCGGTCCTGCACGCCTCGGCGCGCGCGGACCGGCGTGACCGGGCCCAGCCCGGCGGCCCGCAGGTGACCTCGGGGACCGTCACCCTGACCACCCCCGGCCGCATGGTCTTCCGCAACCTGGCGTGGGGCCCGCACCGCGACGAGCTGACGACGGTCCCGGCGACCGGCCCCTCCGGCCCGCGCACCGCCTCCGGCGTCAAGTGCCTGCGCTTCTACGCCGCCTCGGGCACCGGGGTGTGCCTGCAGGCGGTGCACGGCGCGGTCTCCGACACCTACCGGGCGGTCGTCCTCGACGCGCACCTGAAGGAGCGGGCGAGGTACGACGTCCCCGGCATCCCGTCCCGCGCCCGCGTCTCCCCGACGGGCCACTTCGCGGCGTGGACGGCCTTCGTGGGCGGCGACTCGTACGCCGGCACGAACTTCTCGACCCGCGCGGCGATCCTGGACGTCCGCACCGGGAAACTGACTCCGTCCCTGGAGGCCTACCGGGTAGTGAAGGACGGCCATGTCTACCGCGCGGCGGACCTGAACTTCTGGGGGGTGACGTTCGCGTCGGACGACCGCACGTTCTACGCGACGATGGCGACGCAGGGCCGGACCTACCTGGTCAGAGGCGACCTGCGCACCCGCACGGTCACCACGCTCCACACCAATGTCGAATGCCCGTCCCTGTCCCCCGACGACGCCCGGATCGCCTTCAAGAAACGGGTGCGGGGACTGCCGAGGGACGCCCCCTGGCGGCTGTACGTCCTCGACCTGCGCACGATGCGGGAAACCCCGCTGGCCGAGCCTCGCAGCGTCGACGACCAGGCGGTCTGGCGCGACGCCCACACCCTGGTCTACGCCCTCCCCGGCGACTACGGCGCAGACCTGTACACGATCCCGGCGGACGGCACGGGAAAGCCGCGGCGCATCAGCACCGCGGCGGTGTCACCGGCGTTCGTGGGCTAGTTCCTTCGGCGATCAGAAATCCGCGTGGGGAAGGACCTTGAACCTCCCCAACCGCGCACGGGGAAAAGGCCGCACCAGCGGAAGGACGTTCCGTGCGACGCCTTCCGCGATTCCCGCGTCGAGCATCCGCCGGTATCCCTCCAGCGCCTGGCGATACCTGCTCACCAGAGCCACCTGAGCCGACCTGTCCATCCGCGGCAGCAGGTAACAGCGGTCCGCGCTGAACTCCACGAAAGAAAGCCCCTCGCGCGACACGTAGTCGTCTCTCATCAACGCCGTGAACTTCAGCTCGAAGCCGGTCTGCCCCGCCGGCGTCATCCAAGAGGCGTCGATCGACTGGATCTGGTTGTCGTCGATCATGATGCCGTCGGCGCCGGTGACGGCGTCGAGGATCGGTTTCATGACGTTGTCGAGGTCCGCCACCAGATGGGTCTGGTAGCGGCGTGACTCCTCGATGAGCCACACGAGGTTCACTTCGACGTCGTGCGTGAACACACCCGTCGTGGCCCTCTGGACAGCAGCACCGAGAGCGGCCTTGAAGCCGGCCTTCCGTGCGGGATCGGCCTGGAGGGAAACGGGATCCACCGCGCTCCGGATCTCGACCCGCCCGTAGTCACGGAACTCCCGCACCACGAAGTCGCGTTCGGTCACCCCTGAACTGGACATGGACGGCATGCTCTCAACGCCCGACGATCACCACAAGCGCGAGCGGGGCTGACGGCCCACGCCCGACAGCCCCACCCGACGAACCGATCCGCGCTTACAGCACCGGCAGGTTCTTCCGCAGTTCGAACGCCGTGACCTCGCTGCGGTACTCCTCCCACTCCTGGCGCTTGTTGCGCAAGAAGAAGTCGAAGACGTGCTCGCCCAGGGTCTCGGCCACCAGGTCGCTGCGTTCCATCAGGGTCAGGGCCTCGCCCAGGTTCTGCGGGAGCGGCTCGATGCCCATCGCGCGGCGCTCGGCGTCGGAGAGGGCCCAGACGTCGTCCTCGGCGCCCGGCGGGAGTTCGTAGCCCTCCTCGATGCCCTTGAGGCCGGCGGCCAGGAGGACGGCGTAGGTGAGGTAGGGGTTGGCGCCGGAGTCGATGGAGCGGACCTCCACGCGCGCGGAGCCGGTCTTGCCGGGCTTGTACATGGGCACGCGGACCAGGGCGCTGCGGTTGTTGTGACCCCAGCAGATGTAGGAGGGCGCCTCGCCGCCGGCGCCGGCGGTGCGCTCGGAGCCGCCCCAGATGCGCTTGTAGGAGTTGACCCACTGGTTGGTGACGGCCGAGATCTCCGCCGCGTGACGCAGCAGGCCCGCGATGAAGGAGCGGCCGACCTTGGAGAGCTGGTACTCCGAGCCGGACTCGTAGAACGCGTTGCGGTCGCCCTCGAAGAGGGAGAGGTGGGTGTGCATCCCGGAGCCCGGGTGCTCGGAGAACGGCTTCGGCATGAACGTCGCCTGGACGCCCTGCTCCAGCGCCACCTGCTTCATGACCAGGCGGAAGGTCATGATGTTGTCGGCCGTCGAGAGGGCGTCGGCGTAGCGGAGGTCGATCTCCTGCTGGCCGGGGGCGCCCTCGTGGTGGGAGAACTCGACCGAGATGCCCATCGACTCCAGCATGGTGATCGCCTGGCGGCGGAAGTCCATGCCGATGTTCTGCGGGGTGTGGTCGAAGTAGCCGGAGTTGTCGGCGGGGGTGGGGCGGGTGCCGTCGAGGGGGCGGTCCTTCAGCAGGAAGAACTCGATCTCGGGGTGGGTGTAGAAGGTGAAGCCCAGGTCGGAGCCGCGCGTGAGGGCACGCTTGAGGACGTAGCGCGGGTCGGCGAAGGACGGGGAGCCGTCCGGCATGAGGATGTCGCAGAACATGCGGGCGGTGCCGGGGGCCTCGGCGCGCCAGGGCAGGACCTGGAAGGTGGACGGGTCCGGCTTGGCGATCATGTCGGACTCGTACACGCGGGCGAAGCCCTCGATGGCCGAACCGTCGAAGCCGATGCCCTCGTCGAAGGCCTGTTCCAGCTCGGCCGGGGCCACGGCCACGGACTTGAGGAAGCCCAGCACGTCCGTGAACCACAGGCGTACGAACCGGATGTCCCGCTCCTCCAAGGTCCGGAGCACGAACTCCTGCTGCTTGTCCATCTTCCGCTTCCCCATCCTTGCTGGTCAGGCCGCCTGTCTCCCTGTCCCGCAGGAGGCGGTCGGGCACCTGAGCATCACACCACAACAGCATTTCATGCGCGTTGCCGACCTTGATCGTCGAGACGGCCTCGGCCTGAACGCCTCCCATACGGCGGGTGTACGGCTCCGCAGCCCATCTTGCCTGCTCGGACCGACATCCGTAACGCCCGGATCCCCTCCATCCGTGAGCGACGCCACTCCCTGATAATTTGCATCTCAAATGCAAGTTTAACTACGGTTCCGATCAGCCGAGTTCGCAGGACCGGGCTCGGACGACCAAGAGGAGCCCCGATGCTGTCCGAACAAGCCGCCGTCACCGTCCGCGCCACACTCCCCGCCGTCGGCGCGCACCTCGACGAGATCACCGAGCGCTTCTACGCCGGCCTGTTCACCGCCCGTCCCGAGCTGCTGCGCGACCTGTTCAACCGCGGCAACCAGGCGGCCGGCACGCAGCGCCAGGCGCTCGCCGGTTCGATCGCGGCCTTCGCGACGCACCTCCTGGAACACCCGGAGTCGCGTCCGGACGCGATGCTGGCCCGCATCGCGCACAAGCACGCCTCCCTGGGGGTCACGCCGGAGCAGTACGCCCTGGTCCACGAGCACCTCTTCGCCGCCATCGCCGGCGTCCTCGGCGAGGCCGTGACTCCCGAGGTCGCGGCCGCCTGGGACGAGGTCTACTGGCTGATGGCGAACGCCCTCGTCGCGATCGAGAAGCGCCTGTACGAGGAGTCCGGCGAACCGGGCTGGCGGAACTGGGAGGTCGTCGAGCGCGTCGCCGAGACCGCGGACGTCGTCACCTTCCGGCTGCGCCCGGCCGACGGCGGGCCGGTCGCCGACTTCCGCGCCGGCCAGTACGTCTCCGTGCGCGCCGAGCTCCCTGACGGCGCCCGTCAGATACGCCAGTACAGCCTGTCCGGGGCGCCCGGTTCGACCCTCCGGCAGATCAGCGTCAAGCGGGTCCTGGACGCCGGGGACGCGCCCGACGGCGAGGTGTCGAACCACCTCCACGCGCGCGTGCGCGAGGGCGACGTCCTGGAGCTGTCCGCCCCGTACGGCGACCTCGTCCTCGAGGACGCCGCCGACACGCCCCTGCTGCTCGCCTCCGCCGGCATCGGAGTGACCCCGATGGTCGCCATGCTGGCGCGGCTCGCGGAGACCGGTCACCGCGCCCCGGTCACGGTCGTCCACGGCGACCGCTCCCCCGCCGACCACGCCCTGCGCGCCAACCACGAGGCCTACGCCGAAAAGCTCCCCGACGCGGCCGTGCACTTCTGGTACGAGCAGGACGCGACGCCGGGCACCCGCACCGGCCTGGTCGACCTCGACACCGTCGACGTCCCGGCGGGCACGCGCGCGTACCTGTGCGGACCGCTGCCCTTCATGCGGGCGGTACGCGCCGGCCTGCTGGAGAAGGGCGTCGCCGCGTCCGACATCCACTACGAGGTCTTCGGCCCCGACCTGTGGCTGAGCCGGGCCTGAGCCGCGCACGACCGGGCCTGCGCACGGCCCGATCCAGGACACCCGCCGACCGGGCCCGGTCCACGGCACGGGCCACGGCCCGGTAGCGGACACCACACGCGCCCGGGCCCATGCCGGACACTCTGCTGATCCGCGCCCGCCGCGGGCACCCGGGAACCCCATCCGGCTCGGAACACCCGAAAGTCCCGCCCCGCCCGGGCACGCGGAAGCGCGCCCCGGCTCAGGACGCCCGCGAGATCCCCAGCAGCAACGGCCCCGTCGGTTCCGCGACGATGTCCTTCACGGTCAGTGGGTCCAGGGTGGCGAAGAACGCCTCCTGGGCCCGGCGGAGCGCGCCGCGCAGGCGGCAGGCCGAGTTGAGTGGGCAGGGCGTCGATCCCTCGCAGTCGACCACGTCGCCGTCGCCCTCGAAGGCGCGGACGACGGCGCCCACGGACGCCGTGCGGCCCCGCTCGGTGAGGGAGAGTCCGCCGCCCCGGCCGCGGCGGGCGTCGACCAGCCCCATGTGCTGCAGTTCGGCGACGACCTTCGCCGCGTGGGTGTAGGGCACGTCCACGCCGGCGGCGACCTCGCGGGTCGTGGGGCTGGAGTCGCCCGCGACGGCGAGCCGCATCAGGACGCGCAGGGCGAGGTCGGTGGAGCGCAGCAGCCGCATGGAACCAGCGTAGATAATGCGCATCCGCGGTTCAAATTATCGGTCGGCAGTGGTCGGTATCGGTCGGCAGCGGTTGGCTGTGACCCGTCTACGAGATCACCGCCCGGCCCCACTACGATCAGTCACCCGACCGTCCCATTTCCCAGAAGGACCCCGCGATGGCTTCCGGCAACAAGAGCAGCGGCGCGGCACGCAGGGCGCGCATAGAGGAGATGCGGCGCGCCGAGCAGGCCCGTGAGCGGCGCAACCGGATTCTGACCATCGGCGCGAGCGTGGTCGTGGTCGCCGCTCTGGTCGTCGGCGGCGTCCTCGTCGTGAAGTCGCAGAGCGGCGACAACGGCAAGAAGGACACCGCGAGCGACGCCAAGGGCGGCAACTCCGGGGACTCCGGCCACTTCGTCACCGGCAAGGACGGCGTGCGCACCTGGACGGGCAAGCTGTCGCGCACGCATGTCACCGGGACGGTGAACTACCCGATGCACCCGCCGGTCGGCGGCAACCACAACCAGGTGTGGCTCAACTGCAACGGCGACGTCTACACCAAGGCCGTGCACGACGAGAACGCCGTGCACGCGCTCGAGCACGGCGCCGTGTGGGTGACGTACACGAGCAAGGCGAAGAAGGCGGACGTGGACACGCTCGCGGCGAAGGTGAAGCAGACGCCGTACACGCTGATGAGCCCGTACGAGAAGCAGACCTCGCCGATCGAGCTGTCGGCCTGGGGGCACCAGCTGGGTGTGACGAGCGCGAGCGACCCGAAGGTCGCCAAGTTCTTCGAGACGTACGTGCAGGGCAAGCAGACGCCCGAGCCGGGTGCCTCGTGCACCGGCGGGACGATGTGACGTGAAGCGGCACATCGGCTGGATCACGGGGGCCGCCGCCGCGGTCCTCGTCGCGGCCGGCGCGGTCACCTACGCGGTCGCCGAGGACGACGGTTCCGGCCCGAGTACGCCGTCCGCCGACTCCGCGGACGCCGGGTTCGCCCGGGACATGGCGGTGCACCACCAGCAGGCCGTCGAGATGTCGTACATCGTGCGGGACCGCACGAAGAACGAGGAAGTGCGGCGGCTCGCCTACGACATCGCCCAGACGCAGGCCAACCAGCGCGGCATGCTGCTGGGCTGGCTGGACCTGTGGGGGCTGCCGAAGGTGTCGGCGGACCCGCCGATGACCTGGATGGGCATGGGTGACATGGCGTCCGGCAAGGACGGCGCGCTGATGCCCGGGATGGCCACCAACACCGAGCTGGAGAAGCTGCGGACGCTCGGCGGCAAGCAGGCCGAGGTGCTGTACCTGCAGCTCATGACGGACCATCACAAGGGCGGTGTCCACATGGCCGAGGGCTGTGTCGCCAAGTGCACGGTCGGGGTGGAGAAGCGGCTCGCGCAGGGCATGGTCGACGCACAGCGGTCGGAGATCCAGCTGATGGCGGACATGCTCGAGGAGCGGGGCGCGAAAGCGCGTTCCTAGCAATTCGGACCTCGCCACCACGGGGACGAAAGCACCAAATCGCCCTTCATGACGGTTCTTTGAGGTTCTCTTGGCCTGCGATTTCCCCTGGCATGAACGGTTCATCGAAAGAGTGACCCCCATCGCTTGATCCACAGCCCGCGCCTCCGCCGCGGAGCGGGATGTCTACGCGGATCA
Organism: Streptomyces sp. SLBN-31; assembly: GCF_006715395.1. Lineage (NCBI taxonomy): Bacteria > Bacillati > Actinomycetota > Actinomycetes > Kitasatosporales > Streptomycetaceae > Streptomyces > Streptomyces sp. SLBN-31. The sequence goes on from NZ_VFNC01000002.1 coordinate 2,713,395, forward strand.
CGCGACGAGACGACCACACATGCGAAGAACCGCATCGCAGGGGGTTCCATGAGATCCAACCGCGCCAGACTTCGCGCCACGAGCATGGCGGCAACTCTGCCCATGCTCGCCGGTGCGTTGGCGCTCGGCATACCCGCGGCGCACGCTGCGGACAACCCGGCCAGGGACGCGCTCGTGGGCACCAAGCCCGCGTGGGCGACGGCCAAGGCGGACAAGGGCGATGCCTCCAACGGCACCCAGCTCTCCCTCCGGGTCTATCTGGCCGGCAAGGACGCGGCGGGCCTCGCGGCCTACGCAAGGGCCGTGTCCGACCCGAGCTCGCCGCTCTACGGCAAGTACCTCAGCTCCAAGAAGGCGCAGACCCGCTTCGGCGCGACCAAGGCCCAGGTGGCCGCGGTCAAGTCGTGGCTGACGTCGAACGGCCTGAAGGTCACCGGCGTCACGCGGCACTACGTCTCCGTCTCCGGTGACGTGGCCGCCGCCGAGAAGGCGTTCGGCACGCAGCTGCACAACTTCACCAAGGGCTCGAAGACCTACCGCGCGCCGTCGAAGACGGCCTCGGTGCCGGACAGCCTCAAGGGCGCCGTCCTGACCGTCACCGGCCTGGACAACGCCCCGCACATGTCGCGCCACGACGACCAACTGCCGCCGCCGGAGACCGTGTTCCGCAACTCCGGGCCGTTCTCGTCGTACTACGGCTCGAACATCGCGAGCACGCTGCCCGACGCGTACGGATCGAAGATCCCGTACGCCATCAAGGGTTACACCGGCAAGCAGCTGCGCGCCGCCTACGGCGCGGGCAGCTACACCGGCAAGGGCGTCCGCGTCGCCATCACGGACGCCTACGCCTCGCCGACCATCGCCCTCGACGCGCAGACGTACGCGACGAAGCACGGCGACGCCAAGTGGACGACGGGTCAGCTGCACCAGGTGCTGCCCACGAAGTACACGAACACCAAGGACTGCTCCGCCGCCGGCTGGTACGGCGAGGAGACCCTGGACGTCGAGGCCGTGCACGCGGTCGCGCCGGCCGCGGACGTCACCTACGTGGGCTCGGCCTCGTGCATGGACTCCGACCTGCTGGACTCGCTGAGCAAGGTGGTCGACAACCACCTCGCGGACATCGTGTCCAACTCGTGGGGCGACATCGAGGCCAACCAGACGCCGGACCTCGCGGCCGCCTACGACCAGGTGTTCCAGTTCGGCGCGGTCGAGGGCATCGGCTTCTACTTCTCCTCCGGTGACAACGGCGACGAGGTCGCCAACACCGGTGTGAAGCAGGTCGACACCCCGGCCAACTCGGCCTGGGTGACGGCGGTCGGCGGTACCTCGCTCGCGGTGGGCAAGAGCAACAACTACCAGTGGGAAACCGGCTGGGGCACCGAGAAGGCCGTGCTGTCGGCCGACGGCAAGAGCTGGACCAACTTCCCCGGCGCCTTCACCTCGGGCGCGGGCGGTGGCACCAGCAAGACGGTCGCCGAGCCGTACTACCAGAAGGGCGTCGTCCCGAACGCGCTCGCCACGGCCAACAACGCCGAGGGCAACCGCGTGGTCCCGGACATCGCGGCCATCGCCGACCCGAACACCGGCTTCCTGGTCGGCCAGACCCAGACCATGCCGGACGGGAAGACCCAGGCCTACGACGAGTACCGCATCGGCGGCACCTCGCTCGCGGCCCCGGTCATCGCGGCCGTCCAGGCCCTGGCCCAGGAGGCACGCGGCGGCAAGGCGATCGGCTTCGCCAACCCGGAGATCTACGCCCGTTACGGCAAGGGCGTGTACCACGACGTGACCGACAACCCGACGGGCTCCGGCCTGGCGGAGGCCCGCGTGGACTTCGCCAACGGCTACGACGCCACCGGCGGCCTGGTCACCTCGGTCCGCAGCCTCGGCAAGGACAGCTCGCTGTCCGCGGTCAAGGGCTACGACGACGTCACCGGCGTGGGCTCGCCCGCGAACGGCTACGTGGAGTCGTACAAGCGCCCCTGAGGTCCACGCGACACCAGCGGCAGCCGCGCCCGCTCCCTCCGGGGAGCGGGCGTTCGCATGGGTAGGGTGCCCACATGACCGGATCGAGAGGCGGGACGTACGGGCTGCTGCTGCTCGCCGTGCTGCTCCTCGACATCGTGACCATGCACACCCTGGGGCATCCCGCGGAGCAGGGTTCGGGGTCCCCGTCACCCGTCGGGACGCACGTCGGTCACCTGATGGCCGCGCCGTTCCCCGTGTCGGCGCACGTGCCGGTGGCGGGTTCCGAATCCGCCGCCATGAGCGGCATGAACCCCGGGTCCGTGTGCCTGGCCGTTCTCGGCGCCTTCACGCTCGTCGTCCTGCTGGCGGCGGCGTTCGGCAGCAGCCCGCCCGCGCCGCTCTCCCCACCCCGGCCCGCCCGCCTGCTGCGGGCCTTGTGGCCCGACCCACCTCCCGCCGGACCGTCGTTCAACGGTCTGGCGGTGCTGCGCATATAGGCCTCGCACCAGCCGCTTCGGCCTGCCCTCATGGAGGAGCGCCCCGAAGCGGCAGACGCGTCCGGCCCATCTTCAGCACCCTTCAGACGAGGTGTCAGCACATCATGCGTACTCCCACACGCCGCTCCGTTCTCGGCGCGTCCGTCACCCTCGCCGGGACGGGAGTCCTGGCCGCCTGCTCCGACTCGGTCGCGAGCACCACCATCCCGGGCGGCTCCGCCGTGAGCGCCCCCAAGGGCTATGTCGTCCCGGACGGCGAGGAGGTGGCCGCAGCCGAGAAGAAGCGCGCCGCGAGCGGCGGCACCGTCCGCAAGGTCCGCCTCACCGCCGCCGAGAGCCGGCTGGACCTCGGCGAGCGCACGGTCAGGTCCTGGTCCTACGGCGGTGACCTGCCCGGCGAGGAGATCCGGGTCACCGCGGGCGACACCCTCGCCCTGACCCTGGCCAACCACCTGCCGGACACCACCTCCTTGCACTGGCACGGCATCGCCCTGCGCAACGACATGGACGGCGTCCCCGGCCTGACCCAGCGTCCGATCGCGTCGGGCACGGAGTTCCACTACTGCTTCACCGTCCCGCATCCGGGCACGTACTGGTTCCACCCGCACGCCGGAGTCCAGCTGGACCGGGGACTGTACGCCCCGCTGATCGTCGACGACCCCCGTGAGCCCCTGTCGTACGACAGGGAGTGGGTTGTGCTGCTGGACGACTGGGTCGACGGGGTGGACGGCTCCACCCCGAACGCCGTGCTCCACGAACTGCGCGGGGGGATGGGCGGCATGGACATGGGCGGCTCCATGTCCGGCATGTCGATGCGGACGGAGAGTGCGACGTCATCGGACTCCGGCCCCTCCAGGAGGCTGACGGGCGCCCACAGCGACAAGCTGGGCGGCGACCCCGGCGACGTGGCGTACCCGTACTACCTCGTCAACGGGCGGACGGCGAAGGCCCCTTCGGTCTTCCGGGCCCGACCCGGGGACCGGATCCGCATCCGCTTCATCAACGCCGGCGGGGACACCGCCTTCCGCGTCGCCCTCGGCGGCCACGAGCTGACGGTGACGCACACCGACGGCTACCCGGTGCGGCACGCGAAGGGGGACGCGCTGCTGATCGGCATGGGCGAGCGGTACGACGTGGTGGTGACGGCCGGCGACGGCACCTTCCCGCTGACCGCGCTGGCCGAGGGCAAGGACGCGTCCACGATGGCCGTCCTGCGCACCGGCGGCGGCGCGGCACCCACCGCCGAGGCCAGCCCGCGGGAGCTCGACGGAAGGCTCCTGGCCGCGCACAAGCTCACGGCGGACGAGTCGGTGGCGCTGAAGCGGAGGTCGCCGGACCGGACGATCAGGCTGCAGCTGACCGGCACGATGACGCACTACGACTGGGCCTTCGACGGCAAGCCCTACAACGCCTCGCAGCGCCACCCCGTGCGCGCCGGGGAACGGGTCCGGCTGGAGTTCCGCAACCGGACGTCCATGTGGCACCCGATCCATCTGCACGGCCACACCTTCGCCCTGGCCAAGGGGCAGGACGGGCCGCGCAAGGACACGGCGCTGGTGCTCCCCGGGGGCATGCTCACGGTCGACTTCGACGCCGACAACCCGGGCCTGTGGATGCTCCACTGCCACAACGTCTACCACTCGGAGGCGGGAATGATGACGGTGGTGGGGTACCAGAGCTGAGGACGCGGGGCGCCCGGGGGGCGCGGGGAGTGGTGCGAGCCACCCCCGCACCCCCCATCGCGTCGCTTTGACGATTACACTGGGCGCCCGCCTCGACTCCGCCTTCACCCGAGGAAGCACCGTTGAACTTCTGGTCGATCTATCAGCACGGCTTCGCACGCGTCGCCGCGTGCACGGGCCACACCGTCATCACCGACCCGCCCGCCAACGCCGAGGCGGTCCTGCGCCATGCGCGCAGGTGCGCCGAGGAGAGTGTCGCGGTCGCCGTCTTCCCGGAGATGGTGCTGTGCGGCTACTCGATCGAGGACCTGCTGCTGCAGGACGCGCTGCTCGACGAGGTCGAGGGCGCGCTGCGGGAAGTGGTGGCCGGCTCGGCCGAGCTGCTGCCGGTCCTGGTCGTCGGCGCCCCGCTGCGGCACCGCAACCGGGTCTACAACTGCGCGGTGATCGTGCACCGCGGCCGGGTCCTGGGCGTGGTGCCCAAGTCGTACCCGCCGAACTACCGCGAGTTCTACGAACGCCGCCAGATCGGCGACGGCGCCGACGAGCGGGGCGGGTCGATCCGGGTCGGCGGTGAGACGGTGCCGTTCGGCGTGGACCTGCTGTTCGCCGCCGAGGACGTGCCCGGTCTGGTGCTGCACGCGGAGATCTGCGAGGACATGTGGGTGCCGGTGCCGCCCAGCGCGGAGGCGGCCCTGGCCGGTGCGACGGTCCTGCTGAACCTCTCGGGCAGCCCGATCACGGTGGGCCGCGCCGAGGACCGCAAGCTGCTGTGCCGCTCGGCGTCCTCCCGCTGTCTGGCCGCGTACGTCTACGCGGCGGCAGGTCTCGGCGAGTCGACCACCGACCTGTCCTGGGACGGACAGGCCATGGTCTACGAGAACGGCGTGCTGCTGGCCGAGACCGAGCGCTTCCCGCTGGGCGACGAGTACGCGGTGGCCGACGTGGACCTCGACCTGCTGCGGCAGGAGCGGCTGCGGATGGGCACGTTCGACGAGAACCGGCGCACCCACCAGAGCCGCACCGGCGACTTTCGGACGGTGACGTTCGCACTCGAGCCGCCCATGGGCGACCTGGGCCTCAGGCGCCGTCTCGAACGCTTCCCGTTCGTGCCGGCCGACGCCGAGCGGCTCGCCCTGGACTGCTACGAGGCGTACAACATCCAGGTCGCGGGCCTCCAGCAGCGCCTGGTGTCGATCGGCGGCCCGAAGGTCGTCATCGGGGTGTCCGGCGGTCTGGACTCCACGCACGCGCTGATCGTCGCCGCCCGGGCGATGGACCGCGCGGGCCGGCCGCGCAGCGACATCCTGGCCTGGACCCTGCCCGGGTTCGCCACCAGCGACCACACCAAGGACAACGCCCACAAGCTGATGAACTCGCTCGGCGTCACCTCGGCCGAGCTCGACATCACGCCGACCGCGCGGCTGATGCTGCGGGAGATGGACCACCCGTTCGCCGCCGGCGAGCCGGTGTACGACGTCACCTTCGAGAACGTGCAGGCCGGTCTGCGCACCGACTACCTGTTCCGGCTGGCCAACCAGCGCGGCGGCATCGTGCTCGGCACCGGTGACCTCTCCGAGCTGGCCCTCGGCTGGTCGACGTACGGCGTCGGCGACCAGATGAGCCACTACAACGTCAACGGCGGTGTGCCGAAGACGCTGATCCAGCATCTGATCCGGTGGGTCATCAGCAGCGGCCAGTTCGACGAGGAGACCGGCAAGACGCTCGCCGCGATCCTCGACACCGAGATCAGCCCGGAGCTGGTGCCGGGCGAGGAGATGCAGTCGACGGAGTCGAAGATCGGGCCGTACGCGCTGCACGACTTCACGCTCTTCCATGTGCTGCGCTACGGCTTCCGGCCCTCGAAGATCGCGTTCCTGGCCTGGCACGCCTGGCACGACCCGGAGGCCGGCGACTGGCCGCCGAACTTCCCCGACGCCAAGCGGGTCGCCTACGACCTGCCGGAGATCCGGCGGTGGCTCGAGGTGTTCTGCCGGCGGTTCTTCGGGTTCGCGCAGTTCAAGCGGTCGGCGATGCCCAACGGTCCGAAGGTGTCGGCGGGCGGTTCGCTGTCGCCGCGGGGTGACTGGCGGGCGCCGAGCGACAGTTCGGCGCGGGCGTGGCTGCGGGATCTGGAGCGGTTCGAGGAGTTGGCCGAGTAGGCGGTGCGGTGCGGGTCGGTGGGGGTGCTCGGCCCTGGGGGCTGCGCCCCCAGACCCCCCGTCGGCCCTTCGGGCCTCGTCCTCGAACGCCGGCCGGGCTGAGAATGCCCGACGGCGTCTAGCGGTGCAGGACCTCCGACGCCTCCGGCAGATGTACGGCGACGAGACGCTCCCTGTCACGCTGCGGCACCGCGCGGCGGTCCACCGCGTACGCCACCCCCGCGACCCCCAGCCCCAGCACCGCCAGCATCGCGCCCGCCGGGGCCGGGGACGTGACTCCGAAGCCCGCGGCCAGGGCGGCGCCGCCGATCCAGGCTCCGCCCGCGTTCGCCAGGTTGAAGGCGGCCTGGTTGGCCGAGGACGCGAGCGACGGGGCCGCCGACGCCTTCTCCATGACCATCAGCTGGAGCGGGGAGCCGGTGATGAAGGCGGCCGCTCCGAGCAGGGTCACCGCGAGGGCCGCGCTCCACTGGGCGGACATCAGCAGGGGGAACAGGGCCAGGACGGCCGCCAGGGCGAGCAGGCCGCCGAAGAGGGTGCCGCGCAGGGCGTGGTCCGCCAGGCGTCCGCCGAGCAGGTTGCCGATGGTCGCGCCGACGCCGAAGAGGGCGAGGAGCAGGGTGACGCTGGTCTCGGCGTATCCGGCGGCATCCGTGAGCATCGGGGTGATGTAGCTGTACGCGGAGAACAGCGCGCCGAATCCGGCGACCGTGGTGCCCAGGGCCAGCCACACCGGCAGGGACCTGAGGGCGGTCAGCTCGCGGCGCAGCCCGGCGGCCGGTGCCTGCGTGTGATCGTGCGGGATGAGCAGGGCCAGCGCGACGATCGCCGCGAGGCCGATCGTGCTGACTCCGAGGAAGGTGGCCCGCCATCCCAGGTGCTGGCCCATGAGCGTGGCGACCGGCACGCCCGCGATGTTGGCGACCGTCAGGCCGAGGAACATCAGCGAGACGGAGCGGGCCTTGCGCTCGGGCGCGACCATGTTCGTGGCGACGACCGCGCCCACACCGAAGAAGGCGCCGTGCGGCAGGCCGCTGAGGAAGCGGGCCGCGAGCAGGGAGTCGTAGCCCGGGGCGAACGCCGAGAGCGCGTTGCCCGCCACGAACAGCGCCATCAGGCCGATCAGGACCGTGCGCCGGGACATCCGCGCGGTCAGCGCGGCGAGCAGCGGGGCGCCGATCACCACGCCCAGCGCGTACGCCGAGACCAGGTGACCGGCGGTGGGGATGGAGATGTGCAGGTCGGTCGCGACGTCGGGCAGCAGGCCCATCATCACGAACTCTGTGGTGCCTATACCGAAAGCGCCGACGGCCAGAGCGAGCAGGGCCAGGGGCATGAAGGGGCCTGTTCCTTTCCGAGATCGGAAGTCAGAGGGACGTGTGTTCCGCCAGTGTATGTTCACTGGCGGAACAAAGCCTCTCAGGCCCACTATTCCGCAGGGTTACGAGCTGGTGTCCAGGTTCACACGGGCCGCCACCGGCAGGTGGTCGCTCCCCGTCGCCGGCAGCGTCCACGAGCTCACCGGTTCGACGCCCTTGACCATGATCTGGTCGATGCGCGCCATCGGGAACGAGGCCGGCCAGCTGAACCCGAACCCGTTGCCCGCCGCGCCCTGCGTGGAGCGCATCTGGGAGGTGACGCCGTTGAGGGAACGGTCGTTCATGGTGCCGTTGAGGTCGCCGAGCAGCACCTTGCGCGGCAGCTTCTCGTCGGCGATGGCCTCGCCCAGCGCGTCGGCACTGGTGTCCCGCTGGCGGGCGGTGAACCCTGCCTTCAGCTTCACGCGGACCGACGGCATGTGGGCGACGTAGAAGGCGACCGGGCCCTGCGGGGTGGTGACCGAGGCCCGCATCGCGCGCGTCCAGCCCAGCTTGATGTCGACGGCCCTGACACCGCTCATCGGGTACTTGCTCCACAGGCCGACGGTGCCCTGCACGGAGTGGTACTTGTAGGTCGGCGCCAGCGCCTTCTCGTAGACCGGGACGACCGAGGCCTTCAGCTCCTCCAAAGCCAGCACGTCCGCGCCGGAGGCGGCCACGTCACGGGCGGTGCCCGCCGGGTCGGGGTTGTCGGCGTTGACGTTGTGCGTGGCCACGGTGAGGTCGCCGCCGCTGCCGGTCTTGTCGGTGAGCAGGCCGCCGAAGAGGTTCAGCCACACGGCGACCGGAAGGATCAGCGCGATCAGGGCCGTGGCCGACCTGCGCACCACGGCGAGCAGGAACAGGACCGGGACCAGCAGGCCCAGCCAGGGCAGGAAGGTCTCGGTGAGACTGCCCAGGTTGCCGATGGTGTTGGGGACCCGCGCGTGCAGCAGCATGACCAGGGCCAGGACCACCGCGAGGGCCGCGAGGACGATGCCCCGGCGCCAGATTCTCGGGTCACCGCGCCAGCCGGAGATCAGACGGTTCATCAGGCGCCGGAACCGGGCTCCCCGACGCTCGGGCCCCGAGCCGCCGTTGTCCGTCTCCGTCATGTATGCCTGCTGCGCCATACCGCGTCGCCTCACTGCCTGCCGTGCACACCGTTCGTCCCCCGAGGAGGGGGAGGCCCCTGAGGGCGTGTGTCGAAAGTGCCGTCGTCCGCCCGAAGGGCGGCCCCCGCGGTGTCTGGCGCGTGCGATCGCAAGGCGCCGGAGCGCCCTGACAGCGGAGCTGTTCGGGCGTTTCGGCAACGCCGCGAGCGTGCGTGCCAGACACCGCGGGGCAGGCGGGACTTTCGACACACGCCCTACTAAGACCCTAGGGGATGATCGGCGTCGATCCTGCCGCCGTGCGGCGGCCGTACGGGCAGTGGGACGAAGGGGCCGACGTCACGGGTTCCGTGTGCACGGGCGGAAAGCGCGCTCTGTGACACAACGCGCACATTCGGGTTACGCGGACGGCGAACTGACGGGCCGTAGTCCTTCTAGGAGCGTGTCCACGATCTGCTCCGACAGGCCCTCGGAGAGGTCGGGCTCCGTCGCGGCCTGCGGGCGCATGACGGTGCGCACCAGCATCGGGGCGACGAACAGGTCGTGCAGCAGGTCGATGTCGACGTCCTCGCGGAGTTCGCCGCTCTGCTGTCCGCGGCGCAGGATCTCGATCTGCATCCGGCGCCGCGGCGCGACGACGGAGGCGTGGTAGGCGGCCCAGACCTTGGGGCTGCTCTTCATCTGGGCGAACACGTTGTGCAGCAGCGCCGAGCTGCGGGTCATGACACCGCGCTGACGCAGCGGCTCCAGCAGGGCCACCAGGTCGTCGCGCATGGAGGTGCCGGGCAGTTCGGGGTCCGGCGGCTCGGCGGCGCGTACGACGTCGACGAAGAGTTCCTCCTTGCCGCTCCAGCGGCGGTAGATGGTGGCCTTGCCGACGCCGGCCGTGCGGGCGATGCGCTCGATGGAGAGGTCGGCGAGCGGCACGCCGTCCTCCAGGAGCTTGAGCACGCCCTCTATGACGGCGCGTTCGACCGCCTCGCTGCGGGGGCGCCCCCGTGCGGGTGCCCCGGAAGCGGCTGGGCTGTCGGCAAGGCTCACTTCTGCGTCCCTTCCTCGTACTGGAGCGATTCTCCCCGCTGCCACCCGGTGTCGCGGAAGGTGTTATTCCGCCGCCGACACCAACTGCTGCTCCTCTTCGCCCTCCTGGCGGGCCGGCGGCTTGCCGGGCAGGAACAGGAAGACCACCACCGCGCCGAGCAGGGCGACGACCGTGCCGCACAGGGCGGTGATGTGCATGGCGTGCAGGAAGGCGTCGTTGGCCGGGCCGACGAGACCCTTGCCGCGCGGGCCGAGCTTGGCGGCGACGCCGAGCGTGGCCTCGATGGACTCGCCGGCCGCGTCCCTGAGGCCGGCCGGCAGGAGGGAGAGCTTGCCCTCGATGCCGTTGCGGTACGCCGTCGACAGCACCGAGCCGAGGACGGCGATGCCGAGGGCGCCGCCGACCTGGCGGAAGGTGTTGCTCAGCGCGGACGCGGAGCCGGCCTTCTCGCGCGGCAGGGCCTGCATGATGACGACGGACGTCGGCGTCATGACGTGCGCCATGCCGGTGCCCATGAGGAAGAACACGACCTCCAGGACCCAGATCGGGGTGTCCGCCTCGAACCCGGCGAACGCGGCCAGCATGCCCGCGAGCAGCACCAGGCCGCCCCCGGTCGTGGCCTTGTGGCCGAACCGGTCGACGACGAGCCGGGCCCGCGGCGCGAAGATCATCTGCGCGGCGGCCAGCGGCAGCATCAGCAGACCGGACTGCAGCGGCGAGTACCCGCGCACGCTCTGGGTGTAGAAGACCGAGAAGAAGGTCACGCCCATCAGCGCGAAGAAGACCAGCGCGATGGCGGCCATGGCGGCCGAGAACACCTTGTTCTTGAAGTAGGACACGTCCAGGGACGGGTGGTCGCTGCGCTTTTCGAACACCACGAACGCGGCGAGGACCAGGACACCGGCGCCGATGGTGGCCAGCACCTGCGGGTCGGTGAAGTCGGCGAGCTCGCCGCCCTTGATGATGCCGTAGACGAGCAGGACGAGGCCGACGACGGACAGCACCACGCCGACCGGGTCGACGCGGCCGGGCCTCGGGTCGCGGGAGTCGGGGACCAGCCAGACCATCAGCGCGAGGGCGAGGAGCACGATCGGCACGTTGATCAGGAAGACCGAGCCCCACCAGAAGTGGTCCAGGAGCACGCCGCCGGTGATCGGGCCGATGGCGATGGCGAGGCCGACACCGCCGGCCCAGATGCCGATGGCCTTGGGCTGCTCCTCGCGCTCGAAGACGTTCATCAGGACGGCGAGGGTGGCCGGCATGACGAACGCGGCACCCAGCGCCATCAGCGCGCGGTAGGCGATGAGCTGCCCGGGTGAGCCGGACTCGGCGGCCAGGGCGGAGCCGATACCGAACACGACGAGCCCGCCGAGCAGCACCTTCTTGCGGCCGACCCGGTCGCCGATGAGCCCCGCGGTGAACAGCAGGCCGGCGAAGACGAGGGTGTAGGCGTTGATCGCCCACTCCAGCTCGCTCTGCGTGGCGCCGAGGCCGGTGGGGGCCGGAGTGGAGATGGTCTTGATGGCGACGTTCAGGATGGAGTTGTCCAGAACGACGATCAGCAGGCTCAGCATCAGCACGCCGAGGATCGCCCAGCGGCGCCGGTGCACCGCTTCGGGTATGCGAGGAGCTGGGACGGCAGGAGTGGTCATGTCCCTACCGTAAGCAATTCCGATACGAGACGGTGCCGTATCGAAAATGTTTTTACCCAGCCCTTACCCATCTTTGTCACGTGACGCAGGTCCTCTTGGCCGGGCCCGGCACGAGGTGCCACCATGGGGGTGATCCGGGGACGCCGTCAGGGCGCCTCGAGATGACGAAGGAGCCGTTGCCATGACGCAGCTTTCGGCTGCCCAGACTGCGCAGCACACCCCCTCCGACGGCAGCAAGGCGCTGTACGGGGGGAAGGGCACCCGCCGCATCACGGTCCGCGACATCGCCCTCGCCAAGGAGCGGGGCGAGAAGTGGCCCATGCTCACCGCGTACGACGCGATGACCGCGTCCGTCTTCGACGAGGCCGGCATCCCGGTGCTCCTCGTCGGCGACTCGGCGGGCAACTGTCACCTCGGGTACGAGACGACCGTGCCCGTCACCATGGACGAGATGACCATGCTGTCGGCCGCCGTGGTGCGCGGCACCCGGCGCGCCCTGATCGTGGGCGACCTGCCCTTCGGCTCCTACCAGGAGGGCCCGGTGCAGGCGCTGCGCTCGGCGACCCGGCTGGTGAAGGACGCCGGGGTGGGCGCCGTGAAGCTGGAGGGCGGCGAGCGCTCGCACGAGCAGATCCGCCTGCTGGTGAAGTCCGGCATCCCGGTGATGGCCCACATCGGACTGACCCCGCAGTCGGTGAACGCGATGGGCTACCGCGTCCAGGGGCGCGGCGAGGAGGCGGCCCAGCAGCTGCTGCGGGACGCCAAGGCCGTACAGGACGCCGGCGCCTTCGCCGTGGTGCTGGAGCTGGTACCGGCGGAGCTGGCGGCCGAGGTCACGCGCGTGCTGCACATCCCGACCGTCGGCATCGGCGCGGGTCCGGAGACGGACGCGCAGGTGCTGGTGTGGACGGACATGCTGGGCCTGACCTCGGGCCGGGTGCCGAAGTTCGTCAAGAAGTACGCGAACCTGCGTGAGGTCATGGGCGACGCGGTGAAGGAGTTCGCGCAGGACGTGGTCGGCGGGGGCTTCCCGCTGGAGGAGCACAGCGTCCACTAGAGCCACTGTGGCACCAAAGCAGCCCGCCGATCTTCCCCCGTCGGCGGGCTGCTGCTTTGTGGCTGCTTTGTGGGGGTGCGCGTCCCTGGGGGCTGCGCCCCCAGACCCCCCTTCGGCCCTTCGGGCCTCGTCCTCAAACGCCGGACGCGCTGGATTTGCCGCTGTCGGTGGTCTGTCGGTCCCTGTCGGTGGGCTGTCGGTGGTTTGTCGGTGGGGGCTGGAACCTTCGTTGTCATGACGCGAATCGACAAGAACTCCAGCGGCGGCGGCAACGCCGTCACCGTGCGGGGGATGGTCAAGCACTACGGCGAGACCAAGGCGCTGGACGGCGTCGACCTGGACGTGCGTGAGGGCACCGTGATGGGTGTGCTCGGGCCGAACGGGGCCGGCAAGACCACCCTCGTACGGATACTTTCCACGCTGCTCTCCCCCGACGCGGGCGAGGCTACCGTCGCCGGCTACGACGTCCTGCGCCAGCCCCGGCAGCTGCGCCGGGTGATCGGCCTCACCGGGCAGTACGCCTCGGTCGACGAGAAGCTGCCGGGCTGGGAGAACCTGTACATGATCGGGCGGCTGCTCGACCTGCCCCGCAAGGAGGCCCGCGCCCGCGCCGACGAGCTGCTGGAGCGGTTCTCGCTGACGGACGCCGCCAAGCGGCCCGCTAGCACCTACTCCGGCGGCATGCGGCGGCGGCTCGACCTCGCGGCCTCGATGATCGGGCGCCCCCAGGTGCTGTTCCTGGACGAGCCGACCACCGGTCTCGACCCGCGCACCCGCAACGAGGTGTGGGACGAGGTCAAGGCCATGGTCGGCGACGGGGTGACCGTCCTGCTGACCACCCAGTACATGGAGGAGGCCGAGCAGCTCGCCTCCGAGCTGACCGTGGTCGACCGGGGCAAGGTCATCGCAGGCGGCGCCATCGACGAACTGAAGGCCAAGGTCGGAGGGCGCGCCCTGCGGGTGCGGCCCGCCGATCCGCTGCAGCTGCGCCCGCTGGCCGCCGCCCTCGACGAGCTCGGCATCACCGGGCTCGCCGCCACCACGGTCGACGCCGAGAGCGGCGCGGTGCTCGTGCCGATCCTCAGCGACGAGCAGCTGACCGCCGTCGTCGCGGCCGTGACCGCCCGGGGCATCACCCTGTCCTCCATCACCACCGAACTGCCCAGCCTGGACGAGGTGTTCCTGTCCCTCACCGGCCACCGTGCCAGTGCCCCGCAGGAAACCGTGCCCGCCGAGACCCGCGAGGAGGTCGCCGTATGAGCGCCGCCACCGCCACCGCCCCCGCTCCGGCCGCCGTGGCCGACGCCCGCATCACGCTGCGCGGCCACCTGCGCCACACCGGCGCCCTGATCCGCCGCAACCTGCTGTGGATCAAGCAGGACCCCGAGTCGATGTTCGACGCGCTGCTGATGCCCGTCGTCTTCACCCTGCTGTTCGTGTACGTCTTCGGCGGCTCCATCGGGCAGGCCCTGGGCGGCGGTCAGGACGGGTACGTGCAGTACGTCATCCCCGGCATGATCGCGATGATGAGCATGACCCTGTCCCAGGGCGTCGGCACCGGCTTCAGCCAGGACTTCAACTCCGGTGTCATGGACCGCTTCCGGTCCCTGCCCATCGGCCGCGGCTCGGTGCTCTTCGCGAAGATCTCGGTGGAACTGGTGCGGATGCTGTTCGCGACCACCGTGCTGATGATCGTCGCCCTGCTCGTCGGGTTCGACATCCACCACTGGGCCGGACTGTTCGCCGCCGTCGGTCTGTCCGCGGTGTTCGCCTGCTCGATCATGTGGGTGTTCCTCACCCTGGGCGTGGTCCTGAAGAACGCGCAGTCCGTGCAGGCCATGGGCTTCCTGGTGCTGTTCCCGCTGCAGTTCGGCTCCTCGATCTTCGCGCCGACCCAGTCGATGCCGGGCTGGCTGCAGGCCTTCACCGACTACAACCCGCTGTCCACGCTCGCCGACGCGGCGCGTGGACTGATGATCGGCGGACCGGTCGCGCACGACCTGTGGGTGACGCTGGGCTGGTCGGTGGCGATCACCGCGGTCGCGGCACCGTACGCGATCCACAAGTTCCGTACCAAGAACTGACGTTCGTCCGGACGGTTCAGACCAGGGCGGTGGCCTCCACGAGGGAGAGGCCGCCGCCCTCGGCGTGTGCGGCCTCGTACGCCTCGTCGCCGAGCGCGGCGCGGGTGTGCCGCTCGGCCCGTTCGTACACCTCGCGCTCCAGCGACGTCGCCGCGTGGCGCGGCGGCAGGGACGCCTTCGCGGCACCGAGGACGCGGGCGCCGTCGCGGGCCCGGCGGCCGCCGTCGGTCTCGGCCAGGCCGATCGCGGCGAGGGCCAGGTAGAGCGGGTGCATGTGCGGGGCGATGGCCTTGGTCAGCGAGTCGGCGGCCCGCTCCAAGGTCTGCCGGGTCTTGGCCAGGGAGAGGTCGTAGTTGCCGTCGACCGCCTCCACCCAGGCCTCCGAGCCGAGGATGAAGGCGTCGAAGACCACGAAGTGGGCGACCTTGAACTCCTCGCGCAGCAGCCGCAGTTGCTCCCGCGCCTCGGCGACCCTGCCCGTCATGGCGAGGCGTCCGGCGAGGAACATCCGGGCGGCCGGCATCGCCTCGTTGCCGGCGCCGTCCCGGCTGGCGATCACCTCGCGCAGGATCCGCTCGCCCCGCTCGGCGTCGCCGGCCTCCAGCAGGGCGCTGCCCAGCCGGGCGCCGAGGGCGGCCCGGTGGGAGCGGACGCCGAGGCGCCGGGCGAGCTCGATCGCGGCCTCGTAGTCGGCGGCGGCCAGGCGGTACTCGCCGGTGCGCTCCAGGGACTCGCCGCGCGCGGACAGCGCCTCGGCGGTGCCCCACAGGTCACCGATCCGCCGGTAGATCTCCAGCGACTCGTCGGCGTCGCGGGCCGCGTCGCCCGCCCAGTCGCTGCGGTTGGCCAGGAGGTTGGCCCGCATCTGCAGGGTGGCCGCGAGGTCCCACTCCATGCCCGGGGTGGCCCGGCAGGTCTCCACGCAGGCGTCCAGGATGCCGGGCAGCATGTCCACGCTGCCGCTCAGCATCACGGCGTAGAACCAGAGCATGCCCGGTGCCCGGCAGGTCTGCGGCAGGCCCGGCTGGTACACCTCGGTGATGACGCGCAGCTTCTCCTTCGCCGCCGGGGTGTCCCAGGCCTCCAACTCGGTGTCCATGCAGGCCAGATGGGCGAGGTGGACGCCGCGCCGGGCTTCGGTGAGGAGTTCGCCGGACCAGGGCGGCGGGGTCTCGGTGCAGCGCTGCCAGACCGGTTCGGCGCGCCGGACCGGGGTGGTGAAGGGGTCGGGGCCCAGGGCCATGACCTCGACGCACCAGTTGCGGGTCTCGATCCGCACGTCGCGCATCTGCCAGTACCAGGCGAGGGAGAGGATCAGGCACAGACCCTCCTGCTCGTCGCGTTCGTTGACGGCGTGCCGCAGGGCCGTGCGCAGGTTCTCGTACTCGCGTTCCAGCAGGGCGATGGCGTCGAGCTGACCGGGGCCGCGCAGCAACGGGTCGGTGGTGCGGGCGAGTTCGCGGAAGTACGTCAGGTGCGCGCGCTCGGTCTCGCGCCGCCGGCCCACCTCGTCGAGCCGCTCGCCGGCGTACTCGGCGACGGTCTCCAGCAGCCGGTAGCGCATGCCGCCCTCGCCCGAAGGGGCCGCCACCACGAGGGACTTGTCGACCAGGGAGCCGAGCACGTCGAGGGCCCATGGGCCGCAGACGGCCTCGGCGGCGGCGAGGTCGCAGCCGCCGGCGAAGACGGACAGCCGCCGCAGCACGTCCCGTTCCTCCTCGTCGAGCAGGTCCCAGGACCAGTCGACCACCGCGCGCAGCGTCTGCTGGCGGGGCAGGACGGTGCGGCTGCCGGAGGTGAGCAGCCGGAAGCGGTCGTCGAGCCGGTCGGCGATCTGCCGTGGCGTCAGCATCCGCAGCCGGGCGGCGGCGAGTTCGATGGCGAGCGGCAGGCCGTCGAGCCGTCGGCAGATCTCGGCGCAGGCCTCGGGGTCGTCCGCCACCCGGAACCCGGGACGCGCGGCGGCCCCCCGGTCGGCGAGCAGGCGCAGCGCGACGGGTTCGGGCAGCGGCTCCACGGGCCGCAGCAACTCCCCCGGCACACCGAGGGGTTCACGGCTGGTGGCCAGCACGGTCAGCCCGGGGCAGCGCTCCAGCAGTTCCTCCACGAGCCGCGCGGCGGCGTCGACGACATGCTCGCAGTTGTCGAGGACGATCAGCATGCGGCGCCGGCCGCAGTGCTCGGCGAGGCGCTCCACGGGGTCGCCGTGCCGCTCGTTCGCGGCGGCCCGCATCGCCTCCGCCCCCGCGCCGTACAACACGGTCTCCCGGGCCCCCAGCGCGGTCAGCACGGCTTCCGGTACGGCCTCCGGGTCGTCGACCGGAGCGAGCTCGGCCAGCCACACGCCGTCGCGTACGTCCCGCACGGTCTCGGCGGCCTCCAGCGACAGCCGCGTCTTCCCGGCCCCGCCGGGGCCTAGCAGCGTGACGAGCCGTGACGAGCCCAGGTCCCCCCGGATGGTCTCGATGTCGACCTCCCGGCCGACGAAGGAGGTGAGACGGGCACGGAGGTTGCCGGGGGGCGGGGCGGCGAAGCCGACGGCCCGCTCACCGGCGGCGGAGGCGACCTGGGCGGAGGACGCGGGGCGATCGCCGGATGCGGCAGGGGCGGCGAAGGCCGCGTGACGATCGCCGGTTCCGGATGCGGCCGGGGGGACGGCCTGCGCCCCGGCTTGCGTGGCGGCACGGGTGAACGCACGCGCCTCCGCCTCCGTCGCGGCACGGGTGAAGGCATGCGCCTCGGCATCCGTGGCGGCCGGGGCGGCGGCGCCCGGCGTCCCGGGCCTGCGGCTCCCGAGAGCGCGTGAACGAGTCGGCCGCCCCCACGGGTCGGCCCCCTCCGCGCCCCCGTCCCGGTCCCGCTCCTCCGGCTGGAGCAACTCGGCGTGCAGGGCTCTCAGTTCGGGCCCGGGGTCCGCGCCCAGGCGGTCCGCGAGGAGTTGTCGTACGTCCTCGAAGGCGGCCAGCGCCTGCGCCGTGCGGCCCGCGTCGCGCAACGCGCGCAGCCGCAGGGCCTGGAGAGGCTCGTCGAGGGGGTGCGCGTCGCACAGGCCGGTCAGCTCGGGCAGCGACTGCTCGGCGTGGCCCAGGGCGAGCGCCGCGGTGTGGCGGGCGCGCAGGGCGTCCAGGCGGCGGGCCTCCCAGCGGGCCGCCTCGGCGGTGCGGTCGGGCAGGTCGGCGAGGGCGGGGCCGTGCCACAGGGCGAGGGCGTCGTCGAGGACGACGGCCGCCTTGGCGGGGTCGCCGTCGGCGAGCGCGCGCGTGCCCTCACCTGTCAGCCGCTCGAAACGGTGCAGGTCGACGTCGTCGGGCGCGGCGGTGAGACGGTAACCGCCCTCCGCCGAGGCGACGGTGTCCGCGCCGAGGGCCCGGCGCAGACGGCCCACCAGTGCCTGCAGCGCACCCGGCGCGTCGGCGGGCGGATCGCCGTCCCACACCTCCTCGACGAGCAGCCGCACCGGCACGGTGCGGCCGGGCCGCAGCGCGAGCACCGTCAGCAGGGCGCGCAGCCGCGCCCCGCCGACCGGGACGGGGCTGCCGTCGGGGCGGAGAGCCTGAGCTGTGCCGAGGATGCGATAGCGCACGGGGTCCATTGTCTCCGGTCGGATCGGCGGCGGTCACGGGTTCGGGGCGAAGGGGCGTCGGGCACGGCCGCCGGACCTCGTCGGACACGGGCCGGTGGCCCGCTCGCCCCACCCTTCCCGGAACCGAAGGCGCACCGCGAGACGTTTTCCCGGTGTGCCCGGTACCGTCGGGCAGTCCCACCCCGTGCTCGTCCAGTCCAGGGAGCCCCATGACCACCGCGACCACCCGCCACAGCGACCGGCGGGTCAGTCCCGTCTTCGTCGGCATCCTGGCCGTGATGGCGGTGACCGGCTGGGCCACCTGGTCCGGGTTCGCCGAACAGCCGGGCGTGGCCGTGTTCCTGTTCGTGACGGCCGCGTGGGTGGTGTCCCTGTGCCTGCACGAGTACGCGCATGCCCGTACCGCCCTGCACAGCGGTGATATCACTGTCGCCGCCAAGGGCTATCTGAGCCTCAATCCTCTCGCCTATACGCACGCCCTGCTCAGCATCGTGCTGCCGGTGGTGTTCGTGATCATGGGCGGGATCGGGCTGCCCGGCGGCGCGGTGTTCATCGAGCGCCAGCGCATCCGGGGCCGCTGGCGGCACAGTCTGATCTCGGCCGCGGGACCGCTGACCAACGTCGTGTTCGCCGCCGTGTGCACCGCACCGTTCTGGCTGCACGCCCTGGACGGCGTGCCGACGCAGTTCCGGTACGCGCTGGCCTTCCTCGCCCTGCTCCAGGTGACGGCCGCGCTGCTGAACTTCCTGCCGGTGCCGGGCCTGGACGGCTACGGCGTCATCGAGCCCTGGCTGTCGTACAAGATCAAGCGGCAGGTGGAGCCGTTCGCGCCGTTCGGTCTGCTGTTCGTGTTCGCGCTGCTGTGGGTGCCGGCGGTCAACCGGGAGTTCTTCGACGTGATCGACGCGATCCTGCGGGGCCTCGGGGTCAGCGACTACGACACCTCGGACGGCTACGCCCTCTACCGCTTCTGGGACTGAGCCGCCCGGCCCCGCTTGATGTAGTACAAGCACATGTTGCTGGACAGGCCCGCCAGCAGCACCCACACGATCCCCAGCCAGCTGCCCTGCGCGAAGGAGACGACGGCCGCGGCGACGGCGAGCGCGAAGACGATCAGGGCGTAGACACCAAGGCGGGGCATTTCAGTCGGCTCCTTCGGGGGACACTGCTACGGCGACCAGTGTCCCCCATCGGCCTATACGTCCGTGACGCGGAGCCCGGCGTGCGCCTTGTAGCGCCGGTTCACCGAGATCAGGTTCGCCACCAGCGACTCCACCTGGTGGGCGTTGCGCAGCCGGCCCGCGAAGATGCCGCGCATGCCCGGGATGCGGCCGGCGAGCGCCTGGACGGCCTCCACGTCGGCCCGCTCCTCCCCCAGCACCATCACGTCGGTGTCGATCTCCTCGATCTCCGGGTCCTGCAGCAGAACGGCCGACAGGTGGTGGAAGGCGGCGGTGACCCGGGAGTCCGGCAGCAGGGTGGCGGCCTGCTCGGCGGCGCTGCCCTCCTCCGGCTTGATCGCGTAGGCGCCCTTCTTGTCGAAGCCGAGCGGGTTCACGCAGTCGACGACCAGCTTGCCGGCCAGTTCCTCGCGCAGGGACTGAAGCGTCTTGCCGTGTCCGTCCCACGGCACGGCGACGATCACGAGGTCGCTGCGCCGCGCGCACTCGGCGTTGTCCGCGCCCTCGACACCGTGCCCGATCTCCTCGGCGGCGGCCCGCGCCCGCTCGGCGGCCCGCGAGCCGATGATCACCTTCTGGCCGGCCCTGGCCAGCCGGTAGGCCAGGCCCTTGCCCTGCGGCCCGGTCCCGCCGAGGACGCCGACGACGAGCCCGGAGACGTCGGGGAGGTCCCAGGGGTCCTTCGCGGGGGCCTTGGCCGGGGTCTGTGCAGCACTGTCGCTAGAGGTCATGGGCCGACCTTACGTCCGCCCCGTCCGCCCCGGCCGGTCAGGTGAGCCGCGTCACCGGCAGCCGCCGGAAGACGATCCGCTCGTAGGCGCCGAAGTCCCCCGTCTCGTAGAGGATTCCGACGGTCGAGTCGTCGACGCGGACCAGGTCGGAGTAGGCGGCGGGCAGGCCGTCCAGGGTGTACACCGGCCGCCAGGTGGTGCCGTTGTTCGTGGAGGCGCGGACGGTCATCAGGGCGCGTGCGTCGGGGTACGCGGGGCCGGAGAAGAGCAGCACGTCCGGGTCGCGGAGCTGGAGCAGGCTGCCCTCGCACACCGGGCCCGCCAGGCCGGCCTGCGGGCGGAAGGGCGTGCGCAGGGTTTCACCGCCGTCCTCGGAGCGGGCGTCGGCGCGGTTGCCGGGAGCCGGGGAGTCGTTGCGGGTGTTGAAGTAGACGGTCAGGTCGGGGAGTTCGGCGGCGGTGGTCTCGTTCACGTTGATGTAGCCGTCGGTGTTGTCGTCGACGTAGCCGATCGACCAGGTCTCGCCGCGGTCGTCGCTGAGCAGGCAGTGGCCGCCGTTGTACTTGGCCTCGGTGCCGGTGTCGGTGCCGGTGGGCGGCAGGCTGTGGTTGGCGGGGACGACGACGCGGCCGGTGCTCAGCCGGAGGGCGTGGCCGGGCGTGGTGGCGTACCAGCGCCAGCCCGGCCGCTTCACGGACGCGGTGATCTCGGCCGGCTCCGACCAGGTGACGCCGTCGTCGTCGCTGTGCTGCACCCATACGCGGCGGCCGTCGGCGTCCGTCACCCTGCCCTGCCGGATGAGTTCCTCGGTGGCCGTGGCGGCGGCTCGGACGTGGACGAGGAGGACGCGGCCGGTGTCGAGGACGACCGGGGCGGGGTTGCCGGCGAGGCCGGTGCCGTTCGCCGCGGCCACCCGCAGCGGGCTCCAGGTGCGGCCGCCGTCCGCCGAGCTCTTGAGCACGATGTCGATGCGGCCGTGGTCGCTCGCGGACGTCACCCGGCCCTCGCAGAAGGCGAGCAGGGTGCCGGTGGGGGTGGCGACCACCGCGGGGATGCGGTAACTGGCGTATCCCTCGCGGCCGGCGCGGAACGGGACGGAGACTTCGGTCATCCGGGCACTGTCCCCAAAGCGGGCGAATTCGCGGTGAACGGCGGGTCACGAGTGACCGGTTGGGGCAGGATGCGGACGTATGGACGCCGTACGGGTCGCCTTGTTGCGCGAAGTGCTCGCCGGGACCGAGTGGTTGGGGGCCACCCGCCGGTTCGCGGGCGCGCTGCGCGGGTCGGTGGTGTCGCACGGGGGCGGGCTGCTGCTGGTGGGCACGCCCGCGTACGAGCCATGGCATCTGGCGGCCCATCTCGTCGACGAGGCCGCGTGGTCGGGGACGCCGGAGCTGGCGCCGACGCTCGTCCGGCATGACGCGCGCACCTCGGATCCGGCTCATCTGGCCGTCGGCCTGGGCAGGTTGGCGGCGGCGCGGCGGGGCGAGACGCTGCTGGTGGTGTCGCCCTGGTCGTCGGAGGCGGTGTGTCCGGGAGAGCCGGCCGCCCCGCTGCTGGAGCGGGTGCACGACGCGCGGCGGGCCGGGGCGACGGTGCTGGCGCTCGGCCCCGGCGAGGGGGACCTCACGTCGATGGCGCACGAGTCGCTGGCCGTGCCGGACGGCTCCGAGCTCGACCTGGACACCGTGCAGCACCTGGTCAGCGCGGCCGCCGGGGAGAACGCGGTGCCGGTCCCCCGGGGCGGCCGCCGCTTCCGGGACCGCCTGTCCAGGCTGGCGGAGACGCTGACCGAGCCGCCGGCCCGCTGGTAGCGGCGGCGCTGCCCGGCCGCGCCGCTGAAGGCGCGGGCCCTGACCAGCCGCCGCACCGACGGCGAGGACCCTGACCAGCCGCCGCACCGACGGCGAGGACCCTGACCGGCCGCCGCGCTGGCGGAAAAAACCCTGACCGGGGCCAACAAGCGCTGAGAGCGGGGGCGCTGCCCCGTCGCCGCCCGGGTGCCCGAGCCGAAAACCGTTTGCCCGCCGCCGTCCGCGCGCCCACCATGAGCCGACGTGACCGACGACGCCCCTGAGCCCCCGTCCCGCCTGCGCGCGATCCTCCCCGACCTCGCCCCCTGGCGGGCCTCCGTCGACTTCCGGCGGCTGTGGGTGTCGGGTCTGATCTCGAATTTCGGGAGCTTCCTGACGTTCGTCGCGCTGCCGGTGCAGCTCAAGGAGCTGACCGGTTCCGCGGCGGCGGTGGGCGCGATCGGGGCGGTGGAGCTGCTGCCGCTGCTGGTGTTCGGGCTGTACGGCGGGGCGCTGGCCGACGCCCTGGACAAGCGAAAGCTGATCATCCGGACGGAGGTCGGTCAGGGCCTGCTGTCGGCGGTGCTGCTGCTCAACGCGCTGCTGCCGTCCCCCGCCGTCTGGCCGCTGTACGTCGTGGCCGCCCTGTCCTCGGCGCTGATCTCGGTCCAGCGCCCGGCGATCGACTCCCTGTGGCCCCGGATCGTGGCCCACGACCACATGCCGGCCGCGACCGCGCTGAACTCGCTGCGCTGGACGGTGGGCGGGGTCGCGGGCCCGGCGCTGGCGGGCGTGGTGGTCGCCTACGCGGGCCTCGGCTGGGCATACGGCGCCGACCTGCTGACGTTCCTCGTGTCGGTGGCCCTGATGCTGCCCATCGCCGCCTCGCCCGCTTCGCACGAGGCCGCGAAGCCGTCCCTCAGGGCGATCGCGGAGGGCGCCCGGTACGCCTGGAGCCGCAAGGAACTCCTCGGCACCTATGCCGTGGACCTCGCGGCGATGTTCCTGGCGATGCCGCTGGCCGTGCTGCCGTTCCTGGCGGACGAACTGCACGCGAACTGGTCGCTGGGCCTGATGTACGCCACCGTCCCCCTCGGGTCCATGCTGGTCAGCCTGACGAGCGGCTGGACCTCGCGGGTGCACCGGCACGGCCGGATGGTCGTCCTGGCGGCGGCGCTGTGGGGCCTGGCGATCGCGGGCGCGGGCGTCGTCGGCAACGTGTGGCTCGTTCTGCTGTTCCTGACCGTGGCCGGGGGCTGCGACATGGTGAGCGGAATCTTCCGGGGTGCCATGTGGAACCAGACGATCCCGGACGAGCTGCGCGGCCGGCTCGCCGGGATCGAGCTGCTGTCGTACTCGGTCGGTCCGACCGTCGGCCAGGTCCGCTCCGGCGGGTTCGCCGCCTGGTGGGGCGTGCGGGCGTCGGTGTGGTCGGGCGGTCTGCTGTGCGCGGGCGCGGTCGGCCTGCTCGCCCTGTGCCTGCCGAAGCTGATGACGTACGACGTCCGTACGAACGAGCACGCGGTGCGGCTGCGCGACCACCGCACGGCAGCCGCACCGGCTCAGGCGCAGGCCTGATCAGTCCTCCTCCGCGCTCCCGGCGGGGGCGTCGTGCCACTTGGGGTCGTTCTCCCACTGGAGATTGCGTTCGCGGGCGGTCTCCATCGCGTGCTGGGCCTCCTGCCGGGAGGCGTACGGCCCGAACCGGTCCTTGGCGGGGCATTCGGGCCCCTCCTCGACCTTCTTGTGCTCCAGGCAGTAGAACCACTCACCCGGCTTGCCGACCGTACGCTTCTTGAACAACGCCATGACCTGCTCCTCTCGCCTCCCACATGTTCCCCCGTCCCGGCTCGTTAGACTCGCTGGCATGTCTGGCCAGTCGCTGCTCGTCCCAGGGGAGCTGTCCCCCATCCGTTCCGTGCCCGGAAACATCCGCCGCCCCGAGTACGTCGGCAAGCCCGCGCCGGCGCCGTACACCGGACCGGAGGTGCAGACGCCCGAGACGATCGAGGCGATGCGGCTCGCCGGCCGGATCGCCGCACGGGCGATGGAGGAGGCCGCGAAGCTGATCGCGCCGGGGGTGACCACCGACGAACTGGACAAGGTGGCGCACGAGTACATGTGCGACCACGGCGCCTACCCCTCGACGCTCGGCTACCGGGGCTTCCCCAAGTCCCTGTGCACCAGCGTCAACGAGGTGATCTGCCACGGCATTCCGGACTCGACGGTGCTGCGCGACGGCGACATCGTCAACCTCGACGTGACGGCGTACATCGGCGGGGTGCACGGCGACAACAACGCCACGTACCTGGTCGGGGGCGTCGACGAGGAGAGCCGTCTGCTCGTGGAGCGCACCCGCGAGTCCCTGAACCGCGCGATCAAGGCGGTCAAGCCGGGCCGCCAGATCAACATCATCGGCCGGGTCATCGAGTCGTACGCCAAGCGCTTCGGCTACGGCGTGGTCCGGGACTTCACCGGCCACGGCATCAACTCGTCCTTCCACAGCGGCCTGATCGTCCCGCACTACGACAGCCCGCACGCGACGACGGTCATGCAGCCCGGGATGACCTTCACCATCGAGCCGATGCTGACGCTCGGCACGCACGAGTACGACATGTGGGACGACGGCTGGACGGTCGTCACCAAGGACCGCAAGCGCACGGCGCAGTTCGAGCACACGCTGGTGGTGACGGAGACGGGCGCGGACGTCCTCACCCTGCCCTGACGGGCCCTCGCATGGACTCCTTCTCCACCGTCATCCGCACCGCCTCCCACGCGCAGCACGCGGAGGCGGAGTCCTCGCCGTTCATGGGTGACCTGCTGGGCGGACGGCTCGGTGTGGCGGCGTACGCGCGCTACACCGAGCAACTGTGGTTCGTCTACGAGGCGTTGGAGGCCGGGGCCGGGCGGCTGGCGGCGGATCCGGTGGCCGGCCCCTTCATCCGGCCCGAGCTGTTCCGCCTGCCCGCCCTGGAGCGGGACCTGGCGCATCTGCGGGGCCCCGAGTGGCGGGCGGGGCTCTTCGCGCTGCCGGCGACGCGGGCGTACGCGGCGCGGGTGCGGGAGTGCGCCGCGGACTGGCCGGCCGGATGCGTGGCCCATCACTACACGCGTTACCTGGGCGATCTCTCCGGCGGTCAGATCATCCGGGACCGGGCGGAGCGGACGTGGGGGTTCGCGAGGAAGGGTGACGGGGTCCGCTTCTACGTGTTCGAGCAGATCGCCAACCCATCAGCCTTCAAACGGAGTTACCGGGAACTGCTCGACGGCGTCCGGGCGGACGACCTGGAGCGGCAGCGGATCGTGGCGGAGTGCAGGCGGGCGTTCGCGCTGAACACGGCCGTCTTCGCGGCGCTGGGCGAGGAGTTCCCGCTCAGCGCCTGACCCGGGCGGCCCTCAGCGCTCCGGCTGGCGCTCCAGGAAGACGCGCCCGCCGATCTCCACCCATCCGTACGGCTGCGGGGCGGTGAGGATCTGCGAACCGGCGCCCTGGGTGATGTTGAGCGCGCGCCCGAGCCCTTCGGTCAGCAGCAGCGCCGCCGCGCCGGTCGCCTCGTCCTCGTCGATCCCGTCGTCCCGGCCCGGGAAGGCACGCGCCCGCACCCGCCCGGCAGCCTCGTCCTCCCAGGCCCAGGCGTAGATCCACTCGCCCTTGGGCGGCACGGGCAGCGCGTCGACCTCGGCGGCCGTGGCGTACTGGCGCAGCGTGCGCGGCGGGGCCCACTCCGCCCGTGCCTCGATCCAGCTGAACTCCCCGTCCTGGCGGGCCCCGACCACACCGGCCGGCGTCACCAGCTCCTCCACGTCCAGGAGCCAGGCCACGCCGACACACGGGTGACCGGCGAAGGGCAGTCGCAGGGTCGGCGTGTAGATGTCGATCACACCGCGCTCGGGATCGTCGACGAAGATGGTCTCGCTGAACCCCAGCTTCCCGGCGAACGCCTGTCGCTCGGCCCGGTCGGCCATCACCGAGCCCTCCCGCACGACCCCGAGCTCATTGCCGTAGCCACCGTTGGCCGCACAGAAGACACGCAGCACGTCGTAGTCAGTCACCCAGAAATTGAAACACCGCTCGCGCAGGGTGCCGTCCACAGCTCTGGTCTCAGAACCACCCGACTCCTTGAAGGTTTCTTGACTATTTCTTGGGGGCTGCTTTTGGCCACCGTGATCGGGGCGTGCTCATACAGCGTCCATGAGAGCTGAATCACCGCATGGGTGGGTATCACGCAGGCAAGGCTTAGATAAGTTAGGCGAGCCTCACCATCCCTGGTGGGTCCGGACACGCGATTTTTCGCCAGCACTTGGAGCCTGCATGCGAGCCGCCAGACTCTCCGTCGTCACCGCCGTAGCCACGGCCGCGGCCCTGGCCGCCGTCACCGGCTGCACGCAGAAGAGCGAGGGTGACGGTGACGGGGCGATCAAGGTGACCGCCGCCGACTCCAAGTGCGACACCTCCGCGAAGTCGATACCGGCCGGTCAGGTCACGCTCAGCATCCAGAACACCGGCTCCCAGGCGACCGAGGTCGAGATCCTCTTCCCCGACGACCGCATCGTGTCGGAGAAGGAGAACATCGGGCCGGGCACCAAGTACACGCTGACCGCCGAGGTGAAGGCGGGCGACTACGAGATCGCCTGCCGGCCCGGCATGAAGGGCCACGGCGTCCGCCAGAAGCTCACCGTCACCGGCTCGGGCGCAGCCGCCAAGCGCGACCCGCGGCTGGACAAGGCCGTGGCCGCCTACCGCGAGTACGCGCAGGAGCAGGCCGACGCGACCATCCCCAAGGTCGAGGTCTTCGCCAAGGCGATCAAGGCCGGCGACCTGAAGGCCGCCCAGAACGCCTACGCTCCCTCCCGCGTCGGCTGGGAGCGCACCGAGCCGATCGCCGAGTCCTTCGGCGACATCGACCCCAAGACCGACACCCGCGCCGACGGCCTGGAGAAGGGCCAGAAGTGGACCGGCTGGCACGCGCTGGAGAAGGCGCTGTGGCAGGACAAGAAGATCGGCGCCGAGCAGAAGGCCCTCGCCGACCAGCTGGTCACCGACCTGAAGGACTGGCAGGAACGGATCGGCAAGGCCGAGATCACCCCGACCTCCATGGCCAACGGCGCCAAGGAGCTGCTGGACGAGGTCGCCACCGGCAAGGTCACCGGCGAGGAGGACCGCTACTCGCACACCGACCTCAGCGACTTCAAGGCCAACGTCGAGGGCGCGCAGAAGGCGTACGAGCTGCTCAAGCCGGTCGCGCAGAAGAACGACAAGGCGCTGACCACCGAGCTGGACAAGCGGTTCGCCGCGCTCGACACGACGCTCGACAAGTACCGCTCGACCAAGACCTCGGACGGTTTCGTCTCGTACGACACCGTGACCGAGGCACAGCGCAAGGAGCTCTCGGACGCGGTGAACGCGCTCGCGGAGCCGCTGTCCAAGCTCGCCGCCGCCGTCGTGAAGTAGGGGACGACTGACCATGACGGACACCCAGGAAGCCACCGCCGCGGACGACCGGAAGGCCGCGCCCAGCCGGCGCTCGCTGATCGGATGGGGCGGGGCCGGGCTCGCGCTCGGCGCCGCCGCGGCCGGCGGCGCGGTCGCGATGACCCGCGTCGGCAACGACGTGGACCCGGCCGCCGCCGAGACCGGCGCCGCGGTCGCCTTCCACGGCGCCAATCAGGCGGGCATCGCCACCCCGGTGCAGGACAGACTGCACTTCGCCGCGTTCGACGTGCAGACCGACGACCGCGCCGAGTTCGTGCGGATGCTCAAGGACTGGACCGAGGCGGCACGTCGGATGACGGCGGGCAAGGCCGTCGGCGAGGGCGCGTACGGCGGTCTGGCCGAGGCCCCGCCGGACGACACCGGCGAGGCCCTGGGCCTCAAGCCCTCCCGCCTGACGCTCACCATCGGCTTCGGTCCGTCGCTGTTCGAGAAGTTCGGCGACGCGTTCGGGATCAAGGGCAAGCGGCCCGAGGCCCTGGTCGACCTCCCGCAGTTCGCCGGCGACAACCTCGACAAGACGCGCACGGGCGGCGACCTGTGCATCCAGGCCTGCGCGGACGACCCGCAGGTCGCGGTGCACGCCATCCGCAACCTGGCCCGCATCGGCATGGGCACGGTCAACATCCGCTGGTCGCAGCTCGGCTTCGGCAAGACCTCCTCCACGACGCCCGACGCGCAGACCCCGCGCAACCTGATGGGCTTCAAGGACGGCACCCGCAACATCGCGGGCACCGAGACGGACCGGCTGAAGAAGTTCGTGTGGGTCGGCGAGAAGGACGGGCCGGACTGGATGACCGGCGGGTCGTACCTGGTCGCCCGCCGCATCCGGATGCACATCGAGACCTGGGACCGCACCTCACTGCAGGAGCAGGAGGACGTCTTCGGCCGCGACAAGGGCGAGGGAGCCCCGGTCGGCAAGGCCAAGGAGCACGACGCGCCCTTCCTCAAGGCGATGAAGCCCACCGCGCACGTGCGGCTCGCGCACCCCGACTCCAACGGCGGGATCACGATCCTGCGCCGGGGCTACTCCTTCACCGACGGCACCGACGGCCTCGGCCGGCTCGACGCGGGCCTGTTCTTCCTGGCCTACCAGCGCGACGTGCGCAAGGGATTCATCCCGCTGCAGCGCAGGCTGTCGGCGCAGGACGCGCTCAACGAGTACATCCAGCACGTGGGTTCGGCGGTCTTCGCCGTCCCGCCCGGCGTCCGCGACAAGGACGACTGGTGGGGCAGCACGCTGTTCTCCAAGGAGGCGTAGCCGTGTTCTCCAACTATCTGATCGGCCTGCGCGAGGGCCTGGAAGCCAGCCTCGTCGTCTGCATCCTGATCGCCTACCTGGTCAAGACCGGGCGCCGGGACGCCATCCGGCCCATCTGGATGGGCATCTCCATCGCCGTGCTGATCGCCATGGGCTTCGGCTGCGTCCTGGAGTTCGGCTCCCAGGAACTGACGTTCCAGGCGCAGGAGGGCCTCGGCGGCACCCTGTCGGTGGTCGCGGTCGGCCTGGTGACGTGGATGGTGTTCTGGATGCGGCGCACCGCCCGGCACCTGAAGTCCGAGCTGCACGGCAAGCTGGACGCGGCCCTCGCGATGGGCACGGGCGCGCTGGTCGCCACCGCGTTCCTCGCCGTGGGCCGCGAGGGCCTGGAGACCGCGCTGTTCGTGTGGGCGTCCGTCCACGCGGCCAGCGACGGCACCCCGCGCCCGCTGATCGGCGTGGCCCTGGGCCTGGCGACGGCCGTCCTGCTGGGCTGGCTGTTCTACCGCGGCGCCCTGAAGATCAACCTGGCCAAGTTCTTCACCTGGACCGGCGGCATGCTGGTCGTCGTCGCGGCGGGCGTGCTGGCGTACGGCTTCCACGACCTGCAGGAGGCCGACATCCTCCCCGGTCTGACGCACCTGGCCTTCGACATCTCCGGCACCATCCCGCCGGACAGCTGGTACGGCACGCTGCTGAAGGGCGTGTTCAACTTCCAGCCCGATCCGACGGTGCTTCAGGTCACGGTGTGGCTGCTGTACTTGATCCCGACGCTCGCGCTGTTCTTCGCCCCGGTAGGGTTCGCCTCCGGGAAGGGGAAGGTGAAGGATCGCGATGAGCAGGGATCGCAGCCGTCCGAGGCGTCCAAGGCTTGACCGGCGCGTAGTGATAGCGGCCTCGCTGACCGCTTTGTCGTTGACGGCGAGCGGTTGCGTGGTGGTGCACGGGGAGCGCGAGGTGCTCCCCTCCGCCACCCGGGCCGAGGCCGCCAAGGCACTGACGGCGTTCACGACCGCGTACAACAAGGCGGACAAGGCGTACGACAGTTCGCTGGACGCCGCCCATGTCACCGGCGCCCTCGGGGACATCGACGCGGCCAGGCTGAAGGCCGGTCACACGACGAACCCGGCCGGCAATCCGGCGTACTCGCCGCTGCAGCTGACCGACGCGAAGTTCACGATCCCGAAGAAGGCCGGCTGGCCGCGCTGGTTCGTGGCCGAGGCTCGGGGCAACAAGGGCGGCAGTCTGCGCTGGCTGCTGGTGTTCACCCGCGACGGACTGGGCCGGCCCTGGCAGGTGGCGTACCTGACGCTGGTCAAGCCCGGCGCGCTGCCGCGGATCAAGACCGACGGGGACGGCCGGGCCGAGGCGGTGCCCGCGAACTCCACCGGTCTGGCCGTCGCGCCCGAGGACCTGAGCAAGGACTACGCGACCTACCTCAAGGGCGGCGGCAAGACCTTCGCCGCCGGTCCGCACACCAGCGAGTGGCGGACGGCCCGCGTCAAGAACGCCAAGAAACCGGGTCTGGCCACGCAGTTCATCGACGAGCCGCTGAGCGAGGGCGACTACGCCCCGCTGGCGCTGCGCACCGAGGACGGCGGCGCGCTGGTGTTCTTCGCCCACCGCCGCTTCCAGAAGATGACCGCGGCCCCGAACTCCTCGATCCCCGCACAGAACGCGGCCGTGCGGGCGCTGACGACGGGGGAGGTCAAGCAGTCGCTCACCATGCAGTTCATGTCGAACGAGGTGGCTCAGGTCCCGGCCGGCGACGGCCAGGTGACGATCCTGTCCCGGCTGGAGGGCATGACCTCGGCCGAGGGCAGCTAGGTTCCGTCAGCGGCGCAGGGGCCAGGCCGCGCCCGGGTGGTCGGTCTCCTGGCCGGCGTGGCGGGCGCCGGCGTCGGTGAGGACCTCGAGGAGGCTCAGCGGGTCGGGCAGGGGGTGTTCCGGGCCGCGCACCCAGTGCACGCGCTGGTCACCGGGGAGCCGGGCGGGCGGCACCAGGACGTAGGAGCCCCGGCAGTGCCAGCGCAGGCCGGGGTGCTCGTCCATGGTCTCGGGATGGCAGTCCAGCTCGCAGGGCCACCACTCGTCCTCGTCCTCGGGGGTGCCGCGGGTGAGGGTGAAGAACAGCATGCGGCCGTCGTCGCTCTCGGCGACCGGCCCGACCTCGATCCCGGCGCCGAGCAGCCGCTCCAGCGCCTCCCGGCCCGCCTCCAGCGGTACGTCGAGGACGTCGTGGACCATGCCGGTCGCGGTGATGAAGTTGGCCTGCGGCTGGTGCCGGGCCCAGCGTTCGATCTGCGCGCGGTCCGTGGTGGACTGCGTCTGCCAGGCGAAGGACACCGGGTGCCGGGCCGGGGTGGGGCAGCCCACGCGGTCACAGGAGCAGCGGTAGTCGGGGCCGGGGTGGGCGGCGGGTGCGAGCGGCAGGCCCGCTTCGGCGGCGGCCAGCAGCAGGGCCTCCCGGCCGCGGTCCTCCGCGGCGGTCTCCTTCGGGCGGCGTCCGCGCAGCCACTGGGAGAGCTTGCCCTGCCGGCCGGTCCGGCCGCCTACGTCCCCGCTCATCTATCCCCTCGCCTCGCCTTCGTGCGAATCAGCATGCCCTATGGTCCCACCATCTGGCGCATCGGGGGTCGGGAGCCGTGAATCGGGGCAGGCGGGACGAGGGGTACGAGCCGGCCACCCGGGTCAGCGGGGGGCGAGGCCGTGCAGGGCGTAGTCGACGAGGGTGTCCGTGTACTCGTGGGAGATCGGGCCCGTGTGCTGCAGCCAGCGCTGGGCCAGCGGTGAGACGAACAGTTCGAGGGCGATGCGCGGGTCGATCTCCGGGCGTACCTGGCCCGCCTCCTGGGCGGCACGCAGCCGGTCGACGTACAACCGCAGGCTCGGTTCCAGCAGCTCGGCCACGAACACCCGGCCGACCTGCTCGTTGACCAGGCCCTCGGCGGCCAGCGCCCGGGAC
The DNA here is from genome assembly GCF_006715395.1 of Streptomyces sp. SLBN-31. Classification (NCBI taxonomy): domain Bacteria; kingdom Bacillati; phylum Actinomycetota; class Actinomycetes; order Kitasatosporales; family Streptomycetaceae; genus Streptomyces; species Streptomyces sp. SLBN-31. The sequence goes on from NZ_VFNC01000002.1 coordinate 2,745,017, forward strand.
GGCACCTCGAAGCTTGGGTCCGTGAGCTTGTCGACGGTGGCCCGCAGCACGGCCTTGAGGTCGGTGGCGACGTCGCCGGTGTCCGGGATGACGTACGGCTCCCCGTCGGCCTCGCACGCCGCCCGCGCGCTGAGGTCGAGGAACGCCTCCAGCAGGACGTCCGCCTTGGACCCCCACCACCGGTAGATCGTCTGCTTGCCGACCCCGGCCCGGGCGGCGATGGCCTCGACGGTGGTCCTGGGGTAGCCGACCTCGCCGACCAGCGCGAGTGCGGCGTCGTGGATCGCGCGACGGGAGCTCTCGCTGCGGCGGGTGGCGTCCGGGGCCGGCTTCTTGACCATGGGTCGACGGTATCGGTTCGGGCGCTACGGCTGTTCCGTGCGCGGCGGCCAGGAGTCGCCCCAGTCGGCGTCGCGCGCGGCCCTGTACAGCTCGCCGTGCCGCTTGGTGACGGTCGTGCGGCTCAGCCGTTCCTCTGTCTCGCACAGGTCGAGCAGGACCTGGCCCTTGCGGATCTGGGGGCGGCGCACGATCCGGGAGGGGGCGGGGGCGACGGGGAAGCGGGTGGCGGCGACGTAGCTGAACTTCTCGTCCTCGTAGGCCAGCGATCCGCCCTTGATCCGGCGGTGCAGCGAGGAGCGGCTGACCCGGGCCGAGAAGTGGCACCAGTCCTGGCCGGGGACGATCGGGCAGGCGGCGCTGTGCGGGCAGGGGGCGGCGACCCTGAACCCGGCGCCGATCAGCCGGTCGCGGGCCTCGATGACGCGGGCGTAGCCGGCGGGTGTGCCGGCCTCGACGATCACGACCGCCTGAGCAGCGGAGGCGGCGGCGTCGACGAGGGCGGCGCGGTCGGCCTCGGTCAGCTCGTTGAGGACGTAGGAGACCGTGACGAGATCAGTGCTCTCGACGGTGAGCGCCGCTCCGATCCGAGAGCGCTGCCAACTGGCGTCCCGCAGGTCGGGGTTGGCCGCGGCGAGCTCCTTGCCGAGGGCGAGGGCGGGTTCGGCCCAGTCCAGGACGGTGACGCCGCGCCCGCCGGGCCAGACGTCGGTGACGGCCCAGGTGGCGGCACCGGTCCCACCGCCGACGTCCACATGACTGCCGGGCACCCAGTCGGGCACGGCCGCGGCGAACGCGCCGAGCGCCGACCGCACGGCCTCGAAGGTGGCCGGCATTCGGTAGGCGGCGTAGGCGGCGACGTCGGCCCGGTCGCGCAGGATGGGGGCGTCGGTGGGAGTGGCACCCCGGTAGTTGGCGATCAGCCTCTCGACAGCCTGGGCGGCCTGCTTGGGCGGTAGTCCGTCGAGCAGGGCGGCGAGGGTGCTGCGCAGGGTCTCGGCCGGGGATACGGGGGCGTTCACCGGGTGATTCTAAGGCGTCCCGTCTTGACCCCGGTCAGGCCGTATCAGCCCCTCCGGCGATTGAGGACGAGGCCCCTTCAGGGCCGACGGGGGTCTGGGGGCAGCGCCCCCAGGACGGCCCGCGCCACCCGCGTCGCCGCAGCCGCCCGCGGCCCACTGTCAGCCCGCCGCCGCCTCGGATGCACCGCGTTCCCCAGCAGCACCACGAAAGTGTCCGTAGCGGGGTCCAGCACCAACGACGTCCCCGTGAACCCCGTGTGCCCCGCCGCCCCCCGCCCGGCCAACTCCCCCATGAACCAGGTCTGGTCCACGGCGAACCCCAGCCCGGGAGGGCTGAGCAGCAGCTCCACGAAGTCCGGGCCGAGGATGCGCGCGGGCCCGTACGACCCCCCGGCCAGCAGCGTCCGGCAGAAGACCGCCAGGTCCCGTCCGGTCGAGAACAGTCCGGCGTGTCCGGCGACCCCGCCGAGCGCCCAGGCGTTCTCGTCGTGGACGACGCCCCGCAGCATCCCCCGGTCCGCCTTGGCCCACGGCCGCCGCTGGTCCTCGGTCGCCGCCGCGCCGGGGCAGGGCCCGAAGCCGGTGGCGGTCATGCCGAGGGGGCGGGTGATGCCTTCGTGGATCAGGACGTCCAGGGTCCGGCCGGTGATGCGCTCCAGGAGGTACTGCAGGAGCAGCATGTTGAGGTCGGAGTAGGTGTAGGTGCCGGGCACCCCGATGGGGGCCTCCGAGCGCAGCATCGCCATCCGTTCGGCGTCGTCGGCGCAGTCGTACAGGGGGAGTTCGGGTCGCAGTCCCGAGGTGTGCGTGAGCAGTTGCCGCACGGTGATCCCGTGCCGGACCGCCGCCCGGAACTCCGGCAGGTAGGCGCCGACCCGGGCGTCGATGCCGAGGGTGCCGCGCTCGATCTGCTGCACGGCGGCGACGGACGTGAACAGCTTGGTGAGGGAGGCCAGGTCGAAGGGGGTACCGACGGTCATCGGCACCCGGTCCCGGGCGGGCAGCTCGATGCCGGAGTCGGTGTCGGGGTCGTAGGCGGAGTACCGCACGGCGAACCCCGCCGCCTCCTCGACGGCGATCACCGGTCCGCGCCCGGCGACGACCACGACCCCGGCGGCCCAGGGGCGCTCTCCGGTGGTGAGGTCGTGGGCCTCCCGCACGAGGAGGTGCAGCTCCCCGGGGTCGAGTCCGGCTCGTTCCGGGGTGTCGGCCCGCAGTCTCGGCGCGCTCAGCTGTCCGCTCCCTCCGCCGCCGCACGTCTGTTCCAGGGACGGCACATTCCCATGAAGCAGGCCAGCGCCACCAGTGCGGCCACCAGTTGGACGACGGCCATCGGGACGGCGGTGTGCTCGCCGGCGATGCCGACCAGCGGGGAGGCGACGGCACCGATGAGGAAGGAGGAGGTGCCGAGCAGCGCGGACGCTGACCCGGCGGCGTGCCTGGTGCGCATCAGGGCGAGCGCCTGGGCGTTGGGGAGGGTGACGCCCATGGCCGACATGAGGACGAAGAGCGCGGCGGCGACCGGCACGAGTCCGGTCTCGCCGAGGACGCCCGTCGACATCAGGAGCAGCGCGGTGGCGGCCGCGATGACGACCGCGAGGCCGATTCCGAGCACCTTCTCCAGGCTCACCCGCCCGACGAGCACCTTGCCGTTGATCTGGCCGGCCGCGACCAGCCCGACGGAGTTCAGGCCGAACAGCAGGCTGAAGGTCTGCGGGGAGGCGCCGTAGATCTCCTGGATCACGAACGGGGAGGCCGCTATGTAGGCGAAGAGCGCCGCGAAGGCGAAGCTCCCGGCCAGCATGAACCCGCTGAACGGCAGGTCGGCCAGCAGCCGTCGCATGGAGTGCAGCGCCTCGCCCACTCCCCCACCGTGCCGCTCCGCGGCCGGCAGGGTCTCGGGCAGCTTCGCCCACACCAGCGCGCCGAGCAGCAGCCCGACGACGGTGAGGACGACGAACACGCCCCGCCAGTCCGTCACCCGCAGGATCTGCCCGCCGATCAGCGGGGCCACGATCGGCGCGACCCCGGAGACCAGCATCAGGGTGGAGAAGAAGCGGGCCATCGCCACCCCGTCGTACAGGTCGCGTACGACGGCCCGCGCGATCACGATCCCGGCCGCGCCGGCCAGGCCCTGCGCCAGCCGGAAGGCGACCAGGGCCTCGACGGTCGGCACGAGGGCGCACAGGGCGGTGGCGACGACGTACACGGCGAGGCCGGTCAGCAGCGGCCGTCTGCGCCCCCACCGGTCGCTCATCGGGCCGACCACCATCTGACCGAGCGCCATGCCGAGCAGACAGGCGGTGAGGGTGAGCTGGACGGTGGCGGCTGGGGCGTGCAGGGAGCGGGTGACCTCGGGCAGGGAGGGGAGGTACATGTCCATCGCCAGCGGGGGCGTGGCGGTGAGCCCGCCCAGGACGAGGACGACGAGGAGACCGGTGCGGCGCACCGCGGCACCGGCGGCCGGTTCCGTCTCCGGTCCGGCCGCCCGCTGTATGGGGGATGTCGGTACGCCCTGCTCGGGCATGTGCCCCTCCCTTTCCGAGTACTCCGGCACCTATGCTCTCAGCTCGTACACAGTGCCGGACGTCACTTGAGCGAGGGTGGGCATGACCGCGGAAAGCGTGCGGTGGGGGATTCTGGCGACCGGCGGGATAGCCGCCGCGTTCACCGCGGACCTGGTGGACCTGCCGGACGCGGAGGTCGTCGCGGTGGCCTCGCGGTCCCAGGCGTCGGCGGAGGCGTTCGCGGAACGGTTCGGGATCGAGCGGGCGTACGGCGAGTGGGGCGCGCTCGCGGAGGACGCGGACATCGATGTCGTGTACGTCGCCACCCCGCACTCGGCGCACCGGGCGGCCGCCGGCCTGTGCCTTGAGGCGGGGCGGAACGTGCTGTGCGAGAAGGCGTTCACGCTGAACGCGCGGGAGGCGGAGGAACTGGTCGCGCTGGCGCGGGGGCGCGGGAGCTTCCTGATGGAAGCGATGTGGATGTACTGCAATCCGCTGGTACGGCGGCTGAAGGCGCTGGTGGACGACGGGGCGGTCGGCGAGGTGCGCCATGTGCAGGCGGACTTCGGGCTGGCCGGGCACCTCCTGCCGGAGGCGAGGGATGGGGTACTGCCTCCCACGCACCGGCTGCGCGACCCGTCGCAGGGCGGCGGCTCGCTGCTGGATCTCGGGGTGTATCCGGTGTCGTTCGCGCACCTGCTGCTCGGGGAGCCGTCGGACGTCACGGCGAGAGCGGTGCTCTCCGAGGAGGGCGTCGATCTGCAGACCGGAGCACTGCTCTCCTGGGAGAGCGGCGCTCTCGCTTCGGTGCACTGCTCCATCGTCGGCGGTACGGCGACCTCGGCGTCGATCACCGGCTCGCAGGGCCGTATCGACATCCCGCACGGCTTCTTCTTCCCGGACCGCTTCGTGCTGCACCGGGACGGCCGCGACCCCGAGGAGTTCGCCGCCGACCCGGCGGACGGCCCGCGCAACACCCTCCGGCACGAGGCCGCCGAGGTCATGCGGGCCCTGCGCGCCGGCGAGAGCGAGTCCCCCCTCGCCCCGCTCGACGGCACGCTAGCGGTGATGCGGACGCTGGACGCGATCCGGGACCGGATCGGCGTCCGCTACCCCGGCGAGGACCCGGCACCGGCAGGCGGCCCTCTCAGCCCGGTGCGGGCCGTCACACCGGCTTGAGCCCCGGGCTGCCCGCCTCCGTCACGAAGGAGGCTGCGGTGACGGCGGCGGTGCGGGTGCGGCCGGTCCCGCCGAGCCAGGTGCCGGTGCGGAAGCGGTAGTAGTAGACGCGGTCGGGGTCCAGGCCGTCGACCTCGACGTGGACGGTGTGGTTGAACTCGGGGTGCGCGATGGCGGTGGTGCCCTTGGCCACGGGCAGGACGAAGTTCTCGTCCTGGGACATCTCCCGGTCGACGTCGACGGGTTGGGCGGGCAGTCCGCCGTCGGCCTGGCAGGGGCCGGCGCGAGCCGGTCCACAGCACCACCGAGGTGGGCAGCGGGTGGCCGGAGGCGACGCCCGGGGTGAAGGGGTCGCTGTCGATGCGGGCCGCGTCCAGGGTCGCGGCGGCCGCGGTGTCGTTGGCGGGCAGGTCGCCGGCGAAGGCGAGCGCTGCGGCGGCCGCGGTCAGGGTCAGAAAACGGCGGCGCCCGAGCCGCCGGGCGGCGGCGCGCAACTCCGGTGTGTGCCACCGCGAACGGCGTGTGGTCATGATCATCCAGTCCTCCCGTCACAGGTGAGGGAGCGGCCCCGGGAGACCGTGGCCGACCCACCTTGTCGGGTGCACAACACCCGGATGACGGACGAGCCCGTCCCGTATGCCGGACTCTCGCCTACGCTGCCGGGCATGACCGACAGGGAAACGAGGACCGCGGTGGTGACCGGCGCCGGGTCGGGGATCGGACGGGCGGTCGCGGTGGAGCTGCTGCGGGCGGGCTGGTCCGTGGCGTTGGCGGGACGGCGGCCGGAGACGCTGGCGGGGACGGCGGAGCTGGTGCCCGGGGGCGCCTGTGCCGCCGTACGCACGGACGTCTCGCGACCGGAGGACGTCGCCGCGCTCTTCGCGGCCGCCGTGGAGCGGTTCGGGCGGGTGGATCTGCTGTTCAACAACGCGGGGACGTTCGGGCCGGGCGGGATGCCGGTGGAGGAGCTGTCGTACGACGCGTGGCGGCACGTGGTGGACACCAACCTCAACGGGGCGTTCCTGTGCGCGCAGGCGGCGTTCCGGCAGATGAAGGAGCAGCGGCCGCAGGGCGGACGGATCATCAACAACGGGTCCATCTCCGCGCACACGCCCCGGCCGCTGTCGGTGGCCTATACCGCGACCAAGCACGCCCTGACCGGGCTGACCAAGTCGCTGTCCCTGGACGGGCGGCCGTACCGGATCGCCGTCGGGCAGATCGACATCGGCAACGCGGCCACCGACATGACGCAGCGGATGCAGGCGGGGGTGTTGCAGGCGAACGGCTCCGTGGCGCCCGAGCCGGTGATGGACGTCGCCGATGTGGCGCGCACGGTGCGGCACATGGCGGAGCTGCCGCTGGAGGCGAATGTGCAGTTCGCGACTGTGTTGGCGACCACGATGCCGTACATCGGGCGCGGCTGAGCGCGTTCCTGGGTCGCCGAGAAACCGTCAACTCGTCAACTTGCACAAACGGAATTGAAGCGTCCGGACCATTGCGGCCGGTCGTGGATCTATGCTCAAATCTCCTACACAAGAGCTTCACACTTGGAGCAGTGAGGTTCCGTAGGCCCGGGCTGCTCGCACGTCCCGCAAGGCCAAACCGAGGGGGGAGGCGGCAGTCGTTCCGCCGCATCGGGTGGGGGTGGATCCCGCGTTCTACCGCGGGATACGCACCGGTGCGCGGAACGGCTGCCGCACGCACCTCAACCGGCGTGCCCGCCCTCGTCCTTGCGCCTCCTGCGCAGCGCCCACACCCCGCCCGCCAGCAGCGCGACCGTGCCGCCCGCGCCCTCCAGCAGCCGCCACCCCGAGGGGGAGCCGGCGCCCGCGCCGGGAGCACCGGCCGCCGCCTGCACCGTCTTGTGACTCGGCGTCGCCCGCACCCCGCCCTCGCTCAGCGGCTCGACCAGTGTCCCCACCGCTTCCGCCGAACTGGCCTTCTTGAAGCCCCAGTCCAGCAGGGCGGCCGTCTCCTCGTAGACCGCGTTGTAGCCGCTGGTGGGGTGCATCACCGTCACCAGCAGGGTCCGTCCGTCGCGGGTCGCGGCGCCGGTGAAGGTGTTGCCGGCGTGGCTGGTGTAGCCGTTCTTGACGCCGATCAGTCCGTCGTACGTCTTCACACCCCACGCGCCCGTCAGCAGGCGGTCGGTGTTCTGGATCTGGAAGGTCTTCTTGCCCCCGGCCGGGAAGTCCGCGGTCCTGGTGTGGCAGTAGGCGCGGAAGTCGGCGTCCTTCAGGCCGTGCCGGGCGAAGAGGGTGAGATCGTAGGCGGAGGAGAGCTGGCCCTTGTGGTCGAAGCCGTCGGGGCTGACGACATGGGTGTCGAGGGCCTGCAGGTCCTCGGCCCTGGCCTGCATCTCGGCGACCGTCTTCGCGATGCCGCCGTTCATGTGGGAGAGCACGTGCACGGCGTCGTTGCCGGAGCGCAGGAAGACGCCCTGCCACAACTGCTCGACGGTGTAGGTGATCCCGGGCTTGATGCCCACCAGGCTGGATCCGGACGGGACGTCGGCGAGGTCCGCGTCGGTCACCTTGTAGCGCTCGCTCCGGTCGAACTTCTTCAGGACCGTGTCGGCGAACAGCATCTTCAGCGTGGAGGCGGGGGCGAGCCGCTTGTGCGCGTTGCAGGAGGCGAGGACCTCTCCGGTGTCGCCGTCGGCCACGAGCCAGGCGGCGGCGGTGAGCTTCTTCGGCAGCCCGGTGCCCTGGACGCCGGGACGGGCCAGACGCGCCCCGCCGACGACGGTCGCGGCGTGCGCGGGGGTCACCGCGGCAAGCGGCGACGCAGCGGCGGCCAAGCCGAGAACGGCACGCCGGGAGAGCGGAGAGGAACCATGCATCCCGGGACCGTACTGCATCCTTCTGGGGGACGATCCCCGGCCCCCCGGGCCACTCAACTGGGGTTTCCTGGCAGTAGCCCCTCTCCTGCGTAGGAATTGGCTGTCTTACGAAAATTTGAAGGCATACCCCGTTTTCTCAGCTGTGACACACCCTTTACTCAGTCCGACTCAAAGGTTTCTCCCTAGCTTGTGGCAGCGCCCACAGCGGGCGCCAAGAACCTTCGAGGAACGGGATGTTTGGCATCTATCTCAAGCGCGAACTGGGCCGCAGAAAGAAGGCGGCCCTGGTCATCGCACTGGGTCTGGCGCTCGGTATCGCGCTGGTCATCACCGTCAACTCGGTGTCGGCCGGTATGACGCAGGCACAGGACAAGGTCCTCAAGTCGCTTTACGGCCTCGGCACGGACATGACCGTGACCAAGGCGCAGTCGGCCCCCAAGGCGGGCAGCTCGCAGGGCCCGAACTTCAAGTTCGACGCGAAGTCGAGCAGCAGCAACAAGCAGAGTTCGGACCGGGTGATGACTCAGGGCGGTCAGGCTCTGTCGTCCTCGCTGGTCAGCAAAGTGGGCGCGCAGAAGGGCGTGGCGAGCGCGGTCGGCGCCCTCACGCTGAACGTCACCAAGGTCGACGGCTCCTTCACCCAGGGCAAGGCCAAGTCCTCCACGTCGTCCTCCTCGGGCTCCCAGCAGCAGGGCGGCCCGGGCGGCGGCACGAGCAGCGGCGGCGGTCAGCCGCAGGTCCAGGGCGGCGGCGCGAACTTCAGCGTCAACTCCTACTCCGTGGCCGGCATCGACATCACGAACCAGGACCTGGGCCCGCTCGCCACCTCCAAGATCACCTCGGGCAGGACCTTCACCTCCGCGCAGACGAACGCGAAGGTCGCCGTGGTCAGCAAGTCCTACGCCAAGACCAAGAAGTACAAGGTCGGTTCGACCTTCAAGATCTCCGGCACCAAGTTCACGGTCATCGGCATCGCGACGCCCGACAGCAGCGAGTCGACCACCGACGTCTTCGTCCCGCTCAAGCAGGCGCAGACGCTGGGCGACGCGAAGAACAAGGTCACCACGATCTACGTCAAGGCGACCGACTCCCAGCGGATCTCGGCCGTGAAGAAGGCGATCCAGTCCAACATCTCCGGTACGACGGTCACCACCTCCGCCGACCTCGCGTCCACCGTCTCCGGCTCCCTGTCCACCGCCTCCAACCTGGCCACCAGCGTCGGCAAGTGGCTGTCGATCGCGGTGCTGGCCGCGGCGTTCCTGGTGGCGGCGCTGCTGACCTCGTCCGCGGTCTCCCGCCGGGTGCGTGAGTTCGGCACCCTGAAGGCGCTGGGCTGGCCGAGCCGCAAGGTGACCCGGCAGGTCGTCGGCGAGTCCATGGTCAACGGCCTGATCGGCGGCGGCCTCGGCATCGCGCTCGGCCTCGCCGCCGCCTACGCGGTCACCGCGATCAGCCCGAAGCTGACCGCGCAGCTCGGCAGCAGCGGTGGCGGCATGGGCGGGCCCGGCGGCGGTCCCGGCGGCGGCCCCGGTCAGCAGTCGGCCTCCAGCACCATGGAGATCGCCCTGTCCGCCCCGGTCTCCCTGACCACCATCGCGCTCGCGGTGGGTCTGGCGGTCACCGGCGGCCTGATCGCCGGCGCGATGGGCGGCTGGCGCGCCTCCCGCATGCGCCCGGCGGACGCCCTGCGCAGCGTCTCGTAACACCCCGCCCCCGAACCGGGGCGCCGCCTCCCTACATCCCCCCGGGAGGCGGCGCCCCACCCCATACCTTCCTGTGGAGAACTCCATGTACAGACTCACCGGCGTCACCAAGCGCTACACGCGGGGCAAGGAGACGGTGGAGGCGCTGCGCGGCGTCGACCTGACCATCGCCGACGGCGACCAGCTCGTCATCCAGGGCCCCACCGGCGGCGGCAAGTCCACACTGCTGCAGATGATCGGCGGCCTGGACCGGCCGACCGAGGGCAGTGTCGAGCTGGACGGCGTCGACCTGGCCCGCATCAGCGAGACCAAGCTGACCCGGGTGCGCGCCGAGAACATCGGCATCATCTTCCAGTCGTTCAACCTCATCCCGACGCTGACCGCGCAGGAGAACGTCGAGACGGCCCTGGTGCCGCTGGGCGTTAAGCCCGCCGAGCGCCGGGAGCGCGCCGCCGAGGCGCTGCGCTCGGTCGGTCTCGGCGAGCGGCTCGGCCATGCCCCGTCGGAGATGTCCGGCGGCCAGCAGCAGCGCGTCGCCATCGCCCGCGCGCTGGTGAAGAAGCCGAAGGTGCTGCTGGCCGACGAGCCCACCGGCAACCTGGACGAGGGCACCCGCGACGACATCATGGCCCTGCTGGAGGGGCTGTGGCGCGAGCACGGACTGACGTTCGTCATGGTCACCCACGACTCCTCCATCGCCCGCCGCGCCCCGCGCCTGGCCACCATCAAGGCGGGGTCGCTGACGCTGACGGAGCAACAGCCGCACGGCGTGGGGGCGTACGACGGTCAGGTCGCCCACTGACCCTGTCCAGCGGGCCCGTCGGGGCCGCTCACCTGCCCAGGATCCGGTCGATCTCGGTCAACTGGCCCGCGGTGAGCGGCCCCTTGGCGATGGCGCCGGCGTTCTGCTCGGCCTGGGCGACCGAACGGAAGCCGGGGATGGGAACCGTGCGGGGACTGCGGGCCCAGATCCAGCCGAGGGCGCCCTGGGCGAGCGTACGGCCGTCGCTGGTGAGGATCTCCCTCATGGCGTCGACGCGGGAGAGCCAGTCGGACGCGGCCCCCGAGCCCTCCTCGAAACCCGGCAGCCAGGCCGGCGGCCTGCTGCGGATGTCGCCCGCCTGCAGCTCGCCCTGACGCCTGCCCGCCAGCAACCCCATCGCCAGGGGGCTGCGGTCGATGCTCGCCAGGCCCGTCTCCTCGCACAGGGCGAGCATCTCGGGAGCGTCCTGGAACACGTTCAGCGCGTGCTGTACGGCGGTGCAGTGGGCGCCTTCGGCGAAGACGGCGGCGCGGGCGGGGTCGTCGGTGCTCCAGGCGTAGGCGCGGATCAGCCCCTCCTGTACCAACTCCTCGCAGGCGTCGCGGAGTCGGCCGCCCTGTTCGGGGTGGGCGTCGGAGATGTGGAGCTGGTACAGGTCCACGTAGTCGGTGCCGAGACGGGCGAGCGAGGCGGTGAGCGCCTCGCGGACGTACTCCGCCGAGACGTCCGCGCCCTTGAGAGCGCGGGTGCTCTCGTCGAAGAGGTTGCCCCACTTGGTGGCGAGGACCACGTCCGCGCGCCGCTTGCCGAGCGCCCGGCCCAGCACGCGCTCGCTGTGCCCGGTGCCGTACACATCGGCCGTGTCGAAGAAGGTCACCCCGAGGTCGAGGGCGCGGCGGACCGCGCGTACGGACTCCTCGTCGTCGACCTTTCCCCAGCCGAGAGGCCGGCCGTCCGGGTCGGACCACTCACCGCCGATCGCCCAGCAGCCGAAGCCGAGGGCGCTGACCTCTATCCCGCTGCGTCCCAAAGTCCTCTTGGTCTCCATGGACACAGACGGTAGGACTTGGAGTGCACCCCAGGGCAAGCCCTTTCACCGGACGCGTCACACCTGCCCGGTCTCGAACCGGGCGATCCTGCCGTCGTCGGTGACGTCGAAACTCCAGCGGGTGCGCATCTCGCCCCAGGCGTCGTTGCGGTAGTGGGCGACCAGTGCCCGGCCGCCCCTGGACTCGTTGTCGACGTCCAGGTGACCGTTGGAGGAGAAGATCTCCCGGTCGATCCAGTCACCGAGGTCGCGGTCGGAGCCGTCGTCCGACATGGTCGCGTCGTCGGTGAGCAGGGCCATGAACGCGTCGCGGTCGTGGGCGTTGACGGCGGTGACGAAGGCACGCACGACCGGGTCGCTGAGTTTTGCCGGCTGAATCGTCATGCCAGCCAGACTCACACCGCTCCCCTGCCGCCGCCACCGGAACGGCGGCGCGCGGAAGTCCGCCGGGTGCCGGCGGTGCGACGGTGGATACGCGGAGGGGACTTTCCTGTGTCTGCTGCGGTGGATACGTGCAAGGGCCGCCCCGTGTCTGCCACCGTTGTCCGTTCCTGTTCTTCCCGGGAGTCATCGTGACTGCTTTCGACCGGCGTGATGTGGGCCTGCTGCTGCTCCGGCTGGGGGCCGGGGGTGTGCTGGCGGCGCACGGCGCGCAGAAGCTGCTGGGCTGGTTCGGCGGCCACGGCATCGAGGGGACGGGCCAGTTCATGGAGTCCGTCGGTTACGCGCCGGGCCGGGCGAGCGCGACGGCGGCGGGCCTGGCGGAGGCGGGCGGCGGCACACTGCTGGCACTGGGCCTGGCGACGCCCGCGGCCGGTGCGGCGGCGGCCGGCGCGATGGCGGGAGCGGCCGCGGTGCACGCCCCGAACGGCTTCTTCAACCAGGAGGGCGGCTACGAGTACGCGGCCACCCTGGGTCTGGCCGCCACCGGCCTGGCGGTCACCGGACCCGGCCGGCTCTCCCTCGACCACGCCCTCGGCCACGCCCTCGACCGCGGCTGGATGGTGCCGGCGGCACTCGGCGCGACGGCGGCGGTCACGGCGATGGTCGTGGGCGCGCGGAACCGGCGGCTGCGCAAGCCGGAGCAGGACGAGGCGGCGGCAGGGTTCGACTCCCAGGAGTCGCTGTCCGGGGAGTGACCCTTCTTTGGGAAGGTGGGTCCCATGACCGATCAGCCCGCCTCCTCCGGTACCTGCTCCCCCTCCTCCCCCGACCTCTGGTCCTCCGTCGACGCCCTGTGGACCTGGCTGGACGGCGACCGCGCGCACGACGGCGGGGAGGGTCTCCTCCTGCGCATCCTCAAACTCTCCGAGGAGGTCGGCGAGGTCGCCCAGGCCGTGATCGGGGTGACCGGCCAGAACCCCCGCAAGGGCGTGACCCACACCTGGGAGGACGTCCAGGGTGAGCTGTGCGACGTGGTGATCACGGCACTGGTGGCCCTGCGCACGCTCACCCCGGACACCCGCGAGGTCTTCACCCGGCACCTGGAGCGGGTCACGGCACGTTCCCTCGGACCGTCCGCGCCCGCCCGGCGGAAGTGACGGAACGGCAAACACGGCAGCCCCCTCCAGGGGCGGGTCCCTTCTTCGGACACACAGCGCTGGGCTTCCCCCACGGGCAGCCGTGTGCGCGGATATTGGGCAACTCATTGACCGGTGCAGAAAAACTGCCTACATTCGCAGCGTTTCCCGGCGCCGCCCGTCCCCGTCCTCCGCTCGAAGGGGAGCCCCACGTGTCCACCGAAACCCGCACCCAACCCGGCAGCACCGCCACCGAACCGGCGTCCGGCGGACTGCCCGTCGGCACGCTGGTGGCCGGCTGTTTCGCGGTCTGCCTGGCCCAGATCGCCCTCGCCATGCCGGCCACCCTCAACGGTCTCTTCCAGGAGGACCTGCACCCCGTCGGCTCGCAGCTGACCTGGATCTCGGACGCGTTCCTGCTGCCGGTGTCGGTGCTGGAGCTGACGTTCGGCGTGCTCGGCGACCTGTTCGGCCGCAAGCGGCTGCTGGTCGGCGGCGGCGGACTGCTCGTGCTCGGCGAGGCGCTGGCCGCCGCCAGCACCGGCATCCATGTCCTCTGGGTGGGACAGGCCATCGCCGGCCTGGGCGCGGCGGCACTGTTCCCGACGTCCCTCGCGATGATCGCCGCCGGCACGCACTCGGCCCGGGACCGGGCCCGCACCATCACCATCTGGGCCGCCGCCCTCTCCAGCGGCGGATTCGTCGCCCCCGTGCTCGGCGGCATCACCGGCAACTACGGTTCCTGGCGCTGGGCGTTCATCGTCGTCACCGGCCTGGCACTGGTCAGCACGCTGCTCAGCCAGCTCTTCGCCCGCGACTCCAGCGCTCCGGAGGGCCGTTCACTCGACCTGGCCGGCCAGATCACCATCGGCGTCGGCATGTTCGCCCTGCTCTACGCGGTGATCCAGGGCCCGGCGGACGGCTGGACCGCGACACCGGTGGTGATCGCCTACGTCGTCGCCGTGGTGTTCGTCGGCCTGTTCGTCGTGGCCGAACTGCGCGCGGACGCGCCGCTGTTGCGCCTCGACCTGTTCCGCAACAGGGCGTTCGCGGTGGCGTCGTTCGTCGCGGTGGTCGGCATGTTCAGCTACCTCGGCACCGCGTACGCCACCAGCATCCGGCTCGGTCCGATCCAGCACCAGAGCCCGCTGCGCGGCTCGTTCGCGTTCATTCTCCTCAACGCCTGGACACTGCTGCTGATGCCGCTGATCTCCCGGCTGCTGGAGCGGGTCAGCGCGCGCTGGGTACTCGGCTCCGGTCTCGGTCTGATGGCTGCGGGCGACTTCGTCGCCGCCACCCTCTCGGTCCACGACCGCGCCCTGACCTCGCTGATCCTCCCCATCGGCCTGGTCGGCATCGGTTTCGCGCTGACCGTCTCCTCGATCACGGCGACCGCCGTCAACACGGTCGAGGTCCGCTACGCGGGCATGGCCAGCGCCTCCACCAGCCTGCTGCGCGACTTCGGCTTCACGCTCGGCCCGGCGGTCATCGGCGCGATCGCGCTCAGCCGCGCCGCCGACGAGTTCACCCGGAAGCTCGCCGCCTCCGACCTGTCCGCCCAGGCCAAGGCCGCGGCGGCGCAGGTCGCGGCGGAGGGCGGTCCGCTCGCCTCCAACTCGGTCCCCCCGGCGTCCCCGCCGGGCGGTGGCGTGCCGATCGCCCTCGAGGCCCTCGGCAACGGCTACGCGATCGGGTACGTCGTCTGCGGCATCGCCGCTCTCGCCTGCTGTCTGCTCAGCGTGGTCGCGCTGCGCGGCAAGGGCCAGGAGGACGCGACGGTGGGCATCGCCAAGGAGGAGGAAGCGGCGGCGGTGACGGCCTGACCTGCGTTATGTCACCGCTGCGTCACAGGTGACGCACAGGGGAAACCCGTGGTGCCCGAGATCGGTCTCCCTCGGCGAAAGCCGGCGGGGACCGGCTCGTGCGAACCGACCTCGGGGGACCTCATGCATCACGTCAACACTGTCCGCAAGGCCGCGCTGGCGGTGGCCGCGCTCTCCGCGACGCTGGCGGTGACCGCCTGCCAGCCGAGCGACTCCGCGTCCGGCACCGGCGGTTCCTCGCCCACGCCCAGCGCCTCCGCGTCCGCTTCCTCCTCGACGCCGGCCTCCTCGGCTCCGAGCTCCGCCCCGTCGACGCCGCCCGCGACCGCGTCCCCCGCCTCCCACTCCAGTGCCGGTTCCGGTTCGGGCTCCGGCTCCTCGGGTACGGCGCCGAAGACCTGTGCGGCGACCGCCCTGGACGTCACCGCCCACCAGGCCGCCAACCGGCCCGTCGGCACCGGAACCGGCGCGGCGGTCTTCGAGTTCACCAACACCTCCAAGCAGACCTGCGTCCTGCAGGGCCACCCCACCGTGGCCGGTGCCGGCAACGGCTCCCCGCAGCACAACGCCCCGCTGAAGGTGACGCCCACCGGCACGGCCACCCAGGTCAAGCTGGCCCCCGGTGGCAAGGCCTGGCTCAAGCTGACCTTCGTCCAGGTCCAGGGCGAGGCCGACGGTTACTGCAAGTCCGGCGCCACACCGACGACGTACCCGACGATGGTGATCGGTCTGCCGGGTGCCGGCTCCCACCAGGTCGCCCTGGACGACGGGGTGTTCGCCGAGTGCGACAACACGGTGACGGCCACGGCGGTGTCCGGGGCGGCGCTGTCCTGACGCCTGTCCGGGAATAGCTGTTCGAAGGTACGAGCCACGGTTTCTGCGGCTACTGTCCCCGCCGTGGACACAAGTGCAATGGTGTCGTTCCGGTTCTCTCTGCTGGGCCCGCTGCGGGCCTGGCGGCAGGAGGCGGAGCTGACGCTCGGCCCCCCTCAGCAGCGCGCCGTCCTCGCGCTGTTGCTGCTGCGCCGGGGCCGGGCGGTCGGGGTCGGCGAACTGGTGGACGGGATATGGGGCACCGACCCGCCGACGGCCGCCGTCTCCGTGCTGCGCACCTATGTCTCCCGGCTGCGCAGACTCCTCGAACCCGACCGGCCCGCGGACGGGTCACCGCGGCTCGTGGTGTCCCTGGGCGACGGGTACGCCCTGCGCACCGACACCGTCGTCAGCGACCTCGACCGGTTCGAGGGCCTCGTCGCCCGGGCCGGGGCGCGGCACGCCGAGGGCGACGCTCCGGCCGCTGTGGAACTGCTGCGCGGCGCGCTGGATCTGTGGCAGGGCACCCCGCTGGCCGGGGTGCCCGGACCGCGTGCCGAGGCCGAGCGACGCCAGTTGGAGGAACGGCGGCTGGCCGCCCTGGAGTCGCGGCTGCGCATCGAGCTCGACCTCGGGCAGCACGCCCGGGTGCTGCCCGAACTGACCGCCCTGTACGAGGCGCACCCCCTGCGGGAGGCGCTGTGTGAACTCCTCGTCCTCGCCCTGTACCGGAGCGGACGGCGGGCGGAGGCCCTCGCCGTGTACGACCGCACCCGGCGCACCCTCGTCGACGAACTCGGCATCGAACCCGGCCCGTCGCTGCTCGCCGTGCGTGCCGGGCTCCACGCGGAAGAGGGCCACGGTTCGGCGGAACCGCCCTCCCGGCGGCAGGCACCCGGCGACCTCTCCGGTACGGCGACGGATGCCGGCCACCTCGCCGGCCCGATCACCGCGACCGGCGACCTGTTCGGTGCGCCGGGGGCCGGCTTCGGCGCGGCGACCGCAGCAGGTGGGCCGGGCGAAGTGGCCTTCGGCGACGGCGGGAACGGGCTCGTGGACGCGGGGGGCGCGGACGGGGCCCGGGACGGGCAGGACGGTCCCGGCCTTCCTGTGAGTGCCGTACGGCCTTCCCAACTGCCCACCGATCTGCCGACGTTCACCGGACGTCGCGCCCAACTGGACGGGGCCGCAGCGCTGCTGCCCGACCGCGGGCGTCCGCAGACCAGTGTCATCGGCCTGATCAGCGGGATGGCCGGCGCGGGCAAGACGACCCTCGCCGTGCACTGGGCGCACCGGATCGCCCACCGCTTCCCCGACGGCAACCTCTACGTCAACCTGCGCGGCTACGACCCGTCCGGCTCGCGGATGAACCCCGGCGAGGCGATCGAGACGTTCCTCGTCGCGCTCGGCGTCGCCCAGCAGGCGGTCCCGGAGGAGCTGGAGGCGCGGGCCGCGCTCTACCGCGGTGTCCTCGCCGACCGGCGCGTGCTGATCGTGCTGGACAACGCCGCCGACAGCGAGCAGGTGACGCCGCTGCTGCCCGCGGCCCCCGGCTGCCTCGTCATCGTCACCAGCCGCAGCCGGCTCAGCGGCCTGGTCGCCCGGCACGGCGCCCATCCGCTCGCGCTGAACCCACTGTCCGCCGAGGAATCCCTCGAACTGCTCGCCCGGCGGCTGGGCGACGTCCGTGTCGACGCCGAACCGGAAGCCGCCCGGGCCATCGTCGCCCTGTGCGCCGGGCTGCCGCTGGCCCTGTCGATCGTGGCGGCGCGGGCCGCCCTCAACCCCGGTTTCCGGCTCGCCGGCATCGCCGAGGAGCTCCGCCAGGACCACGGCAGCCTGGACGCCTTCGCCGGCGGCGACGCCGGCACCGACGCCCGCGCCGTGTTCTCGTGGTCGTACCACGCCCTGTCGCCCGAGGCGGCCGGTCTCTTCCGGCGGCTCGCCCTGCACCCCGGTCCGGACATCACCGTCGCCGCGGCAGCCGCGCTGGCCGGCGTGCCCCGCCGCCGGGTCCGCACCCCGCTGACCGAGCTGACCGGGGCGAGCCTGCTCATCGAACGGGCCCCGGGCCGGTACGTCTTCCACGACCTGCTGCGCGCCTACGCGGCGGAGCTCACCGAGGCCGAGGACGGCGAGGAGGTGTGCCGGGCGGCGCTGCTGCGGATGCACGATCACTTCCTGTTCACCGCGCACGACGCCTCCATGGTCCTCGACCCCTTCCGGGAGACCATCCCCCTCCCGGCGAGCACAACGGACGCCACGCCACTACGGTTCAACGACCGGGCGGAAGCGACCGCTTGGCTGCGCACGGAGCGGTACGTGCTGCGCGAGATCGTCGCGCACGCCGCCACCCACGGCTTCGACACACACGCGTGGCGTACCGCGGCGGCCCTGGACGTCTACTTCAACCGGCTCGGCTACTGGCACGACCTCCTGGAGATCAACGGCGCGGCGCTGCGGTCGGCCCGCACGCTCGGCTCCGTGACCGGCGAGGCGTACTCGCTGTGCGGGCTCGGCGTCGCGCACTCCCAGCTCAACCACGCCACGCAGGCCCGGCGTCATCTCGAGGACGCGCTGGAACTGTTCCGGTCCGCCGACCACGCCGGCGGCCAGGCCCGGGTGCACCGCGGCCTTGCCTACCTGTGCAACCGGACGGACCGCCGCCCCGCCGCGCTCGACCACTACACGCGGGCCATCGAGCTGTACCGGGCCGAGGACGACCGCAGCGGCGAGGCCGGTGTGCTCAACCAGGTCGCGTGGACGTACATCCTGCTGGGAGAGCACGAGAAGGCCCTCGAACGCTGCGAGGAGGCCGTCCTGTTCTACCAGGAGCTCAACGACCCCTACGGCGAGGCCTCGACGCAGGACACGCTCGGCTACGCCCTGCACCATCTCGCCCACCACGCGGAGGCCATCGGGCACTTCGAGAGGTCGGCGCGGCTGTTCCACGGGATCGGCGACCGCTACCTCGAATCCGACGTGCTGCGGCACCTCGCCGACGCCCGTCTCGCCACCGGCGACCGCGACGCGGCCCGCGCGGCACGCCGGGCCGCGCTGGCCCTGCTGGAGGAACTCGGCCACGCGGAGGCGGACGAGGTACGGCGCGAACTGCGCGAGCTGGGTGAGCCGGCCGAAGCGGCGCCGGGGGGTCCGGCCGCCTGAGGCGCGGGCGTTCACCGCACCCCGCTCTCCTCCAGCGCCGCCTTCAGACTGCGCAGGGCGTAGTAGACCCGTGACTTCACCGTGCCCTGCGGGACGCCCAGTGCCTCGGCCGCCTGCTGGGTGGTGCGGTCCGCGAAGATGGTCGCGCGCAGGGCCTCGCGATGGGCCGGCGTCAGGGAGCGCAGGGCGTCCTGCACCACGATCGACGACAGCATCCGTTCGATGTCGTCCGCCTCGGCGCACATGTCGCTCAGCCAGGAGTTGCCGCTGATCTCCGTCGGCCGCGCTGTTTTCGTCCGGTGCGCGTCGATGACGAGGTTGCGGGCGACCCGGAACATCCACGGCCGTACGGCCATGCCCTCGCTGTCGGCGAGGGTCTGCTTGTTCCAGCAGCGCAGCAGGGTCTCCTGGAGGATGTCCTCGGTGCGGTGGGTGTCTCCCCCCAGCATGCGCAGCACGTACGAGTAGAGCGCCGGGCCGTGTTCCAGGTAGAGGTCCCGCAGCGCCCGTTCCTGCGGGGAGACCGCGCTCGCGGATCCGATGACCGTCACGTTCATGGTGTGCTCCTGCTCCTCGGGGCGGCCTGCCCCGGCCCGTGGACGGGGGGCGGGGCCGCCTGGAGCTCGGAGTGTTGCGACGGGCGATGCACATTCGTTCGACGAGCGGGCCACACGGCGATTGACGACCGGTCCACACGGTGGACGGATCGATATACGCGCAGGTCGCGGGCGTCAAAGGCGGGCCCGGGGCGTGGTCAGACGTAGGCGGCCTCCAACGCGTCGACGCGTCGACGCACCCGGTCGGCGAGTTCCGCGTCCTCGACCGCCAGCAGACCGCGGCGGTGCAACCGGTCCCACATGTGCAGCAACTCGCGGCCGTGCGCCACGGCCGCGCGGTCGTCGTCGATCCGCTGCCAGGCGGCGGCCGCCCGGGCCACCTCCTCGGCCGCCCGCCGGTCCCCCGCCCGGCACCGGATCCTCGCCACGGCCAGGGCCAGCACGGTGGCCTCCCGGTGGTCGCCGCGCAGGTGGGCGATGTAGGCCTCCACCGCCCGCGCCTCCACCGCGCGCGGATCCTCGGCACCCGCCTCCTCGGTGAGGCTCTCGCGCAGCCGGTTCGCGAGAATGTGCGCCTCGTCCAGCCGGCCGACGGACGCGAGAGCGTGGATACGACCGACGGGTCCGGCGAGGTCGGCGGGAAGCACGACGGTGGGCACCGTGGCCACGGTGGGCAAGGGGGTGGTGGCCGGGCTCGGGGCGGTCACCTGGCTCGCGAGGGCCTCTCGGCCGTGGTCATCCGCCCGGCTCGGGGTCCCCGTTCGGCCCTCGGCGGCCGCCCGCGCGGCGGCGGTGGCACGAGCGACGGCGGTCGCGACGGCCGAGCTCAAGGGGGAGGCGCGCCTGGGCAGGCGGGCGGGGCCGGCGCCGGCGAAGCCGTCCTGGGGTGCGATGTCGGACTCCGGCTCGGGCCCGTCTCCGGCCTCGGCGCCGAACTCCTCCTCCAGCTCGCGGAGATCGTCCTCAGCCTCGGCTCCGGCTCCGGCTCCGGCTCCGGCTCCGGCTCCGGCTCCGGCATGAGCCTTGCCCTCCGGCTCGGGCTCGGACCCGGCTTGAAGCCCGGTTTCAGAACCCGGCTCGGCGGCCGGCCCGCATTCGGCCCGGGATCCGGCCTCGGGATCCTTGTCCGGCTCGTCCTCGGTCCCCTCCTCGAACTCCGGGGTTCCCGCGGAGGCGAGGACCCGGCTGGAGCCGTCCGGGGAGACCTCCAGGACGAAGTGGCTGGTGTCGGGGCTGTCGTTGACCGTCGCCTCGACGGCCTCGGCGCGTTCGGCGGCGTACCGCTGGAGCCGGTCCAGTACGGCCTCGTGCAGGGACTGGCCCGGGGCGGGGAAGAGGGGTTCACCGTCGATCGCGGCGAGTCCCTCGTCGGAGATGTACACCTCGTAGCGGTCCATGGTGTTCCTCCTCAAGGAGTGGGGGTGAGGGACTCGGTGGGGACGGCGGTGGGCAGCGAGGTCTGGATGCCGGTGGGGATGGGCGTGCCGGACGGGATGGCGGCGACCCCCGCGTACTTGGCGAACTGGGCGCGTACGGCGGCGACATAGCCCTGCGCCTCCGCGGTCCTGGGCACGCCCTTGGCGGCGCGGACGGCGTCCATCCCGACGTCGTAGCCGGCGAGGGCGAGGTCCAGGACGCTGCCGGTGGCCTCGTTGGCGTCGATCATCTTCTGGGCCTCGTCGGCCATGGCGCAGATGTAGCGGCCCTGCGCCATGATCGAGTCCTTCGCGTCCAGCGCGGAGGTCTTGCCGTTGTCGTCGTCGTCCTTGCCGTACTTGGTGAAGATGTCGGGCGGCAGCTGCGAGATGCCCTGCTTGCCGTCGGGGCCGACCAGGGAGGCGTTGAAGCCGGACGCCTTCTCGATCTGTGAGGCGATCACGATCGGCCCGATGGCGCCGCACAGTTGGCCGGCCTTCTGGACGGGGTCGACCAGGTCCTCGGGGACCGTGGAGGTGTCCAGGTCGCCGTGGCCGTCCCCCTGGAAGACAGCCAGCACCGAGCTCGCGTCGCTCGGGCCGGGCACGTCGCCGCCCCCGCCACCGCCGCCGAAGACGCTGTGGAAGAGCAGGTAGACCGCGATCAGCGGGGCCAGCAGGACGCCGAACCCGCAGAACACGATGACGATGACGGTACCGCCGGCCAGACCGAGCGGGAACAGCAGACAGCCCGCGCCGCCGGCCGCGATCGCCGTGTTCCTGACGGCCTTCGACTGCCCCTCCTCGTCCGGCTGAACCGGTGCCGGTGCCGCGGGGCCGCCCTGCTCGCCCGTCTCCACGCCCATGGGTGTCCGCCTTCTTCCCCTCGCCTTGAACCGCTGTGCCTGGACGGCCCGTTGTGCTGTCCGTCGGGCTCGGCAGATCGAAACGGGCCTCAGAGCAAATAAGTTCAAAACGGTGGAAACCAAATGAGTCAGAGCAGCGGACGTACGAGGCAAGAGGGGGGCGGGGCACACATGGGCACACCGTCGGCGACGCCGTCGGGCCGGGGAGGTTGGGTGCGGGGGCCGAAGTCCCCGCAGCCGGCTCCCCCGCCTCCCGCGCCCCAGAGCGAGGGCGCCGGTCCGGCCGTGCGGTCGCCGCACGTCGGCCACGGCGTCGGCGTCGCACCGGCGCCGGTCCCCGTACCGGCCACCGTGTCCGCGACCCCCGTCCACACCGCGGCCACCACCGCCGTACAGCCGGCCGCTTCCCCCCACGCCCCGAGCCGCACCAGCGCTCAGCCCGCCGTCCAGCCCCGCACCCGGCGCCTCTCCGCAGCCCCCGCCGCCGAGCCCGCCTGGGGTGAGCCCCGGCGGCCGAGGTCGGCCCGGGGCCGGTCGCGGAACGAGGTCGGCTGGGTCAAGGCGCACGGCGGCGCCGGGGTGACCTCGCTGGTCGAGGTGCTCGGCGGCGTGGACGTGGGGGCGCGCTGGCCCGATCCGTCCCGGGGCGAGCCGCGACGGGTCGTGCTGGTCGGGCGGACCAGTGCGCGCGGACTGCGGGCGGTTTCCCAGGCGTTGGGCTCGCTGCACGACGGCAGGGCCCCGCAGGGGCTGGAGTTGCTGGCCGTGGTCCTCGTCGCCGACGCGCCCGGCCGGCTGCCGCTGGGCCTGCTGCGCCGGGTCCGGGTGCTGCGCTCCGCCACCCGGGTGCAGCGGGTGCCGTGGATTCCGGCGTGGCGCACCGGCGGCAGGCCGAAGGTGCTGCCCCGGCAGTTCGACAGGCTCGCCGAACTGGTGGGAAGCGAGCTGTACGCCGAGGGGGCCGCGTCATGACGCGTGCCCTGCCGGTCGCCCGGTTCCTGGCCGACACCTACACCCCGCCCGAGGGCGCGCACACGATCATCAACACCCTCGCCTGGTGCGTCACGGCCGCCGGTGTCTTCGGCCTGATGGCCGTCGGCATCAACATGGCGGTCCAGCTCAACCGGGGTGAACCGGGCGAGGGCGGCGCGCACTTCCGCGGTGTCTTCTTCGTCGCGCTGGCCTGTCTGGTCGCCGCGACGGCCGGTCCGCTCGTCACGTTCCTCGGCGACCTCTCCCTCCTCGGGCCGTAGGCCCGCCGCCTCTCCCGGGCCGTTGGCCCGCCGCACACCTTCCTTACCGACAGCCATCCCTCGCCCGCCGATCGCGCGGGGCACTGATTCCACGGAGATCTCCCATGTCCTCACTGCTCATCGAAGCCTCCAACTTCCTTGCCGCCGACGTGCCCCAGCCGGTGAGCAACGCCCCCGGCGAGCTGTCCACCAAGGTCAACACCGTTCTCGGCATCGTCGCCTGGGCGGGCACCGCGGCCGGCGTGCTGGGCGTGCTGATCACCGGCGCGATGATGGCCGTCTCCCTCAAGCGCGGCGAGAGCTCGGAGCACATGAGCCGCCTCGGCATGGTGCTCGGCGGCTGCGTGCTGGTCTCCACCGCCGGGCCGCTGGTCGGCTTCGTCTTCAACTGAGCAGGCGGACGGTCGAGATGCTCATGCGCAGGCAGCGCCGGACCGAGCCGTCCGGGCCGTACTGGAAGCAGCGCAACTGGCAGTTGTCGGCGGGGTTCCTCGCCGTCGTGGTGCTGCTCGGCGGGTTCGTCGCGCTCACGTCCGACGGTGACGGCGCGAAAGCGGCGGCGGCCGAAGGCCCGCTGTCCCACGGCTCCGTGCTGAAGAGCGGCCGGCCCAAGGGCTGCGCCACCGACGACAGCGCGGGCGGCGCGCTGCCCAAGTCGGCGCCCAAGGACATCAGTTGGCACACGCTCGGGATCGCCCGGGTGCCCGTCTCCGCCTCGGCGGGGCCCACCCGGACGACCGGCCCGATGCGCTGGTGCTACGCGCACACGCCCGTCGGTGCCGCGCTGGCCGCGACCGTCATCCCGTCCCAGATGAGCGGGTCCGGCTGGAAGACGGTCAGCCGGCAGCAGGTGGTGTCGGGGCGTGGGCGCGACCTGTTCGAGTTCCAGCGCGCGACCGTCCAGGACATCGACAGCGCCGCGCAGAGCGGCGGCACCTCCGCCGGCTCGTACGCCGGCTTCTCGGTGACGTCGTACACGCGCGGGGCGGCGAACGTCAGTCTGCTGATCAGGACCGGTCAGGGATATGCGACGACCACCATCGCGCTGCGCTGGAGCGGCGGCGACTGGAAGGTCGTACCCGACGACGGCGGGTCCCTGCACACGCCGGTGACGACGGTTCAGGGCAGCCCCTCCGGCTACGTCCTGTGGGAGGTGTGAGATGAACTGCGGTTCGACCGGGAATCCGGTCTTCGACCTGGCGAAGGGCTTCTTCGACTTCCTCGGCGACCCCATCGGGACCATCGTCGAGCTGATCGCGAAGACGATCCTCGCGGGCGCGATCGCGGTGTTCGGGGCCCTGACCACCGGGGTGCCCACGCTGACGGGGACGACCACGGCGAAGGACGTCAACGGCCAGACGCAGTGGCTCGTCGTCTATCTCGCGGTCGGCTCGCTGCTGTTCGCGTCCGCCCGCATGGCCATCGAGCGGCGCGGCACGGCGGGGACCACCGCGCTCAAGGGCATGCTGCGGGTCATCGCGGTCTCCGGCGGCGCCACCACGATCGTCACGGCCGCGGCCGCCGTCGCGGACGACTACTCCACGCACCTGTTCAACGCGGGCGCCCAGGATGTGCTGACGAAGGTCGGCGCCTGCTCCAACGGTTCCAATATCGAGGCGTTCCTGCTCCTGATCCTGGCCTTCCTGCTGCTGATCGCCGGGATCATCCAGACGATCCTGATGTACATCCGGCTCGGCGTCATGATCCTCCTGCTCGGCACGCTCCCGCTGGCCGCTGCGGCGTCCATGACCGACTGGGGCGGCGGCTGGTGGCGCAAGCACATCGGCTGGATGATCGCGTGGCTGCTGTACAAGCCCGCGGCCGGTCTCGTGCTGTACGCGGGATCGCAGATGATCGTGTCGAGCCAGACCGGCGGCCAGGGCGGCAACGCGGTCAACGAACGCATCGCCGGTATCGGCGTGATGCTGCTGTCCGCGGTGGCACTGCCCGCGCTGCTGAAGCTGGTGGTGCCCGCGACCGCCGCGCTCGGCGGTGCGTCCGCGTACTCCGGTGCGATGCAGTCGGTGGGCGGCGGCCTGGCCACCGGAGCCCGGTCGCTCGGCGGCAGCGGCGGGTCCGGCGGCCAGGGCAGCCCCGGTCCGAGCGGCGCGTCCGGCGGCTCCGGCGGCTCGGGGGCGTCCGGCGCGAGCGGCTCGGACGGCGCGGGCGGAGCCTCGGGCGGCGGCAAGTCGTCGGCCGGCGGTGGGTCCGCTGCCGGTGGCGGAGGCGCGGCGAGCGGGGCCGGCCGGGCCGCGGCCGGCGGACCGGCCGGTGTGGCCGTCGCCGCGGCGGTGACGGCGGCGCAGGTCGTCGGCAGAGCCGCCTCCGGTGCCCTGGAGGGCGCCGACGGCGACCAGGGCCACAACCCGAGCCCGCAGCACCGCTGAACCCGGCGGCGGCCGGTTCGAAGCGTGCCGCCGCCCCCGGAACGGGCCGCCGGACTCCCGCTCCCCCCGGAGAGTCCGGCGGTCCTCCCCGCTCTGCGATCGCCCCGCCCCGACCCGGCCCAGCGCCGTGGCCGTACGCCGTATCACCTCACGAAGGGAAACCGGACCCCATGTCCACGGAAGCCGTCACTCATCCGACCTACGGGAACTGGCGCCGGCCACGGCGGCCGGGGCTCGGGCCGCTCGGGCTCGTCGGCACGTTCGGTGTCTTCGGCGGGCTCGTCGTCACCCTGCTCGCGTCCCTGATCTCGCTGTACGCGGCGCTGGTCGTGCTCGTCCCGGTCGTGCTGTTCCTGACGCCGCTGGCCCTGCGCACCCAGGACGGGCGCAACGTCTACCAGTTGCTCGCCCTGCGCATCGGCTGGCGCAGCCGCAAGGCCAAGGGCGCGCACCTGTACGTCTCCGGGCCGCTGTCCGCGCGGCCGGGCGGCCGGTTCCGCCCGCCGGGGCTGCTCAACAAGGTCGCGGCCATCGAGGGCCGGGACGCCTACGAGCGTCCCTTCGGCGTGCTGCACCATCCGGCGCGCAACCTGTACACGATCGTGCTGGGCTGCGACCCCGACGGCGGCTCGCTGGTCGACCCCGACCAGGTCGACGTCTGGGTCGCCCTGTGGGGCGAGTGGCTGGCCCGGCTGTCCCACGAACCCGGGCTGCGCGGCGCCTCTTTGATCGTGGAGACCGCGCCCGACCCCGGCACCACCCTCGCCCACGAGGTGCTGCCGCGCATCCGCCCCGACGCACCGCCCGCGGCCCGCGCGGTGATGGAGGAGGTCGTCGAGCGCTATCCGACCGCCTCCTCGGAGATGCACACCTACGTCACCCTCACCTACGGCATGCCCGCTGGGCAGAAGCGCAGCAAGGAGGACGTGATCACCGACCTGGCCATCCGTATCCCCGGCCTGCTCAGCGGGTTGGTGGCGGCCGGCGGCGGGGCCGCGTACCCGCTGTCGGCGGAGCGGATCGCGGAGGTCGTGCGGGTCGCGTACGACCCCGCGGTCGCCGCCGACGTCCTCGACGCGCGCGCCACGTACGGCGGTACGGGCCTGGAGTGGGAGGACGCCGGGCCGGCCGCCGCCGTGGAGACCGTGGGCAGTTACCAGCACGACTCCGGGGTGTCCCGGACCTGGCTGCTGACGCTGGCACCGCGCGGCACCGTACGGTCCTCGGTCCTGCGGGGTCTGCTGGAGGCGTCGCCCGGTACCCGCCGCAAGCGGGTCGCGCTGGTCTACCGGCCCATCGACCCGGCCACCTCGGCGCGGATCGTCGAGGCGGACCGGCGTGCCGCCCAGTTCATGGCGACGTCGGGGCGGGGCATGGTGCAGGCGCGGGCGGCCTCCGAGATGCGCGCCGCCGAGCAGACCGCGGCGGAGGAGGCGTCGGGCGCCGGGCTCGTGGAGTTCTCGCTGATGCTGACGGTCACCGTCGACGACATGGACCAGCTGGCGGACGCGACCGTCGCCGTACGGAACCTGACCGCGGCCTCCCGGGTGCTGATGCGGCCCGCGGACCGGATGCAGGCGGCCGCGTTCGCCTGCACGCTGCCCGCCGGGATCCTTCCGTGGGAGCAGACCCTGATCCCGCACGAGCTGCAGGAGGCGCTGTGAGCCGGCGGAGCGAGGAGAAGAGGGCGGAGCGGGCGGACCGGCTGGCGGAGGAGGCGGCCTGGCGTTCACCGGCGGGCGTGCCGCGGACGGAACTCGACCCGTCCTGGGCGGAGAAGAAGCCGGGCGGGACGGCGCGCAGCGGCAAGAAGGCGAAGTCCTCCCGCCCCAAGGAGCTCTACATCCCGCCGCGCGGCTGGTACGGCCCCGGCGGCGGCCGGGTCGGCTACATGGATCCGCCGACCATGTGGCGTGCCACCACCGTGCAGGCCTGCGGCATGTGGCCGTTCGCGGCCGGTTCGGGGTCGCCGATGACCGGAGTGCCGCTCGGGCAGCACCTGTTCACCGGCGCGACCGTGTGCGGCGACCCGCTGAACTGGTTCACGCGGGCCCGCTACATCTCCAACCCGTCGCTGTTCATGCTCGGTATGCCGGGCCTGGGCAAGTCCACGCTGGTCAACCGGATGCTGATCGGGCTCAGCGCCACCGGTGTCGTACCGCTGGTGCTCGGCGACCTCAAGCCCGACTACGCCGACACCGTGCGCGCGCTGGGTGGCCAGGTGATCTCCATCGGCCGCGGCCGGGGCGGCATCAACGTCCTGGACCCGGGCGCGATGGGCGCGGCGGCGGCGCGGATCGGCGGCGAGGCGGGCGAGGTCCTGAAGGCCGAGACGCACGGCCGTGTGCTGAACATGGTGGCCGCGCTGGTCACGATCGTGCGCGGCCGCCCGATGGACGACCACGAACAGTCCGTGCTGTCCGCCGTGTTGCACCACATCCGCGAGCGCACCCCGGAGGGCCGTCCGGCGCTGCTGCCGGACCTGCTGCGGGTACTCACCGAGGGGCCCGACCGGGTGCGGGCGGTGACCCTGGACCGCGGGGACGACGCCCGTTACCGGGATGCCGTCGACCCGTTGCACCGCTCCCTGCTCGGCATCCTCGACGGCCCCCTGGGCGACACCTTCGCCTCCGAGACGTCGACCCGGATCGACCCGGACGCGCCGGCGGTGTGCATCGACATCTCCGGCATCGGCGAGGCCGACACCCAGCTGACCGCGGCCGCGATGCTCGCCGCCTGGTCGGACGGGCTGGGCACGGTGGCCGCCTCGCACGCCCTGGCGGACGCGGGGCTCGCGCCCCGGCGCTGGTTCTTCACCGTCCTGGACGAGCTGTGGCGCCCGCTGCGGGCCGCCTCCGGCATCGTCGACCGCATCGACGCGCTGACCCGTCTCAACCGGTCCCTGGGCCTCGGCGACGCCAAGATCACCCACACCCTCAAGGACGCCGAGGCCCTCGGCACCGACTCCGACCGGGCCAAGGCGCGCGGCTTCGTCGAGCGGGCCGGGATGGTGGTCTGCGCGGGGCTGCCGAAGGCCGAGATGGAGGACCTGGGCAAGGTGGTGGGCCTGTCCCGGCGCGAGATCGAGCTGGTGTCGTCCTGGTCCTCCCCGCCCGGCTGGGGCGTCTCCGGCGAGCACGAGGAGCCGCCCGGCCGTGGCCGTTTCCTGATCAAGGTCGGCGGCCGGCCCGGCATCCCCATCAAGGTGGCCATCACCGACGCCGAACGGCAGTTGCACAACACCAACACCCGCTGGACGCCCAACGAGACGGCCGTCGAACAGGCCGTCACGCACACCGCGGCGCAGGTCGCGCGGGCCTCCCAGGAGGAACCCCGGCAGCTGCCCGGGAGGTGGACCGCATGACCGGCAGACCGCCCTCCACCAGCGGCGTCCACGACCTCGCGCCCTGGGCGATCGTGGCCGTCGCCGCGGCCTCCCTCACCGTGTTCACCGTCGGCTGGGCGGGCGGCACACTGGGCGCCGGCATCACCGGACACGGCTGGGACGCGCCGCCGTTCGCCCTCTCCACGGCCTCGCACCTCGTCGGCGACGGACCCGGGACCCTGTGGCCGGGCACCCCGCCGGCCGCGGTCTACGGCGGGATGGCCGGCCTGCTCGCCCTGATCGCTGTCCCCGCGGTCGTCGTCGTACGACTGCTGCTGGCACGGGCGGGCCGCACCAAGGGCCTGGCCGGCCGGCGCGAGCTGGCGAGCATGTGCCCCAAGGGCATCGAGGCCCGGGCCCGCGAACTGCGCCCCGGCCTCAAGGGCCGGGACGAACTCCACCCCGACGAGACCGGCAACCTGCTCGGCGACCTCGACCCCGACGGGCCGGAGCTGCGCAGCAGTTACGAGGACGTCGAGCTCGACCTGATGGCCCCGCGGGCCGGCAAGTCGACCGGCATCGCCGTCCCCCGCGTCCTGCGCGCCCAGGGTGCCGTTCTGCTGACCTCCAACAAGTCCGACGTCTACGCCGTCACCCGCGCCGAACGCGCGAAGGCGGGCCGGGTGTGGACGTTCGACCCGCAGGGCATCGCCCACACCGAGCGCGCCATGTGGTGGAACCTGCTCGGCGACTGCCACACCATCGAGGGCGCTCGCCGGCTGGCCGGGCACTTCGTCGCGTCCGTCAACGACGACAGCGCGAAGAAGGACTTCTGGATATCGGCCGCGCAGAACACGCTCACCGCGCTCTTCCTGGCCGCGGCGCGCGGCGGCGCCCCGGTCACCGACCTCCTCGGCTGGCTCGCCGACCCCGCCGACCGCACCCCGATCGACCTGCTGCGCGACGCCGGACTGACCGCGATGGCCGAGCAGTTGCAGGGCACGGTGCGCGGCGCCGTGGAGACCCGGGACGGCATCTTCGAGACCGCCCGGCAGACCGTGTCCTGCCTCCTCGACCCGGAGATCCTCGCCTGGGTCACCCCGGATCCGTACCTGCCCGAGTTCCGCCCGGACAGGCACGTCGTCGGCACCGACACCCTCTACCTGCTGTCCAAGGACGGCGGCGGCTCGGCGGCCGGCGTCATCGCGGGCCTCGCGGACGCGACGATGCGGGCGGGTGTGGTGGCCGCGGAGCGCATGGGCGGGCGTCTCGACCCGCCGCTGACGGCGGTCCTCGACGAGGCCGCCAACGTGTGCCGCATCTCCGATCTGCCCGACCTCTACTCGCACTTCGGCTCTCGCGGCATCAACGTCGTGACACTGCTGCAGAGTTACCGGCAGGGCGCCCGGGTGTGGGGCGAGGTGGGGATGGACGCGCTGTGGAGCGCGGCGACGGTGAAGCTGCTGGGCGCGGGTCTGGACGACGCCGACTTCGTGCAGAAGATCTCCACGCTGGTCGGGCAGCACGACGTGAAGACGCCGAGCCTGTCCCGCAGCAAGGACGGCACGCAACGCTCGTACTCCTACCGGCAGGAGTCGATCCTGCCGCCCGACAAGATCCGCGCCCTGCCCAAGGGCACCGCCCTCCTGCTCGCCACCGGCATCCGGCCGGCCCTGATCCGGCTGCGCCCCTGGTACAGGGAACCGGGCGCCGACGCCATCTCGGCACAGGCGAAGGCCGAGGCGAACGCCATCACGGCGCGTGCCGCGGCCCGCGCGGCCGGCGGAGTGGCGCTGACGAAGAAGAGCCGCTGGGAGCGGGACGCGACACCGGCGTGAGGGCGCCGGTCGGTCGGTTGGTACGGCGGTGGCGGTGTCAGGGGGACACCGCCACCGCCGTGCCGAAGGCGACGGTCGAGGACAGGAACCAGCCGAACGACGGGGCGAGCAGGTGTCGTACGGTCCACAGCCGGGCCGTCGCGGGCCGCTCGCGTACGAAGACCACGGGCACGGTGCGGCCGAGCGGCGGCAGCCCGCACAGCGGCGCGTAGGCCCCCGGATCGAGGACGAGGTCGCGCCCGAGGTGGTCGGAGAAGGCGACGAGGCCGCCGAGCCGCCGGTCGGCCGCCGTACGCGCGGTGACGACGCCCATCACACGCAAACCGCGCGCCCACAGCCGCCCGGCCGTCAGGAGGCCGCGGGCGGCGAGCAGCAGACAGCCGAGTCCGAACCCCGTGCACAGGGCTGTCAGCACCAACTCCGCGTCCATCGCGTCCCCTTGTCCTCGACACCGGCGTGGGCCCCCACGACAGGGCACAACGGACCGCGGCCCACCCCGGTTCACGCCGGGCACGACGCCTTGAACCACCGTGCACGGCACCCCCGTTGTGTGGACGAAGCCGTCACCACGTCGGCTGTGAAGGGAGCTTCGGACGGCATGAGACGGATCCCGCGCGTACACGGTCACCGCACGGCGGCGGCCCTCACCCTGTTGTGCGCCCTGACGGCGACGACGCAGTCGGCGGCCCTCGCGGCCCCCGGCCCCGCCACCCTCGAAGAGGTGCGCGCACAGCTCGACGACCTGTACCACCAGGCGGAGGTGGCCACCGAGAAGTACAACGCCGCCGACGAGAAGGCCACCGCCCAGCGCAAGAAGGTCGACACGCTCAACGGCCGGGTGACACGGGCCGAACAGCAGGAGACGCGGCTGAAGGCGTTGCTCGGGGCCGCGGCCCGTGCCCAGTACCGGGGCGGCGGGCTGCCTGCCGAGATGCAGTTCGCGCTGGCCCACGACCCCGAACACGCTTTGGACGACGCCGCGTTGGCCCAGCGGGCGCAGCAGGGGACGCAGGACCGGCTGACGGCACTGGAGGCGACCCGCAGGGAACTGCGCACGCGCACGGACGAGGCCAGGGCCGTACTGGGGGACCTGCGGGCGAGCCGTCACGCGATGGACGACAACCGCGACAGGATCGAGAAGCGCATCGCGACCGCTCGCGCCCTGGAGTCGCAGCTGCGGGCCGAACAACTGAGCAAGCTGGCCCAGTTGGAGAAGCAGGCGCAGGACAAGGCGCAGGCGAAGTGGGAGGACACCGGCGTCCTCGACAAGGTCTCCACCAAGGCGACCCCGGCGGGCCGGAAGGCCATCGCCTATGCGACGAAGCAGCTGGGCAAGCCCTACGTCTGGGGCGCCGAGGGCCCCGACTCCTTCGACTGCTCCGGCCTGACCTCCCAGGCCTGGCTGCACGCGGGCGTGGTCATCCCCCGCACCTCCGAGGAGCAGTGGGCCCGGCTGCCCCACGTCCCCGTCTCCCGGATGCGCCCCGGCGACCTCATCATCTACTTCTCCGACGCCAGCCACGTCGCCCTCTACATCGGCGACGGCAAGATCATCTCCGCGCCGCGTCCCGGGCGGTGGGTGTATGTGTCACCGGCGGGGTCGATGGAGATCCTGGGGGTGGTGCGGCCGGACGCCCACTGAGCGTCCGGCCGAGCATGACGCGGCGCTCCCGGCCGGACCGCTTGCGTCCGGCGGGGAGCACCGCGTGAGTGTGCCGGGAGGTCCGATCCCGGCCCCTACCTGCCCTTCTTCGGCCTCCCGCCCGCGAAGTACAGGAGCGCCGAGGGGACGGGCTTCTTGGGCTTCCGGTCCCTGCCGCTCGAGGACTCGCCCCTGGACGACTCACCGCGGGAGGACTCGGCGCGGGGAGCCGAGGATGCGGCGTCGGGCGAGCGCTCGGGCGAGTCACCGGTGTGGGCCCGGACCCTCGTCAGCTCGCCGCCCCCTTCGAAGGAACCGGCCGACCGCGTGCTTGGAGTCGAATCGCTCCGGCGGGGCGCAGGCGGACTGTAGCCGCCGGCGTTCGCGACCGGCGGGGCCGGGTAGTTGGACGCGCCGACGGAGGGGAACGGGTAGCCGCTCGACTGGCTGGACGGCGCGGGGCCGCCGCCCGGCGAGAAGTCGAACGAGCCCAGGGCATCGGTGAGCGCCGAGACGTTGGCCGCGGGCAGGGACTCGCTGATCATCGGAAGGGTCGTCGGTACGGCCACGGAGTAACTGCTCCCCCCTGGCTGGTACGCGGCGACGGACTGGGCGTAGGCGGCCGGGCTCACGCTGTAGTTCGACGAGGAAGTCGCCGTCGTCGAAGGCCAGTTGTAGGGCGTGCTCCTGGGAAAGGCCGAACTGGGGTAGTCGGGCACGGAGGACGGGCCGGCCGGCGCGAAGGACCCCGCTCGGGACATGGCCGGCATGGAGCCGAGGCTCGCCGTGGACTCCCGGCGAGCGGGGAAGATGGAGGTGGCGTCACTGCCCCTGCGCTGCTGCTGCTCGGACTCCAGCGCCTCCAGCTTGGCCATCAGCGACTCCTGGGAGCCCCTGCGCGAGGACGACGGGCCCTGCCCCGAGGTGCTGGTCTGCACCCTGGACAGGTTCGCGGGGCTCTCCGTGAGGTCGGGTCCCGGTCCGTCCGGGTGGGACAGGACGAACTCGACGTCCTGCCCGGACCCCGACCACCTGCGGCGGAAATCGTCGAGGGTGGTCTGCACGCCCGCCCGGTTGCGTTCTATCGCGCGGGCGACGTTCTGCGTGACGAACTCCCGCTGCTGCCTGGCGACATAGGAGTCGGTCCGGGTCACCTGCGGCAGGTGGTCGAACTCCTGCTGGGTCCGCACGTCGTAGTGACCGACCTGCTCCAGCAGTCCCGTGTCCGAGTTCCTGTGGATGACGTTGACGTGCAGATGGTCGACCAGACCCTGCTCGATCAGGCCCTTGAGCTCGGGCCACTCCTTGTCCCTCAGGACGCAGTTCTCCGGCAGCCCTTCGAACACCGTGGCCTCGACGGTGCCCCGCGCGTCCGCCGCGTACTGCGGCGACAACTCGTTCCACGTCTCCCACAGTGAGGGAGACGGCGTCGTACGATCGAAACCGAAGGTCAGCTGGTCGAGCACGCCGGCCGCGCTCCCCGCTTCCAGGGTGTCGCCCAGCTGTTCGGCCGGGCGGGACGTGGACTTGACCCAGAAGGCCGTGTTCTGGACGGACTGCGCCGCCACGTCCTGCCGCGCCTGCGCCAGGCTGTCGCCGTCAGGGGCGTCGCGGTGTGCCGTGGCCCACTGGGCGGAGACGTGCAGGGCGTTCACCGCAGTGAACGCGGCCATGAGCTGCCGGCGCGCGGCGACCGATTCGGCACGCCTCTCCCAGCCGGAGTTCGCCGGGTTGTAGCCCGCCCGGATCCACTGGCCTTCCTGCCGCATCACGTCCGTGAGGGCGCGGTAGGCCTGCCGGACCTCGGGAGTGCCCAGCACGGCCCTCCACCTCTCGATCCGGGCCAAGCCCGTCTGGACGTCGTGGTTGAACTTCGCCTCGTCCCATGCCATTTGCGGTTCCTCCTTGCCGTGTGCGGTGGGCGCGGTACTCCCGCGCCCACCGCCCTGTCAGGGATCGTCACCCTCTGCGCCGCGTCGCGGGCCGGGTGGCACTGCCCGCCGCGGGCACGGACCGCGAGGGGGTCTGTGTCTGAGCGGGACGTTGGTTCGAGCCCGGCGTGTGCGGCCGCTGGAGCGTGGCCTGGGCCCCGAGCGGGTTGTCGGGCGGCGGCGTGCCCATCGCCGGGCCGGGGACCGTGGCACCGCCTTCGAGCAGGGACGCCTCACTGCCGAAGTACCGCGCTCCGAGCTGGGCCGGGGTCAGAGGGGTCGCCGGTGGGATCAGGGGTGATACGGGTGGCGACACCGGGGGCGGGGACGCCGGGTCGAGGCGCCGTACCGCGGTGTCGCGGGCGGGCTCGGGCGACCGGGTCGTCTCCGACTGCGACGACTGCACCCCTGTCTCGTCCGGCGCCGCCAGCAACTCCTCGGCCGTGGGCATCGCTTCCTGATGCCGCCCCGGAAGCGCGGACGACGTGCTGCCGGCCTCCGCCCGGCTCCGGGCCGCCGCCGGCTGGGCCTCCGCGACCGTCGCGTCCCAGTGGTCACGGCCCGGCGACTCCACGGACGCCGCCCGCGGCACGGGTGCCGTGCCCGCGGACGCGCTGTACGCGGGGAGCTGTTCCCGGACGGCCGCCACGCTCGTTCGTGCCGCGTCCGACCGGTCGGCCGGGGCGACTTCCCTGTGATACGCGTTGTTGGCGAACCGCACCAGGAAGGAGTCCCGGCCTCTGTCCAGGTCCCGGTCGTAGGCCCGGCGCCACCTGCCCTCGGTCCTGACCTTGTTCAGGACCGCGTCCTCGAAGGCGTGGCGTTGCCCTCTCGGCAGCTCACCGATCAGCCGGACGAGCTGATCGAGCGGCGACATCTCCCTGCCCGCCGGTCTCCGCGCCCCCTCGGCCCGCTGCATGCCCCGGCCCTGAGCGGCTCCCCGCTCCCATCCGTCCGAGGCCGGCGCGCCGGGCGCCTGCTGCCATCCCGCCGCCGCGGCGCCGGGTTCGTACCCTCCGCCGCCTCCTCCTCCGGCGGATCTACGGCTGAACACGCGCCGAAGCAGCCGCATGAGGCTCTGCATCCCGTCGGAGACCATGCGCCGCGATCGGTCCCACGCCCGCCGGGCACGGGACGGGTGCTCCAGCCTGAACAGCGCGTCGGACAGCCCGTCGGCATCGACGGACGGGAGCACCGACCGGCTGCCCTCCCGCGGACTCGGGCTGAGGTCGGACATGGCGCCCCTCTCATGGGCCGGAGATGCCGATGCGTGGCACAACGGGCCGCATGGACGAGCGGTTCAATCCGGTGGCCTTGAACCGCGGCCGGTGCGCGCACGTTGCGTCCTCACCACGGCTGAGTCCCAGACCCGAGGAAGGGCGCCCGCCATGACCACTCAGACGTCCGAGGCCCCCGCCACCGCGGAAGGCACCGGCACGGAATCGGACCGGCCCGCTGTCCAGCCCCAGCCGCCCGCTCCCCCGCAGTTCATCCTGTATCTCCAGGGCGCCGAGTACGGGCAGACGCTGCGCCGCCTCACCCTCTGGGTGCACAACGTGCTGCTCCCCGTCTACGGCAGGGAGGTCACCTCCAACTCCCCCTGGTGCGGCCGCTGGTGGGAGCACCACGAGGCTGTGGCCCAGCTGCACGGCCTGTGGCTGGCCTGGGGGGAACTGACCGGCCCCGACGGCGGAATGACCGGACCGGCCTCATGGCACCGGGACTACCTCGGTCCCGTGATGGCCTCGCTTCGGGACCCGCAGGGCCCGTTCGCGGGGTGCAAGAGCGGCGGACACCGGGGGAAGCAGGCCCCGCCCGTCGATGCCATGGACCCGTTCGGCCCGCCGCCGGGGGCGGCCTGACGCACCTGAACGATTCCGGGTGAGCCGGAGATTGAACCGCGCCCGCGCGTGGCCCGTTGTACCTCGCAGCCAGACCGCCAGGAAGGGAAGGGCATGAGCCGGGACGAAGAGACGCAACACTTCTCGGTCGTCATCGCCGCCGACGGCTCCGCCGCCATCGACGGGGTACCCGTACGGGCCGCCGACGGGGAGTCCGTCGACTCGGCGATCCTCGACGCGCTGCACGGGTACGCGAGCGACCGCGACGCCACTGTCACGGCGGCGATTTCCGATCCCGCAGTGGAGCAGGTGACCTTCGTCGAGGTCGCTCCCGACGGTTCCAGCAGGCTGGTGGAACGGCCGCACGAAGAGCCCGCCGGCGAGGTGGGGCGGGCCGTACCGGTCGAGCGGGCGGGCGCGGTGGCCTACGGCGGGTTGCCCGAGGAGCCCCTTCCCGATGCCGCTTCGGAAGCGGACGACCTGGCCGACACGGACGATACGACCGACCTGGACGGCGGGGACGGCGACGGGCGGTACGCGCTGCGGCAGCCCCCGGGCGTCCCGCCCGTGCCCGGGCACCTGCTGCGCCGCCCCAAGCCCGAGGCCGGCAGCACCTCGCGTCAGTCCGACGACGAGTACCGGGCCTCCGGCCTGCTCCATCGCCCGCTGGTCGTCGGGCCGGTGGCGCTCGGAGTGGCGGCTCTGGTCGTCGTACCGCTGGTGCTGCTGGGCAGCGGAGGATCGGGCGGTGGGCAGAACAAGGCCGCCGGTGCCAGCGACGAACTGAGCAAGTCACCGTCGAGCCAAGGTCCTTCGTCCACACCGACGCCGACCGTCTCCGTGTCGCCCAGCCTGCTGTCCCCGTCGCCCAGCCCCTCGCCGACGGGGAAGGGCAAACGCGGGACGAAGGGCAAGAAACACACCGACGGCGCCACGGGCGTGACCACCACGGTGACCGTACGGCCCCCGGCGGCCACGGCGACCGTGACCGCCAAGCCCGCAGCGGACACCGCCGCCACCGCAGTAAACCGGCTCGCCAGGAACGACCCCGGACGGCACATCTGCTACCGCGCGTACGTCTCCGGGCAAGGCTGGCAGAAACCCGTGTGCGACGGCACGGTGGCCGGTACGACGGGTCAGAACCGGTCGATCAAGGCGCTCAACATCGCGGTGCGCGGAACGAGTGGCACGGCCGCCAACGCCTTCGTCCACAAACCCGGTTCGGCCGACGGCAAGGGTGTGTGGATGCCGCACTGGACGGCCAACACCGCCGACGGCAAGGACATCTACATCGGCCACGCGAAGAAGAGTGCCCCGAACATGCTCGGGTTCGCCATCAACATCGGCAGCGGCGGACAGGTCTGCCAGTCCGCCCGCGTCCACAACTCCGGCTGGGGACAGTGGGGTTGTGTCGGCCCGCGGCCCGAGTACGTCTTCGGCGGCACCCTCACCAACGATGTGTGGCTGGAGGCGGTCAAGTTCAGCGTGTGAGCGCGGTCACGGGTGGGACGTACTGAATCTCACGTCTTGTGACAACCCCGGACGGAAACAGTTCAACACACGGGCAACATCGCGCACATGAAGTGTCACTAGAGTCCGCAACGTGAACGCAGCGAACTCGACCGACTTACGTTTCTCCGTGCTGGGGCCCGTCCGGGCCTGGCACGCGGACCGAGAGCTGGATCTCGGTTCTCCGCAGCAGCGGGCCGTGCTGGCCGCGCTGCTCCTGCGGCGTGGGCACCCCGTCTCGCTCGCCGAACTCGTCGACGCCGTCTGGGGTGTCGAGCCTCCGACGGCCGCCGTATCCGTTCTGCGCACCTATGTCTCGCGGCTGCGCAAGGTGCTGGAACCCGGCCGCGGCCCGGAGGACCCGCCCCGGACGATCGTCTCGGTCGGTGACGGCTACCGGGCCTGCATCCCGGAACAGGCCCTGGACCTGACCGTGTTCGAACGCCGCACGGCGGACGCGGCGAAGGCGGCCGCCACGGGCGAGGTGTCCACCGCCGCGCGGCTGCTGCACGACGCCCTCGATGGGTGGCCGGGCGCGGCACTGGCCGGCCTGCCCGGCCCGCTGGCCGAGTCGGAGCGGGCCCGGCTGGCCGAGGAGCGGCTGAGCGCGCTGGAGATCCGCCTGGACCTCGACGTCCGGCTCGGCCGCCACGGCCAGGTGATCGCGGAACTGATGTCGTTGACCGGTGAGCACCCGCTGCGCGAGGAGCTGTGCCGGCTGCTCATGCTGGCCCTGTACCGGTCCGGGAGGCAGGCGGAGGCCCTTGCCGCGTACCGCAGGACCCGCGCGACGCTGGTGACGGAACTGGGCATCGAACCCGGCGCCCCCTTGCGGGACCTGCACGCCCGCATCCTGGCGACCGACGCGAGCCTGGGCGCAGGGGCTTCCTCGTGGACGACGCCGGGCGGGAGTTCCCCGCAGGAGCCACCGGTCCCCGCCGCCCCTCAGCCCCCGGAGACGCAGTCGTCTTCCGCACCGGCCGGCGTGGCCACGGCACCCGCCACACCGCCTTCGCCCGCCCCCCGGACGAAGACCTCCGAGCGCCCCGCGCGCCGTCCGGCCTACGCCCCGCGTCTCGCCCAACTCCCGGCGGACCTGCCCACCTTCACCGGCCGCGAGGCCGAACTGAAGGCGACACTGGGCATGTTGCCGCTCGACGGGAGCGCTCCCGCCACGCTCGTCATCAGCGCGATCGGGGGCATGGCGGGCGTCGGCAAGACGACCCTGGCGGTGCACCTGGCGCACCGGGTCGCCGCCCGCTTCCCCGACGGACAACTCTGCGTCAACCTGCGCGGTTTCGACCCGACCGGCTCGGTGATGAGTTCGCAGGAGGCCATCCGCGTACTGCTGGACGCCCTGGGCGTCCCCCCGCAGCGACTGCCCGCCGGCCTTGAGGCGCAGACGGCGCTCTACCGCAGCGTCCTCGCGGAGCGTCGCGTGCTGATCCTGCTCGACAACGCCCGCGACGCCGAACAGGTCCGCCCGCTGCTGCCCGGCTCCCCCGGCTGCTTCGTCATCGTCACCAGCCGCAACCAGCTCACCGGCCTGGTCGCCGGTGAGGGAGCGCACCCGCTGACACTGAACCAGCTGACGCCCGCCGAGGCCCACGAGTTCCTGGCCCGCCGGCTCGGCGCCGCACGCCTGGAGCGGGAACCGCGGGCGGTGGACGAG
This sequence comes from Streptomyces sp. SLBN-31, assembly GCF_006715395.1. Taxonomy (NCBI): domain Bacteria; kingdom Bacillati; phylum Actinomycetota; class Actinomycetes; order Kitasatosporales; family Streptomycetaceae; genus Streptomyces; species Streptomyces sp. SLBN-31. Next base: position 2,783,977 of record NZ_VFNC01000002.1, read on the forward strand.
ATCATCTCGCGTTGCGCGCTGCTGCCGCTGGCCCTCGCCGTGGTCGCCGCCCGCGCCGCCACCCACCCCGACTTCCCGCTCAGCGCCATCGCGGAGGAACTGCGGGACAGCGACGACAGCCTCGACGCGTTCGCGGGCGACGACATCACCATCGACGTACGCACGGTGTTCTCCCTGTCGTACGAGGCCCTGTCCGCGCCGGCCGCACGGCTGTTCCGGCTGCTGGGCCTGCACGCCGGCCCGGACCTGTCCTCACCCGCGGCGGCCGCGCTCGCCGGACTCACCCCGCGCGAGACCCGCGGCCTGCTCGTCGAACTGACCAGGGCCCACCTGCTCACCGAGTACTTCCCCGGCCGGTACACCCTGCACGACCTGCTGCGCGTCTACGCCGCCGAGCGCGTCCGCGCCGAGGAGTCACCGCGGGACCGGGACCTGGCGGTGGAGCGGCTGCTGTCCTGGTACCTGCACACGGCGGCCGCGGCCTACCCCCTGATCACCCCGAACCGCAACCCGATCCCCCTCGACCCGCCGCCGGCCTCCTGCCGCCCCCTGTCGTTCACGACCCTCGACCAGGCCGTGGACTGGTGCGAGACCGAACGATCCAACCTGGTCGGCGCGGTCCACCAGGCGGCCGACTCCGGGCAGCCGGGCATCGCCTGGCGCCTGCCCGCCGTCCTGTGGGGCTTCTTCTACCTCCGCAGCCACCTGGGCGACTGGCTCGACACCACCCGCACGGGCCTGTCCGCGGCCCGTGCCGCGCAGGACAGCCGGGGAGAGTCACAGGCTCTCGCGGACGCGGCCGCGGCGCTGCGCAGCAACGGCCGCTTCGACGAGGCCATCGAGCTCTTCCACCGGTCGATCGCCGTCTGCCGCGAACTCGGCGACATGGACGGCAGATTGCGCGCCGTGGGCAACCTCGGGGACGCCTACCTCCAGACCGGCCGGCTGGACAAGGCCGTCGAATACAGCCGCCGGGGGCTGGCCCTGGACCGGATCGTCGGTGACATCTGGGGAGAGGGCATCGCCCTGAGCAACCTGGGAGACGCCTACCAGCGGCTCGGCCGGTTCGACGACGCCGTCGACTGCCTGGAGCAGGCCCTGACCGTGCTGCGCGCGAGCGGTAACCGCTGGGTCGAGGGGGTCGCCCTCGACGTACTCGGCACGGTCCACCACCGGTTGGGGGCCCGTGACCGTGCGGTCGAGTACTACCGGCAGGCGCTCGACGCGCACCGGGACATCGGCAACCGGTGGGGAGAGGGCCACACCCTGGGCCACCTCGGTGACGTTCAACTGGCCGCCGGCGAACCGGAGGCGGCCGACGGCAGCTGGCGTCAGGCCCTGGGTGTCTTCGCGGAGTTCGACCATCCGGACGCCGCGAAGATCCAGGAAAAGCTGCGCTCCCTTCAGCTCGCCTCGCGGTAGGCCCGACCGGCGGCGTTCGCGGTCGTACCGTCGTAGAGGCCGGTCGGACTGGTCGTGGTGGACAGGGTGAACCAGGCGTAGCGCTCGACGTAGTCCAGGCCGTCCAGCATTCGCGTGGAGGAGTTGATGAAGTCGGTCTCCTCCTGCTGGCTGGGGTAACGGGGGGTGGCCTGGGAGAAGTCGATCAGGCCGTACTCCGTCAGCCAGATCGGCTTGTGGTAGCGGTCGTGGACGCGCTGGATGTACTGGCTGAGCTGGTTGACCGCGTCGGGTCCGAAGTCGGCGCCGTACCAGTGCAGGGGAATGAAGTCGACGCGCAGGCCGCGCTGTTCGGCTCCCTGCATGAAGCGGTCCAGCCAGCCGCCGGGGGTGTCGGCGCCGGAGGCGACGGCGGGAGCACCGAGCCGCATGCCGGTGCTCTGCAGCCGGGGCCACAGGTCCAGCGCCTGCTCCACTGTCATGTCGGCCTGCGAGCCGGAGTCGGGCTCGTTGAACCCGAGCAGCTCACTGCCCTCGCGCTTGGCGCTGCCGAGCTGCTCGTCGGTGACGGAGCCGGGACCCCAGATCATCGGGACGTACTCGACCCCGTCCGGCTTGATGACACTGCCGGTCGACGAAGCCCAGTTGAAGTACCAGGAGGCCTTGGAGTCGACGAGCGCCTGGGAGGCACCGTCGACGGGGTTGAGGCTGACGCCCTTGCGGGTGGAGGTGGCGGGGTGGTTCGTGGTGGTACCAGGATCGGAGGTACTGGGACTGTTCGCCCCGTTGAAGGTGACGGTCATGCCACTGCACTTGGTGCACTGGTACATGGTCCTGTTACCGGGCTCCGCATCCTGCTTGGACCACGCATAGGCAGTAGGGCATTTCTGGTTGACGAAGTCGCTGTAGGAGGTCTTGGCATCCCGATTGGGATTCACGCACACCAACGACTTCCCCGACGCCGGGTCCTTGACGAGATCCTCGGCCGGACAGGCGGACAGCAGATCAACGGCACACCCGGCCGCCGCGCACTCCCCGGTCTCGGGCGGGGTCATGTCGTTCGGGGTGATGGTGACGGCGGCGGAGACGGCGTCGACGTAACTGACGTCGTACCAGGGCGCGAGGGAGTCACTGGGGTCGAAGTTGAACTCGGCGAGGCTGGTGGGCTGTTGCCCGGTGGAACAATGATCCGCATACGGCCCACAGTCACCGACCGCGCAGTGGAAGGTACTGCCGTCGTCCCCGGAACACCCCTGCCGGGCGAAGAAGGTACCGCGCCAGTGCCCGGCGCCCTCACGCTCGGGGACGGTGAGGGTGGCGGACTGCCCCGGCTCGAGAACGGGCAGCCCGGTCAACGCGGCAGACCCGTCCGCGTTGACATTACTGCCCACCCAGATACGACTGTCGGTCCTGTTCTGCAGCGTGATGGTGTGCTCCGCGTTGCCGACGTCGGCGGCGGGCGCGCCTCGGAGCCGGTCGGCGTCGGAGTGCCGGCCACTGAGACCGACGGCGGTCGCGGCGGTCGCCCCGACGACAACCAGTAACAGGACCAACAGGATGGAACGTCTGCGTATAAAACGCATAGAAAGCATGCCTCTCAGATCGCGCTTGCGGCGGATCGCAGACGATCGGACACCGCCTGCGGAGGCACGACGGATGCGGACGGGGGGGTGGTTCAGTTCGAAGCCGTCGGGCAGGGGCAGGAGGCTGGCCGGCAGAGGTGAGCAGGAGGGCTCCGAGGCCTGCAGGCGATCCGCCGCACCCTTTGCCTCCCGCCCCGAACCTGTCTCCCCGTCGATGACGGCCCTACGGCGACGCAACAGACCGTGAGGACCGAGGCGAGGACGCGAGGACGTCCCCGCGGTCGAAGTGGGCGGCGTGAACACGAGCGCGACCTCCCGGCCTCGACGACGGACCGACATCGCCGGTCGTGTCCGCACAACGGGGCGGAGGCGGCTGGAGGTTCAAACGAACAGGATCGGCGGGGAACCCGAGACCAAAGATGCGGAACGTTTCCTCAGGTCAGCACCACTTCCTGTCATCACTCGATCGCGGGGAATCAATGACAGTCGCGCAACTGTCGGCTTCCGTACCGAGTTGCCCAGGTGCTCATGAGTTGATCACCAGGAAGGCCCACCTTGGCCATGCACCGTCTCTCGCGCCTCACCACGACTCTGGCCGCCGCGGCAGCACTCGCCTTCGCCACGCCGATGCCGGCCCACGCCACCGCGATCGGGTCGACGCCCGTACGAACCTTCGAGTACAGCGTGGGCGGAATGACCATGAAGGTCCCGACCGGCTGCATGTTCACCCATATCATCCGCGGCAACGGCAGGAAGATCACCTATCAGAACGCCGGCGTCGACTGCGCGTTCGTCGCGGCACTCGGCAGCGGCTTCTGCAACTGGCGGATCGACTTCAGCTACGCCGACACCAACAACCGCACTTACCGCACATCACGCGGACAGACCCACAACGAATGCAAGATCGATCCGATGCGGAACAACGCTCCCCAGACACTGCCTCGTTATGGCAAAGCGTGCGCCCACCTCTACGTCAACGGAGTGCGCCGCGTGAGCCAGTGCCACCACATCACGAAGTGAGTCCTGCATGGTCGAGCAGAAACAGCAGAACGGGTCGGACAAGGAAGGGGAGACACGCAGGCGTCGAGGCGGCATCGCCGCATTCCTCGCGGGTCTCGTCATCACCCTTGCATTCTTCGCCTTCTTCCCCGGGCTACCCCACGTCATCGACTGGGGAGCCATCTTGGTGGCCCTCCTCGTGGGTGCGCTAGCCCGATGGGTTTGCCAGTCCAGCATGAAGAAGGCGGGACGTAAGAAGACAGAAGTCTGAGGTTGAGGACCACACAACAGTCCCGTGGCGGCCGACACCACGTCTCATAACGGCCGCCCACTCCCCGCCAGCGGACGGCTCGACGCGTTCCTGCCGCGAGCGGACCTAGGGAATGCCGCCCCTCGTGGAGCGCGCCGTTCGACATCGTGTCTTGGCCAATCAGCCCTCACTCCCTGGCAGTTGAGCGCCTTCACGAGATTGACGGGAGCCGTGAGGACCGGCGACAATCCGGCTCACTCACCGTTTCTGAAGTGAGCGAAGTGACGCGAGTGGCCCCGCCCCCACGAACTCCTCGTCTTCGTGCCCGTCGGTCGGCCGCGCGCGCCCACTCACCTCCCACACCCCTGATTCCACAGAGGCAGATCTTGACGCGCTCTCCCCGCTCCAGAACCTCGGTCGCCCTTGCTGCAACCGCTTTCCTCGCCGCCGCCACTCCGCTGCTCGGAGCAACCGCGGCGAGCGCCACGACGGCCGGCGACTGCCAGTCCGCCACCGTGCAGTACCGCATCGTCGACGCCGACGGAAAGCCGGTCGGCGCCGACTGGACCTCGCAGGGCGGCTTCCACCAGTGGACCACCGTCCCTGGCACCGTAGAAGTGCGCCTGGCCCCCGGGCAGACCGTCGGCGACGGCTGCAAGTACCCGGTCTCGCTGGCCGAGTACACGACCGAGGGCTCCAACTGGTACACCTCCGGCCACCAGACCCTCGTCGACCACGCGACGGTGTACCTCACGGCCGACGACGTCGCCGACAACAGCGGCGACGGCAAGCGCACCTGGCAGAAGCTGGCGGTGAAGACGCCCGACTGCTACGGGCAGATCGACCTGTACGGCGACGACGTCATCTACGACGGCAAGTCGGGGGACGGACACGGCCCCGCCCCGTACCAGCCCGACAACATCGTCACCCCGTACCACCTCATCGCCGCGTGGAACGGTGGCGAGAAGCCCTGCACGCCGGACAAGCCCAGCTCCCCCTCGCCGTCGGAGTCGACCCCGGCCACCCCGAGCACGCCCCCCGCGAGCCAGCCGCCCGCCAAGGAGTCGACCCCGCCGGCCACCCCGACGAAGCCGTCCTCGGCCACCACGCCGCCGACCACTCCGGACGTCCCGCCGCTGCAGTCGACGCCGCCCGCCACTCCGACGCCGTCCCCCAGCGACAGCACTCCGCCCCTGGCCGAAACCGGCTCCAGCGCACCGGTCGGCGCGATAGCCGGTGGTGCCGCCGTGGTGATCGCGCTAGGCGCCGGCGCGCTCTACATGACCCGCCGCACCCGCCGCTCGTAGAGGCAACTGGTCGGACGATCAACGCACCGCAGTACATCCGGCAGCTCCGCCGCACACCCACCTAAAGCCGCTGCGCGAGAGGCGGGTCGGCGGAGCTGTCGCGGCCAGGTCGGCTGGACTGACCCTTGACTGAACGGTCCTGTGGCCGGAGCACCCCGTGGTGTTCCGGCCACGGTGCTAGGCGAAGGGTGTCCAGTCGGGGTCCACCGGGCGCGTCGGACGGTCCCACACCAGGGCCTGGTCGACGAGACCGGGCACCTTCTTGTCCTGGTGCCCGTCCGCGTACTCCACACCGCGGTTCTCGTACAGGGCGTCGGCGACTTCGATGAGGTAGTCGGCAAACGACGGCCACACGCCCAGCTTGGGGATGCCGGCCTCCTCGAAAATACCGATCCGTCCGTACCCGGGTCCCGGCGTGCAGTCGGTGAACAGCCCGTACAGGCAACTGCGGTCGGTCGCGGCGAAGGCGAGGTACCGCATCGCCGGATCGGCCGGCATGCCGACGGTGTGGGGGCCTCCGGTCCAGTACGGCAGCTGCCGCACCGGAGGGATCGCGTGCTTCCTCGGCAGCAGCCAGGCCGTTCCCCGTCCCTGGAGCGGAAGCCCGGTCCCGGGCTCGGGTGTCCAGCCGAAGTCGGCGGGGTGGCCGGTGCCGTTGCGGAGGCGGTAGAAGGCTTTGAGGCCCGGGGGCATGGTGAGGTCGAGTCCCTGCTCCACCTCAAGGATGTCCGCTTCCGGAGCGGGCGGCGGAAGCATATAGGAGCGTGGGGCGTTCCGCCCCAACCACGCTTCGATCCTCGCCCAGGCGCCCGTCGCGGCCTCTTCCTGCTGTCGGTCGTCGGTCATACCCGCGACCCTACGGATCTCCTGCCCCCACATCCGTGGCCTGCTTCGTGCAGCCGCCGCAATGCCGCCGGGCATCGCAGTGGACGCCTGTATCAGGACAACGTCCGGTCAGAAAACGTTGGTTGGAACGAGCCGCCGCCTCAGAGAACGCCGCGCAGGTCGACCACTGACTGGTCCTCTGTCAGGTAGGCGCGATAGCGGCCCTCAGCGAACATCTCCCGCAGATACATTCCGGGGAAGTCCAGGATTTCGTGTCGATCAGCGAGAGCGATCCGGACGCGATAGCGGCTGTCGCCATCGAGGACCAGCACATCGCACCAGTCCGACTCCGGCGCCTCGATACCAACCAATGTGATGCGGTCATCGGCCATCTGCCCTACCCAAGCCGCCAGGTCCTCCAACAGCCAAGCCATGTTCATCCAGGACGGCGCGTTGGCGGCGGGCTGCCAGTCGTACGTGCGACGCGCCTCGCGTCCGGTGCCGGGCGGCTCGCCCTCGAAGTAGACAGGCGGCTCCGACGGGCCGCTGGTCTCGGTGAACGCGATGGTGCGGGACCGGAGCGTGAGCGCGGTGACGCGGAAGCGGTCACAGCCGAGGTCAAAGGCGACTTCTGACGCGTGGGTGAGAAATTCACTGTCCCTATCGGTCACGAATTTCCCTTCCTGGGTGGCGGATCGCCGCCCCCGACCGACTGGTGGGCCGGAGGCGGCCGAGCTGGATCGAACGCTTTACCGCAGGCGGGAGTAGGACCCGACGTAGCGGTACCGGTCCTCGGCGGTGGACGCCGGGACGGTCTACTTGAGGGGAAAAATTTGCGTCGACGGTTGCCCTGGCAGACAACTTCCCATCGGCAGGGCCGTCGACAGGTTGGCGGGGATGACACGTCGGTGACCAATCCCAAGCTGTGATGAGCCATTCAGGAAAACGTTCATTTCCTTCGGGCGGCAGACGAGTCACGCTGTACGCTGGGGATTGTCACTGCAGCGCTATGACTTGCGTAGACGTATAGGCAGGGCGTCTGTATGGCTACGTAAGACGACATCACGCCCGAGGGCGGTCCAGACGGGGACTTCCTCAGTATTGGGATCAGGGGGGCGACTCGATGCGCTCGAAGACGTCCGAGTCCGTCTTCATTCGGCTGCCTTCGCATATTGCAGGCGACTCCGACGGTGGTCGCGTAGACCGCGAGCCCAACGACGGCTGAGCGGTGCGGTACCTGCGCGGTGTCGGCAGGTGGACGCCAATCGATCACCATTCGCCGCACGGAGCCTCAAAGCCACCACGGTGGACACCGCCAATCGCCTCCAACGCCGCGAGTTCGATGTAGCCCTCGTTTGACATTCCCTCTCCGGCCGCCAAGAAGCCTCCGCCATGCACCGGAAGATCGGCGCCTGCGCGTCCTGTCTTCCTGCCACCGCTTCGCCTGCACCGTGGTGGCCCTCGCGGACTTCACGCACCTACTGGGCGGCGTGCGCATCGAGCAGTGACGGAGCAGTTGGGGCGGGCGTAACTCCTGGGGTCCATTCAGAGCGGCCTTGGCGGCTTTTCCGATTCAGCCGTCGTACTGAAAGCGCGCCGACTCGTCTAGCACAGAGCGGGCACTCTCAAAGTCGGCCAAGCGGGCCGCCACCGTGGCCACGGCGAGGCGTTCCGGGAGGGCGGCGGAGAACTTCAGGCCGCGTACGGCCCGGCGGTCCACGTCGGGCAGGACGAGGTTCTCGCCGACGTCCTCTCGGGCCACACGCCAGGCGGCCGGGGTGAGGTTCTCACGCAGGCGCAGCCAGCTGTCGGTGGGCCGTTGCAGGGGGTCAGTGACCGACTGGAGGGTGGCCGCCAGGGTGGCGTTCGCGCGGTAGCCGGCCCAGGTCCACCAACGGACATCGGAGCCGACGCGGGTGATCAACGTGCCGCCCGGGTGGACGGTGTCGGGTGCGTCTGTTTCGCGCTGTTCGGCCAGGCACGCCGCCGCCCGCCGGGTGAGGGCGACGGGCGGGTTGGTGCCGAGCAGCACCTCGCGCATGGCGCGCGTCAGGGCGTACGACAGTCCGGCGACGCCGCCGTTCATCCACTTGGCGATGCCGCCGCCGTCGGCCGGTTCGACGAAGACGCGTTTGCGCAGCCAGTCGATGTACGTGACCTGCCAACTGCGTCCGCCGAGTAGCAACCGCCTGGGGCCAGGGCGTTCCCCAGTGAGCACGCTCGGGTCGGTACGGCCGATCTCCGTGCGTCCGGACAGGACGGTGAACTGCGGAGGTGCGGTGAAGGAGGCGGTGAGTTCGATGAAGTGGCGTTTTCCGAAGCGTCGTTCCGCCTCCGGGCCGACGAACAACATCCCACCGTCGGTGTCGAGGAAGCCCTCCTCGGTGAGGAAGCGCAGGATAGGTGCAGCCGACTTGTCGAATGGGGCGAGGCCGTTCCACTGCCGGTCCCACAACTGGTCGCCGAGCTTGTGCTGTTGCAGGGTGACGGCGAGCAGTTGCTGGGCCACAAGGTGGCGCGGCTCGGGCGGGGGGACGACCGGTTCCACCCAGCGGCGCGACCACATCAGCAGCAAGCCCGCCGCCTGGAGCAGCGTTTCCTTGCGGGTGGTCAGGAAGAGGCAGTTTCGCACCGTGCCGGACCGCCGCCCGGTTCGTCCGATGCGTTGCAGGAACGAGGCGACGGTGGCCGGTGAGTCGATCTGGATGACGCGGTCCAGGTCACCGACGTCAATGCCGAGTTCGAGGGTTGACGTGGAGACGATGACGCAGTCGCGGGCCTCGGCGAATGCCTGCTCTGAGCGGGTGCGTTCGTCGACCGAGAGGGAGGCGTGGGACAGGAAGACGGTCACCTCTCGTGCCCGGAGGGCCGCGCCCAGCTCCTCGACCTGGCGACGTGAATCGCAGAAGACTAGCCGCTTCTCTCCCCTGTGCAGCGCCGCGATGAGTTTGGCAGCATTGTCCAGGGAGCCGACGTAGTCGAGTTCAACTTCGCCCGCCGGCCTGTGAGACGGTTTGGCCACCGCCTTGTCACCCTGACCGGTCCCGTCACTCGTCGGCAGGTGCACGCCAGGGGCGACGACCTGATTCGCGCGGCTGCCGGCGCCTGCCCCTTGCAGCCAGTGCAGCAACTCGGCGGGGTTGCCCACAGTCGCCGAGAGTCCGACGCGCTGGATGGGCCGTCCGGTGACCCGTTCCAGCCGTTCGAGCACGGCCAGCAGGTGCCATCCCCGGTCGTCCCCCGCGAATGCATGCACTTCGTCGACGACGACGGCCCGGATGCTTCCCAACAGGCGGGCGTGGTCGGTCTTGACCCCGATCAGCATCGCTTCGAGGGATTCGGGCGTGGTCAGCAAGATGTCCGGCGCCTCGGCCCGAATACGCTGCCGTTGCGATTCCTTGGTGTCGCCATGCCACAGCGCGGCGCGCCGCCCCAGCCACTGGGCGTACGCGTCGACACGCCCGATCAAGTTGTTGAGGAGTGCCTTGAGCGGGCACAGGTACAGCACGGACGTGCCGGTCCACTTCTGCTCGGTCATCGCCGACAACAAGGGGAAGCAGGCCGCCTCGGTCTTGCCGCCCGCCGTCGGAGCCAGCAGGACGGCATCCTTTCCGTCCATGAGCGGGGGGATCGCCGCGCGCTGGAGAGGGCGCAGGTCGGGCCAGCCGAGGGTGTTGACGATGTGGTGCAGGACGACAGGGTCGAGCCGGTCGAGTACGTCCATGTCGTCGTCACCCGGTCCTTTCCCGGCTGGGCTTCCCGCGTCCGCCATCACAGCTCCAGATCGATGTCGTCGGCTGATGTGGAGCCCCCGGAGACCGTTGCAGCCAGGTTCCGCTCGACGTCGGTGAGTTCACTGCCTGTGACGGTGAGCCGGTAGTGCTGCCGGGGGTCGAAGTCGTCGAACTGGTCCACGCGGTCGAGTACGTCCCCCACGAGTTTCTTCAGGAACAGCCGGGGGGCCACTCCGACCTTCCCGCCCAGCGCTCCGCCGACTGCCAGCGCGAGGTCCGCGACGTACGCGTCGTCGACGACCTTCCGCACGCGTTCCGGCGCTTCTGCGGCGTCGGCATACAGGTCACGAATGGTGAGGCCGAGTCCGACCAGGGACTCCTGGTTGAAGCCGGGGAGCCTGATCTGTACGGCGCGAGGGTTGTCGAAGCGCGGGTCGGTGGTGAAGTCGGTGGCCAGCCGCTGCGCGAGCGGGGCAAGGCGCTGCACGCCCTGTTGACCGTCGTAGAAGGCCGGCGTGCCCGTGATGACCAGGTAAAGACCGGGGAAGCGGCCGGAGTGCACCTCGTCGATGAGCTGCCGCAGCGCGTTGAGCGCCTTGTCGCGGGCGTCCGACCGGACCCGCTGTAGTGTCTCCACTTCGTCGAGGACGACGAACAGCCCGGTGTGCCCTGAGTCGCGCAGCACGGTGAGGAGCCCCTGCAGGAACCCGAGGGCGCCGAAGTGGTCGAGGTCGCCGCGCACGCCGGCGGTCCTGCGGGCCGAGGCCGCGACGTGCGGCTGGCCGCCGAGCCACGCCAGGACGGCCGCGGCGGTTGCCTCGTCGCCGTCCGCGAGGGCAGCCCGGTAACCGCGCAGAGCGGTGGCGAAGGACGGAGCGTGCCGGGAGACCTCGGCGAGCCGTGCGACAAGCAGCTTCTCCACCTCGCTCGGAAGCTCGTCCTCGGTCGCGCCGGACGCGAGGGCGTCCTCCTCCAGGGCATAGAACCATGCGTCGACCACGGGCCGCAGCGCGCTGGGCGGGAAACTGGAAGTGGTGAGCCGTTCGGTGAGCCGCCGGTAGACCGTCTCCAGCCGGTGCAGGGGGGTCTCGTTCTCCGAGACCTGGATCTCGGCGACGGCGAAGTTACGGCGCTTGGCCCGCTCCCCCAGCCAGCGGGTGAAGAACGTCTTGCCGGACCCGTACTCGCCCCGCACGGCCTTGAACACGGATCCGCCGGACGCCACTGCGTCCAGTTCCGCATCCAGGGCCGCCTCGAACCGGTCGAGTCCGGTGGCCAGCAGGTCGAGCCCGCTGTCGGGCACGGCACCGCGCCGCAGCGCGTCGATGACGGTACGACGACGGGCGGCGCTCACCTGTGCGGGGCGCTGGGATCCGGTGGTGCTCACAAGAACCAGTCTTCCATTTCCACGAGCACCGCCGTGCGGGGACCGGAAGCCGACCGCTGGCCGGGCCGCCGTCCACGGGGCACTGCGGCGAGCCGCCTACTTCGTTGAATCGGTTGACGGTCACCCGAAGACGCTGCTGGAATCACTCTCCGTACATAGGTCAGGGTGGGGAGTGGAACGAACGTGGCGGCACTGGACAATGTGAAGCTGAAAGACGTACTCGCGGACGTGGCATCGGGCTCCTTACAGTTGCCCGACTTCCAGCGGAACTGGAAGTGGGACGACGACCGGATCCGCGCGATCATCGCGACAGTGACGCTCGACTACCCGCTCGGCGTCGTGATGACGCTGCAGACCGGCGGCGCCACCCGGTTCCGCTCCCGGACACTCACCGGGGCACGCCCGGACGGGGATCCGAGCGCGGACCTTCTCCTGCTGGACGGGCAGCAGCGCCTGACCTCTCTCTTCCAGGCCCTGTGGCTGGACGCCCCCGTCGAGACTGCGGATGCCCGGGGCAAGCCCATCGAGCGGTGGTACTACGTCGACATCGCGAAGGCCGTCGGTCCGTCCGCTGACCGTGACGAGGCCATCCTGTCCGTCCCGGCGGACAAGGTGCTCCGCACCGACTTCAACCGCACGGTGGTGCTGGATCTGAGCACTACCGAGGACGAGTGCGCGGCCGGTCTCTTCCCTCTGCATCTCGTCTTCGACGCCCAGCGTGTGAACCAGTGGAAGAAGTCCTACATCAAGGCGGACGAGGACCGGAACTGGGACCTGTGGGGCCAGTTCGACGAGTCGGTTCTCCAGCAGGTCCGTGCCTTCCAGGTCCCGATGATCCGACTGGCCGCCTCCACCTCCATGGACGCCGTGTGCGCCGTGTTCGAGCGTGTCAACACGGGCGGTGTGCCCCTGAACGTCTTCGAACTGCTCACCGCGACCTACGCCGGGGACCGCGACTATGTGGAAGAGACCGGGGACTACTACCAACTCCCCGAAGTGTGGCGGGAAATCAAGCAGGGGCTGGCGGCCAAGTACCCGGTCTTCGGTCGTCTGGACAGCGGCATCGAAAACGGGCTGAGCAGCATCGACTTCCTGCAGGCCATCGCCTTGGTACGCACCTGGGAACGGAAGCAGGCGGGCACCGGGGCGACGGTGTCCTGCAAGCGCCGGGATCTGCTGGAACTCCCGCTGGCCGACTTCGTCCGCCTGGCTCCGAAACTCGCCGAGGCCTTCGCCTGGGTGGGCGACTTCCTGGAACGGCAGTGCATCGTCCGTCCGAGCGACCTGCCGTACAAGACCCAGCTCGTCCCGCTCGCGGCCGTCCGCGCCATCCTCGACACAGCGCTGGACGGCCTGGGAGCGGAGGAAAAGACCGAGCAGTGGTACTGGTGCGGGGTCCTCGGCGAGATGTACGGCGGCTCCACCGAGACCCGCTTCACCCGTGACGTCGAGCAGCTCGTCCCCTGGATCGCGCAGGACGACCGGGCGCCCGACACCGTCACGGACGCGTTCTTCTTCGCCGACCGCCTCGACAGCCTCACCACCCGCAACAGCGCCGCCTACAAGGGGATCTACGCCCTGCTGATCAAGCAGGGTGCGGTGGACTGGCACTACACGGACAGTCCGCTCAGCCCTGGCCGGCTCGACGAGTACAGCGTGGACGTCCGGCAGATCTTCCCCAAGACCTGGTTCCGCCGGGGCAACAGCCAGGGTCTGCCCACGAACTCCATCGTGAACAAGACACCCCTGTCCTACCGCGCGGCGATGGACATGACCGGGGCGCCGGCGTCGTACTTGTCCACCATGGTCGCCGCCTCCGACATGCGCCCCGAATGGTTCGACGACGTCCTCGCCACCCACCTCATCGATCCGGATGCGCTCCGCGACAACGACTACGAACGGTTCTACAACGACCGTTCCAAGCAGTTGCAGGACCTCGTGCACGCCGCGATGGGCAAGAGGACCATGCTCCGTGACCTCGCGGAGGGCGACGCCCGATGACGACTTCACCGAGCGGGCAGGACCTGGCCGCGCTCAAGGGCAGGACCGTGCCTGTTCAGGACATCCTCGACCTGTTTCAAGTGAGAGTCCGCGACCACCGGACGGTGCACCGCATCTCGCAGGCGCTCACGGACGCGGGGCTGACGACGCTTCCGGACTTCGCCGTCTGCGGCCTGCGTAGCAACGTCGACGTGGTGCCGCTCGCGTCCGTTCCCGCACAGGCCGCCCCCGCCGACGCTGAGGAGGACGAGACGGAGGAGGCGCTGCCCTCGGCTGCCCTTCCGCAGCGTCTGCTGCTCGGGGACATTCCGTCGGCGCGGCGTGGCCTGGTGTCCGTGGGTCCCGGCACACCACTGGCGCAGACGACGTTCCTGATGCGTACGAAGGGCGTCGCGCAGGTGCCGGTGACCACGGGCATGGCGCAGATCCATGGGGTGGTCACCTGGGGTTCTGTCGCCAAGATGTACGAGGCGGGCAAGCAGCCGACGCTGGACAACGCGATGGAGAAGGACTCCCTTCCGGTCGCCGACACCCGTCAGGAGTTCTTCTCCGCCCTGCCGGTCATCCGCGAACACGGCTACCTCCTGGTCCGCGGCGACGACGGCTGTCTCTCGGGGCTCGTCACCGCCGCGGACGTCACGGACCGTTTCGAGGGCGCGGCACGGCCCTTCTTCATCGTCGGGGAGATCGAGTCCCTGCTGCGCCGCTGCCTGGGCGCGGCCTTGGATAAGGAGACCATCAAGGCCGTCCAGACGAACAAGAAGCCCGAGCACCGCACCGGCCAGGTCTCCGACCTCATGTTCGGCGACTACCTGAGGCTCCTGGACGGGGACCAGACGAAGACGTCGCTGGCCGAGGCCGCCGACGCCAACTGGGAAGCCCTGAAGTGGCCCAACATGCCCAGGGAGCAGTTCATCGGCCGCCTGAAGCGAGTGAAGGACATTCGCAACCGGATCGCCCACTTCGACGAGAAGCCGCTTCCGCAGGAGATGATCGACGAGCTGACGACCTTCGCGAAGCTGTTGCGGGCGTTCGTGAGCTGAGGCGGCGAAGCGGCAGGGCAGCAGCGAGCATGCCGTACGGGGTGCCTCCAAGCGGACGCCGGAGGCACCCCGAACGCTGTCAGGCCGCGCGGAGGGCGAACTGTTCGCGCAGCAACGCCTCATGGAGCCGCAGCGTGCGCCCGTCCGGCAGGGTCTCCAGCACCTGTACGCCGTCGTAGTTGAGGAGTTGGCGTAGGACGGCGGCGAAGCCGTCGCCCCGGGTGGTGGGCATGCCCGCACGCTGGGCGAGTGCGGTCACCGGCAGGGTGCCGCCCGCGTCGAGCAGGGCGGCGAGGGCCTTGTGGACCGGTTCCTGCTGCGGTTTGCGGGCCAGACCCTCGAGCTGTGCCTGGTATGTCTCCGAGTCGAGCAGCGCCGTCACGAGTGCCTCGGTCCGCGAGACGGCGGTCGGGGTGAGCAGGGCATCGTCTCCTCCCGTGGTCAGTGCCACGTCGAAGAGCGCGTCGGGCAGCGTCCCGGGTTCGGGTTGCTTCTTCCGGGGTTTCGCGGTCCCCTTCTTCGCAGCCGCGCCGGCCGTCTGGGCCGCCTGCTGGTCCGGGAGCGGTCTCCCCGCCTCCTCCGGAGCCCACCAGACCGGCCGCTGGTCCCCCAACTCCCGCCACCCCTTGGGCGGTTCCGCCCCGAACCGCAGGAAGGCGAGCACCGGGATGGTGAACTCGGCGAGGGAGGCCCCACCGTGGTAGCCGGCTTTGAGGGCGGTGTAGCGGGAGTCGGCGTCCCACAGGGCGACGATGGACGCGCCGGGCTCGGGCGCGACCACGCGCGGCCCGGAGAGGGCGATCTCCTGTTCGGCGAGTGGACCGTCGCCGGGCAGGCGGTGTCGGGCGGACGCGGGCTCGGCGACGGCGTCGAGCTTGGTGCCGTGCCGGTCGACGACATGGCCGTGGTCACTGGTGACGATGACGGCCATGCCCTGCGCCGCCGCCACCCCCAGCAGGTCGCGAAGGCCAGGGACGTCGTCCACCCGCCAGGCTCCGTCGCCGAGCTTCTGTTCCTTCGCGAGGCGGTCGTCGATGGCGTTGAGGACGACGGCGACATGGGTCCTGCCGTCGGCGAGCGCTTCCGTGAGCGCCGGGCCGAAGGTGTCGCCCGCGGTCTCGGTGCGCAGGTCGTCCTTGTGGAACACCGCTGCCGGGGCCCCGCCCCACAGCTTCAGTGCGGGGAAGAGCCGCTTCTCGTCGGCCTGGGTGCCCTTCGTCAGCGTGCCCGAGAAGAGCGAGGTGCGGGACACGGCCGTCACGGTGGGCAATGCCGCCGCCATCGCCCGACGATGCGGCTCGCCCTCGGACAGCGGGTCGAACTCCGCCCAGGAACGGCGCAGTTCCTCGCCGAGTTCGTTCGCTATGGCCGCGCTCATGCCGTCGAGGACGAGCAGCAGCACCCGTCGCTCCGCCTCGCGCCGCACCACCGGTCCGACGACGCGGTCGAGGAAGGTCTCGACGGTGAGCATGCCTCCGGGCTGGGTGCCGGCCTCCGTCCAGGCGGCCAGTGAGCGTGCGAAGGCCGCGTCGATCTGCCGCCGCCGGTCTCTGACGCGTGTGCCGAGGGTGTCGTAGGCGGCCTTCAGCACCGGGTCCGGGTCGCCACCGGCCTCGATGTGCTCCAGAGCGAGGTCCGCCCAGCTGGTCTCGGCGATGTGCCGCTGTATGGCGTCGGCGACGGTGGGCATTTCGACGGGCGGGTCGGTGGCCAGCCAGCGGGCGAGGCGCTGCCCCATGCGGGCGCGTTCGATGCGGGCTGACTCCTCCGGGTCGGTGGCGAGCCGGTGGTCCGCCAGGCGCCGTACGGCCTCCGACGCCGCCGCCGTGTCACCCGCCGCCAAGGCGTGGCCGACGGCGGTGAACCGGGCCTCGAGTCCGCCGCGCAGAACGGGGCTCGCCGCGACGGCTGTCTGCGCCCCGAACTGGCGGGCCAGTACGTCCGCCCGGTCGAGCACGATGCCGGTCGTGCGGCGTGCCTCGCGAGCCTGGTCGGCGTCGGCGCCGCCGTTGCGGTGTCCGGCCGCCAGCAGCGTGGTCACGTACTCCTCGGCGAACCGGCCGAAGGCGGCCACCAGAGTGTCGAGTTGTTCGCCCACTGCCGGCGGCTGGTCGCCGAAGTAGCGTTCGGCGCGGCCACGGGCCTGGTACGTCTCCGGGGCGGGCTCGGCGTGCTGCCACAGGGCCGCGCACACGAGACCGAAGGCGGCGGCGTCCGCGCCGCGTTCGGCGTCGACGAGGGCGAGCAGGGCGCGTCCGGCAGGGCCGGCCTGGTCCTCCTCGCCGAGGAAGGCGGTCAGTCCGGCGCGCTCGGGGCCGCGCAGACCCAGCAGCCGTTCGGGGGCGCCGGGCCGGGTCGACCAGTGCAGCAGGGTCTGCGCGTCGAGCCGGTCGTCGCCGAGGCGCCACGCGCCGCCCTCGGTGTCGTAGCGGCCAAGACGCAGACGGCGCTGGGCGAGTGCGGTCAGGGCGTACTGCCTCGACAGCCAGCCGCCGGGCACGGGCGGCCAGCCGCCGGGCGGGGTGGCGTCGAGTAGCGCCTCGGCGGCCCAGTTGACGTCCTTGAGGCGCGGGTCGATCTGCCGGGCGCCGAACGCCTCACGGACGACGTCCCAGCTGTCGACCGTGTCGATGCGCAGTTTGTGGACGCGGGCGAGGATCGCCGGGTCGAGTTCGTTCTGCTCCCGGTCGGTGAGGACGACCAGGACGGCGGGGCCGGGGCGCCGGCCCGCCAGGTGCTCGATGACGAGTTCGTGAACGGCGAGCGGCGAGGGGGCCACCGCGACACCGGCCGTCCGGCCCTCGCCCCAGGCGGGTTCGGCGGGGCCGTCCCACTGGGGCGCGGACCGCAGCAGCACGACGCGGCGCCTGCCCCGGCCGTCCCCCGCCAGGGAGGCGGCGAGAGAGGACTGCGAGGACAGGTACTGGGTGACGGTCGCGGTGTTCAGCCGTACGGCGCCCGGGGCGACAGTGACGGTGTCCGTCATTCGACGACCTGCCAGGTGATCTCGATGGTCGCGTCGGGGTGGCGGGCGGCCAGCTCGGACAGTTCCGCCTGGAGGTCGGCGGCGGCTCGGGCCGCGGTCGTACGGCGGCCACCGGATTTCCGCGCGGGCCCACTGCCCGAACTCGGAGTGGGTGTCTGCTGCGGGGTGTACGGAATACGCGGGTCGCTGGTCGGCGTGTCGAGGGACAGGTCGCCCGCCGTGGGCTGAGGAGGCGCGACGGGCGCGGACGGCTGGGCGGCGGCCTGGCTGCGCTTGACCAGGGCGACGACTTCGCGCTGGGTGCGGGTCAGGGCGTCGCGCAGGTCCGCGGTGCGCTGGTCGTCGCGGGCCACGTTGCGCAGCGAGTCGAGCAGGGCCTCGCCCTCGGGGCCGAGTCCGGCGGCGAGCTCCAGGGTGCTCCAGGGCGCGGAGGCGACGGCCTCCGCGACGCCGCGGGCCTGCTTGATGGAGGTCCCGTACCGGTCGGCGCTGGTCTGGCCCAGGTCGAAGGAGGCGAGGGCCTCCACGGTCTTCTTCGCCCCGGCCGCGCCCTTGCCGGCCTCCGCCGTGAGCGCGTCCAGCAGTTGCAGGGAGCGGCGGGCGAGGGCGAGTCGTCCGGTGTCGGCGGTCTGGTCGAGACCGAGGAAGGAGGCGTGGGCCTCCAACTGGTGCACGAGGTCGGCCGCGTGGTCCCGGTGGGTGCGGGCGGCCTCGATGATCTGGCGGGCGAACTGGTTGACCATCCGGCCGCGCCGCAGGGCGGGTGCCTTCTGCCCGAAGATCGTCTCGAAGCGCTGGCGTGCCGTGTCCCAGTCGGTCTCGGCGGGCAGCGGCTGGCTGCGCAGCGCGTCATGGTCCCTGATCGCGGACAGTTCGGGCGCGGGGTCGAGTACGGTGCCGCCGCGCACCCACACCCGGTCGTCCATCTCGGCGAAGGCGGCGACGACGAGCCGGGCGAGGAAATCGGGCAGGCCGCGCGGATCGGGCCTGTCCGTCCAGTCGGTCAGGGTGATCAGGGACAGGTCCCCCGTGACGCCCTGGGCGCTGGCGAGCTGGCGGAAGTGGTCGGCCCAGTAGCGGGACAGCTCGAAGTACGCCTCTTTCTGCTGCCCAAGCCGCAGGGGCCCGGCGATCCGCTGCATGAGTTTGCGGTCGGCGGCCGGGACCTCCACCCGTCCGTCACGGGCTTCGGCGGCGGCCCGGACGTGGGTGAAGACCTTCTTCGTGTCGATCGGCTTGACGGCGATACCGGTGGCCTCGGGGTCGAGGTCGGGGTGCGCCGGGTACTGGTGGGCGAGCAGCTTGCCCGCGACATGGCGGATGCCGTCGTGCAGGCTCTGCCCGAAGGACAAGGTGAGGCTGTCCACGTCGGGCAGCGCGACGAGGTGGTCGTCGAAATCGGGGACGACGTCGGCGGCCTGCTTCTGGGCGAGGCCGTAGGCCTGCTTGAAGGCGCCCTTGACCTGCTTGAGCAGGGCCTCGCGCTGGGTTTCGAGGAGGCCCTTGGCGCGGCTGCGGTTGTCGGCGTTGAGGTGGCCGGCGTACTGGGTGTCGAAGCGGTGCTCGTCGGCGAGGGCCTTGTCGATGACGACGAGGCGCCGGAAGTCGGCGAAGCGCTGCGCGGACAGGTGGGCGGGCAGCCAGGCGACGGTACGGGACCGCTCGCCCTGCTGGCGCTCACGCAGCCGCCGGATCCGGTTGACGTCCTCGACGGGACCCCACTCCCCCTCGTCGAAGGGGAGGTCTATGGCGATACGCCAGTGGCCGTCCTCCTGCGGCATCAGGTCGTGGTCGGGCAGCTCGTCCTCGTCGGCGACGTTACCGAAGACGATCTCGGCGGTGCGGGCGGTACCACGCCAGGTGAAGCTGAGCTGGTCGCTCAACTGGCCGTGTTCAACGCCCAGTTCCTCGGACAGCAGGCGGCGTGCGAGCGCGGCCCGGTTGCCCGGGTTGTCGTTGACCTGGGCGTTGGCGATGACCGAGTCCACGTCGACGCCGGAGAGTTCAAGCCGTACGCCCGGGTTGGCGTCGGTGCCGGTCTCCTTGATCTCAGGGAACCGGGCCGCCCACTCCGCGACCTTGTTCTTGATGATGCCGACCTCGGCGCCCGGGATGGGAGCGAGGACGGACCCGTGGTTGAGCGCGCCGAGCCGCCGGATGGTGAGCTCGGCCAGCGCGGGCACGCTGGGCGCGAGCGCGGACAGCAGCAGGGTGCACACGAGCCGGTTGTCACCGACGAACATGCGGCAGCGGTTGGCGCGCTGCGGGTCGGTGATGGCCTCGGGCCGGTTGAGGTACTGCTCGACGTCGTCCTCGGTGATGTCGTACGAACTGAGCAGGTACGGCCGCAGCTTGGTCTTGTAGAGCTTGTCGGCGGCCTCGAAGACGACCTTCAGGCTGTCGGTGAACGGCTTGTCGCCGCCCTCGGCGATCACCGGGTAGAGGTCACCGACCGGGATGAGCTGCCCGAGGCGGATCTCGTTGCGGTGATCGGCGAGGAGCTGGCCCATCAGCTTCAGACCCGTACGGGAGCGCTGCAGCGCGGACGAGATGTGGACGAGGGTGTCCATGAAGGCCGGCGAGAACGGGTACGTCAGCCGGAACGACTCCGCGTCCGCGCCGGTCGTGCCCTTCTCCGAGCCGAGCAGGGTGTCCCACACCTGGGTGCCGACCCGCTTGGTCTGCTCGAAGGCCGCGTCGACGAGCCGTTCCGCCTCGGCGTCCTTGGGCTTGAGGAGGCGGGCGTGGGCGATCTGCGGGAGGTTGCGGTCCTCCAGAGTGATCTTGTCGAAGCGACCCGATGCCAGGTTCAGGGTGTCCTGGATGGACGACTCCGCAGCACCGGAGACTTCTTCGCCGACGAGTTCGCGCAGGTCGCGCTGGCGGGCGATGAATGACACGACGGGAATGGCGCGGCGGGCGTCGCCGCCCTCCACGAAGTTCGTGATCTTGCTGGCCTCGCGGGCCACGAACTTCTGGTCGTGGATGAGGGTGGCGAGCCAGAGGATCAGCTCGTCCATGAACAGGATCAGGCCGTCGTAGCCGAGCGACTTGGCGTGCTCGGCGATGACGGACAGACCGGCGTCGAGGGAGATGAAGCCGTGCTCGTCCTCGACGGCGTTCTTGGCGAAGCCGGGCAGGAGGTTGGTGCTGGCGTCGTTGACCAGCTTGGCGCGCAGCTCGGCCGGGGTGGAGGGGTTGCGGAGGTCGAGCGGGGTGCCGGCCTCGTGGTTCTCCTCGGCGGCAAGTGCGGTGTCCAGGAGCTGCGGGGTCCAGGCGAAGCCCTCGCCCCACTCGTCCTCTTCGCCGTCGTCCGCGTCGCTGGTTCCCAACCCTCGGATGACGGCCTCGTCGCCCATGTTGGCGCGCATGGCGCGGATGTCGGCGAAGAGGGAGTCGGTCCGGTACACCTGCGGGGTCGGGGCGTCCGGGCGCAGCTTCTTGACATGCGTGACGTATCCGCCGAGCACGCGCTGTTCGAGGGCCTTCGCGCCGAGCATGTGGTACGGCACGAGCAGGAACTTCTTGCCGTCCGTCGTCAGCCACTCGTGCTTGGTCAGCACCGGGTCGAACTCGGTACGGGCGCGGGCGGCCGGGTCGCCGCTGAGCAGCGCGTACAGCACGGCCATGAAGTGCGACTTACCGGAACCGAACGAGCCGTGCAGGTAGGCGGCCTTGGAGCGGTGCCCGTCGAGCGAGGACTTGATGAGCTTCAGCGCCTCGTCGAAGTTCTCCAGCAACCGCTCGGTGACCACGTAGTCCTTGAGCGCGTGCTCGGCGCCCTCGGGTGTCGTCGCCTCGGCGAGGGACAGCACGAAGTCCGAGGTGGAGATGGACTCCTTGATGTCGATGACATCGCGGAGGAGGGGCTGCTGCGCCATTGCGGGTCTCGCTCTCCCATACGGTGTTCGGTGCTGCTGCTCGTACTCGGGTCGTGCGGGGTCCGCCGCCGAGGCCCGACGCTGGCTGGGGCGGTGGGGCGGGGCTCAGGGGTACGGATGGCCGGTGCGGCGGGCCGGCTGTCCTGGCCGGTGCTGAGGACGGAACCGGCGATGCGGTGACCGGACGGGAACGACGCTCACGGCGTCGACCGGGTCAAGGTAGACGGGCTCGCGGCGTCTGCACTTTTCGTCCCCCTCGTACTGAACGTCACCCATACGGCCTGCGCATAGCACCCTACATCCGTACCCCCATCGCCCCCGTGCCGTATACCCTCACGCACCGTCCGTGCGACCGCCCCCGTCCCGCCGTAAGCACTACGGCCGCCATCGCCCCGACCGGTAGGCATCCAGCAGTTGCCGGCTCGCGACCGTGAAGGGATGTTCGGGGCCCAGGCCGCGTTCCCGCCGTTCGACGACGTCGCTCATCAGCGCGATCCCCTCGTCCACCTGTCCGAGCGCGGCCCGGGTCCGGGAGAGGAGTTGCCGGGCGGCGAGCACGATCGGGTACTCGGGCCCGAAGCGCCGCACATACGTCTCGGCGACCCGCCGGATCTCCCGGTCGGCCTCGTCGAAGCGGCCCAGGAGGTAAAGCGCCCACGCGTGGTTGTGTCGGGCGCCCAGTGTCACGGTGTGGTCGGGGCCGAGGGACCGATCGCATTCCGACGGCAGCGCGAGCAGTGTGCCGCCTTCCTCGGTGACCACTTCGGCGGCCGGCAGCATCTCCAGCAGGCTGGCGCGGGCCCGCAGGGTCAGCGGATGCGCGGGGCCCAGCGCCGATCGCCGCCCGGCGACGCATTCGCGCAGCAGGGCGACGGATTCCTCGCGTCTGCCGAGGTTCGCCAGCACGAGCTGGAGGCCGTAGCCGCTGTCCGTGGTGTCGGGGTCGTCGGCGCCGAACAGGCGCTCCTGGGTGTCCCGGACCGCGCGGAGCGCCGCTTCGGCTTCGGCGTACCTGCCCAGCCGGAACAGCGCCCGCCCTGCCCTGGAGCGGGCGGCGAGGACGGTACGGTGCTCCGCGCCGAGGAGTCGCTCTGCGAGGTCCGCCGCGCTTCGGGCGGTCTCCCAGGCGGAGAGGTAGTCACCGGTCCGGTGCAGGGCGACCGACAGCCGCGTCGTGACGGCCAGGGCGTCGGCGGCGGACGGTCCGCCGATGTGCGTCAGCAGGGCCAGCGCGTGCGGTACCAGCAGGCGCAGTCGCGGATCGTGCGGACCCGCGTCGGGTACGCCGGGCACGGCCGCGTCGAGCAGCCGGACGGCTGTCGTGTCGAGGGCGGGCACCAGGTGCGCCGGGGTGGCTGCCGAGACGCTGTCGAGCAGGATCCCGTGACTCTGTACGCAGCGCGTGCCGGCGGCGTCGACCAGTTCGGACAGGGACTGGTCGAGGAGGGCTCTGAGGGCTGTCTCGGTTCGGGCACGAGGCAGTACGGCGCCGATGCCGGCGTGGTTGAGCAGAGGCAGCGGCAGCGGCTCGGCGGCGAACCGGGCCAGCAGTCTGAGCAGGGCCACCGCTTCCGGAAGTCCGCGCGCCTCGAAAGCGTCGAGGGTCAGCTGCCAGGTCAGGCCGACCAGATGCCGGGGGTCCGCTTCGGACAGCGCGTCGGCTCCCCGGTCGATCAGCCGGACCCGTTCGTCTCCGTCGAGCTGGTCCCCGTAGGCGTCCATCGTCCAGGGGTCGATGACCTGGTGGGAGAGGAAGCCGCCCGCCAGGGTGAGGGCGAGGGGCAGCCGCCCGAGCCGGTCCGCGACCCGCGCCGCCTGCTCCGTCGTACCGCTGTGCGGGGCGAGATCGCGCAGTACGAGCGCGGCGTCCTCTCGGGGCAGTACGCCGATGTACTGCAGCTCGGCGCCCGGCCACCACCGGGCCGCCGCGCGCCGTGTGGTCACCAGGACGGTGCCGCGCGGGCTGGTGCGCAGCCAGTTGCCGTCCCGCAGGATCTCGGGCTCGTCGGTGTTGTCCAGGACCAGTAACCAGGGTTCGGCGGAACGGTCGAGATACGTCCAGACGAGATCGGCGGCAGGTCTGAGGCCGTTGCGTGCGGCGAGCAGTTCGCCGTCGCCCGCCCCTCGGTCGGCGGCGACGGCGAGCATGCCGGCGCGCAGGCTCGCATGGTCGGAGGCGTTGACCCACAGGCCCACCCGGCCCTGTTCTCCGGTGACCTCCTGGAACAGGGCGCAGGCGACCGCCGTCTTGCCCGAGCCGCCCATGCCGTACAGCACGTAGACCTGGCCGCCGCGCCCCTCCTCGACGCTCGCCCGCAGGCGTTCCATCACCTCGCTGCGGTCGCGCAGCGCGACGGGGGGCCGGCCGACCGCCGGGCGTCGCACCGAGTCCGGTCCGCCGTGCTCCGGCCCGTCACCGCCGTAGTGGTGGTGTTCGCTGATGTGCTGGTCGCCCCGCGACTGGTAGACACGTCCGTGGTCCTCGGCGTGGCCGTCCGTCCCGCCCGTCATCGCTCTGCGATGTGCTGGTCACGTCCCGCTTGGTAGACCCGGGCCTGACCGGACGCGGTGGCGTGCTGGGTGATCTGCCGGGCAGCCGAGCCACCGGGATCGAGTTGGTCCAGCAGTGCGCGCAGTTCCTCGACGGCGGCGGGCCGGGCGACGAGCAGCCGCCGCACCAACCCCTGCCACTGGAGGCGCAGTTCGTCCAGGGTCTCCTGGTCGTCCGCAGCCAGGGCGGCCAGCACGTCCTCACGGCCGGCCTCCAACTCGGCGGCGACGGACTCGGCGCGCTCGGGTTGCGTCCGGCGCCAGAGCTGTGTGATCCCGTCACGCACACGGTGCCAGGCATCGGTCGCCATCAACGTGACCAAGGTGGCCCCCGCGCTCTGTGCGAGCACGGTCACTTCTGGGTCCACAGCCGCCCCTCCGTTCACCCGATTATCCGACAGCACAGATGGGAAGTGTCACCTGTCAGGCATCGGCGTGATTTTCTTTCCGATCATTATCATTCCAGCCCCGAGCGACACGAGACAAGGAGGAATCAATCCTCGCCATTACCCCTTCGGACTGGTTCTAACACATGGTCAGACGGGTAAGTTGCACGCTACAGTGAGACATCCCGATCGATCGAGGGGGCGATGGGAATGGCCAGGCCATGGGAAGCAGATCCGGACACAGGTTTCAAACAGCGCCTGGGAAAAACTCCCCAGGAGCTCGGAAACACAACCGGCACTCCTGACTGCCCGGACATCTGGGAACTCACCAACGGTGACATCGCTGTCATCGGCCGAGACCTGACCCAGTCTCTTGGCAGGAACCTCCCCGACGGGGTCTCGATCGGGTCGGACGAGCGCCTCGTGGTCATCCCCAGGAACATGCTCATCGCAGCGAAGCCGGACATCCCAAATGTTTGACTCCTTCCGCAGCGGCACCTCCGAACGCCTGGACCGCCCCGCCTACCACGCGGACTTAGGCCGGGTCTACTCCAGCGGGATCGGCTTCCTCAACAAGCTCGAGCGCGGCCAGCACTTCAAGGAGCGCGGCTTCCCCAGCTGGGAGGCCTTCGCCGACGGCGACTGGGAGAGGGCCCTGTCCCTGGCCGACGAGAGGCGCGAGGACTACGCCCAGGAACTCCGCCAGGCGTCGCGACTGGGCGTCACGCAGCGCCGCCTTCGCGTCGTGGAATTCCCGATCACACCTTATGTGCAATGGGAGTTGTTCGTCCTGCGCGTACGCGTGGACGTGGGCGACGACATCAAGGTCCTCGACGCTCGCGATATTTCGCACATCGAGCGGACTCGCCCAGTTCCAGAGGTGGTAATTCTCGGCGATGTAGCCATGTATGAGGTCGTTTACGACCAGGACGGAAATGCGGCCGGAGCCAACCGTTACACCGACCGCTCACTGATCCGGGAAACGAACGCCGGATTCGATGAGCTCTATGAGCGCGGTGAGGGATTCCACGATTTCTTCAACCGAGAGATCGTCACCCTGGCCCCGCCCCGGGTGTCCGGTGCTCCGACGGGCATTCGCGGTTCGCGGTGATCAGCGGGGCGGGATGACGAGCGAGCCCTCATGCCAACAGATCACCGCGCCCGGCGATGACGAGAACGCTCGCCGCATCGGCCGCCCCTTCGGGGGGTGAGGAGTGCGCTCGCGCTGTCAAGACTGGGGTTCCTCCAGCTTGATGGCAGCGTCGTCTGCGCCGTGCTGGTCGGCGTGTGCCGTGGCGAAAGCCTCGTCGTCTTCCACGACTTCGCCGTCCACGACTTCTCCATCCATCACTCGGTTTGACGCTTCCGCCAGCGGCAGGCTGGAGAGGTGCTTCTTGAGCCTCTTGGCCATCGGAAGGTAGGTCGCAAGAGTGAGCCCGCCGGAGACGACGGCCCCGACAAGAGGGATGGCCTTCGAGACGGCCTTCGCGAAGGACTGCTTCGTCATCTGGACGCCGAGGTAAGCCGCGACCTTTTTCACCATCGGGTAGACGACACCCTGGGTGAGTGCCTTCTGGGGCAACTTCTTGGCGACCTGCTTCGACATCATCCCAGCGACCTTCCCCACAGCGGCGTTCGCCGACTGGGTGCCGAACATCACGCCAAAGAAGAGCGTGAGCACCCCCATGGTCGCGTCATCGACGTCATCGCCGTCGTCGGAGAACAGATCGGGCCAGCTGTAGAGGTAGGCGAGTTTCTGCGCGATACGCACCATGTGGCCGAAGTACTGGGCCACATCGGCGGGCACGGTGGCGGGAAGGGCGAGCACGCCGGGGATCCCGGCAGCGGCGGAGAGAGCGCTGACCTTGCCGGTTTCGAAGCGGATGGAGTCATTGGCCACCTTGTCGAGAACCTCAACAGAGATGCCCGCCGCGGCAGGGGTCTCTTCTATCGCTCTCCGGATGTCGTCCTCGGAGCAGTGACGAGCCAGCGCACTTCGGAGGTACGTCTCCCGGTTGATACGCACACCGGGAAGCTTTGCTGCCGCCAGCAGTACCGCGGAGAAGCGCGACTCGGGGTTCTCGATGCCTTTGCCCTGTTTCATAGCAGGAACTTACAGTAGCTCCGCGCCTCAAGGGCCTGACTTGGTATGCCCAGTTGTGGCCTCCTGATGTGGGTGTCGGTGGCGTGTGGGCTGGGTCCATCACGATGTAGGTCGTCACCCGAGAAGGCGACCGCCGTCGCGAACCGCGCGTCGCTGGGCGGACGTTGATCGCCGTGGCAGCCAGCGCTGGCGCGGCACCCGGCGAGCAGGGCGGGAGGACTGCTGAAGGTGCTGCGCGGGCGGACATACGCAGGGCCCTCGGCAAGCACGTGCCCACCGGAAGGCCCTGCCATCGGCGCCATCCCTGTCAGAGTGCCGCGAACTCGACGAACGCGGTCCACGCCGTGGGTTCTACGGCGAGTGTGGCGCGGGTTGTGTCCTTCGAGTCGCGGACGTGGACCCTGCCGGGGGAGGCGGCGACCTCGACGCATTCGCCACCTTCCTCACTGCTATAGCTGCTCCTGCACCATGCCAACTGGTCTATGGATGGCTGATCTACGTGCGGTTTCATGGCTCTCCCAACAACTTCTCTACGTACGCCAATGATTCACGAGGAGTCAGGGCCTGCGCCCGGATGATTCCATACTTGACCTCCAGCGCCCGGACTCGCTCCCGCTCCGTTTGCAGGCGGCTCACGTTCTGTACCTCGGCGTACGCGATCCTCCGCCCTTCCTTCGTCTCGATCAAGGTGAAGGGACCAGCCATACCGGCGTTCTCCTCACGGTCGAGCGGCATCACTTGGATCTCGACGTTCCGCCGCTCTCCCGTCAGAAGGATGTGCTCGAGCTGGCCACGCAGGACTCCTCGTCCTCCGATCGGACGCCTCAACACGGCCTCATCGATGACAAAGCTGGCGAGCGGCGCATCACGGCTGGACAAGATCCCCTGCCGGGCCAAGCGCGCGGACACACGCTGTTCGATCAGCTCGTCAGCCATGGGCGGTCGCATCATCATGAAGATGGCCCGCGCATACTCCTCCGTCTGCAAGAGCCCGGGCACCGCCTGGTTCGCGTACACATGCAGTTCGACGGCCTCCGCCTCCAACCGCGCTGCATCCCGGAAGAACGCGGGATACTGAGCCCGAGCCACCTCCTCCTTGCTCGCGCTCAACACCCCACCCGCCCCGAGCACTTCATCCGCCTGGCCGATGAACTTCGACGGCGGAATACGTCGTCCCTGCTCGAACGACGCGATCGTCGAGGCCGAGTACCCGGTCAGCGACCCGAACTGCGCGCGGTCCATCCCCGCTCGCTCCCGGAACAGCTTCATCTGTCGGCCGAATACGCACAGCATGCCCGTCCCGAACTCGTTCTCCGGCTGCTGAACCTCGTCGTCCACGCCGCAGCTCCTCCCGTACGATCATCACGGTCACCGGACACCGCCCACCCAACGCGCGGCCCCGCAACCAGTCACGCCCAACACCGCGTACAAGCTCACCGCCCACGCGTACAGCCCGCACCCGTCAGCGCATCACTCCTGTTCAACGCTACTCAGAGTTCGCAACCGTTGACCGCATGAAGTCACCAACTCCCCCGAACGGGCATATGCCACAGCACCCTGCACCGGAACGCGAGTTCACCATGCGGTTCACCTCAACCCCACGCGGCGCTCGCCTCGCCCGCCGACTCGTCTCGCACCGCCTGAACGACTGGGGCCACCCCTACACGACCCCGGTCAACGAGACGCTCACCCTCATCACGGCCGAACTCACCGCCAACGCCGTACGCCACGGCCATGTCCCTGGTCGGGACTTCCACGTCCAACTCACCCTGGCCGAGGACACCTTCCGCATCGAGGTGACCGACAGCCGCGCCGAGAAGCAGCCCCGGTCCACTCCCCCGACCCCCGGCTCCGCATCCGAGTCCGGCCGCGGCCTCCACCTCGTCGCTGCCCTCGCCGACGACTGGGGCGTCACCCCTCGCCCGGCCGCCCCCGGCAAAACGGTATGGGCCAAGCTGGGCCTACCGACCAGCGGCCACCCGCGCCGGCAGCCGGTGGCCCCTCGTCCGGCAGACTCGGCATCGGCGTACGGGCACGACACCGAGTCGTTTCCGGCTACTTCTTCATAGCGGCGCGACGGCCTCGGGTTGCGGCCGGGGGCTGCCAGTTACGGAGATCGTCGTCCGTGAGTCCGTGCTCGCCCTGCTTCTGCTGTCGGTAACCGGCGAAGAAGTCCGCTGGGGAGCCGCTGTAGAGCATGTCGAAGTCGTTGTGCCACTGGTACAGCCACGGCTGGAGTTCCAGCAGGCCGGCGAGGAACGGCGTGATCTCCTCGGTGGACAGCGCGGTGTTGGTGAAGTACGTGGCGAGGGCCTGCGCCTGCTCGCGGTGGTTCCAGCCAGCCCAGCCATACAGCTCGGGGGTGGCGGCGTTGGTCTGCCCGTACGAGATGAACCGCTCCTTGGGCACGTCGAGCTTGCCGCGCGCCCTCCAGTAGGAGGGGCGGAGGAAGTCGGCCGAGGTGTATTTCGGCGGTACGGGGATGGAGTCCCGGATCTTCCGCTTGGCGGGCTCGTCGGGCGCGGCGTCCTCCTTGCGCTGGAGGTCCCACACCTCTTCCCAGTCCGCGCGCTTCTTGAGACCCGAGGGCTTGTAGCGCAGGGCGGAGAGGAACGGCACGTGCTCGTCGGTGATCAGCTCGGCGACGACCTTGGCGAGTTCCTTGCGGGGTGCGTGAAGCTTGGCGACGGAGACGAAGTCCTCGTCGCGGGAGAGAGCGTCGGCGAGGCGGGCCAGGGTCAGGATGGTGGGCTGACCGTTCTCGTCGAACCAGTGGTCGCGGCTTTCCATACGGTCGAGCAGCCAGGAGCGCAGGGCCTTCTCCTGCAGTGCGTCCCAGCCTTCAGTAGCCCAGCGGCGCTTGTACTCGGGTCGCTCAACCATGCCGATGGCACGGTTCGACTCGATGGCGTCGATCCGCTTCTGGACGATCTCGCGGTAGGGGGCGGGCCAATGGGCGGGGAGCTGGGTGATGGGAGTGGAGTTGTGCCGCTTGAACCACTCGTCGCTGGCCTCACCGGCGGCGACACGACGGGCAAGGACGATCTCGAAGGCACGCTCACCGAGGGCGAGTTCGGGGATGTTGGGATCGTCAGGGTCCTCGGAGACGCGAAGGTCTTCGGAGTGGAGGTTGTAGAGGGAGTAGACCTGCCAGTCCAGCTCCTCTTGGAGGGCGATCATTCGGGCTCGCGTTGATTCCCAAGCAAAGCGGGCATCATGCAAGGTCGAAGGGGTAAGAGTCTGCCCGTCTGCGATTTCTTTAGGGGCCACGGAGGCGAGACTCTGGACGTGCCGGTCAATACGCTCAGGATACGCATCCGGATACGCGACGGGTAGAGGAAACTTCTCCAATTTACTGCCCGAGAACTCGAAGAAGCTCTCCCAAGCAAAACGACCCGTCCCCCGCTCGCCACCACGGTTACCCTTATCATGGTTCACTTGCTTCAGCCAAAATGCAGCCGTGGAGCTGTTCAACAAACCAACCAAGCGCAAATAATCGCGTTCAACGAGCTCAGGCTTCAACTTGATCACTGGCGCGGATCGATTGAATAGAAAACCTGAGCGGTCAAGGGCAAAGTGGTTATGACTCGCCACGAAGGCGAACGACACGCCTAGAGTGCTCCCCAGCTTACTGCTGTAGTTCTCTAGATGCACATACCAAGGGCGACCATTTTCAGACAATGACTTACCAAAAATCTTTCGACGCCCCAAACGCGTTCGATCCCGCCACAACAGTCGTTCGACCACTACGTTTGATTCAGACGCGAGCTCAGTTTGCGCCAAATCAACATATGGGTTCGCCACTAGTAGACTGCCGATAATCTGGTAATCGCGAACAGCATCTCCCGCGACAAGGGCTCGCACACTGGCCGCGTAGCCGTACCGCTTGGCAGTCGCCAAATCAGGGATGAAGAAAGCATCATCAGCACCAGTAGAGGTCGTCCGCCCAATACTTGAGGTCAGATCTTTGAGACTACCTACCGAAGCACCTTCGATCTGTTCAACCATCTCCAGTCCGCCATCCGAGAGAATCCATGGTTGAGACCCGAAATAGCGGACACGATCAAGGTCGTCTACAGATACCCACTTGCCGGTCGAGCCGGGAGTATCGATTTGATCCACAATTGCACGCCATACGTAACCGTCTTCCCCCCTCTCTGGCATACCCGGTTCACCCTGGACGCTCCTGACGGTCCGGACGGTTTTAGTACGACGAGAGCTGGAGTTAGGCTTGCCGACAAGGATTACCGTTGGCGTACCATGACCAGGAATGTAGGCACCAGAGGTGTCGATCACTTCCAGCAACTCAACCCGGTGACGGAAATAATCCTGAATCAGCCTTGATCCAAATTCCCGCTTCATGAATGAGTTTGCCGTAATCTGACCCACCATACCGTAGCCGGTGCCGTCGAGATTTCCTTTTTTAGCGAGCTCGAAGAATCGCTGCGCAAATGGCACCGACATCGCATAATTTCCGGCACAAGCATCGTATAGTTCCCGATAAAGCGCATTAAGGCTTGAATCTGAAACTTGGATGTACGGAGGATTCCCCACTACCACATGATATCGTCCCTGCTGAAGAATTTCTGGATGCTCATGCACGTCCTCTGTGGTGTATTCGAAACTGGCGAGGGGGTCGCTAGACCCGTCCTGGTCAAGACCCAAGGTAAGTTCAAGTTGTCGAGCTTTGATAAGCGAATCTCCAACAGCCAAGTTCACCGGCCACTCGTACTTAGCCGACTCCCCGAGCGTCCGCGCACCACTGGCCGCCATAGCCGCAACCAGCAGCCGGAACCGAGCAATAGCTACAGCGAACGGGTTGATGTCCACCCCGTGCACTGAGTCCAGCGCTTCCCGCACTCGCTCATGCACATCCCGCCCCGGCTGCTCCTCACCCCACAGCCGGACCAGCCGCCGGAACGTGCCAAGCACGAAGTGACCCGACCCGCACGTGGGGTCAATCATCTTCAGGCCCTCGTAGCCGAACTCCCGCACCGCGGGGTTCATAGTGCGGTCGAGGATGAACTCCTCCACAAACTCCGGCGTCTGGAGTAGCGCGTACGTCTCCCGCGCGGCTTCGCTCAAGTCCTGGTACAGGTCCCCCAGGAACCGCGTGTCCCACCCCTCCGTGCCGTCCTCGTTCAGCGGGTCGGTGAAGTCGTGGACGAGGACGCCCGCCTCATCCCTCCCCCGCCAGAACTCGACCAGCTCCCGCGCACCGTCATGCGACAGCGGAACCTGGTACAGCGGGTTGTGCCGCTTATCGAAAAGCAGCCGCCCCGCCTGCCCCTGCCCCAGTTCCTCGAACGCCTTCTCCAGCCACCCCCGGTACGTCGGGTCATCGTCCGACTCCACATACGCGTCGTACCGGGACTCCGCCAGCTCCCGCCGGTCACCGTCCGGCCCCGTCAGGTACGGCTCCGGGATCAGCCGGTTGTCCTCGCAGAACCGTACGAACACAGTCCCCAGCACCCACGCCACCGCGACCTGCGTGACCCGCTCGTCCAGCCACGAGGTCCACGTCGCCGCCGTACGCCCCAGCTTGCGCGCCTGGTCGTACTCGGCCCTCAGCCGTGCACCGACATCCCCCAGCGCCTTCACCTGTCGCCCGAGGTCAGCCTCGACCGCCTTGACCTGCTGCTTCAGGTCGTCCAACAGAGCCTTGCCGTCGATCACTTGACGTCTCCCTCGACACCACTGGCACTAGCCACAACCTCGCCGGACCCCCGATGGGCGTTACCCACCCACGTGTCCGGAAGCTGAATCCACTCCCCCAGGCCGGCCTGGTACGGCACCGCCACCTGCCCCAGCCGGGGCTCGCGCGAGGGGTCGCTCTGCGGGACCAGGAGCCACAGCCCCCGCCCGCCCCGCCGGGCCGCCGACGCAAGCCGGTCCAGGACGCCCATCGCGTCGTAGCGCGCGAACACCCCGGCCTCCGTCAGCAGCACAGGACCGACAGGACCGGACCCGCCACCGCCACCGTTGCCCAGCAGCTCCGCGATCCGGGGCTCCACCGCGCCCCACGCCGTCCGCGTGAACTCCGCGAACCGCACCGCGCCCTTCGAGCCCGGCTCGGCGGCGTCCGCCTTGAGCAGGGTCTCCCAGGTGGGCTTGGTGCCCGGCGTGACCTGCGCGTGCAGGGCCTCCAGGAACAGCTCCGTCACCGACACCGCTTCCGTGCCCAGCCGCTCGGCGCCCAGCTCCCGCACCGCGTCCCGCACCAACTGCTGCCGTACGGTCAGCACCCGGTACCCGTCCCGGCGAGCCGACGCGAGTAGCCGTTCCTCCGCGCGCACCGCGCCCGCGAGCTGCGGGTCGTCGGCGTACCGCGTCACCGCACCCGTACGCGTGGACTGCCGCCACGCACCCGTCGTGAGGTAGCTGGACGCGTCGTCGACCCGCGTCGGCAAGTAGCGCAGCACGCCCTCGCGTTCGTGCATGCTGAGCGACAGTTCGAAGCCGGCGTCGCGCAACGCCTTGGTCAGCGGGCCACCCGTCGGCAGTTCGTGGTGCGTGCCGCCACGCCCGTCAGGAACGACCATCTCCGGGAAGCGAGCCCGGACCCGCTCGTGCACGGCCTCGCCGGTCAGGCCTGGCTGCTGTCCCTCCGGCATGCCCGGGATCCAGCGGACGAGCCCGGCCTGGGTGAGCCGCAGCGCCCGGACGAGCGACAGGTCGCGCGGGTAGATCTCCAGGCGCGGAGTGGCGGCGGCGTTCACGGATGCCGCCGCCGCCAGCTCCACCATGCGCCGCTCGTCCCAGTTCACCGCGCCTGGCGGCACCGTCAGCGCGCCCAGCTCGGCCAGCACAGTCGCGGCCGTCGGCAGGGTGTCCAGCTTGGCCAGCCGGTCGGCCGTACGGCCGAGACGGGTCGCGTACTCCAGCAGGCCCGGCGCAGTCGGGGTATCCGGACCGTCGTTCTCCCGTACGTCGAGCGCGAGCAGGCCGGCGCCCAGGGACTCGTCCGTCGCCTTGCGGTTGGGCTGGTGCTGGAACTCGGCCTCCTGCGGCACCAGTTGCTCCACCTCGACCACGGCCCGCACGGCCGCCAGCGCCATCGCCCGCCGCTGCTCACGCCCCGCGAGATGCGTGCCGCGCCGGACCGCCAAGGCGTCCGCGATCTCCACCGCCGAGGCGACCCGCCCCATGCTCACGAGCAGGTCGATGATCTCCTCGCGCAGTGCCTGGACCGCGGGTTCCGCCTTCCAACGCTTGCGCTCCTCCTTGAGCATCTGCGGGATGCGGCCGTGGCTCAGGGCGAGCGCGTCGGCGACGTCCTTCTGCTTCGGCCAGACGCCGATGTCCGGCAGCACGCCGTGCTCGTCGGGCAGGCGCAGCAACAGCCGTACCATCTCCGCCTTGTTGCGGTTGGAGCCGTTGTTGTTGACGGCGGGTACGAAGATGGTGGCGAGGGTGTCGAGGCTGACGGAGCGCAGTGTGCGGGCGGGCAGCGCGCCCGCCGACTCGCCCGTTGCGAGGTGGCCCACCAAGGCCGACTCGGCGGCCGTGAGCTGGTCCAGCTCCTCCTTGGCCTCCGCGCGGCCCTTCGGTGTGAGAGGCGAGACGGGGATCTCGCGCAGCCGTTCGCCCCACTCGCGCTGCCGTTGCTGGACCTCGTTGCGGGTCTTGGCGCCCAGGCCGGGGGCGTTGACGAGCTTGCGGCGGCTGTAGTCGAGCAGTTCGCCGACCGTCGTGATGCCCAGGCCGTACAGGAAGGACTGCGCGGCGAGCGTGAGGCCGGAAACGGTCAGTGAGGTGTCGCGGGTGACCGCGGCGGCGAGGCGGTCGCGCTGCTGCTCGGCGCTCTCGGGCTCGGCGTCCGCGATCACCGCGGCGGTGCCCTCGGCGGGCAGCCCTTCCCCCGTGGTCGTAGGCGCGGGGGCCGGGGAGCGGGTGCGGTGGCCGGACGGGACGGTCTGGGAGGCGTCGAGGAAGACCTTGCGCCAGGCGTCCCGCATCGGCTTCAGCTCGGGGTACCGCTTGGCCGCGTCGCGGTGCAGGGCCTTCTGGAAGAAGGCGACGAGACCGTCCCGTACGGCCGGGTCGAAGGCCTCGGCCGCGATGGTCGGGTACGGCCATTCCTTCGCGTCGGTCATGCGGGGCGGGAGGCTGCCGTCGCCCCACTTGGGCAGCTCGCCGGAGGCCATCTGGTGCAGGGTGACGGCGACGGCGTACCGCTCGGCGTGCGAGTCGTACGAGCCGCGGGTGATGACGTCGACGAAGGGGTCGAGGTAGCCGTCGGTGCCCGCGTCGGTGTTCTTGGCCGGGTAGCCGGCGAGGGAGAAGTCGATGAGGACGAGTTCGCGGGTGCGGTTGGGGCGGATGCGGATGGCGATGTTGTCCGGCTTGATGTCGCGGTGCCAGACGCCCTCGCCCTCCAGGAAGTCGACGGCGCCGAAGAGGTAGTCGCCGTACGCCTCCAACTGGTCGACCTGGAGGCGGCCGTTCTCGCGGAGCTGGCGGGCGACGGTCTCCTCACGGCGGCGCGGGCGGGACCCGGCCTCGGTGCCCTGCCCGTTGTCGTCGCGCTCGTCACCGACGTACTCCAGCGCCAGGACCGTACGGCCGGCGATGTGCAGCGGCTCCGGTTCGACGAGGCGGATGATGCCTGAGTGGGGGCGCAGGCGGCCCATGGCGTCGGCCTCGCGGGCCAGGATCTCGCCGCGGTTGTCGGAGAGGGCGACCTTCAGCACGGCCAGCGGGCGGGTCCTGCGGGCCTCGGCCTCAAGGTCGCGGACGAGGAAGGCGCGGCTGGTGGAGCCGGTGCCGAGGCGGCGTCGGATCTCCCACCGGCTGGCGAACACGTCACCGGCGACGGCCTCCAGCGGGTCCTTGTCGACGGGCGTCGTGTCCTCGTCGCTCGGCCCCTCCGCACCGGTGGCTGTCGTGGCCGGGGCGGTCAGGGAGTCCTCGACGACCTCGAGCAGCTCCAGGAACTCGTCCACGCTGGAGAGGCGTTGACCCGGACGGTAGGCGGTGGCGGCCTGCACCAGGTCGTCGACGTCCTCCGACAGGCCGTCCACCAGGGAGCTGGGGCGCAGGCCCTCGCCCGCCTCCAGGCGGGCCAGCAGCTCGGCCTGGCTGGCGGCCGGGGCCTTGCCGGTGACCAGCAGGTACGTGAGGACGCCGAGCCCGTACACGTCGAGGTAGACCGGGTCGGGGTTGAGCGCGGTGAGCTCGGGGGCGAGGTAGGCGTCGGCGTCGTCGGCCAGGTGCATCGCGGACAGGGCGGTCGGCGCGAAGCGGGTCATGCCCTGGCCCTGGGAGGAGTCGCCGCTGCGCTGGGTGGCGATCTGCCAGTCGGAGATCTGCAGCTGCGGGGTGAGCCAGGCGGTCTCCTCCCCCACGGCCCGGCCCTTACCGCCGCGCGGCCGGGGGACGACGAGCACGGAGCGGGCGGCGAGCGCCCGGTGGTGGATGCGGCTGGAGTGCGCGGAGCGCATGGTCTCGGCGAGCTGGCGGACCAGCGCCATCCGGCCGAGGATGTCCAGCTTCTCGCCGTACTGGACCAGGTACTCGTCGAGCTTCAGGGTGGCCGGGTGGTAGTCGAAGATCAGCGCCGGGCCGGCGGCGTGCCCGGAGGGGAAGTACTGCTTGAGTTCGACCGCGCCCGGGTGCTTGAAGCGGCCCAGCACCGCGGCCTCGCGCCGGGCGGCGTTCTCCACGGACTGGCGCAGGGAGGCGTCGGAGCCGCGCTCGCTGAGGTAGATGCGGACGCGGGCGGCCTCGGGGAGGTCGCTGTGGCGGGCGAGGTAGTCCGCCCAGGTGGGCCCGGAGTCGAAGGACTTCCGCTCCAGCTCGTACGGGCCGACCTTGTACTGCGCGTCGCTCTTGCGGATGCCGATGTTCTTGAGGGCCGCCTCGATCTCGCGTGAGCCGATCGCCGTGATGCGGCGCCGCTCGTCGCGCGGGGGCTGCCCCAGCATCTCGACCAGCTGGTGGACGGTGTAGACGCCGTTCTGGTCGTGAGCGGGCAGCCGTACGCGAAGGCTGCTGTCCGTGAAGCAGACGGCCTCGGCGACCCAGACCCGCTTGCTCCCGGGCAGCGCGAGCAGGCCGGCCAGTTCCTTGGCCTTGCGGTTGACCAGGTGCAGCGGGTTGCCGTGCGTACGGCGACGACCGCCGGGCGTGGTCTGGACCCAGGTGCCGTTCTCCGAGGTCACCGAGCCGTGCCAGTCCTTCAGCTCGACCATGCAGACGCCGCCGGGGGCGACGACCAGCAGGTCCACCTCGCGGACGTGGCCGGTGTTCGCGGTGAAGGTGAAGTTCGACCAGGCACGCCAGGGGTCGGAGTCCGGCAGCTTCTCCCGGATCGCCTCCAGGCCGCGGCGTTCATGATCGAACTCGGACTCGGTGACCGTGACCCACCGGCCTTCCCGCATGCCTGTTCCCCACTCCTCGTGTCCCACAAGGGCGACCGTTCCCCGTGGTCAGACCCCTGGCGCAAATCCTAGTGGCTGGCCATGCCATGAAAAGAGACGGTGAAGGACGGGAGTACGGGACATTCCCCCCTTATCACCCGACTCCGGTGACTTGTGGTGTGCGGACCATCAATATCCTGGAGTCTCGCTCACCCTCTCAGGCGAGAATGCGCAAACTCCACACACTCGATGTCGGCATCGCGATCGACGCCGTCCAGTCCGGCGCCATCGCGTCTGGCGACCGGACCGAGACGCCACGGCGTCCAAAATCGAACCGCGTCAACTGGCCCATGTACTAACGTTGTTACCCGCTGCGCACCTTCCCGGAGGGTACGACGGCGGTGTTTCAGGTGCCGGTCCTCGGCGATGAGCGACGAGTGGTCTCCATCGCGTGTCTCACGCGGTGTGACTGCGGATGCCCGGTAGGGCGATCCCTGCCATTCCCAGCTCACGCTCAGGAGTGGAAACCGATGAACCCCGTTGAGTACAAGCCTGCACGTCGTGACCGGATTCGTCAGATTCTGGTCGACGTCGCGGTAGGAGTCATCACCAATCTGCTGGTGACGGCGCTGACCGTGGTAGCGCGCCTGGTCTTCTGACCGGCAGGTGGCGGGCCCGGGAGCCCGCCACTCCACCTACCGGTCCACCGTTTCAGAAA
This sequence comes from Streptomyces sp. SLBN-31, assembly GCF_006715395.1. Lineage (NCBI taxonomy): Bacteria > Bacillati > Actinomycetota > Actinomycetes > Kitasatosporales > Streptomycetaceae > Streptomyces > Streptomyces sp. SLBN-31. Next base: position 2,821,493 of record NZ_VFNC01000002.1, read on the forward strand.
AGGCGCATCTCCCCGGGCGGGGTGTCCTTCTTCTGACGCTTCCTGCGGCGGCGCCGTCCTCGGGCGGGACGGGGCAGATGTGGCTGTCGCGCCTGCTCCGGCAGGTTCTCCCAGGTGGGGCGCAGACCGTGGATCTGGACGTCGCCGACAAGCCCCTTCAGATACTCCCGGGTCTCCTCGTCCGTGGAATAGAGCACGGTCGCCCGGCTCGCCCGGGTCATCAGCACGTGGTACGCGTGCCGGACGAGGCGGGCGAACTCCTCATCGTCCACGCTCTTCGGCTTCACCTTGGGATCGAACGACCCGGGAACGGCGACCCGCTTGACGCCCGCCTCCTTGTCCGCCCTCTCCTTGCCCCGCCGGAACACCCAGTGGTCACCCCGGCGCACCATGTCCTCGCCCATGATCACGCCGCACCAGTCCCACTCCAGGCCCTGCGCGGTGTACACACAGCCGATCTGGCCGAGGCCGTTCTCGTGCACGGACCAGATCTTGGACGGTGGGACGGTCTTGTTCTCGCAGAAAGACTCGCTGTCCGCGTTCCACGGCCGGTGCCAGTCACCGATCCGGACATCGGGCTCGAGCCGCTTCTCCTTGCCCAGCGGCTTCGTCCAGGGCCAGCAGTATCCGGCGACCATACGCGCGGACGCACCCGCCCCGGCCTCGGAACGGATGATCCGCTCGAGTTCCTCGGGGCAGTCCACGACCTCGACGTGCATCAGTCCGTCCGGGGTCCACAGCTCCGGCTCCGCGTCGGACACCCCCAGCGCTCCGCGCACCCAGCGAATGTAGGCATCGCTGCCACCGCACCGGAACTGCTCCCGCAGGCAGCTACGGACCAGAACGGCGTTGTAGCGCTGTGCCGCATCCTCCACGAGAGCGGCGGTGCCGACCTCCTGCGGGCGTACGGACTGACCCTCGTCGAGGAAGAACACCGTCAACCGGGAGGCCTCGAGGAGCTCGTCCACCTGAGGCTTGGTGCCCCAGTCCTCGGGTTTCCAGAAGCGGTTGGTGGAGCGGTCGCGCAGGCGGTGGGCCTCGTCGCAGATCAGCACGTCCAGCGGCGGGTCGGGCGGGGCGACGAAGTTGCTGAAGTAGGTGAAGGTCTCCTTGAACTCCCGGTCGCCGAAACCGACATGCTCCTGCAGGGCGCCGTTGAAGGCCCTGCTGCCGCTCGCATACTTGACCGTGCGGCCTTCCGCCTCCAGTTCGGCCTTGAGCTGGAGGCCGATGGCGCTCTTGCCGGTGCCGGCACCGCCCGTGACGAGGAAGACCACCCGTCGCTCGTCGGGGAGGAGCGCGGGCTGCCGGGGATCGGGAAGCACCTTCGCGGCCGTCTCGAGGATCTGGTTCGCAACCTCCTTCTGACGGCCGCGCAGGGTGAAGACCGTGTCCTCGCCGCTGGAGCGGATCATGGCGTCGAGCAGCGGGGTGTTGCGCAGGCCCATGCTCCGTAAAAGGGTCTCGGCCGCCGAGTCGGCGCCGTCGGCGGCGAAGCTGCTCCGCAGGTCCGACAGCAGTTGGGGGCGGCGATCACCCGTGTAGACACGGGCGTAGGAACCGGTCGGCGCGTCCACTCCGACCAGCGGGAGCACCGCGGCGTCGGTGGCGTTGTGCAGATAGGCGAAGCCGCCGCACTCGTAGTTCAGCCCGTGCAGCGGTCCCCTGTCACTCGTGAACGCCTCGTAGTACTCGCGCAGTTGCAGCGCGGGATGCTTCTTCGCGCCCATACCGGGGACATGCACCAGCTCGGCGGTGGCTCGCTCCACCCGGGTCACGGTCGACCAGCGCTTCAGCTCGACGAGTTGGACGGACAGCCCGTTCTCCTCGGGATGATGGCCCACGAGGACGACGTCGATGAGGCGCGGGTCCCCCGGGCGGTCGATCTCGTCGAGCGTGGCCGCGCACTCGACGACCATCTCGACGTTCCCCCGGTCGGCGGCGACCAGATCCTCGGCGAGATGCACCAGGCTCTCTGCCCAAGCGGAACGTTCGGTCAACGAGGCGTCGGTGCTGAGGAAGTGCTTCCACCTCGCGGCGAGGTGGGGCACCATACGGCGTCTCGAGTTCAGGTTCAGCAGATCCCGCGCTGCCAGTTTCAGCAGGAGCATGGACACGAGGTGGATCCCCCAGGGCACGAGTGACTCGTGCGGATGGGGGCATGTCCACATGGGGAAGCCCGTCGGGCCGCAATGACGCCTGGGATCTTAAGGAAGTAATCGCCCTTCCCGGCGCACACGACACATCGGTCGGCTGGAAGCACCGCCATCATGGCCGGATATCACGCGCTCACCGCCGCAGAAGGGACTCCTGGACCGCGACAGGCCGTGACCCCGGTCGGCCGGACACCAGCTCCCGCAGCTTCTCCCGGGTCTCCGGATCGGTCGAGTACACGATCGTGCCGACCATCCCCCGCGTCAGCAGCACCTTGTACGTGTTCCGGATGAGACGGTCCACATCGGTGTCCGATGTGGACTTCTTGAAGACCGGGTCCTTGGAGGCGGTGCGGTCGGTGACCCAGCGGTCACCCCTCCAGACCAGGTCCGGGCCGATGATGACGCCGGACCAGTCGTACTCGAACCCCTGGGCGGTGTAGACGCAGCCGATCTGCCCGAAGCCCGCAGGGTCGGTGGCCCACAGCGCGGACGGGGGCGCGCCGGAGACCGACCGGTCCCCGCGCAGGTTCCAGGGCCGGGCCCAGCCCCCGATGACGACGTCGAGAGGCAGCGGATCGCCTGGCTTGGGCTCGGGGGACCACCGCCAGCAGTAGCCCGCGGACATCCGGGCGCCGTATTTCTCAGCGCGGCGGGCGTCGAGGAACGCCTCCAGTTCTTCAGGACTTTCCGCGACCAGCAACTGCATGCGGTCGTCGGGCTCCCACACGACCGGCCCGCCGGGCTCGAGGCCCAGGAGCCGGACCACCCAGCGCAGATAGGCGTCGCTGCCTCCGCAGCGGAACTGGCTTTCCAGGGGCACGACATGGCAGTCGATACGCCTTCTGGCCGCGGCCTCACGGATCTCCTCCACGGTGCCCATCTCACCGGGACGCACCACTTGGTGCTCGTCGAGGAAGAAGACCGGTACGTGGGCCACGTCGATGAGTTCGTCGATCTGTGCCCTCCCGGTCCGCAGTGCCGCGCGGGTGTAGCGGTTGGCGGACGTCTCCCGGATGCGGTGCGCCTCGTCACAGATCAGAGCGCCCAGGCTGTTCTTCTCCGTGGTCATGAAGCTGTTGAAGTACTTGAAGAGATCCTGGACCTCCCGTTTCCGGGAGCCGGCCACCTTGCGCATCGTCTTGGTGAACGACTGCGAACCGGTCGCGTGGACCGCGGCCACACCCCGCCGGTAGAGCTCGCCGAGCAGTTGGAGCGCGATCACGCTCTTCCCCGTACCGGGGCCGCCGGTGACGATGACGACTTCCTTGTGGTCGGCGCGCTTCGCCCGCTCCACCGCGTTGAGCACCATGCGGTAGGCGACCTGCTGCTCGTCGAGGAGGACGAACTGCTGACGCTCCCGCACTTCCTGAGCCGCCACGGACATCAACTGCTTCGACGGCACGGTGGCGCCCGCGAGCAGTTCGTCCGCCGCACGGGCACCGGGGTGCTTGTCGCTCAGCTTCGAACGGAGGTGGTCCAGGAACGCACCGCGACGCTCCCCCGTGAAGAGCAGTCCCTGCCCGTCGCGCTCGATCTCCCGCAGCCCCGTCACCCCGAACTCGGTGGCGTTGTGCAGGAAGGCCACTCCGTGGATCCGCTCGCCGTGCTCGGCCACCGCGCCGTTGAAGTTGACCAGGTAGTCACAGTACCGCCGCACCTGTTCGATCGGGTTGAGCACGGGGTGCGCGTAGGCGTCGACATGGCACAGGGTGGGGTCGTCCTCGTGCGGAGTCGCCTGACTCCACTGCTTCAGTTCCACCACGACGTAGGACGGCTCCCCCGTGACCGGGTGCACTCCGGCGAGGACGACGTCGGCGCGCTTGCTGTTCAGCGGGAGTGAGTACTCCAGCATGACCTCCACGTCGCCGAGGCCTGCGTCGTTGAGCACGGCGGCCAGGACCGGGATGCTGCGTTCCCAGGACCGCGCCTCCGAGACGCCGGGCCGGTAGCCGTGCATGTGGACGAACTTGTCGGTGAGATGCAGGAACAGCGAACCGTCGAGTGCCATGACGGCGACCGTTTTCGCGGACGCGCGGAACAGCAAGGACTTCCCCCAGGCAGCACGAAAAGACTCGTGCGGGTGGGGGCATGTCCTTCGAGACTCCACCAAGGTGGAGCGGAAGCCCGGCGGGCCGCGTTGACGATGTGTCCGAGGGTACCTGGCGGTACTGAGTGTCGAACCAGTGCTCGTGATTTCGACGGCGGACGCCGTGCAGGGACACTTCTGCCGACGTCCAACCGGTCCGCGGATGCTCAGTGGTCGACAGGCATTACTCCGCCTTCCGCCTCGACCAGGTCACCGACGGCGATCAAGGCGTCGATGTCACCTGTCAGCGAGTCCCGGATGTCGGCCCCCAGCCGTGCCCACCCGAAAAAGCGGGCCACCTCCCGCAGCAACTCTTCGCGCTGAACGCCCGGTCCTTCCTCGACCACGTTCCTGAGCACGAGCTGCCGCTCTGTTGCAGGCACTTCCGTCACCCGTCGGGCGCACCGTTCCGTTGGCATGCGAGCAAACTCCGTCGGACGGCCGGGCCTGTCATAGGCCGTCCCCACGTGAACGATCTTGCCCTGATTGAGTAGACGACGAAGGGCGCGGTCGATGCGGTCGCGGACCACCTGGCCGGCTCGTCCGAGGCCCCATGCAAGACGGACCCGGGTATAGATGACTTCCTTCTCCACCGGTCCTTCGACCTCGACGACACACAGCGCCACATCTGCCACCACATCGATGGCCCCAGGGTCCTGCAGCTCCAGGTTCCAAAGGCCACGCTCGCGACTCGCCCGCTCCCGTGCCGCCGCGAGCATGTCGAGATCGACATCTTGGTAAGGACGGCTCCAGGGCACAGGTCCGTCGTCGACCGTCACAAACTCCACGCGTGGAGTGACAGGACCACCACCGACGCCTACCGGGACTTCGGCCGTCGTGCCCACGAAGTCGTCCGCGGTTTCCGCCGTATCGCCTCCGTCATGGCTTCCGCCACCCCCGGCGACCGGCGGCGTGACCTTCACCGCATGCGGATCCTCCGCGCACGCTGCTTCCACCGCGGCCCGCAACCGTGCCATCGCGTCCCGGCGGTTGCGGTACCAGTCCGTGCCCCAGATCCGGTGAAGCTTCCACCCGAGGTCTCGCAGGACCGCCTCGCGAAGCCGGTCCCTGTCGCGGGCCGCCCGTGAGGAGTGGTACATGGCGCCGTCGCATTCGATCCCCAGTGCGTATGTGCCAGGCGCGCCCGGGTGCCGTACGGCCATGTCGATGCGGAAACCTGCGACTCCCACCTGCGGCTGGATCTCATACCCCCACCCGCGCAGTACGTCGATGACCTCCTCTTCGAAGGGGCTCTCGGGAGCCGCGTCCGGATCTGCGGCCTCGGTCTGAAGGGTCGCAGGACCGTACTGTGCGTACTGCAGGTACCGCTTGAGGTGCTGCACGCTCTTGTTGGGGCTGTCCGGCAGGTCGCCACCGTAGAAGGAGGCGACGACCTCCATTCGGCGTCGGGCACGGGTCACGGCGACGTTCAGGCGTCGCCAGCCGCCCTCCCGGTTGATGGGGCCGAACGTCGACAGCAGCTTGCCCCGGTGGTCGGGACCGTAGCCGATGGACAGGATGATGACGTCGCGCTCATCTCCCTGCACCGTTTCGAGGTTTTTGATGAAGAACCCATCGAGTCGGCCTTCCTTGAAGTGGTGGTCGAGGTCCGGACGCGCCGCTCTGGCCTTCTGCACCGCTTCTTCAATGGCGTCCGCCTGGGCCTTCGACAGCGCAACCACGCCGAGGGTGTGCGTGGGGCGGGTGTCGAAGTGGTGGATGACGCGCTGGGCCACCTTGGCGGCCTCGATCGGGTTGTCGCTGCGTCCGCCTCGGTCGTAGACGCCCTCCACTTTGACGAATTCGATGCCGATGTCCGGCCCCTGCTCCAACGCACCCGGGAAGGTGACCATTCGGTTGTCGTAGAAGTCGTGGTTGCTGAAGGCGATCAGATTCTCGTGCCGGCTGCGGTAGTGCCATCGCAGCGGCAGTCCATGGAGCACACCGCTGGCCTTGCACACGTCGAGGATGGACTCGAAGCTGTCGGTGGCATCGTCGTCCCACTCGTCGCCGTCGTCACCGTCGCCACCCGCGCTGAAGAACGAGGTCGGTGGCAGCTGCTTCTGGTCGCCCGCCACGATGAGCGCCTTCCCGCGGTAGACCGAGTTCACCGCGTCCTGGGGCAACACCTGAGAGGCCTCGTCGAAGATGACGACGTCGAACTGGAAGTTCGGAGGCAGGAACTGGCTGACGGTCAGCGGACTCATCATGAAACACGGCTTGATCGTCCGTACGACCTCGCCTGTCTCTTTCAACAGCTGTCGTACGGGCATGTGGCGACGCTGTTTCTCCGCCTCCCGGCGGATCACCGCGGCCTGTCCCACCGATGTGCGGCGTGGACGACGGGCATTGCAGGCCGCGATGACCTCGGCGTGAGCCGCCGCGATCATGTCTTGATCCGCGTTCTGGAACCGCTCCACCAGTTGGTCGCGTTCCGCAGCCCTCATCGGCTGCAGCCTCTGGTCCGTGGCGAGTTGGTGCTCCACCCAAGAGGTGAGCACCGCACGCTCGATCGCAGCGGGGAAGTCCTCAGCCGAGACGTCCCGGCGTGCCAACTGGTGGGGTAGTCCGTCCAAGTGGTGGCGGCGCAGCCGGGTCAGCGCGTCGGCGCAGCTGGTCCACGCCTCCGGGCCGGAAGGGTCGCGGTCCAGGCGGGACAGGACGGACTCAGCCGCGGGGAGGGACTCGGCGAGTTCGCGTCGCAGCTCCTCCGCCCGTTCAGACCCGAAACACCCGACAAGTGCCTCGCGCTGGCGGCTCCAGTCGTCGGCGCGCGCCGCGATAGAGGAATCGGCGGGCGCAGCGAGCATCAATCGGGCCGCTGCTTGGGGCAGGGACGCCGAGTGACCGCCATGTGCGGTACGGCGGACCTTCTGCGCCCAGTCCAGCGCGTCCAGAACCTCATCACGGTCTGTCTGCACACCGCGGTACAGGGAACCGAGAAGGCTGTGGTACACGGCTGCGTTGTCCACGAATGCAGCCTCAGCGGCACGGGCAGCGACGACGGCGGCCACCGCATCCCTGGCCTCTGAAAGGGTCAGGCCCCCGTCTCTCTCCGTAACGCGGGCGGTGGATCGGATGAGGTCGGCCGCCTCTTCGAAGGGTTCCACGTGCGCTCGGAGCCAACTCGCCGCCCGGTGCAGAGGGCGGGCGGCAAGGGCCGTGCCAACCGCCGCGACGTGTTGCTGCCTCGTGAACTCGTCCCAGATTTCCAGGTCACGCCGAATCTGCTTCGCCTGTGCAAGGACTTCAGGCGATTGGGGGCGGCCATCTGCCAGCACCGCGACGAGGTCGCTGCGGCGCGCGGGGTCGCTGATCGTGTCCGACGCGAGACAGGCGACCAGCCGAGCGGAGCCCCAGGCTGCACACAGGGCTTCGGTGATGAGGTGCCCGTCCGGGGCATAGCGACCCAGGAATTCGCGCTGTTCCTCCGTCGCATACGGTCCCGGTTGCTGCTGTGTCAGGCGCAGACCGCGGCGAAGGAAGTCGCTCACGGATTCGTGATCTGTCACGCCATGGAGTGTGTCTTCACGCAGATCATCGGCTTGTGTGTCGAGTCCTCGGTACCAGGGTCCCAGGAGGCGGCGGTCAGTCGTGGACCGAGCGGCGAATGCAGCTGTCTCCGTCTGAGCCGCGTGCGCCGCAGCAACCGCACGGCGTGCGGAGGCGAGAGTGTGCTCGATTCCGGGGCTGCTTTCTCGACGCCCGACAGCGGCCACCGTGTCCAGGAGCGTAACGGCCTGTCGCAAGGGAGCCAGGTGAGCTCTGAGCCAGCGGGCAGCATCGTCGAGCGGACGCTTGATGAGGTCGGCCGCATGAGGTGCAAGCGAGGGAGTGGACAAGTCCGATCGCCATTTGGCAAGTCCGTCCCGCAGCGACGCACCCAAGTCGACAAGGGCGGGTTGCGGATTTCGGCCGTCTGTCAGATGTACGGCCAGCAGACTCCGGCGGTAGGGGTCGGCGACGGTTTCCGGCGCGAGTGCGTGCACTGCTTCGGCGTGCTCGAGAGCCTTGCGCAGGACAGGAACATCGGGCAAGTCGACGCCCCTGTAGCGACCGATGACCTCGGCATGAGTGGCCGCCAGCGATTGCAGCTTCCGGTGCGCGGTGTACCAGGCGTCGAGGAGCGGCAGCTTGTCGTAGAGCTCTCCGCGCCACGAGCCACCGTGCGTCACTCCGGCCACGAGCTTCCGGTCGGCACGGATGCCGCTGGACAACATGCCGGCGAGTCCTTGCCGGCCCGCCGCGAGTCGCTGGACGGCTTCGGGCAGTTCGGGCGTGGAGACGGCCTCGGGCACAAAGGTGTCACAGGCCGCTTTTTCGGCGACTCTCAGTTCCTCGGCGGCAGCGGAGATCTCCGCGACGGCAGCCTGGACACCGAGCAGCGCGCGGGGATCGAGCCAAGCTTCGAGGGCACGGTCCGAGGCTGTGGTCAGGTCCACGAGCATGGCCAAGTCCTCGGCGTCAGACGTCGCTTTCGGCCTGCCGCATCCGAGGCGCTCGGCAACCGAGTTGGCGTCCCCGGCGGCTGTCTCAAGAACGTCGGCGAGGGCGTCGAACCGCCTGGCCAGGTCCGCGGCCTCGCGACTGGTCAAAGAGGCGATATCCATTCCCGGCGGTTCCAGTGAGGCGAGGGCCTGTTCGTTGACCGGCCGCTCCGTGCTCACTTCTGACCCCAGTTCGGCCCACCCCGGGCCGGCGTGTGCCGTGGCGAGGGCCTGAGCGGCTATCACGTGCTCCCGCCGAGAGAAGAAGTCGCTCAATGCATCGGCAGCGATCCCGACCGCGGCCGCCTCCACGAGCGCGGGGCCCTCAGGGACCAACCACTGCTCGAGGGGACGGTGTTCCGTGCCGGCGACAGCGATCACGTCACACAGATGACGTGCTTCTTCAAGGCCGTCGGGATTTGTGAGCCCGGTGATGTGACTGACCTGGGTGAGGCTTCGCAGGGTCCGCTCCAGCACATCAGCAGTTGCGTCGAACTCGCCGGCGAGTTCTCGCGCTCGCCCCTCGGTCAGTCCGGCGAAGTCGAGGCCGCGCGGTGCCATCCGGGAGAGCATCTTCTCGGCTTCACCGACCTCGGCCTTCAGCCTGGTCGACAGCTCCTGCCAACGCTCCCCAACGGTCGCGAGGACGGTGGCGCTCGTACGCTGAACCGTGCGCAGTTCCTTGAGGAAGGCGTCGACCCGGTCGTCCACCTCGTCGGCGAAGGCGTCGGTGGTCAGCCAGGCTTCTGGCACGGGACTTCGCACGTCGAGCAGCCGCAGGAGCGCAATCAGGCGGTCGACGCCGCTCTGGCCGGCCGCTGGCAGACCCTCGGGGGTGAGATCCCGATACCGGTCGACGGCTGCCGCGAGCGAATCCCGCGCCGCCATCGCCTGCTCCAGTACAGGACGTGGGTGCGGCAGGTCGCCCCGCAGATCACGCCAGGGGAACGACGGGTCGGCGACCGCCTCCCAAGCGTTGGAGATGGCTTTCGTCGCCTCGATGATCAGGCGTAGGTCTTCCCCGTCCAGCGTCTCGGCGCGAAACGTCGCCTCTCCAACCGTAGTGGTGGCGTCACCGTGGCTCAGGTACGCCACCGGGGCCTCGGAGAGCTGGCCGACCCGACCGAGCACGTCGTGCAGGGTTAGTCCCAGCGGGTCGCGGACCTCGTTCATTGCTTCGGCGTAGGCGCTGAGGGCCAGGCGGAGCTCCTTGGCCTGCGCAAGCGTCTGCTGCGACAGTTGGGGTGCGAGCAGCTTTTCCCCGAGCGCCCGGCCCAGCTCCTGGGCCACCGCTTTTCGGCTGGTGTTGTGGCTGTGGAGGGCCAGGGCGAATGAGTCGAGTCCCACCGATCTCAGCCGGTCGAGGACGACGTCGAGGGCCGCGGCCTTCTCACTGACGAACAGCACGCTGCGGCCCGCGTGCATGAGCCCGGCGATCATGTTGGTGATCGTCTGGCTTTTGCCTGTTCCTGGCGGGCCGTCCAGGACGAACGACTGCCCGACCACGGCCGCGGCGACAGCCTGCCGCTGCGAGGCGTCGGCGTCGAGCACCAACGGGCTGTCCTCGGGCGGGCTCAGATCATCGATCCGGTCGAGCTCGATCTCCTCGAAGTCGAAACGGTCAGAGGCGAGTCCGGAACTTGGGCCGAGCGCGATCGCGCGGACGAGATCACTGTTGAGGACCCGGCCCTCGTTCTCCAGCAGGTCCTGGTACATCGACTCCTTGTGGGAAGCGAAGAGCGCGAGAACCACACGGTCGGAGACCTGCCATCCGGACTTGTCCGCCACCACGCGAGCAGCGGCGGACAGGACCGCCTGCGGGTCCGACGGGTCCTGTTCGGCGACCGGTGTCCAGTCGATGTGGAACTGCTGCAGCTTCACTCTCAGGGCCGGATTCAGGCGGGGTTCTTCGTCGTCACTCGCCCTGAGGCGCACCCGGCCGCTGCGCGTGCGCTCGATGACCGCCGGCATCAGAACCAGAGGGGCATCGCTGCCTGCCTCGGCTCCGTCCTCACGCCAGCGGAGCATGCCGACGCCGAGGTTGAGGGTCCACAGGCCGTAGTCATTGAAAATCTGCGTCGCTTTACCGCGCAGGCTGTTCAACGCGCGCTGGAGAGACGGCGCGGTGGTCTTCTGAGTGACGATGCCGTCGGCGCGGTCCCCCTTCTTTGCCAGGACAACGTCTCGGGGGCGCACTCCCTCGCCGGCTTCCGATTGGTCGTCCGGGAGAGGCGCGAAGTCCCAGCCACGGGACAAGCTTTGGACAAGCTGCTGCGCAGACGGGGTCGAGATCTCCAGTGTCGCCGACTTGGTGTGGCGGAAATTGAGCAGCCGGTTACGGCCGCTCAGATCCACGAGTGAGGTGCGCCAGCTCTCAAGCATCCCCTTGAGGCGGTCGACTTCCTGACTGCCTTCGTGGCCACCCGCGTTCGTCACGTTGAGCCCCTGATGTTGTCGTCTCTGGGCCAACGAGCACCGACGTCGTGCAGCAGTCCCCACCGCCGCCAACGCAAAGCGCGGCCACAGACGTCCATGCTGTCCTGGTGGCCGCACAAGTCCCGCTGATCCCCCCTGAATCCGGAATTCTACGGTCAGCACACCAATGCGTGAAGTGTTAACTACAAACAGCTTCCACGGCGCTCACGAACCCGACTGCGCCCGTTCGCTTCTCCGGAGAAGCGAAGGGGCCGGCACCGACTCCGCAACGGGTCCGCTGCCTCGACATCTGGACGCGCTTCCCGGGCGCAGGCCATCACCGATGGGGCCTTACCGCCTTGCCATAACGATGGACATATCGGTACCTTTGTTCCGATTTACTCAGGATTAACTCTGTACTGTCCAGCCTCCAGTGCGCAGAACTCGTTGTGCGAAAGCTCTGGTCGAAGCAGACTCCCAGCAGCGCTGGAACCGGCCGGGGGCAGGGAGTTGCTGCCCTTGGTGCAGACCGTATTGGAAGCGGCAGACGAGTCGGGCTGTACGCCGGGTTCTGTTCCGGGAGGTCCTCGCGGACCGCCCGGCGACGGCCATCCATCTAGGGCCGGCGTTGCCGCCGGCCTCGTGCGGTCTACCCGGGGGCTCGGGCGGGCAGCCCTCGAACGTCCCCGCAGGAGCACCGGGGTGCTCCCTCTTGACCTTGCTCCGGGTGGGGTTTACCTAGCTGCCCAGGTCACCCTGGGCACTGGTGGTCTCTTACACCACCGTTTCACCCTTACCGAGGGCCGAAGCCCCCGGCGGTTTGCTTTCTGTGGCACTGTCCCGCGAGTCGCCTCGGGTGGCCGTTAGCCACCACCCTGCCCTGTGGAGCCCGGACGTTCCTCGGGAAGCCCCTCAAGGGGACTCCACGCGGCCGTCCGCCCGGCTCGTCTGCCGTGTCGACCATGTTACCGGGCGGGTCGGACGTGCCCGACCAGTCGTCGTGGCGAGGACCGAGCCGGCCAGGATCAGCGCGAACGCCGCCCCGATGCCCCAGGTCAGGTCCTCGCCCAGGAACAGCGCTCCCGCCGCGACCGCCACCGCCGGGTTGACGTAGGTGAAGACCGTCGCCCGCGTCGGGCCCACCTCCTTGATCAGCTCCAGGAACGCCACGAAGGCCAGCGCCGTGCAGATCACGCCCAGGCCCGCGAGGGCCGCCAGCACCGTCGCCGACGGCATCTCGGGCGGTCGGGTCGCCACGGCCGGCCCCGCGTACACCAGTGCCGCCAGCGCCAGGCAGGGGGCTATGAGCTGGAAGGTGGAGACGTTCTTCAGCCAGCGGGCCGCGATCAGCGGGGCCGTCGCATAGCCCACCACCGTCAGCAGCACCTCCGCCAGCGAACGCGCGTCGCCGCCCGTCAGGTGCGGGACCGTGAGGACCGCGACGCCCGCCAGGCCCAGCGCCAGGCCCGTCGTCCGCCGTACCCCCAAGCGCTCCGTGTCGCCGAAGAGGCGGGCCAGCGCCACTCCGACGATCGGGACGCCCGCGATCAGCAGACCCGCCGTCGAGCTGGACAGGTGGCGTTCGGCGTCCGTCAGCGTGAACCACGGGCCGATGATCTCTATGCACGCGAAGGCCAGCATCGGCAGCCAGTTGGCGCGGACCGTCTTCACCAGGCCGCCCTGTCGTAGCGCGAAGGGGACCAGGAGCGCCGCGCCGAGCGCGCAGCGCGTGAAGACGACCACGGACGGGGACAGCGGGGCGTCCACCGCCACCTTGATCATCAGGTAGGGGATGCCCCAGACGACTCCCATCAGGGAGAACAGGAACCAGCCGCGTGCAGTCATACGGCGATTTTCGGCCCTGCCCCTAACGGTCGTCTTGAACGCTGTTGCGGTACGCCGCCGGGGTCACCCCCAGCACCCGCCGGAACCAGCGGGTCAAATGCGCCTGGTCCGAGAAGCCGACCAGCGCGGCCACCTCGGCCGGGCGAAGGCCCGACTCCAGCAGCCCTCGTGCCCGGGCCACCCGGTGCTGGGCCAGCCAGGCGTACGGCGGCACGCCCATCGTCGTACGGAAGGCGCGCAGGAGCTGGTAGCGGGACAGGTCGAGGTCGGCGGCGAGGGCGGCCAGGGACGGAGGGTCCAGCAGTTCGTCCGCCAGGCGGTCTCGTACGACCGTGGCGATGCCGGCCGCGCCGGGGATGGTGTCCGTAGCCGGGCGGGCCGTGGAGTGGCGGCGGGCCAGGGCCGTCAGGAGCCACGGGAGGCGGGACTCGGCCTCCAGCGGGTCGGGGTTCGCGCCCAGATCGGTGTGCGTGCGGAGGATGGCCGCGGCCAGATCGGGGTCGTCTATCAGTGGCTCGCTGAAGTGCGGGAAGCCGCCCAGCGTGCCTTCCGTGAGGAGCGAGGGCTCCGCGTACAGGGCTCGGTAGGAGTAGCCGTCGGTGGTGTTGCCCGGGCCGCCCGTGTGCATCTCCCCGGGTGAGAGGACGACTATGGAGCCCGGTCCCGGGCGGATGCGACCGCCCCGGTAGTCGATGATCTCGGAGCCGCCCACGCAGACGCCGATCGTGAACTCGTCGTGCGCGTGCGGGGCGTAGACGTGTCGGCGGAAGCGGGCCGTGAGCATGTCCAGCTGCGGGCCGCAGCGGCCCAGCCGCGCCCTGGTCCACAGTGCCTGTTCCATGCGTCGCCCCCTGTCCGCCGTCCACAGGGTGCAACGCCGGGAGACTCAGAGAAAGTCCGTGGTCTCCAGTTCGAACTTGAACGGCTCCGGAAGGGTCAGCGCTTTACCGAAGGGACGCGTGCAGTGCTCGCGGTAGTCGTCCTTTTCGGGGCCGCTGAAGAGCGTGGCCTGGGATGTGTCCCGGTCGACCAAGAGATAGAGAGGAATGCCGCCACGGGCGTAGCAGCGGCGCTTGGTCTCACGGTCGGCCGTGGGCTTGGTGGAAGTCACCTCCAACACCATGGCAACGCCGTCGCAGGGCATCCAGGATCCGGTGCCCCCAAAGAGGTCGAGCTGAATGGGCGCGAAAGTAACGTCCGGGACTACGTGGTTCTTCGGGCAGGCTTCCCCGCTCTTCAGCCTTAGCCCCTTGTTCCCGGAGAAGTCCATGTCGGTCCTGGACTGCCTGATCACCTGCCTCACGATTCGGCTGATGTACTTCTCGTGATCCCCGTCCGGCGGCGGCGTCACAACGATCTCCCCCTCGATCAACTCGGCCCGGAAACCCTCCGGGGTGTCCAGGGCGAGAAAGCCCTCCAGCAGGACTTGTTCCTGCGTGAGCGGCTCATGGGCCATGGCAGTCATGTCACGCCCCTCCTTCGGTCGCTCGCCAGACTGGGACATCGGGAGATCACCTGTCCGAGAGATCGGGAACCGTTCCCTCGATCGTGGCACACGATCTCCTCCGTCGTCAGGGACCGCCTTCCGCAAGCTCACGCCGGCGCGAAGCGCACCTTTGCTGTTCCCGGGTCGGCCTGGGTGAGGCGGACGCGGAGGTGTTCGCCCAGGGGCAGACGGTCGCCCTCGATTCGGCCGATGACCGCCGGGGATTCCAACTGGACCGTGCCCACGGTCGGTTGGCGGTCGTCCACGTCCACCACGCAGGCCTCGAACACCTCCCCCACCCGGCCCGCCAGCAGTGCCGCCTCGACGATGTCGACGCATTCCCGTTCGACGGTTCCGGCGCGGCGGGTGCCATCGGTCATTTCGTGGGGCAGCGTGTCGAGCGAGGCGATGACCCAGTCGGGTGGGGGATCGCCCTGCACCGCTGCCAGGCAGATTTCCGACGCGTACCGGTCGGCCAGGCGGCGTAGCGGGGCCGTGCAGTGGGCGTAGGGGGCGGCGACGGCGGCGTGGGTGGTGATGGGCGGGAGGGCGCCGTCGCGGAAGACGGTGTAGCCGGCGCCTCGCAGCAGGGTCGTGCATTCCTGGAGGAAGGCCGCGTGGTGCGGGTCGTGCGGGTCCAGGGAGCGGATGAGCTGGGCGTAGGAGACGTGGTGGGGCCAGTCGATGTGCAGCGCGTGTGCGGTGCGGCGCAGGCGGCCCACGGCGCCGTCGGGGGCGGCGGGGAGGGTGCGCAGGATGCCTGTGCCCGCCGCAAGCATCAGGTCGGCCGCCGCCATGCCGGTCAGGAGGGAGAGCTGCGCGTTCCAGCCGTCGGCGGGGAGCGGGGCGCGATAGGTGAGTTCGTAGGTGTGGTCCTGCTCGACGATCTCCTGTTCCGGCACGTTCAAGGAGATCCCGCCGCGCTCCACCTCCAGGCGCTCCCTCAGCTCGCCGATCTCCTTCAACAGCATCAGCGGTTCTTCGGCCGTTCCGTCGTCGATCTGCTTCTGTACGGCGGCGTAATCGAGCTTGGCGCGGCTGCGGACCAGGGCGCGGCGCACGTCGACGGCGAGGGTGCGGCCGTCCGCGTCGAGGTCGATCGTCCAGAGGGCGGCGGGACGGGTCACGTTCGGCAGCAGGCTGGCGGCGGCCTCGCTCAGCACCTCGGGGTGGAGCGGGATCTTCTCGTCCGGGAAGTAGAGGGTCGTCACCCGTCGGTGCGTCTCCGCGTCCAGGGGCCCGCCGGGTACGACGAAGGCGGCGACGTCGGCGATGGCGTACCGGACGCGGTAGCCGGTGCCGTGCCGGGACAGGTGCATCGCCTGGTCGAGGTCGGTGGAGGTGGGCGGGTCGATGGTGAAGAGGGGGATGTCCGTGGCGTCCAGGGCCGGCAGGGCTGGGGTCGTGGACACGCGTTCCGCCTCGGCCAGGGCCTCGGGCGGGTAGCGCTCGGGGATGGCGAGTTCGGCGCGCAGGGCGGTGAGGGCGGCCCGGAGGGGGGCTTCGGGGGCGCCGGTCACGCGGATGTGGCGGCGGGGCATACAGCGAGGGTAAGTAAATCCGGCGCCGTACGCTGTGCGGGAGCTCAACCGTAAGGAGATCTTCCGTGCTTGTCCTGCTGCCGCCCTCCGAAGGCAAGGCGTCCTCCGGCCGTGGCGCCCCGCTGAAGCTGGAGTCGCTGTCCCTGCCGGGGCTGACGGAGGCCCGTACGGCCGTCCTCGGGGAGCTGGTCGAGCTGTGCGCCGGGGACGAGGAGAAGGCGCGCGAGGTGCTCGGGCTGAGCGAGGGGCTGCGGGGCGAGGTCGCGAAGAACGCCGGGCTGCCGAGCGCCGGGGCGCGGCCCGCCGGGGAGATCTACACGGGGGTGCTGTACGACGCCCTGGACCTCGCCTCCCTGGACGCGGCCGCGAAGAAGCGGGCCGCCCGGTCGCTGGTCGTCTTCTCCGGGCTGTGGGGTGCCGTCCGGGTGACCGACCGGATTCCCTCCTATCGGTGCTCGATGGGGGTGAAGCTGCCCGGTCTCGGTGCGCTCGGCGCGCACTGGCGGACGCCCATGGCGACCGTGCTGCCGGAGGTCGCCGGTGACGGGCTCGTCCTCGATGTGCGATCCTCCGCCTACGCGGCCGCCTGGAAGCCGAAGGGCGAGGTCGCGGAGCGGACGGCGAGCGTGCGGGTGCTGCACGCGCCGACCCGGAAGGTGGTCAGCCACTTCAACAAGGCGACGAAGGGGCGGATCGTACGGAGCCTGCTGGCGGCCGGGGTCGCGCCGAAGGACCCGGCCGGGCTGGTCGAGGCGCTGCGGGACCTCGGGTACGTGGTGGAGGTCGAGCCGCCGAAGGGTGCCGGGAAGGCGTGGATGCTCGACGTGCTGGTGGACGAGGTGCACTGACACCATTCGCCGCGCGTTGCAGTATGCGCAATGCGCTTTGCGCAGGGTGCACAGCGCGGGCACCATGTCGGCATGGTCTCGTCGTTGCTCGATCTCGCCCCCGTCGTGCCCGTCGTCGTCATCGAGGACGCGGCGGACGCCGTACCGCTCGCGCGGGCGCTCGTCTCCGGTGGGCTGCCCGCCGTCGAGGTGACGCTGCGGACGCAGGTCGCGCCGGACGCGATACGGGCGATCGCCGCCGAGGTGCCGGACGCGGTGGTCGGGGCGGGGACCGTGATCACGCCGGAACAGGTGAGGGAGTCGGTGGCGGCCGGGGCGCGGTTTCTGGTGAGCCCGGGCTGGACGGACGTACTGCTGGAGGCGATGTGGGCGTCCGGGGTGCCGTTCCTGCCGGGGGTGTCGACCACGTCGGAGGTCGTGGCGCTGCTCGAACGCGGAGTGCGGGAGATGAAGTTCTTCCCGGCGCGGGCGGCGGGCGGTACGGCGTATCTGAGGTCGTTGGCCGGACCGCTGCCGCAGGCCCGGTTCTGTCCGACCGGCGGGATCGGGCCCGGCGACGCCCCCGACTATCTGGCGTTGCCCAACGTCGGCTGCGTGGGCGGCAGTTGGATGCTCCCCGCGGATGCGGTCGCCGCCCGCGACTGGGGGCGCATCGAGGCGCTGGCCCGCGAGGCGGCGGGGCTGCGGCGGGGAGCGTGACGCGCCCCGCGCGCGGGGGCCTCAGCGCAGGTGGGACGTGTCGTTGAAGAGCCGCACGCTCGCGTTGCCGTCCGCGTAGTACGCCACGGCCGACAGGGAAGCCGCCGAGAGTTCCATGCGGAACAGGGACTCCGGCGGGGCGCCCAGGGCGAGTTGGATGAACGTCTTGATGGGCGTCACGTGCGAGACGAGCAGGACGGTACGGCCCGCGTAGGCCTCGACCAGCTTGTCGCGTGCCGCGGCGATACGGGTCGCCGTCGCCGCGAAGCTCTCGCCGCCGCCCGAGGGTTCGACCGTGGGGTCGGCCAGCCATCTGGTCAGGTCGTCCGGATAGCGCTCGCGGACCTCGGCGAACGTCAGGCCTTCCCAGGCGCCGAAGTCCGTCTCCCTGATCTCGTCCTCGACGCTCACCTCCAGGCCGAGGTGCCGGGCGACGATGGCGGCGGTCTCACCGGTACGGGCGAGGGGGGAGGCGACGATCGCCTGCACCGTCCCTCGGCGGGCCAGCGCGGCGCCGACGCGTTCGGCCTGCTCCCGTCCGACCTCGGACAGCGCGGGGTTCGTGCCGCCGCTCCCCGAGAACCGCTTCTGCGGGGTCAGCGGGGTCTCACCGTGCCGCAGCAGTACGAAGGTCGCCGGGGTGCCCATGTCGGCGGGAGCCCAGCCGGGGGCGGCGACAGCGGTCGCGGCACGGGCGTCGGCCTCGGCCTTCGCGGCGCCGTCAGCCCTCGCCCCGTCAGCGACAGCGGCTCCGCCGCCCAAGCTCTCCACCGCTCCGCGGCGAGAAGAAGAAGCGGCGGAAGAGGTCACGGACCCCCCGGACACGGCACCACCGACCCCGCCACCGCCCCCCGCGGGCAACAGGCCCCCGTCAGCACCGCCCCCATCAGCGCCGCCCCCATCAGCGCCGCCCCCATCAGCAGCAGCGGCTCCGCCGCCCAGAGACCCCGCCGCTCCGCGGCGAGAAGACCCGGCGTCCCGGCGAGCAGAAAGTTCGGCGGACGACTCCGCCGCCGACCACTGCTCCCCCCGGCCCCCCGCATCCATCGCCTCGTTCGCCAACCGGTCCGCGTGCTTGTTCCGCTCCCGCGGTATCCACTCGTACGTGACCCGGTCCGCCGGAAACACCCGTGCCGCCTCCATGGCCAGCGGCTTCATGTCCGGGTGCTTGATCTTCCAGCGCCCCGACATCTGCTCGACGACCAGCTTGGAGTCCATGCGGACGTGCACGGTCGCGGAGGGGTCCAGGCCGTACGCCGCCCGCAACCCCGCCAGCACCCCCCGGTACTCGGCGACGTTGTTCGTGGCGACGCCGATGTACTCGGCCGCCTCGACCAGCGTCTCCCCCGTCGCCGCGTCCAGCACGACCGAGCCGTAGCCGGCGGGACCGGGGTTGCCCCGCGACCCGCCGTCGGCCTCGACGATGAACTCCCGCACCTCACAAGCCCCTTGGATGTCTACAGACCGGACTCGGCCGTGCGCACCAGGATGCGGCGGCAGTTCTCGCAGCGCACCACCGTGTCGGGGGCCGCGGCGCGGACGTCGTTGAAGTCGGTGATGGACAGCTCCTGGCGGCAGCCCTGGCAGGTGCGCTGGTAGAGCTTGGCCGCGCCGATGCCGCCCTGCTGCTCGCGCAGCTTGTCGTAGAGCTTGAGCAGGTCGGCGGGGATGGTGCCGGCGATGACCTCGCGCTCCTTGGTCACCGTGGCGACCTCGCCGTCGATCTCCTCGATGGCGGCATCCCGGCGCGCGGTGGCGTCGTCGATCTTCGACTGGACGGAGGAGACCCGTTCGGTCAGCTCGCGCACCCGCTCCTGCACGGACTCGATGCGCTCCATGACCTCCAGGACGACGTCCTCGAGGTCGCCCTGGCGCTTGGCGAGGGAGGCGATCTCGCGCTGGAGGTTCTCCAGGTCCTTGGGGGAGGTGACCGCGCCGGAGTCCAGGCGCTGCTGGTCGCGGGCGGCGCGCTGGCGCACCTGGTCCACGTCCTGCTCGGCCTTGGTCTGTTCGCGGGCGGTGTCGCTCTCCTCGGTCTGCGCGGCGACCAGGAGGTCGCGCAGCTGCGTGTGGTCCTTGGTCAGCGACTCGATCTCGGCGTGTTCGGGCAGCGACCTCCGCTTGTGCGCGAGCTGCTGCAGGCGTACGTCGAGGGCCTGGACGTCGAGGAGTCGGATCTGGTCGGCGGGCGCGGCGTTCAGTTGGGGGCTCCAGGTGAAGGGGAGTGGCTGGTCCAGGGGTCGGTGACCGTCTTGGAGACGTGGACGCGCAGGTCCCATCCGTGGCGGTCGGAGATTTCGTCGAGCTGGGTGGCGGCCAGCTCGCACCAGGGCCACTCGGTGGCCCAGTGCGCCGCGTCGAGCAGCGCGAGGGGGCTTTGGAGGACGGCCTCGGAGGCCGGGTGGTGGCGCAGGTCGGCGGTGAGGAAGGCGTCGACGCCCGCGGCGCGGACCTGGTCGAAGAGGCTGTCGCCGGAGCCGCCGCTGACGGCGACGGTGCGGATGGTGGCCTCGGGGTCGCCGGCGACGCGGATGCCCTGCGCGGTGGCGGGCAGGCGCTCGGCGGCCCGGGCGGCGAGTTCGCGCAGCGGCAGCGGGTGGTCGAGTTCGCAGATGCGGCCGAGGCCGCGGCGCCCGTGCGGATCGCTCGCGTCCGGCACGAGCGGTCGTACGACACGGAGGTCGAGGGCGCCGGCGAGGGCGTCGGAGACGCCCGGGTCGGCGGTGTCGGCGTTGGTGTGGGCGACGTGCAGCGCGATGTCGTTCTTGATGAGGGTGTGCACGACGCGGCCCTTGAAGTGGGTCGCCGCGACCGTCGTCGTACCGCGGAGGTAGAGCGGGTGGTGGGTGACGAGCAGGTCGGCGCCGAGCTTGACCGCCTCGTCGACGATCTCCTGGACCGGGTCGACGGCGAACAGGACCCGGGTGACCTCCTGGCCGGGGTCGCCCACGACGGTGCCGACCGCGTCCCAGGACTCGGCCCGCTCGGCGGGCCACAGGTCGTCCAGCGCGGCGATGACTTCAGACAGACGGGGCACGGACAGAAGGCTACCTGCCTGATCCGTGCCGCTGAACCGATGTCCGCGGCCGGTCGCGCACGGTTCCGGTGACCGGGGCGGTCGGCGGCCACCCTCAGCACACTGGGCCCCCTTCCCTCAGGCGAATCGTTCCTCTACCACCCTTATGCGTGAAGCAGGAGCCTCGTGGCCCCCCGTGTGTGCGCGTGAAAACTAGCTTCATGACCGGAGGTGACCAGACGATGACGGTCTGTGCGTTCGAGCCCGAGGCTGCCCCCGGGGACGGTGCTCCGGAGGTGAGCTGCTCCATCACCGCGGACGGCGCCTACGCCGCCCGCCTCGCCCTGGACGGCGACTGCTGGTTCCCGGAGCGCTGGACGCTGGACGGCCCCGAGCCGTACGCGGTGCCGCTGCCCGGCAACCAGCCGGAGGAGCCGGGCACGGAGGTGCAGCCGATGGGCGACGGGCGGGTGCTGATCCGCCGGCCCACGGACGGGCGGCACGTCTTCTCCCTGCTGTATCCGACCGGCCCCGGCACCGGCGAGGTGTTCCTCGGCGCGGTCGCGTGCCCGGACGAGGACGCTCCGCTGCGGCTGCTGCCCCCGGCGCCGGGCGGCGAGAAGGCGTACGCCCTGGCAGTGGGCCGGCGTGCCAGCACGCTGTGGCTGGTGGCGGGCGGGGCCTTCGGGCCGGAGCCGCTGACGGAGATCCCGGGGCGCTGTTCGGGCGGGGTGTGGCTGGACCACGCGGGCCGGATGCTGGCGCTGGACCGGGAGGTCGGCGGGCGCACGAAGACGGTCGTGGTGGACCTGGGGCGGGGCGGCGAGGTGTCGCCGTTCCTGCAGATCACCGACGGCAGCGACGACCGGCTGCTGCTGGCCGACCCGGACAGCGGGCTGGTGCTGATCCGCTCGGACGCGCCGTCGCCGGGCGAGGCCCGGCTGGGCTGGGGGGTGCTGGGCAGCACGCTTCCGGTGCGGTTCCCGGAGTGTCTGCGGGTGCCGGACTGCTCGGTGACGCCGTTCGCGATCCAGCCGGGGCTCGTACTGATGCCGGAGAGCTGTGCGGTGGCGCTGCGCGTGGACGGGCCGATGGGCGGCTGGGTGGGGCTGTGGCGGCCGGACCGGCGGCAGGTGCACCATTTCCCGGCGCCGGCCGGCTGGTTGGCCGGGGCGGGGCTGTGGACCAGGGACGGGGTGCTGCAACTGCCGTGCGCGACGGCCGAGACGCCGTGCGGTCTGGCGCGGATGGCGGCGCCCTCGGAGGAAGCGGGGGAAGCGGTTCCGGAGGGTTCGGGGGAGGACGGTACGGCCGTGCGGGCGGTGTCGGGGGCCGCTCCTGCGACGGCGGACGAACCGTCACAACCGGACCCTTCGAAACCGGTCGCGGCCCGTCCGGTGCCGTTGCGGGAAGCCCCCTTGGGACCTCTTGTAACGAACTAGTGCCGATGGGTGTGGCCGCCTGGATCCGGGTGGTGGGGTGCTGGTTAGACTCGCCGGGCTGTTCGAAAGATCATGTTGACGGGGTGAATCCTTCCGATGAGCGACACCAGCACCATGCAGCCGCTGTCCGCCGAGACCCAGGGGGACGCCGGTCACGGTCGTCACCGGGGTCCGAACTCGGCCCAGGACGGTGACTCGGCCCCTCGTGGCCGGCACCGCAAGCCGGCCGAGGACACCGAGGCAGCTGCCTGAGGGTACGCAGGGAAGGGCCCGCACACCGGCCGGTGTGCGGGCCCTTCCGCGTGTCCACGTCCGCTCGACGTCGGCTTCAGGTCGGCTCTACGTCCGCTTCAGACCGAGCACCTCCGCCGCCGCGAATGTCTCCCCCTCGGGCCGTTCGGCGTAGTGCGCGGTGAGTACGGCGTCCAGCTCGTCGTAGGTGAAGGTGTCCTGCTTGCTGTCGAACTTGGCCCGCACGCGCGGCCGGTCCACGACGGCGACCATGCCGCCGTGCACGACGAACAGCTGGCCGTTGGCGCGGGCCGCGGCGGGTGAGGCGAGGTAGCCCACCAGCGGGGCGACGTGCTCGGGGGCGAGCGGGTCGAGGCCGTCGGCGGGCTGCTCGAAGCCGGCGAAGACGTCCTCGGTCATCCGGGTGCGGGCGCGCGGGCAGATGGCGTTGGCGGTGACCCCGTACTTGGCGAGGGCGAGGGCCGTGGAGGTGGTCAGGCCGACGATTCCGCCCTTCGCGGCCGCGTAGTTGGGCTGGCCCGCGGAGCCCGCGAGGAACGCCTCGGAGGAGGTGTTCACGATGCGGCCGTAGACCGGGCCGCCCGCGGCCTTGGAACGCTCGCGCCAGTGGGCGGCGGCGAAGTGGGTCGTGTTGAAGTGACCCTTGAGGTGGACCCGGATCACCGAGTCCCATTCGCCCTCGGTCATGGAGAAGACCATGCGGTCGCGCAGGATGCCCGCGTTGTTGACCAGGATGTCCAGTTTGCCGAACTCCTCGATGGCCAAATCAACGAGCTGGCCCGCCTGTTGGAAGTCGGCCACGTCCCCGGTGTGGGCGGTGGCCCGTCCGCCGGCCGCGCGGATCTCGGCGGCGACCTCCTCGGCGGGGCCCGCGGAGGATTCCCCGGAGCCGTCCCGACCCGGTTGGCCGTAGTCGTTGACGACGACGGCCGCGCCGAGCCGGGCGAGTTCGAGCGCCTCCGCCCGGCCCAGGCCCCGGCCCGCGCCGGTGACGACGGCCGACAGTCCTTCCAGTGGCAGCGACACAGGGCCTCCGTCAGATCTCGATGCAGGTGCGCAGGGCGGTACCGGTGCGCATCTGGTCCAGTGCCTCGTTGATCTCGGCCAGCGGCACCCGGTGCGTGATCAGGCCCTCCAGGTCGATGCGGCCCGCCCGCCACAGGGCGATGGTGCGCTCGTAGGAGCGCAGGACGTCGCCGCCGCCGTACATCGACGGCAGGATGCGCTTCTCGTCGAAGAACAGCTCGAACATGTTGAGTTGGAGGAAGTCGTCCATGGCGCCCGCGCCGACCACGACGAGGGTGCCGCCGCGCCGGGTGTGGTCGTACGCCGTCCGGGCGGTGGCCGACTTGCCGACGACCTCGAAGACGTAGTCGAAGCCCTCACCGCCGGTGACCTGTTGCTTGGCGTCGCCCAGTTCGTCCGGTGAGACGGCCTTGGTGGCGCCGAACCTGAGGGCCGACTCGCGGCGCGAGGCCACCGGGTCCACGGCGACGATCTCCGCCGCGCCCTTCAGCCGTGCGCCCTGGATGGCCGAGATGCCGACACCGCCGCAGCCGATGACGGCGACCGACGAACCGGCTTCCACATCGGCGGTGTTGAGGGCGGCCCCGAGTCCGGTGGTCACTCCGCAGCCGATCAGTGCCGCGATGTCGAAGGGCACGTCGTCCGGGACCGGCACCGCGCAGCCCGCGTCGACGACGACCTCCTCGGCGAAGGTGCCGGTGCCGGCGAAGCCGAAGAGATTGCCGCCGGGACGGCGGAAGTTGGGGGTGCCGGCGTTCATGAACCCGGCCAGGCACAGCTCGGTCTGGCCGCGCTTGCAGGCGGGACAGGCGCCGCAGGCCGGCAGCCAGCACACGACCACCCGGTCGCCCGCCTTCAGGTGGGTGACCCCGTCGCCGACCTCGAGGATCTCCCCCGCCCCTTCGTGCCCGGGCACGAACGGCGCGGGCTGCGGCAGTACCCCGCTCATCGCGGACAGGTCCGAGTGGCACAACCCGGTCGCCCTGACCCGGATGCGCACCTTGCCGGGCCCGAATCCCACGGCCTCGACGTCGTCGAGGACCTCCAGCTTCTCCTGGCCGATCTCCTGCAGTACGGCTGCGCGCATGGTGCGGCTCCCCTCAACTGCTAGCTGTGTCAACCGTGTTCGACGATGGTGTCGGCGAGGACCGGCGCGTCGTCCCGCTCCACCGCGCTGACGGCGACCGTGGTGGACCGCGGCGTGTGCCACATCCGCATCCGCAGGGTCTCCCCCGGATACACGACGCCCGCGAACCGGGTCGAGTACGACCGCACCCGGCTCACGTCCCCGCCGAGCAGCGTGTCGACGACGGCCTTGAGCGTCATGCCGTAGGTGCACAGCCCGTGCAGGATGGGCCTGTCGAAGCCGGCGAGCTTGGCGAACTCGGGGTCGGCGTGCAGCGGGTTGTAGTCGCCGCACAGGCGGTAGAGCAGGGCCTGGTCCTCGCGGACGGGCCGTTCGACGATCCGGTCGGGGTCGCCGGCCGGAGGTTCGAGGCGTGCGGAGGGGCCGCGGTCGCCGCCCCAGCCGCCCTCCCCTCGTACGAAGATCTGGGCGTCGTTCGTCCACAGCGGGCCGTCGGCGTCGGCGACCTCCGTGCGCATGACCAGGACGGCCGCCTTGCCCTTGTCGTAGACGGCGGCGATGCGGCCGGTGGCGGTGGCGGTGCCCTGTGCCGGAAGGGGGCGGTGGATGGTCAGCGACTGGCCGCCGTGCAGCACCTTGGCGAGGTCGACGTCCACGCCCGGCATGGACAGACCGCTGATCACGCCGGGGGAACCGGCGCCCGCGACGGTGGCGAAGCTCGGCAGGACGTGCAGCCGGGACTCCAGGGTGTAGCGCAGCTCGTCGGGGTCGGTGGCCGGGACGCCGGCGCCGATGCCGAGGTGGTAGAGCTGGACGTCCTTGTGGTCCCAGGTGATCTCGCCGGACCGGGGTTCGGCGGCGAGGGCCTTCGCTGCGTCGATGGGCATACGGCTCCTGGTGGATCGAGTGGATCAAGACCTCGGCGCGGCCGTCCGCACCGTCGGCCGCGACCGAGGTCGTCACGGTGGCCGATCTAGAACGCGTTCCAGTCCGGCGCCCTCTGTATAGCCCAGGGCTCGCCACTTGTGAAGGCTCCTGACGCCGCGTCAGGTCTGTACGGGGTACGCCGGGCCGCCCGTGACATTTGTCCTGCCCAGGTCCGTACAAGCGCATCTGCCGGACGGGGGCGCCCACTTCGTAGCGTCGTAGCCATGACACAGACGGAATGCGCCGCCGTGTCCTTCACGGGGGCGGTCAAGAACTTCGGCGCCGTGCGCGCAGTCCACGGCGTCGATCTGACCATCGCGCCCGGCGAGACGGTCGCCCTCCTCGGCCGCAACGGCGCCGGCAAGTCGACGACGATCTCCCTGCTGCTCGGCCTGAACGAGCCCGACGAGGGCACCGTCGAGCTGTTCGGGCAGCCCCCGGGCGCCGCCGTGCGTGCCGGGCGGGTCGGTGCCATGCTCCAGGAGGGCCGCGCGGTGCCCCGCGTCACCGTGCGCGAGCTGGTCGCCTTCGTCGCCGGGCGCTATCCGGCGCCGATGCCGGTCGAACGGGCGCTGCGGCTGGCCGGGATCACGGAACTGGCCGGACGCCGCGTGGACCGGCTGTCCGGCGGCCAGACCCAGCGCGTCCGCTTCGCCGTCGCCCTCGCCGGGAACCCCGCGCTGATCGTGCTGGACGAGCCGACGGCCGCCCTGGACGTGGAGGCGCGGCACGCCTTCTGGACTTCGATGCGGTCCTACGCGCGCCTCGGCCACACGGTGCTGTTCTCCACCCACCACCTCCAGGAGGCGGACGCTCACGCCGATCGCATCCTCGTCATCGACGGCGGCCGGATCGTCGCCGACGGCACGAGCGAGGAGCTGAAGCGGTCGGTGGGCGGTGGCCTGGTCGCCTTCGACCTCGCCGGAGGCGGCACCCGGGGGCTGGAGCGGCTGCCCGGCGTGCGGTCGCTGGAGGTGCGCGGGGACCGGGCGCGGCTGCGGACCGACGACCCGGACGCCACGGTGATCGCTCTCGCGGAGCTGGGGGCGATACGGGGGCTGGAGGTGGCGCCGGCGTCCCTGGACGACGCGTTCCTCGCGCTGACCGGTGCTGGGGGCTCTGCCCCCAGACCCCCGTTCGGCCCTGAACGGGTTTCGTCCTCGAACTCCCCCAGAGGGGGTACCCCCGGACGGGCTGGATCGCAGCGGCCGACGTTCAAAGGCGCAGCCGTCGAGGAGGTCTCGTGATGCCGGACTACCTGCGGCTCGAAGTGCGCCGTACCCTCCGCGACGTCGGGTTCGTCGTCGGCGGGGTCGCCATGCCGGTGTTGATGTATCTGCTGTTCACCAACCTCGGTGCGGACGACGGGGGTTACAAGACCGCGGCGATGGTGGGGATGGCGGGGTACGGGGCCGTCGGGTCCGCGCTCAACACCGGCGGCGGGGTCGCGGAGGACCGGGCGATCGGCTGGCTGCGGCAGTTGCGGGTGACGCCGATGACACCGCGGCAGGTCGTCGTCGGGCGGGCCCTGACCGGCTCGGTGACCGTGCTGCCGGCGATCGTGGCGGTGCTGGCGGCGGGCGGTCTGGTCAACGGGGTGCGGCTGGCGGCCTGGCAGTGGGGCGCGATCGCGCTGCTGCTGTGGCTGGGCTCGCTGCCGTTCACACTGCTGGGGCTGGGCAACGGCTACCGGCTGACCGGACAGACCACCGGCGTGGCGAACATGGCCTGCAACCTGGGGCTGGCCGTCCTCGGCGGCCTGTGGTTCCCCGTCACCCTCTTCCCGGGCTGGCTGCGCGCCCTGTCGGCGTACACGCCCACCTACCGGTTCGCCCAACTGGGCACCTCGGTCGCGGACGGACGCGCTCCGGCGCTCGGCGCCGTCTGCGTCCTGGGGGCTTGGCTGCTGGCCTTCGGTTCGTACGCTGTGCTGTCGTACCGGCGGTCCGGACGGACCGCCTGAACGGGGGACGAGGCACATGAACTGGACACGTGGGATCGCCTGTCAGCTGCGGCAGTGGCGGGCGGCCCGGGATCGGTGGCGGGCGGACATGCGGGCCTTCAAGGCCGCACAGAAGGAGGCGCGCCGCACCGGCGCCGAGGTGCCCGAGCAGCCGGGCCCGCCGCCGACCGCCTTCTCCCTGCTGCCGTGGCTGCTGATGGGGCTGGGAGCGTTCTCCAACCTCTTCCAGGGCAGGACCCCCAACCCGTGGATCGGCGGTCTGGGGCTGCTCACCTTCAACTCCCTCTACATCTTCGTGGCGACGCGCGCCTTCGTGAAGGAGAAGCGGCAGTCCGTCTCCACACGGGTGGCGCTGGCCGTGATGGCCGCGATCACCTGCGCTCTGGCCGGCGCCTACGGCGACAACTGGCTGCTGTTCTTCCCGCTGCTCGGGCTGGCCACGGGTGCGGCCCTGCGGGGCGAGCACCTGCGCTGGTCCGGTACCGGTGTCGCCCTGCTCGCCGGGGTGGTCTCCACCGCGCGCGACGGCTGGAACGGTCTGAACATCGCCTACGCCACCTTCATCTCGACCATGGTGACGGCGGCGATCCTCTCACTGTCCGAGGCGGTACGGGAACTGCGCGCCGCCCGTGAGCAACTCGCCCACCAGGCCGTGGAGAAGGAGCGGCTGCGCTTCTCCCGCGATCTGCACGACCTGCTCGGCCACACCATGTCGGTGATCGTGGTGAAGTCGGAGGCCGCCCGGCGGCTGGCCCCGCGGGACCTGGACGCGGCGCTGGCCCAGATCACCGACATCGAGTCCGTGGGCCGGCAGGCCCTCACCGAGATCCGGGAGGCCGTCACCGGCTACCGCGAGGGCAGCCTCGGCACCGAACTCGACCGCGCGCGCTCGGTGTTGGAGGCGGCCGACGTGGAGCCGGTGGTGCGGCGTTCGGGTACGCCCCTCGCCCCGCAGACCGAGGTCCTGCTGGGCTGGGTGGTGCGGGAGGCCGTCACCAACGTCGTGCGGCACGCGGGAGCGACCCGCTGCGAGATCACCGTGGACAGCGCCTCCGAGCAGGTCCGCCTGACGGTCGCCGACAACGGCGGCGGCGAACCGGCCTTCCCCTCCTCCCCCGGCGTCGGCGGCACGGGCCTGAAGGGCCTGACCGAGCGCCTCGCGGCGGCGGGCGGCTCCCTGCGGGCCGGCCCGTCGCCGCGAGGCGGCTTCACGGTCACCGCCGAGCTTCCCCTGGAGCCCGGCGACGCACCGGCACCCGTGGCGGCTACGGCGCCCAGGGCGCGCTGACCACCCAGCTCGTGTCGTCCGTCCAGGACGTCGCGCTGTCCCAGGTGTTGGAGCCTCCGTCACTCGCTATGTAGACGTTGTAGTCGTAGTGGCGGATGAACTTCGTCGGGTAGTTGTACGACGCGAACGACGTGCCCGTGCCGCTCTTGCCGGTCGTCGGGCAGAACGTGGCGTCCTGTCTGAACTGGGTGGTGCCGGTCATCGGCTGCCGCAGCAGCTGGTAGTTGTAGTGGCGCAGGAAGTCGCCGGGATAGTTGCGCGACTCGAAGGAGACGCAGGAGGCGTCGGCGAGGCCGCGGCGGACGATCCAGGTGGCGTCGTTCTTGTCCAGGGCCGAACTGCTCGACGTGATCGCGGAGACGACGGCCGTGTTGTTCTGGTGACGGATGTAGTCGCTGGTGCAGCAGGACGTGGTCGCCCTCAGGGAGATCTCCGAGCCGGGCGTGAGCGTGCCGGTGGAGCCGGTCGCGCCGCCGTAGCCGACGGAGACGATGTTGGCCTGGACGGAGTTGTCGGCGGCGTCCGTCGGTATGCCGGAGGTCATGACGCCCTCGAAGAAGGAGCCGATGGAGCCGTTGCTGTTGTCGCCGCCGGTGCCGAGGACGATGGCGCCCTCCTGGTGCATCGGCGAGTAACCGCCGGCGTTGGTGGGCTCACTGCCGGAATAGGTGGTGGTCAGTCCACCGGATTGGGCGTTGCCCCATTTCAGTGCGAAATGGTTCTGGCCGTTGTTCTTCAATAGCGCGGTCACGAACGGCAGGGCGCCGGTACCGGTGTTGGAGGAGTTCGTGCTGTAGCCGAGGTTGGACTGGAACAGCCCGTTCTCCAGGTCCGCCTGCACCCACGGGCCCTGGCCGTAGCAGGGCGAGAACCAGCATTCGGTACCGAAGTTGATCGCGTCCATGTGGCCGTTGCCGGTGTCCTTGTTGTTCGTCTCGGCGTTGCCGTAGTCGAAGCAGCAGCTGCCGTTGACGTGGGTGCCGGACGTGACCATGTACATCCCCTCGGCGCCGCCGTTGGTGGCTACGCCCGAGGTGGAGTTGTCCCGGTAGCCCATGCCCGCCGAGATCTCCAGGCCGTAGACCTGGTGGCCGCCGACGGTCACCGGCAGGGCGTCCGCGGGTGCGCCCACGTCGGCCGCTCCGGCGCCTCCCGCGCCCTCCACGGTCAGGTCGTTGTGGCGCGAGGACTGGTCGTAGATCTTGGTGATGATGCAGGTGGTGCCGGCACAGAAGGAGTCCTGGGCCGCCGCGTTGGCGTACCCGCCGGCGGTCAGCAGCCCGATGTCCTTGGTGGCGCCGTCGGAGGCCCGCTGCACCTGGTAGAGGGAGCCGTTGTACGAGGAGTACAGCGCCCTGGCCAGGCTGTGCGCGGCGACACAGGGGGTGCCCGCGGCGGCGTAGACGTCGCAGGGCAGCGAACTCGCCGCCTGGGCCTGCGGAATGCCGACGGCGAGCGCGAGCACCGTGACGAGCGCCGAGAGCGCTGCCAGGGCCGCGGTTCTGAGTCTGGAGTACACGCCGGAGTACACGTGTGAGTACACGGTGGAGCCTCCTTCACTGTCCGGTATACCGAACGATGTTCGAAGTAAATCCCGGATTTCTTTCGCCGGTCGAAATGCCGAACAAATGCGGGTGGGAGTACGGAGACGGGAATTGCAAAGGCGAACTCTCAATGCAGAGGCGATTGTTGGGCCGCCGTCAGAAACCGTCAAGCCTTCCGGAACGGAACCATGCCGAGTCTTTAAGGGAGCCGACCGGCCGCCCGCGCTCTACTCTTGGCCCGTGGACGAGATGCCCCGGGGACACCGGCCGACCAGGAACGTGCGGGTTCTGCTCGCCGAGGACCAGGGGATGATGCGTGGCGCGCTCGCCCTGCTGCTGAACCTGGAGGCCGACCTGGAGGTCGTCGCCCAGGTCGCCGCCGGCGACGCGATCGTGGACGCCGCGCTGACGCACCGCCCTGACGTGGCCCTGCTGGACATCGAACTGCCGGGCATGAGCGGCTTGGACGCGGCTGCCGAACTGCGCGAGCAGGTACCGGACTGCCGGGTGCTGATCCTGACCACCTTCGGCCGGCCCGGCTATCTGCGCCGCGCCATGGAGGCGGGGGCCGCCGGCTTCCTGGTGAAGGACGGCCCGGTGGAGGAGCTGGCCGCCGCGATCCGCCGGGTGCTGACCGGCGAGACCGTGATCGACCCCGCGCTCGCCGCGGCGGCGCTCAGCGCCGGGCCCAGTCCGCTCACCGCCCGTGAGTGCGACGTCCTCAAGGCCTCCGCGGACGGCGCGACCGTCGCCGACATCGCCGGCAAACTGCACCTGTCGGAGTCGACGGTCCGCAACTACCTCTCCTCGGCCATCGGCAAGACGGGCACCCGCAACCGCATGGAAGCGATGCGGGAGGCCCGGCAACAGGGTTGGCTCTGAGGGGAGTTACTGGTCCAGCCCCGTCACCCGCGCGTTCTTGAAGGCCGTGCCCTTCGGTGCGACGCACACGAACCAGCGGTCCGGGGAGCCCTCGACCGACCGGATGCCCTGCTTCAGCGAGCCGTCGGCCTCGGGGTCCGAGACCCGGTGCAGAACCGCGCTGGTGCCGTCCTTCCAGTCGCAGGTCACCTCCAGCGCGGTCTTCGCGACCTGGCCGATCACCAGACGCAGGGGCTTGGCCTGCGGCGACAGACCCT
The DNA here is from genome assembly GCF_006715395.1 of Streptomyces sp. SLBN-31. Taxonomy (NCBI): domain Bacteria; kingdom Bacillati; phylum Actinomycetota; class Actinomycetes; order Kitasatosporales; family Streptomycetaceae; genus Streptomyces; species Streptomyces sp. SLBN-31. The sequence continues at coordinate 2,852,740 of NZ_VFNC01000002.1, forward strand.
GCCCCGTCACCCCCATGTCCGTGCTCACACTGGCGTCCCGCGCGGGCAGCGAGTTCTCGATCACCACCGACGTGTCGCCGTCATAGCTGCGCTGCACGAAGTACGTGCGCTTGCCCACCAGGTCGGCGGCCGTCCGCACTGACCCGGGCCACTCGCCCCTGTACTCGCCCATTGCCGTCAACTGCGCCTCCGCCTGCGCCTTGTCGCGCGGCGCGTCCCACACGTCGACGAACACCTCCCAGTCCTTGCCGTCCTCCGTTCCGCTCGCCAGCTCGGTGCGGTGCGGCTTGTTCTGGAAGACGTCCGGCAGGGGCGCCGACGACCGGGTGACCGCCGGTTCCGCCCGCCCGCCGCCACCGCCCGGCAGCCCCGCCAGCGCCACCGTCCCCGTCGTCCCGACGATCGCCAGCGCCGCGGCGGCGGCCACCGCCCACCGCCGCGCCCTGCGCCGCCGCCCACCCCGCACGACCGCCTGTGTGGGGGCTATACCGACCTCGACGCCGTCCGCCGCGTCGGCCAGCAGGAGGGCGATGTCCCTGTGCGTCATGTCCTGGTCCGCTTCCCGGTCCGCGCTCATCACTTACCGCCCCCGCTCGTCACCATGTCCGCCAGCCCCGGTATGGCGCGCAGTTTCGCGATCCCCTTGGCCGCGTTGCTCTTCACCGCGCCGACGGAGCAGCCCATGGCCTGCGCCACCTGGGTCTCCGTCAGGTCCTCCCAGTACCGGAGGACCACCGCCTCCCGCTGCCGCGGCGGCAGTTGCGCCAGCGCCTTCAGCAGGACTCCGCGGTCGTCGGCCTGGGCGATGCGGTCACCGGTGTCGGCGACCTCGCGGACCAGGCCGGAGTCGTCCTTCGGCGCCAGGAACTCCCGCAGCTTCCTGCGGTGCCTGCGCGCGTGCGCGTTGATCATCACGCGCCGTACATACGCCTCCGGGTCTTCCGCCGAGCCGACCCTGCGCCAGGCCACGTAGACCTGTTCGAGGGTCGCCTGGGCGAGGTCCTCGGCGGCGTGTCGCTCCCCCGTGAGGAGAAATGCCGTCCGCACCAGCCGCGGCCAGCGGCCGGTGACAAAGCTCTGGAACTCCTCGTCCCGAGCCTCCTTGCGATCCCCCATGGGCACCTCCTTGATGTCTGAAGGAGTCCGTGAGCGGCCCGGACCGTTGCCTCGCTCCGCGAAATCACTCCGCGGGGTCACTCCACGGGGTCACTCCGCGGAAGCACTGCACGAAATCAGCCCGCGGAATCACGACGCGAAATCCCCCTCCCCGCGCCCCGCCGCCTTCTGCCGCGGCAGCCACACGAGCATCAACACCACCCCGGCGAGCAGCACCCCGGCCCCCGTCCGGAACACCAGGGCGTACCCCTCGGTCAGCGCCTCGGGCGTCCCGCGATCGCCCGTGCGCGCCGCGGCGATCGTCGACATCACCGCGAGCCCCAGCGAACCGCCCATCGTCCGCGAGGTGTTGATCAGCCCTGACACGAGGCCGGCCTCCTCGGGCGCCGCCCCCGACGTGGCGAGCGCGGCCAGCGGGGTCGCCGTCAGGCCGGCCCCCAGCATCATCAGGATGCCGGGCAGCATGATCTCCGTGAGATACGCGCCCTGAGACGTCATCGCCGACTGCCATACATAGCCCGCGGCCGCGATCAGCGTTCCGAGCGCGGCCAGTCCGCGCGCCCCCAGCGCCGGCAGGAAACGGGGCGCGAGCTTGGAACCCAGGATGATCGACAGGGAGCTCGGCACCAGGGCCAGTCCCGCCTCCAGCGGGGTGTAGCCGAGCACGTTCTGCGCGTACAGGGTCATGAAGAACCACATGCAGAACATCGCGGAGCCGTTCAGGAACATCGCCGCGTTCGCCGACGACACCGCCCGCACCCGGAACAGCCCGAGGGGCATCAGCGGGACCGTCGTACGCGCCTCGACGGCCAGGAACCCGGCGATCAGGGTGAGTCCTGCGGCCAGCGGCACCAGGGTCGAGGCCGACGTCCAGCCCTCGGCCTCGGTCTGCGAGATGCCGTACGCGAGCGTGGCGAGCCCGGCCGTGACCAGCACGGCGCCCGGCAGGTCCAGCCGACGCCCGCCGCCGTTCCGGCTCTCCGCCAGCCACTTGACCGAGCCGGCCAGCACCACCGCGCCGACGGGCACGTTGATCAGCAGCACCCACCGCCAGGACAGCCCGTCCACCAGCGCTCCGCCGACCAGACCGCCCGCTGCCCCGCCGCCCGCGCCCACCGCGCTCCAGGTGGCGATGGCGCGCATTCGGGCCGCGCCCTCCGGGACCGCCGACGTCAGGATGGTCAGCGTCGAGGGCGCCAGCACCGCCGCGCCCAGCCCCTGCACGGCCCGCGCGACCAGGAGTTGCCCACCCTCCTGCGCCAGTCCGCCGCCCAGCGACGCCAGCGTGAACAGGCCGAGCCCGACCAGGAACATCCGCTTGCGCCCGTACAGGTCGCCGGCCCGCCCGCCGAGCAGCATGAACCCGGCGAAGGCGATGGCGTAGGCGTTGACCACCCACTGCAGGCCCTGCGCGCTCAGCCCCAGGTCGATCCGCATCGACGGCAACGCCACGTTGACGACCGACACGTCCAGCACCACCAGGAACTGACCCGCGCAGGCGAGGGCCACGACCAGCCAGGTGGGAGGGGCGGTACGACGGGAGGTCCGGGCGACGTCAGCGGTTTCCAGCATGCCTGTCATGCTCTCAACCCTGTTGCACGCCTTGCATCGGCATTTCGCCCCACGAGACCTTCGGTCGCCGGACCTAGGGCCGCCCCGCGTCCGCGCCGAAGCCCGGACCTACAGGACCCCGCGCACCCGGGCCGAAGCCCAGACCTACAGGACCCCGCGCGCCTGGGCCTCCCTAGACCGCCCTCAGCATCGTCACCACCGCCGCTCCGCCCAGGCCGATGTTGTGCGCGAGCCCCACCCGCGCGCCGGGAACCTGCCGCTCCCCCGCCGTACCCCGCAGCTGCCAGACCAGCTCGGCGGCCTGGGCGATTCCCGTGGCCCCCAGCGGATGTCCCTTGGAGATCAGGCCGCCGGACGGATTCACCACCCAGCGCCCGCCGTACGTGGTCGCCCCGGATTCGACGAGCTTGCCGGACTCGCCCTCCGCGCACATCCCGAGCGCCTCGTAGGTCAGCAGTTCGTTGACGGAGAAGCAGTCGTGCAGCTCCACGACGTCGACGTCCTCGATCCCTAGCCCGGCCCGCTCGTACACCTGCCGGGCGGCCTCCCGGGACATGGGCTGCCCGACGACGTCGATGCAGGAGCCGGACGCGAAGGACTCCTCTGTGTCCGTGGTCATCGCCTGGGCGACTATCTCCACGAGCCCGGTGAGACCCCGCGCCTCGGCGAACCGTTCCGACACCACCACCGCCGCCGCGGCACCGTCGGACGTCGGCGAGCACTGCAGCTTGGTCAGCGGCCGATGGACCGTACGGGCGGCGAGGATGTCGGCCACCTCGTAGACGTCCCGGAACTGCGCGTACGGGTTGTGAGCGGAGTGCCGGTGGTTCTTGGCGGCGACGGCGGCCAGCTGTGCCTCGGTGGTGCCGTACTTCTCCATGTGCTCGCGGGCCGCGTCGCCGAAGATCTGGGCGGTGGGCGGCGTCATCTCGAAGCCGTGCCGGGCGGCCATGACCCCGTAGTGCCGGGCCACGGGGGAAGTCGAGAAGTCACCGCCGTCGGCCCCTCCCCCCAGTGCGCCCCGCTTCATCTTCTCGAAGCCCAGCGCCAGGACGCAGTCGGCCGAGCCGCCCCGCACCAGCTGTCGCGCCAGCATCAGCGCGGTCGAGCCGGTCGCGCAGTTGTTGTTGACGTTGTAGACCGGGACGCCGGTGAGACCCAGCTCATAGGCGGCGCGCTGGCCGGCGGTGGAGGGCTGGAAGCAGTAGCCGACGGGAACCTGTTCCACGTCCTCGTACGTCACTCCCGCGTCCGCGAGCGCCGCGCTTCCCGCCTCCCGGACCATGTCCCAGTACTGCCAATCACGGGTCTCGGGTTTCTCGAATCGGGTCATCCCGACCCCGGCGACGTAGGCCTTCATGGCGCGCAGACTAGAACATGTTCCACCTATCCACCAGACCTGACGGCACCTCAGATTCCCATGCCCGGGTCAAGGATTGATTAGAGTCCTGAAGCAACGGAATAGTTGCCTGTGCATACGAGGTTTACCCAGCACTTATCCAACGGGAGGCCTCACGCAATGACGCACACGACGAACGACCAGCCCGCCCGGAGAGCCGGCGGGGCCGTGGTCCCGGTGCTCGCCTTCGCGGGAATCGTTGTCGCGGTGATGCAGACCCTGCTCGTCCCGGTCATCAAGGACCTGCCGCAACTGCTGGACACCGCACCCAGCAACGCCACCTGGGTCCTGACCTCGACACTGCTCTCGGGCGCCGTCGCCACGCCGATCATGGGCCGTCTCGGCGATCTGTACGGCAAGCGCCGCATGCTCATCCTCAGCCTCGCCGTGATGGTCGTGGGCGCCCTGGTCAGCGCCCTCACCAGCACCCTGCTCCCGATGATCGCCGGCCGTACCCTCCAGGGCTTCGCGATGGGCGCCATCCCGCTCGGCATCGGCCTGATGCGCGACATGCTGCCCCGCGAGAAGCTCGGCTCCGCGATGGCCCTGATGAGCTCCTCGATCGGCGTCGGCGGCGGACTCGCCCTGCCGCTCGCGGCTCTCGTCGCCCAGCACGCCGACTGGCACGCCCTCTTCTACGGCGCCGCCGGCCTCGGTGTCCTGTCCATCGCCCTCACCCTCCTCGTCGTACCGGAGTCCCCGATGCGCGCCGAGGGCTCCTTCGACGTCCTGGGCGCGATCGGCCTCTCGGCCGGCCTGGTCCTCTTCCTGCTGCCGATCACCAAGGGCAGCGACTGGGGCTGGACCTCCGGCACCACGCTCGGCATGTTCGGTGCCGCGGCCGTCGTCCTCGTCCTGTGGGGCCTGTTCGAGCTGCGCTCCGCCGCACCCCTCGTCGACCTGCGCACCACCGCCCGCCCGGCTGTCCTCTTCACCAACCTCGCCTCGATCATGGTCGGCGTCTCGTTCTACGTGGTCTCACTCGTCCTTCCCCAGTTGCTCCAGCTCCCCAAGGCGACCGGCTACGGCCTCGGCCAGTCGATGGTCGTCGCGGGCCTGCTGGTCGCCCCGCTGGGCCTGACGATGATGGTCACGGCGCCGGTGTACGCCCGGCTGTCCGCCAAGTACGGCCCCAAGGTCACCCTGATCCTCGGCATGCTGATCATCGCCGTCGGCTACGGCGCGGGCCTCGGCCTGATGAGCGCCGCCTGGCAGAGCCTGGTCATCTCGGTCGTCCTCGGCGCGGGCATCGGCCTCGCGTACTCCTCGCTCCCCGCGCTGATCGTGGGCGCGGTCCCGGCGTCCGAGACGGGCGCCGCGAACGGCCTCAACACCCTGATGCGCTCCATCGGTACGTCCGTCTCCAGCGCCGTCATCGGAATGGTGCTGGCCAACACCGCGCAGAACGTCGGCGGGGTCGCGATCCCCACCATGCACGGCTTCCGGGTGTCCTTCCTCATCGCGACGGGTGCGGTGGCGATCGGCCTGCTGATGGCCCTGTTCCTGCCGAAGCCCGACCGGGCACCGCGGCTGCGGGCCAGCAGCGAGGAGGAGGCCGCGCTGGAACGCGCCGAGCAGGTGCTGCGCGGGTTCCGCGGACGCGTCCTGGACGCCGAGGGCGCGCCGGTGGCCCGTGCCAAGGTCACCCTGATCGACCGGCGGGGGCGGCAGGCGGGGGCGACACTGTCGGAGCCGGACGGGACGTATGCGCTGGCGGTACCGACGGAAGGGGCGTATGTGCTGGCCGCGAGGGCCTCCGGCCATGGACCGTTGGCCTCTGCGGCGACGCATTCCGGGGAGGAGCGGGCGGTGGATCTGGATCTTGCGTTGCCCGGGGAGAGTGTGACCGCGTAGGGCTCGGGGAGGGCTGTCGTGTGGCGGCTCACCCGCCATCGTGGCTGGTCGCGCCCACGCGGCGGAGCCGCATATCGATACGGCCCCGCGCCCCTTTCGGGGCGCTCCACGCACCCTCGGTCGAAGTCGTGGCCGGGGGTGCGGCAGCATGGGGAGCCGTTGATGTTCGTACGACCGGGAGGAACCCCATGGCCGCGGCGCCCAAGCCGGAGATCCTGGCCGCTTTCGAGGCGGCGAAGGGGTTCATGCCCGTGCACGAGGGGCTGGCGTTGTACGCGGCCGCGGTCGAGGCGGGCGGGCTGGGGCTGCCTCTGCTGGAGGTCGGGACCTACTGCGGCCGTTCCGCCGTCCTGCTCGCCGACGCGGCCCGGCAGGCCGGGGTGACGGCCCTGACCGTCGACCACCACCGGGGCAGCGAGGAGCAGCAGCCCGGCTGGGACTACCACGACCCGGAGACGGTCGACCCGGAGATCGGCCTGATGGACACGCTGCCGGCGTTCCGGCGCACCCTGCACCGGGCGGGCCTGGAGGAGCACGTGGTCGCCCTGGTGGGCCGTTCCCCGCAGATCGCCAAGTTCTGGGGCACCCCCCTCGGGCTGGTCTTCATCGACGGCGGCCACACGGATGAGCACGCCACCGCCGACTACGAGGGCTGGGCCCCGCACGTCGCCGAGGGCGGACTGCTCCTCATCCACGACGTCTTCCCGGACCCGAAGGACGAGTTCACCGGCCAGGCCCCGTACCGCGTCTACCTTCGGGCACTGGGGTCCGGCGCCTTCACCGAGGTCTCGGTGACCGACTCGCTGCGCGTCCTGCGGCGAACGGGAGCGGGGATCTGAGGGCGCCGTTAGAGTCGCAGACGTGTCGTACGTAGGCCCGGACTTCGATCCACCGCAGCCCCGCCGTCCCCGCCGCGGCCCCCTCACCGTCGCCCTCGCCGCGCTCGTGCCCGGCGCGTTGCTCGGCTGGCTCGTCTACGAGGCCGTGGGCGGGTCCGGCGGCGGAGGCGGGTCGGACGGGGCGACGGTACGGGCGGCCACCAGCGCGGCGTCCAGCGGCGCGGCCACCGCCTCCTCCGCGGCTCCCGGTGACGACGCCAGGCAGCCTGGTACGCCGACTCCTTCGCTCGCCGACCCGACCAGTTCCGCCCCGGCCGCCTCCGGCCCCCTCAAGGGCAGGGTCGTCGTCATCGACCCGGGCCACAACCCCGGCAACTTCCAGCACACCGCCGAGATCAACCGCAAGGTGAACATCGGCACGAACTGGAAGGAGTGCGACACGACGGGCACCTCCACCAACGCGGGTTACACGGAGGCCCAGTTCACCCTGGACGTCTCGCATCGGCTGAAGGCGCTGCTGGAGCGGCAGGGCGCGACCGTGAAGCTGACCCACGACAACGGCTCCCCGTCCTGGGGCCCTTGCGTCGACGGCCGGGCCCGTATCGGCAACGACGCCCACGCCGACGCCGCGATCTCGATCCACGCCGACGGCTCCGCGGCCGGCAACCGCGGCTTCCACGTCATCCTCCCGGGCGCCGTGCACTCGGGCGCCGCCGACACCCGCCCGATCGTCGCCCGCTCGGCCTCCCTGGGCGAGCGCGTCGCGGGCAACTTCGTCCGCGTGACGGGCGAACCCGCCTCCAACTACATCGGCGACGGCACCGGCCTCGTCACGCGTAAGGATCTCGGCGGTCTCAATCTGTCAACGGTTCCCAAGGTGTTCATCGAGTGCGGCAACATGCGCGATAGCAAGGACGCGGCACTGCTCACCAGCGGAGCCTGGCGACAGAAGGCGGCGCAGGGAATCTCTGAGGGAATCGTGAGTTTCTTGAAAAAGTAGAAGGTTCAATTCCTGCGCCTGACCCTACGAACGCTCAGATCAACCTCAAAATCCTTGTACAGGAACTTCCCCCCTGATCAACTGATCCCGACCAGGGGCGGTCGCTACCGCCTCTTTGATGATCATGGGGGATCACTTGAAGCTCCAAACAATCAGGCGTGGCACAGCCGTTGGCGTCCTGTCCATGAGTCTGCTCTGCGTGGGCGCCTCGGCACAGGCCGCTCCGACCCCGAAGGGTTCCGATGGCGCGAGCATGCACGCGGCCCCCATCGAGGCCAAGAGACTGATCCACGTGCGGTCGATCGGGACCAAGTGCGGCAAGACGCCCATTGCGATGGCGTCGGGTCGGGGGAAGATGACGCTGCGCATAGATGAGACCCGGTCCACCGGCACGGTACTCTCAAAGCACATCGACGCTTCGAAGGGTGTCATCAGTGCAGGTGTCGGCTGGGACGTGACGAAGTCGCACAGCATCACCGTGAGCGGCTCAAAAGAAGTACCTCGCGGCAAGTACGGGACACTCAAGGCCTATGTGAAGTACTCCGGGAAGAAGTTCGACGTGCAGGCCATGCTCATACCGGAGGGCTACAAGTGGACTCTGCAGAAGAACAAGACGGCCTACAAGCCGATCGGCGTGTGCTTCGCCTACAGCGAGTGATGGCACAAGCCCCTTGGCTGGTGCTCAGCCCTTGACGAATTGGCCCGCCGGATCCCGCCCCGGCGGGCCAATTCGCGTTGCGGACAACGCGAGCCTAAGGCAGGTGACGAGTGATCATCCGGGTACTAGTGTCCCTGAGAGTCGGGATGGGCTTTGCCCGTTGAGGCGAGCCGATCAATGAAGGGCTCGCCTCAACGGCCACGTACGCGTCATCTCAGTCATCACCGTTCCCTGGAGCACCGGCCTCGTGGAAACCCTGAGGGAGTCGTGAGTGCCTTGCGCGTGTTTGGATCGCTGGGAGATCCCCACAGACAGCGTCCTCGTACAGACGATAGTGTCCTCCCTAGGATGAGGGGCCACGCCTGCGTTTCACACCGGAGCCCGAGTGAGACACGGTTACAGCGCGATGCCTCCGCCGATGACGAGACGACTGAGCTGAAGGACCGACTGAAGTGAATATCCGCTCCCTCACACGAGGCGACGGCGTGGTGATCGGAGCAGCGGTGTTGCTGTTCATCGCGTCGTTCCTCGACATTTTTTCCGTCGACGGTGCCGATGGCATCGACATGCCGAACGCCTGGGGCAGCGGACCGCTGTTGATGAGCGTCGTCCTGGCAGGCATCATCGGCGCTGCGCTCATCGTGGTCGCACGCGGACTGCCGCAGGCCCCTAAGGTCGCCGGTCTCGACCTCGGCCAATTCGGCGTCGCCCTCGCGGTGTTTGCCGCTTGGAGCGCGCTCGGCAACATCTTCGACCCGGCCGGTGGTGCGAACAACGTGGGTGCGGGTTCCTCCTCCGGCCCCGACGCCGGTATCGGTCTCATCCTCGCGCTCATCGCCGCCCTGGTCCTCGCGGGTGCCGCCATCGCCACCCCCCTCGTCCCCGCGCTGCAGGCCGCGCTCATTCCGGCGCCCAAGCCGCAGGCAACGCAGCCGTACGGTGCGCAGCCTCCTGGTGGTTACGGCTACCCGGGGGCGCAGCAGCCGCAGTACGGCGGTCAGCCGCAGCCGGGGCAGCCGTACGGGGCCCAGCCTCAGCCGGGCCAGGGGCAGCCGCAGCCGGCCGGCGGGGAGTTCTCGCCGTTCTGGTTCGCCGTTCCGGTGCCGCGGCCGCTGTTCGCGGAGGACGGTTCGCCGACGCCGATCGCCGAACTCGCGCCGGGCACCTGGTACCTGGCCGTCGAGCAGCGCGGTCCGGGCCTGGTCGCCCAGACCCAGGACGGACGTCGTGGCGTGCTGCAGGACACCTCGGGGATCCAGCGCGGCTGACCTCCCCCTGTCGCTTCACGGCCGGCCCCTCGCCCTTCCGGGTGGGGGGCCGTTGCCGTACAGTCGCAGCCCGCAGTCCGGTAACTGACTGACCGTCAGGTCCTTGAGGGAGGCGTGTCATGCGACTCGGGCTCGCGCTCGGCTACTGGGGCCGCGGTCCCGACGCCGGCCATGTGCCGCTCGCGCAGGAGGCCGAGCGGCTCGGATACGACTCCGTGTGGACCGCCGAGTCCTGGGGGTCCGACGCCTTCACGCCGCTGACCTGGATCGCCGCCCGGACGTCGACGATCAGGCTGGGCACGGCGGTTGCGCAGATGGCCGCCCGGTCGCCGACGACCACCGCGATGCACGCGCTCACCCTCGACCATCTGTCCGGCGGACGCATGATGCTGGGGCTCGGGCTGTCTGGGCCGCAGGTGGTGGAGGGCTGGTACGGGCGGCCGTTCCCCAGGTCGCCGCTCACCGCCACCCGTGAGTACGTGGACGTCGTACGGCAGGTGCTGCGGCGGGAGGCGCCGGTGCGGATGGAGGGGCGGTTCCACTCCCATCCGTACCGGGGCGCGGACGGGACGGGCCTCGGGAAGGCGCTGAAGCCGATCACTCATCCGCTCCGGGCCGACCTGCCCGTCCTCCTCGGTGCCGAGGGGCCGAAGAACGTCGAGCAGACGACCCGGATCGCCGACGGGTGGCTGCCGTTGTACTGGTCGCCGAGCCGCCCCGACGTCTACGGCCCGGCGCTCACACGGCTGCGGCCCGGGTTCCTCGTCGCCCCCATGGCCCAGGTCCGGGTCTGCGACGACGTGCGCGAGGGGCTGCTGCCGGTGAAGACCATGCTCGGCTTCTACATCGGCGGGATGGGGCACGCGTCCCGCAACTTCCACGCCGATCTGATGGCGCGGATGGGGTACGAAGAGGAGGCGCGGCGCGTGCAGGAGCTGTTCCTCCAGGGGCGGCGCGAGGAGGCGGTACTGGCCGTGCCGGACGCCTTCGCCGACGAGATCTCCCTCGTCGGCCCGCGTGAACGGATCGCCGATCGGCTGGAGTTGTGGCGCAAGGGCCCGGTCACGGACCTTTTGGCGCTGGCCCCCGACCACCGGACGCTTCGGGTGCTGGCGGAGCTCAACTCGTAGGCTCAGTACGCCTGGAGCTCCACCAGTGTGCCGTCCGGGGTCCTCAAGTGGGCGGTGCGCAGGCCCGGTCCCCACTCGGGACGGTCCTGCGGCTCGGCGACGACGGTGGCGCCGTGGCCGCTGAGCCGGCGCGTGGCGTCGTCGACGTCGGAGACCCGCAGGACGAGCATCGCGGTGTCCTGCGCGGGCGGCGCGGAGGGCAGGGAGTCGGTGCCGACGACCTGGGCGACGGCCTTGCGGCCGAACAGGACGAGGACGGCCCGTCCGTCCAGGTCCCAGTTGGCGTAGCCGGCGGCGGGGAGCACCTTCACGGGCTCGATGCCGAGGAGGTCACGGAGGGCTTCGGTCCAGAAGTGGGCCGCGGTGTCGAAGTCCTCGACGAGCAGCCTCGGGTAGAGGGCGTCCACGGCGGTCATCGTACCGACCGGGTTTCATCCGGGAAGGCGCGGCAATCCGGAAAGCATGTCTCGATATAGCAGCGGCAATCGGGCCGGCGCGGTCGTGGCGATCGTCGCCGACATCATGGCCCTCATCCTGGGGCTGTGGATCCTGATGTACCTGTTGGACGCCAACCGGGCCAATGACCTGGTGCAGTTCGTCCACAATGCGGCCAACTGGCTGGCCGGCTGGTCGCGTGACCTGTTCACGTTCGACAAGGCGTGGGCCCGTGTGGTGGCGGGCTACGGACTGGCGGCGGTGGTCTACCTGTTCGTCGGTCACGCGATCGCCGGACGGCTGCAGCGCCACTGAGGCGCGGCAGCGGCGCTGAGGCCCCGGCAGGGACGCCGGGGCCTCAGTCGCAGCAGTCGGGGTCCAGTCCGCTCGGCAGGTTCTCGCCGCCGAAAACCGTGCAGGTGGCCTCGTGGCCGCCGAGGGCGGCGACGGCGAGGAGGAGCGAGCCGGCCGTCCAGGTGGTCAGTTCCTGCGGCCAGATCGCCTCGTCCTCGAAGACGTAACCCGTCCAGTACAGGCCGCTCTCGGCGTCCCGCAGATGCTGGATCGACTTGAGCAGCTCCAGCGCCCGGTCCGACTCGCCCATCGCCCAGAGCGTGAGGGCGAGTTCGGCGGACTCGCCGCCCGTGACCCACGGGTTGGGGACGACGCAGCGCACACCGAGGCCGGGTACGACGAAGCGGTCCCAGCCCTCCTCGATACGGGACTTGGCCTCCGCTCCGGTGACCGCGCCGCCCAGCACCGGGTAGTACCAGTCCATGGAGTAGCGGTCCTTGTCGAGGAACCGCTCCGGGTGCCGGCGGATCGCGTGCCGCAGGGCGCCCACCGCCAACTCCCAGTCCGGCTGCGGTTCTTCACGCTGCTCGGCGATGGCGAGGGCGCAGCGCAGGGCGTGGTGGACGGAGGAGGAGCCGGTCAGCAGCGCGTCGGTGGTGAAGCCGCCGTCGTCCTCGCCCTTCCAGCCGATCTGCCCGCCGGGCTGCTGCAGCCGCAGGACGTACTCGATCGCCGCGCACACGGAGGGCCACATGCGGTCCAGGAAGGTGTCGTCGCCGGTGGAGAGGTAGTGGTGCCACACCCCCACCGCGATGTAGGCGACGAAGTTCGTCTCCCGCCCGCGGTCGGTGACGTCCGCGAAGTCGCCGTCGGCGTAGGCCGCGTACCAGGAGCCGTCCTCGTTCTGGTGCCGGGCGAGCCAGTCGTAGGCCCGCTCGGCGGCCTCGTGCTCGCCTGCGGTGTCCAGCGCCATGGCGGCCTCGGTGTGGTCCCAGGGGTCCAGGTGGTGGCCCCGGAACCACGGGATCGCACCGTCCTCACGCTGTACGGCGAGGATGCCGGCGACGGTCGCGGCGGCCTGCCCGGCGGTGAGGACCCCGGGCAGGACGAGGTGTTCCGTCCGGGGGGTGGTCACTTGGCGTCCACCACCGGCAGGTGCGGCTTGGTCGCGTACGCCACGAAGCTCTTACCGATCAGCGGGTTCAGCGCCTGCTCGGCGACCCGGGTGGCCAGCGGCTTCTTCATGATGTCCCAGACCAGCAGCTTGTGGTACGCCCGCACGGGCAGCGCCTTGTCGTTGTCGACGCCGAACGCGCACTTCAGCCACCAGTAGGGGCTGTGCAGGGCGTGGGCGTGGTGGGTGCCGTAGGGCTTGAGGCCGGCTTCCTTGATCTTGGCGATCAGTTCGTCGGCCCTGTAGATGCGGATGTGGCCGCCCTCGACCTCGTGGTAGGCGTCGGACAGCGCCCAGCACACCTTCTCGGGGCCGTAGCGCGGGACGGTGATGGCGATGCGGCCGCCGGGCTTCAACACCCTCACCATCTCGGCGAGTACGCCCTTGTCGTCCGGGATGTGCTCCATCACCTCGGAGATGATGACGACGTCGAAGGACTCGTCGGGGAACGGCAGCGCGAGGGCGTCGCCCTCCATGGCGGTGGCGGTGGCGCCCTCGGGGGCCTCGCCGGCCTCCTTCATCGCCGCGAACCACTTCGCGACCTCGCGGATCTCCTCGCCGTTCTGGTCGAGCGCCACGACCTGGGCGCCACGCCGGTAGCACTCGAACGCGTGCCGTCCGGCACCGCAGCCGAGGTCCAGGACGCGGTCACCCGGGGCGAGCGGGAACCGGGAGAAGTCGACGGTCAGCACGTGGCCCTGCTTTCGGAGTAGACGCCGGTGTCGGGTGTGGGGGGCGTGGACTCGACGCCCTGCGCGGCCGCGGTGCGGCCGGGAAGCCTGCCGGAGGACCGGCCGATCGCCTCGCGGTACCTGGCCACCGTGCCCTCCGCGGCCCGTGCCCAGGTGAAGTGCCGCAGCACCCGCTCGCGGCCCGCCCGGCCGAGGCGTGCCCGCAGCTCCGCGTCGCCCAGCAGCCGGCTCAGCCCCGCCGCGAGGGCCCCCGCGTCGCCCGGCGGCACCGCCAGGCACGTCTCGCCGTCCCGGCCGGCGACCTCGGGGATGGCCCCGCCGGTCGTGGCGACGAGCGGCGTACCCGTGGCCATGGCCTCGGCGGCCGGCAGGGAGAAGCCCTCGTAGAGGGACGGCACGCAGGCGACCTCGGCCGAACGGACCAGGTCGACCAGTTCGGCGTCCGAGATGCCCTTGACGAAGTCGACGGCGCCTTCGAGGCCGTAGCGCTCGATCGCCTGCGCGACGGGCCCCTCGGTGGGCCGCATGCCGACGACGACCAGGTGGGCGGCGGCGTGCTCGGTGCGGACCTTCGCCAGGGCCTCGACGAGGAAGACCAGGCCCTTGAGGGGGACGTCCGCGCTGGACGTCGTCACGATCCGGCCCGGGACGACGGGGACCGACGCGTCCGGCGAGAACAGGTCGGTGTCCGCGCCGATGTGGACCACGTGGATACGGTCCTCGTGCACCCCGAGGTGGTCGACGATCTCGGCGCGGGAGGTGCCGGAGACGGTGAGCACCGAGGGCAGGCGGCGCGCGACCCGGCGCTGCATGCGGGTGAAGGCGTACCAGCGGCGCTTGGACAGCCGCTGCTGCCAGTTCTCGGCGGCGTCCAGCTCCAACTGGCGGTCGACGGTGATGGGGTGGTGGATGGTGGTGACGAGGGGCGCGCCCACGTCTCCCAACAGGCCGTATCCCAGCGTCTGGTTGTCGTGCACGACGTCGAACTCACCGCGCCGGGCGCGCAGATGGCGGCGGGCGCGGAGGGAGAAGGTGAGCGGCTCGGGGAAGCCGCCGGTCCACATGGTGGCGACTTCGAGGGCGTCGATCCAGTCGCGGTACTCGTCGCGGGCCGGGCTGCGGAAGGGGTCGGGCGAGCGGTAGAGGTCGAGGCTCGGCAGCTCGGTCAGGGTCAGTTTGTCGTAGCCCTCGTCGAGGACGGGGTACGGCTGGCTGCCGATGACCTCGACGCGGTGCCCGAGGCGGGCCAGCTCGCGGGAGAGGTGGCGGACGTAGACGCCCTGTCCGCCGCAGAACGGGTTCCCTTTATAGGTGAGGAGCGCGATGTGGAGCGGTCGCTCGCCGTCCGCGGCCAAGTCCTCCTGGGGACCGGCCTGACTGGCCTCAGCGGTCACTCTGGGCCCCCTTCTGCATGCATTGTCCCGCGAGATTACGCCGGGACGCTAATCTAGAACAAGTTTCAGACTTGATCGTCCAGGAGGCTCTGAATCTACCGGCAGGTAAGGGCACTGTGAGCAGTGGATCAGGTGATTCGCGCCACGGCTGAGCCCTTCCCGTGCCCGGTCCGATCACCAGCCCTCACCGAGTGTCACGGAACGGGACCCATGCCTGCGGAAGCCAAGCCAGACGCCACCGCGCGGACGTCCTCCTCGCCCCTCACCGAGCGGCAGGAGGCCCGTCGCCGGCGCATCCTGCACGCGAGTGCGCAGCTTGCCAGCCGGGGCGGTTTCGACGCGGTGCAGATGCGGGAGGTCGCCGAGTCCTCCCAGGTGGCCCTGGGCACGCTGTACCGCTACTTCCCGTCCAAGATCCATCTGCTGGTCGCCACGATGCAGGACCAGCTGGAGCACATGCACGGCACGCTGCGGAAGAAGCCGCCGCAGGGCGAGACGGCGGCCGAGCGGGTCGCCGAGACCCTGATGCGGGCCTTCCGCGCGCTGCAGCGCGAGCCGCACCTGGCCGACGCCATGGTCCGCGCGCTCACCTTCGCCGACCGCAGCGTCTCGCCGGAGGTGGACCAGGTCTCCCGCCAGACGACGGTGATCATCCTGGACGCGATGGGCCAGGCCGACCCGACGCCCGAACAGCTCTCGGCGGTCCGGGTCATCGAGCACACCTGGCACTCGGCGCTGATCACCTGGCTCTCGGGCCGGGCGTCGATCGCCCAGGTCAAGATCGACATCGAGACGGTGTGCCGCCTGATCGACCTGACCGATCCGGGGCATCGAGCCTGAGGCGGGGCGCGTCCATTCCCCGGCGGGAATTGTCGGTCCGTCGCGCACGCCCGAGGATCGGCTGGGCAGTGAACCGGTCGGCGAGGAGGGGCACATGAGGGAGATCGATCCGCAGGACCTGGCCCGGCGCTACATCGCGCAGTGGAACGTGGCGGACGCCGCCGAACGGCGCGCGGCGATCGAGCGGCTCTGGGCGCGGGACGCCGTCCACATCCTCCAACCCCCGGTGGAGATGAGGGAGATCGCCGCCGGGCTGGGCTTCGGCCACAGCACCCTGGAGGCCCACGGTCACGACGCCATCGAGAACCGGGTGGCCCGCAGCCACGAACGGTTCGTCGAGAAGGAGGGCTTCACCTTCCGGGCCCGCGCCGACGCCGTGCGGCTGCGCGGCATGGTCAAGTTCGGCTGGGAGGCGGTGTCCACCGCGACCGGGGACGTCATGGGCGGCGGTCTGGACATCCTCGAACTCGACGACGACGGCCGGATCCGGACCGACTACATGTTCCCGGGCGCCTGAGCGGCCGCCAGGCGCAGTGCGTCGGCCGTCGCCGGGTCGGCCGGCAGGAACGCCTCCAGCTTCAGCTCGGCAAGCGTCACGTCGACGGCCGTGGCGAATGTCGTGACGGTCGTCATCAGGCGCAGTTCGCCGTACGCCGACGCCAGGCGCAACGGGACCGCGAAGCCGAGCTGACCTGCGGAGGGCTCCAACTCCGGTACGTATGCCGTCAGTTCCTCGCGCAGCTCCGGCAGGTGGTCCAGCCGTACCAGGATGTGCCGTGCCCATTCGGCGAGGTTGCGGATGCGGGGAGCGAGTCCGTCGGGGTGCAGCGCGAGGCGGTAGGCGTTGGCTCCCGGGGCCACCAGCTCGGCGGCCGCTCCCTCGGTGATCAGGTCGAACGCGCTGTTGGCGGCGACCAGGTCACCGCGCCGGTCCACCACGACCGCCGGATAGGGCTCGTGCCCGCGCAGGATGTGGTCGATCGCGGCGCGGGCGGGGGCCAGTACGGGGTCGTCCAGTGAGCTCTCGGCATACAGCGGCGCGTACCCGGCGGCGAGCAGCAGTTCGTTGCGCTCCCGCAGCGGCAGCTCCAGCGACTCGGCCAGCCGTACGACCATGTTCCGGCCGGGCACGGATCTGCCGGACTCGATGAAGCTGAGGTGCCGCTGGGTGGTGCCCGCCTTCAGCGCCAGGTCGAGCTGGCTGATACGACGGCGGGTGCGGCGGTCGCGCAGTGCGCTGGGGAAGTCCACGGCCCCGTTGTACCCGCGGCGCGGGACGCCGGGCCATTCCCCGCGGGGAATTGTCGCCATGCCCCGCAGGCCGTGAGCATCGGCGGCATGGACATCGGCGTACTGCTTCCGACCTCGACCGCGCAGTGGGGCGCGGACGGCGACCCCCGCGAGCTGATCGCCTTCGGCCGCCGGGCCGAGGACCTGGGGTTCTCCTCGCTCTTCGTCAACGACTCGCTGATCAGCCCCCGCATCGAGGCGCTGACCATGCTGGCCGCGCTCGCCCCGGTGACGCGGGAGGTGACCCTGGGGACGGCCGCGCTGCTGCCCTTCCTGCGCCGGCCGGTCCAGGTGGCGCAGTCGCTGGCCTCGGTCGACCTGCTGTCCGGCGGCCGGCTCGTGGTGACCGTCGGCGCGGGCTTCCCCGGCCGCTTCGGGCGCCCCCTCTACGACCTGTCCGAGGTGCCCTGGCCCCGCCGCTTCGCCCGCCTCGACGAGACCGTCGCGCTGTGGCGGGCGGTGTGGAACGGCGCCGGCTCCTTCCACGGCGACCTGATCCGCCTCACCGGCATCCCACCCGCCACCGCTCCGTCACGCCCCGGCGGGCCGCCCGTCTGGCTCGGCGGCGCCGCCCCGGCGGCGCTGGACCGCACCGGCCGCCTGTACGACGGCTGGCTGCCCTACCCGCCCGACCCGGCCGACTACGCGTCCGGCCTGCGCGCCGTCCACAGGGCCGCGGCCGACGCCGGCCGGACGGCCGGGGACATCACCCCCGCGCTGTTCGTCACGGTCCTCGTCGCCGAGGACGTCGTCGGCGGCCGACGCGCCCTGGACGGCTACGCCCGGACCGTGTACGGCATGCCGCTCGAGGAACTGGAGAAGATCCAGGCGCTCGTCGCGGGCCCCGCCGACCACGTCCGCCGCCGGCTGGAACGGTACGTCGCCGCCGGCGCCCGCCACCTCGTCCTCCGCCTCGCCACCCTGGACCTGCGCTCCCAGCGCGAGCAGCTGGAACGAGTCGCCGCACTCATCCCCGCCGTGCGGGCGTCCGCGTCCCTCACGACACCGGCATGAGGGGACCGCAGGCGCACGACACCCCGCCCCGGCGCCTCACCCGACCACCACCAGGCCGCTCCAACTGCGCCCGACCGCCGCCCCCCCCTGCGCCCACCGCGCGAGCAACTGGCACGAGTCGCCGCACTCACCCCCGCCGTGCGGGCGTCCGCGTCCCTCACGACACCGGCATGAGGGGACCGCAGGCGCACGACACCCCGCCCCGGCGCCTCACCCGACCACCACCAGGCCGCTCCAACTGCGCCCGACCGCCGCCCCCCCCTGCGCCCACCGCGCGAGCAACTGGCACGAGTCGCCGCACTCACCCCCGCCGTACAGGCGTCGGCGGTGAGGGACCGCGGGCGTGCGGCATTTCTTCGGCGGTCCGGGACCTCACCCGACCGTCGACAACCCACTCCAGCTGCGCCCGATCGTCGCGCCCTGCGCCCACCGCGCGAGCAGCTGTCGCGCCTCCTCCTCGGGGGCGGCGAGGGACACCGTCTGGGCGCCCGCCGGCAGGCTCCGCTCCTGCTGGTGGGTGCCCTCGCTGCAGCAGGCGCAGAGCATGCGGACACTGCTCGCGGGTTCGGCGCCGTAACCGTGCTCGCCGAACAGATCCAGCAGCGCCCGCAGGTCGTCCGGCTCGCCGGCCGCCACGGTGACCTCCAGGGTGGGCAGCTCGGAGGCCTCGAACAGCAGCAGCTCGTCGAACACGGGATACGTCGTCCCGTCGATGATCCGCTCGCCCTTCGGCTCACCGTCGTGCACGACGATCTCGCCGTACCGCCGGCCGCCGGTGACGGGCACGTTGACCACCCGTCCCCGCGTCGGACACAGCCGCTCGATCCACACGACCTCGCGCTCGCCGCCGGTGTCGAGCCGCACGCATGCGTGCCCGAAGGAGCCCATGATCTCGCCCTCCCCCTCCGGGAGGTCGATTCCGAAGCCGTCCCACGCCTCGCGGGCCGTCGCCCAGTCGCGCTGGATCGTCGCCGCGATACCGAGGTTCCAGTAAGCCGGATCACCCTCGCCGTGCGGGGCACGGGCGGCGGCCTCACGGCCGAGCTCGTAGGCCTTCGCCCAGTTCCGCAGGAACTTGTGGGCGAGCGCGGCGTCGTACCACCACACCGCGCTCGGCCCCTCGTCCGGGAAGTGGCCGAGCACCCGCTCGTAGAGGTCGGCGGCGCGCAGCCACTCCTCGGCCTCCCATGCCTCGCGCGCCTGCTCGATCAGCTCTCTGGCCTCGGCCTTGTGCACGTACCCTGCCCCGCTCACGGATTGTTCCTACGCCGACCGCAGGAGCGTAACCGTCACTCCTCGGGCGGGAACACCGGCTCCCCGCTTCCCGACAGCGTGACCACGATCGCCTCCACGGGACAGTTCTCGGCCGCCTCCAGCACCCGTTCGTTCGCGTCGGTGTCCGGCTCCACCGGATGGGACTGCATCGCGGAGTCGAGCCGGAAGGCGCCCTCGGCCCGGTGGACGCACTGGGCCGAACCGATGCACACGGAGCGGTCCACCTCGACGTGCCAGCGGTCCCCCATGACCGCTCAGCCCTCCCAGCCGGCCGGCAGGTGGATCATCTTGTGCTCCAGGTACTCCCCGTACCCCTCGGGCCCGAACTCCCGTCCCAGGCCGGAGTTCTTGTAGCCGCCGAACGGGCCCAGCATGTCGAGGCTGAAGGTGTTCACCGAGTACGTCCCGGTCCGCACCTGCCGCGCCACGTCGATGCCGTGGCCGACGTCCGCCGTCCACACGCTGCCGCTCAGCCCGTAGTCCGAGTCGTTGGCGATCTTCAGGGCCTCGGACTCGTCGCCGTAGGGCAGCAGGCAGATGACCGGGCCGAAGATCTCCTCCCGCGCGATCCGCATCGAGTTGTCGACGTCGCCGAAGAGGGTGGGCTCCACGTACCAGCCCCGGTCCAGCCCCGCCGGACGCCCGCCACCGGTGAGGATCTTGGCGCCCTCCTCCTGGCCGATGCGGATGTAGTCGAGGTTGCGGCGCTGCTGGCGCTGGGCGACGAGCGGGCCGACCTGGGTCGCCGGGTCGAGCGGGTCGCCGACCACGAGGGCGCCGGCCGCTGCGGCGAAGGCCTCGGCGAACTCGTCGTAGCGGGAGCGCGGCAGCAGGATGCGCGTCTGGGCCACGCACGCCTGGCCGTTGTTCATCCAGGCCGCCGGCACGACCCCCGCGACGGTCGTCGCCACGTCCGCGTCCGGCAGCACGACGGCCGCCGACTTGCCGCCCAACTCCAGTGTCACGCGGGTGAGGTTGCGCGCGGCGACCTCCATCACGCGCTTGCCGGCGGCGACCGATCCGGTGAAGGAGACCTTGTCGATCCCGGGATGCCCGACCAGGTACTCGCTGACCTCCCGGTCGGCGGGCAGCACGGACAGCACGCCCTCCGGGAGCCCGGCCTCCCTGGTGATGTCGGCGAGGATGTACGCGTCCAGCGGCGACTCGGGCGACGGTTTGAGGAGCACCGAACAGCCGGTGAGCAGCGCGGGCGCGAGTTTGGCGGCGGCGACGAACTGCGGGACGTTCCAGGGAACCACGGCCGCCACGACCCCGACCGGCTCGCGCCGCACGAGGATCTTCCCGAGCACGCCGTCGCGCCGCTCCTCGTAGGTGAAGTTCCGGGCGACCGTGATCGCCGCGTCCCACACCATCATCGCGCCGAGGGCCTGCGCGAGGACGCTCCAGGAGTACGGCGACCCGTTCTCGGACGAGATCACGCGGGCGATCTCCTCGTGCCGTACGGCGATCGCGTCCTTGATCCGGGTGACCACCTCGATCCGCTCGTCCAGTGACATCCGCGGCCAGGGCCCCTCGTCGAAGGCCCGGCGCGCCACCGCCACCGCCCGGTCGACGTCCTCCCGCGAGGCGTGCGGCACCCGCCCGATGACCTCCTCGGTGTGCGGGGAGATCACCTCGATGACGTCCTCGCCCAGGGGATCGGTCAGTTCCCCTCCGATGAACAGCTGTCCGTGTTCCAAGAGCTCGGCCATCACCACTGCCCTCGTTTCTGACGGTGTTTCAGGAACTGATACCAGTTCTAGTTATAGTGGGCAATGGCCGTGGAGCGGAGGGCAGATGGCGGAGACGTTCGATCATGGCGGGGGCATACGGTCCGTTCGGGTGCCCATTCCGGACAACCCGCTCGGGCACACCCTGGTGTACGTCGTCGGCACCGACCGCGGGCCCGTCCTGATCGACACCGGCTGGGACGACCCGGGGGCCTGGTCCGTGCTGGCGGAGGGGCTGCGCGCCTGCGGTACCGACGTCTCGGAGATCCACGGTGTCGTGATCACCCATCACCACCCCGACCACCACGGCCTGTCGGGCAGGGTGCGTGAGGCCTCCGGTGCCTGGATCGCGATGCACGCGGCCGACACGGCGATCGTCCGGCGCACCCGTGAGACCCGGGCCGACCGCTGGTTCACCTACATGGCCGCCAAGCTCACGGCCGCCGGCGCCCCGGAGGAGCACGTGGCTCCGCTGCGCGACCCCGCCCCGCGCGCCGCCCTGCCCGGCCTCTCCCCCGCCCTGCCCGACCGCGAGATCGTGCCCGGCGAGCTGCTCGACCTGCCGGGGCGGCGGTTGCGCGCGATCTGGACGCCCGGCCACACCCCCGGCCATGTGTGCCTGCACCTGGAGGAGGAGCACCCCTCCCGACTGCCGGGCCACGGACGCCTGTTCTCCGGGGACCATCTGCTTCCCGAGATCACCCCGCACATCGGCCTCTACGAGGACCCGGACGACGCCACGGTCACCGACCCCCTCGGCGACTACCTCGACTCCCTCGAACGCGTCGGCCGGCTCGCCCCCGCCGAGGTGCTCCCGGCCCACCAGCACGCCTTCACCGACGGGCCGTCCCGCGTAAGGGAGTTGCTCGCCCACCACGAGGAGCGCCTCGCCGGGCTCCTGAGCCTGCTCGCCGCGCCCCTCACCCCCTGGCAGCTCGCCGAGCGCATGGAGTGGAACCGGCCCTGGGAGCAGATCCCCTACGGTTCGCGCAACATCGCCGTCTCCGAGGCGGAGGCGCATCTGCGACGACTGGTGAAACTGGGCCGGGCGGAGGCGGTGCCGGGGAGCGATCCGGTGACGTACACGGCCGTCGACCGCGTATGAATACGGTGACGTACACAGCCGTAGACCGCGTATGAATACGGGTTCATGGAGAACCTTCTCGCCGAGCGCGCCTGCGAACGCCTGATCCTCGATTTCGTCCACCGCCTCGATCTCGGTGAACCGGCCACCGTGGCCGAGTTGTTCACCGAGGACGGCGTCTGCCAGTGGCCGGAGGGCCAACGACGGATCGAGGGACGGGACGCGCTGCGGACGTACTTCGGCGCCCGTCCCGCCGACCGGCTCTCGCGCCGCGTGATGTCCAACGTCCGGGTCACCGTGACGGGTCCGGACACGGCCACGGCCACGTCGTACTTCACGACGTACCGCCTGGACGGCCACCCGGGCGGCATCCTGCCCGCCGGGCCGCCGTACCAGGTGGGTCACTACGAGGACGCCTTCCGCAGGGCCGCCGACGGTACCTGGCTGCTCGCCGCCCGCACCCTCGTCCTGCCTTTCGGCGGCGGCCCGCAGCGCGTGCACACCGACGCCGCGCCCTACGTCCGCTTCTCCGACGGCACCGAACCGCCGCTGTCGCAGGGCGTGCGCACCGGTCCCTTCCTGTTCACCTCCGGACAGGGACCCCTGCATCCGGGCACCCACGAAATGCCGGCCGCCTTCGCCGAGCAAGCACGCCTGGTGCTGGCCAATGTCGCGGCCGTGGCCGGTGACCGCCGCTCGATCGTGCGCTGCACCTGCTACCTGGCAGACCGCGCCCACTTCGCCGAGTTCAACGCCGTCTACCGGGAGTTCTTCACCGGCTGCGACCCGCTTCCGGCCCGGACGACGGTGGTGGCGCGCCTGGTGCGGGAGGGGGTGCTGGTGGAGGTGGACGCGGTGGCCGTCGTGGGCTGACCCACGGGCGCGAGAGAACCCGGGGCCCGTCCCGCCGGCGATCTGGCCCTGGTGCTGTGCCGGCTGTCGGAGGCGTCGGCGTCGGTGACCTCCGTCACGCACAGCCACCGCTCAGACCTTCCTGACCCGCGGGTACAGTGTCCGGGTCGTCATCACCCGTACGGGGGAAAGCCGGTGCGAATCCGGCGCTGACCCGCAACCGTGACCCGGTCCGACCCGGACCGGCCAGCCGGAGTGCCCCGTACGGATCGTGACCGGCTCACGTGTGCCGGCTCCCCGCCGCCACACGGCACCGTCGAGGTATACGGAGCCGAGCCGCCCGGGGCTGTCCCGTGCTGCTTTCCGGCTCCCCAGGGAGAGGCAGCAGCCGATCATGAGCGTCATCCGTCACAGCGCCGCGGCGCTGGCCGCCGTAGCCGTACTCGGCGGCGCGACCCCCGCGGTCGCCGCCTCGCCGTCCCCCTCGGCATCGCTCCCCACCGGCCTCTACGGCACCTCCGACCCGACGTACGACGGCGTCTGGCGCCAGTCGCTCGCCCTGCTCGCGCAGCGCACCGTCGGCGTCGAGCCGGCCGACGCGGCCGTGGCCTGGCTGGCCGGGCAGCAGTGCGGCGACGGTTCCTTCGCCGCCTACCGCGCCACCGCCGGCGCGCCGTGCAAGGCCGACACCAACAGCACGGCGGCCGCGGTCCAGGCCCTCGCCGAGATCGGCGGCCACGACGGCCGGGTGGCGAAGGCCGTCGGCTGGCTGAAGTCGGTGCAGAACAAGGACGGCGGCTGGGGCTTCACCGCCGGTGGCGCCAGCGACGCGAACTCCACGTCCGTCGTGATCGGCGCCCTCGCCCAGGCCGGCGTGACGGTGCCGAACCTCCACAAGGACGGCAAGTCCCCCTACGACGCCCTGCGCGGCCTCGCGCTGCCCTGCGACGGCCCCGACGCGGGCGCCTTCGCCTACCAGCCCGACAAGAAGGGCAGGCTCGCGGCCAACGCCGACGCCACCGCGGCGGCCGTGCTGGGCCTGCTCGGCGAGACGGTCGCGGGCAGCAGGCAGGACGACACCGACGCGCCCGCGGGCTGCGCGGACCCCGACAGCGACTCCGGCCACCAGCCCGCCGCGGACAACGGCGCCGCCTGGCTCGCCAAGTCCCTCGCCAAGAGCGGCCACCTCACCACCGCGCTGCCCGGCGCCAAGCCCCAGCCCGACTACGGCAACACGGCCGACGCGGTCGTCGCCCTGTCGAGCGCCGGCCTCAACTCCCAGGCCGCGAAGCCGCTGCACTGGCTGGAGTCCCACGCCGCCGACTGGGCCGCCCAGGCCGGTCCCGCCGCCTACGCCCAGCTGATCTTCGCCGCGTCCGCCGCCCGGGGCGGAGACGTCCACGACTTCGGCGGCCTGGACCTCGTCGCCAAGCTCAACGCGACCGGCCCGGCCCCCGCGGGCGTCGACGACAACCCGACGGCCGGCCCGGACGGCACCAAGGCGTCCGCCGGCAAGGACGAGGACTCCCTCGGCGTGGCCTGGACGGTCGGCGGCGGCCTGCTCGTCGGCGCCCTCATCGGCTTCGCGCTGATGCTCCGCGGCAGGAGGCGTCAGCGGTGACGCGCCGCGCGACCCTCCTCCTCACGACCCTGTTCCTCACCCTGGGCCTCGCCGCACCGGCCGGGGCCACCGGTTACCGGTACTGGTCGTTCTGGACCCTCGACTCCGGTCACTGGACCTACGCCACCCAGGGCCCCTCCACCGCCCGCCCCGCCGACGGCGACGTCCAGGGCTTCCGCTTCTCGGTCAGCGAGGACTCGGGGGACGCGGCGAAGCCACGCGGCGCGACGTCCTTCGCGGCGATCTGCGCACGGACTCCGGCGGTCCGGGGCGAGAAGCGGATAGCCCTGCTCATCGACTTCGGTACGGCGAAGGACGCCCCGTCCGCCGAGCAGCCGCCCGCCCGCCGCACGGCATGCGCCCGGGTGCCGTCCGACGCGACGACGGCGGACGCCCTGGCCGCGGTCGCCAAGCCCCTGCGCTACGACACCAACGCCCTGCTCTGCGCGATCGCCGGGTACCCGGCGAAGGGGTGCGGCGAGCAGGTGTCGAGCGCCGAGGACAAGCACACGGGCGGCGGCGGAAGCGGCCCTTCGGCGGGCCTGTGGGTGGGTGCGGGCGCGGTCGCGCTGCTGGGCGCCGCGGCGGCATGGCAGGCACGACGGCGCAGGCATGCCTGACACCCACGATCCCGAGCGGTCCGAACAGGGCGGCGCCCCGCGGGTCTGCGTGCCGCGGTCGCGGCAGCGGCGTCTCCTCGTGCACCCCGGGGCCTGGTGGCTGTGGTCGCTCGCGCTCGGCACCGCGGCCACCCGGACCGGCAACCCCCTGCTCCTCGGCCTCCTGATCGCGGTCTCCGCCTACGTCGTCTCCACCTGCCGCCCCCACTCGCCCGACGCCCGCTCCTACACCGCCTTCCTCCGGCTCGCCCTCGCCGTGCTCCTCATCCGCCTCGTCTTCGCCGTCGTCCTCGGCTCCCCCGTCCCCGGCACGCACACCCTCCTCACGCTCCCCGAAGTTCCGCTCCCGCACTGGGCGCAGGGCATCCGCCTGGGCGGCGAGGTCACGGCCGAGTCGCTTCTGTTCGCCCTCTACGACGGCCTGAGGCTCGCCGCCCTCCTCGTCTGCGTGGGCGCGGCGAACGCCCTCGCCAACCCCGCCCGTCTGCTGAAGTCCCTGCCCGGCGCGCTGTACGAGACGGGCGTTGCGGTCGTCGTGGCCCTCACCTTCGCGCCGAACCTCATCGCCGACGTCCACCGTCTGCGCGCCGCGCGCCGGTTGCGCGGCCGCCCGGACAGCGGCGTCCGCGGCCTGCTCCAGGTGGGCCTGCCGGTCCTGGAAGGCGCCCTGGAACGCTCCGTCGCCCTCGCCGCGGCCATGGACGCGCGCGGATACGGCCGTACCGCCGAGGTCCCCGCCCCCGTGCGCCGTACGACCACCGCCCTCACCCTCGGCGGTCTGCTCGGCGTGTGCGCGGGGACGTACGGGCTGCTCACCGCCGAGGCCGGCACCTACGGTCTGCCGCTCCTGCTCGCCGGTGTCACCGCGTCCCTCGCCGGTCTCCGCCTGGGCGGCCGCCGCAGCCTGCGCACGCGGTACCGCCCCGACCGCTGGGATGCGCGCGCCTGGCTGGTGACGGCGTCCGGCGCCGTGCCCGCCGCACTGCTCACCCTGGCCGCCGCGACCGACCCGGCCGCCCTGGCCCCCGCCGTCGTCCCGCTGACGGCACCCACCCTTCCCCTCTGGCCGGCGGCGGCCGTACTCGTCGCCCTGCTGCCGGCTTTCGTCGCCCCCACCCCCAAGGAGCCGTCGTGATCCGCTTCGAGGACGTCTCGGTGACCTACGAGGGGGCGGCCGAACCCACCCTCAGGGGCGTGGACTTCGAGGTCCCGGAGGGCGAACTGGTGCTGCTGGTGGGCCCGTCCGGCACCGGCAAGTCGACCCTCCTGAACACCGTCGGCGGCCTGGTCCCCCACTTCACGGGCGGCACACTGCGCGGCCGCGTCACGGTGGCGGGCCGTGACACCCGTACGCACAAGCCACGTGAACTGGCGGACGTGGTGGGCACGGTGGGCCAGGACCCCCTCTCCCACTTCGTGACGGACACGGTCGAGGACGAACTGGCCTATGGGATGGAGTCGTTGGGCCTGGCACCGGCGGTGATGCGCCGACGTGTCGAGGAGACCCTGGACCTGCTCGGCCTCTCCGACCTCCGTGACCGCTCCATCGCCACCCTGTCCGGCGGGCAGCGGCAGCGCGTGGCCATCGGCTCGGTCCTCACTCCGCACCCGCGGGTCCTGGTCCTCGACGAACCGACGTCGGCCCTGGACCCGGCCGCGGCCGAGGAGGTCCTCGCGGTCCTGCAGCGCCTGGTCCACGACCTGGGCACGACCGTCCTCATGGCGGAACACCGCCTGGAACGCGTCATCCAGTACGCCGACCGGGTCGCGGTCCTGCCGGCCCCTGGAGCGGCCCCCCTGCTGGGGACGCCCGCGGAGATGATGGCCGTGTCGCCGGTGTGTCCGCCGGTGGTAGAACTGGGGCGCCTGGCGGGCTGGACCCCGCTGCCGCTGACGGTCCGGGACGCGCGCCGCAGGGCGGTCGAACTGCGCGAGCGGCTGGCGGACCTCGCGCCGCCCACGCCCGATCGCACCTCCGTGGCGGCACACGCTCCTGAGCCCGACGACGCCTTGCGGACGAAGGCGACTCTCACGCCGCCGGCCGGGAACGCGCTCGACCCGCGCACGAACGGCACCCCACCAGCCGGGAACGCACCCACCCCGAACACCGACAGCACCCCACCGGCCGGGAACGCACCCACCCCGAACACCGACAGCACCCCACCAGCCGGCATCGCGCGCCACCCGCGCACAGACGGCACCCCATCGGCCGGGATCCCACCCACCCCGAACGCCGACGGCACCCCGTCGGCCGGGGCGAGCGGCACGCTGCCCGCCTCCCGTACCCGCAGGCAGCGCTGGTTCCCCGCCCGCCGCAGGGGCACGACGGTCCCGGCCGCGGTGTCCGGCCACGTCGCCGAGGTCCGGGCCCTGACCGTTCGCCGTACGCATGCCGAGGTCCTCCACCAGGTCGGTCTCACCATCGCCGCCGGTGAGACCGTCGCCCTGATGGGGCGCAACGGTGCCGGGAAGTCCACGCTCCTGAGCGCGCTCGTGGGCCTCGTCGAGCCCTCCGCGGGCACGGTCCGCGTCGCCGGCCTCACCCCGCACCGCACCCCGCCCCGGGACCTCGTCCGGCAGGTGGGCCTGGTCCCCCAGGAACCGCGCGACCTCCTGTACGCGGACACGGTCGCCGCCGAGTGCGCGGCGGCCGACCGGGACGCCCAGGCAGCGCCCGGCAGCTGCCGCGACCTCCTCTCCGGGCTGCTCCCCGGCGTCCCCGACGACACCCACCCCCGGGACCTGTCGGAGGGCCAGCGCCTCACCCTCGCGCTGGCCGTCGTGCTGACCGCCCGCCCGCCCCTGCTCCTCCTCGACGAGCCGACCCGGGGGCTGGACTACGCGGCGAAGGCCCGCCTGGTCACGCTTCTGCGCGCCCTCGCGGCCGACGGCCACGCGATCGTCCTCGCGACGCACGACGTGGAACTGGCCGCGGAGCTCGCCGACCGCGTGATCCTCCTCGCGGAGGGAGAGGTGATCGCCGACGGCCCGACCGCGGACGTCGTGGTCTCCTCCCCCTCCTTCGCCCCGCAGGTCACGAAGATCCTCGCCCCGCGGCCCTGGCTCACGGTCGCCCAGGTGCGGGAGGCCCTCCGATGACCCCGGCCCTCCCGGCCCCGCCCGGCCAGGCCCCGCCCGGCCGGGCCACCGCCGTCCGTCTCGGTCCCCGTTCCCTCGCCGCTCTCGCCCTCGTCAGCGCGGTCGGTGTCGTCGCCTTCGGCTGGCCCTTCCTCGCCCCGCCCGGCTCGGGCCTCGCCGCCCACGCCCAGGACGCCCCGTGGCTCTTCGCCGGTCTCCTGGTGCTGCTGGTCGCCGTCGTGGCCGCGACGATCTCCGAATCGGGCCTCGGTCCGAAGGCGGTGGCCATGCTGGGCGTGCTCGCCGCGACCGGCGCGGCCCTGCGCCCGCTCGGGGCCGGGACCGCGGGCATCGAACCGATGTTCTTCCTGATGGTGCTCAGCGGGCGGGTCCTGGGTCCCGGTTTCGGCTTCACCCTCGGCTCGCTCACGATGTTCGCGTCGGCGCTGCTGACGGGCGGGGTCGGTCCGTGGATGCCGTTCCAGATGCTGGCGATGGGCTGGTTCACGATGGGGGCCGGGCTGCTCCCCGGCCCCGGCCGGCTGCGGGGCCGCGGCGAGCTCGCCCTGCTCGCCGCCTACGGCTTCCTCGCCGCCTTCGCCTACGGCACGATCATGAACCTGGCGGGCTGGCCGTTCATGGGCACCTCGGCGTCGAACATCTCCTTCGACCCGCACGCCGCCGTCCCGGCCAATCTCGCCCGCTTCCTCACGTACTGCACGGCCACCTCACTGGGCTGGGACCTGGGCCGGGCCGTGGTCACCGTCGCACTGACGCTGACCCTGGGCCCGGCCGTGCTCAGGGCGCTACGCAGAGCCACACGGCGGGCGGCTTTCGAGACCGCCGTCACATTCGAGGGTCGTTGAGCCGTGAACCGCCCCACATGACCCACATCACCCACGGTCCGACCTAGTAGTGCATATCGGACGCCATGCCCACGACATAATGGTGTCTGACCTGCACTTTGAGAGCCAGATCACAACCTTGCCCGCACCCCAGATGCGGCCACAACTAGTAAAAGCGGTCTTTGCGGACATCTCGCGAGCCTGTTTCTCTGGACGACGTCGCACGGCGCCGACGTGCCCCCAGGGCCTCGGCGCCGACGCACGACCCGGGTCCCCGGACCCGGTCCGCGTCCGGCACCCTGTCCCCGAAGAAAAGGTTTCCCGTGCTCGTCTCCCGCATCGCCCGTCGCATCTCGTCCCCGAAGAAGGCTCTCGCCGGTGTCGCCGTGGCCGCCGCCACCACCGGCATGGTGCTGACCGCGGCCCCCGCGCACGCGGCGACCGCCAACTCGGCCACCGAGGCCAGGGCGATCGCGCACCAGATGATCCCGAACGCGGCTCAGTACGCCGCCTTCAGCAAGATCGTCGAGCACGAGAGCGGCTGGAACGTCACCGCGACCAACTCCTCCTCCGGCGCCTACGGCCTGGTCCAGGCGCTGCCGGGCTCGAAGATGGCCTCCGCCGGCTCGGACTGGAAGACCAACGCCAAGACCCAGATCAAGTGGGGTCTGGACTACATGAAGTCCCGCTACGGCAGCCCGACCGGCGCCTGGGCCTTCTGGCAGGCGAACGGCTGGTACTGAGCCGCGACAGCAGCATCACGGACGAGGGGCGCCTCCCGTGCCGACGGGCACGGGAGGCGCCCCTCCGCCGTACCCGGGCCACCGGTCAGTTTTCGAGAAGCCCCCGCGGGCGCCGCTTCCTAGCATGAGATGGCAGCGAGACGGCCCCACGACGGAGGAGACCTGCCATGGCCACCAAGGCGAAGACCGACGAGAAGTACGACGGCTTCACCGCCGAGGAGCGCGACGCGATGAAGGAGCGCGCCAAGGAGCTGAAGTCGACCGCACGCGGCGGCTCGCGCACCTCGAAGGCGAAGGCGGACCCGGAGGCCGAGGTACTGGCGAAGATCGCCGAGATGCCTCAGGAGGACCGTCTCCTCGCCGAGGGCATCCACGCCCTGGTCAAGGCCGCCGTGCCCGAGCTCCAGCCGAAGACCTGGTACGGGATGCCCGCCTACGCCCGGAACGGCAAGATCGTCTGCTTCTTCCAGCCGTCCGGCAAGTTCAAGGCCCGCTACTCCACCCTCGGCTTCAACGACCCGGCCAACCTCGACGACGGCGAGATGTGGCCGACCGCCTTCGCCGTGACCGCCCTCACCTCCGAGACCGAGGCCCGGATCACCGACCTCGTGCGCCGGGCGGCGAGCTGAGCGCGTCGAACCAGCGCGTCACCTGCGGCGCCGACACGGCGAACGACCCGAAGTGGTCCACGTCCCCCTGGTTCAGCACCGGCACCGGCTCGCCGTGCCCGGCCAGCCGTGCGGCGCAGCTGTCCGCGTTCCCGATCGGCACGTCGGTGTCGGCCGCCCCCGCGTACAGCCGCACCGGCACCTCCGGCTTCCAGTCGCAGGTGTGGTCGGCGGCGCGCATCGCGGCCAGCAGCGGGCCGCCCGGGTGCCGCATCCGCTCGTAGAAGGCGGGCGTGAGCAGCTGCTTCACCGAGGGCGCCAGTCGGCGGACCACGTCCTCCTCCTCGTGCGTTCCGTCGAAGAGGGCGGTGACCCGGCCCGCGTAGGGTGCGCGGAAGACCTCGGCCGGGTCCTTGTAGAGGGGGTGCAGCCGGTTCTGGGCCGTCAGCCAGTAGGAGATGTACAGCACGCCGCTGGTGTCGTTGACCCGCCCGTCGTACAGGGCCGGCATCTCCTGCCCCTCCAGGTCGTAGGGGCCGCTGATCGGTGCGAGCGCCTTCAGCCGGAAGTGCTCGTCCACCCCCGCGTGCAGCGCCCTTCCGAGTGCCATCGCGACCTGACCGCCCTGTGAGAACCCGGTGGCGTACACCGCACCCGTCAGCGGCCGTCCCAGTCGGCCGGCCGCCGTCCGGGCGGCCCGCAGCATGTCGACGGACGCGGTGACGGAGGAGCGGGTGTCCATGTAGGGGTGCGGCCCGGGCCCCTCCCCCAGCCCCAGGTAGTCGGGAGCGGCGACCGCGCGCCCCGCGCCCGCGTTCAGGTACGAGGGCACCCGGCCGAAGTCCTCGCTCGCGGAGGGCGCGTAGCCGCGCTTGACCATGGTGCCGTGGGTGTCGGAGACGAGGTCGAGGCGACGGGCTCCGCCGGTGGGCAGCGTGAGCAGGCCGGTCGCGGTGGTCGGCTTCCCGTACGGGTCCACGGTCCGGTACGTCAGCCGGTACGCCCGTACCCCGTACCGCACGGGGTCGGCGGCGATGCCCCGCTCGTCGAGGAACCGCCTGACCTGCCCGGCGTCGTGGTGGGCGACGGGGGTGACGGAGAGGAGCCCGCCACGCGCGGACGGCCGCCCGTCCGCCGCCGCGACGGGCGCGGCCGCGAGCCCGGTGAGCAGGAGGGCGGCCACCGCGGCGAGCCCTCGTCGGGTAGGCCAACCGGTGTGTTTTCCAGGTGATTTGCGCGTCTCATCACTCATGCCGCGAACGCTACGGACGCGCGGGTCGCGCCGACATCCGAGAGTCCCCCGCCCGCATGGTGGACTTGGGTGCACCCTGCCCGTCCGGACGACCGGAGACCCAGTGAGTGAGAGCGCCGACGGACACGAGACCCGCGGACTGCGGCTGGTGCCCGTCCTGTTGGGGCTGACGGTGGTCAGCGGACTGATCGACGCGGTGAGTTATCTGGGCCTCGGGCACGTCTTCACCGCGAACATGACCGGCAACGTGGTGGTGCTGGGCTTCGCCGCGGCCGGTGCCCCCGGCTTCTCCATCCCGCACACGGCCACCTCCCTGGTCTGCTTCCTCGCGGGCGCGGTGGCGGGGGGCCGGGTCGCGCGACGGCGGGCGGAGGGCTCGCGCCGTACGTGGGCGCGGCTGATCCTGGCGGCGGAGGCGGCCCTGGTGGGCGTGTCCGCACTGACGGCCTTCCTCGCCCCGCACGCGACGGCCACGGTCTACTCCCTGATCGCCCTGACGGCCTTCGCGATGGGCCTGCGCAACGCCACGGTCCGCCGGCTCGGCATCGCCGACCTGACGACCACGGTCCTCACCATGACCCTGACGGGCCTGGCCGCCGACTCCCGCGCCGGCGGCGGCCGGGGCACCCACTCGCCCCGCCGTACGGCCTCGGTGATCGCGATGGCGGCGGGCGCCTGCCTGGGCGCGTGGCTGGTCATCCACCACGGGCTGGGCATCCCGCTGCTGGTGGCGGCGGTCGCGGCGGGCGTGCTGGCCGCGGTGGCTTCGGGGCGGGAGTAGGTCCGTTCGCCCGCTCCCACTACACCTGGGGACTGACACCCCCGGCCTTCGCCGCCCGGCGGGATCTCCACTCCTTTCTGGCGAAGAGGAACCGCAGGGTGCCGACCGCCAGGAACAGCAGCCCTATGCCGCCCCGGGCCAGGCCTCCCACGGTGAAGAACCAGTAGAAGGCCAGGCCGGCGAAGAACGCGCAGACCGCGATGACCAGGGGCTCGCGGATGTAGAAGGGCAGGACGCGGAGGATCAGGTTGATCAGCATCGGGCAAGTCGACCAGCCCGGACTTCACCTGTCCACAGGCTTTCTACAGCCTCTGGATGATCGTCCCGGTGGCCAGCCCGCCGCCCGCGCACATGGTGATGAGCGCGAACTCCTTGTCCGTGCGCTCCAGTTCGTGAAGTGCCGTGGTGATGAGCCGGGCGCCGGTGGCGCCCACGGGGTGCCCCAGCGCGATCGCGCCGCCGTTGACGTTCACCTTCGCCAGGTCCTGCTCGAAGACCTGCGCCCAGCTCAACACCACTGACGCGAAGGCCTCGTTGATCTCGACGAGGTCGATGTCCTTCAGCGACATGCCCGCCTTGCCCAGTACCGCGCGCGTCGCGTCGATGGGACCGTCGAGGTGGAAGTGCGGGTCGGCGCCGACCAGCGCCTGGGCCACGATCCGCGCCCTCGGCCGCAGCTTCAGCGCCCGCGCCATCCGCTTCGACGCCCACATGATGGCCGATGCGCCGTCGCTGATCTGCGAGGAGTTGCCGGCCGTGTGGACGGCCGTCGGCATGACCGGCTTCAGGCCGGCCAGCGCCTCCATGGACGTGTCGCGCAGGCCCTCGTCCCGGTCGACGAGCCGCCACATGCCCTGTCCGGCGCGCTGTTCGTCCTCGGTGGTCGGGACCTGGACGGCGAAGGTCTCCCGTTTGAAGCGCTCCTCCGACCACGCCACGGCGGCCCGCTCCTGCGAGATCAGCCCGAGCGAGTCGACGTTCTCGCGGGTGAGCCCCCGATGGCGGGCGATCCGTTCGGCCGCCTCGAACTGGTTCGGCAGGTCCACGTTCCACTCGTCCGGGAACGGCTTTCCCGGCCCGTGCTTGGACCCGGACCCCAGCGGGACGCGGGACATCGCCTCGACACCGCAGCTGATGCCCACGTCGATGACGCCCGCCGCGACCATGTTGGCGGTCATGTGCGAGGCCTGCTGCGAGGAGCCGCACTGGCAGTCGACCGTTGTCGCCGCCGTCTCGTACGGCAGTCCCATGGCCAGCCAGGCGGTGCGCGCGGGGTTCATGGACTGTTCGCCGGCGTGGGTGACGGTGCCGCCCACGACCTGTTCGACCGCGTCGGCGGGGATGCCGGTGCGGCCGAGGAGTTCACGGTAGGTCTCGCCCAGGAGGTAGGCGGGGTGCAGGTTGGCGAGCGCTCCGCCGCGCCTGCCGATGGGGGTGCGTACGGCTTCGACGATCACGGGTTCCGCGGCCATGGGGGGATCCTCTCCTCCGGTACCCGCGCGGCGCGGGGGCGTCCCGGCCGGCCCCGCCACGCTGAACTAGTACGTGTTCTAGTTCTGCCAGCAGTCTGCTGACAGGGCGCGCACAACCGCAAGGGTCGTGCAAGCAATTGGGCCTGCCGTACCCCTTGCACCTTGTAGAACCCGTTACTACCTTCACGGCAAACCTGATGGACCGTCAGAACACCGGCTGGAGTGAGTCGCCCATGCCCTGTCCAGCTCTGCCCGACGGGTTCGACTTCACCGACCCCGACCTGCTGCAAGCCCGTGTGCCCCTGCCGGAGTTCGCCGAGCTGCGCCGGGCCGAACCCGTGCGCTGGGTTCCCCAGGCGGGCAACATCGCCGGCTTCCGGGACGAGGGCTACTGGGCCGTGACCCGGCACGCCGACGTCAAGTACGTCTCCACGCACCCCGAGTTGTTCTCCTCGTACCTCAACACGGCGATCATCCGCTTCAACGAGCACATCGAGCGCGACGCGATCGACGCCCAGCGGCTGATCCTGCTGAACATGGATCCGCCCGAGCACACGCGCGTCCGCCAGATCGTGCAGCGCATCTTCACCCCGCGCGCGATCCGGGCGCTGGAGGACCGGCTGCGCGAACGCGCCCACACCATCG
This sequence comes from Streptomyces sp. SLBN-31, assembly GCF_006715395.1. Lineage (NCBI taxonomy): Bacteria > Bacillati > Actinomycetota > Actinomycetes > Kitasatosporales > Streptomycetaceae > Streptomyces > Streptomyces sp. SLBN-31. The sequence goes on from NZ_VFNC01000002.1 coordinate 2,887,315, forward strand.
CCCGCTCCGCCCGCGGCCGCTCCGGCACCTTCGACTTCGTCACCGAGGTCGCCTGCGAACTGCCGCTTCAGGCCATCGCGGAGCTCATCGGCATCCCGCAGGACGACCGGGCCAAGATCTTCGACTGGTCCAACAAGATGATCGCCTACGACGATCCCGAGTACGCCATCACCGAGGAGGTCGGCGCCGAGTCGGCCACCGAACTCATCGCCTACGCCATGAACATGGCCGTGGACCGCAAGGGATGCCCGGCCAAGGACATCGTCACCACGCTGGTCGCCGCCGAGGACGAGGGCAACCTCAACTCCGACGAGTTCGGGTTCTTCGTGCTGATGCTGGCCGTGGCCGGCAACGAGACCACCCGCAACGCCATCACCCACGGCATGCACGCGTTCCTCACCCACCCCGACCAGTGGGAGCTGTACAAGCGGACGCGGCCCGAGACGGCGGCCGAGGAGATCGTCCGCTGGGCGACCCCGGTCAACGCTTTCCAGCGCACCGCCACCCAGGACCTCGAACTCGGCGGCAGGCGCATCCGGAAGGGCGACCGGGTGGGCATCTTCTACGCCGCCGCCAACCACGACCCGGAGGTCTTCACCGACCCCGACACCTTCGACATCATGCGCGACCCCAACCCCCACCTCGGCTTCGGCGGCGGCGGTCCCCACTACTGCCTGGGCAAGTCCCTCGCGGTCCTGGAGATCAACCTCATCTTCAACGCCATCGCCGACGCCCTGCCCGGCCTCACCCTGGCCGGCGACCCCGACCGCCTGCGCTCCGCGTGGATCAACGGCGTCAAGCACCTGATGGTCGAGACCGGCTGACCGGCATCCCGGTTGCTCGGGCCGGCGGCCTCCCGGAGCCGCCGGCCCGTCCCGCCGATCTCGAGGGAGGCAGGAGCATCCCCCTACGCCCCGCTTCTGCCTCCCCCGAGGCCGGCGGCGACGGCCTCCTGGGGCGGATCACCGGCACCGACCGCCACGGCCGTACGGGCCCGCGGTCCCTGCAGCAGGTACGCCAGTCCGAAGCCCACGCCCACGACCGCCGCGCCGCCCACCGCGTCCAGCACCCAGTGGTTGCCGGTGGCCACGATCGCCGAGACCGTGAAGAACGGGTGCAGCAGGCCCAGCGCCTTCATCCACCACTTGGGCGCGATCACCGCGATCACCACCCCGCACCACAGCGACCAGCCGAAGTGCAGCGAGGGCATCGCGGCGTACTGGTTCGTCAGCGCGGTCAGGGTGCCGTAGTCCGGCTTGGAGAAGTCCTGGACGCCGTGCACGGTGTCGATGACGCCCAGGCCGGGCAGCAGGCGCGGAGGGGCCAGCGGGTAGAGCCAGAAGCCGACCAGGGCCAGCAGCGTGGCGAAGCCGAGCGCCGAGCGCGCCCAGCGGTAGTCGACCGGGCGGCGCCAGTACAGCACGGCGAGCACGGTCAGCGGCACGACGAAGTGGAACGACTCGTAGTAGAAGTCGTAGAAGCCCCGCAGCCAGTCGATCTTCACGACCGCGTGGTTGACGGCGTGCTCGATGTCCATGTGCAGGAACCGCTCGAGGTCGAGGATCTGATGGCCGTGGTGCTCGGCCCGGGTCCGCCCCGCCTCGTTCGAACCGCCCGTGGCCGCGAGCCTGACCTTCTGGTACGCCGCGTACGTGACGCGGATCAGCAGCAGCTCCAGCAGCAGGTTGGGGCGGGTGAGGACGCGGCGCAGCTGGGGCAGCAGCGGCACGTGCCGCAGGCGCGCCGGGACCGGCTCGGCGTAGTCGGTCGGGACCGGCGCCTGGTAGTACGGCGAGGTGCGGGGCAGGAACGGCACGACCGTGGCCGCGGCGAGGGCGGCGAGCAGGACGACGTTGTCACGCAGGGGGTCCATCGCCGCCATGTTCGGCAGCATCATCTTCGCCGGCAGCGTCATCACCAGGACGACGGCGACCGGCCACACGTACCGGTCGGAGGCCCGCTTGCCGACCCGCCCGACGACCCCGAGCAGCACCCACAGCAGCTGGTGCTGCCAGGTGGTCGGCGACACGGCGATCGCCGCGCAGCCGGTGATGGCGACGGCGAGGAGGAGCTGTCCGTCGCGGGCGTGGTGCACGGCCCGGCGGACGCCGACCACGGCGACGGCCGTGCCGAGCGCGAAGAACAGGCCGATCTCCAGGGGCCCGGTCAGCCCCAGGCGCAGCAGGGCGCCGTGCAGGGACTGGTTGGCCAGGTCGTCGGCCTTGCCGCCGAGCCCGGTGCCCGCCATGTGGTGGACCCAGTAGGTGTACGAGTCGTGCGGCATCGCCGCCCAGGCGAGCGCGGTGAGCGCGACGAACGTGGCACCGGTGGAGACGGCGGGCCGGCGCCGGCCGGTGAACCACAGCAGCGGCGCGAAGAGCAGGATCGTCGGCTGGAAGGCGGCGGCGACGCCGATCAGCACGCCGCTGGTGCGCTCCCCGCGCACGATGAAGCAGCCGACCAGCACGAGCAGCACCGGCAGGATGCTGATCTGGCCGAGCCAGAGCGCGTTGCGGACCGGCAGGGACAGCATCAGCAGGCTGATCGCGACCGGCGCGCCCAGCAGCGAGGTGCGCCGGCTCACCGGCTGGGGCAGGGCGCGCGCGGCGACCAGGCCGAGCGCGACGACCAGCAGGAGAGTGCCGAAGGTCCAGCCCCAGCCGAGGGCCTGCTCGGCCGCCCGGGTGAGCGGTTTGAGGACGAGCCCGCCGAACGGCGTGCCGGTGAACCGCGTCGAGTCGTACAACGAGCCCTTCACATGCAGGACGCCGTTGGGACCCACCCAGGTCTCCAGGTCCGTCAGCCGCTCACCCCGGGGTGTACCGAGGACGACGGCCACCTGCCGGACGGCGAGGACGGCCGCGACCAGCCACAGGGCCAGGCGCGCAGCCCGCAGCCGGCCCCCGCCGGCCGTCGCCCCCAAGGCTCCCGCCGGTCGCCCGCTGTGCTCCACGTTCGCCACGCCTCGTCGGCCTCCCGCCCCGATGTTCCTGTGAGCCCCCACAGAGAGACGCAGGCTACCCCGGCTTCACCTGACGTCCGTTCTCCTTTTGTCTGGATGACGATAGTGCGCCGGGGGGTCGGTTGCCTCGGTGGGACGCGAGATGGATCACAGCCGATCCTCGCGGGAAGCGCTTCGGGCGGGCATACGAGCCTGGACACACCGCATTTACCTGCACTGTGCAACGACTTGTGTGCGACACGTGAGGGCGACAAGTGCCCCTATGGTCGATTTTCGGCCCCCGTCACCGTCGCCGGGCGGGCCGCGTCCCTGTCCCCGTCGAAAGGTAGGCGAGCGAGTCTTGGCGACCGCCGCAGTCCCCGCTCCCCCGGTACGCACCCCCCGCACCTCCGATGCCACCGCCACCGATCCCGCCCCCGTCCGGCGTGCCGTGCAGGCCGCGGCGCTGGGCAACGCGATGGAGTGGTTCGACTTCGGTGTCTACAGCTACATCGCGGTGACGCTGGGCAAGGTCTTCTTCCCGTCCGGCAACCCCACCGCCCAGCTGCTGTCCACGTTCGGCGCCTTCGCCGCGGCCTTCCTGGTCCGCCCGCTCGGCGGCATGGTCTTCGGGCCGCTCGGCGACCGCGTCGGCCGGCAGAAGGTCCTCGCCCTCACCATGATCATGATGGCGGCGGGCACCTTCGCCATCGGCCTGATCCCGTCGTACGCCACCATCGGCGTCGGCGCGCCGCTGCTGCTGCTCCTGGCCCGCCTGGTGCAGGGCTTCTCCACCGGCGGCGAGTACGCGGGCGCGTCGACCTTCATCGCCGAGTACGCCCCCGACAAGCGGCGCGGCTTCCTCGGCAGCTGGCTGGAGTTCGGCACGCTCGCCGGCTACATCGGCGGCGCGGGCCTGGTCACCCTGATGACCGCCCTGCTGTCCTCCCACGAGCTGCTGAGCTGGGGCTGGCGCGTCCCGTTCCTGATCGCGGGCCCGATGGGCGTCATCGGCCTGTACCTGCGCATGCGCCTGGAGGAGACCCCGGCCTTCGCCGCGGAGGTCGCCAAGAGCGAGTCCACCCGCCCGAAGGTCCCGCTGCGCGAGATGATCACGGGGCAGTGGAAGGCCCTGCTGCTATGCGTGGGCCTGGTCCTGGTCTTCAACGTCACCGACTACATGCTGCTGTCGTACATGCCGAGCTACCTGACCAGTGAGCTCCACTACGACGAGACGCACGGTCTGCTGGTCGTCCTCGGCGTCATGGCGCTGATGATGATCGTCCAGCCCTTCGCGGGCGCCCTGACCGACCGGATCGGCCGCCGCCCGGTGATCGCCGCGGGCTGCGCCGGCTTCCTGTTCCTGTCCGTCCCCGCGGTCCTCCTGATCCGCCAGGGCAGCCTGGCCGCGGTCGGCCTCGGCATGGCCGCGCTCGGCCTGCTGCTGGTCTGCTTCACGGCCGCGATGCCGTCCGCCCTGCCGGCCCTGTTCCCGACCCGGGTCCGCTACGGCTCCCTGTCGATCGGCTTCAACGTGTCGGTGTCGCTGTTCGGCGGCACGACCCCGCTGGTCGTCACGGCCCTCATCGGCGCGACCGGGAACATGATGATGCCCGCCTACTACATGATGGCGGCGGCCGTGATCGGCGGCGTCGCGGTGTGGTTCATGGCCGAGTCGGCGGGCAAACCGCTGCCGGGTTCGGCACCGGCGGTGGAAGGGTAGGCACCCGGCACCCCGCCGTTCCGCTCCGGTCGCACGAAAGGCACAGGTGAATGAGCGAGTCGCTGTGGCACGACGTGGACGACTACTTCACCGCCCACCTCGCGCAGGACGACGAGGCCCTTCGGGCCGCCCTGCGCGACAGTGCGGCCGCCGGACTCCCGCCCATCGCCGTCACCGCGCCCCAGGGCAAGTTCCTGCGGCTCCTCGCCGAGATCCAGGGCGCCCGCACCGTCCTGGAGATCGGCACCCTGGGCGGCTACAGCACCATCTGGCTGGCCCGCGCCCTCCCGGAGGACGGCCGCCTGGTGTCCCTGGAGTACAGCGCCGCGACCGCCGAGATCGCCGTCCGCAACATCGCCCGCGCCGGCCTGGACCGGCTGGTCGAGGTGCGGGTCGGCCCGGCCCTGGAGTCGCTGCCCAAGCTCGCCGACGAGAACCCGGCCCCCTTCGACCTGGTCTTCATCGACGCCGACCGGGTCAACAACCCGCACTACGTGGAGTGGGCCCTGCGCCTGACCCGCGCCGGCAGCCTGATCGTCGTCGACAACGTCGTACGGCGCGGCCGGGTCACCGACGCGGCAAGCACCGACCCCGAGATCCAGGGCGTCCGCGCCGCCGTCGAACTGATCGGCAGCCACCCGAGGCTGAGCGGCACGGCGATCCAGACGGTCAGCGGCAAGGGCCACGACGGCTTCGCCCTGGCCCGAGTGCTGTAGCCGCCGGGCCCGCCCCGGCTAGAACTCGTGGTAGAAGCCGACGTTGACGCTCCTCGGGGCGGTGCGGTCGCGGACGACGATCTCGCCGTTGCCGCCTCTGGGCAGCGTCACCGTGCCGCCGTAGGCGAGGGGCTGGGCGTACTCGCCGACCACCAGCCGGACCTCGGAGGAGGGATCGGCCTGCGAGCCACGCAGCCAGGTGACCTGCCAGGTCCCCTCCGGGCCGCACTGGAACTCCAGGTGCACCCGGGACACGAACAGCCAGTCGTCGGGCGTCACCAGACGGCACAACGCCCTGTCCCGGCCCACCCGCAGCACGGCGCCGGGCTCGCTGGGCGCGTCGGCCATCTGCATGCCGGCCGTGGCCCCCTCTTCCGCCGCGGCGACGGTGGCCATGGTCAGTTCGAGCACGTGCGCTCCTCTTGAAGTGGTCTTACGCAGCGGCCGCATGATAAATCGCCCGGGTCTGCGGCGTCCGGCACAATGAAGTCATGACCGAGCGAAAGCCACCCGGCGTCCCGTTCGAGTCCTGGGTGGACAAACAGATCCGGGAGGCCGAAAGGCGCGGTGACTTCGCTCAACTCGCGGGCGCGGGCAAGCCGTTGCCGCCCGGTACCGACACCACGTACGACGAACTGTGGTGGATCAGGCAGAAGATGGCCCGCGAGGGTCTGTCGGTACTGCCTCCGACCCTGGCCCTGCGCAAGGAGGCCGAGGACACGCTCGCGGCGGCGTACGCGGCCCCTTCGGAGCGCATCGCGCGCAAACTGATCACGGACGTCAACGTCAAGATCCGCAACATGATGTTCAAGCCGCCGCCGGGACCCCCGCTCGGGATGAAGCCGTACGACGTCGAAGAGGTCGTACGGCAGTGGCGGGAGCGCCGCACGGCGGCGGGGAAGGCCGAGGAGACCGCGTAGGTCCCCTCGGCCGGGTGGCTGTCCGGGTCAGCCGTGGAGCAGGCGTTCGGCCAGCTCGCGATAGTCCCTCAGGGCCAGCCTGAGCTGTTCGGTGTCCGTCCGCGCGGCCTCGTCCGCGCCGCCGGACTTGCCGTCCTGCCAGGACATGCGCAGGGTCCGGCGCCGCCGGGTGACCGCCTCGGCGAACCGCCCGGCGATCTCCTCCAGCACCTGGTCGGCCTCCTGCACGGCGTCCCGGGGACCGTCGACGAACCCCGCGACGGCGTGCCGCAGCCGCGCCTCCAGCTTGTCGCACTCGTCGTGCGGGAGCAGCCGGGTCCCGGTGGCGGCGCCCCCGGCATCCGTTGCGCCGGCGCGGGAGCCGTGGCCGCCGATACCGGTGTCCGTACCACCGGTATGCGAGCCGGACCCGCCGATACCCGTGTCGGTGCCACCGGTATGTGTGCCGGACCCGCCGATACGGGTGTCCGTGCCACCCGTGTCCGTCCCGGGTGTCGTGCCCGCGGTGGAACGGCCGGTTCCGGAGGTGGGCGTACCGGTGTGCGCACCGGCGCCCGTGTCGTCGTACGCGCTGCCCGCCTCGGCGTCGGTCGCCTCGTGCGGCGTGGGCGCGACGACCCGGCGCTCCGTCCCGACCCCGCCTCCTCGCCCGGTCTCCTCGGGCGCGGGCGTCGTCCGCCCGCCTTCCCGCTCGGTCTCGCCGGGCGTCGGGGTCACCGTGCGGCGATGGGTCCCGTCGTCGCCCTCAGAACCCCTGGCACCGGCGCCGGGGCCGGTCACAGCGTCCGTCATGTCGCTCAACTACCCTTCGCGTGACGTCGGTTGAAGGCCCACGGCAGATGGCCGCGGCTCTCGTGGTGCCCGTTGCCGCGCGGGTCGCCGTCGGCGGCGGCCTCGTCGCCCCGCTCGGCCCGCTCGGCGTTCGCGCCGCGGTGCCGGGTGGAGGACATCAGGTCCTCGAAGAGCGAGCGGGCCTCGACCATGGCCTCACGCATCTCCTCGGTGTCGGACCGGTCGCCGTCCTGTCCGCCCGCGCCTACGCGGGCGACCCGGTGGACGTGCCGGTAGCCGTGGACATGGTGGGCGTGGTGGACGGACAGCGCGGCGAGCTGCTCCTCGTACTGGCCTCCGTCCGGGAAGCCGCGCTCGGCGGCCAGCTCCGCCAGCAGGCGGTCCGCCTCGGCGACCGCCTCCCGGGGCGCGTCGACGAACCGCTCCTGCGCGGCCGTCCAGCGGGCCTCGTACTGTTCCCGCCGGCTCGCGTCGAGCGGCCGCTCACGCAGCGAGCCGTGCCGCTCCACGCGCTCGGTGAGCTCGCGCTCGGCGGCCGTGGCGTCCCCGTCGTGCCGGGCCACCGTCCGGTCGTATTCGGGCCCGAAGCGGCGCTTCAGGTCCCGGCCGCCGTGCGGGCCCTTCGCACGCAGGGCAAGGACGGCCGCGACAACGACCACGGCCGCCACGATCACGATCAAAGCAATGATCATGCCTGTGGACATGGGTGCCTTCCGTTGTATCGGCCCAACGGGCCGGTTCTCCGAACGGGTGACCCGGAACACCCCGCGTAAACGGGTGTCAAAATCCGCCCGACGTGTCGATCCCGCGCGTCCCCGTTCGACACGTCGGCGAAGGCACCGCGAGGGTGCCCGCAGCGAAGGGGATCGCCATGGGTGAGGTCATCGCACGGCTGGCAATGTCGCTGGACGGATACGTCGCGGGCCCTGAGTCGGGCCGGGAGCACCCGCTGGGCATCGGCGGGGAGCGGCTGCACTCCTGGGTGTTCGGCCTGCGGACGTTCCGCCGGATGCAGGGGATGGAGGGCGGCCTGACCGGGCCGGACGACGACCTGATCGCCGAGCACGTCCGGCGGCCGGGCGCGGTGGTCATGGGGCACGGCATGTACGTCACCGGCGAGGTCCCGTGGGGCGACGAGCCGCCGTTCCACGCGCCGGTGTACGTGGTCACCCACCATGCGCGCCCGTCCGTTCCCAAGGAGGGCGGCACCACGTTCCACTTCGTCACCGAGGGCCCCGAGCGCGCCGTGGAGCTGGCCCGGCAGGCGGCCGGTGAGAAGGACGTGTCGCTGGCGGGCGGCGCGGACCTGGTCCAGCAGTTCATCCGGGCAGGCCTGCTGGACGAACTGCTCCTGCACGTCGTCCCGGTCCTGGCCTGCGGCGGCCGCCGCCTCTTCGACAACCTGGGCGATCAGCACATCGAGTGGGAGAAGACCCAGGTGCTGGACTCACCGGAGGTCACGCATATCCGGTTGCGGGCGCGCCGCAACGTCTCCTGAGATGGGGGCCATGACCTGGACCATCACCCCGGAGCCCTACGACTCCCCCGTGGCCGCTGCCCTGTGGCGGGCCTACTACACGGAGGTCAGCGACCGCTGGTACCTCCTGCACCACGGCCGCCGCACGGACCCCGCGGAACTGGAGCGCGAGATCGCCGCCAGGACCGGCGCGGAACTGGCCCCGCCCACGGGCGAGCTGCTGGTCGCCCGCTGCGCCGGGGAACCGGCGGGCTCGGCGGGCGTACGTCTGCTGGACGCGCAGACAGCTGAGCTGACCCGGGTGTTCGTGCACGAGAGGATGCGGGGCAGGGGCGGCGCGCCTCTGCTCGTCCGGGCCGCCGAGGAGGCCGCCCGGGCCCTGGGCGCCCGCCACCTGATCCTGGACACCCGGTCCGACCTGGTGGCGGCCCGCGCCCTGTACGCCCGCCTCGGCTACGAGGAGACGGCACGCCACAACGACGACCCGTACGCCGAGCACTGGTTCCGCAAGGACCTGCGGCGCGACCCCACCGCCGCGCCGACCGCGACGGAGGCGCAGGGGGCGTAGGGACACAGGCCGAACAGGGGCACAGGGGGCGCCGGGGATCAACCGGCCCCCTCCACCACCCCCTTGTGCGGTTCCTCCCGCTCCGACCCGCACAGCTCGCCGTTCAGCTCCCGCACCAGCTGCACGAGGTCCGTGGGCCGCCCCGGCCCCCACCAGTCGCCGAGGAGCCGTGCCAGCGACTCCTCCCGGGCCTGGGCGAGCCGCTCGGCGACCTGTCGCCCGCTGTCCGTCAGCACCAGCTCCAGCCCCTCCCGCACGGCGAGATGCCGCACCTCCACCTGCCGGGCGGCCTCGATGATGACGCTCAGCGGCACGGAACTGCGTTCGGCGAGCACGGCCGGCTCGGCCCAGCCGTACCGCCTGATCCGCAGCAGCAGCCAACTGGCCGCCGGCAGCAGGTCGTAGCCGGCCCGCTCGGTGATCTCCTGGTACACCCTGCGCCGCCCCTCGCGCGTGCCGAGCACGGACAGGGCCCGGCACACCTCGTCGTACGAGGACCGCTCGACGGGGTTGCTGGCGAGCGTCTCGGTGACGTCGGGCGCGGTGACGGAGCCGCGCAGCGGGTCCTCCTTGAGGAACCAGGCCAGGACGAAGCCCAGGAGGGCGACGGGGGCGGCGTACAGGAAGACGTCGGTGATGGCGGAGGCGTACGCGTGCAGGGCCGGCGCCCGCAGTGCGGGCGGGAGTGAGGCGATGCCGCGCGGGTCGGACTCGAGGGCGTCCGCGGAGACGCCTCCCGGCAGCCGCACGCCCCGGAACGCCGCCGTCAGCTTGTCGCCGAGGCGGCTCGCGAAGACCGTGCCGAAGATCGCGACGCCGAAGGAGGCGCCGATGGACCGGAAGAAGGTCGCGCCGGAGGTCGCGACGCCGAGGTCCTCGTAGGAGACGGCGTTCTGCACGATGAGCACCAGTACCTGCATGACCAGGCCGAGTCCGAGGCCGAAGACGAAGAAGCAGGCGCTCATCGCGAACGTGGAGCTGTTCTCGTCGAGGCGGTGCAGCAGGAGCAGCCCGAGGGTGGTGACGGCGGTGCCCGTCACCGGGAAGACCTTCCAACGGCCCGTCCGGCTGACGATCTGCCCGGAGCCGGTGGACGACAGCAGCATTCCGAACACCATGGGCAGCATGTGCACGCCGGACATGGTGGGGGTGACGCCCTGCACCACCTGGAGGAACGTCGGCAGGTAGGTCATCGCGCCGAACATGGCGAAGCCGACGATGAAGCTGATGACGGCGGACAGGGTGAAGGTCCGGATGCGGAACAGCTTCAGCGGCAGCACCGGTTCGGCGGCCCGCCGCTCCACCGCCACGAACGCCACGGCGAGTACGACGCCCAGCACGGCCAGCCCGACGATCTGCGCCGAGCCCCACCCCCAGGTCGTCCCGCCCAGCGAGGCGACGAGCACGAGGCAGGTGGCGACGGACGCGATCAGGAACGTACCGAGGTAGTCGATGACGTGCCGCGTCTGCTTGCGCGGGATGCGCAGCACGGCCGCGATCACCGCGAGGGCGATCACGCCGACGGGGAGGTTGACGTAGAACACCCAGCGCCAGCTGAGGTGTTCGGTGAACAGGCCGCCGAGCAGCGGTCCGAGGACGCTGGTCGCCCCGAACACGGCCCCGAACAGCCCTTGGTAGCGACCGCGCTCGCGCGGCGGCACCACGTCCCCGACGATCGCCATCGACAGCACCATCAGCCCGCCGCCGCCGAGCCCCTGTACCGCGCGGAAGGCGATGAGCTGCGGCATGTTCTGCGCCATGCCGCACAGCGCGGAGCCGATGAGGAAGAGCACGATCGCGGTCTGGAACAGCCTCTTGCGCCCGTACTGGTCGCCGAGCTTGCCCCACAGCGGGGTCGCGGCGGTCGAGGCCAGCAGGTACGCGGTCACCACCCACGACAGGTGATCCAGCCCGCCGAGGTCGCTGACGATGGTCGGCAGCGCGGTCGAGACGATGGTCTGGTCGAGCGCGGCGAGCAGCATCCCGAGGAGCAGCGCGCCGATCGAGACGAGGACGCTCCCGGGCACGTGCGGATCCTGCGCCTCCTGCCGGTGCCGGGTCACCGTGCTCGCATCCCCTGCCATAAGGCCTCCCAACGATCTCCGTGCGTTCTCGACGCATCTCCCATCGTGGTCGGAGTGACCGGATATGGCCCGTCGAGTCCTCGGAAGCCGGGATTCCGGGGGCTTGTGGGAGACGAGGTGAGGGAGATCTGCATAATCTCTGGAGTTCGCGAGGGGAGCACGAGGGGAGGGACGAACGCGTGACAGACCCCGAAGGTCACCTGTGCCCGGAGTGCGGTGCGCCCAGAAGCGGCGACAACACGCCGTCGTGCGGCTGCGCGCAGCGGGCGTCCGAGGCCCTGCGCGAGGCCCGTACGGCGCAGGCGGCCGCGGCGGAGGACTTCGATCCGCTGCGGATCAGGCCGTACGTCGACCTGGAGGGGGCGACGGAGGGGACGATGCCGTTGCGGGCGGTCGGCCCGGACCTGCGCCCGTTCGAAACGACCGCCCCGCCGGCCCCGGCGGCCCCGCCAGTCGCCGCGTCGGTCCCCGTTCGGTACCCCGGCCGCCGACGCCCCCGCACGCGCACCGTCCTGCTCGCCGCGGGCGGCGCCGTCGTGGCGGTGGTGGCGGCGGCCGGACTGGCCAGTGGGCTCTTCTCGTACGAGCCGCCGTCGCGGGACACGGCACTGCCGGACGACGTGCGCGCGAGCGTCCCGGAGGCGCCGACGAGCAGGGCGCCGAGCTCGCCGTCCGAATCGGCGGCCCCGGCAGGCCGGCCGGCACCACCGTCCGCGCCCGTCGGCGCGACTCCGTCCCCCTCGGCCTCGGCGTCCGCCACGAGCGCCTCGCCGTCGCCCTCCGTGACCCCGACGCGCAGTCCGGCCACGCCGACGGCCACGTCCTCGGCGACCGGCACGATCACCTCGGGCAACGACCAGCGCACCCGCCCGCCGGTCCTGCGCCGCGGCGACAGCGGCCCCGAGGTGAAGGAACTGGAACTGCGCCTGACGCAGCTCGGCCTGTACACCCGAAAGGCGACCGGCCACTACAACGAGGGCGTCGAGGACGCGGTCACCCGCTACCAGCAGGCCCGCGGAATCCAGCCACAGCAGTACGGCGTCTACGACCTCGAAACCCGCGCCCACTTGGAGTCGGAGACGTCGAAGCCGTAAGACCGACCACAGGTCGGACGAGGACGCGGTCGACCCCGGGGACCTCGGCACCGCGAGCCCGACGGCCCGGTCCGGGCGCGTGAAGCGGGAGCCACATGCCGACGCGACAGTCCCGGCCCCCGCAGCGCACGCCGAATTCCGACACGACCGCAACGGGAACACCGTCGGAGCCGTGAAGGCCGGACGGTACGGGGCAGACAAGGGCGCGGCATCGAACGCGGACCCGGACGCGGCGGCAACGGGAAAATCGTCGGCCGTGAGGCCGACCGCACAGGGCCGACCGGGGCAGGTCACTCACATGGGCCCGGACGCGACCGGCCCGGGGTACGTCGTAACCGTGAGGCCGGCGGGCCGTTCCTGCCGCGGCCCGACACGCACGTGGATCCGAGCCGCTCGCAGCCGGAGCCGTCCGAGCCGCAGACCGCGCGCTTGCGGGCACGGCCGAACGCGGAGTCGCGCGGGCGGCGCGACCAGCCCGGCCTCGGCCCGGCCTCACGCGCAGCCTGGCGCGACCGGCGTCCCAGACGCCCGAGCCTCAGGCCGGCGCGATCCGCCGGCCGCGGCACGTCAGCGCACGCAGATCCGGATCGCGCCGTCCACCGTCGCCTCGACGCGTACCTGGGTGAGGTCGCGGACGACGATGTCCGGCTCGTGGAAGTCGGCTCGTGGGCCCACGCCCACGACCCGCATCCCGGCGGCGCGCCCGGCGGCGATGCCCGCGGCCGAGTCCTCGAAGACGACGCATTCCGCGGGGGCGATGCCCAGCTCGGCCGCGCCCTTGAGGAACCCCTCGGGGTCCGGCTTGCTCGCGGCGACGCTCTCCGCCGTGATGCGCAGGCTCGGCAGCGGCAACCCCGCCGCGGTCATACGGGCCGTGGAGAGGGCGACGTCCGCCGAGGTCACCAGCGCGTGCGGCAGCCCGTTCAGGGAGGCCAGGAACTCCGCCGCACCGGGGATCTCCACGACCCCGTCGGTGTCGGCGGTCTCCTCGGCCAGCATCCGCGCGTTGTCGGCGTGGTTCTGCTCCATGGGACGGTCGGGCAGCAGTACGGCCATGGAGGCGTAGCCCTGGCGCCCGTGGACCACCTTCATGACCTCGTCCGCGTCCAGCCCGTGCCGCTCGGCCCAGTGCCGCCAGATGCGTTCGACGACGGCGTCCGAGTTCACGAGGGTGCCGTCCATGTCCAGCAGGAGGGCGCGGGCGGTCAGGACGGTGGGCACGGCGGTGACCGTCATCGGCAGCTCCAAGGCAGGGAGGGGGGAACAAGGCGGCCCCGCCCGCCGGTCAGGGGAAACGGGCGGGAGCCACTTTGTTTCTCCACGGTACAAAACAAGCCCGCCATCCGCCACCGTCTACCGGAAGAGTTCACCGGCCGTTCAGCTCCTCCGCCGCCCAGCCGGCCGCCTCACCCGGCCGCGGCCTCCCACAGGCTGCCGGTGGGGCTCGGTGCCGTGCTCGCGCTGTGGGCGGTGGCCGGACTGGGCATCGTCGGCGGAAAGGGTCGTCTTAGCGGGCCGCGAGGTCGGCCGTCATGATCTGCGCCAGGTCACCGAACCCGGCGACGAGGATGAGCATGAAACCGGTGCCCGCGACCTTCCAGAAGGACTGGTCCTCGGGCCTGCGGATCCCCTCCTCGCCGCCCCCTGCCGAACAGCAGCATCGCCGCGCCGCCCAGGAAGAGCAGTCCCGTCAGTGCGTGCACGAGCCGCCGCGGCAGCAGGGTCGGCACACTGTCCGCCGCCACGGCGAGCACGACATGCAGCAGGAACGCGGCCGCGACGCCGGCGAAGACGTACGAGGCGCGGTACCGCGCCCCCAGGACGAGTCCGGCGAGCGCCGTCTTGTCCGGAACCTCCGCGAGGAAGACGACGCCGAAGACGAGCGCCATGACGGTGATGCCGATCAAGGTTGAAGGTCTCGCCGGCGGAGGTCCACGAGGGACCCGCCTCCAGGCTCCGGCTCAGTCGAGCTGAGCATGTCGACGGTCCGGCGAGGCGACGAGCCCGCGGGCGAAAGTTCAGCCGTACACCTTGTCGTGTCATGTACGCGTCACTAACTTCTTACCGAACGCACACCCGGACGCAACACGGCGCCGGGAGCATTCCCCTGCTCGCACTCAACGCCCCTACACCCCAAGGGAGTTCGCATGGCGAAGTTCTACGCGCGTCGACGGCTCAGCATACTCGCGGCCCTCACCGGACTCATAGCCTCCGTCGGGCTCCTCAACGGCCCGAGCGCGTCCGCCGCCCTCCCCACCCCCGTCAGCGCCACCACCGCCCGCAGCTACCTCGCCTCGCTCACCGTGGCGACCGAGAACCGCACCGGCTACAGCCGCGACCTCTTCCCGACCTGGATCACGATCAGCGGCACCTGCAACACCCGCGAGTACATCCTCAAGCGGGACGGCACGAACGTCGTCACCGACTCCGCGTGCGCCGCGACCAGCGGCAGCTGGTACTCCCCCTACGACGGCGCGACCTGGACCGCCGCCTCCGACCTGGACATCGACCACCTCGTGCCGCTCGCCGAGGCCTGGGACTCCGGCGCGAGCAAGTGGACCACCGCCCAGCGCCAGGCCTTCGCCAACGACATAACCCGCCCGCAGCTGCTGGCCGTCACCGACAACGTGAACCAGTCCAAGGGCGACCAGGACCCCTCCACCTGGGTGCCCTCCCGGTCCGCGTACGTGTGCACCTACGTCCGCGCCTGGGTCCAGGTGAAGTACTACTACGACCTCTCGGTCGACTCCGCCGAGAAGTCGGCGCTGACGAGCTACCTCTCCGGCTGCTGATCCGACTACTGATCGTTACGCGCGGAACCTCCCCCCTCGCCTCCGTCGTTCCGTACCGTACGGGGCGACGGAGGAGCGTGAGTACGTGGCCGAACTGCGCCTGGGTCCACTGCTGAGGTATGCCGACGGATCGTCCGCGACCGTCTGGGTCGAGGCGAGCCGCCCCTGCACCGCCGAGGTGCGCTGCGCCGACGGCTCCGGCGGCGAGGCCCGCACCTTCCAGATCGCGGGCCACCACTACGCCCTGGTGCCGGTCACCGGCCTGACCGCGGGCACGACGACGTCGTACGACGTCCACCTCGACGGCACCCGCGTGTGGCCGCCGCCCGACTCCCGGTTCCCGCCCTCGGTCATCCGCGCCCCGCGCGAGGACGACGACGTCCGCGTCTGCTTCGGCTCCTGCCGCTGGGCCGCCCCGCCGGCCGACGAGCCGGACCCCGTCGGCCCGGACGCCCTCGACACGCTCGCCGTCCGGATGGCGGCCGACCCCGAGGGCGAACGCCCGGACGTGCTCCTGCTGCTGGGCGACCAGGTCTACGCCGACGAGACCTCGCCCGCGACGCAGCGCTGGCTCGCCGCCCGCCGCGGCCTCGGCGACCCGCCGGGCAGCCAGGTCGCCGACTACGAGGAGTACACGCACCTCTACTACGAGTCCTGGCTCGACCCCGAGGTGCGCTGGCTGCTGTCCACCGTGCCCAACTGCATGATCTTCGACGACCACGACGTCATCGACGACTGGAACACCTCCGCCTCCTGGGTGGAGGACATGCGGGCCACCCCGTGGTGGCGTGAGCGGCTGCTCAGCGGTCTGATGTCGTACTGGGTGCACCAGCACCTGGGGAACCTCTCGCCGGCCGAACTCGCCGCCGACCCGCTCTACGCGGCCGTACGCGAACTGCCCGACGGCACGGACGAGTTGCGCGCCTTCGCCTCCCGCGCCGACGTCGATCCCGCCTCGGTGCGCTGGAGTTACCGGCGCGACTTCGGCCGCACCAGGCTGGTGATGGTGGACTCGCGGGCGGCCCGCGTCCTCGACGAGGAGAACCGGGCGATGCTCGACCCGGGCGAGGCGCGGTGGCTGCGCGAGCAGGTGCTGGACGCCGGGGCGTACGACCATCTCCTGATCGGGACCTCGCTGCCCTGGCTGCTGCCGCACCTCGTGCACGACGCCGAGGCGTGGAGCGCCGCCCTGTGCCGGGGCGACCGGGGCGCGCGCTGGGCGCGGTTCGGCGAGGACCTGCGACGGGGGGCGGATCTGGAGCACTGGGCGGCCTTCCCGGACTCCTTCGCCGGGCTGGCCGAACTGATCGCGAAGGCAGGTTCGGGCTCGGGGGCGCCCGCGACGGTGCTCGTCCTGTCGGGCGACGTGCACCACGCGTACGTGGCGGAGGCATCGTGGCCCTCGGGGGACGGGCCGGACGCCCGGGTACTGCAGCTCACCTGCTCGCCCGTGCACAACGCAGTCCCGCGGGCGATCCGCCTCGCCTTCCGGTTCGGCTGGAGTGCGGCGGCGCGGGTGCTGGGGCGGCGGTTCCTGCGGCACGGCGGGTGCGCGCCGGTGCCGGTCAAGTGGCGCAAGACCGGCGGGCCCTGGTTCGGCAACCAGCTCATGACCCTGACGCTGAAGGGCCGTTCGGCGCGGCTGCGGCTCGAACAGGCCCGTGGGGAAGGGGTGTTGAGGACGGTGGAGGAGTCACAGCTCAGCTCCTCGTGACCGGCGGGGCCCGGGAAGGGAGCGGATTCGGTCACCCTTTCGGGCATGCGAGTGCACGTGGGAGCGCTCCCACGTGCACCGACACGACGGACGGCACAGGGAGCAGCGCCGACCCGTTGGCCAATGTTGAACTTCCAACATCATCCCGGCTGACCTAACGTAAAAAGCTCGTTCGGTACCGCCGTCCCATCACCTGTCATGTCCCCGACAGGTCGCGACAACACCGAAGGAGCACCCCCCACATGACCGCTCGTCTCAACGCCGCCCAGCCCTACGCCCTCGGCCTGTTCCGTATGGTCGTCGGCCTGCTGTTCGCCTGCCACGGCGCCGCCTCCCTCTTCGGCGTCCTCGGCGGCACGTTCGGCACCGGCGGCACCGTCCAGACCGGCACCTGGCCTTCCTGGTACGCGGCCGTCATCGAACTCGTCGGCGGCGTCCTCGTCCTGCTCGGACTGGCCACGCGCGCGGCGGCCCTCATCGCCTCCGGCTCGATGGCGTACGCCTACTTCAAGGTGCACCAGCCGCACGCCCTGTGGCCGATCGAGAACGGCGGCGAACCCGCGGCGATCTTCTGCTGGGCCTTCCTGCTGCTGGTCTTCACCGGCTCCGGCGCGTTCGGCCTGGACCGCGTGCTGGCCAGGCGCTCCACGGCACAGAGCGAGCGGGCCGCGGAACAGACGCCGGTGACCGCCTGACACGCCGACGCGGGTCGGCAGCCGGGTGAACGTCCTGTGCCGATCCCACGTGCCCCCCATGAATCTCCCGTCACACCACGGGCGTACGCTGTATGGCTGTTGATGGCCGCCCTGCCGCTCCCCTGCGACGTCGCGGCACGGTGTGGTCCACGGGGGAGTTCACGGGGAGTCTGCGGTGCTGGAGAGTGTGGGGTCGTTGACCGGGACCCCTTGGATCTACGCCATGGTGGCGCTGTCGGTGCTGCTGGACGTGTTCCTGCCGGTGCTGCCGAGCGGGGTGCTGGTCATCACGGCCGCCACCGCGGCGGCCGCGGGCTCGGCGACCGGCCGGGTGCCGCACGAGGTCCCCGACATCCTCGCCCTCACACTCTGCGCCGCCACCGCCTCCGTCCTGGGTGACCTGGTCGCCTACCGGCTGGCCTGGCGGGGCGGCGAACGCCTGGACCGCGCCATCGCCCGCTCCCGCCGGCTGACCGACGCGCAGGAACGTCTCGGCGTCGCTCTGGCCCGAGGCGGCGGCGCCCTGGTCATCCTCGCCCGCTTCGCCCCGGCCGGCCGCTCCGTCGTCTCCCTCGGCGCCGGCGCCGCCCACCGCCGCGCCCGCGACTTCCTGCCCTGGTCGGCGCTGGCCGGCCTGGCGTGGGCCGCCTACAGCGTGGCCCTCGGCTACTACGGCGGCCAGTGGCTCGGCGCGACCTGGCTGGGGACCGGCGTCTCGGTCCTCGCGCTCTTCGGAGCGGGGTCGGGGGCGGCGTACGTGATGCGGCGGCCGGTCAAGGCGTCCGAGGTCGGCTGATCCTCCCGCCCCTCAGGCACTCGCCCGCTGCTGCCCCCGCACCTCCAGGCCGTCCAGCAGCTCCGCCGTGGCCTGCGCGATCACGTCGACGGCGTGGTCGAACACCTCCTGGTTGTGTGCGGCCGGCGCCCGGAAACCGGACACCTTCCGTACGAACTGCAGGGCCGCGGCCCTGATCTCCTCCTCCGTCGCCTCTTCGGGCAACGCGGGCGGGCGAAGTGTCTTGATGCTCCGGCACATGGGAACAGTCTCGCCCAACTCGGCGTCTCCTGCGATGATCCGTTCCGAGGCGGCCACCGTCGTGGGGCCGACCGGCGAAGGGAACAAAAAAACATCATGGCGAACGACGCACTCACCGTGGCGGTGCTGGGTCCCGGCGGCATCGGCGGCCTGCTCGCCGGACTGCTGGCGCGCACCGGCCACCGCGTGATCTGCCTGGCCGGCGAGGACACGGTCCAGGTGCTGCGCAGGGACGGCATACAGGTCCGCAGCGAGAGGTTGGGCGACTTCACGGCCCGCGTCGAGGCCGACACCATGCTGCGCGAGCCGGTCGACGCGTGTCTGGTCTCCGTCAAGCACACCGCCCTTGAGGCCGCCCTCGACCGCGTCCCGCCGTCGGCCCTCGGCGGCGGCCTCCTCGTACCGTTCCTGAACGGCGTCGAACACCCCGCCGCACTGCGCGCCCGCTACCGCCCCGACCTGGTCGCCCCCGCCGTCATCCGCGTCGAGTCCACCCGGGTCGCACCGGGCGTGATCGACCACGGCAGCCCCTTCGCCGAGATCGACCTGACCGGCGAGGGCGTGGACCGCGAGCGGCTCGACGCGCTGGCCCTGGCGCTGGAGGCCGCCGGGCCGGTCACGCGGGTGCTGGACGACGAGACGGGCGCGCTGTGGGCGAAGATGTCGTTCCTGGCACCGTTCGCCCTGCTGACCACCCTGCACGCCCTGCCGCTGGGCGACGTACGCACACGGCACCGGGACGAGTTGACGGCACTCGTCGAGGAGACCGCGGCCGTCAGCCGGGCCTGCGGCGGTCCGACCGACCCGGCCCAGGCGATGGCCCGCTACGACGCCTTCCCGCCGCAGACCAAGTCGTCGATGCAGCGCGACGCCGAGGCGGGCCGGCCCCTCGAACTGGACGCCATCGGCGGCGCGTTGCTGCGGGCGGCGGACCGGCACGGGGTGAGCGTGCCGGTGACGGCGCGAGTGGTACGGGAGTTGGCGCGGCACCACGCCTGACAGGCCGCCCTCAGCGGTACTGGCCGACCTGGTAGTCGCCCGCGGGCTGCCGCGTCATCACATTGCCGCGGTTGAAGGCGTTGATGATGGCGATCTGGGCGACCAGTGCCGCGAGTTGCTCCTCGTCGTAGTGCTTGGCGGCGTTCTGCCACACCTCGTCCGGGACGCCGCCGGCCGCGTCCGCGATACGGGTGCCCTGCTCGGCCAGCTCCAGTGCGGCGCGCTCGGCCTCGCTGAAGACGGTGGCCTCCCGCCAGGCGGCGACCAGATTGATGCGCACGGCGCTCTCCCCCGCGTGCGCCAGCTCCTTGGTGTGCATGTCGATGCACCCGGCACAGCCGTTGATCTGGCTGGCCCGCAGGTTGACGAACTCCCGCGTGGCGAAGGGCAGCCCCGACTCCCCCAGCGCATGGCTCGCGGCGACGATGTGCTTGAACGCCTTGGCCGCGACCGGGCTCGCCATCAAATTCAACCGAGCTTCCACGATGCACTCCTTGTTCGTCCGTCGCTGACACCCCTGGGACGAGACACCTCCCGACCCCTGTGACACGACCGGAAGTGACGTGGGTCTCACAGCACGGACAGCGACCCGACCCAACTGCCGGCCGCGGTCACCCCGTTCGCACCAACCCCCCGAACAGACTCGCATCCCAAAATCGAACAGGCGTAGCATTGTGTCGTGGCAACGACCTATGACTTTCCGAATGACCTCCTCGCCGGTCAGGAGGAGCTGCATCAGGTCCGGGCCGAGCTGTCGGCCCTGCTCAAGCGCCTCCCCTGGTCGGTCGAGCCCCTGGACGGATTCAGTGACACCGGCGGCTGGCGCAAGGTGGAGCGCCCCGCCTCCCCGGGCTGGACACCCGACGAACAGGCCGAGGTCGAAAAACTGCGCCGCCGCGAACACGAACTCGCCGTCTTCGTCACGACCCACCGCTTCTGGACGGAGATCACGGCCGGGGACCGGGTGGAGGCCCGCACGAGCCTGAAGCACGCACACGAGCGATGAACACGAAAGACCCCGGCCGAAACGGCCGGGGTCTCCACACGGTGGGCGCGGACGGTTTCGAACCGCCGACATCCTGCTTGTAAGGCAGGCGCTCTACCACTGAGCTACGCACCCGGGACAGGTCGACAGACTACATTGCCCGGGGCGCTGTCCTGCAAACCGGTTGTGAGCCGGCTGGACGTCAGCCGTATTCCTGTGGACCGAGCGGCGGTGGCTCCCGCCACCAGGACGCATGCTCGGCCGCGTGTCCCGAGTGGTGTTGGACACGCTGGTCGCCCGCTTTCTCTCCACGTCCCGGCGACACGGATCGGGTCCGTGGTCCGGCGGCACGGGGGCGGGGTCCCTCACGCCCCCGGGCCTCCGGTTCGGCCTGGACGGTCCGATGCCCCGCACGATCTCTCCGGTCGTGCGGGGGCGGTGCCGTCCGTCGCCGGATCGGATGCCCGAGAGCGCGCCGTCCGGTCGCCACGGCGGCCGCGTCGTGGCGAGTGGTCCTGCGGGTGGGGGTCGTCAGCGGCCGCTGCCAGTGCCGGGCACCCCAGCGGGAGGTGTAGGCCGGATCCACCGCGACGACCGTGATGCCCTGCTCGGCGGCCATCGACACCGGTCGGGCCCTGAGCCTGGCCGTGGGAAAGCGGGAGACGACCCGGCGGAAGGACGTGTTGCGGCCGAAGCTTTCCCGCGTCCTGCTGTCGGTGAAGTCGAGGTCCTCGATCGCCACCGCACGGACGCCCGTGCGTCGTGCGTGGTGGAGGAGGCGGGTCAACGCGTGCCGGATCTGCGCGTCCCGATGCGACGCGCTGCCCGAGAGGTCGTAGGAGAACCGCTTCGGCTCGCCGACGGGGTTGCCATGTGCGTCGAGGCGCCAGGCGGCGAGATGGTCGTCGTTCATGTCGAGCGCGACCAGGCCACCGGCGACCGCCACCGCCGTCGGGAGGACGGGAAGGGCCAGGCGCTGCCAGGAAGCGGTCAGGTACCAGCGGCCGCGCCGGGCGTCGAAGTGGATGCGATAGGCCACCGCCCGGTTCGCGGCGACCCGGTCCTGCCACTCGGCGTGCCGGTGAGCGAAGACGACCTTCGCTTCGAGGACGTACCGGCAATGAGGGGCGTTCGAGAGATGCGACAGGGCAGCCGGAAGCCTGATGGAGAGCTGCCCCGCGTCGCTCACGCGGATCGTCTCGTTGCCGTACCGCTTACCGGTCTCGCCGTCGGCCGCCAGGAACGCCCGGGCGGCCCGCCAGCGCTCTCGCCATGCCTCATGGCTCAGCGCGACCTCCTTCAGGTGGTGCCGCTGGTGGGCGAGTCGCTTGCCCCCGCGCACGACATGGACGCGCCCCGCCGTCCAGTCGCGCTCGAGGGAGGCCACTCGGCCTTCGAGGGCGTGAAAGCGTCGCGATTTGGCGTGCCACTCCGAGCGGGTGGCGCAGCCACGCACCAGCCCGTGCCGCCGGTCTGCCTTCGCGCCGACCGGTCGGGCGAGCCTGGCCTGGAGGCGCGTGATCTCTCGGCGCAACCACGCCAGCTCCGCCGCCTGACCGCGTCTGGCCAGCGCCCATTGGTCGTTCGTCGCCTTCCCGCCCACCGCGCCGACGAAGCCCCCGACAGTTCGCGCTTGCGGGCGGCCCAGGATGCGGCATCGGAGTCCGGGCCCTGCCGGCAGCGCGCCGAGAGGTCTCTCGAAGCGAGGGAACCCAGCAGCACACCCACCTCTGCCAGCACCGTCGCATCGGAGGACGACAATCTCAGCCGGGTCCGGACGGCCGTCCCCGCAGGACCGGGGACCACGTACGGCGGTGTCGGCTTCCGCAGTCCGCGCATGACCTCCCGATCGCCCCGAAGATTCCTTCTCCATCCCAACGACCCGCCGTCGAAAGGGTCACCCGTTCGGAGCAGGAACCCGCATCCGCACACCGACCCGGGGGTTATCCCCACCCCCGATCCGCCGGTGGTCCGGATCCCGTTCGGGGGGCGGGGTGTCTAGCGTCGGAGGGGCTTCGTAGGTCTGGTTCAGGGGGGACTCGTCATGGTCGGTCGTAGTAATGGTGCCCGGTTGGCGCTCGCCGTCGTCGCTGTCGTGCTGGTCGGTGGGGCCACCGCCTGTGGCGCGTCCGCGGGGGACGACAAGGATCCGGATCACCGGACGTTCGCACTGCAGGGGCGGACACTGACCGTGGACTCCGACGACTCGGCGCTGGAGATCGTCGCAGGGGACGGGAACACGGCGGGGAAGGTGGCGGTGACCCGGTGGTTCCAGGGGAAGGTCGCCATCGGCAGCGACCCTAAGGTGACGTGGTCGATGCGCGGTGACCGGCTGGTGCTGCGGGTGAAGTGCTCGGGGGTCGTCGCGGACTGTTCGGCCAGGCACCGGATCGAGGTGCCGCGCGGGGTCGCGGTGAAGGTCCGGGACGGGGACGGCAGCGTGCGCGCGCGTGGCTTCAGGGACGCGCTGAGCATCAGTACCGGCGACGGCTCCGTGCGGATCGGCGACTGCACCGGTCCGCTGGAGGTGCACACCGGTGACGGGTCCGTGCGCGCCGAGGTCGACTCACGCACGGTCCGGGCGGAGACCGGCGACGGGTCGGTGCACCTGGAGCTGGGTGTCGTACCGGACCTCGTGGACTCGCGCAGCGGCGACGGGTCCGTGACGATCGCGCTGCCGAGGTCCGCGTACCGGGTGGCGGCGCGGACGGGCGACGGTTCGGTGCATGTGTCCGTTCCCCGTGACGATTCCAGCTCGCATGTCGTCAGGGCCCGTTCCGACGACGGTGAAGTCACGCTGCGCACGGCGAACTGACCGGCCCGTGTGTTCGTCCTCTACGGGTGGGAGAATGAGATCGGGCACCCGCCAGGACGGATGACAGCACGGGAGAGGGATGTGACGGCGACACCTTCGCAGCCGTACTCGCCGTCGGTGCCGCGCGCACACCGCCACCGCCACGCGCTCGCGGACACCCTCACACTGCTCGCCCTGCCGCTGGTGGCCGCGCTCGCGCTGCCGGCCGCGTTCGCCGGCGGTGGCACCCGGCGCTGGTTCGGCGGGCGGGCCGAGGCGCAGCGGGCGGAGGCGCAGGCCGCCAAGGACGCCGCGGCGGCCGCGTTCTACGAGCTGGACACCGCCCAGCGGGATCTGCGGATCTCGATCGAGACGATCACGGCGGTGGACTCCACTCCGGCCGCGCGCCGGGCCGTGTCCGACTTCGAGGCGCTGGGCCGCCGTATCGACGAGGCGAGCCAGCGGTACATCGGCGCGGTCGACGCCCATGATCTGGACCATGACGACCTGGAGGCGTCGGTCGCGGCGCAGGCGCGTACCGAGCTGACGCGGGCGAAGGACGAGCTGGCGAACGTCAAGCGGGAGCTGGACCGTTTCGCCGAGGGTCTCGGGCCGTTGCTGGGGAAGGCGGAGACGCAGCTGGCGCGGCTGGCCCCGGCGGTGGAGCGGGCCCGTCAGGGCTTGCTGGCCGCTTCCAACGCGCTTGACTCGGTGCGGGGTTCGGGGCTGAAGGCGGACGATCTCGCCGCCCGGCTCGCGGCCCTCGCCCCGGAGCTGACCAAGCTCAACCAGGGTGCGGGGCAGCACGGGCTGCCGCAGACGCTGGAGCGGGCGGAGCGGGTGGCGCGGGAGGCCGAGGCGATCCGGGTGGAGGCCGAGCGGCTGCCGGAGAAGGCGGCCGAGATCGACCACCGGCTGGTTTCCCTGCGTACCCGCGCGGAGGCGCTGACGACCCGGGCCGGGCAGGTCGAGCCGGTCCTGAGCGAGCTGCGGCGGCGTTTCTCGGCGGCCTGCTGGCAGGACCTGCAGCAGGTGCCCGAGCACGCGGTGGAGAACGTCCGGCAGGCGGAGACGAAGCTCAAGGAGGCGCAGGCGGCCCGTGACGCCCAGCGCTGGCCGGACGCGACGGCGCTGCTGTCGACGGTGCGGGCGCTGCTGAACACGACGGACGAGTCGGTGTCGGCGGCGCGGGACCGGCTGCAGCGGTTGAACGCCGTGCAGAAGGATCCGCAGCAGGAGGTCGAGCGGACGCGGTTCGCGATCCGGGACGCGCAGCGGCTGGCGATGTCGGGGCGGTCGACGCCCGATCCGCGGCACGCGCGGCCGTTGGACGACTCGGTCGCGCGCCTGGACCGGGCGATCGCCTCGCTGCAGGGCCGCCATCCCGACTACTGGCACTTCCTCACGGAGACGGAAGCGGTGCGCCGGACGGTGGCGGGGGTGGTCGCGCAGATCCGCGAGGAACGCGGCACCGCGCCTTAGCCCCTGGCTGCGCTGGGCGTAGTGGGTGAACCAGGACCATTCGTCGACGCCGATCCGGGTGTCGGAGTCGCTCGACGTTCGGGGGTGGCTGTTTGCGCTACTTCACGACCGTCGACCAGTCGGGCGACTGTGCGGGGTCCAGGCCGCGCAGGCGTGCGAGGGTCTCCGGCTTCTGCACGTCCAGCCAGTCGGCCAGTTCCTTGAAGGAGACGCACTTGACGCCCTTCTTCGTGCAGACGTTCTTGATGACCTGGTCGACGGCCTTCATGTATATGCCGCCGTTCCAGTCCTCGAAGTGGTTGCCGATGAACAGCGGGGCGCGGCTGCCGTAGTAGACGCGGTTGAAGCCGTCCATGTAGGAGGCGACGGTCTGCTGCTCCCACGCGGGGTAGTCGGCGGGGTCGCCGTCGGTCTCGCCGCCCGACTGGTTGTAGAGGAAGTTGAAGTCCATGGACAGGCCCTGGTAGTCGGCGCCCTGGTACGGCAGGAGCTGGAGGGGGAAGTCCCAGATGCCGCTCTTCTTCTCGGGCCATATCTGGAAGCCGCCGGGCGAGGAGGCGTCGTAGCGGTAGCCGTAGTCCTTGATGACCTTCAGGAGGTTCTTCTGGCCCTCCAGGCAGGGGGCGCGGCCGCCGACGACCTCCTTCTTGAAGTCGAAGGGCAGGGCGGGGATGTCCTTGAAGCCGGTGTTGGTCTTCCAGTGCTCCACGAGCGAGTAGAACTGGTCGATCTCCTGCTTCCACTCGTCGGTGGTCCAGTACTTGCCGCTGGTCTTGCTGTCGCAGAAGTGGCCGTTGAAGTGGGTGCCGATCTCGTTGCCCTCGTTGTAGGCGAGGCGGAGCTGCTCCAGGGTGGTGCGGACGTGTTCGTCGGTGGGGTAGTCGATGGCCGCGGCGCCGGCCTTGTGCAGCGGGGGCTCGTAGAGGGTCTTCTTCTCCTTGGGCAGCAGGTAGATGCCGGTGAGGAAGAAGGTCATCTGGGCGTCGTACTGCTTCGCCAGCTCGCGGTAGTGGGAGAAGAGGTGGTCGCTGCCCTCCAGGGCGCCGTCCCAGGAGAAGACGACGAACTGGGGCGGCTTCTCCCCCGGCTTGAGCGGCACGGGCTTCAGCTGGCCGCTCTGCGGGCCCGTGTAGGAGGTGGAGCCGTCGCCGAGGATCTTCGTCTTCCCGTCCCAGGAGGGTTCGGACTTCGGCTTGGCCTTCGCGGAGCGCTGTGAGGAGGCGGCGGGCTGGGGATGGTCCTGGCGGGTGAGGGCCAGGGCGCCCGCGACCAGGGAGGCCACGACGAGGAAGGCGGCGAGGGTGAGGACCTCGGGGCGGGCGGGGCGGCGCGGGGCGCGCTCCTTGCGTCGGCGGCCCTTGGCTTTTGCTCCTGGCACGGTGCGGCTCATGCGGTGCTCATTCTGCGAGGGAGTGGGGGGCGATACGGGCTTCGGTGATCAGTCGAAGCCCATGGCGCCCGACCACACGGCGTAGGGGACGCTGCCGGTGGGTGTGCCGGCGATGCCCTTGAGCGGGAGCGGCTCCAGGGACTTGGTGAGGTCCATGCGGTAGACGACGACGGCGGTGGACAGTGTGTCGGTGTTGCCTGTGTACCAGGCGGCCTTGTCGTCGGAGGCGATTCCGGTCATCCCGCCCGCCCGCACCGCGGGGACGGTGGGGTGGGCGCGGAGCAGGGAGCTGGTCAGTCCCGCGGAGACGTCCTTGGCGACCTGGGCGTCGATGGCGCGGTGGGCGGTGGGTGTGGCCAGGGGGACCTTGGCGCCGTTCTTGGTGATGCGGCGTACCGAGTACGGCTCGGTGTGCATGCCGTTGGCGGCGAAGGTGGCGTATCCGCTGGCCATCCGGATGGCGCTGGGCGTGGAGCTGCCGGTGGCCAGGGCGGGCACCTGGGCGCCGAGGCTGGAGGAGAGCAGTCCGGCAGCCACGGCGGTCTGGCGCACCCTGTCCAGGCCGGTGTCCATGCCTAGTTGCATGAACGGCCCGTTCACGCCCTGGGCGAGTGCGTTGCCCAGGGAGATCTGGCCGTAGGACTTGCCGTCGTCGTTGTGGGCGAGGACCCGTTTGCCGCTTCGGTCCCAGTACGGTCCCTCGGGTGTGGTGACGACGGTCCCGTCGTCGCCGTCGTAGACGGTCTCCGGGGTGACGGTGGTGTTGGGTCCGGTGCGGGTCTTGCGGATGCCGTGTTCCAGGCCGGCCGCGTAGACGAAGGGCACGAAGGCCGAGCCGGCGGGGACGGTGGTGGCGTTGGACTCGTTGTAGCCCTGCGTACGGTGGTCGGGGCCGCCGTAGACGGCGAGGATCCGTCCGTCGGTGGCGACGGAGGCGGCGCCGTAGTGGACGGTCTTCGCGGCCTTGGGGTCGTTCTTCTTGGCCTGCTTGCGGGCCTTGGTGACAGCGTCGGTGAGCCGGGTCTCCCGCTTGCGGTCGAAGGTGGTGTAGATCTGGTAGCCGCCGAGGTCGAACTGCTTGTCGGAGATGTTCGCGGACTTCTTGGCGTACTGCTGGGCGAGTTCGACCAGGTAGTCGCTCTGCTTGCCGGTGTCGTAGACGCGGGCGGTCTTGCGGGGTTCGGGGAACGTCTTGTACTTGGCGCGCTCGGCCGGGGTCAGCTTGCCGATCTTGACCATGCGGTCGAGGGTCCACGACCAGCGCTCCACGGCCCGCTGGTGGTTGGCGGCGGAGAGGGTGGGGTCGTAGAGGCCGGCGCCCTTGAGCAGCGAGGCGAGGAACGCGCCCTGGCTGGCGTTGAGGTGGGAGACGTCCGTGCCGTAGTACGCCTGGGCGGCGCGCTGGATGCCGTAGGTGCCGCGGCCGAACCAGCTGGTGTTGAGGTAGCCCTCGAGGATCTGGTCCTTGCTCATGCGGTTGTCGAGCTTGAGGGCGATCATCGCCTCGGTGAACTTGCGGCTGACGGTCTGGTTCTGCGTCAGGTACACGTTCTTGACGTACTGCTGGGTGATGGTGGAGCCGCCCTCGGTGTCGCCCTGGCCGATCGTGCGGTAGAGCGCGCGGGTGATGCCCTTGAAGGAGATGCCGGGGTCGGAGTAGAAGCTCTCGTTCTCGGCGGCGAGCACGGCCCAGCGGACGTCCTCGGGTATCTCCTTCAGCGGCATGGCCTGCCGCTGCACCCAGCCGGTACGGGCCATGGGGGTGCCGTCGGACCAGTAGAAGACGTTGTCCTGCTGGGTGGCGTAGGAGTTGAGGTTCTTGGGTATGTCCGTGGCGGCGTAGGCGACGACCAGGAACAGGCCGGTCAGGCCGATGGCTCCGAGGAAGCCGCCGAGCCACTGGCGCCAGGAGGGCAGCCAGCGCTGCCAGCCCATGCGGCCGGGGCGGGGGTAGGCGGGGCGCAGGCGGCGCAGGAACGGGAGGGCCGGCTGGAGGCGTTCGCGCAGTACCGTCCGGGCAGACGTCCAGGCAGAGGTTTTGGGCGCGGCGCGGCGGCGGCGCGGCCGACGGTGGTCACCCGGCCGGCCATTGCTCTGCGCTGTCCCGGTCACGGACGAAAAATATCAATGATCTTCGCATCTTCTCCACATGCGATTGTGTTAAGAACGGGCACATATCGACCACAGTGGCACATGGTGGACTTGAGAGTTGAGTCACACCCGGGATATGGAACCACCGCTAACCTCTTCCTATGCCTCGCTATGAATACCGCTGCCGCACCTGCGGCGACACCTTCGAAGTCAGCCGGCCGATGGTCCGCTCCTCCGACCCCGCCGCCTGTCCCGCGGGTCACGAGGACACGGTGAAGCTCCTGTCGACCGTGGCCGTGGGCGGGACCGCGTCGGCGCCGGCGTCCAGGGGCGGCGGGGGCGGGGGCGGCGGATGCTGCGGCGGAGGGTGCTGCGGCTAGCCGTCCCGAGGGCGCGGTGCGCCGCTCAGGACGCCGTACCGCGCGTCGCCCTCAGAAACTCCCGCAGGATGCGCTCCCCCGCCAGGACCCCGCGTTCCGGCAGCGCCGCGATCTGCGGGGCCGTCCAGGCCGCGTCCGCCAGTTCACCGTGGCCCGGGCGCCAGCCCCGGTCCGCCGCCAGCAGCAGGTCGGCGTCCAGCAGCGAGTCGCCCGCGGCCAGCGTCAGCTCCGCGCCGGTCCGCCGGGCGACCTCGCGCATCGCCGCGCTCTTCGTCAGCGGCTTGGGGACGGCGTAGATCTTCCGCCCCTGCAGCGACACCGTCCAGCCGCGGTTCTCCGCCCAGACCGCGAGTTCCTTGACCCACTCCTCCGGCAGCAGTTCGCGTTCCACGACGAGGTAGGCGAAGAGGTCCTCGGCGACGCGGTGCTTGCGCACCCAGAGCGGGTCGGCACTGGCCAGCAGGTGCTCGCGCACCTCGTCCAGCGGCGCGCACTCGTCCGCCAGCCGGGCCGTGACCCGGGCGTGCCAGTCCAGGTCGGACACGCCGTCCACCATCAGGTGCCCGCCGTTGGCGCAGATCGCGTACTTCGGCGCCGGGCCCGGCAGGTTGATGCGCAGGTACTGCTTACGGGTCCGGGTCGTCGTCGGCACGAACACCGCCGCGTCCCCGAGGTCGGTCAGCAGCCCGGCCGCGGTCTCCGTCATGAACGACAGCGGTCTGCTCTCGTGCACCTCGACGCACAGCAGCCGGGGCGCCCGCGCGTCCGGCATGGTCAGCGCGAGGGCCGCCGGGGAGTAGATCAGCGTACGGTCGAGGTCACTCGCCACCAGCACCGGCATCAGACGTTCACCGCCCTGCCGTCGGCGCCCGTCGCACCGCGGGTGTAGCGGGGGTGGATCAACCCCACGCAGGTGTAGGGCAGTTCGCCGACCTCCTCGACGGGAACCCCCCGCTGCTCGGCCAGCAGGCGTACGTGGTCCAGGTCGGCGCCCGCCCCGGCCCGCGCCAGGATCTTCCAGGGCACCCGGCGCAGCAGCACCCGCGTGGTCTCGCCGACGCCGGGCTTGACGAGGTTCACGTCGTGGATGCCGTACTCCTCGCTGATCCGCTCCACGGCCGCCCAGCCCTCCCAGGTCGGCGCGCGGTCGGCGGACAGCAGTTCCTTCGCCTGCGCGTCGACGGCCTCCGTGACCTCGGGGAAGCAGGCGGCGACGGCGTCGAGGAAGGCCACGGAGACGTCCGCCCCGGCGAGTTCGCGGTAGAACTTGGCGCCGTGGAAGTCGTGCGGGCCGACCAGGTCGGCGCGCAGGACCGTGCGGGAGATCAGTCCGGAGACGGTGGAGTTGAGGCAGGCGGAGGGGATCAGGAAGTCCTCCCTGGTGCCGTACGTCCGCACGCACGAGCCCGGGTCGGCCAGCACCGCGATCTCCGGGTCGAAGCCGGTGATGCCGTCGGACGCCTCGAACTCCTCGATGGCGTCGGCGAGTTCGCGGGTGATGGCGCCCTTTCCGGTCCAGCCGTCGACGAACACGACGTCGGCGGGGTCGTGGTGGGCGGCCAGCCAGCGCAGGGCGTTGGCGTCGATGCCGCGGCCGCGGACGATCGACACGGCGTAGTGCGGCAGTTCGAGGCCGTGCCGGAACTGCGCCCAGCGGCGCATCAGCACGCCCACGGGGGTGCCCGCGCGGGCGAGCGAGACGAGGACCGGGCGGGGCGACCGCTCGGCGAGCACCAGCTCGGTGACGGCGCCGACGGCCTGAGCGATCCGGGTGGCCGTCGTGCCCAACGCCGCGTGGAACAGCTCCTGGTACTGCTCGCTGGGCTGGTACTCGACCGGCAGCGACTCGGCGTAGTGCGCGCCGCCGCTCTGGATGGCCTCCTCCCGCTCCTCGGTCGGCGCCTCCAGCGTCACGTCCGAGAGGTCCTGCAGCAGCCAGCCGACCTCCTCGGGCGCGTACGAGGAGAAGGCGGGGCCGCGGAGGGGCTCGGGCAGCATGGATGGCCTTTCGGGGACGTACGAGGGCACGACCGCGAGCAGTACGTGCGGGGTGTGGAGGGCGAGCTGGGCCAACAGGCCCTCGGGAGCGTGCAGTTCGGGGGTGTCCGCGGCCGAGTCGACCACGGCGACGACCGCGTCGAAGCCGGCGCCGGCGACGTTGTAGGCGTAGCGTTCGCCGGGGCCGTCGGCGGGGTCGTCGTGGGCGGGGAAGGTTATCCGGCTGCGTATCGCGTAACCGGGGTCGTCGACGGCGAGGACGGGCGAACGGGTGGTGGTCGAGTACCGCACCTCGACGCCCTGGACGACCTGCTCCAGCTCGCGGGCCAGGCGCAGGGGGGCGTACATCAGCTCCTCGAACCCGAGCACATGCACGCGCCGGGCCCCTTCGGGGAGCGCGTCGGCCAGGCGGGCGACCATGGCGGGCAGGGCGGATTCGAGGCGGGCCCGATGCGCGGGGGTGAACCCGTGCCGGCCGCCGTCGGGGAGGTCGCGGGGCCACATCAGGTCCACACGCCTGACGGCCGGGTGCGGGTGGGTGGGGGCGGACACGGATCGCGTCTGCCCGGTGCGGTCGGATGCCGGGCGCGGGTTGTCCGTGGCCAGTCGCGCAGTTCCCCGCGCCCCTGGGGGGTTGCCGTGGGCGTCGGCCGTAAGGGCCTGCGCCTCGGAGTGGTGCGCCTCGTCGGGCACGGTCTCGGCAACGCCCTCAAGGGGCGCGGGGAACTGCGCGATCGGCCCCGACGCGCCCGCAGCACCCCGGGCGGCATCCTCTGCCTCGTGCCGGGCGACAAGGGCCTGCCCCTTCTCCAGCACCCCCTCCGGCAGCCGTACCGTCCCCGAGGCAGCCGCCACCAGGTCGACCCTGGCGCCTATCTCCCGCGCGAACTCCTCCAGGCGCCCCGCGTCCGCGGCCGAGCGCATGTCGACCAGGGCGACGACCACGTACCGGCCCCTGGGGTACCGCCCGTGAAGGTCCCGCACGGTGTTGAGCACCGTGTTCCCCGTGGAGAACTCGTCGTCGACCAGCACCAGAGGCCCGTCTCCTGCCAGCAGCGCGGGGTTCTCCGGCAGGAGGAGGTGCGAGGTGGCGTGGGAGTGGGACTCCTCGAAGCCGCCCGCCGCCGTCACACCGGCGACCGGGCGGCGGGTGGAGTGGAGGTAGGGGGCGGAGCCGATGCCGTCCGCGACGGAGTGGCCCAGCCCGGTCGCCGTCTCCGCGTAACCGAGGACCACCGCCTCGCCCGCCTCCTCGGCGCCCAGCAGCTCCCGCACCCTGCGACCCAGGGCGAACCCGTAGCCGTACACCACCGACGGCGACTGCGGTACGTGCTTGCCGAGCACGTTGGAGACGAGCAGATGCGCCCGCTTGGGGTTGCGGCGCAGCGCCAGCCCCAGCAGGTCGGTGAGCTCGTCGTCGCCCATGAGTTCGAGCCCGAGCCGCTCGGCGACCCAGGTCCCGGACCACACCCCGTCGTTCACTGCGTTGATCATGATTCCCTGGTCGGTGAGGTTCAGCCGGGTATGCCGGCGGCGAGCAGATCCACGAAGCTGACGTCCTCGCGCGCGACGCCGAAGACCTCGGCCCGCAGCATGGTCCGCTCGGCCCAGGCGCGGTGCGGCTTCACCTCGTTCATCTTGTTCGTGTACGACGACCTGAGCACTCCCCCGCCGCCCCGCCCGGGCCGCAGAATGTCCGCGGCGTCGCTGAACTCCTCGTGGCTGACCACGGACAGCGCGTGCACGGGCAGGACATGGGTGGGGTGGATGCAGGTCTTGCCCAGCAGACCGTTGGCCTGGTCGAGCGAGATCTCCCGCAGCAGACCGTCCATGGCGTGCTCGATCAGTCTCTCGCGCAGTTCGACGGCCTGCCCCTCAAGGAACGGGCTGGTGCGCAGCAGCGGTTTGAACATGCGCTCCGGGACGCGGAAGTACTCCCACACCGGCCCGGTCACGGTGAACCCGGTGCCGTCGGCACGCCCGAGCATGTTGACCACGTCGGCGATCACGGAGGCGATGATCTGGACGTCGTAGGCCGTCATGTCGGGGGCCCGGCGCAGGCCGTAGGAGGAGCAGAAATCGGTCACTCCGAGGCGCAGCGCGAGCACGCGGTCGCGGTACTTCTCCACGGAGCGGGCGATGCCCTCCAGGGCGTCCACGCGCGTCTCGCGGTACATCAGCTCCGGCGTCTCCAGCACCGGCATCCCGAACAGCCGCCGCCCGCTCGCGGCCTCGGCGCCGGCGAGGGCCTCCAGGAAGGGGATGCCGCGCTCCTCGGTGAACTTCGGGAAGACGAACCCGGACAGCAGCCGGACGGTGGCGCCGAGTCGTCGTACCAGGTCGGGAATCTGCTCGGGCGTGCGCACCCGGATGAACAGCAGCGGCACATCGGCGCCCGCGCCGGCCCGCGCGTCCAGCTCCGCGAACTGGCGTACGAGGTTCTCCTCGCCGGCCACCACGTCGGCGTCGTCTATGGAGTCCTCCAGGCACAGCACCATGGAGACCACGCCGAGGCCCGCCTGCTTGACGATGTCGTCGGCGAGCCGCGGCCGGGTGGCCGGGCTGTACAGCGTGGCGCCGAGGGCCGCGGAGAGCGTGCGGGCCGGGGAGTCCGTGCCGAACTCGCAGGGCTGCTGGTGGAAGAGGCGCCCGCGCACCTCCGGGGCGATGTGCCCGAAATGACGCATGGAACTCCCCCGAGACGCAGGACAAGAATGTGGATTGGGTAAACAGGTGGCCGGTAATAGTACGTACAAACCCGTGTCAGGGGTTCCCGCAGGCCATGAATTTCTGGTAACCGGGCCATGTCGACGGCGATTCCACACATGACCGGCACGCCCGACGGGACCCCCACCCCGCGTTGTCGTGACCAGGACCGAGAGGGCAGGATGACCGCATGACGCACGCGATGCTGAAGGGGTCGAACGTCCCGCTCGAGACCACCACGGTCCGAGCGGTGCTGCGCTGGACGCCCGGGCAGGGGGTCCCGGACGTCGACGCCTCGGCGTTGCTCCTCGGTCCCGACGGTCGTGTGCGCTCCGACGAGGACTTCGTCTTCTACAACCAGCCCCGGCACCCCTCCGGGAAGATCTGGTGGCTCGGCAAGAAACGGCTCGCCGATGGTCCCACCGACACGATCCAGACGGATCTGGCCGGAGTCGAGAGCGATGTCAGCCGGATTCTTCTGGTCGCATCGGCGGAGGACGTCCCCTTCGGCCGCGTCCCGGGCCTGCGCATCCTGCTGTACGACGCCCGGACCGCCGACGGCGAGCCGCTGATCTCCTTCGACATCAAGCCCGAGACGGGCGGCGAGACGGCCCTGATCTGCGGCGAGCTCTACCGCCGCGACGACACGTGGAAGTTCCGTGCCCTCGGCGAGGGCTACGCGGACGGCCTGAAGGGCCTGGCCACGGACTACGGCATCTCGGTCGACGAGTCGGAGCCGGACGCCGCGCACCCCCAGCCGGCCGCCACCTCCCCCGCCCAGCCGCTGCCTCCGGAGCAGCCCACGGCGGTCCCGTCCCAGCCGGCCTACGGTTACCCGCAGCCGGCCCCCGCGACCCAGCCGGCGTACGGCTACCCGCAGCCCGCCCCGGCGACGGCGGGCGCCCAGACCGGCTACGGCTATCCGCCCCAGGTCACTACGCTCCCGAACCCGGACTTCCGGCTCCCGCCGCAGGGCCCGCAGTTCATCGGGCGGTAGGCGGAACGCCACCGGGGGCACTCAGCGCTCGGCCTTGGCCTTGTAGCCGCGCCCCCACTGAAGGCCCCACCCGTACAGGCGGTCCAGCTCGGCCTGGAACCCGTAGACGAACTTCACCTCGCGCCGGACGACGAGTTCGCCCTTCACGTTCTCGATCATCACCACCGCGCACGAGCGGGCCTGCGGATGGCGCTCGTCGAGGTGGATCTCGATGCGGGGCCCGTTGCTCGGGTACAGCGTCACGATCGCGTGCGTGCGGTCGAACGCCGGTGTCTGGTCGTAGATGTACACGAACACCAGCAGCCGCTTGATGGCGTCCCGGTGGTCGAGGTTGATGTACATGTCCTCGCCGGAGCCCGACCCGAACCGGTCGTCGCCGCTGAGCTTGACGTACGGCGGCGCGTTGACGTCCCCGAGGTAGCCGCCGAGGGGCTGGACGACCCCCTTGGTGCCGTCGGTCAGCTCGTACAGGCAGCCCAGGTCGAGGTCGACGTTGACCATGCTCTGGCTGTGTCCCATGACCTCCGGCGGCCTCAGCGCCTTGAAGGGGTGCCGCAGCAGGGACTCCCGCTGCGAGCCGCCTATGTCGGAGGTGCGCATCCTCCAGCTCAGGTTGACCCGCAGGTGCCCGGTCGCCGCTCCCTGCTTGGTGAGGGAGACCTGGTGGTGCCGTTTGGTCAGCTCGATGGAGTTCGTGGCCGCGCTGCCGGAGTCGAAGTCCGCCGTACGCGATCCCAGCAGGCCGTCGAAGAAACCCATTCCCGCCCCCACGTCTCACCTGGAACGACCGGCCGCGAGAGGGCCGGCCGACATGACCGACGGGGCGGCCGGAGACCGGCCGCCCCGCTCAGAGCGTTCCTCACCCGAGGGCGCGTCACACCCCGGACGAGACTTCAGTCTTCTCGTCCGAGCCCTCGGCTTTTCCCTCGGCGGCCGCGAGTGCTTTGTTGCGGCGCACGGAGGACCAGAAGGACCAGGCGATCAGGACGACGCCGACCAGGCCGGTGATGACCTCGTTGATCTCGTACTGGATGGTGACCATGAGGATCACGGCCAGGGCGCCGATCGCGTAGTGGGCGCCGTGCTCCAGGTAGACGTAGTCGTCGAGGGTGCCCTGGCGGACGAGGTAGACCGTCAGCGACCGGACGTACATGGCGCCGATGCCCAGGCCCAGCGCCATCAGCACGATGTCGTTGGTGATGGCGAACGCGCCGATCACGCCGTCGAAGGAGAAGGAGGCGTCCAGGACCTCCAGGTAGAGGAACATGAAGAACGCGGCCTGGCCGGCCAGCAGCACCGCCGATTTGGGCTTGCCCTCGCGCTCGGCGCGCTCCTCCTCCTCGTGCTCGCGCTCCTCCTCTTCCTCCAGCTTGTCCTCGAAGTAGCCGGACAGGCCGCCGACGACCATGTAGGTGATCAGGCCCGCGATGCCGGAGATCAGCACCGTCTGCGCCTTGTCGGCGTGCGCGCCGCCGTGCTGGTGGGCGTGGGTGGCGAAGGTGAAGGAGGTGATCAGCAGGACGATCAGGGCGATGCAGACCGACAGCATGTCGACCTTGCCGAGCTTGGCCAGCGGGCGCTCGATCCAGCGCAGCCACTGGATGTCGCGGTCCTCGAAGATGAAGTCCAGGAAGATCATCAGCAGGAACATGCCACCGAAGGCGGCGATCGCCGGGTGGGCGTCGGTGACCAGCTGCTGGTACTGGTCCTTGTCGGTCAGGGCCAGGTTGACGGCGTCGATCGGATTCAGCTTGGCGGTGACCGCCACGATGACGACCGGGAAGACCAGCCGCATACCGAACACCGCGATGAGCACGCCGACCGTGAGGAAGATCTTCTGCCAGAAGGCGTTCATCTTCTTCAGGATCCCGGCGTTGACCACCGCGTTGTCGAAGGACAGCGAGATCTCCAGGACGGAGAGGATCGCCACGATGCCGAAGGCCTCCCACCCCCCGTAGAAGACCGCAGCGACCAGGCCGAGCGCGGTGACCGCGAACGACCAGCCGAAGGTTTTCAGAAGCACTGGCTACCCAATCCGTACGTGTACGGGTTTCCCCCGTGCCGCACTCGGCTTTACGAAACTTTGAAGCCGAAGTCTAGTCGGCACCCCTCTGTACCCCACCCTGCCCCGGTCTTTTGCTCATATCGCGTTATGAGACGTTGACCCCGAAGTCCAGGGCGATGCCCCGCAGCCCGGACGCGTATCCCTGGCCGACCGCGCGGAACTTCCACTCGCCGTGGTAGCGGTAGACCTCGCCGAAGATCATGGCGGTCTCCGTGCCGGCGTCCTCGCTCAGGTCGTAGCGGGCGAGCTCCTGCCCGTCGGCCTGGTTGACGACCCGGATGAAGGCGTTGCTGACCTGGCCGAACGTCTGGCCCCGCTCGTCGGCCATGTGGATCGAGACCGGGAAGACGATCTTGTCGCACTGGGCGGGCACCTTGGAGAGGTCGATCAGGATCGACTCGTCGTCACCCTCGCCCTCACCGGTGAGGTTGTCGCCGGTGTGCTCCACCGAGCCGTCGGGGCTCTTGAGCTGGTTGTAGAAGATGAACCACTCGTCGCCCAGCACCCGGCCGCCGCTGCACAGCAGGGCGCTGGCGTCGAGGTCGAAGTCGGCTCCGGTGGTGGAGCGAGCGTCCCAGCCGAGCCCGATCATCACCTGCGTGAGATTGGGTGCGGCCTTGGACAGGGAGACGTTGCCCCCCTTGGCGAGCGTGACGCCCATGATGCTGGTCCTCCCCGAGATGGTGCGTGTTTGGTTGTCCTGCGCTCCCCCGGAAGGGGGCACCCGCCGGCGCCGCACGCGAACGGTGCGGCGCCGGCGGGTGAGAGCCGTCGAGGCGTCGCTCAGACGTTGACGCCGAAGTCCTGCGCGATACCCCGCAGGCCCGAGGCGTAGCCCTGGCCGATGGCGCGGAACTTCCACTCCGCGCCGTTGCGGTACAACTCGCCGAAGACCATGGCGGTCTCCGTGGAGGCGTCCTCGCTGAGGTCGTACCGGGCGATCTCCTGTCCACCGGCCTGGTTGATGACGCGGATGAACGCGTTGCGGACCTGGCCGAAGGACTGCTGGCGGTTCTCGGCGTCGTAGATCGAGACCGGGAAGACGATCTTGTCGACGTCCGCGGGGACGCCCGCGAGGTTGACCTTGATCTGCTCGTCGTCGCCCTCGCCCTCACCGGTGAGGTTGTCGCCGGTGTGCTCCACCGAGCCGTCGGGGCTCTTGAGGTTGTTGAAGAAGACGAAGTTCTGGTCGTTGCCGACCTTGCCGGAGTTGTTCAGCAGCAGTGCGCTGGCGTCGAGGTCGAAGTCCGTGCCGGTCGTGGTGCGGACGTCCCACCCCAGTCCGACGATGACCGCGGTCAGGCCCGGGGCCTCCTTGGTCAGCGATACGTTGCCGCCCTTGCTGAGGCTGACTCCCACGAGTCCTCCATTGGTGTCCAGGGGCGGGGAGCCCCGCCGTGCGTCGTATGACATCGGATCAACGAATCGATCCTAGTGACGGGTTCCCGTCCCACGCAGGCCCTGGGACCTGAGAATCACAGGGTGTCGAGCGCCTTCACGTACTCGGCGAGGTCGCGGGCGTCCGGCAGGGCGTTGACGACGGTCCAGCGCACGACGCCCTCCTTGTCGATGACGAAGGTGCCGCGCACCGCGCAGCCCTTGTCCTCGGCGAAGACGCCGTAGGCACGGGAGACCTCGCCGTGCGGCCAGAAGTCGCTCAGCAGCGGGTACTCGAGGCCCTCCTGCTCGGCGAAGACGCGCAGGGTGTGGATGGAGTCGTTGGAGACGGCGAGCACCTGCGTGTCGCGGTCCTCGAACTTCGGCAGGTTGTCGCGCACCTCGCACAGCTCCCCGGTGCACACACCGGTGAAGGCGAAGGGGTAGAAGAGCAGGACCACGTTCTTCTCGCCGCGGAAGTCGGAGAGCTTCACGGCGCGGCCGTGGTTGTCCTTGAGCTCGAAGTCAGGGGCCTTGTCGCCGACCTGGATCGCCATCGAAGTACGTCCCTTTCCGTAGGGCTGTTCGGGTGGCTCCCACCCTACGCAGCGCCCGGAAAGGGCCGATGGACGGGCCGAGGAGTCCCGGCCCGTCCCGATGGGGCTACTACTTCTTGGACTTGGCGGCCTTGGGCGTCACCAGCCGGCTGCCACTCCAGTCCTTGCCCACGCTGACGCTCTTGGAGGCGGACAGCCCCGCCGTCGTCGCGGCTTCGGAGATGTCGCTCGGCTCCACGTAGCCGTCACGGCCGGTCTTCGGCGTGAGGAGCAGGATCGAGCCGCCTTCTTCGATGTACGTGGTGGCGTCCACCAGCGCATCCGTCAGGTCGCCGTCCTCGTCGCGGAACCAGAGCACCACGGCATCGGCGACGTCGTCGTAGTCCTCGTCCACCAGGTCGCTGCCGATGACTTCCTCGATGGACTCGCGGAGTTCCTGGTCTACGTCGTCGTCGTAGCCGATCTCCTGGACCACCTGCTCGGGCTGGAACCCCAGCCTTACGGCAGGGCTCGTCTCCGCGTGGTCCGCGGTCGCGCTCACGGGTTGCCTC
The DNA here is from genome assembly GCF_006715395.1 of Streptomyces sp. SLBN-31. NCBI lineage: Bacteria > Bacillati > Actinomycetota > Actinomycetes > Kitasatosporales > Streptomycetaceae > Streptomyces > Streptomyces sp. SLBN-31. The sequence continues at coordinate 2,926,239 of NZ_VFNC01000002.1, forward strand.
CTGATCATGTCTTGGAACGGGGGTCCCCCCTCGGGGGGAGTTCAGCCACGCGCGTGCGCGAAGCGTTGGCCGTAGTCCACACGGGCGGGACGGATCGCGCAAGTACCCGGCCGTTCAGACCGCCGAAACGGTGACGTTCCTGGCCGTGTCACCCCAACTCCGCGCACGCCGCCCACGCCCCGAGTGACCTACACCACACCTTTGTGCCCCCTTTGCGGCATTGGGAACCCGGCCGAATCGGCGGGTGCCCCGGTTACCCCACAGTAGAGATGACGTTTGCTTTCCCGAGGTCCACGATGGGGAACGGTGCAGGCATACCGAAAAGCAGCTCAAAACAGCCCTCTGACAGGTAAGGAACAGCGTGGCTTCCGGATCCGATCGCAACCCGATCATCATTGGCGGCCTTCCGAGTCAGGTTCCTGACTTCGACCCCGAGGAAACCCAGGAGTGGCTCGACTCCCTCGACGCCGCCGTCGACGAGCGGGGCCGGGAGCGGGCCCGCTATCTGATGCTGCGGCTGATCGAGCGGGCCCGCGAGAAGCGCGTGGCCGTGCCGGAGATGCGCAGCACGGACTACGTCAACACGATCCCCACCAAGAGCGAGCCGTTCTTCCCGGGCAACGAGGAGATCGAGCGCAAGGTCCTCAACGCCACGCGCTGGAACGCCGCGGTGATGGTCTCCCGCGCCCAGCGTCCCGGCATCGGGGTCGGCGGTCACATCGCCACCTTCGCCTCCTCGGCGTCCCTCTACGACGTCGGCTTCAACCACTTCTTCCGCGGCAAGGACGACGGCCTCGGCGGCGACCAGGTCTTCTTCCAGGGGCACGCCTCGCCCGGCATCTACGCGCGCGCGTACCTGCTCGACCGGCTGACAGAGGAGCAGCTGGACGGCTTCCGCCAGGAGAAGTCGAAGGCGCCGCACGGGCTGTCCTCGTACCCGCACCCGCGGTCGATGCCGGACTTCTGGGAGTTCCCGACCGTCTCGATGGGCCTCGGCCCGATCGGCGCGATCTACCAGGCGCGGATGAACCGCTACATGCAGGCGCGCGGGATCGCCGACACCTCGAAGTCGCACGTGTGGGCGTTCCTCGGCGACGGCGAGATGGACGAGCCGGAGTCGCTGGGCCAGCTGTCCATCGCCGCCCGCGAGGGCCTGGACAACCTGACCTTCGTCGTCAACTGCAACCTGCAGCGCCTCGACGGCCCGGTCCGCGGCAACGGCAAGATCATCCAGGAGCTGGAGTCGGTCTTCCGGGGCGCCGGCTGGAACGTGATCAAGCTGATCTGGGACCGCTCCTGGGATCCGCTGCTCGCCCAGGACCGCGACGGCATCCTGGTCAACCGGATGAACACCACGCCTGACGGCCAGTTCCAGACGTACGCCACCGAGTCCGGCGCGTACATCCGCGAGCACTTCTTCGGCGACGACCAGCGGCTGCGCGCGATGGTCGAGCACATGACCGACGACCAGATCCTGCACCTGGGCCGCGGCGGTCACGACCACAAGAAGATCTTCGCGGCATTCTCGGCGGCCAAGGCGCACAAGGGCCAGCCGACGGTGATCCTGGCCAAGACGATCAAGGGCTGGACGCTGGGCCCGAACTTCGAGGGCCGCAACGCCACGCACCAGATGAAGAAGCTGACGGTCGACGACCTCAAGCGCTTCCGGGACCGGCTGCACCTGCCGATCTCCGACAAGGAACTGGAGTCCGGGCTGCCGCCGTACTACCACCCGGGCCGGAACTCCGAAGAGATCCAGTACATGCACGACCAGCGCAAGCAGTGCGGGGGGTACGTCCCGACGCGTGTCGTGCGCTCCAAGCCGCTGCCGCTGCCGGACGACAAGACGTACGCGACCGTGAAGAAGGGCTCCGGTCAGCAGTCGATCGCGACGACCATGGCCTTCGTCCGCCTGCTCAAGGACCTCATGCGGGACAAGGAGTTCGGCAAGCGGTTCGTGCTGATCGCGCCGGACGAGTACCGCACCTTCGGCATGGACTCGTTCTTCCCGAGCGCGAAGATCTACAACCCGCTCGGCCAGCAGTACGAGGCCGTGGACCGGGACCTGCTGCTCGCGTACAAGGAGTCGCCGACCGGGCAGATGCTGCACGACGGCATCTCCGAGGCGGGTTGCACGGCCTCGCTCATCGCCGCGGGCTCGGCGTACGCCACGCACGGCGAACCACTCATCCCGGTCTACGTCTTCTACTCGATGTTCGGTTTCCAGCGCACGGGTGACCAGTTCTGGCAGATGTCCGACCAGCTGGCGCGCGGTTTCGTACTGGGTGCGACCGCCGGGCGTACGACGCTGACCGGTGAGGGGCTGCAGCACGCCGACGGCCACTCGCAGCTGCTCGCCTCGACCAACCCGGGCTGTGTCGCCTACGACCCGGCGTACTCGTACGAGATCGCGTACATCGTGCAGGACGGTCTGCGGCGGATGTACGGCGGCGACGAGGAGCACCCGCACGGCGAGGACGTCTTCTACTACCTGACCGTCTACAACGAGCCCATCCAGCACCCCGCCGAGCCGGCGGACGTGGACGTCGAGGGCATCCTCAAGGGCGTCCACCGCCTCTCCGAGGGCGCCTCCGGGTCGATCCCCGCGCAGATCATGGCGTCCGGTGTGGCGGTGCCGTGGGCGGTGGAGGCGCAGCGGATCCTCGCCGAGGAGTGGAACGTCAAGGCGGCCGTCTGGTCGGCGACCTCCTGGAACGAGCTGCGGCGCGAGGCCGTGGAGTGCGAGGAGCACAACCTGCTGCACCCCGAGGAGGAGCAGCGGGTGCCGTACGTGACGCGCAAGCTGTCGGGGGCGCAGGGGCCGTTCGTGGCGGTGTCCGACTGGATGCGGTCGGTGCCGGACCAGATCGCTCGGTGGGTGCCGGGGACGTACCAGTCGCTGGGTGCGGACGGCTTCGGCTTCGCGGACACGCGGGGTGCGGCGCGGCGGTTCTTCCACATCGACGCGCAGTCGATCGTGGTGGCGGTGCTGACCGAGCTGGCCAAGGAGGGCAAGGTCGACCGGTCGGTGCTGAAGCAGGCGATCGACCGGTACCAGCTGCTGGACGCGTCGGCGGCGGACCCGGGGGTCGCGGGCGGCGACGCGTAGCTCGCGCGGTGTCGAGCGGTGAGGGGCGGCGGGCTGTGGTCCCGTCGCCCCTCACCGTTTCCCTACGATGCGGGCATGGAGCGACAAACGGCGCAGGCGCGCTGGGAACACCGGACGCAGCGGCCGCTGCTGGCGCTGACCGTGCTGTTCGCCGTCGCGTACGCCGTGCCGATCGTGGATCACTCGGCGGGCCACACGCTGACGCAGTGGTGCACCGTGATCGAGTGGGTGGTGTGGGGGACGTTCGCCGCGGACTACCTGGCACGACTGGCGCTCGCCGAGCACCGTGGCCGGTTCGTGCGCCGGCACTGGCTGGACCTGTGCGCGGTCGTGCTGCCGATCCTGCAGCCACTGCGGCTGTTGCGCATGGTCGCGACGCTGCTGCTGGTGGGCCGTCGGGCCCGGATGGCCAACCAGATCCGGCTGACGACGTACGTCGGCGGGGCGGTCGTCGGCCTTTTGATGTTCGGCTCGCTGGCCGTGCTGTCGGTCGAGCGCGACTCGCCGGACGGGAACATCCGGACGCTGGGTGACGCGCTGTGGTGGTCGTTCACGACCATGACGACCGTCGGGTACGGCGACCACGCTCCGACCACCGGGCTGGGCCGCATGATCGCCGTCGGCCTGATGCTGTCCGGCATCGCCCTGCTGGGTGTGGTCACCGCGAACATCGCCGCCTGGTTCCTGGCCCGCTTCGAGAAGGACGACGCGGAGGAACAACGCCAGACGGCAGCCATCCAGGCCCTTACGGAGGAGGTCCGAGCCCTCAGAGCCGAGGTGGCGGCCCTGAAAGAGGTCTCCGACAGGCTGTGAGGCCGCCGGGGCGTGGGTGGACCCCCGGCCCATCAAACCGGGGGTCCCTCCCTCACTCGCCCCGGGTCAGAACAGACCGTTGCCCGGGGTCGCCGCTCCCGCCAACCAGACGATGGCCAAGAGCGTGTCGATGGCGCCCAGTACGAAGGCGACCAGGGCCGGCACCGGACGACTGCCCGCCCAGCTGCGGCCCATGGCAAGCCAACCACAGACGACCGCGACGGGTCCGAGGATGATCCCCAGCACGAAGAACCCGGCGACCGCGCAGATGACTCCGATGATTCCGAGCGTCGCGCGATCCGGCCCGGTCCGTGACCACGTCCGGCCACGTGAGCGGGGGTACCTGCGCGTTCCATGTCCGAAGCCCGCCATCATCAACTCCCTGAACCCCGGGGTCTGTTCGGGGTTCAAGCAAGCGGGTACCCCCGGTGCGGCTCCTAATCACCGGCCGTGTCACCGGTCTGTCGGCGCGCTGTCCCCCTCCGGCAGCGCGCCGCAGCACCGGTCGCCCCCTTGCGGAGGGCTTGACCCACTGTGACCTGCGGCGCGCGCCGAAGGGGAGGGATCTTTAGCGTCTTCACCCTGATAGGGGAAGTCCGTTGAAGTCGCGTCAGGTCTCCGGCTGCTCAGATGTGGCCGACGCCCGCGCCCGCCTCCGCGTTCTCGCCGCGCTTGGTGAGCAGGGCGACGAGGACGGCCACGGCCGCGACCCCGCAGGCCACCAGCGAGGCCAGGCTCATGCCCGAGATGAACGTGTCGTGCGCGACGTCCGTGATCTTCGCGACGATCGGCGCCGGAGTGCCCTTGGCGACAGGGGCGACGCCGACCTGGACCGCCTCCGAGGCCTGGTGCAGCTGGGCCGGGGTGAGCGGCGGCAGGCCGGCGCCCTTCCAGTTGACCGCGAGGTCGTTGTCGACCTTGGAGGCCATGACCGCGCCCAGCACCGCCGTACCGAGGCTGCCGCCGATCTGCATCGCCGCCTGCTGCAGCCCGCCGGCGACGCCGGACAGCTCCATGGGGGCGTTGCCGACGATGACCTCGGTGGCGCCCACCATGACCGGCGCGAGGCCGAGGCCGAGCAGGCCGAACCAGATCGACATCACGCCGCTGCCGGTGTCCACCTCGAGCGTCGACATGCCGTACATGGCGACCGCGGTCGCGATCATGCCGCCGGCCAGCGGGACGCGCGGGCCGAGCCTGGTGATCGCGAAGCCCGCGAGCGGCGAGCCGACGATCATCATGCCGGTGAGCGGCAGCAGGTGCAGACCGGCGTCGATGGGGCTCATCCCGTGCACGTTCTGCAGGTAGAACGTCACGAAGAACAGGCCGCCCATGAACGCGATGGCCATCAGGACCATGAGGACCACGCCCGCGGACAGCGGGATCGAGCGGAACAGGCCGAGCGGGATCAGCGGCTCCTTGACCTTCGTCTCCCAGAAGGAGAAGAGGGCGAAGCCGAGGACCGACGCGGCTATGAAGGTCCACGTCCTGCCGTCGCCCCAGCCCCAGCTCGGCGCCTTGATCAGGGCCCAGACCAGGCAGAACATGGCGGCCGACAGCAGGCCGATGCCCAGCAGGTCGAAGGAGCGCGGGGCGTTCTCGGCGCGGTGGTCGAGCAGGATCAGCAGGCCCAGGACCAGGGCGATCGCGCCGACCGGCACGTTGATGAAGAACACCGACTGCCAGTTGACGTGCTCGACGAGGACACCGCCGAGGATCGGGCCGCCCGCAGTGGAGGCGCCGATGACCATGCCCCAGATGCCGATCGCCATGTTCAGCTTCTCGGCCGGGAAGGTCGCCCGCAGCAGGCCCAGCGCGGCCGGCATCAGCAGGGCGCCGAACAGGCCCTGGAAGACGCGGAAGGTGACGACCGCGGCGATGCTGTTCGACAGGCCGATGGCGCCCGAGGCGGCGGCGAAGCCGGTCACGCCGATCAGGAAGGTCTGCCGGTGGCCGAAGCGGTCGCCGAGCTTGCCCGCGGTGATCAGGGAGACCGCGAGGGCCAGGAAGTAGCCGTTGGTGATCCACTGGACGTCGGCGAAGCTCGCCTTGAGGTCCTTCTGGATGGCCGGGTTGGCGATGGCCACGATGGTGCCGTCCAGGGCCACCATCATGACGCCGACGGCCACGGTGATCAGGGTGAACCAGGGGTGGCCGCGGAGCCCCGAGGACCGCGGCGTCCCCTCCGACGGGGCTTGTGGCGCCTGGCCCCCCGACCCCGTCGTGCCGATGGTCTGACTAGTCATGCGTTCGAATCTAGTGTCAGCCGCTGACAATTGACAAACCAGTTCACAAGTCGGTAACTGACGCGTATGGAGACACTCCGCGAGCGCAAGAAACAGCGCACCAGGGACGCGCTGCTGCGGGCCGCCGTCGAACTGTTCACCACACGCGGCTACGAGCGGACGACCGTCGACGACATCGCCGAGGCCGTCGACGTCTCCCAGCGCACCTTCTTCCGCTACTACGCGGGCAAGGAGGAGGCCGCCCTCGCCCTGCAGGAGCTGGTGGTGGCCCGGTTCGTGGAGGCGGTGCGCGAGCGGCCGGCCGCGGAAGCGCCGATGGAGGCGCTCAAGCAGGCGGTCCTGGAGGGCTGGCAGACCCTGAACGAGGTGATCGAGGCCGTCGTACCCGTCGAGCTGTACCTGCGCATGTACCGGGTGATCGAGTCGACCCCGGTCCTGCTCGCCGCCCATCTGCGGCGCAACATGGAGATCGAGGAGGCCATGGCGCGGGTGCTGGCCGAGCGCGAGGGCCTGGACGTGGACGCCGATCCGCGGCCGCGGCTGGCGGTGGCGGTGTTCGGCGGGGTGATGCGGGTGACCGAGCGGCAGTGGAGCACGGGCGAGGACTTCAGCCTGGAGGCCATGCGCGCGTTGACGATCTCGCACCTCGAACAGGTGGGACCCGCACTCACGGAGAACTGGCGGACACGCTGAGACACACCACGGCACCGCCACGTTTATCGAAACGTGATACCTGTCACTCGGCTCACGCGAGACCCCCTCGTTCTCCTAGTGTGTCCTCCCAGTGACTTCCTTCGACACCTCCCCGCAACTGAACGTCTGGCGCGCACTGCTCGCGCTGGCCGTCGTCTTCGTGATGCTGGCGACCACCGGCTGGACCGCCCTGCGCAGCCACGGCGCGAAGACCCCGCTCCAGGCCTCGCTGTCCTCGTGGGAGCACGGCCGGATACACGGCCACGGCCTGCCGGACGCGGACGCCTCCCCCACGCGCCTGGCCCGCTTCTTCGCCTCGCTCACCGCACAGGAACGCGCGCTGCTCGCCCGCCGCTACCCGCTCGCGGTCGGCAACATGAACGGCGCCCCCGTCGCCCTGCGCTACCGCGCCAACCGTCTCGCGCTGGACTCCCAGCGCAAGGTCGAGATGCGACGCATGCACGACAGCCGTCTCTCGCCCGCCGGGCAGCAGGAAGCGGGCCGCCGTATGCACCGCTACGAGTCGCTGCTCCAGCGCGGCCGGCACATCCTCGCCTTCGACCCCGACGGCAGCGGCCGGGTCGCCGAGGTGTTCGGGAACCTGACGCGGGCCCGGCGGGTCTCGGTGATCGTCCCCGGCGTCGACACCGACCTGCTCACCTTCCAGAAGACCTACCGCCCGTACTCCGCGCCGGTCGGCATGGCCAAGTCGCTGTACGCGGCCGAGCGGGACGCCAGCCCGACGACGCGTACGGCCGTGATCGCCTGGGCCGACTACACGGCACCGGCCGGGCTCGGCATCGACTCGGCGACGGGGACACGCGCGAGGGACGGCGCGGTACGGCTGAACGCCCTGCTGGGGGCGCTGCCCGGCAGGACGCGGGTCGCCCTGTTCTGCCACAGCTACGGCTCGGTCGTCTGCGGGGTCGCCGCGCACGCGCTGCCGCGCCGGGTGTCCGACATCGTCGCCGCCGCCAGCCCCGGCATGCGCGTCGAGAGGGCGGCGGGCCTGCACACCTCCGCCACGGTGTGGGCGATGCGGGACACCACGGACTGGATCCAGGACGTGCCCTACCTCCAGCTCGGCGGGCTCGGGCACGGCGCCGATCCGGTGTCGGCCGCCTTCGGCGCGCGGGTGCTGTCGGCAGAGGGCGCCAAGGGCCACGCCGGGTACTTCGAGCCCGGCACCGCGAGCCTGCTGAACTTCGCGGAGATCGGGGTTGGCGCGTACCGGTCGGTGGTCTGCGCACGCGAAGACGGCGTGTGCAGCGCGGGTTTGTCCGGTACGGCGACGGCCGGACGCGCGTAGAGGGCGCAGAAACCACGGTCTGCGCGGGGTGGCGACGAAGGAGCTGACCACGCATACGATGAGCCGCATGGGTGACGTACTGGCCGGATTTCATGCCGCCTGGGAGTTCGAGTCCGACTCCGTGCTCATCCGCTACGAACGGGGGATTCGGACACCCAAGCTCTTCCAGGCGCTCGGGGAACGCCGGGTTCCGCTCGAGGCGATCGCGGGCGTGACGCTGGCGCCGGGCCGGCGCGGGACCGTGGTGGTGCGGGCCGAGCTGCGCGAGGGCGCCGATCCGCTGCTGGATGCGGCGGCCGGGCAGCTGAAGGAGACGTGCGACCCGTACCGGCTGGTGCTGCCCGCCGAGCGGGAGACGCTGGCCGAGTACTACGTCGACGAGCTGCGGCCGCTGCTGGGCGGCGCTGGTCCGGTTGAGCGTCATCTGGTGGCCGCGCCCGAGGCGCCGCGCCAGTTCAAGGCGTACGACGCGAAGGCGTCCTTCGACGGCAGGACGGTGAGCTTCCGCTGGTTCTGGACCGGGGCGTCGTCGGCGAAGTGGAAGGCCGGCGACCAGGTCTTCGCCGTGGACGAGCTCAGCGGGGTGGAGTGGCGCTCGCCGGAGGTGTTCGAAGGGCATCTGCGGCTGCTGCGGCGCGCCGGGGCGGGGACGCCGGCGCAAGCCGACCAGGATCCGGCGTCCGTGGTGTTCGGGCTCGGGTACGGTCCCGTCCACGAGTCGCTGCCGTTCGCGGCGGCCGTGCTGGCGGCCGTACGGGAACGCGGGGCGGCCCCCGCGGTCGTTCCCGCGGTGGCCGCCCCGCGCCGGGATCCCGCCGACATCGCCGAACGCATCCGTCACCTGGGCGAGTTGCACCAGGCCGGGCTGGTGACGGACGAGGAGTTCTCGGTGAAGAAGGCGGAGCTGCTCGCGGAGCTCTGAGTCACTCCCGGCCGGCGGACGCGAACGTCATGTCCGCGTACCGGTCGCCCGCGACCTGCCCTGCGATCGGCTCCAGGACGGCCAGCTCGTCCTTCGTCAGTTCGATCGTGGCCGCCCGCACGTTCTCCTCCACCCGCGTCGGTTTGCGGGTGCCCGGTATCGGGACGACCGGGAGGCCGTGCACCGACGCCTGCTGCTGCACCCAGGCCAGGGCGATCTGGCCGAGGGAGGCGCCGTGCGCCTCGGCGACCGTGCGGACGGGCTCCAGCAGGGCGACGTTCGCCGCCGCGTTCTCGCCGGTGAAGCGGGGCTGCTGGCGGCGGACGTCGTCGGCGGTGAGGTCCTTGTCGGCGTTGGTGAAGGAGCCGGTGAGGAAGCCCCGGCCGAGCGGGGAGTACGGGACCAGGGCGACGCCCAGCTCTCGGGCGGCCGGCACCACGTTGGCCTCGATGTCCCGGCTGAACAGCGACCACTCCGACTGCACGGCGGCGATCGGGTGGACGGCCTGGGCCGCGCGCAGTTCGCCTGCCGTGACCTCGCTCAGCCCCAGGTGCTTGACCTTGCCCTCGCGGACCAGCTCGGCCATGGTGCCGACGGTCTCCTCGATCGGCACGTTCACGTCGCGCCGGTGCATGTAGTAGAGGTCGATGACGTCGACGTCCAGGCGCTTCAGGCTCGCCTCGACGGCCTGGCGGATGTAGGGCGGGTCGTTGCGGATGATCCGGCGGGTGGGTTCGTCCGGCGGGATTGACAGGGCGAACTTGGTCGCGATGACGACGGCGTCCCGGTTGGCCCTGAAGAACGGGGACAGGAACCTCTCGTTCTCGCCCCGGCCGTACGCGTCCGCCGTGTCGAACAGCGTGACGCCCAGCTCCAGCGCCCGCTCCAGGGTGGCCCTCGACTCCTTCGCGTCGGCGGGGCCGTAGGCGAAGCTCATGCCCATGCAGCCCAGGCCCTGTACGCCGGCCTCGGGGCCGGTCGCACCCAGCCGTGCGGTCGGGATCCTGCCGTCCGTCATCGGACCTTCTCCCCCTCGTAGGCGCGGGCGCGGCCGGCGTCGGCGTAGAAGCTGATCTTCCGGTCGAGCACCGCGAGTGTGTCCTGCAGCTCCGCGATCCGGGCGAGCACGTCCCGGCGGGTCGCCTCCAGCAGTTCGAACCGCTCGCCGAAGGTGTGGTCGCCCTCGCGCACCAGCTCCGCGTACCGCACCATGTCCGCGACCGGCATGCCGGTGAGCCGGAGCTTGCCGACGAGGTCGAGCCAGTCGAGGTCGCGGTTGCTGTAGCGGCGCTGGCCGGTGTGGGAGCGGTCGACGTGCGGCATCAGACCGATGCGCTCGTACCAGCGCAGGGTGTGCGCCGTCAGCCCGGTGAAGGCGACGACCTCGCTGATCGTGTAGCTGTCCTGGCCTTCGGGGCGCCGGTGCGGGTGGGGCGGGGCTCCGCAGTAGTCGGTCCTGGTAGGGGTGGTCTCCATCACCGTCATGCCCACAACGCTATGGCCTTCGAGTGCACTCCAAGCAAGCGGAACCGGTAAGAATTCGGCGCCTCTTGCGCCACTGTGCGGCTCGGTCGCCTCCGGGGGCGCCCCCTGCGGCTCCCTCGCGGCCGGCGCGTCGGCACGGTGGGCGTTGGTGGGCAGTTGCCGGGGCTGCCCAGCCGGACCCCAGGATGATGCTCGGACTCCGAGCGGCTTAGGCTCGGCTTCATGTCCTTGCAGAGCCTCGCGTTGATCGAGAACTGGCCGGTTTCCACCGCTGCGGCGGGCGTCGTGCGGGCCGACGGCACGGTCCTGGGGGTCCACGGGCCGGCCGACCGTCCCTTTCCGCTGGCCTCGGTCACCAAGCCGCTCGCGGCGTACGCCGCCCTCGTCGCGTACGAGGAGGGGGCGGTCGAGCTCGACGAGCCGGCCGGGCCGGCGGGGTCGACGGTGCGGCATCTGCTGGCGCACACCTCCGGGCTCGCCTTCGACGAACACCGCGTCACGGCCCCGCCGGGTGAGCGCCGGCTGTACTCCAACGCCGGCTTCGAGCAGCTCGGCGACCACATCGCCAAGGCGACGGACATCCCGTTCGGCGAGTACCTGCGGCAGGCGGTGCTGGAGCCGCTGGGCATGACGTCGACGACGCTCGACGGCTCCCCGGCGAAGGACGGCGTCTCGACCATGGCCGACCTGCTGCGGTTCGCGGCGGAGGTGCAGGCACCGCGCCTGCTGGACCCGCGCACGGTCGCGCAGGCGATGACCGTCCAGTACCCGGGGACGAAGGGTGTCCTGCCGGGCTACGGCCACCAGAACCCCAACGACTGGGGCCTAGGCTTCGAGATCCGCGACTCCAAGTCCCCGCACTGGACGGGCGCTTCCTCCTCCCCCCGTACCTTCGGCCACTTCGGCCAGTCGGGCACGTTCCTGTGGATCGACCCGGACGCGGGGGTGGCGTGCGCCGCTCTGACGGACCGGAATTTCGGGCCGTGGGCCGTGGAGGCGTGGCCCGCGTTCACCGACGCGGTGCTGGACGAGATCTGAGCATCCTCGCCGTACCCCGGCGGCCCGCTCGCTAAAGTTAACTCCCCTGCGAGCGGGGACAGTTGTCAGTCGGGGGAGGGAACGGGTCACGTGCCACCCACGGTCGTCGTTCTGACGGCGCTGCCATGCGAATTCCAGGCCGTACGCCGCCTTCTGTCGGACGTCCACGAGGACGCGCATCCTCAGGGCACCCTCTTCGACGTGGGGCGGGTGCCCGGACTGCCGTGGCAGGTGGCGCTCGCCGAGATCGGGGAGGGCAACAGCGGCGCCGCGGCACACACCGAGAGGGCGATCGCCTACTTCGAGGCCGCCGCGGTGTGCTTCGTCGGGGTCGCCGGTTCCCTGCGCGACGACATCCCGCTGGGCGACGTCGTGGTGGCCAGCAAGATCTATCTGCACCACGGCGGCAAGGAGGGCGACGACGGCTTCCACGCCCGCCCCCGCGCCTGGGAACCGAGGCACGACGTCGAGCAGCGGGTGCGCCGGATCGTCCGCGACGACCCTTCGGTGCACTTCAAGCCCCTGGTCGCCGGCGACGTCGTGCTGAACTCCCGGGCGTCCCCCCTCGCCGACCTGATCGATCGCAACTACAACGACGCCGTCGCCGTCGACATGGAGAGCGCGGGCATGGCGCAGGCCGCGCACCTCAACGCCATACCGGTGCTCGCAGTCCGCGGCATCAGCGACTTCGCCGACGGCCGCAAAGCGGTCGCGGACGCGACGGGCTCGCAGCCCACGGCCGCCCGCCACGCAGCCGACGTCGCCCTACGCATCCTGCGGCAACTGCCCCTCCCCCGCCCCCGGCCACAAGCGCGCCGCGAACCCCCGCACGCGCCGGCCGTCGTAGTGGCCTCGGGTCCGGCCGCGGCCGGATCAGACACGGCGGAGTGGTGCGGCGGGGCCGTCGTCCGCGTGGACGGGGAGAAATGCTTGTTGTACGACGGCCCGGGTGACCTGCTGGCCGAGACCTCGACCCGCGACCACACTGTCCTGCGACGGCAGGCACTCGCCCATGTGCTGGACGGGCAGGGGCGCGCCCCGCGTTTCGTCTGGCTGCGGCAGGTTACGGCGGCGTACGACGGCCCGGTGGCGCGGGCGGCGCTGCGCGCACTGTCGGACGAGCACGACCTGCTGCGACGGTTGGGCCGCGGACAGGACGTTGTGCATTACGGGCGGCGCGGGGACACCGCAACGCTGGCCTTGGCGTGGCCGGTGTCCCGACGCTCCGGAACGCCGTGCGAGTCCCTCGCCGTCCTCCTGGGGGACGGCTCCGAACCTCTCAACGCCTGGCGAGCGCACCGTGTGGTGCGGGGTTTGGCCACCTCGTCCGGGATCCTCGGCAGGCTGCACGAACGCGGGCGGGCGCATCGGGCGCTGCATCCGGCCTCGCTGGTCGTCGACGACGACGGCCGATTGCTCCCGCGCGATCTCGGGCTGGCGGCGACTGCGCCCGTGCCGGGCGAGGCCCCCGGCCCGTACCAGGCCCCGGAGCAGCGACTGCGGCGCTCCCGCTCGGACGTTGCCGGCACGGCCACGGACGTGTACCGGCTCGGCGCCATCGTCCACCGCCTGCTCGCCGGGGTCCCGCCGGTGCCGGGAATGCCGTCGGCGCTCCGGGCGCTGCCTCGCCCGCTCCCCGGGGCCGAAATCGTCGAAGACGCGCTCGCCCCCGACCCGCGCGACCGCCCCACTCCGCGCGAGCTGACCACCGGGCTGCGTACTTTGAGCGACGGCCTCGCGAACCTTGCCGTGAACGAGCAGTGAGAGGCGCCGTGTCCTTCGTCACCGTCGACCTGCCCGGCCCCGTGATGCTGGTGCCCGGCGGCTCTCTGGACAGACAGCTGCGCGACAAGTCTCAGCTGCACCCGGGACTGCCGACCTCGGTGACGCGGATCGCCCACGACCTCAGCGCCCTCGGCAGCGGTGTCCCCGCTCGGATCGAGGAGGGCGGCCGGGGCACAAGCCTGTTGCTGCACACGGCGGCCTACAAGCTGCGGCTGTATCCGACGGATCGCGGAACCGGCTACTTCCTGGCGAGCGTCAACCCAGTGCGACTGCGCGACCACAACGAACTCGCCGGGCGCTGCCTGCTGGTACGGCCGCCCCGGTGGCACCTGGTGCCGGAGCTGCGCGAAATACCCCAAGGTGCCGAGGCCGGCTGGGACCGGCTTCGCCAGGCCTGGCAGCGCCTGGGCGCGGTCCCCGCCGAACACCGGGAGGCCGCCGTACAGAACACGGCACAGTCCGGCTTCCTCGACATGATCGGACAACTCGTCGACGCCACCGAACGCATCACCACCCGGGAGGAACGCCGCGACGGCCCCTACCCGTACGCCTCGGTCGCCGCCACCGGCGGGCAGCGGCACACCAGGCGAGCCGCGTACGCATTCCGCCTCGCAGTGGCCGAGGCGCCCCAGGAGGGCGCTTTCGTGGAGGTGCGCGGGATGGCCGAGATGCGGGGCCAGGTCACCCGCGCGGACGGCGGTCTCGTCACCGTACGTTTCGACCGGCCCGTGTCCTGGGCGGACATTCCGCGGCAGGGCGAACTCTCCGTGACGCCGACTTCGGTGGTCTTCGACAAGCAGCGCGAGGCGGTGGCCCTGCTCAGGACCCGGGAGAGCCGCAACCCGCGGCTGCTGCCCGCCCTGGTGGAACACCAGGTGCGCGAGATCCGGCCCGCGCCCGTGACGCCCGCCGAGCCGCTGGACGCCGACCAGCTGGAGGCGTTCCGCAAGGCCCTCGCCACGGACGACGTCCTCGTGGTCCTGGGCCCGCCCGGTACCGGCAAGACCCGCACCATCACGCAGATCGCGCACGCATGTGCCACCGGCCCGGCAGGCGGCCGCCCGAACGACGACGCGAACGGACGCGTGCTGATCACCTCGCACACCAACCGTGCGGTGGACAACGTGCTGGCTAAGCTCCCCGAGGACCTGGTCGTGGTCCGCGTGGGCAACGAGGGCAAGGTCCACGAGGACGGCCGGGCCTATCTGCTGGACCGCCAGATCAACGATCTCGCCGGAGTCGTACAAAACGCCATGGCGCTACGCGAGGAGCGGTTCGCGCATCTGGACATCGCCGGCGCCTGGGCCGTCGAGCTGACACGGGAGCTGGACCGCCTTGGCACGCTGTCGGCTGCGGTGGACTCGGCGACCAGCGAGCTGCACACGGCCCGCCGCGCCGCCGGCGGCCCGGCACGGCAGCGCCTCGACGGCCTGAGCGTCCGGCGCGAGGTCGACCAGGGCGAACGGGAGAAGATCGCGCAGGCCATCGCTCAGGCGTCCGACAAGTGCCGCCAGGCACAGGAGCGTTCGGGCAGCCGTGTGCTCGGCCGGGTCTTCCGCGGCCAGGCGCGGCGTTGGCAGCGACGGCTCGACGAACTGCGGGGCCGGGATGACGAACTGAGCTCCGCGCTCGCCGCCGCGGACACCGCGACCGCCGAGGCCTGCCAGGAACTGGAACGGGTCACCCGAGAGGACCCGGCCGTGCGCCGCGCCCTGCGGATTCGGGAGCAGGCGGCCGAGGACCGAACAGACTGCCTCGGGCGGGCACGCCGCGCCGCCGAGCGCGCCGTCGCCGCCGTCGCCCATCTGGACAGCCCGCCCCTTCCGAGTCCCGCCCCGGAACGTGACGAACTGCGGGCGCTGAACAGGTGGCTGGAGCGACGGCTGCCGCTGCTCACCGCTCGCCGACAGCTCGCCGCCGAGTGGCGTACCGCCATCACGGCCGAACCGGAGCAGCTGGTACCGGAGTTCATCCGCTACGCCCATGTCGTGGGCGCAACCTGCATCGGCACGGCCTCACGGCCGGAACTGTCCGGCGTCGACTTCGACCTGGCCATCGTCGACGAGGCGGGCCAGATCGGCATCGCCGACGCCCTCGTGCCGCTGGTCCGGGCGCGACGCGGGGTGCTCGTCGGCGACCACAAGCAGCTACCGCCGTTCCTGGACAGCGAAGTCGCCGACTGGGGCAAGGACATCGCTTCGGCAGAGCTGCGCGGGCTGATGGCGAAAAGCGCCTTGGAGCGGTTGGTCGACGGGCTGCCGGCCTCGCACATCGTCCAGCTGAGCGTGCAGCGCCGTATGCCCGTCGAGATAGCCGGCTTCGTCTCATCGACGTTCTACGGCAACCTGCTGCGCACCGAGAAGGATCATGTCCACCACGATCCCCTGTTCGACAGCCCGATCGCCTTCGTGGACACCGGCGGCCTGTCGGCCCGCGAACGGGAGGAGTCTTCGGGCCGGCGGGCCCAGGAGTCCTTCGGCCGCGCCGGGGTGTCCAACCGCTGCGAGGCACGGCTGCTGGCGCGGCTGGCGGCCTTCTATCACGGGCACGGCGGCGACTGGACCGTGATCGTGCCCTACCGCGCCCAGGTCGCCGCGGTGGTGGCCGAGGTGTCCCAGCTGATCGGGGACGCCCAGCGCGCCAAGGCCTCGGTCGGCACGGTCGACTCCTTCCAGGGCGGCGAGCGCGAGGTCATCCTCTACGGCTTCACCCGCAGCAACGCCGAGGGCCGCATCGGCTTTCTGAAGGAACTGCGGCGCGCCAACGTCGCCTTCACCCGCGCGCAGCGGCAGCTCGTCCTGGTGGGCGATCTGGGCACGCTGCTGCGCGCCGACGACCCGGACTTCCGCGCCCTGATGCACGGCCTGTACGAGCATCTCAGGAGCTGCGGTGACATCCGGGCCAGCCACGACGTGATGGGACGGCTGGCGGCGCACGGAGGGGACGGAGCATGAGCGACGGGCGGAGTCTGATGCCGTTTCGACCGGAGCGCGTTCTGGAGGACGCCGCCGTCGAGCGGGGCCTGAGGCCGACCAGGCTGCACGCGTTGCTCTTGCCGGTGTGGCGGGTGGAGATCCGGGCCACTGTGACCGAGGGCGAGGACTTCCACCTCATCGACCGCTTCCTGGAACGCGGCCTGGCCCACGGTGGGCTGGAAACGGTCGCTGAACTGGCCGAGTTCTTCGCCCTGGACGAACCGCTGGTCGTACAGGCGGTCCGCTTCCTGAGCCGCACCGGTCACATCGAGGAACGGGCGGGCAGGCTTGCCCTCACCCCGCTCGGCCTGCGCTCCGTGCAGGACGACCGGCGCTACACCATCACCCGCGAGGACCGCCGCAAGCTGTGCTTCGAGGCCCTCGCCTGCACCCCGCTGGCCCGGTCCCACTACGACGAACGCACGGTCACCATGCTTTCGGGCGACGCCTTGCAGAAGGCACTGGACAGCAGGCGGTACCCGCGGTTCACGTGTGTCCATCCGACCGCGGGCTTCGACGACCGGGCACTGACCCAACTGACCCGCGGCACCGACGGCAAGGAGCGCGACCGGCTCAATCTGCCGGCCGCCCTGGACGACGTGCAAAGTCTGGGCGCCGAGGAGTTGGTTTTCCTGCCGGTGCACGTGGTGCGAGGGGTGCGCGCCAACGGGCGCCCGGGACTGCTCGTCTACGGCCAGACCGGTGTCGAGCCCGACCCGGATCTGACAGCGGTGTGCGAACGGGCTGAGCACGTGTTCGCCGTGATCGAGAATGAGGAGCGGGAGGCGGAGCGCCGCGAGGCCGGCCGCAGGGCCGCCGAGGACTGGCTGGAGAAGCAAGGGCTGGGCGCTCACCGTCCGTCACGTGGGCCCGACGGGACGTACTCGGTGGAACTCCCGGCGTCGGCGTTCGGTGACGACGGCGTCCGGCTCACCAAGGTCGGTTCCTACACCGTGTACGGCTCCAGCTTCTTCCATGTGTGGTGTCCCAGCGAGAACCTGCGCAAGCGTGCGCTCCTGGAACGGCTCGACCTGCGCCTCGCGGCAGCACGGCGGATCGACCGCGCGGCAGCAGAGACGGTCGTGGCTCGGCTGGCCAGGCAACTCCATCTCGAAGTGCCTGACCTGTGGCAGCTCCGCAAGGGAGCGGAGAAGACGGGCCGGGAGGCTCTCGCCGCCCAGCTGGAACGCCTGACCCGCCCCGAGCCCTAAGGACTGCCCGTCATCTCCCACATCAGCAGTTCGGCGTTCGTCGTCGCGATCGCCTCCAGGTCCTTGGCGTCCGTCAGGCGGGCCGCGTCGCCCGCGGCCAGACCCTCGCCGTCCA
This sequence comes from Streptomyces sp. SLBN-31, assembly GCF_006715395.1. Lineage (NCBI taxonomy): Bacteria > Bacillati > Actinomycetota > Actinomycetes > Kitasatosporales > Streptomycetaceae > Streptomyces > Streptomyces sp. SLBN-31. Next base: position 2,943,940 of record NZ_VFNC01000002.1, read on the forward strand.
GGGTCACTTCGCCGCGCACCACGTGGACGTACACGAAGGGGCCGTCCGGGACCGCGGTGCGCTCGCCCGCCGTCAGGCGGCGTACGTGCAGCATCGCGGCCGCTTCCGGGACCGCGTAGGGGGTGGAGTCGGCGATGCCGCGGACGATCTCGTAGGACGGGGTGCCGCCGGGTTCCCGCGGGGCCAGCCACATCTGGACGAAGGTGAGAGGCTCGGTGGTGTCGTTGCGTTCGACGTGACGTACGCCCGCCGCCGAGCTGAGGCGCTGGACGTCGCCGGGGCGCACCCGGGTCCGGTGGCCCGCCGAGTCCCGGTGCGTCAGCTCGCCCTCGACCACCCACGTCACGATCTCCGTGTGGCTGTGGGGGTGTTCGTCGAAGCCTGCGCCCGGCGCGAGGCGCTCCTCGTTGCAGGCGATGACCGCGCCGAAGCGGAGGTTGTCGGGGTCGTAGTGCGGGCCGAAGGAGAAGGCGTGCCACGACTCGATGCCGGCCGCCGCATCGCCCCCCGGGTAGCGCTCCGCAGCGCGCCGTACGTCCATCACCCGTCCCACGGTAGCGGCGCGGGCGGCGCCGCGTGGCGGCCACCGGCAACCCTGCGGCGCACTCCGTCGTCCGGATAAGGCAGTCTTGTCCCGTGCCCGAACCCGAAGCCACCAGGCCCGAAGCAGCCCATACCGCCGTACATGCCCACGCCGCGACCCTGAAGCGGCTGGAGAAGTCCTCCGGGTCCCTCGCCGCGCAGGCCATCGCGCGCATGGACGAGACGCTGCCGTGGTACCGGGCCATGCCCCCGGAGAACCGTTCCTGGATCGGGTTGGTCGCCCAGGCCGGTATCGCCGCCTTCACCGAGTGGTTCCGGCACCCCGACGCCCCGCAGGCCATCTCGACCGACGTCTTCGGCACGGCCCCGCGCGAGCTGACCCGGGCCATCACGCTGCGGCAGACCGTGGAGATGGTGCGCACGACCATCGAGGTCATGGAGTCGGCCATCGACGAGGTCGCGGCCCCCGGTGACGAGAGCGTGCTGCGCGAGGCGCTGCTGGTGTACGCCCGCGAGATCGCCTTCGCCACCGCCCAGGTGTACGCCCAGGCCGCCGAGGCACGCGGTGCCTGGGACGCGCGTCTGGAGTCGCTGGTGGTCAACGCGGTGCTCAGCGGGGAGGCCGACGAGGGGGCCGTGAGCAGGGCGGCCGCGCTCGGCTGGAACGCGCCCGAACATGTGTGTGTCGTGCTGGGTACGGCCCCGGACGGGGACTCCGAGCTGACCGTCGAGGCCATCCGGCGGGCGGCCCGGCACGCCAAGCTGCAGGTGCTGACGGGAGTGCTCGGCGACCGGCTGGTCGTCATCGCCGGCGGCAGCGACAACCCGCTCGGGGTGGCGAAATCCCTGATCGGGCCGTATGCGGCGGGGCCCGTGGTCGCGGGGCCGGTGGTGCCGGACCTGCTGGCCGCGACCCGGTCCGCGCAGGCCGCCGCCGCCGGACTCAAGGCCTGTTCGGCGTGGCAGGACGCCCCGCGGCCGGTCCTGGCGGACGATCTGCTTCCGGAGCGCGCCATCGCCGGGGACCCCGGTGCGCGCGAGCAGTTGGTGGAGGAGATCTACAGACCGCTGGAGGAGGCGGGGTCGGCTCTGCTGGAGACGCTCTCCGTCTATCTCGAACAGGCGTCCAGCCTCGAAGGCGCGGCCCGGATGCTCTTCGTCCATCCGAACACCGTGCGCTACCGGCTTCGACGTGTGACAGACGTCACCGGCTGGTCGCCGTCTGATGTACGTTCGGCGTTCACGCTGCGGATCGCGCTGATCCTGGGGCGTCTGGCCGACGGAGATCTACCGGCCTAGTCTTTTGTGGGGGCTCCACAAAACCCCCTCGTGTTCTTCGTCCCTGTCCCCACGGGCGGCCATGCCCGTCCACAAGAGAGAGTGTGAGAGTGCTCGTACTCGTCGCTCCCGGCCAGGGCGCCCAGACGCCCGGCTTCCTGACTCCCTGGCTCGAACTGCCCGGCGCCGCCGACCGCGTCGCCGCCTGGTCGGACGCCATCGGACTGGACCTCGCCCACTACGGCACCCAGGCCGATGCCGACGCCATCCGTGACACCGCGGTGGCGCAGCCGCTGCTGGTCGCGGCCGGGATCCTGTCCGCCGCGGCACTGGGTGACATCCGGCCCGGCGCGGTCGCGGGCCACTCCGTCGGTGAGATCACCGCCGCCGCCTTCGCCGGCGTCCTCGACGACACCGCCGCGCTGACCCTCGTACGCAAGCGGGGTCTGGCGATGGCCGACGCCGCCGCGATCACCGAGACCGGCATGTCGGCGCTGCTCGGCGGCGACCCCGAGGTCTCCGTCGCGCACCTTCAGCGGCTGGGGCTGACCCCGGCGAACGTCAACGGCGCGGGCCAGATCGTCGCCGCCGGCACGCTGGAGCAGCTCGCCGCGCTGAACGAGGACAAGCCCGAGGGCGTCCGCAAGGTCGTCCCGCTGAAGGTCGCGGGCGCCTTCCACACGCACCACATGGCCCCGGCCGTGGACGCGCTGGCGAAGGCCGCCGCGGACCTCGCCCCGGCGGACCCGAAGGTCACCTACGTCTCCAACAAGGACGGTCAGGCCGTCGCCACCGGCGCCGAGGTCGTCGAGCGGCTGGTCGGCCAGGTCGCCAACCCGGTCCGCTGGGACCTGTGCATGGAGACGTTCAAGGAGCTCGGCGCGACCGCGATCGTCGAGGTCTGCCCCGGCGGCACGCTGGTGGGCCTCGCCAAGCGCGCGCTGCCCGGCGTGCAGACCCTCGCGCTCAAGACCCCCGACGACCTCGACGCGGCCCGCGCGCTCATCGCCGAGCACGCCCAGGCCTGACGCCCTAAGGAGCCGTACGAACATGTCGAAGATCAAGCCCAGCAAGGGCGCCCCGTACGCGCGCATCCTCGGCGTGGGCGGCTACCGTCCGACGCGGGTCGTGCCGAACGAGGTGATCCTCGAGACGATCGACTCCTCCGACGAGTGGATCCGTTCGCGCTCCGGCATCGAGACCCGGCACTGGGCCTCCGACGAGGAGACCGTGGCCGCGATGTCCGTCGAGGCGTCCGGCAAGGCGATCGCCGACGCCGGGATCTCCGCCGAGCAGATCGGCGGCGTGATCGTCTCGACCGTCTCGCACTTCAAGCAGACCCCGGCCGTGGCGACCGAGATCGCCGACAAGCTGGGCACGAACAAGGCCGCCGCCTTCGACATCTCGGCCGGCTGCGCGGGCTTCGGCTACGGCCTGACCCTCGCCAAGGGCATGATCGTCGAGGGCAGCGCCGAGTATGTCCTCGTGATCGGCGTCGAGCGGCTGTCCGACCTCACCGACCTGCACGACCGCGCCACGGCCTTCCTGTTCGGCGACGGCGCGGGCGCGGTCGTCGTCGGCCCCTCCCAGGAGCCCGCGATCGGCCCCACCGTCTGGGGCTCCGAGGGCGACAAGTCGGAGACCATCAAGCAGACCGTGCCGTGGACGGACTACCGCGAGGGCACGGTCGAGAAGTTCCCTGCGATCACGCAGGAGGGCCAGGCGGTGTTCCGCTGGGCCGTGTTCGAGATGGCGAAGGTCGCCCAGCAGGCGCTGGACGCGGCCGGAATCACCCCGAACGACCTGGACGTCTTCATTCCCCACCAGGCCAACGAGCGGATCATCGACTCGATGGTGAAGACGCTGAAACTGCCGCAGCACGTCACGGTCGCGCGTGACGTGCGCACCACCGGCAACACCTCGGCCGCCTCGATCCCGCTCGCGATGGAGCGGCTCCTGGCGACCGGTGAGGCGAAGAGCGGCGACACCGCGCTCGTCATCGGCTTCGGGGCGGGTCTCGTCTACGCCGCGACTGTCGTTACCCTCCCCTAGGCACTGCGTGCCGGATCACGAACGGTCCGGACCCGCAGGACACCGCCAAACCCTCTGGATCACAAAGAAGGAGCGCCTGACATGGCCGCCACTCAGGAAGAGATCGTCGCCGGTCTCGCCGACATCGTGAACGAGATCGCCGGCATCCCGGTTGAGGACGTCCAGCTGGACAAGTCCTTCACCGACGACCTGGACGTCGACTCGCTGTCCATGGTCGAGGTCGTCGTCGCCGCCGAAGAGCGCTTCGACGTCAAGATCCCGGACGAGGACGTCAAGAACCTCAAGACGGTCGGCGACGCGACCGACTACATCCTCAAGCACCAGGCCTGAGCCCTGCTCGGGCCGGGCGCTGAACCGGCCCCGCCACCCGGCGGTGGCGCCGCTTAATCCTCGTAATTGGAGAAAGAATTCCCGTGAGCCCGACCAATCGCACCGTGGTCGTCACCGGTATCGGCGCAACCACACCGCTGGGTGGCGACGCAGCCTCTACCTGGGAGGGCCTGATCGCCGGCAAGTCCGGTGTGAAGCCCCTGGAGCAGGAGTGGGCCGCCGACCAGGCGGTCCGCATCGCCGCGCCCGTCGCGGTGGAACCGACCGAGGTCATCCCCCGGCCGCAGGCCCGACGCCTGGACCGCTCGGCGCAGTTCGCGCTGGTCGCGGCCCAGGAGGCGTGGGCGGACGCCGGTTTCGAGGGCAAGGCCGGTGAGGACCCGAAGGTCGACCCGGACCGCCTCGGCGCGGTCATCGCCTCCGGCATCGGCGGCGTGACGACCCTCCTCGACCAGTACGACGTGCTCAAGGAGAAGGGCGTCCGCCGCGTCTCCCCGCACACCGTCCCCATGCTGATGCCGAACGGCCCCTCGGCCAACGTGGGCCTGCTGGTGGGCGCCCGGGCGGGCGTGCACACGCCGGTCTCCGCGTGCGCCTCCGGCGCCGAGGCCATCGGTTACGCCATCGAGATGATCCGCACGGGCCGCGCCGACGTCGTCGTCGCCGGTGGCACCGAGGCGGCCATCCACCCGCTGCCCATCGCCGCGTTCGGCAACATGATGGCGATGTCCAAGAACAACGAGGACCCCCAGGGGGCCTCGCGTCCCTACGACACGGCCCGTGACGGCTTCGTCCTGGGCGAGGGCGCGGGTGTCGTCGTCCTGGAGTCCGCGGAGCACGCCGCCCAGCGCGGTGCCCGGGTGTACGCCGAGGCCGTCGGTCAGGGCATCTCCGCCGACAGCCACGACATCGTGCAGCCCGAGCCGGAGGGCCGCGGCATCTCGCAGGCCCTGGAGCACCTGCTGGAGCGCACCGACCTCGACCCGGCGGAGATCGTGCACGTCAACGCGCACGCCACGTCGACGCCGGCCGGTGACATCGCCGAACTGAAGGCGCTGCGGAAGGTCTTCGGCGACGACGCCGACCACATGGCCGTCTCCGCCACGAAGTCGATGACCGGTCACCTGCTGGGTGGCGCCGGCGGCATCGAGACGGTCGCGACCGTGCTCGCCCTGTACCACCGGGTGGCCCCGCCGACCATCAACATCGACAACCTCGACCCGGAGGCGGAGGCCAACGCCGACGTCGTCCGCGGTGAGGCCCGCAAGCTGCCCGTGGAGGGCCGTATCGCCGCGCTGAACGACTCGTTCGGCTTCGGCGGGCACAACGTGGTCCTGGCGTTCCGTACGGTCTGAGAGCGCCGTTGAACGGAAATGGCCCGGCCTCCGGTGGGAGGTCGGGCCATTCGCCGTCGTGTCCGTCGTTCGCGGGCGGGTACGGATCCGCCGTGGCCGGTCGCGCGGTTCCCCGCGCCCCCTCGGCGGCGTCAGCCCTCGGGGCGTCTTTCAGACCACCTGGTGCAGCCAGCGGACCGGCGCGCCCTCGCCGGCGTAACGGAAGGGCTCCAGTTCGTCGTCCCACGGCTTGCCCAGCAGTTTGGCGATCTCCGCCTCCAGGTCCGTCTCGTCCCGCTGGGAGCGGACCAGGGCGGCCCGCAGCCGGTCCTCCGGGATCAGGATGTCGCCGTGGATGCCGGTGACGGCGTGGAAGATGCCGAGGTCGGGGGTGCAGCTGTAGCGCTCGCCCTCGGCCGTGGGGCAGGGCTCGGCCGTGACCTCGAAGCGCAGCAGGTGCCAGCCGCGCAGCGCGGAGGCGAGCTTGGAGGCGGTGCCCGCCTCGCCCTGCCAGGAGAACTCCGAACGCCAGGTCCCGGGCGCGGCGGGCTGCCGGATCCAGTCGAGGTTGACGCGCGTGCCGAGCACCCCGGCGACGGCCCACTCGACGTGCGGGCACAGCGCGCGCGGCGCGGAGTGCACGTACAGAACTCCACGTGTCGTCACCGGGACCTCCGGGCAGAGCGGGACATCTTGCGAACTGGCGGACGGCCGTGGCCGGGGGAGCCACGTTGATGGCGAGGCTACCGTGCGGCGGCGCAAGGAGTGTGACGTACCGTCGGTCCCGATGCGCCGAAACCCCCGCCATTCACCCGGCAGGACGCTTGTACGGGTGCGAACCGTTGCGGGGTTCCGGGTTCGGGAACTCCCGCGCGTTGTCATGAGGGGAGACATCCCAGTAGGCCGACCGAGGGGAACAGCAGCGGATGCGGAAGCCGAGCCACCGTTCACGGGCCGTTCTCGCCGTCACGGCGGCGGCCGTCCTGGGCGTCGCCGGCTGCGACGCGGTCGGTGGCAACGAGGCCGCGCCCACGCGCGGTGTGAGGCATGCGCCCGCCTGGGACGTGAGTCCCGGTTCCGTCGCGGCCGTCGGCGACTCCATCACCCGCGGCTTCGACGCGTGCACGGTCCTGTCGGACTGTCCGGAGGTGTCGTGGGCGACCGGGTCCAGCACCGAGGTCGACAGTCTCGCCGTACGGCTGCTGGGGAGGGCGAAGGCCGCCGAGCGGAGCTGGAACTACGCGGTGACGGGGGCGCGGATGGCCGACCTGCCGGCGCAGATGGCGCAGGCGGTGGCGAGGAGGCCGCAGCTGGTGACGGTGATGGTGGGGGCGAACGACGCCTGCCGGGCCTCGACGGCGGCGATGACCTCCGTCGCCGATTTCCGGGCGGACTTCGAGGACGCGCTCGCCACCCTGCGCAAGGCGCTGCCGAAGACGCAGGTGTACGTGGCGAGCGTGCCGAACCTGAAGCGGCTGTGGTCGCAGGGGCGGACCAACGCGCTGGGCAAGCAGGTGTGGAAGCTGGGCATCTGCCCCTCCATGCTGGGCGACGCGGACGCGCTGGACTCGGCTGCGACGCTGCGGCGCAACACCGTGCAGAAGCGGGTCGAGGAGTACAACACGGTGCTGCGGGAGGTGTGCGGGAAGGACCGGCGGTGCCGGTTCGACGGGGGCGCGGTGTACGCGTACCGCTTCGGGACCGCGCAGCTGAGCCACTGGGACTGGTTCCATCCGAGCGTGAACGGGCAGGCCCGGCTGGCGGAGATCGCCTACCGGACGGTGACCGCGAGGAAGTCCTGACAGGCATGTGACTTAGGGTTCCGCTCATGAGCGAACACTTCGGCACACTTCCCGACGGCACGCCGGTGGAGCGCTGGACCCTGGAGCGGGCCGGCGTGCGGGTGCGGATCCTGTCGTACGGCGGGGTCGTGCAGTCGGTGGAGGTCCCGGACCGGGACGGGCGTACCGGGAACGTGGTGCTGGGGTTCCCGGGTCTGGACGGCTACGTCGACCACCCCGGGCCGTATCTCGGCGCGCTGGTCGGCCGGTACGCCAACCGCATCGGGGGCGCCCGCTTCACGCTGGACGGCGTGACGTACCCGCTGGAGCCCAACAACGCCCCCAACTCGCTGCACGGCGGCCCCCTGGGCTTCGACAAGCGGGTGTGGGAGGTCACCCCGGTCGAGCACGGGGTGCGGCTGGGCAGGGTCAGCCCGGACGGCGAGGAGGGGTTCCCGGGACGGCTGGAGGTCGCGGCCACGTACGCGCTGGACGCCGACGGCTCGCTGCGGATCGCCTACGAGGCGGTGACGGACGCGCCGACGGCGGTGAACCTGACGAACCACTCGTACTGGAATCTCGCCGGCTCCGGCGACGCGGGCGGCCACGAACTGCGCCTCGCCGCCTCCCGGTACACGCCGGTCGACGCCGATCTGATCCCGACGGGTGTCCTGGCGGACGTCACGGGCACGCGCTTCGACTTCCGGCGGGGCAGGAAGGTCGGGTCGGGCTTCGACCACAACTTCGTGCTGGACGGCGGTGTGACGGAGGTTCCCCGCCAGGTCGCCGAACTCCACGACCCGGCGTCCGGCCGGGTGCTGACCGTGGCGACCACCGAGCCTGGTCTGCAGCTGTACACCGCGGACCATCTGCCCGAGCCGTTCACGCCGGGCGACGGTGTCGCGCTGGAGACCCAGCACTTCCCCGACTCCCCGAACCGGCCGGACTTCCCGAGCACGGTGCTGCGGCCGGGCGAGGTGTTCCGCTCTCAGACGGTGTACGGCTTCGGGGTGCGCTGATCCGCGCTCTGACGGGCTTGCCCCGGTCCAGGGGTCAGGTCCCGGACCGGGGCTGCTCGTGGGGGAGGTCGTCCCGGATCAGACGTTAATCGTCGCGGTGAGGCGGCGGTCGGCGATCGACCGGCTCACCTGGATCTCGTACGAACCCTTCACAAACGACCACGAGCCGACCACTTCGTCCCACACCTCGAAGGCGCGGCGGGGGATCTCGACGACCGCCTCGGCCGTCTCGCCGGGGCCCGCCTCGACGCCCGCGAATCCGGCGAGCAGGCGCGCGGGGCGGTCGGGGCCGGGCTCGGTGGGCGCCAGGTAGACCTGCACGACCTCACGGCCCGTCCGCCGGCCGGTGTTGCGGACGCGGATCCTGGCGGTGGTGCCCTCGACCTCGACGGACTCGTAGGCCCAGTCGGTGTAGCCCAGGCCGTGGCCGAAGGGGTACGTGGGGGCCCTGCCCTCCTTCTCCCAGGCGCGGTAGCCGATGAAGACGCCTTCCGTGTACGGGAGTTCGCCGTCCTGTGGGGTCACGCGGGTGACCGGGGCGTCGGCCAGGGGGCCCCAGGTGGTGGGCAGCCGGCCGCCGGGCTCGTGGGCGCCGGTGAGCACGTCCGCGAGGGCGGCGCCGCCCTCCTGGCCGGGGAACCAGCTGAGCAGCACGGCGGCGACCTCGTCGCGCCACGGAAGTTCCACCGGGGAGCCGGAGTTGACGACCACGACGGTGTTCGGGTTGGCGGCGGCGACGGCGCGGACCAGGTCGTCCTGACGGCCGGGCAGGGCGAGGTCCTTGCGGTCGTAGCCCTCGGACTCGACGCGGTCGGTGGTGGCGACCACCACGACGGCCGTGTCGGCGGCCCGGGCCGCGGCGACGGCCTCGGCGATCAGCTCGTCGGCGTCGCGTGCCGGTTCCTGGTGGGCCAGGGCGAAGGCGACGACCTTGAAGGGGATCTCCTCGGGGAGGGCGAAGACATGGGTCAGGGAGACCTCGACCGGTTCGCCCGCGGTCAGTTCGGGCTCGGCGCGGGCCACGGGGGCGCCGAAGAACGCCTCGAAGGGGTCGCTGTCGTCGGCGGGGAGCTGGACGTCGTCGAAGTACGTCGTCCCCGCGACGGTGAGGGTGAAGTGGCCGGTGCCCTTGACGCCGAAGGTGTGCCGGCCGGTGTCGCGGGGGGTGAAGGTGCCGGTCAGTTCGACGGTGTGCAGGCCGGCGTGGGTGACGCCCTCGGGGAGGTCGGAACCCATCCACTGGATCTGGCCGTTGGGGGCGGAGCCGGTGCCGATGACGTTCCCCTCCGTGTCCCGGCACACGGCCTTCAGGGTGAAGCCCTTGTCGGCGACGGCGAGTTCGGTGTTCGGGTCGGCGCCGACGGCGTAGGTCAGGGCGCCCTCGGGGAGGGCGGCGGTGAGGCCGTCGAGCGGGGAGACGATCCGGGACGGGAAGACGGTGGCGGAGCCGCCGCCGAGGACCCGGGCGTCGCGGGCGGCGGCACCGAGGAGGGCGACCGTGCCGGGCTTCAGCGGGAGGGCCCGGCGTTCGTTCTTGACGAGGACGAAGGAGCGGCGGGCGATCTCGCGGGCCAGGGCCTCGCCGTCGACGGCCGCGGGTGGTTCGGCGACGGCCGGCTCGGCGCCGTCCAGGGCGCCGACGCGGGCGGCGAGCCGAAGGACGTTGCGGACGGCCTCGTCGACGACGCTCTCCTCGACGCGGCCGTCGCGCACGGCCTGGGCGAGAGGGGCGCCGTAGACGGTCTGCGGGCCGGGCATGGCGACGTCGAGGCCGCCGTGCACGGCCGCGACCGTGTCCCGGGCCGCCATCCAGTCGGAGACGTTGTAGCCGTCGAAGCCCCATTCGCCGCGCAGCACCTCGTTCACGAGGTGGCGGTGCTCGGTCATCGTCGTGCCGTTGACCGTGTTGTAGGCGGTCATGACGCCCCAGGGCCGCGCGCCGGCGACGATCATCTCGAAGGGGGCCAGGTACAGCTCGCGCAGGGCGCGCTCGCCCACCAGGTTGTTCACCGTGAAGCGGTCGGTCTCGGCGTCGTTGGCGACGAAGTGCTTGACGGTGGTGCCGACGCCTCCCTGCTGTACGCCGGTGACGTATCCGGTGCCGATGCGTCCCGTCAGGTACGGGTCCTCGCTGTAGGCCTCGAAGTGGCGGCCGCCGAGCGGGGAGCGGTGGAGGTTGACCGTGGGGGCGAGCAGCACGTGCACGCCCTTGCGCCGGGCCTCCTGGGCGAGCAGCGCGCCGGCGCGGCGGGCGAGCTCCGGGTCCCAGGTGGCGGCCAGGGCGGTGGGCGAGGGAAGGGCGACGGAGGGGTCGTCGGCGGTCCAGCGCACGCCGCGGACGCCGATCGGGCCGTCGGACATGACGAGCGACTTCAGTCCGATCTCCGGCAGCGCGGGCAGGGACCACATGTCCTGGCCGGACAGCAGCCGGGCCTTGGCGTCCAGGTCCAGCTTGCCGAGGGCCGCCTCGACGGCCGCCTCGCGGGCCTGGTCGGTGGGGTTGGCCGGGGTTGCCGCCATCGCGGTGCCTCCTCGTCGCGTCCTGCTCGTCCTGGGCCCCATCGTGCACCCGTTGCCTGTAACGCGGTAGGTTTCGTTATCGGGCCGTGATATTCACGGTGCGGCGATGTCGTACGGTGACGCCATGAACGCCAGGGTCAGGAGCGAGGAACGGCGCGCGGAGATCGTCCGGGCAACACTGGAGGTGATCGCCGAGCGCGGCTACCGGGGGGCGAGTCTGGCCGCGGTGGCGGAGAAGGTGGGGCTCACCCAGCAGGGCCTGCTGCACCACTTCCCGACCAAGGAGGCGCTGCTGGTGGCGGTGCTTCAGGAGCGGGACCAGTGGGACGCCGTGCCGGACACGCAGTGGCGGGTCGACCTGCTGGCCTCCCTCGTCGAGTACAACGCCATGCGGCCCGGCATCATCCAGACCTTCTCGGCGCTGCTGGGCGAGAGTGTGACGGAGGGGCATCCCGCGCGCGGGTACTTCACGGAGCGGTACCGGCAGGTGCGCGAGAGCATGGCGGCGGTCCTGCGGGCCGAGTACGGGGACCGGCTGCCGAACGGGCTGACGCCGGAACGGACCGCGCCGCTACTGGTCGCCGTGATGGACGGGCTGCAGTACCAGTGGCTGCTGGACCCGGAGTCGGTGGACATGCCGGGGGCGTTCCGGGACTTCCTCGCACTGCTGGGCGAGGACGCCTGAACGGACCCACTACTGGCGCCAGATGTGGGCGAGGCTCTTGCTCACGACGCACAGGACGGCGAAGGCGATCGCCCAGACATGCGCCCCGGCCGCGAACCACAGCACCGCGCCGGCCCCGAACCACAGTGTCTCGAAGGCGACCCGGGCGGCGCCGTGGACTTTGAACCTGGCGCGCGGGGAGCCGAACAGGCCCCACAGCACAGCGAGGCCGACCGCCCCGGCCAGGCCCAGCAGCGGGCCCCAGCCGGAGGCGCTCCTCCAGGCCCAGTACCAGACGCCCGCGAGGACGCCCAGTTCCAGCAGGAATACGACGCCCAGGTTCACGGCCTTCGCTGTCTTCACGCGCGGCAGTATCACCCGCGGGAGGCCACCGCCGCCACGATTTCGATCTCGACCAGGACCTCGGGGCGGTGCTGCGGGAGGCAGCGGCCCGTCTCCGCCCCGCCGCCTCCTGAGCCGCACCCCATGGCGTAGACCACTTCCGTCACGCGATACTGCGGCCGTCCGCACCACGCTCCCCCACGACGGCGACGGAAGGACCTGAACCCCCTTGAACTCCATACGTGTTCGGATGGTTTTCCTCGGACTGGCGCTGACCGCGGGACTCGCCTCCCCCACCACGGCGACGGCGGCCGGGGCGGCGTCCTCCCCCACCGTCGAGGAGCAACGGCTCGACAAGGCCGTGCCGCGGGAGATCCTCCGCAGGTCGGGATTCGACGACGTGGCACCGCGGCTGGCCCGCGAGCTGGGCGCGGCCGGCTCCTACGCCGAGGCGCGGCGGATCGTCGTGCGCGAGGGCGGCGCGCTGTGGCGGCGGGCCGTCGACCGGGTGCAGGGGCGCGGGCCGGCCGAATCAAGAAGGCGCGAAGCGCTTCCTCGGAAGGGTGGTGGTGGGCGACGGGAGGGCCTGAGCCGGGACGACGACCGGCCGCTGTACTGGGCGCGGCTGGGTATGACGCGCGAAGTGCGCACCTGGGAGCCGGAGTTCGGGCTGGGCGACCGGCAGCGGGCGCTGCTGCTCGATGTGCTGGAGCGGACCTCGCGGGGGCAGACGGAGGTGCGCTTTCCGGGCGGCGGGGGCCTCAAGCGGATTCTCGTCACCGGGTTCGACCCGTTCACGCTGGACCGGGACATCCGGATCTCCAATCCCTCCGGGGCCACCGCGCTCGCCCTCGACGGCACGGTGATCCGGACGGCGGACGGTCCGGCTCGGGTGGAGACGGTCGTCTTCCCGGTGCGCTGGCAGGACTTCACCGCGGGCACGGTGGAGCGGACGCTGCGGCCGTACCTGAAGAAGGTGGACCTGTTCACGACCGTCAGCCAGGGGCGGGTGGGGCGGTTCGACGTGGAGCGCACCAACGGCGCCTGGCGGGGCGGCTTCCCGGACAACGACAACATCGGGCGCACCGAGACCGTCCCGGTGAGCGATCCCGCCTCGCAGCCGCAGTGGACGACGACGACCCTGCCGTACAAGGCGATCGTGGCCGCCGACACCGGGCGGTTTCCCGTCTACGATCACACCGAGGTGACCGAGATCCCGGCGGGGGGCACGACGGAGGTGGTCCGGCCGGACGGGCCGACGCAGGGGTCGACGGCCCGGGCGGGCGGTGGCGGGAACTACCTCTCCAACGAGATCGCCTACCGGGCGACGCTGCTGCGCGACCGGCTGGGGCTGCACGACTCGCTGCCCGGAGGCCATGTGCACACGCCGGTGCTGCAGTTCGCCGGCGGGAACACGACCGAGATCACGGATGCCGAGTTCGTGCGGAACCGGCTGGACATCGTGGCGCAGGTCCGGGCGATCATCACGGTGGCCGCGGACGCGACGTTCAGGAAGTGACGGGCTTCTTTTCCGTCTCGTCCTCCGGTCCGTCCCCGGCGTTCTCCTCGCCCAGCAGTTCCCGGGCCATGAGGGTGGCGCCCGCCACCGCGCCCGGCATCAGGAAGACGGCCACGAACGGCACCAGGAACGCCACGGCCAGCGGGGTGCCGAAGCCCCACACCAGGGCCCTGCGGGAGCGCAGGAGGGCGAGCCGGGCGCGGAGTTGGACGTCGCGGCGCTGGAGGGCGACGGCGGTCAGTTCCTCGGTGAGGAAGAAGCCGGTGACGAAGAAGCCGATCACCGGGACGACGGTCTGGCCGGCGAACGGCAGGAAACCGCACGCGAACAGCAGGACGCCCCACAGGGCGGCGCGGACCAGGATGCGCAGGCTGTCCCGGGCCGAGATCCACAGCTCGCGCCAGAGCGGGAGGCCGGACTCGGGGGCGGTGCCGTCCGGGGAGACGTCCCGGTCGACCTTCTCGGAGAGGTTCTCGTAGAAGGGCTGGCCGATCAGGAGGGTCACGGCGGTGAAGGTGAGGACGGCGAGGAGGAGGCCGAGCGCGAAGAGCACCGCGGTGAGGAAGCCGCGGAAGAGGCCCTGCCAGGGGCTGGACCAGTGGTCGGCGAAGGGCGTCGACCAGGAGACCGCGTCCTCGCCCCACAGGGCGAGGACGACGAGCACGGCGACGTAGAGGACCAGGGTTATCAGGCCCGGAAGCAGGCCGAAGCCGTAGTGCCTGCCGTGCCGGGCCACCCAGCGCTGGCCCTTGAGGAGATAGCTGAAGCCGGCGGCAAGATCACGCATGGGAGGACTTTACCCGGCGGGGCGTGGGGTGTTGCCGGCGGATGCGGGGGTGCGGCCCGGGGCGTCAGGCCGGTGCTACGGCCACCACGATGCCTCGGTCGCTCGTGGGTGACACCGCCGCGCTCACGCGAACCGCCGTCGCGCGGACGAAGCCGCCGGCCCGTGCGGCGGCTCCCAGCAGCAGGGGCTGCAGCTGTTCCAGGGCCGACACCAGCAGCTCCTCCCCCGCCACCAGGACCGGGCGCGCCGCCTTCGTCGTCGCCGCCGCTGCCTCGGTGAGGTCGGCCAGCGGCGGGAGGGACGCCCGGACCGCGCCCGCGCCGGCCGCCGCCGCGCGTTCCGCCAGCGCCACCTGCAGCGGCATCAGCGGGGCCAGGGCGTCGGTCAGGGCCTCGGCGACGCGGGTGAGTTCGGGCGACGAGTCGCGCAGGACGTCCGCGGCGGACCGGAGCACGGGCGTCAGCGCGAGCAGCGCTCCGGCGGCCATGCCCGCCGCCGCGGGCAGCAGCGGCGAGGACGCCTCCACCAGGTCGCCCAGCGCGTTCGTGAACTCCTCCACGGCGGGTTCGACCGCGTCCAGTACGGGGAGCAGGCTGTCGCCGAGGGCGGTGAGCAGGGCCCGGACAGGCTCGCTCACGGGGTGGACCGCCAGCGGGGCGCCGCTGGTGCCCAGGCGGGTGAGGGTGTCGACGATGCGGTAGAACGCCTCCTGCGCCTGCGGGGACGCGCTCGCCTCCGCCAGTTCCGCGGTCGTCTCGCGCAGGACGCGCAGCACCTCGGTGCCGGAGCCGTCCCGGGGGTCGAAGGTGTTGATCGCGATCCTGGTGAGGTTGCCGGCCGTGTCCAGGAGCTGGCCGGTGATGTCGGTCGTACTGCGTGCCATGCGCAGCACGTCGTCCCTGCTGGGGAGCGAAGGGATCGTTGCCATGGAGACTCCTCGCCTCACGAGCGCCGCCGACGGTCCGACCCCAGGATGCCCTGTCGGCGCCACCCGGTCCGCGGCATCCAGGGGTTCGGTGACGCCAACTGCCTGCTGTTGCCATTGAGTCGAACGGGCACGCCCCGCCGTACCGATCTCAGCAGACATCGGTTCAGGTGAGGAGAACGGATGACGCAGGAGATCCACGGCACCGTGGCCGACGGCTTCGGGGCTGTGCGCGAGGAGTTCGCCACGTTCGTGGCGGGGGAACGGCCCGACTACGAAGGCCAGTTGTGCGCGTATCTGCACGGCCGCAAGGTCGTCGACCTGTGGGCCGGTGACGGCACGGAAGCCGATTCCCTCTACGCCGTGTACTCGTCCTCCAAGGGCGCCGCCCATCTGGTGGTGGCCCTGCTGGTGCAGGACGGCACGCTGGAACTGGACCGCAAAGTGACCTACTACTGGCCGGAGTTCGCGGCCGAGGGCAAGGGCTCGGTGACCCTGCGCGACCTGATCAGCCATCGCGCGGGGGTGGTCGGCACGGACGGCGGGTTCACGGCCGCGGAACTGGCCGACGACCGTGCGATGGCCGAACGGCTCGCGGACCAGAAGCCGTTCTGGCGTCCCGGCACGGCCTTCGGCTACCACGCGCTGGTGATCGGCGCGCTGACGGGCGAGGTCGTACGCCGGGCCACGGGCCACTCGCTCCAGGACGTCTACGAGGAACGGATCCGTGCCCCGTACGCCCTGGACTTCCATCTGGGCCTGCCCGCCGCCCTCGAACCCCGTTTCCGGCCGGCGCAGCCGATGGTCCCGACCCCTGTGCAGCAGGCGGTGCTGGACGAGGCGCCGACGGGACCGCACACCCTCGCCTCCATCGCGATGAACGCGCACGCGCCGGACGCGGGCACGCTCGTCGACTACGCCAACTCGCGGGCCGTACGCGCCAAGGGGCCGGCCTCCGCGGGCGGGGTGGCGGCGGCGCGCGGGCTGGCCGGGATGTACGCGGCGGCGATCAGCGAGGTGGACGGGAAGGCGCCGCTGCTGAAGCCGGACACGATCGCCGAGGTCGGCCAGATCCACTCGGCCGGCTACGACCTGGTGGGCCGCTCCCACCGAGCGTTCGGCCTCGGTTTCCAGGCCACGGCGGACATGTGGCATCCCGTCCTGGGCGCCGGGGCCTTCGGGCACAGCGGTGCGGCCGGCTCACAGGCCTTCGCCGACCCGCGCAGCGGCCTGGCCTACGGCTACACCCGCCGCCGCGTCGCCTACCCGGGCGGCGCGGCCCCGGAGAACGACCGTCTGGTCAGGGCCGTCCACGGCGCGGTGCGGGCCGGATGAGCCGGCCCCCGAGCACGGCGGAGGCCGCACCCCACGTCCAGGGGTGCGGCCTCGCTCCTTGCCAACGACCGATGTCAGACCAGCGTCACGCTGATGTTCCCGCGGGTCGCCTTGGAGTAGGGGCAGACCTGGTGGGCCTTCTCGACGAGGTCCCTGGCCGTCTCCGTGTCGACGTTCGGGATCCGCGCCGAGATCTCGACGATGATCCCGAAGCCGTCGTCGTTCCTGCCGATGCCCACCTTGGCGGTCACGGTCGAACCGGCGACGTCGGCCTTCGCCTCGCGGGCGACGACACTCAGGGCGCCCTGGAAGCAGGCGCTGTAACCGGCCGCGAAGAGCTGCTCGGGGTTGGTGCCCGCGCCGTTGCCGCCCATCTCCTTGGGCGGGTCGACGACCACGTCGAGCCTGCCGTCGTCGGTGGCGACCCGGCCGTCGCGGCCGTTCTCGGCGGTGGCGACGGCGGTGTACAGGACGTCGGACTGCTGAATGGGCATGCGGTTGTCTTCCTCCTCGGTCCGCCGCGACTCGCGCCCACGATCGACGACGGAATTCGGAAAGGAGTTACCGCATGCCGGAAAGAGCGAGGAAAACCTACAGCTTGACGATCATCTTTCCGGTGTTCTCGCCCCGCAGGACCCCGAGGAACGCCTCCAGGTTGTTCTCGATGCCCTCGACCACGGTCTCGCGGTACTTCAGCGCACCCGAGGCGACCCACGGGCCGACCTCCTGGACGAACTGCGGCTGCAGGTCGTAGTGGTCACCGACCAGCACGCCCTCGACGCGGAGCCGGTTCTGCAGGATCTTGACCATGTTGCGCGGGCCGGGCGTCGGCTCGGTGGAGTTGTACTGCGAGATCATGCCGCAGATCACGGCACGGCCCCGGAGGTTGAGGGCACCGATGGCGGCCTCCAGGTGCTCGCCGCCGACGTTGTCGAAGTAGACGTCGATGCCGTCCGGGGCGGCCTCCTTGAGCTGCTCCCGGACCGGGCCGTTCTTGTAGTTGAACGCGGCGTCGAAGCCGTACTCCTCGACGAGGAGCTTGACCTTCTCGTCGGAGCCGGCCGAGCCGATGACCCGCGAGGCACCCTTCAGCTTCGCGATCTGGCCGACCTGGCTGCCGACGGCACCCGCGGCGCCGGAGACGAACACCGCGTCGCCCTCCTTGAAGGCGCCGACCCGCAGCAGACCGGCGTACGCCGTCAGGCCCGTCATGCCGAGCACGCCGAGGTAGGTGCTCAGCGGGGCCGCGTCCGGGTCCACCTTGACGGCGCTCTTCGCGTCCACGACGGCGTACTCGCGCCAGCCGAGGAAGTGCAGGACGTGGTCGCCGACGGCGATGCCCTCGGCGTTGGAGGCCACGACCTCGCCGACCGCGCCGCCCTGCATGACCTTGCCGAGCTCGTAGGGCGCCACGTACGACTTGGCGTCGCTCATCCGGCCACGCATGTACGGGTCGACCGAGAGGTACTCGTTGCGGACCAGCACCTGGCCCTCGCCCGGCGTGCCGACCTCCGACTCGACCAGGGCGAAGTCCTCGGGCTTGGGCCAGCCGACGGGGCGGGAGAGGAGGTGCCACTCGCGGTTGATCATGACGGAGCCTTTCCAATTTACTTCAGTACCTGAAACAACCATGCCTCTGAATATTTCAGGTTGTCAAGCAATGGGGTAGGCTGAAGCCATGGCCACTCCGCAGCAGACTCAGCGTCCCGACGCGCTGACCCTCGAGGTCGTCGAGCTGATCGGGGACGTCGTGGCGCGTTATCACGCGGACTTCGACGAGGCGGCCGCTCAGCACGCACTGACCGGGGCGCAGGCCAGGCTGCTCAGCCTGCTGTCACTGGAGCCGCTGCCGATGCGGAAGCTGGCCCGGAAGCTGAAGTGCGAGCCGTCGAACGTCACGGGGATCGTGGACCGGCTGGAGTCCCGGGGGCTGGTCGAGCGGCGGCCCGATCCGGCCGACCGGCGGGTGAAGCTGGCGGCGCCGACGGAGGAGGGGCGGCGGGTCGCCCGGGAGCTGCGGGACGGGTTGCGCTTCGCGCGGGAGCCCTTGGTGGGACTGTCGGATGCGGAGCGGTTGTCTTTGCGCGATTTGCTGAAGCGGATGCTGGGGGCTTCGTCGGGGGCGTGATATCCGGGCACCCGGGGTGGCTCGGCGGGGTCCGCCTGGGCTGCCGTACCGGGGGCTGCCGCCCCCGGGCCCCCGCTTCGGCCCTGGACGGGCCTCGTCCTCGAACGCCGGACGGGTCGAGTCGCGCCGGCCGGCTTGAGCAGGGCCGAAGCAGCCCTCAGCTGCACCACCAAAGGAACCGTGTGCACGTCTTCGTGGGGGACGGCGTCGGACTGGGGGCCGAGGTCGTCGGGGCCGACGTCGCGGGCGGGGTGGTGGCCGGGGGTGCCGCCGTGGGGGCCGTCGTCGTGGCTCCCGAGCCGGTGGTGGCCGTGGTGGACGAGGCGGACGCACTGGGCTCGTCGTGCTTCTTCTTGTCCTTGGGCGGCTTGGAGGCCGTCGAGGACGCGGACGCTCCGCCGGTCGGGGTGCCCGTCGCACCGGCGCCCGTGCCGTCACCGACCGACTTCGCCTTGCCGCCCGCCTCCGCCGACGCCCCGCCCTCGGCCGAGTCGCTCCCGGCCGTGGCCGGTGCCGGCGAGGAGAAGGGGGCGTCCATGCCCAGCTCGGCGAGGCTGAGGCCGCCTGCGGCGAGCACGGCCGCCGCGGTGATCAGCAACACCCGGCGCCGACGCCTGCGGTGCGCGGCGGCTTTGCGATCGCGGCGACTGGCAGCGCCCCCAGGTCCGGCGGGACCCTCGGCGCCCCCGCGCGAACGCCCACGGCCGCGCCCACGGCCCTGTGCCCGGCGTGCCGCCCGGCCGGCCGGATGGCCGTCCTCCGGGGCCTCCTCGTCGTCGTGGGGGCTCTCGTCGTCGCCGTAGGGGGTGTCGTCGTAGGACCCTTCGTCGCCGTGGCCGTCGTACGCCACCCCGTGCCCTTCCTCGTACGGGGGCAGGCCCGAGTGCTGTGCGTGCGTCTGCGCGCGGAGCTCTTCGAGGGTGGTGCCGCACCCCGGGCAGGCGAGGGCGCCGTTGAGGTGCCGTCGGCACGGGTCGCAGTAGTCCATGACGCGGGAAGACTAAGTTCCTGACAGGTCACGTTCATAGGCACAGCTGTGAAAGTTGTGTGGTGAACGACCTGTTCCGGCGTGGCGGGTTGCGGACATCTGCGAAACCGCGACCGAAAAGCGTGCCGAAAGCAGTGTCGAAACCGTTATGCGTTCGACCCATTGACACCCCCGCCACCCCGTCCTTACTGTCACGCCAGCATTTCGAACGTGTGACGAAATTTCGAACACACTTGAAGAGCCGAACGCAAGCAGACGACGCAGCAAGGGGCAACTGCCGTGCGCATCACCGGAATCAGCACACACGTGGTCGGGACGCCGTGGCGCAACCTGACATACGTCCAGGTGCACACCGACGAAGGGATCACGGGAGTCGGCGAGACCCGGATGCTGGGCCACACCGACGCGCTGATCGGCTACCTGCGGGAGGCCGAGACCAATCACATTCTGGGCTCCGACCCCTTCGCCCTGGAAGACCTCGTACGCCGGATGAAGTACGGCGACTACGGCCGCGCCGGCGAGATCGTGATGTCCGGCATCGCCGTCATCGAGATGGCCTGCTGGGACATCAAGGGCAAGGCCCTCGGGGTGCCCGTCTGGCAGCTGCTGGGCGGGAAGGTCACGGACAAGGTCAAGGCCTACGCCAACGGCTGGTACACCACGGAGCGCACCCCGGAGGCCTATCACAAGGCCGCCCAGGGGGTCATGGAGCGCGGGTACAAGGCGCTGAAGATCGACCCCTTCGGCACCGGGCACTTCGAGCTCGACCACGAGCAGAGCCTGTACGCCGTCTCCCTCATCGAGGCCGTGCGCGACGCCATCGGGCCGGACGCCGAGCTGATGCTGGAGATGCACGGGCGGTTCTCGCCGGCGACCGCGGTGCGGCTGGCCCACGAGCTCGCCCCCTTCAAGCCCGCCTGGCTGGAGGAGCCCTGCCCGCCGGAGAACCTGAAGGCGCTGGAGAAGGTCGCCGCCAAGGTCGACATCCCGGTCGCGACCGGCGAGCGGATTCACGATCGCATCGAGTTCCGTGAGCTGTTCGACAGCCAGGCCGTGGACATCATCCAGCCGGACGTCGGTCACATCGGCGGCATCTGGGAGACGCGGAAGCTGGCCGCGACCGCCGAGACCCACTACATGCTCGTCGCCCCGCACAACGTCGGCGGGTCCGTGCTCACCGCCGCCTCCCTCCAGGTCGGCTTCACCTCCCCCAACTTCAAGATCCTGGAGCACTTCAACGACTTCGCGGACGCGGAGATCAAGAAGGTGGTCAAGGGCGCGCCGGAGGTCGTGGACGGCTACTTCCACCTCTCGGACGCGCCGGGCCTCGGCGTCGAGCTCGACGTGGACGCGGCCGCGGAGTTCCCGCAGCAGCAGGCCCGTTTCGACCTGTGGGCCGAGGGCTGGGAGCAGCGCAAGCCCAAGGGCGCCAAGTGAGCACCCAGGTCGTCATCGAGGCACCGGGCGAGCACCGGCTGACCTCGCACGACCCACGGCAGCCGGGGCCGGGCGAGGCGCTGGTGGCCGTCCACGCGGTCGGCATCTGCGGCAGCGACCGGGAGGTGTACCAGGGCAACCGGCCCGAGGGGTACGTCCGCTATCCCCTCACGCCCGGCCACGAGTGGTCGGGGACCGTGGAGGCGGTCGGCGCCGGGATCCCGGAGACGCTGGTCGGCCGCAAGGTCGTCGGCGAGGGCTTCCGCAACTGCCAGGTCTGCGACCGCTGCCACGCGGGCGAGACCACCTTGTGCAGCAGCGGGTACGAGGAGACCGGGTTCACCCAGCCGGGTGCGATGGCCACCACGCTCACCCTGCCGGCGCGGCTGCTGCACGTCCTGCCGGACGACGCCGACCTCACGGCCGCCGCGCTGCTGGAGCCGGCCGCCTGCATCGCGGCCGCCGCGATCAAGGCGAACGCGCTGCCGGGCGAGCGGGTCGCCGTCGTCGGCACCGGAACGCTGGGCATGTTCGCCGTTCAGTTCCTGAAGGCGGGCTCGCCGGCCGAGCTGCTGGTGGTCGGGACGCGACCGGACCGGGCGGAGCTCTCGAAAGCTTTCGGCGCCACCGACTTCCGCACCCGGGACCAGGAGCTCCCCGACGACTTCGACGTCGTCATCGAGACCGCCGGGTCCGCGTCGGCCGCGGACACCGCGGCCTCCCTGCTGCGGCGCGGCGGACGTCTGGTGCTGACCGGCATTCCCGCGCCGGGAGCCGATGGGCTGGACCCAACGGCCCTAGTGGTACGGCAGTTGGAGGTGTCGACTGTCTTCGGCGCGCCGCCGGACGCCTGGGCCCACACGGTCCGGGTGTTCGGCGCCGGGCTGCTCGATCCCCTGCCCCTGGTCACGCACGAGCTGCCGCTCGACCGGTTCGCGGAGGCCATCGAGCTGGTCGGGTCCGGCGATCCGAAGGTGGGCAAGGTGCTGCTCCGCCCCTAGACCGTACGCCGGTTCGGGGGCGACCTGACGGCCCCCGTACCGGCGTACACCCAAGCCCCCCATGACTTGAGCCGCGAACCTCGTCCGAAATATCGAACACGAAGGACAGCTTGTGACGACCGACGCTTCCGCTACGGCGGCCCGCCGACCCGGTGAGCAGGCGCTCTCGGCCCTCGGCCTGGGCGCGCCCGCCCCCGACCCCGCCGACGCCTCCCCGCACACCTTCCCCGGCGGCGGCAAGTGGCGCACCGAGATCCCCTCGTGCGAGGGTCCCGAAGCGCTGGCCGTCGTCCTGAAGGAGTCCTCCCGCCTGGACGTGCCGATCCACCGGATCAGCCAGGGCAGCGGTGTGTGGATGCTGAGCGACGCCGAGATCACCGAGATGGTCGAGGCGACCGACGAGCGCGACATCGAACTGTGCCTGTTCACCGGGCCGCGCGGCACCTGGGACATCGGCGGCTCCGTACGGTCCGACTCGCGGGGGGCCGGACTGCGCGCACGCGGCCACGACGCCGTCGCCGGCTGTGTCGAAGACGCCGTCCGCGCGACGGAGTTGGGGGTCAAGTGCCTCCTCGTCGCCGACGAGGGTGTGCTGTGGACGCTGCACCGGGCGCGCGAGGCGGGGATCATCCCGGCCGACACCACCCTGAAGGTCTCGGCACTGATCGGTCCGGTCAACCCGGCCTCGTACGCGGTGTACGAGCGGCTCGGCGCCGACTCCCTCAACGTGCCCAGCGACCTGACGCTGGATCACCTCACCGAGATCCGGCGGGTCTCCGCCGCCCCCATGGACATGTACATCGAGGCCCCCGACGACCTCGGCGGTTACATCCGGATGTACGAGGTCGCCGAGCTGATCCGGCGTGGCGCACCGCTCTACCTGAAGTTCGGTCTGTCCAAGGCTCCCGGCATCTACCCGTGGGGCACCCACCTGCGGGACGTGACCCTGGACACCGCCCGGGAGCGGGTGCGGCGCGGCCGTCTCGCTCTCGACCTGCTCGCCCGGCACGGTGCGGACGGCGACATGGCGCCGCTCGGCTCCCGGCTGCCCGGACCGCTCAACCGCTTCCCCACCGAAGCCTGACCCTCTCTCAACGACGAGAAACCCAAGGATGGATGACCCATGCGCAACCGTAGAGCAGCCCTCGCCGCGATAGCCGGAGCCGCGTCCCTCGCCCTCACCCTCTCCGCCTGCGGGCAGAGCGGTTCGGGCGGCAGCAAGGAGAAGGCCGGCGACTCCAAGGGCGGCACGATCGGCATCGCGATGCCGACCAAGTCCTCCGAGCGCTGGATCTCCGACGGCAAGAACGTCGTCAAGGACCTCCAGGCCAAGGGCTACAAGACCAAGCTGGTCTACGGCGAGGACAACCCGGACACCCAGGTCTCCCAGATCGAGAACCTGATCACGCAGGGCGTCAAGGGTCTGATCATCGCGGCCATCGACAACAAGTCCCTGAACAACGTGCTCCAGGAGGCCGCGGACGCCCACATCCCGGTCATCGCCTACGACCGCCTCATCCTGGGCAGCAAGAACGTCGACTACTACGCCTCGTTCGACAACGAGAAGGTCGGCGTGCTGCAGGGCACGTACATCGTGCAGAAGCTCGGCCTGGACAAGGGCAAGAAGGGCCCGTTCAACATCGAGCTGTTCGCCGGTTCGAACGACGACAACAACACCAAGTACTTCTTCAACGGCGCGATGAGCGTGCTCCAGCCGTACATCGACAAGAAGCAGCTGGTGGTCAAGTCCAAGCAGACCGCGCTCAACCAGGTCACCACCCTGCGCTGGGACGGTGCCACCGCCCAGAAGCGCATGGAGGACATCCTCACCTCCACGTACTCCAGCGCCAAGGTCGACGCGGTCCTCTCGCCGTACGACGGCATCTCGATCGGCATCCTCGCCGCGCTCAAGTCGGACGGTTACGGCTCCAAGAGCCAGCCGCTGCCGGTCATCACCGGCCAGGACGCCGAGCTCGCCTCGGTGAAGTCGATCATCGCGGGCCAGCAGACGCAGACGGTCTACAAGGACCTCCGCAAGCTCGCCAAGGTCGCCGCGGCGATGATCGACGACGCTCTGAACAAGAAGACGCCCCAGGTCAACGACACCAAGACGTACAACAACGGCGTCAAGGTCGTCCCCGCCTACCTGCTGCAGCCGGTGAGCGTCGACAAGAGCAACTACGAGGACGTCCTGGTCAAGGGCGGCTACTACACCGACGCCGAACTCAAGTAACCGCCGCCCCCTACTGATTGGAAGGCAAGACCATGGCGGGACCCGTCCTGGAAATGCGCTCTATCGTCAAGACCTTTCCCGGTGTCAAGGCGCTGTCGGACGTCACGCTGACAGTCCGCCAGGGCGAGGTCCACGCCATCTGCGGAGAGAACGGCGCCGGCAAGTCCACCCTGATGAAGGTGCTCTCCGGCGTCCATCCGCACGGCACCTACGAGGGCGAGATCCTCTTCGAGGGAGAGGTCTGCGAGTTCAAGGACATCCGGGCCAGTGAGGATCACGGCATCGTGATCATCCACCAGGAGCTGGCCCTGGTGCCCTTCCTGTCCATCGCGGAGAACATCTTCCTCGGCAACGAACACGCCTCGGGCGGGTTCATCGACTGGCGGGAGACGCTCAAGCACGCCAGCGAACTGCTGCGCCGGGTGGGTCTGAGCGACCACCCGGAGACCCGCGTCGCCGACATCGGCGTGGGCAAGCAGCAGCTGGTGGAGATCGCCAAGGCGCTGTCGAAGAAGGTGAAGCTGCTCATCCTGGATGAGCCGACCGCGGCCCTGAACGACGAGGACAGCGGCAAACTCCTGGATCTCATGCTGGAGTTGAAGAAGCAGGGCATCACCTCGATCATCATCTCCCACAAGCTGAACGAGATCCGCCGGGTCGCGGACTCGGTGACGATCCTGCGCGACGGGCGGACCATCGAGACGCTCGATGTGAAGGCACCGGAGACGACCGAGGACCGGATCATCTCCGGCATGGTCGGCCGCGACCTCGACCACCGCTTCCCCGACCGCACCCCGTACGAGGGTGAACAGGACGCGGCGCCGGCGCTGGAGATCCGCAACTGGACCGTGCACCACCCGCTCGACCAGGCCCGCAAGGTCGTCGACAACGTGTCGATCAACGTCCGGCGCGGGGAGATCGTGGGGATCGCGGGTCTGATGGGCGCCGGCCGCACCGAGCTCGCGATGAGCGTGTTCGGGCGCACCTACGGCCGGCACGCGGGCGGCACCGTCTTCAAGGACGGTGCGGAGATCCGTACCAAGACCGTCTCGGAGGCGGTCGGGCACGGCATCGCGTACGTCACCGAGGACCGCAAGCACTACGGGCTCAACCTCATCGACACCGTCAACCGGAACATCTCGCTGAGCGCGCTGCAGAAGGTCGCCAAGCGGGGCGTGGTCGACGAGCACGAGGAGCGGCAGGTCGCCGAGGGCTTCCGCAAGTCCATGAACATCAAGGCGCCGACCGTCTTCGAGCCGGTGGGCAAGCTGTCCGGCGGCAACCAGCAGAAGGTCGTCCTCAGCAAGTGGATCTTCGCGGGTCCGGACGTGCTGATCCTGGACGAGCCCACGCGCGGTATCGACGTGGGCGCCAAGTACGAGATCTACACGGTCATCGACCGGCTGGCGGCCGAGGGCAAGGCGGTCGTCTTCATCTCCTCCGAGCTGCCCGAGCTGCTCGGCATGTGCGACCGCATCTACACGATGGCCGCGGGCCGGCTCACCGGTGAGGTGGCGCGGGCCGAGGCCACGCAGGAAGTGCTGATGCGCCAGATGACGAAGGACAAAGAGGTAACCCGATGAGCACGGACGTCACCGACAAGACGCCGGCGGCGGCACCGCCCGGCGGCGGAAGCCCGTCCGGCGGCCGCAACTTCGTGCAGGTGGTCTTCGGCTTCATAGCCCAGAACCGGCGCCAGTACGGCATGCTGATCGCGCTGCTGCTGATCGTCCTGCTCTTCCAGTTCTGGACCGGCGGGGATCTGCTGCTGCCGCGCAACGTCTCGAACCTGGTGCTGCAGAACAGCTACATCCTGATCCTCGCGATCGGCATGATGCTGGTGATCATCGCCGGGCACATCGACCTGTCGGTCGGCTCGCTCACGGCGTTCATCGGAGCCTTCGCGGCGGTCCTGACGGTCAGTCATCATGTGGCCTGGCCGGTGGCGTTGGTGCTGTGCCTGCTGATGGGCGCGGTGGCGGGCAGCATCCAGGGCTTCCTGATCGCGTACGGCGGCATACCGTCGTTCATCGTGACCCTCGCCGGCATGCTGCTCTTCCGGGGTCTGACGGAGATCCTGCTGAAGGGCCAGACCCTCGGCCCGTTCCCGAACGGCCTGCAGAAGATCGGCAACGGCTTCCTGCCCGCGGTCGGCCCGAACACCAACTACCACAACATCACGCTGCTGCTGGGCATCGTCCTGGTCGCCTCGGTGGTGTGGCAGGCGGTCCGGGGCCGGCGCAGGCAGCAGGAGTTCTCGCTCGACGTGCAGCCCAAGGGCCTGTTCTACGGTCTGCTCGCCGCCCAGGTCGGCGCCATCGTCTGGCTGACGCTGACCCTCGCCAGCTACAACGGCGCACCGATCGTGCTGATCATCCTCGGTGTCCTGGTGGTCGGTTACGGCTACGTCATGCGCAACTCCGTCTTCGGCCGCCACATCTACGCGATCGGCGGCAACCTGCCGGCGGCCAAGCTGTCCGGCGTGAAGGACAAGAAGGTCACCTTCTATGTCTTCCTGAACATGGGCGTGCTCGCGGCCCTGGCGGGTCTGGTGGTCGCCTCCCGTCTGAACGCGGCGTCTCCGAAGGCGGGACTGAACTTCGAACTCGAGGCGATCGCCTCGTCGTTCATCGGTGGCGCGTCCATGAGCGGCGGTATCGGTACCGTCATCGGCGCGATCATCGGTGGTCTCGTCCTCGGCGTGCTGAACAACGGCATGAATCTCCTCGGCGTCGGCACCGACTGGCAGCAGGTCATCAAGGGCCTGGCCCTGTTGGCCGCGGTCGGCTTCGATGTCTGGAACAAGCGCAAGTCCGGTTCGTAGTACGTCAGCTCGGGCCCCGTCGCAAGGCGGGGCCCCACCCCTTTACGGGAGCCGCAACATGGAACTGAACAGACGCACGGTCATCGCAGGAGCCGCGGCGGCGGGCATCGCCGCGACCACCCTCGGCACAGGTACGGCCGAGGCCGCCTCGGGAGGCAGGAAGCCGGTGAAGGAGCTCTTCGGCAAGCTCGCCGACGGCACCAAGGTCTACCGCTGGTCGCTGGAGAACGGCGGCACGCGGCTGAAGGTCCTCAACTGGGGCGGTGTCGTCCAGGGTCTGGAGATCCCGGACCGCAAGGGCCACTACGCCAACGTCTCCCTCGGCTTCGACAACATCGAGGACTACGTCGCCAAGACCCCGTACTTCGGGGCGCTGATCGGCCGTTACGGCAACCGCATAGCCAAGGGCCAGTTCACCCTGGACGGCAAGAGCTACCAGCTGTCCGTGAACGACGGCGTCAACAGCCTGCACGGCGGCACCCAGGGCTTCGACAAGCACATCTGGGACGTCGAGCCGTTCACCAAGGGCTCCGACGTCGGCCTCCACCTGTACTACACGTCCGTCGACGGCGAGATGGGCTACCCGGGCACGCTCAAGGCGAAGGTGACGTACACCCTCACCAAGCACGGCGACTGGCGCATCGACTACGAGGCCACCACCGACAAGGCCACCGTCGTCAACCTGACCAGCCACGTGTACTGGAACCTCGGCGGCGAGGGCACCGGCACGATCGAGGACCACGAGCTGTCGATCGCCGCCGGCCGGTACACGCCCACCGACTCGGGTCTGATCCCGACCGGTGAGCTGGCGAAGGTCGCGGGCACGCCCTTCGACTTCCGCAAGACCAAGACCATCGGCCGGGACATCCGCGCCGGCCACGTCCAGCAGGTGCAGGCCAAGGGCTACGACCACAACTGGGTCCTGGACAAGGGCATCACCGCCAAGCCCGAGCACGTCGCCACCCTGCGCGACCCGCGCTCCGGCCGCACCCTGAAGATCGCCACGGACCAGCCGGGCCTGCAGTTCTACTCCGGCAACTTCCTCGACGGCACGCTCACCGGCACCGGCGGCCACACCTACCGTCAGGGTGACGCGCTGTGCCTGGAGACCCAGCACTTCCCGGACGCGCCGAACCACGCGAACTTCCCGTCGACGGTCCTGCGTCCCGGGCAGACGTACCGGACGAGCACCGTCCACACCTTCGGCTGCTGACCCTGCTGACCCTGCTGACCCGCGAATGAAGTGAGAAGGCGGCCCGTGCTGTGCGCACGGGCCGCCTTCCGCGTCGCCGGGACGGTCAGTTTCCGTAGTAGGCGCCCGGACCGTGCTTGCGGGTGTAGTGGCGGTCGAGCAGGTGGCGGGGCGGCGGGGCCGTGGCGGCCAGCGCCATGGTGTGGATCGCCATGTCGGCGACGGCCTCGCAGATGATCGCGTGCTCCACTGACCTGCGGGCACTCGCGCCCCAGGTGAACGGCCCGTGGTTGGCGACCAGCACGCCGGGGACCTCGATCGCCCGGTCGTCGTCGCCCTCCAGCAGGTCGACGATGATCCGGCCGGTGTTGTACTCGTAGTCCTTCGCGCACTGCTCGGGGGTGAGGTCGGGCGTGCACGGGACGGGCCCGTTGAAGGTGTCCGCGTGCGTGGTGCCGAGGACGGGGATGTCCCGGCGGGCCTGGGCGAAGGCCACCGCATGGGTGGAGTGGGTGTGGGTGACGCCCCCGACGGAGGGGAACGCCAGGTACAGGCACCGGTGGGTCTCGGTGTCGGTGGAGGGCCGCAGCCGGCCGTCGACGACGGCCCCGTCGGACAGCCGTACCGTCACCAGGTCGTCCGCCTTCAGTTCCTCGTACGGCACTCCCGACGGCTTGATGAGGAAGACCCCCGCCTCCCGGTCGACCCCGCTCACATTGCCCCAGGTCAGGGTCGCGAGGCCGGCCCGGGGGATGGCGAGGTTGGCCTCCAGGACCTCCTGCCGCAGCGCGTCCAGGACATGCGTGGTCATGACCGGCTCCTGGGGGTGAGGCGGTAGTAGGCGGAGTTCCAGCGGATCTCCTTGGCCAACTGGTCCGAGGTGGTGTGCTCGTCGATGGTGAGCAGTTCGACGTCGGCCATGGAGGCGTAGTCGGTCAGGGTCTCCAGGTCCACGGCGGAGCTGAGCACGGTGTGGTGCGGGGCGCCGGCCAGCAGCCAGCTCTCGGCCGACTCGGCCAGCGACGGACGCGGCACCCACACGGCCCGGGCGACCGGCAGATAGGGCAGCGGTTCACTGGCCACGACGTCGACGGTGTTGGCGGTGAGCCGGAAGCGGTCGCCGAGATCGCACAGGCCGACGACCACGGCAGGGCCCGGGGCCGCGTCGAAGACCAGCCGGACCGGGTCCTCGCGCCCGCCGATGGACAGCGGGTGGATCTCGCAGCGGGGCCGGGCGGCGGCGATGGACGGGCAGACCTCCAGCATGTGGGCGCCGAGAATGCGCGGGGTACCGGGGCCCAGGTGGTAGGTGTAGTCCTCCATGAACGTGGTGCCGCCGTGCCGGCCGGCGCCCATGACCTTCATGGTGCGCAGCAGCGCGGAGGTCTTCCAGTCGCCCTCGGCGCCGAAGCCGTAGCCGTCGGCCATCAGCCGCTGGACGGCGAGTCCGGGCAGCCGGCGCAGGCCACCGAGGTCCTCGAAGTTGGTGGTGAAGGCGGTGAAGCCGCCGTCGAGCAGGAAGGCGCGCAGGGCGAGTTCGACCCGGGCCTCGTACACCAGCGAGTCGTGGCGGGGGCCGTCCGGCCGCAGGATCGGCACCACGTCGTACGACTCCGCGTACTCGGCGGCGAGTTCGGCGGCCGCCTTGTCCTCGACCTCGTCGACCTGCGCGACCAGGTCGTTCACGGCGTAGGTGTTCACGGAGTAGCCGAAGCGCAGCTCCGCCTCGACCTTGTCCCCCTCGGTGACGGCGACGTCGCGCATGTTGTCGCCGAAGCGGGCCAGGCGCAGGGTGCGGGCGGCCTGCCGGCCGGCCGCGGCCCGGGACCAGGCGGCGACGCGGGCGATCACCCGGGGGTCGGTGACATGCCCGGCGACGATCTTGCGGGGCACCCCCAGGCGCGCCTCGATGTGGGCGAACTCCCGGTCGCCGTGGGCGGCCTGGTTGAGGTTCATGAAGTCCATGTCGATGCTCGACCAGGGCAGCGACAGATTGAACTGCGTGTGCAGGTGCAGCACCGGCCGGTTCAGGACGCCGAGTCCGCCGATCCACATCTTGGCCGGGGAGAAGGTGTGCATCCACACGATCACGCCCGTGCAGGTGTCGGAGGCGCCGGCCTCCTGGCACATCCGGCGGATCGAGTCGGCGTCCGCGAGGACCGGCTTCCACACGATCCGGGCGCGTATCTTCGGCGACTCGTCGAGGATGGCGGCGATCCGGCGGGACTGTTCGGCGACCTGCTTCAGGGTGTCCTCGCCGTAGAGGCTCTGGCTTCCGGTGAGGAACCAGATCTCCTGAGGCTGGTAGGTCTCGTTCGGTGCGGTCATGACGGTTCCTTTCGGGGAGATCCGGTTCGTCAGGAGGCTTCGGTGCGGATGCGGCGCAGGCGGTGCATGACGTCGTTGGCGCCGCGTCCGAAGTAGTCGTGCAGGGTGCGGTACTCGGCGTAGAGGCGGTCGTAGGCCGCGGCCCGGTGCGGGTCGGGGAGGTGGACACCGCGCTCGACCTTGCCCATCGCCCGGGCGGCGATACGGATGTCGGGGTAGGCGCCCGCCGCGACGGCCGCGTGCGTCGCCGCGCCCAGCGCGGGGCCCTGGGCGGAGGCGATGACGCTCAGCGGACGGCGGGTGACGTCGGCGTAGATCTGCATGAGCAGGGCGTTCTTGGTCAGCCCGCCCGCGACGATGAGCTCCTGGACGGGGACCCCGGCGCTCTCGAAGGCCTCGATGATGGTCCGGGTGCCGAAGGCGGTCGCCTCCAGCAGGGCGCGGTAGATGTCCTCGGGGCGGGTGGCCAGGGTCTGGCCCACGATCACACCGCTGAGGTCGTGGTCGACCAGGACCGAGCGGTTGCCGCTGTGCCAGTCCAGGGCGATGAGCCCGTGCTCGCCGACCTTCTGCCGGGCGGCGAGGCCGGTCAGGTACTCGTGCGGGTCCTGCCCGGCCGCCTGGGCCGCGGCGGCGTACCCGGCGGGAAAGCCGGTGCGTACGAACCAGCCGAAGATGTCACCGACCCCGCTCTGCCCCGCCTCATAACCCCACAGGCCCGGCAGGATTCCGCCGTCGACGATGCCGCACATCCCGGGCACCGTGCCGTAGTGGTCGGAACTCATCACATGACAGGTCGAGGTGCCCATGATCGCGACCATCTGCCCCGGCTCCACCGCCACCGCCGCCGGGGCCGTCACATGCGCGTCCACATTGCCGACGCACACCGCGATGCCCTCCGGCAGGCCCGTCCAGGCCGCCGCCTCCGCGCCCAGCCCGCCTGCTCGATCGCCGAGTTGGGCGATGGGCTGGTCCAGCTTGTCGGCGACGAAGCCGGCGAAGTCCGGATGCAGCGCGGCCAGATACTCGCGGGAGGGATACCGGCTCTCCTGGTACTGGCCCTTGTACCCGGCCGTGCAGGCGTTGCGGACATACCTGCCGCACAGCCGCCACACGATCCAGTCCGCCGCCTCCAGCCACCGCTCGGTACGCCGGTAGACCTCCGGATCCTCCTCCAGCACCTGCAGCGCCTTGGCGAACTCCCACTCCGAGGAGACCTTCCCGCCGTACCGCTCCAGCCACGCCTCCTTGCGCTCCGCTGCCAGCGCGTTGATCCGGTCCGCCTGCCCCTGCGCGGCATGGTGCTTCCACAGCTTGGGATAGGCGTGCGGACGGCCCGCCAGCCCCGGCAGCTCACACAGCGGGGTGCCGTCGGCCAGCGCGGGCAGCACCGTGCACGCGGTGAAGTCCGTGCCGATCCCGATCACCTGCTCCGGCCGCACCCCCGCCGCCGCCAACGCCTCCGGTACGGCGGTGCGCAGCACGTCGATCCAGTCGGCCGGATCCTGAAGCGCCCAGTCCGGAGGCAGCTGCGTGCCGTCGGGCAGTTCCCGGTCCAGCACGGCGTGCGCGTAGACGTGCTCGGCCGACGCCAGTTCCGCGCCGTCGCCGACCCGCACCACCACCGCCCGTCCCGACAGCGTGCCGAAGTCGACTCCCACGACGCAGAGTTCGGGGTTCATCAGCCAGCCACCCTTCCAATTGTTCGATATTTCGATCGGCGTTCGGAAACGTGACGCGAAGCGACGGCATCACCCCTCCATGGTGTCCGTGGGCGCGACCTGCGGGCATGGGCCGTCAGGTCCCGCGTGAAGGGTCGAACGGGGCCGATCCGGGCACCAGTTGGGTCGCGCTCGGCGCTTCGCAAGGTTTCGCCGGGAGTTGAACACCGTCACCCCGGCCCCCGTATCTAGGTGCGGCCCGTGCTCCCCCGCGCGGGCCACCCAAAGACGACGGGCCCGATCCTCCCCAGCGGGCCCGCCCCATACGGAGGTTCCATGGCCGACAACGTCACCTCGCTGTTCCGCAGCACCGCGGCCCACAGTCCGTCGATGGCTGCGTTGGCGCGGGAGGGCGGCGACGGGGCCGGTCCGATCGACTTCTGTATCCCCTGCAATCCGTACTTCCCCACCCCGGCCATGTTCGAGGAGATGTCGGCCCGCCTCCGCGACATCATCACGTACTACCCGAGCAGTGCCGACACGATCACCGCCGAGCTGTGCGACCTGCTGCAGCTGCCGCCGCAGTGCGTGGCCATGGGCAACGGCTCGACCGAGCTGATCACCTGGATCGACCACCTGCTGGTCCGCGAGTCCCTCGCCATCCCCGTCCCCACCTTCGGCCGCTGGACCGACCAGCCGATGGAGACCGGCAAGCGGGTCGACATGTTCCCGCTGCAGGAGTCGAGCGGCTTCGCCCTGGACCTGGCCCAGTACGCCGAGTTCATACGCAAGCGGGGCACCCGGGTCGCGGTGGTCTGCAACCCGAACAACCCCGACGGCGGCTATCTGCACAAGCAGTCGCTCGTGCAGTTCATGGACGCGATGGCCGACCTGGACCTGGTCGTCGTCGACGAGTCGTTCCTGGAGTTCGCCGACGCGGAGGCCGAGCCGTCGGTCGTGCAGGAGGCGATGATCCGCCCCAACGTGGTCGTGCTGCGCAGCCTCGGCAAGAACTTCGGCCTGCACGGCATCCGCTTCGGCTACCTCGTCGCCAATCCCGCCCTGGCCGGCAAGGTCCGCTCGATGCTGCCCAAGTGGAACCTCAACTCCTTCGCCGAGCACGTGGTGTTCATGCTGAAGGAGCACGGCTCGGAGTACGCGCAGAGCCTGCAGCAGGTGCGCCGGGACCGCCTCGACATGGCCGGTCAGCTCTCCGCGCTGCCCGGGCTGACCGTCTATCCCTCCCAGGGCAACTTCCTCTTCGTGCGCCTTCCCGTGGGCGCCGAAGGCAGTGTGGTCCGGGACCGGATGCTCACCGAGCACCGGATCCTGGTCCGCGAGTGCGGCAACAAGATCGGTTCTTCCAGCCGCTTCCTGCGGCTCGTGGTGCGCCCCCAGACGGACGTGCGTCGCCTGGTGTCCGGCATGGAACAGGTGCTCTACGGGACCAGGAGGGGAGCCGCCGTGCCCGAGCTGGGCGCCGGGACCAGCTACAGCTCGGGTACGGCGGCCGTGGACCGGCTGGTCAGCGAGACCAACGGGGCCGGTATCCCGCTCGCCGCGCAGGCCTTCGCCGGGGGCGGGGTCGGGATGCCGATGCCGGTGCCCGCGGCGGCTCAGGCGGGGCCGCAGCCGGTGCCGACTCCCATGCAGGCGCCGGTACCCATGCAGGCGCCGGCTCCCATGCAGGCGCCCGCGCCGATGCCCGCGCCGGCGCCCGCTGCGATGCCGATGTCCGCGCCCGCGCCGGTGCCCGCCCCGATGCCGACTCCTGCTCCGATGCCGGCGCCCGCTCCCATGCCGGCCCCTGCTCCCATGCCGGCGGCAGCACCGATGGCGCCGGCCGCCGCCATGCCCGGGCCCACGCCGCCGGGGGTGCCGGCTCGGGGTGGGCTCACCGCCGCGCAGGTGCGGGGGACCACCGGGCCGGGGCTGACTCCGGCTCCCGCCACGGGGTGGCCGAACGCGCAGAGCTGGCCGAACGCGGCGGGGATGGGGCAGGCCGGCTAGTCGTGTCGTCGGGTGCGGGTCTGATGTGGCCGGTCGCGCAGTTCCCCGCGCCCCTTACGGGGCGCTGCAGGCACCCGGCGTTCAGGAAACCGGCCGCCTTCGGGGTGCTGTACGCGCTCGGCGTGGAGAAGTTCGGTCAAGGTGTTTCCTATCACTTTGATCTTCACCGAAAGCGCACAGAGCGGGGCTATTAACCCGTACGGATGGACGAGCGGTCGTCGGCTAGTACGCCACGGGCCAACCGCTGCTCCAGTTCAGCAGGTTGATGCCGAGCTTGGGCGTGCCGTTGTCGTTGCCGTCGTAGTAGTGGTAGACGATCAGGTCGCCGTCGGAGTCGTTCATGATGGACTGCCCGCCGGGGCCGATGACGCTGCCGTGCGACTCCAGCACGGGCGTACCACCGTTGTTCGTCATGGCGACGCCGCTCTTGTCGTAGTACGGGCCGGTGACGGCGGCGGCCCGGCCGACCTTCACCTTGTACGTCGAGCTGGTGCCCTGGCAGCAGACGTCGTAGGAGGCGAAGAGGTAGTAGTAGCCGTTGCGCTTGACGACGTACGGCGCCTCGACCGCCTTGGTCCCCGTCGGGCGGGCGGCGATGGAGTACCGGGTGGTGTTGGAGGAGAGCTGTTTCCCGGTCGACGGGTTGATCTGGATCATCTTGATCCCCGTCCACCAACTTCCGAACGACAGCCACCACTTGCCGTCGTCATCCACGAACAGGTTCGGGTCGATGGCGTTGTAGTCGCTGGAGGTGGTGGAGGTGTAGACGGTCCCCTGGTCGGTCCAGGAACCGGGCAGTCCGGTGCTCGAAGTGGCCATCCCGATCGCGGACTTGTTGGAGCCGAAGGTCGAGACGGCGTAGTACATCAGGTACTTGCCGCCGTGGTACGAGATGTCCGGCGCCCATGCCTCGGTCGCGTAGGACGACCACCAGCTCGGCTTGGTGGGGAAGGCGTCGCCACCGGCACTGAACGCGATCCGGTCGGTCGAGGTCTTGTACGCCAGTCCGCCGCCCGTGGCGTAGAGCAGGTAACGGCCGGCCGAGGTGCGGATCATCGTCGGGTCGTGGACGACGACACTGCCGGTGACCGTGCCGGGGTTCGGGTACGCCGAGGCCGCGCTCGGGATCAGCGCGAGCAGAAGGGCGGCGGGGACGGCTAGGAGAGCGGTTCTGGTGCGGGGGGTGCGGCTCACGCTGAGCTCCTTGTGATGGGGGGACGCTCCAGGATGAGGTGCATTCGTTCGAGATACCGATCGCCGATCAGAGTCTCGGACGGACCGTAGAATCGAACCCCTTGCGCGTCAATGGTCCGCGCAGTCACGGAAGTTGCCGGAGATCGCACAGGTGGACACCTATGCTCCCCACCATGACCGAACCCGTCAGACCGGACAGCCGGGCTCCCCTGCTCCTCGCCCGCCTCACTCAGGGAGCGATACCCGTGGCCGCCGCCGCGGAGGTGTTCCGGGCCGCGACCGTCCGGGCACATCGCCTGCATCCCGCGAGCACGTCGGCCCACCGGTCGGCGTTCGCGTCGATGCTGCTGGTGTACGCGGCGACGGTCGCGGCCGTGCTCTTCCTGGTGTGGTTCGGCCGCTGCCGGAACAACGCCCGGCTGATCTCGCCCGACGCCGCCCTGGGGTCGGACGTCTGGGCCGTCGCGGCATGGCTGGTCCCGGTGGCCAACCTGTGGTTCCCCCGCGGACTGCTGCTCGGGACTTCCTGGTCCTCTCCGAGGCCCTGTTCGTCGCCGCGGCCGGTCTCGCCGTCAGCCCTGATCCAGCGCGTCACCATCCGTCAGGGCACCGCCCTGGCCGCTCTCCGGCCGGCGGCGCGGGGAGTGGCAACCGTCTGACGCAGGCGCTCAGGCGCCCGTCGCCGGGCCGGCCAGGGAGCGCCACCCGGGCACGTCGACCTCGGCCCGCACGGTCTTTCCGGGCGCCTCGCGGTCCAGAACCTCCCAGCGGTCGGCGAGGGCGTCGACCAGGACGAGACCGCGACCGTGCTCGCCGAGAGGATCGGGCGTCCGTACGGCACCGGGGGCGGGCGGTCTCAGGTCGTCACGCGTGTCGGTGACCTCGACGCGGACGCTGCCGGTGACGAGCGAGAGCCTCAGCTCGAAGTCCCGTCCCGGCACCCGGCCGTGGGTGACGGCGTTGGCGGCGAGCTCGGCGACGATCGCGGCCACGGCGTCGGAGGGCGGGGTGCCGTGCGGGATGCCCCAGGCGTGCAACTGGCCGACGGCGAGGCGACGGGCCAGCCGGGCACCGCGCGGGGTCGGACTGAGGCGCTGGGTGAACGTACGTACGGTAACCGGGCTTTGGGGGGCTGGACGTGCGGTCATGCCCCCATCCGACCGGCTCTCACCCGCCTTCACCAGGTCCGGCGCGCGTACGCCGCCGCAGCGTACGCGGTCACGGGCTGGACAGTACTCGTGACGGGCCGTGACCATGAGCGCGGGAGGTGACCGACTGTGGTCGATGGTGGCGGTGAGCCGGAGTCGTCGGACAGCATTCGGACGTTCGGGGCGGTGCATCAGGCCCTGCGGGAGCACGCGGGGATGACCCGGGAGGAGTACGCCGATCTCGTCCGGTTCTCCAAACACACGGTGGCGTCCGTGGAGTTGGGACGACGCATGCCCGACCCGGCGTTCGTGGAACGGGCGGAGGAACTGCTGGGCAACACGGGTGCGCTCCGGAAGGCGCTGCCGACGCTGGCCCGCCAGCCGGGGTTGGCGGCGTGGTTTCGGCGGTGGGCGCGGCTGGAGCAGCTGGCGATCAGCTTGTACACGTACGAAGGCCGTATGATCCCGGCCTGTTGCAGACGGAGGCGTACGCCAGGGCCCTGTTCGAGGGGCAGCTGCCACCTCTGGACGACGTCCAGATCGAGGAGCGGTGGTCCGCGCGAGCCGAGCGACAGCGGCTGCTGCGTGAGCGACCGAACACGGCGTACAGCTTCATCCTGGAGGAGCACCTCTTCCTCCGGCGCACGGGCGGAGTCGAGGTCACGCGCGAACCCATCGATCACCTGCTGGAGATCGGACAGTTGCGGAACGTCGAGATCCAGCTCATGCCGCTGACGCACGGCACGCACGCCGGCCTGGCGGGTCCCGTGCAGCTGCTCGAGACGCCTGAGAAACGGTGGTTCGCCTACAACGAAGGTCAGCGCGGCGGGCTGTTCATCAGTGACCCGAAAGAGATCAGCGTGCTCCAGAGGCGGTATGCCAGGATGCGTTCGCAGGCTCTCACCCCCGAAGACTCCGTGAGCCTGTTGGAGCGGATGCGAGGAGTGCTATGAGCAGCGGCGAACTGCACTGGTTCAAGTCGAGCTACAGCAGCAGCGGCGACGGCGACTGCGTCGAGGTCGCCCTCACCCCCGGCACCGTCCACGTCCGTGACTCCAAGAACCGGCAGGGCAACCGGCTCGTACTCTCGCCGGACTGCTGGACGGACTTCCTGGTGCACGCCCGCCGACAAGCCTGACCGACAAGGAACTTGACGAGGCGTCACTTTGCGGAACTGACAGCTCGGCAACAGACTCCGCTCCTACGGTGCCGTGTCCATGACAGACACCCCAGAAGCAGCGAACCCCATCGGGCGCCGCACCCTGCTGATCGCCACGGGTGCCACCGCCGCGACCCTCGCCGTGGGCGCCGCCGCGCCCGGAGCCCGGCCGCCGCGAACACGGCCGACACGCAGCCCGTCGCCGCGGCCGTCTGCACCCTCACCAAGGAGATGACCGAAGGCCCCTACTACCTAGACGGAGCGCTCGTCCGCTCCGACCTCACCGAAGGCAAGGCGGGCATCCCGCTCAAGCTCGCCCTGACCGTCGTGGACTCCTCCTGCGCCGTCGTACCCAACGCGCTGGTCGAGCTCTGGCACGCCGACGCGCTCGGCGAGTACTCGGGCTACGTCGGCAACAACGGCCACAACGAGAGCGACGACGGCACCTTCCTGCGCGGCGGTGTCCTGACGAACGCGTCGGGCGTCGCCGACCTGACCACGATCTACCCCGGCTGGTACCGGGGCCGCTGCGTGCACATCCACGTCAAGGTGCACACCGGCGTCACGCTGTCCTCCGACGGCTCGTTCACCGGCGGCACCGAACTCCACACCGGACAACTCTTCTTCGACGAGTCGGTGACGGCCAAGGTCGCGAAGGTCTCGCCGTACTCGACGAACACGGTCACCCGCACCACACTGTCCCAGGACTCCATCTACGACGGCGGGGGCGCCTCCTCCGGGCTGCTCACCCTGACGGCCCTGGGTCCCTCGACCCCCTCCGGCTACACCGGCACCCTCACGCTGGGCGTCGACCGGAGCTGACGCCGCGCTTCCGTCCCCACACGGCAGGGGTGGCCCGCACCGGGGGCCACCCCCTTTCCGTGTGCCGGACTCCGCCGGCTCAGGACGCCGGGCACTCCTTCCACGCCATGTGGTACACGGTGCTGATGTCCCCGTCGGTCGAGTCCATCGTCATGAAGCTGACCTTGCCCGGGTTCGAGGTCCCGGCGTTCACTCTCAGCTCGGTGTTGATGTTGAAGTTGCGCTGGACCCCGCAGGGCGCCCAGACGAGCTGGGCCCAGTCGGTGGAGTCGGTCGCCTGCCAGTCGTCGTTGTACGAGCCGCTGAACGGGTGGGTCTTGGGCACGGTGTTCGAGGAGCCCTGGAAGTAGTACGACGCCTTCTGCGTGGCGCTCGCCCCCGGCTGGAGCGAGAGGAAGCCCCGGTAGTCGGCGCTGGCGACCGCGTAGGTGAAGCCCTGCGGGACGTGCACGATCAGGTTGAGCTGGCAGTTCTTGCGGAAGGCCGTGGGGTCGGAGTTGCCGCCGGCCTGCGCGAGGTACTGGCTGTAGGTCACCGTGAAGGCCGTGTTGTCCGGGGCGACGGCGACGGCCGCCGTGCCCGCGGGGCAGCCGGAGCCGTTCACGGTCGCGACGTCGATGACGATCTTGTCCGGGGGCGGGTTGTCGAAGACGCCCGAGTGAGGGTTCGCGGGTATCGCGGTGGTGAGGAGAGCGGCTACGGCGCCGCCCAGCAGGAGTCCGCCAGACATGGGTCTCTCCGGATTCTGTGAGTGGGGGGTGGCACGCCCCGGCCCCCCCGGAGAGCTCGGAGAACTCTCTGGAGAAACAGTGAGGTTTCTGTGAAGACCGGAGGCGATCCGCATCGTAGAAAGCCGCGGGAGCGGCGGTCAGGGCGAACTCCGGCCATTCACATCCGCGGATTTCACACCCGCTCAGGCGCTCACCGGTTGCCGCTCCCCGGCGGGTTCGGGCCGGGTGTCCCTCTCCCGGCGATGGGCGCGGACCGAGTGCGCCAGGGCGGCTGCCCACAGGCCGTAGAGGACGACGTACACGCACGCGCCGACCGTGCCGGGGACGTGGATCCAGTCGGCGAGCAGGGTGCGGGCGTTGAGCAGGACGATCAGGCCGCCCACGGTCGAGCCGAGGATGCGCGGGGCGACGAAGCGGGCCAGCCAGGCGGCGACCGGGGCGATGACCGTGCCGCCGACGAGGAACGCGAGCACCCGCGGCCAGTTCACGCCGTGCGAGCCGAGCGAGAACAGGAAGCCCAGGCTCGCGGCGAGCGCCACCAGCGCCTTGCTCGCGTCGACCGAGCCGACCACCTTGCGCGGCTCCAGGCGCCCGCCGGCCAGCAGCGCGGGTGTGCCGATCAGTCCCCAGCCGCCCCCGCCGGTGGCGCCGAGGAACCCGGCGACCAGCCCGACCGGCACCAGGAACCGTTTGCCCAGCGGCCGGCCCGCCTTCCCCCGGGGGACGCCGCGCACCGTGAAGCGCCAGGTGACGTAGAGGCCGAGGGCGAGCAGGATCACCGCCATGACCGGCTCGGCGAGCGCGGTGGACAGGTGGGACAGCACGGTCGCGCCGACGAAGGCGCCCACGGCGCCGGGGACACCGATCCGGATCACGACCTTCCAGTCGACGTTGCCGAAGCGGGCGTGCGAGGCGCCCGAGACCAGTCCGGTGCCGATCTGCGCGAAGTGCACGATGGCCGAGGCGGCGGCCGGGGTCGTCCCCAGGGCGAGCAGCAGCACGGTCGAGATCACCCCGTGCGCCATGCCGAGGCTGCCGTCCACGAGTTGGGCGCCCAGACCCGCGAGAGCGAGCAGGATCAGCGTGCGCATGTGTCGGTCCCGTCCTGGTGCCGGTGAACGGGACGGGACCCTAGGACGTCAACCTGAGGACAGCCTGAGAGCGCGCCGCGGCTACGGGTTCTCCCACGCGGCCGGCTCCGCCGCCAGGTCCCGCACCTGTTCGGGCAGCGCGTCCTGCGCCAGGTCGGCGATCGTGACGCCCTCCAGGATGCGGCGGACGTTGGCGCGCAGGGCGATCCACAGGGGCAGCAGGGGCTGGGCGGAGCCGGTGTACTCAAGGCCCGTGGGGCGCTCGCCGCGCACGGACACGATCGGCCCGTCCACGGCCCTGATGACGTCCGCGACGGTGATCTCCCCGGCCTCGCGCGCCAGCCGGTAGCCGCCGCCTCCCCCGCGCCGGCTGTCGACGATGCCGCCGCGCCGCAGGTCGCCGAGGATGCCCTCCAGGAACTTGTGCGGGATCTCCTGCACCGCGGCGATGGCTTCCGCCTTCACCGGTCCGCCGTCCTGCCGGACGGCGACCTCAAGAACCGCCCGTACCGCGTAATCCGCTCGTGCCGAGATCCTCATACGACCATTGTGGCCGGTCCCGCGTACACAATGATCCCGCACGCGCCGCCCACCGACCGGCACGACGGGAGGCTCCCATGGGGCTCAGCAGACGTACCTTCAGCGCTCTCGCCGGAACCACCGCACTGGGCCTGGCCCTGGGCGGCAGCGGCGCGGCGAACTGCGCCTACGCCGCCCCTACGGCACCGACCGGACCGGCGCCCGCGCCGCCGCGCGCGGACGGCCGCCGGCACGCCATCGGATTCGACCGCCACTCGCTCGTCGTCGACGACCGCCGGCTGGTGGTCTGGTCGGGCGAGATGCACCCCTTCCGGCTGCCGAGCCCCTCCCTGTGGCGGGACGTCCTGCAGAAGATGCGGGCCCACGGCTACAACGCGGTCAGCGTCTACGTGTCGTGGAACTACCACTCCCCCGCGCCGGGCAGCTACGACTTCACCGGCATCCGCGACCTGGACCTGTTCCTGCGCACGGCCGCCGAGAGCGGCCTCTACGTGATCCTGCGCCCCGGCCCGTACATCAACGCCGAGATCGACGGCGGCGGCTTCCCCGGCTGGCTGACCGCCGCCGAGGGCTCGGCACGCACCGCCGACCCGGCGTACCTCGCGCACGTCGACGAGTGGCTCACCCACGTGAACGCCATCGCGGCCCGCCACCTGTACACCGACGGCGGCGGCACCGTCCTGCTCTACCAGATCGAGAACGAGTACGACGCCCACGTCACCGAGGCGACGGGCCGCGACTACATGGCCCACCTGTACGACAAGGTGCGCGCCGACGGCATCGACGTACCCCTCTTCCACAACGACAAGGGCAGGAACGGCTACTGGATCCCGGGCTCCTTCGACACCCGTGGCGAGGACGGGGGTTGGCTCTACGGATTCGACGGTTATCCGTCGCCCACCCAGACGCCGCCCGACTGGGGGCACTTCGGGATCGGCGGGACGAAGGGCGGGGCCACGGCGAGCCCGCGGACGCCCGGGTTCATGCCCGAGTTCGGAGGCGGGTGGTTCGACCCGTGGGGCGGGGTCTGGTTCGACCGGAAGGGGTACGCGGAGTCGCGGCGGCAGCGGGACGCCGCGTACGAACGGCGCTTCTACCTCACCAACCTCGCCAACGGCATCACCCTGC
The DNA here is from genome assembly GCF_006715395.1 of Streptomyces sp. SLBN-31. Lineage (NCBI taxonomy): Bacteria > Bacillati > Actinomycetota > Actinomycetes > Kitasatosporales > Streptomycetaceae > Streptomyces > Streptomyces sp. SLBN-31. The sequence continues at coordinate 2,985,984 of NZ_VFNC01000002.1, forward strand.
ACAACGTCTACATGACCTACGGCGGCACCTCGTGGGGCTGGCTGCCGGCGCCGGTCGTCTACACCTCCTACGACTACGGCGCCGCCTTCGACGAGGGACGGCAGCCCACCGCCAAGCTCGTGCCGATGCACCAGCTCGGTCATCTGCTGCACCACGTGCCGGACCTCGCCAAGCTGGACCGGGCGGCCGACGTCGAGGCGGCCGGTTTGAGGGTGTACCACCTGACCAACCCGGACACCGGGGCCCACGTGTACGTGGTGCGCAACGACGGTGCCAAGGAGGTGACTTCGGCCGTGCCGGGTCTCGACGGGCTGTCGGTCACCGTCCCGGCGAAGGACGCGCGCCTCCTCGTCGCCAAAATGGTCCTGGGCAGACGCAAGGTGCGCTGCTCCAACGCCCAGCCGATGCTGTCCCTCGCCGCGGGACGCCAGGAGATCGCCGTGTTCACCGGGCGCCCGGGCGAGGCGACGGTGACCGTGCTGGAGTGCGCGGAGCGGCCGGCGGTGAAGGTGCTGGAGGGCGGCGCGGCCCACACCTACGAGGACGGACTACTGCGCGTCGAGGCCCGACTCGACGGACTGACCCGGGTGCTGGTCTCCGGGGACGGGACCGGCGCCCCACTGCTGCTGCTCCTGGCCGACGACGAGACCTCGCTGCGGCTGTTCCCTCACGACACCCCGTCCGGACCGGTGCTGGTGCGCGGTCCCGCCCTGGTGCGGACGGCGGCCGTGAAGGGGAAGGCGCTGCGGCTGACCGGGGACACCGTGGCGGCCGCCGCACTGGAGGTGTGGGGACCGCGCGGCATCACCGAACTCACCTGGAACGGACGGCACTTGGCGGTCGAGGCCACACCGTCCGGGAGTCTGCGGTCCGTACGGCCGCTGCCCGGCGTCGGGAAGGTCTCCCTGCCCGCGCTGCGCGCCGGCTGGCGGCGCAGGACCGAGAACCCGGAGTCCGCCCCCGGCTACGACGACTCGGCCTGGAAGCGCGCCGACCGCACGACGTCGTACAGCACCACGCCCGTCCCCGGCGGGCAGCCCGTCCTCTTCGCCGACGACTACGGCTTCCACTACGGCGACGTCTGGTACCGCGGACACCTCACCGACGCGGTGGGCGCGCGGTCGGTGTCCCTGGCTTACAGCACGGGCACGCAGGGTCTGCTGATGGCCTGGCTGGACGGGCGGCCACTGGGCACCCACCGCATGCCCGTGCCGGACAACAGCACGGTCCGCAAGGGGAGTTGGACGGACACGGCGGTGTTCCCCGTACCCAAGGAGGCGCGCACGGCCGGCCCGCACGTGCTGTCGGTCCTGGTCCGCCGGATGCAGCACGACCAGGACGGCAAGGCGCAGGACACCCACAAGGTGGCGCGCGGGCTGACCGCCGTCACCTTCGACGGGGCAGCCCCGCGGGTGAGTTGGCGGATCCAGGGCGAGAAGACGCCGGACGCGAGGCGCGGGCCGCAGAACACCGGCGGGCTGTACGGGGAGCGGCACGGCTGGCACCTGCCGGAGTACGCCGACGGGAGCTGGCCGGCCGGCTCGCTGCCGCGCGCCGACCGGCGGCAGGGCGTGACCTGGTACCGGACGACGTTCCGGCTGGCGGTCGACCCCGGCATCGACGCGTCGGTCGGGCTCGTCCTGGACGACGACCCGGCCCGCGCCTACCGCGTCCAGATCTTTCTCAACGGCTGGAACATGGGCCAGTACATCAACGACGTGGGCCCGCAGCACACCTTCGTCCTGCCGAACGGGATTCTGCGCACACGTGGTTCCAACACACTCGCTCTCGCCGTACTGTCCGACGGAACCACACCGTCGGGGCCGTCGGACGTACGGCTGACTCTGCTGGGGGCGGCGGCGGGCGGGGTGCCGGTGGTGTCGGTCTGACCGTGTGCGTCACACAGGCATGACCCGAGAAGGGGGACCATCGTGCGAAGAAGGCGTTTCATCACCGGATTAGCGGGGGCCGGGGCCGGACTGGGGCTGACCTCGGCGAGCGCGCGGGCGGCGGCGGGCGGCGACCGCTCGACCGGCGCGGGGACGAACAGCGGTGTCCGGTCGGCCACCGCCGGGGAACCCCACACCTGGCAGACCGTGCCCGCCCCGCAGGGCACACCCGCCGCCCAGCTCATCGGCGTGGCGGCGGCCGGTCCCGACCTCGCCTGGGCCGTCGGCGAGGAGGGCCGCAACGGCGGGACCGCCGGGACACCCCTCGCCCTCGTCTGGGACGGAACCGCCTGGACCAGGGTCGGCCTCGCGCATCTCCGTCTGACCGGCGGCCTGCGCTCCGTCGCCGCCGACTCCACCGGCCGGGCGTGGGCCGTGGGCTCCGACGCACACCTGCTGAGCTGGGACGGATCCACCTGGCAGGAGGTCGACTTCCCCGGCCGCGGGACCTCCGGCACCACCCTCACCGGTGTCGCGACCGACGCCGACGGCGGCGTGTGGGTCTGCGGCCGCACCGGTGACGGCTCGGTGCTGCTGCACGGCGCGGACGGCGAGTGGTCCTGGATCGCACCGCCCCCGAGCGGGACCACCGCCACCCCGTCCGGCGTCCGCGTCACCGTGTGCGGTGACGTCTGGGTCTACGACAGCGCCCTCGTCGCCCGCTGGGACGGCTCGGCGTGGACCGGGCTGACCGCGCCCGGCGGCCTCCGCCCCGCCGTCACCGGCCTCCTCCCGGTCGCCGCCGACGACATCTGGCTCACCGGCTACGACTACGGCGTCGGCGGTCCGCCCGGCAAGCCGCCGGGCGTCACCCTCAAACACTGGGACGGCACCGCCTGGAACACCGTCACCGCGCCCTTCACCGTCGGCATGCTGACGGCGATCGTCGACGACGGACGGGGCGGCCCGGACCGGATCGCCGGCTGGGACTTCTGGGACCAGGCCCGGGCGCACTACCTGCGCTGGCAGCACGGGAGCTGGGTGAGCGAGCGCGGCGCGACCGCCACGACGTCCGTCCTGCCCGAGGACCTCACACCCGTGCCCGGCACGGGCGGCTACTGGTCCGTCGGCACGACGTCGTTCTCCCCGTACCCGCCCGCGCAGGTGTACATCGAGCGCTAGGGCCGGTCGTGACCGTCAGGCCAGGCGGATCATGTTCCAGGACAGCGGCTCCAGTACGGCGCTGAGGGTGCCGTCCCGGACCTCGGTGCCCTCGACGGCGTGCGGGGCGACCCGCTCGGGCTCGGCGAGGGTGTTGCGGGCGTCCGGGTCGGCGTCGGCGAGGGCGCTGTGCTCGACCACGGAGCTCAGATCGAGCCCGTTGAGGGCCACTTCGAGGGGCAGCGCCTCCGTCCGGGAACGGTTGACGGCGAAGACGGTGACGGTGCCGTCCTCTGCGCGGACCGCGGTGGCGTGCAGCAGGTCGGCCTCGCCGTACTTCCTCGTCTCGTACGTCGGTGACTGCACGCGTACGTCGAGGACCTCGCCGCGGCCGTGCCGCGCGGCCTGGGCGAAGGGGAAGAACGTCGTCTGCCGCCAGGCCGGGCCGCCGGGCTCGGTCATGATCGGGGCGATGACGTTGACGAGCTGGGCGAGGCAGGCGACGGTGACGCGGTCGGCGTGCCGCAGCAGGGCGATGAGGAGCGAGCCGAAGACGACCGCGTCCAGGACGCTGTAGTTGTCCTCCAGCAGACGGGGGGCCTCGGCCCAGTCCCGCGCGGCGGAGTTCTCGATCTCGTGCCACCTCGAGGTGTACCAGACGTTCCACTCGTCGAAGGAGAGGTTGATCTTCTTCCGGGACTTCAGCCTGGCGCCCACGTGGTCACAGGTGGCGACCACGTTCTCGATGAAGGACTCCATGTCGACGGCGGAGGCCAGGAAGGAGTCGAGATCGCCGTCCTGGGGCTCGTAGTAGGCGTGCAGGGAGATGTGGTCGACCAGGTCGTACGTCTCCTGGAGGACCGTCGCCTCCCACTCGGCGAAGGTCGGCATGGACTGACTGGAGGAACCGCAGGCGACCAGTTCCACGGACGGGTCCATCTGGCGCATGGCACGGGCCGTCTCGGCGGCGAGGCGGCCGTATTCCCGGGCGGTCTTGTGTCCGGTCTGCCAGGGGCCGTCCATCTCGTTGCCCAGGCACCAGATCCTGATGCCATAGGGGTCCTTGTCGCCATGGGCGGCGCGGAGGTCCGACAGGGCGGTGCCGGAGGGGTGGTTGGCGTACTCCTGGAGTTCCAGGGCCTCCGCAACGCCCCGCGTGCCGAGGTTGATCGCCATCATGGGCTCGGCCTGCGGGCCGACCTTCTTCAGGAAGGCGATGTACTCGGCGAGTCCGAAGCGGTTGGTCTCCGTCGACCGCCAGGCGAGGTCGAGGCGGCGGGGGCGGTCCTCGGCGGGGCCGACGGAGTCCTCCCACTTGTAGCCGGAGACGAAGTTGCCGCCGGGGTAGCGGACGGCGGTGACGCCGAGTTCGCGGACGAGGTCGAGGACGTCCTGGCGGAGGCCCTCGGCGTCGGCCGTGGGGTGGGTCGGCTCGAAGATGCCGGTGTAGACGCAGCGGCCCAGGTGCTCGACGAAGGAGCCGAACAGGCGGGGGTTGACTTCGCCGACGGTGAAGGCGGGGTCGAGAGTGAAGCGGGCGGTGTGCATGTTCGCCTTTCGGGGTGGGTGGTGCGTGTCTCGTTGGCGGCTGCGGGTGCTCGGGGGCTTGTCGCGCCCGCGCGGCGGAGCCGCGGATTGGTACGAGCCCCGCGCCCCTACAGGGCGTTGGGCCGCCCGTCTTTTCCGTGTGTTCTCACTGTCCGGCCAGTCCTGTGTGGGCGACGCCCGCCACGATCTGGCGCTGGAAGAAGACGAAGACGACGATCAGCGGCAGGCCCGCCATGAGGCCCCCGGCCATGAGCTGGGCCCACTGGATGCCGTAGGAGTTCATGACGGTCGCGATGCCGTTCGGCATGGTCATCAGGTCGGGGTTGCTGGTCACCATGTACGGCCACAGGAAGTTGTTCCACGAGGCGATGAACGTGAAGATGCCGACCGCGGCGAGGGACGGGCGGGACAGCGGCAGGACGATCGTGAAGAAGACCCGCCAGCGGCCCGCGCCGTCGATGAAGGCGGCCTCCTCCAGTTCGTGCGGGATGCCCTGGAAGAACTTGTAGAGGATGTAGACCATCGCGGCGGGCGCGCACTGCGGCAGGATCATGCCCCAGTAGGTGTCGACCATGCCCATCTGCTGGACGGTGGTGAACAGCGGGACGCCGAGGACGGCCGGGGAGACCATCAGCCCGGACATCACCACGCCCATCAGCAGGCCCTTGCCGCGGAACTCCGTACGGGCGAAGCCGTATCCGGCGAGCGCGCTCACCAGCACCACGACCGAGGTGACGCACACGGAGACGACGAGGGAGTTCACGAACCAGTCGGTGATGTTGCCGGTGTCGAACAGCGCCTTCCACGCCTGGCCCGTCCAGTGCTTGGGCAGCCAGTGCGGCGGCACCTCGACGGCCTCGGTCTCCGACTTCAGCGACGTGAACAGGCCCCACGCGAACGGCGCGAGGAAGACGACGGAGACGGCCGCGCCGAGGAGGGTGAGGACGATCTGGCTGGGCGTCCAGGACGACTTCCTGCGGGGCCGCACGGCTGTGCTCATCGGGCCGCCTCCTCACGGTTGCGCAGCAGCCACATACGGGCGAGGGCGACGGCCGCGATGATGACGAAGAAGATGATGGAGATCGCGGAGGCGTAGCCCACGCGGTAGCTGGTGAAGCCCTCTTCGAGGGTGTACTGGACGAAGGTGCGGGTGGCGTTCTCCGGTCCGGGGCCGAAGTCCATCATCACCACCGCCTGATCGAAGACCTGGAGCGAGGCGAGGATCTGCAGGGCGACGACCAGCCCGGTGATGTTGCGCAGCATCGGCAGGGTGATGTGGACCATGCGGTGCCAGGCGTTCGCGCCGTCCAGCTTGGCGGCCTCGTAGAGGTGGCCGGGGATGGACTGGAGGGCGGCGAGATAGAGCAGGAAGCTGAATCCGACGGTCCACCACAGGGTCTCGACGACGATGGCGAGCATGGCGTACGACGTGTCGGTCAGCCAGGGCGTGTCACCGCCGAAGACATGGTTGATCATGCCCGTGCCGGGGTTGAACAGCCACTGCCACAGGTTGCCGGCGACGGTGGAGGGCAGCAGGAAGGGCGCGAAGAAGCACAGGCGCCACAGCCATTTGCCGCGCTCGATGTGGTGGGCCAGCATCGCGAGGAGGAGGGCGAGGACCGTGATGCAGGGCACGACCAGGAGCGTGAAGTACGCGCTGTGCCCGAGCGCGTCCCACATCAGGGGGTCCTTCAGGGCCTCGCGGTAGTTGTCGAGGCCGATGAAGCTCTCCCCGGCGCCGGTGATGTTGGCGTCGGTGAGGCTGAGGTAGACACCGCGCAGCAGCGGCCAGATCACGAAGAGCGTGAACAGGGCGAGGAACGGCGCGACGAACCAACCACCGTGCTGGAAGCCCTGCTTGTGGCGGACGGGGGCGCTGACGGCGGCGGTCTTCGTGCGCGCCGGTACGACGACGGTCTCTGCGCTGGTCGTCATGCGACCGCACCTCCCTGCGCGGCGGTCCGGCCGTCCATGGGGTTCTTCATCGCGAGCAGCGTGGTGAGTTCGCTCTTCATCCGGCGGGCGGCCGCGTCGGGCTTGGCGGAGCCCATCGTGGCGGAGACGACGACGGGGCCGACGCGCTGGGCGAGGATGCCGGTGGAGCCGGCGAACCACACCTTGGGCTCGGTGGCCTGGTGGTTCATCGCGGAGACGTACTCGTTCTGCGGGTAGAGCTTCTTGTACGCCGGCGTGGACAGGGTCGGTGTGTGCGCGGGGATGTGGCCGCCGGCCGCCCACTGCCGGGCGTGGGTGACCACGTGGGCGGCGAGCCGGTGGGCGGCCTCGTTCGTGGCGCCGCCGCGGTCGGGCTGGTGCGGCAGGACGAAGGTGTGCGACTCGGCGTGGGTGGCCTCCCGCCCGAAGACGGGCGGCAGCGGTACGGCGCCGTAGTCGAGCTTCGCGCCGGAGAAGACGGGCACCGACCAGTTGCCCTCCCAGGTGAACGGCGCGCCGTTGATGAACTGTTCGGCGTCGGCGGCGCCCGCGACGGCGTATCCGTGGGTGACGTGTCTGCGCAGGAACTCCAGCACCCGGGTCGCCTTGTCGGTGTCGAAGGTGACCTCGGTCCTGGCGTCGTCGAACCAGGTGCCGCCGAGCTGGGTGTAGAAGGCGACGAAGAACCACCACTGGAAGTTCTGGTCGTTGGCGTGCAGGCCGAGCGTCTGCAGGCCCTTCCTGGTGGCCTTCCTGGCCTCCTTGAGCACGTCGAACCACTCGTCGGTCGACGTCACGGTGACCATCCGGGCATCGTCGCCGAGCAGGCCCGCCTTCTTCAGCACGTCCTTGCGGTAGAAGCAGAGCTGGACGTGGATGTCGAGCGGGAGGGCGTAGAGCCTGCCGTCGATGACGCCGCGCTGCCAGAGCACAGGGTTGAAGTCCTCCCGCCGTACGCCGTACTTGGCGAGCAGGCCGACGTCCCACGCGTCCAGGAGGCGGCCGGGCGCGAAGCCGGTGACCCGGCCCATGTGCATGACGCCGAGGTCGGGCGCGCGGTCGCCCGCGGCCGCCATGGCGAGCTTGGTGTAGAAGGGGTTGCCCCACTGGAGGGTGGAGTCCTTCACGGCGATGTCCGGGTGGGCCGCACGGAAGGCGTCCAGCATCGCGATCATGTTGTAGCCGTCGCCGCCGCTGAAGAGGTTCCAGTAGCGCACCCGGGTGTCGGCGGTGGAGGCGAGTGCGTCGGCGCCGGTGCCCAGTGCGGCGAAGCCGAAGCTTCCGGCGACGAACAGTCCTCCGAGCCCGCCCAGAAGCTGCCTGCGACTCAGGTCAGGTCGTCCCATGCCCTGCCCCATCTGATCGACTGTTCCCGATCGATCGTGTTCGACATGTCGAATTGCGCTCGTAACTTCGAACGGGACCGTAAATAGGAAGCGCTTGCCAGTCAATGGTTCGGGCAGGACTTTCCGGCCAGCGGGACCGTTCGCGGTTGAACGACCGGCGTAGTCTCGAACGGCCTGCTGTGCGGCGGCGAGAGGGGAAGCGATGGACATCGCGGGCGTGCGGAGGACGGCTGCCCGGATCGCCGCGGGGCTGCGCCGCTCGCCGAGAGCCTGCGGCATGCGCGAGCTCGCTCACCACCTCCACGCCGCCGTGCGGGTCAGGCCACGCCCGCCGGCCGACGCGCGCGAACTGTGCCGGGCACTGTGCGAGGAGATGAGCGCGCGGCGCGGCGGACGGCCCGTAGAGCTGCGGTTCGAACGGTTTCCGGACGAGATCGAGGTGACGGGGCTGTGGGTGGGCTTCAGGGACTTCGACCTCGTCATCGTCGAGGAGCGGGCCGAGGCCGCCCAGCAACTGGTCATTCTCGGCCACGAGTTGTGGCATCTGCACGTCGGGCACAGCCATCACCACACGGCCGGGACCGCGCTGGCCGAGGAGCGCGAGTGGACCGGCACGGCGCTGTCCGTGGCGGCCCGTGACGGCTCGCGCGCGGCCGACGAGGCGGAGGCCGACGACTTCGGACACCGGCTCGCCGCCACGCTGCGGCCTTTCCTGCCGGGGGCGGCCGGCCGGCCGCCCCTTTGGAGGTTCAGCCCGCGAACGCCGGCTGGGGCAGGCCCTTCCCCGCGCCGGGGACGACGAGCAGCGAGCCGGCCACCGGGTGGGGTGAGGTGAGACCGACCCGGGCGGTCGTGATGTACAGGTCCGTCAGGTCCGGGCCGCCGAAGGCGCACGCGGTCACGCGGGGCGTGGGCAGTTCGACCACGCGGTCCAGCTCGCCGTCGGGTGTGTAGCGGCGTACCGCGGCGCCGTCCCACAGGGCCACCCACACACAGCCGTCGGCGTCCACGGTCAGCCCGTCGGGGAAGCCGGCGCCGTCCTCGATCTGCGCGAAGCGGCGCCGGTCGGTGATCCGGCCGCCCTCGTGGTGGAAGACGTCGACCTGCCGGGTCGGCGAGTCGATGTAGTACATCAGGCGCCCGTCGGGGCTCCAGCCGGTGCCGTTGCTCACGGCCACGTCGTCGAGGACGACCTCGCCCGAGCCGTCCCCGGTGATCCGGGAGAGCGTGCCGCCGCCGGGGGCCTCGTCGTAGCGCATGGTGCCGGCCCAGAGGGAGCCGTCGGGGGCCACGGCGGCGTCGTTGCCGCGGCGGCCGGGGACCGGCTCGCGATGCAGCCAGCGGAAGGCGCCGTCCGGGTCGAGGAGCCCGACGCCGTCCCGGAGGTTGAGCACCAGGCCGCCGCCGGCCCGCGGCTTGGCCGCGCCGACGTGCTGGTCGGTGACGCGGACCGTGCGCCGGCCGGTGCCGGGGTCGTACGTGTGCACGCGTGCGCCCAGGATGTCGATCCAGATCAGCCGCCCGGCGGCGGCGTCCCAGGTCGGACCCTCCCCCAGGGTCGCCTCGGCGCGCACCGCCACCTCGTAGGCCGTCATGCGACGGTCCGGTGGCCGAGGCGCTCCGACAGCTCGGCGGCGCCCTTGGCGGCGAGCTGCTCCAGCTCGGCCCGGCGCTCGTCGCTCCAGCGGATCATCGGGACGGAGATGGACAGGGCGGCGACGACCTGGCCGGTGCGGTCGCGGACGGGCGCGGCGACGCAGCTGACGTCCGGGTTGGACTCCCGGCTCTCCACCGCGATCCCCCGCTCACGGATCTCCGCGAGGGCCTCACGCAGAGCGGCGGGCTCGGTGATGCTGTTGGGTGTCATCCGCACGAGTTCGGCGTCGTCCGGGACGCGCGCGGCGAGCTCCGGCTCCGGGAGGGAGGCCAGCAGCATCTTCCCGACGGACGTGCAGTGGGCGGGCAGCCGGCGCCCGGCGGCGGACACCATCCGCACCGCGTGCGTGGAGTCCACCTTGGCGATGTAGATGACATCGGTGCCCTCGAGGATCGCCACGTGCACGGTCTCGTCGCAGGTCTCGGCGACGGACCGGGCGACCTGCTGCCCCTCGGCCGCGAGGTCGAGCTGCTCGGCGTAGCGGCTGCCGAGCTGGTACGGCCGTACGCCGAGCCGGTAGCGTCCGGGCTGCCCCGGCACCTGGACGATGTACGAACGGGCGGCGAGAGTGGTCACCAACTCGTGCACGGTGGTGCGCGGCAGCTGCAGCCTGCGCACTATGTCGGGGGCGGAAAGAGTCCCGTCCCCGTCGAGGAAGAGCTCAAGAATGTCGAGAGCCCGAGTCACCGCAGGTACGAGGCGTCCCACGACCGGCCCCCTCCCTTGTTTTCCTAGGCGCCTGTGTTCGAAATTTCAACAGACGATCGGCATGACGAACACAGGGTAGACATAGCGCGTTTGCCCGGGCAATGGTTCTGCCGGAACGCCTCGCTCGGCTGTGGTACTACTGTCCCCCATGTGCGGCACGTCACATCATGTCGCACACGGGGTGTCCGGGACGGGAGGGGTCCGCGGCATCCCCGCAGTGCGAAGTGGGGGGATTCCATGCACGAGATGGTCAAGGGCTCGAACGTCTCTCTGTCGGCCCTGAGCGACAACGTCGGTTCCGTGGTCGTCGGACTGGGCTGGGCCAGCCCGAGCGGAGAGGGCGACGCGGACGTGTCCGTGCTTCTGCTCGACGCCGACGGCAAGGTGCGCAACGACACCGACTTCTACTTCTACAACAACCCGGTGGCCGCCGACGGAAGCGTGCAACTCCTGGGCAAGACGCCCACGGAGAACGGCAACGTCGACCGGATCGGCTTCGACCTGACCGCGGTCCCGGTGGAGGTGGACCGGATCGTGGTCGCCGCGAGCCGGTACGAGAGCGCTCGCTTCGGCGAGTTGGAGGACCTGCGCGTGACCCTCGCCGACGCTGCGGGCGAGCAGCTCCTGCAATTCGCCGTCGACGACGCCGACTCGGTCGGCGCGGTCATCTTCGGCGAGTTGTACCGCCGCGCTCAGGAGTGGAAGTTCCGTGCCGTGGGGCAGGGGTACGCGGCAGGACTGGCGGGCCTGGCCACGGACTTCGGAGTGAACATCGACGACGACGCCGGGACGGTCGAAGTGACGGCCCTGGACGGCGGTGACGGTGCCGACGGCGGTGACGCGGCGGATACGGCCACGACGGCCGCGTCCGCACCCGCCGAGCCCGATTCCGGAACGCCCCTCGAGGCGATCCCGGCTCCCCGGCGTTCCGACGACGAGATCGCAGCCGAGCCCGGAAAGCCGTCCGTGGGCCGGCCCCGTACGGCGAAGAAGAAGGTCACCCTGCCGAAGACGGCCAGGAAGTCCCTGGCGGAGAACGAGTCGTGGTCGCCGTCCCGGCTGTTCCCGGTCTCGGCGCTCAAGAGCGACCGCGACCGCGAGATGCGGGCCACGTCGGTGCTGCTGTCGGTGATGGCGCAGGTGCCGGAGTTCGGCCGGCGCCTCACCGCCGGGTTCGGCGCGCCCGCGGGCCGCATGGAGACGTTCACCGAGGTCACCCTGCCGCACGGTGACACACCTCGCCGTCCCGACGGGGTCATCCGCGTCGAGCGCGCCGGAAAGCTGTGGACGGCGCTGGTCGAGACGAAGACCAACGGCAACGCGCTCAAGCCCGAGCAGGTGCAGGCGTACATGGACATCGCCGCCCGCCGCGGCTACGAAGCGGTCATCACCGTGTCGAACGACGTCGCCCTGGAGGGCAGCCCGCTCGTCGACGTCAAGATCGACGGCCGGCGCAAGCACAAGGTGGCCCTGCGTCATCTGTCCTGGGCGGAAGTCGCCTACCAGGCACAGATGTTGATCCGCCACGAAGGCGTCGGCAACGCGGCGCATGCCTGGCTGCTACACGAACTGCTGCACTATCTGCAGCACGAGAACTCCGGCTGCCACGGCTTCCAGAACATGGGGGCGGCCTGGGTGCCCGTCCGCAACGGTATCGACGACGAGACCCTGTGCCAGGGCGACCCGCGCGCGCTGGAAGTCGTCGAGAGCTGGGAGCGCCTCGTCCGCCAGGTGTGCCTCAGGCTCGGCGGAGAACTCGGGCAGAAGGTACTGCCGGTCCAACGGGCCAAGCGGGGAGCGGATCCGGAGGCCCGGCGGTCCTCGCTGGCCGACCGGCTCTGCGCGGAGGGCAGGCTCCAGGCGGAACTCCGTATCGAGGGAACGCCGGGACTGCTCGCCGTGACCGCGGACCTACGGACCGGAAGACTGCGTACCTCGTTCGAGATTCCGGCACCGGAACAGGGCTATCCGCTGTCCTGGGCCAAGCGGCTCGTCCGCCGGCTCGAGGAGGCGCCCGCAGACCTGCACGTGGAGACACTCGTCGACGGCGAAACGGGAGGGCCGCGCGGCACCCTCGAAAAACTCCGCCCGGAACCGGCCGACATGCTCCCGAAGAACTCCGCGACCAGGATCACCGGGTTCCGCCTGTCCCTCTTCAAGAGCGTGGGCAGCGGCCGCGGCAACGCCGAGTCGGGCTTCATCCGCAGCGTGGACGACGCGGTGCACCGCTTCTACACGTCGGTGGTGATCCACTTGGACGGTCCGGTACGGCGGGGGTCCACCAAGGAGCGGGTCGGGGCGGGGTGAAGACGGCCCCTGCGAGCACCGCGACGTCCCCCATATGACGGGCGCGCACGAGGCGCATCGGAGCACAGGCCGACGCATTCCATGCATCGGCCACCTCTGTGGTGGGGTTTGAAAGGAGCCGCTGCCGCCGCCGACGGGACACGATATTCACCGAAGTCGCCGGTCGCCCATTCGTGGCTCTGCCGTCACACGTACCGAGTATCCATGACCCGAAATTCGTCGTTTCTCCCGGCGGCCCCGCGGGCATTCACCGGTCAGCCTCGAGCGGGGCACAAAGGGGGGAGCTGCCGTAATGATCGAACGAATAAGGCAGTTCATGGCGACGACAGGTGCGATCCTGGCGGCCTGTTTGGGATGCGCGTTCGTGAGCGTGTTACTGGTGCAGATACCTCTCCTGCAGAGCAACAGTAGCAGCAACGCCGGTCAGGCATTCGGAGCGGCATCCGCGGCCAGCACAACGGCAGCACTCTTCTACATGGCACGCACCATGCGTATGCAGAAGAAGGAGTCAGAACTACAGCGCTTGGCACTGCAATACCAGTTGGAGGCACTGGAGGCACAATGCGATGTCGCGGGACTTTCCCGAGGTGAACTACATCGCACCTCGGAAGCGCTGATCCGCGGACTTCACATGTCCATCCTGAAGATGGCCATGGACGACCCGGAACTGGCCGCCACATGGCCGCTTTCGACCAGGACGAGTCGACAGCGAGCAATCGCCAGCGCCTGTACATGAAGGCTTCTATGAAGCATCTCTTCAGCAATCCACTGTGGTGCGAGTTCTGGGAGAAACGGCGACTCGACCGTGCACCGAATGTTCCGCCGGACACCGCAGAAGGGGATTTCTCCCGCATCGCCGAAAGGGCCTACGAGGCGGCGATCAGCACCATACCGCTCCGCAGGAACGGGTAGTCACAAGTGGGGAATGTCCTGCCGGGCTTCGATGAGTACCTCTCGGGGCAGAACGACCACTCGCTCGTCAGGCCCGACTCCCGCGTCGCTCGGCAACAGGCCGCGGAGCTCCTCCGTCATCTCCAGGCCGATGACCGCGAAACGCCCGTCACTCAGTTCGAATACGTCGGGGCAGTTCGAGTCAGTGAGACACCCACGCGCTTGGGGGGCCTTGCCGAGGCGGCGATTTACCTTCAATTCGGGCACTCCGGTGGATTTTAGGGAGGTGAGGCGGAGTGAGAGTAGCGTATCCAGGGGGACTGGTTGTTCGTGAGCGACACAAAGAGTCCTATGTTGCGATCTACCGCTTCCTTTCCGGTCCGTGATGCTCGAATCTGTTCCCGTGGACGTCGTGAACGAGAGTTTGAGAGACACAGTCGTTCTGGTGACCGGCGGCAGTGGGTTCGTCGGTAGTCATCTGGTGGTACGGCTCCTGGAGCGCGGCCACCACGTGCGTGCCACCGTCCGCAACGTCGCCGACACCGCCAAGGTCGCCCCCTTGCGGGCCCTGCAGGACCGTCACCCCGGGCGGCTCGAGCTGTTCGAGGCAGATTTGCTGGTCGACGGGGACTTCGACGAGGCCATGAAGGGGTGTGAGGTGGTGTTTCATGTCGCCTCGCCCTTCCTGATGCCCGAGAAGATCAAGGACGGGCAGCGGGACATGGTCGAGCCCGCGCTCACGGGGACGCGGAACGTGATCGGGAGCGTCGAGCGGACGCCGTCCGTGCGGCGGCTCGTGCTCACCTCCACCGTGGGTGCCGTCTTCGGCGACTACGTCGACGTACTCGCCATGGACGGCCAGGTGCTGAGCGAGAAGTACTTCAACACCACCAGTACCGTGCACAACAATCCGTACCACTACGCCAAGACCGTCGCCGAACAGGCCGCCTGGGAGGCCGCGGAGGCGCAGGAGCGGTGGAGCATGGTCGCCGTGAATCCCGGGCTCGTGCTCGGGCCCTCGCTCACGCCCGCCTCCGAGTCCGGCAGCCTCTTCCTGCTGGAGGAGCTGTTCAAGGGGTACTTCTTCTACGGCGCCCCCGACTTCAGCTTCACCACGGTCGACGTGCGCGACCTGGCCGACGCGCACATCGCCGCGGCGGAGCGGCCGGAGGCCCACGGCAGGTACATCGTCGCCGCCGAGCGGATGACCTCGTTTCACGAGATGGCGCGAATCGTCCGCACGCGGTATCCGAGGGATCTGCGGCTGCCCCGAACCCGCCTGCCGCACTGGCCCGTTCGCGTCCTCGGGCCGGCCTTCGGGCTCACCCAGGACTACATCCGCAAGCACCTCGGCATACGGTTCGAGGTCGACAACCGCCGGAGCAGGCAGGAGTTGGGGATCGAGTACCGGTCCGTGGAGGAGACCCTGCTCGATCACTACGAGGCCTGGCGGCGGCAACGGCGGGCCCGGTGACATCGCGAGTCACGAACGCCCCGTCTCCCCCAGAACCCCCCTCAACCTCTGCGCCCGCAGCACCAGTTCCAGCTCGAATCTGCGGTCGGGGTCGTCGATCTCGTCGCCCCACAGTTCACGGATCTGGCGCAGGCGGTAGCGGACCGTCTGGGGGTGGACGCCGAGTCGTGCGGCCACCTCCGGCGCCCCACCGCGGGTCTCCAGCCACGCCAGCAGCGTCTCCGCCAGCCGGCGTCCGTGCGTCGGGCCGCAGTGGGCCAGCGGTGCCAGGCAGCGCAGGGCCAGGTCGTCGATCAGTTCCTCCGGCTGCAACAGCACCAGCGCCTCGGTGTGCTCGGTGCAGTACAGGACCTCCCCGGCGGGCAGCAGCCCCCGCTCCATGAGGTGTACGGCGGCCTCGGCCCAGCGCAGCGACTTCGCCGCGTCGGCCAGCGGTACGGGCGGCCCGATCGCGCCCGCCCACCCGGTCAGCGCCCGGTGCAGGAGTTCGGGGCGGCCGGCCGCGGCCGGTTCGGGGACGACCATACGGGGCTGCTCGTACTCCATGTCGAGCAGCACGCCCTCCCCGACGGCGGGCGCGACCGCCTCCCGGGCCGGGCGGAGCAGCACCCCGACGGCGACCCTGCGGGGCAGCGGCCAGCCGATCCGGGCGGCCCGTTCGGTGAGCGCGTCGGCCGGATCGCCCCGGTGCCGCTCGGCCAGCAGCAGTTCCATCAGGCGGCGCTGGAGGCGAAGGCGCTCCCCGGCCTGCCGCGCGGCCGCCTCGGCGTAACCTCGTACCGACTGGTCGACCAGGCCGTCCAGGTACTCGTAGCCCGCGTCGACGAGTTCGTACATCGCGGGCGGCGGGATCTCCACACGCTGCCCGATCTCGGCGAAACGGCGCCAGGCCAGGCGTACGCCCATGCGGTATATCGCCTGCAGGGAGTCGAGGGAGCGGCCGTGCAGGCCCTCGCCGCGGCCGAACTCCTGGAAGACGCCGGGCGGGACGGTGGGGCGACCCTCGGACTTCTCCAGGTGCTGGACGAAGACCTCGATGGCCCGGCGGATACCGACCAGTGCCATCGGCTCGCCCGACTCGTCGAGCACGACGGGAAGGTGGGGGTACTCGCGGCGGATCTCACGCAGGATCTCCTCGGCGAGTTCGGGCGCCTCCGCCATGGCGATGGCGGCGAAGCGGCGGACCTGGAGGCGGGGCACGTCGTGCCAGGCCGAGCGGGTGGTGACGGCCGGCGGGTGAGCGGGCGTCACGGGTCAACTCCCCTGGCCGGCTTGCTCGTACGTGATCAACGGCGTGTTCGGCTGGTCGGGGGTCGCGTCGAGCAGGGCGACGATACCGAGGGCGGCGCCCACGGCAAGGGCCGCGGCGGCCACGACGGTGAGCGCGGCGGCGAGCAGTCTGGACATCGCTGGGTCAGCCTCTCCGTACGGAAGGTCGTCCCCACCCCGGTGTCCCACCTCTGCCTGTCGGCCCAGTCTCGACAACCATTGACACCCCGTCAAGAGCAGCCTACGGTCTCCCGCTCATAGGCCCTGCCTTTCGGACCGGCTCGGCGTCGCGGGCCCTGGCACGCACTTCTGCGGCGTTGTCGTCGGTCGCCGACGCTCCGCGTCGACGCCCCCCTCCGCCTCGCAGCTGCACGCGCCAGACCCCGCTCGGCTCGGCCGACCAGCGCCGTCACTCACGCCCGACCCGGTCCGAAAGGCAGGGCCAGAGCGGCCCGAACTCCGTCGTCCCTTCCTCCTGGAGTGTCCGGATGCGCCGTACCGCCTCCCCCCTCTCGCTGATTCTGCTGGGACTCGGCACGTTTCTGCTGGTCCTGGCTCCGATGTTGGTCTGGTACGTCGAGCCGCGGGCCGCAGTGAACCCGATCGACATCGACACCACGGCCGTCTACCAGGGCACCGGAAGCTACTTCGACACCGACGAGATCAAGACGGTCCACGACCAGCGCATCACCGTCACCCAGCAGGTGCGCGGCAACGTCGCGGACAGTGAGAAGAGCGGGCGGGCGGTGTGGGACGTGACGACGGCGGTCGACACGGACAAGTCTCTGCCGGCCGCCGACCCGCACGACGCCCTGGAGTTCTTCCTGAACCGCTGGGTGACGGACCGCCGTACCAACCGACCGGTCCACTGCTGCAAGGAGAACCCCTACTTCGAGGGCGACGCGTATCTGAAGTTCCCCTTCGGCGTGCAGCGACGCTCCTACACGTGGTGGGACAACTCGCTCGGCGACACCGTGGTGCTGCATTACGCGGGTACGCGCAAGGTCCAGGGGTACAAGGGTTACCGGTTCACCGGCACCGTCCCGCCGACGAAGATCGGCACTCGGCTGGTGCCGGGCACGATCGTCGGCAAGAAGAACAAACCGCAGGTTCTGGCCGAGGAGTGGTACTCCAACCACGGCATCGAGCTGGTCGTGGACCAGCGCACCGGCCGGGTGCTGTACGCCCAGGTCGGCCCGCGGCGCACGCTGCGTGCCCCGGGTGCCGGGAAGGACGCGGTGGTGCTGCTGGACAGCGAGAAACTGGGGTTCACCACCGCGACGCAGAAGGCGCAGGTGAAACAGGCGAAGAAGGAGAGCGGCCAGCTGCGCATGGTGGGGCAGACGTTGCCGATCGCCTCCGCGGTGGCCGGATTCGTACTGGCGGCGGTGGGTGCCGTTTTGGTGGTACGAGGGCGTAAGCGCCCGGAGTTGACCGAAAGCTCCCGATCGCCCCAGCCTCAGCTCACGATGTGACATGACGTCAGTTCTAATAAAGCCGCAAATTGTCACCTCCGTGAGTAGCCGTGGCGAACGGCGCGGCGAAAACTGTCCAACCCCACCCGAGCACAACCCGTCCACACCCCACACCCAGGAAGCGCTCAGTCCCCCCACAGCACGTCCGGAAAGCCACCACTGAGTTCCGCACCCTGAGACGAGTTGGAGCACCCATGCCCCAGCACGTGCCATCCCCGCTGCGCGCCATGCATGCCCAGGCACCGCAGCACCCTCCGGCGCTCCCCCCACAACCGCGCCGAATCGTTTTCCTCGCCCACCGCGACCTGGACAACCCGGCCGCCGGCGGCTCCGAGCTGCTGGTCGACCGGCTCGCCGAGGGCCTGACCGGCCTCGGCCACCAGGTGACCCTGATCTGCGGCGGCCCGGCGGCCTTCCGCGATTACAAAGTGGTCTCGGCGGGCGGCGAGTTCGGCCACTACCTGCGGGCCCGGTCCGCCTTCGCCCGTCAGGTCGGCGAGACCGATCTGCTGGTCGAGGTCTGCAACGGAATGCCGTACCTCGCACCCCTCTGGCACCGCGGCCCCACCCTGTGTCTGGTCAACCACGTCCACTCCGACCTGTGGAAGATGAGGTTCGGCGGGCCCCTGACGCCGGCCGCGCGGCTCGGGCGAAGACTGGAGCAATGGGCGCTGACCGGGGCCCAGCACCGCAGTCTGCTGGTCGCCGTCTCGCCCTCCACGGCCCATGCGCTACGGGCGATCGGCGTCGAGAGAGAGCGCATCCGTGTGGTCCACAACGGCGTGGAGGAGCCCGGTCCGCGGGCCGACAGGTCGGCCGAGCCGCTGTTCGTGGCGGTCGGCAGACTCGTCGAGTACAAACGGATCGATCTGCTGCTCAGACTCTGGGAACGCGTACGGCCCGTCACCGGCGGCCGGCTGGTGATCGTGGGCGACGGTCCCGAACGGCAACGGCTGGAGCAACTCGCCGGTCCCGGCGTGGAGTTCGCCGGACATGTCTCGGAGGCCGAGAAGCACCGGCTGCTGTGTGCCGCGTGGCTGCTGCTGCACCCCTCGGCCGTGGAGGGCTGGGGCCTGGTGGTCACCGAGGCCGCGACACGGCAGACGCCGACCGTCGCCTTCGACGTGCCGGGCCTGCGGGACTCCGTCGTCGACGGGGAGACCGGGGTGCTGGCGCACGGCGAGTCGTCGTTCGCGGCCGCCTGGTGCACGCTCGCCCTTTCCTCGGAACGCCGTGAGGCGATGGGCAAGGCCGCCCGTGACCGGGCGGCCCGCTACCGCTGGCACCGCACGGTCAGACAGTTCCGCGCCGTGGCCGCCGAGGCGGTGAGGAGCTGGGCCCCATGACCGGCACCGGTCTCAAAGACCCCTCCATACGCCGGTCGATGACCCTCTTCCGGGCGTTCCTCCACGAGCAGGACGATCCAGAGACCTGCTACGCGCTGCTCGCCCGCGACGCCGTCGACCAGGTCGAGGCCTACGACGGTCCGGTCGCCGGGCGGACGGTCGTGGACGTCGGCGGCGGCAGCGGCTACTTCACCGAGGAGTTCCGCCGCCGCGGCGCCCACGCCCACCTCTTCGAACCCGACGTGCGCGAGCTGGGCGAGAAGCCGCCCGAGGGCACGGTGATCGCCGACGGCTATCTGCTGCCCCTGTCCGACGGCGTCGCCGACGTCACCTTCTCGTCCAACGTGCTGGAGCACGTCGCCGATCCGCAGACGTTCCTCAGCGAACTGGTCCGGGTGACCCGGCCCGGCGGCCTGATCTACGTGTCGTTCACCAACTGGCTGTCCCCCTGGGGCGGCCACGAGTGGGCCCCCTGGCACTACTTCGGTGCCGAGCGGGCCCGCGCCCGCTACCGGCGTCGTACCGGAAGACCGGCCAAGCACACCCTCGGCGAGAACCTGTTCGCCGTGCACATCGGCACCACCCTGCGGCAGGTGCGCGCCCGCGACGACGTCACGGTCGTCTCGGCGCGCTCCCGCTACTGGCCCTTCCTCGCCGAGACGGTCGTCAAGGCGCCCGGCATCAGGGAGTTGGCCACCTGGAACCTCCTCCTCATCCTCCGGCGGTGTCCACCATGACGACCACGGTCCAGGCCCCTCCTCCGGCAGCCGTCCCCACCACCGCGGCCACCTCGGGTCCGCCGGAGGGCCCGCGGTCGAGGCGCTGGCTGGTCGGGTTCTGGGCCGTGATGTTCGTGCTGTTCCTGGTGGTGCACCCGGGACGGCAGACCTTCGACACCAAGCTGGGCGTGACGACCGACCCCGGCGCGTTCCTCTCCGACCTGGGGCAGCTCTGGCACGACCAGGGCGGCTTCGGCGGGATCCAGGACCAGTACGCCGGTTATCTGTGGCCGATGCTGCCGTTCTACTGGCTGGCCCATCTCGTGCACCTGCCGGTGTGGCTGGCCGAGCGGCTGTGGATGTCACTGATCGTGTCGGTCGCCTTCTGGGGCGCGCTGCGGCTCGCCGAACGGCTGCGGGTGGGCAGCGGAGGGTCACGGCTGCTCGCCGGGATCGCGTACGCGCTGTGGCCGGTGTTCACCATCGTCGTCGGGTCCACGTCGGCCGCCGTACTGCCCGGTGCCTTCCTGCCTTGGGTGCTGCTGCCCCTGACGAACGAGCGGTACACCGCCCGGGTCGCCGCCCTGCGCTCGGCGCTGGTCGTGCCGTTCATGGGCGGCGTCAACGGGGCGTCGACGCTGGCCTCGCTGCTGCCCGTCGGGCTGTATCTGCTCTCCCGGCCGCCCGGGCCACGTCAGCGCAAGCTGATCGCCTGGTGGGTGCCGGGGGTCCTCGTGGCGACGGCCTGGTGGTGGATCCCGCTGCTGATGCTCGGCGTCTACGGCGAGAACTTCCTGCCCTACGTGGAGACCGCGCAGACGACGACGGCCACCATGTCGGGGACCGAGGCGCTGCGCGGGGCCGGCAACTGGGTGGCCTATCTGCACTTCGGGCAGGCGTGGCTGCCGGCCGGATGGACGGTCGCCGCCTCCGTGGTCGTGATCGTCTGCTCGGCGCCGACCGCCGGGCTGGGGCTCGCAGGCATCGCGAGACGGGACATGCCCGAGCGGCGGTGGCTGGTGCTCACCGTGATCTCGTGCGCGCTGGTGCTGCTCGCCGGGTACGGCGGGGCTTTCGGCGCGCCCTTCCACGGGGTCGTGCAGGACTGGCTGAACGGCTGGCTCGTCCCCTTCCGCAACATCTACAAGTTCCAGACGGGGCTCGCGCTGGCGCTGGTCCTCGGGCTCGCCCACGTGGTGGGCGTGGCCACCGACTCGCGCGGTGCGCGGCCGGTGCGGGGGCGGCGGTTCGCGCCGCTCGTCGCGGCGGTGCTGATCCTGCCGGGCCTGCTGTGGCCGTACCTCAACGGCTCGATCCTCAACCCGGGATCCTTCCAGGAGCTGCCGAAGTACTGGAAGACGACGGCGAGTTGGCTGCAGAAGTACTCCCCCGACTCGCGCGCCCTGGTCGTGCCCGCCACCGCACACGGCATCTACAGCTGGGGCTCCCCCATCGACCAGCCGCTCGACGTACTGGCCAAGTCCCGCTGGGCGCAACGGGACTACGTGCCCTTCGGCACCCCCGGCAACCGGCGGGCGATGGACGCCGTCGAGAACGCCCTCGCCTCCGGGAGCGAGGTGCCGGGGCTGGCCGACTACCTGAGCCGGGCGGCCATCTACTACGTCGTCGTACGCAACGACCTCGACCCCGACCAGATCGGCGCGGTGCCGACCACGACCGTGAAGCGGACCCTGCAGCAGTCCGGGTACGTACGGGTGACGGGCTTCGGGCCGGTCATGACCGGCGGCCGGATCGCGCACGACGCCCCGCTGCAGGTGGAGGGCCTGTACCCGCGGCAACGGGCGGTCGAGATCTACGAGCCGGGCGGCAAGGACGTACCACGACCGGGGCAGGCCCGGCTGCTGCCCGTCTCCGACACGGCCGTCGTCTCCGGCGGACCCGAGGCCCTGCTGCCGCTCGCCTCCGAACTGCGCGGCCGGGCGACCGTGCTCACCGGCGACAACACCCCCGGGCTGGGCACCCCGGCACTGCGGATCGTCGGTGACGGGCTGCGGCGCGCGGACACCCGGTTCGGGCTGCTCAGCGCCAACACCTCGTACACGTACACGAGTTCGGAGCGCAACGCCCCGGACGCCGTGCAGGACGCCGGGAAGGAACCGCACCAGATCCTGCCGACCAAGGGCATCGCCCACCAGACGGTGGCCCAGCTGCGCGGCGCCCGCTCGGTGACGGCCTCCTCCAGCGGCAACTGGCTCTTCCACCTGCCCCAGTACGACCCGGTGAACGCCTTCGACGGCAATCCGGACACCGCGTGGGCCGAGGGCGCACCCGGCTCCGCGGACGGCCAGTGGCTGCGGATCGGCTTCACGGGCTCCTACGACATGCCGTCGTCGTTCAAGGTGACGCCGTTGCCGCAGGCGAGCGTGCGGTCGGCGGCGACGAAGGTGCGGGTGGAGACGGAGAAGGGGAGCAGGACGAGTTTCCTGCGGCCCAACGGACAGACGCAGAGCGTCAAGGCACCTTCCGGGGCGACGCGTTGGATGAAGCTGACGATCGTCGAGTCGGTACGGCGCCACTCGGGCCTGACGGGTGCCGGCTTCTCCGAGATCGCCCTGCCGCACGTCCAGGTGACCCGTCTGCTGCGTCTGCCGACCGACGCCGACAACGCCTCCGACGCCGCCGCCACGCAGATCTCCCTGCACCGCACCCCCGACCCCACCGGGCTGTCCGCGACGGGCACGGAAGCGGGCCTGCACCGCCGGTTCACGACGTCCACGGCGGGAACGTACGAGGTGACGGCGGGGGCGGTGCCGGTGAGCGGCGCGGAGCTCGACAAGCTGCTCTACCGGGTCGCCCCGGACCAGCAGAACCGCATCGTCGCCACCGCCGACTCCACGGCCGCCCTGGGCGCGGGCCTGTCGGCGCGCAACCTCACCGACGGCGACCTGACCACGGCCTGGGTCGCGGGTGACCGGCCGACCGTCCATCTCAGCTGGAACGGCAAGCAGCCCATCGGGGAGATCGTCCTGGCCCCGGCGGGCGGGCTGTCCACCCGTGCCACCCAGGTCCACATCAGCTCCCCCGACGGCGCCACGATCGCCGGGGTCGACGAGAACGGCGTGGCCCGCTTCGACCCCATCACCACGGACCGCCTCGACATCACGATCACGCAGACCGCGCCGCTGACCCTGCACAACCCGGTGGCCGACGAGGACCTGCACCTGCCCGTCGGGCTGAGCGAGGCGTACATCCCGGCCCTCGACCAGTACCGCACCAAGCAGCCCGGCGCCTCCCACGCCTTCTCGCTGCCCTGCGGGCAGGGGCCGGACGTGGCGGTGGACGGGAAGCTGTACCGGACGAGCGTGCAGGGGACCGTGCGGGACCTGGTGGAACGCCGCCAGGCGCAGGTGACGCTTTGTCAACAAGGCGGTGGTGAGGGCGGCCTGGAGCTGACGGCCGGGACGCACCGGGTGGAGGCCGGCGACGCGGGTCCCCTCGCCCTGACGGATGTCACGCTGACGCGCGGGACGGTGAGCGAAGCCGACGCCGAGACACGGCAGTTGACCGTACGGGACTGGCTCGGCGACCGGCGTGAGGTCACCGTCGGCTCGGGCGGCGCCACCTATCTCACGACGTACGAGAACTACAACGACGGCTGGAAGGCCACCCTGGGCGGCAATGAGCTCACGCCGGTCCGGCTCGACGGCTGGCAGCAGGGCTGGCGGATCCCGGCCGGGGCGGGCGGCACGGTCAAGTTGTCGTACGAGCCCGCGACCACGTACGAGGGCGGGCTGATCGGCGGCGCGGTCGGGCTGGCGGCGCTGGTCGGCCTGGCCGTGTGGCGCCGGCGCGCACCGAACCCCGATCCGCCGCAGCCGGTGCCGCCGCTGCCGGGGCTGTGGCTGGGCACGGTGGCGCTGACCGTGGTGGCGATCGTGATCGCCGGGTGGTTCGCCCTGCTCGTCCTCGCGCTGGCCCTGCTGGCCTCCCGCCGGCACACACTGCTCGTACCGATCGCATTCGCCGCCCTCGTCGGAGCGGGGATCGCGGCGGCGACCGGGGCCGGGGAGCCGGTGGGCGCCGGCCATGGAGCGTTCGGGCACGCGGCCCAACTGCTGGCATTGATCGGCCTGTTCGCCGGTGTGGTGAGCGTCCACGAGCCGGACGAGGAACCGGGCCACACGGCGGTCCTGCCCCCCACGACCGAACCGGCCCTGTGGGCCGCATCGGAGGCCCCGACCCGCGAGCTGCCGCAGCGGCACCGGGGAGAGAGGCCCGCCCCGGACGCCGGCGCCGCGGACCGGCAGGAGACCCCGCCGGCCCCGCCACCCGGCGAACAGCACGGAGAAGGCCTCTTCGGGGCCGGTCCCTGGCAGGAGCGGCCGGAGGGAGGGCACGCGGGCAGTCCCTCGCAGGGGCAGCACGCAGAGGGCCTGCCCGTGGGCAGCCCACGGCGGCTGCAAAACACGGAAGGCCCGCGCGAAGAGGGCTCTCAGCTCGGGCAGCACGCCGAAGACCCTGCGGCGGGCAGCACCCGGCAGGAGCAGAACGCGGGGCGCCTTCCCGAAGAGGGCCCTCGGCAGGGGCAGCACGCCGAAGGTCTCCCCGTGGACAGCCCCCGGCCGGACGCCGGGCCCGTCGTCTCCGCGCGGGGGCCCGGGGGTACGGAGTCCCAGGCGCCCACCGGGCGGATCCCGTTCCGCAAGCCGCGGTTGCGCGCGACCGAGCCCGAGCCGCCGCAGGCGTCGGACGACGACACGGGGAGGGGCTGATCCCTGTGACCGCACTCGAACATCCCGCACGCGCCGGCGGCCCGCCCGGGGCGCCCAGGCGGATCCCGTTCCCCGTGGTGGACGAGGTGGCCCGGCACTGCCTGCAGGAGGAGGAGCCGGAAACCGTGCACATCGAGGTCCATCTGCCCGGCCCGCTGGACCGCGACCGGCTGCGGACGGCCTTCGCCGAGGCCCTGCGACGGCACCCCCGCATCCTGATGCGCGAGGCGCCCGGCGGCTGGTACCGGCGGCGCTACGAGTGGGAGCTGACGGCGGAGCCGGACGTGGGGGTGGTGACGTTCCCCCCGGTGGGCAGGTGCGCTCTGCGGGACGCGCGGACCCGCGCGCTGACGAAGGCCCCGCCGCTGTCGGCCTCGCCGCCGATCAGGCTGGAGGTGGTCGAGGGCGCCGGGGACGTCGAGGGGAGCGAGGCGACGGACGCGGTCGGTGTGCCGGCTCCGCACGACGGCGCCGCACCGCGGCGGTCCGACGGCACCGTCCTCTTCCTGACCATCAACCACACCGCGCTCGACGGCCCCGCCTGCCTGCGCGTCCTGGCCACCGCCGCCGAGCTCTACGGCGGCAGGGACAACTCCCCGGCGGCACCGCCCGTACGCCGGGCGGAAGCTCCCCACGCCCCGGAGGACACGCCCTCCAACTGGGCCCGGCCGGCCCGGGTCGCACCCGGCACCCCCGAGCCCTCCCCCGGCAACGGGCTGCTCGTCACCGAGCTGCCGCTCCCCCACCGGCCCAAGGGCTCCCCCTACACCGTCAACGATCAGCTCATGGTCACCACCGCCCTCACCCTCATCCACTGGAACAGGGAACACGGCGCCCGCCCCCGCCCGCTGCGCATCACGATGCCCGTCGACGACCGCCCCCGGGACGCCGGCATGCCCATCGGCAACGGCACCCGGCTCGTTGAAGTCCCCTTCGCTTACGATGAGTTGGTCGCGCACGGGCCCGCCGACATGCCCGCGCTGCTGCACCGCACTGCCACCCGCACCCGCGCCCTGAAGTCCCTCCCGCGTCCACAACTCGGCCACGGCGCCGCCCTCCTGACCGCCCCGGTCACCCCCGTCACCTGGCGCGCGGCCCTCACCCGCGGCCTGCGCAGGGCGGCCGCGCCGTGGACGTCGACGACACTGCTCAGCAACATCGGCCGTGTCCCGTACCCGCTGGACTTCGGTGAGGAGGCCGGCCGCGCGCACGCCGTCTGGTTCTCGGCGCCCGCCCGCATGCCCCGCGGCCTCACCGTCACCACCGCCTCCACCGCCGGCCGCCTCCATCTGGCCCTGCGCTGGTCCCGGACCCTGCTCAGCCACGGCGACGGCGCCCATCTGCGGGACCTGTTCGAGCACTACCTGCACTCGACGGAGGTGAGCGGCCCATGACGACCACGGTGCCGCACCGGCGCCCCAAGGACCTGCGCGACTTCTACGAGGACCCGTCGGTCCCCGTCGCCTCCGGCGCGCCCCGCAGCCTCCGCCAGGCCCGCATGCTGGCCGCCGCGCTGGGCACCGCCCGCGAGCGGACCATCCTCGACGTCGGCTGCGGCGACGGGTCCGCCGCCGCCACCGCTCGCCCGCTGCTGGCCGGCCACCGCATCGTCGGCGTCGACTGGTCCCAGGACGCCCTCAAGCGGGCCCGCGCCCACCTGTCGTACCCGGTCCGCGGCGAAGTCACCGGTGGCGGACTGCCGTTCAGGTCGGCCTCGGCGGACGCCGTGCTGTTCAGCGAGGTGATCGAGCACCTCGTCGACCCGGACGCGGCCCTCGACGAGATCCGCCGCGTGCTGCGGCCCGGAGGCCATCTGATGCTCTCCACCCCCAACCTGGCCGCCTGGTACAACCGCGGTCTGCTGCTGGCCGGTGTGCAGCCGGTGTTCTCCGAGGTCAGTCTGCGCGGCATCCACGGCCGGCCGGGCACGGAGGTCGTCGGGCACCTGCGCCTCTACACCGCCCGCGCGCTGCGGGAGTTCGTCGCCGCGTCCGGTTTCGAGGTCGTACGCGTGGCGGGCGCCCCCTTCCACGGCGTGCCGCGTGCTTTGCGCCCCCTCGACCGGCTGGCCTGCTCCAGACCCTCCCTCGCCTCGATCCTTCTCCTGCACGCACGGAAGACCTAGGGGGGTGCACCCATGTGGTGGGGAGTGGCCGCGGCCCTGTTGGCGAACACCCTGTACAGCCTCGGTTTCGTCCTGGAGAAACGGGCGCTGACCGCGCTCCCCGAGGTGACGATCCGTCAACCGGCGCGGCTGCTGCGGCTGGTGCTGGGCAGTCCGCTGTGGATCGCCGGATCCGTCGCCCTGGCCTCCGGGTTCGGCGCCCAGCTCGTCGTCTACCGCACCCTGCCGATCGCCGCCGCCCAGGGCATCTTCGTGTCCGGCCTGGTGCTGCTCGTCCTGCTGTCGGCCCGGCTGCTGGGCGAGGAGACCACCGGGCGGGAGCGGTACGCCCTCGGCGCGATCCTCGCCGCGCTGCTGATGGTCGTGCTGTCCCTGAAGGAGGCCGGCGCGCACGCGGACACCGTCGGCCGCGGCGCCCCGTACCAGCTGATCCTGCTGGTGTGCGTGCCGTCGCTGGCGGCCGGCGTGTGGCTGTACGGGGCCGCCGAGCGCCGCGCCCGGCACCGGCACCGGGCGCCGAGCACGGGCGTGGAGTACGGGGTGGCGGTGGGCCTGCTGTACGGCGTCAGCTCGTTGGCGATCAAAGGCGTGTCGAGCTACCTGAGCTCGAGCGGCCTCGGCCAGGCGGTGGTCGGCGTGCTCAAGTCGCCGTACCCGTATCTGCTGCTGTTCACCGGCGCGTTCGGCCTCGTCATGTCGCAGGCCGCGCTGCAGCGCTGCCGGGCCTCGCTGATCGTGCCGGTGTGCACGACGGTGACCTCCCTGTACACGGCGGTGATCGGCACCCTCTCGTTCGGCGAGGCGCTGCCGCACGACCCGTTGCGGCTCGCGCTGCGCCTCGCGGGCACCGCGCTCGCCGTCTGCGTACTGCTGACCATGCCCAGACACGACCCCGCACCACAGCAACCCCCCATCGGTGCCAAGGAGTTGACGCCACCATGAACCCCGACGACCCGCTGCTGCGGATTCTGGCGTGCCCGCTGGACAAGGGCCCGCTGCACCTCGTGAAGCCGGACGGGCCCGAGGCGTCCGAGGCCCTGTACAACCCGCGTCTGCACCGCCGTTACCCCGTCGTCGACGGCATCCCCCAGCTGCTGCCGTCGTCCGGGGAGCAGGTGTCGGACGAGGAGCACGAGGTCCTGCTGAAACGGGTGGCCCGATGAGCACGGCACCCCGGCACCCGTCCCGCACCCTGGCCGCCCGGCTGGCCCCGCTGCTGCCCACCCGCCTGGTCGCCGCCACCGCCCGGGCGGTCTATCCGCGCTTCGAACCCGAGCTGGCCCGGCTGGCGGAGCTGTGTCCGGCGGACTGCGGGACGGCCGTGGACGTCGGCGGCTGGTACGGCCCCTGGACGCGGCGGCTGGCCCGGCGGGCGCGGCTCGTGGTGACCGTGGAGCCGGTCCCCCATCTGGCCCGGCTGCTGACGGCCGCCGCCCCGTCGAACGTCCGTGTCGTCGAAGCGGCCGCAGCGGACCGCTCGGGCACCGCCCGGCTGTGGCTGCCGCCGGACGACGCCGGCGACCGGGGCGTGTCCTCCCTGGTCCGCCGGGACATCCACGGCCACGCGCTGGACGTGCGCTGCGTCACCCTCGACGAACTGGGCCTGCGGGACGTCGGATTCATCAAGATCGACGTGGACGGCAGCGAGCCGGCCGTGCTGAGCGGCGCCACGGGCCTGCTGGTCCGCGACCGTCCCGCGCTCTTCGTCGAGCTGGAGTCGCGCATCCAGCCCATCGCCCCGGTCGTCGCCCACCTCTCGCTGCTCGGCTACGACGGCTGGGTGCTGCCCGGCGCCGACTGGGTGCCGTTGGCGAAGTTCCCGCTGGAGGAGCACCAGGCGGCCGCCGCGCACGTGGTGGCGCAGGGACTGCTGCCCCGCGTCCTGCCGTTCCGCAGCCGTCCCCGCTACGTCAACTCGGTCCTCTTCCTGCCCGACGGCCGCCGGCCGGGCGATGTCGGTGCCGTGCGCGACGATGGGAGACATGCCGTCCGCGAAGCGCCCCACTGATCCCTTCACAGCGCTCGACTTCCAGCTGGTCCTGCTGCGCCGCATGGCCGACCACAACCCCGGCCTGGTGGAGGAGGCCCGGCGTGAGCTGGGCGTGTCCATCGCCGGGATGCGGGAGGCCAACAAGCGCTGGCAGGCGATGCTGCACTCCCCGCGCGCGCGTGCCGCCGCCTCCCGGTACCGCTCGGTGCTCGGCGAGCCCGAGTCGACCGCCTCCCGCAGGATCGGCGACCTGGACTGCGAGGCCTGGCTGTGGCCGCTCCCGCTCTGGCCCGACCTGCGCTTCGAGGTCCTGCTCGCCCCGAACGGCGGGGTGTGGAACGAATGGCTGGTCCGTGTCCCGGGCGCCCCGGGCCCGTCCCTCACCACCCTCGACGACCTCACGCCCTGGTCCTGCACGGTGGACGAGGCGGCCCGCGCCTTCGCCCCGGCCCGCCCCCTGGAGGGCACGGCGCCGACCCGCTGGGGGCTGGCGTTCACGGCGCCGGACGGGCAGGGGGTGCGGCGGAAGGTGGCGGCGGAGTTCACGTGGGGCCTGCTGCAGCGGGTCGCCGTCGCCGACTGAGCGGAGTGCGCCCCTCAGCCCGCGGCCGCCGTCAGGATCGCGTCCCGCACCGCCGGCACCGAGCCGGGGTGCAGGAACAGGAAGAGGTTCGGCTCGACCAGCTCCAGTTCCATCACCACCGGCTCCCCGTCCTCCCCGTCGACGAGGTCCACGCGCGCGTAGAGCAGTCCGGCCGCGTCCGGTACCGCGGCCAGGGCGCTTTCGGCGACGGCGACTTCGGCCGGGGTGGGCCGCCACGGCTCCAGGTCCGGGTGGGCGACCTTGTCGGCGTCGTAGGCGGTGCCGGGGGCGAGGACGGCCCGCTTTCGGCTGGCGTGCAGCAGGCGTCCGCCGAAGAACTGCAGGGCCCGCTCGCCGCCGGTGTCGATGGCGCGCATGTACGGCTGCACCATCGCGGTGAACCCCTCCTCGTGCAGGCGCGCGAGGTGCCGTACGGCCGTCTGCCGCTCCTCAGGCAGGTAGCGCGCGGCGTAGCGGGCTCCCGCGCCGGAGGTGGGCTTGACGACGTACTCGTGACCGTCCGGCAGGTCGGCGGCGGTGCCGGGCGCGAGGTACCGGGTGGGTACGACGGGCACCCCGGCCGCCGCGAGGTCGCCGAGGTAGCGCTTGTCGCTGTTCCACCGCACGACGTCCGCCGGGTTGGCCAGCCGGGTGAGCGCGCCGCACTTGTGGGCCCAGGCGGTGAACTCGGCCGCCCGCCAGCTGTAGTCCCAGGTGGAGCGGATGACGGCGAGGTCGTAGGCGGCCCAGTCCACTTCGGCGTCGTCCCACACCACGACATCCGCCCGCGCACCGGCCGCACCCAGCGCGTCCCGCAGAACGGGCAGGTCGCGATCGCGGTGGGGCTGCGGCCCGGGATCGTAGGTGACGAGGGCGACACGGGCCACGACCAGAACTCCGTCCGACGGCGAACAAAAGACCGCCGCAGGCTAACCACCCCACCCCGTCCCCCGGCAACCCGACCGACGTCGTGGAGGTCATGGGCTGAGGGCGGTTCGGGGTGGGGGTGTGTGTGCTTGGGAGCGGTGCGGGGACGATGGTGTCGTCGTCCCCTGCTGCAAGGAGATCGCCGCGTGTCCTCTCTGTTCCCAGCCCTGAGCGATGAGTCGAGCGAGCGGGTCGCCCTGCGCTTCGGCGAGCGGTCCCTGACGTACGGGGGGCTCGCGGCGGCGGCCGGTGCCCTCGGGGAGCGGATCCGCGGGGCGGACCGGGTCGCGGTGTGGGCCACCCCGGCGCTGGAGACGGCCGTCGCCGTGGTCGCCGCCCTGGAGGCCGGGGTGGCCGCGGTGCCGCTCAACCCGAAGTCGGGCGCGAAGGAGCTGGAGCACATCCTGGCCGACAGCAAGCCCGCGCTGGTGCTGACGGCTCCGGGCGACCGGCCGCCCTCCCCGGTGAGCGACCTGCGGCGCGTCGACGTGGAGGTGGTGACCGGCGCCGGTGCGCCCGCCCCCGTCTCCTCCGTCACCGGTGAGGACCCCGCCCTGGTCGTCTACACCTCCGGCACCACCGGCCCGCCCAAGGGGGCCGTCATCCCCCGCCGGGCGATCGCCACCACCCTGGACGCGCTCGCCGACGCCTGGCGGTGGACCGGCGACGACGTCCTCGTGCACGGGCTGCCGCTGTTCCATGTGCACGGCCTGGTGCTGGGCATCCTCGGCCCGCTGCGGCGCGGCGGTTCGGTCCGGCACCTGGGCAGGTTCTCCACCGAGGGCGTCACCCGTGAGCTCGGGGCCGGCGCGACCATGCTGTTCGGCGTCCCGACGATGTACCACCGGATCGCCCAGGCCCTGCCGGAGGAACCGGAGCTGGCCGGGGCCCTGGGCCGGGCCCGGCTGCTGGTGTCCGGTTCCGCCGCGCTCCCCGTGCACGACCACGAGCGGATCACGGCCGCCACCGGGCAGCGGGTGATCGAGCGGTACGGCATGACGGAGACCCTGATGAACACCAGCGTGCGGGCGGACGGGGAGCCGCGCGCGGGAACCGTCGGCGTGCCGCTGCCGGGCGTGGAGCTGCGGCTGGTGGAGGAGGACGGGACGCCCGTCGCCTCGTACGACGGCGAGACCGTGGGCGAGATCCAGGTGCGCGGCCCGAACCTGTTCACCGGCTACCTCAACCGGCCCGACGCGACCGAGGCCGCCTTCACCGCGGACGGCTGGTTCCGCACCGGGGACATGGCGGTGCGCGAGAGCGACGGGTATGTGCGGATCGTCGGGCGCAAGGCCACCGACCTGATCAAGAGCGGGGGTTACAAGATCGGGGCCGGTGAGATCGAGAACGCGCTGCTGGAGCACCGGGGGGTGCGGGAGGCCGCGGTCACCGGGGAGCCGGACGCGGACCTGGGTGAGCGGATCGTGGCGTGGGTGGTGCCGGAGGATGCCGAGAACCCGCCGGGTGACGGGGAGTTGGCCGATCATGTGGCCGCCCGTCTCGCCCCGCACAAGCGGCCGCGCGTGGTGCGCTACCTGGACTCTCTGCCCCGCAACGACATGGGGAAGATCATGAAGCGGGCCCTGAACCGTGACTGAGCGCCTCACCGCCCGCGAGATCCTGGAACTCCTCGCGGACGACGCCACCTTCACCGAACTCCCCCATCCCGCACGCGACTCCGGGCCCGACGGGCCCCTCGCCTGGCAGGGCTACGACGCCTCGCGGGCCCGCGCGGCCGAGCGGACCGGCGAGCGGGAGTCCGTGGTCGTCGGCACCGCGAGCGTCATGGGCACGCCGGCGGTACTGATCGTCTTCGAGTTCGGCTTCCTCGGCGGCTCGCTCGGCGAACGCACCGGCGACCGCCTGGTGGCGGCCCACGAGTACGCCCGCGCGCACCGCCTGCCCGTCGTCCCGCTCGTCGCCACCGGCGGCAGCCGGATGCAGGAGGGCATGGTCGCTCTCACCCAACTCCAGCGCGTGGCCCGCCAGTCGGCCCTCACCCGCGAGGCGGGCCTGCCCCAGATCGCGGTCCTGCGCGACCCGACGACCGGCGGCGGCTGGGCGACCCTGGGCGCGGGCGCCGACGTGATCCTCGCCCTGCCGGGTGCGCAGGTCGGCTTCGCGGGCTCCCGGGTCCGCCCGGCGGACGCCGATCCGACGGCGTACACGGCCGAGGCCCAGGTGGCGTGCGGCGCGGCGGACGCGGTGGTACCGGTGGCGGACCTCCGGCAGGTGCTCGGGCGGTGGCTGCGGCTGCTGACCGGCGGGGCGGATGCCGCAGCCGCTCCCCGCCCCGCCCCCGTCCCCTTCGCGCTGGGCGCCCAGGGCCTTCCGGGCAGCGGCTGGGAGGCCGTGCGGCGGGCCCGTTCACCGGAGCGGCCCCGCGCCCGCGCCTACCTCGACGCCTACTTCGGCCACCGCGTGGCCATCAGCGGGGACCGGAGCGGCGGGGCCGATCCCGACGGGATGCTCTGCGGCTTCGGCGAGCATCAGGGCCGTACCGTCGCCTACGCGGCCCAGACCGGCACCGCCACCCGGCCCTCCGGGTACCGCACCGCCACCCGGCTGATCCGGCTCGCGGACCGGCTCGGCATCCCGGTGCTGACGCTGGTGGACACCCCGGGTGCGGCCAACGACGCGGAGGCGGAGCGGCAGGGGGCCGGGGCGGCGATCGCGGAGCTGTTCGGTGCCGTGGCCGGCGCCCGAACTCCCGTCACCACACTGGTGATCGGCGAGGGCGGCTCCGGCGGCGCCCTCGCGCTCGCCGCGCCCGGCGACACCTGGGCCACGCCCGACGCCTACTTCTCGGTCATCGCGCCGGAGTCGGCCGCCGCCATCCTCAAACGCCCGGACGACCGGGTCGAGACGACGGCGGACCAACTCCGCATCCGTCCGCAGGACTTGCTGGAACTCGGGGTGATCCGCGGCATCGCCGGCCCGCCGGGTACGTTGTCGCCGGTCACACGGAAACGACACAACGGAAACCACGACAGCACCGGCCACCGTCCGTAACATGGGGGGTCGCCTTGAGTCACCAGCACGGGGGAGTCGCCGCGCCATGGACGCGTTAGTGGAGTTCAAGACCGAGGACGGCGCGCTGGTCGTCGTCGAGGGCGTCGACGAGGACACGGGGGCCCGGATGGTCTCGCGCGGTGACGGACCGGCCCAGGCGGCCCGCACGTTCGAGAACGCGCTGGGCGGGGTCCGCGCCGCCGCCGAGTCGGCGCTCCGGGTGTTCCGGGACGGCACGCTGCGGCCGGACTCGGTGGAGCTGGAGTTCGGGGTGAAGCTGAGCGCGGAGGCCGGGGCGGTCATCGCGAAGGGGGCGGCCGAGGGCCATCTGCTGGTGAAGCTGAGCTGGTCGCCGGGGCCGGCCGACGCGGACCCGGAGGCAGCCGACCGGTCATGAGCGGTTTCGCCTGGCACGCCCGGATCGTCTGCGGGAACGAGATCGGCGCCGGATTCCTCGTCTCCGCACGCCATGTCCTCACCTGCGCCCACGTCGTCCGCGCGGGCGACAGCAGCGCGGTGACCGTGTCCTTCCCCGGCGGCCGCGGCCTGGGCCAGGTCTCCGCGACCGTGGCCGTGCACGGCGGCTGGGCGGGCGGCGGCGCCGACCCCGGCGATCTCGCCGTACTCGAACTCGACCGGGAAGTCCCGCTCGAACCGGCCGAGTTCGCCCCGCCGGGCGCCGAACTCGCGGGAGAACACGCGCCGACACTCGTCGCGTACGGCTTCCCCAAGGGGTACGACGAGGGCATGCTCGCCCGCTACCACGCCGTGCCCGGCGCCCTGGTCTCGGACGAGTGGCGGCAGTTGGAGGCCGCCACCGCGCACGGGCAGGCCCTGGCGCCCGGGTTCAGCGGCGCCGCCGTGCACCTCGCGGACGGCAGGGTGGTCGGCATGGTGACCACCATCGCCGGTTCGCGCGACGGCCGGGTCGGTCGCATGCTGCCCACCCAGGTCATGGCCCGCTACTGGCCCGGCCTCGGCGCCCTCGTCCCCACGCCCGGCCACGGCCGGGACGAGGTGCGCCGGCTGTACGCGCTGGTGCGGCGGGCGGTGGCGGAGGGCGTCGACTGCGATCCCGTACGGCTGGTCAACCACGCCGTGGGGCCCTTCGGGCAGCCCCCGCCCGAGGACGCCGCCGCCTCCCTGGAGGCCGCCGCCGGGTACGTGCAGTGGGAGGTCCCGGGCGCCGAGGCGGTGACCCGCTTCGCCGACCGGCTCCAGGAGGTGCTGGACGGCACGCCCGCAGCGCCCGCCGCCGGTCCGGCGTGGTCCCCGATCGTCGTCGAGATAGAACGCAGCGGCGCCGGGGCCGACCTGGTCACCGTCGAGGTCTCCGCCTACCACGACGGGCAGCGCCGAAAGGTCGGCTCCCGGCGCCTGCGGCGCTCCGCCGTCCGCGCCTACGTCCAGGGCTGCATCGACGACGCGTTCGCCCAACTGTCCCTGGACGCGCAGGAGTTGATCACATTCGTGCTGCCCCGTGAGTGGCTGAACGAGCCGGTGGCGCGCTGGGAGTGCGGCGCCGACGACTCCACCCCGCTGGGCTGCGCCTATCCGCTGGTGGTCGTGGACCGCTCGCGGTACCGCAGCGGCCGGCTGCGCCGGGAACTGGCCAAACGGTGGCAGAAGCTGGACACCTCGCCGGGGGCCCGGCTGCACCGCGTCGACTGCGGCGGCCCGGAGCGGCCGCAGACCCTGCGCAAACGCCTGCGCGACGACGACGCCGACCTCGCGGGCTACGCCTTCCCGCCGGACGCCGCGCAGCCGCACTTCGAGGCCGGCCTCAACTCACCGGTGCCGGTGCTGCTGTGGCCGCGCACGGGCTGCGCCGGCTCCCGGCACGACGGCCCGTGCTCCGGTACGGCGTTCCTGGACGAGCTCGCCGACCGGCTCGCCGGCGTCCCGCCCGCCGAACTGCCCGGTCAGGTGCGGGCGTTGCGCGAGACCGCGGACGCGGACGACGACCCCGACGGACACTGGGCGAGCGGTCTGCAGCTCCTGTGGGACGATCCGCGCTGCTTCCCCGAACCCGCCGCGTTCCTCCACTCGCCCGTCGCCTGAGCGGCCGCCCAGCTCCGACTCCCCTCAAGAAAGCGAACGTCGCATGGCCCTGTGGCCCGTCTACACCGGCAGCGGCACGCCGCACGACGGCATCTCCCGGCTGCCCCCGCCGCCGCCCTGGCGCGCCTTCGACGGCGCACCCGTGCTCGACGCACCCGGCGAGAGCGACGCGGCGGCCGCCTCCCCCGACCGCGTGCACCGCGCCGAGACCTACCGGGCCACCCCGCAGACCGTCCAGCTCGTCAACGCCGCCCTGTACCTGCGCCGCCCGTTGCTGGTCACCGGCCCGCCCGGCACCGGCAAGTCCTCGCTCGTCTACGCGGTCGCCCGCGAGCTGCGCCTCGGCCCCGTACTGCGCTGGAACATCACCAGCCGCAGCACCCTGCACGACGGCCTCTACCAGTACGACCCGCTGTCCCGGCTGTACGCGGCCCGGCACGCGCAGGCCACCACCGAGGCGGGCATCGAGGACCACCTCCGGCTGGGCCCCCTTGGCACCGCCCTGCTCCCCTACGCCCGCCCGCGCGCCCTGCTCATCGACGAGATCGACAAGAGCGACCTCGACCTGCCCAACGACCTGCTCAACGTCCTGGAGGAGGGCCAGTACGAGATCCCCGAACTGGTCCGCGGCGCCCGCCGCACGCCAACGGCGGAGGTGATGATCGACGGCACCGACGAGCGCGTCCCGGTGGAGCGCGGCCGGGTCCGCTGCCGGGCCTTCCCGTTCGTGGTGCTCACCAGCAACGGCGAGCGCGAGTTCCCGCCCGCCTTCCTGCGCCGCTGCGTCACCCTGCGGCTGCGCCAGCCCGACGACGGCCAGCTCATGGCGATCGTGCGCGCCCACTTCGACGGCGAGCCCGACACCTACGCGCAGACCCTGATCGACCGGTTCCTGTCCCGGGTCGGCGGCGGCGAGCTGGCCACCGACCAGCTGCTCAACGCCATCTATCTGGCCCGCTCCTCCGACCTCGGCTCGAAGAGTCTGGACGACCTGGCCGAGCAGTTGATGCCGTACCTGGGCGACGCCCCGCACACGGACGCCTTCTGAGGCCGGATGCCGTCCGACACCCCGGGCTCCCCCGAACCGCTGGCCCGTCTCGCCGACGTCCTGGCCGAGGCGGCCTCCGGCGTCCGCCCGACCCCGCTGGAGCTGGCCGAACTGCTGTGGCTGGCCCGGCACATGGAGTCGGGGACACCGTCCGCCGAGCGGGAGCCCCGCCCCACCCCGGACGCACCGCACCCCGAACCGCCGCCCGCACCACTGCCCTCTTCGAAGCCGCCGCGGCCGGAGACTGCCGCGCCCGTCGACTCGCCCCGTGCGCCCCTCCACCTCCCGTCCGCGGCCCGGTCCGGCGACGACCGCCCGCACACCACGCTGCTCGCCCCCGCGCCGCCGATGCTGCGCCACCCCCTGGGCCTGCAACGGGCGCTCCGCCCGCTCAAACGCCGTATCGAGTCCCCCGTGGGCCACGAGCTCGACGAGCCCGCCACCGCCGACCGCATCGCCCGGCTCGGCGCGGCCCCCGAGTGGTGGCTGCCGGTGATGCACCCCGCCCGGGAGCGCTGGCTGCGCCTGAACCTGGTGTACGACAACGGGCCCACAATGCCCGTCTGGCACCCCCTCGCCCGCGAACTGCACACGATGCTGGCCCAGTCGGGCGTCTTCCGCACGGTCGTGCCCTACCGGGCCGAGCCCGACGGGACGGTGCACGGCCCGGGCACCCCCACGACCACCGACGGCCGCACCGTCACCCTGCTGGTCAGCGACTGCATGGGCCCCCAGTGGCGCCAGGGGCCGCCCGGCGCCCTGTGGTACGCCACCCTGCGGCGGTGGGCGGCTCGCATGCCGCTGGCCGTCGTACAACCGCTGCCGGAGCAGCTGTGGCGGGAGACGGCTCTGCCCACGACGCCGGGACGGCTGTCGGCGCCGTATCCGGCCGCGCCGACGGCGGCGCTCACCTTCACGCCCTACGAACCGCATGAGCGGGGTCCGGCCGTGCCGCTGCCCGTGATGGAGCCCGACCCCGGCTGGCTGGCCAACTGGGCGGCGCTGCTCACGAGCCCCGGCAGCTGCGAACTCCCTGCTGCCGTAGCCCTTTTGGACCGCCCGGCCGACCCGGAGGACCGCGCGGACGTCGCCCTGCTGTCCGCCGGGGAACTGGTTCTGCGGTTCCGGGCGACCGCCTCTCCGGAGGCGTTCCGGCTGGCCGGGCATCTCGCGGTGGGCCGACCCGACCTGCCGGTGATGCGCCTGGTCCACGCCGCCGTCGAACCGGACCCACGCCCGCAGCACCTGGCCGAGGTCATCCTCAGCGGCATGCTCACCACCGTCCCCGGGCCGCCCGGCTCCTACGCCTTCCGCCCCGGCGTACGCGATCTCCTCCTGCTCGGCCTGCCCCGCACCGCGCGCACCCGGACCGCCGAACTCCTGCGGCGGGTCGGCGCATCGATCGACCACCGGGCCGGCCGCTCGCGGGGCGAGTTCCGAGCCTCCACGCCCTCGCCCTCGGGCACGGAGACCGGGACGGGCGCGGACGGCGAGGCGTTCGCGACGGTGAGTCCGGACAGCGTGCGACGGCTGACGGGATCCCCGAGGCAGGCCGGCCCCGACGTCCCGCGCTCCCCCGCGCCCCCGCCCGAACCGCGGCGCCCCGCCGTGCTCTTCGAGGCCGACGACCTCACCGGCCGGCCGGAGGCGCGGATCGCGCTCGAGTACGCGGTGGACCGGATCCTGGAGCGCGCCGGGCTCGCGCAGCGCGAGGTGCGGGTGCGTGCGCACGGCTACCTGGTGCTGCCCGGGCCCGGCGCCTACACGCTCCCGGTGCTGGTGGCGACCCTGCGCGGGATCGCCGAGTCGGTCGGGGAGCTGGCGGACCCGCCACGGCTGCGGGTGACGTTCTGGCACACGGCCGGCGCCGGCGATCCCGTCGTACCGCCGGAGGTCCTCACCCTGCAGGGCCGTACCCCCGCCGACGTCCTCCTCGTCGTCTCGCCTTCCTGGTACGAGGAGTTCGCGGCCAGTTCCGCCGCGCTGGAGGAGCCGCGCTTCCAGCCCCTGCACGGGGGCGCCCCGGACGAGCCGCCCGTCGCCTGGTACCTCACCCTGTCCACGGCGGGGCCCGAGCCGGAGAAACGGGACCTGGTGAAGGGCCCGTTCATCACCCACGACCTGCGTCGGCCGGGCATCCCCGCCCCCGGCCGTACCGCGATCGTGCACACCCAGCCCGACGGTCCCCTGACCCTCCTCGACCCGGCGCGTCCGCACAGCCTGCGCCCGCCCCGCCGCACCACCTACTACGAGGTCGACCTCACCGGCCACCAGGCGTTCCACACCGTCTCCCTGCCGAGTTCCGGCAAGGGCGCCTTCACGGCCGCGGTCGAGCTGTCCTGGCACGTCGTCGATCCGGTGGCGTTCGTGCGCGCCGAGACCACGCGTGTCTCCGAGCGGCTCCTGGACCATGTGCTGGACGCGGCCTCCCGCATCACCCGCCGGCATCCGCTGCGCCGGGCGGGCGCGGCGCAGCGGGCGGTCAACTCCGGGCTGGGCAGCTGGCCGGTGCCCGGCCTCACGGTCTCCTACTCGGTGCAGCTCAGTACCGAGGGCGCCCCGCCCCCCGTACCGCGGCGGCCGGCGCCCCGGCCCGCGTCCGCGCTGCTCGCCGACGCCGGGACGGTGCTGCTCGGTTTCGACGGACCCGTCACCCGGCTGTTCTCCGCGCAGACCGCCCGGGAGGCGGCCCTGGACCTGCTCTCCGTGGTCGCCGAACAGCGCGATCCCGAGGACGCCTTGGGGGGCCGGCCGCTGCCGCGGGCCACGGGGCACGAGGTGTTCGCGCATCCGCTGGACGTACTGCGCGCCTTCGCCCACGACCGGCTCGCCCCGCAGCTGCGCGACCGTCTCGACCAGCTCGAACTGCGGGCCGTCCCGGACGCCCCGCTGACCCACAACACGGCCGTCCTCGTGCGCGCCCTGCACCAGGCCGACCGCCGGGTGGCCGTCGTCTCCGACGTCTGCGAAGAGGCGGTACGCCGGTATCTGCGGCCGTTCCGGCTCCCCCTCACCGGCATCCACGGCCGCGCCGCCGACGTCCGCCTGCTGATGCCCGACCCGGACTGTCTGCGGCGCGCCCTGCATTCCCCCGACGCGCCGGCTCCCGCGAGCGTGCTGATCGGCTCCACGGTCGCCGAGCTGACCGCGGCCCAGCAGCTGGGGCTGGACTTCATCGGACTGGCCCGGAATCCGACGATCGAGCACGGCCTGCGGAAGGCGGGCTGCGAGGTCACCGTGCCCTCCCTCGCGCCGCTCCTCGAAGCCGCTCGAGCCCTCTGACTCGCCTTTATCTCCCATTTACTTCGGGCACAAGCCGCTAAACCGCCCATTCAGCGGCCCCCCGCCCGGCCCCCTCCAGGCAGCGCCCGGCTCCCGGCCCGCGCACGATGCGAGGGAGGCCCGCCGCCCGGCGGGCCTCCCGGATCAGAAACAGAGAACGAGGCCCGCCACCCTCCACCGGCGGCCCCCACGGTCTGCGCTCTCGGGAGGACCTGCCATGACCGCCAGTCTGGAGCAGCTGCGCCGCTGTCACTTCGCCGTCGACCTGGGGGCGGCCCGGACCCGCGTCTACGTCAAGGGCGCCGGCCTCGTCGTCGACCAGCCGTCCGTAGCCGCCGTGAACACCAGGACCGGCGCGCTCATCGCGGTCGGCGAGTTCGCCGAGAAGATGACCGGCCGCACCCCGCACTACATCCGCGTCGTACGGCCCGTCTCCGGCGGCACCGTCGTCGACATCGAGATGGCGCAGCGCATGCTCCGGCACCTGCTCGGCGACAAGGTCCGCCGCACCCTGCGCCGCAAGCCCTTCCTGCGCGCGGCGGCCTGCACCCCGCACGACGCCGACCCGCTGGCCCAGCGGGCGGCCATCGAGACCCTCGTGGGGCTCGGCGCCCGGCGCGTGGAGCTGGTGGACACGCTGATCGCCGCCGCCGTGGGGTGCGGGCTGCCCGTCGAGCGGCCCGAGGCCACCATGATCATGGTGTGCGGGGCCGCCGCCACGCAGGTCGCCGTGCTGTCGCTGGGGTCGATCGTGACCGCCGAGCGCATCCCGGTCGGCGGTGAGGCCGTCGATCACGCGATCGTCCAGCACCTGCGCCACGAGCACGAGTTGATGCTTCCGAGCCAGTCCGTACGGCCCCTGCAGCTGGCCCTGTCCGGCAACGGGCTCACTCTCCAGGGCCCCGCCTCCACCGAGATCCACGGCCGCGACGTCGCCACCGGCCTCGCCCGGTCCGTGCAGGTCGACACCGCCGCCGTCCGGGACGCCATCGAGACGCCGCTGACGGCCGTGCTCGACGGCATCGGACGGGTGCTGCGGGACTGCCCGCCCGACCTGGTGGCCGACCTCGCCGACCGCGGGATCATGATGGTCGGCGGCAGCGCCCTGCTGCCGGGCCTCGACCAGATGCTGCGCGCGGCCACCGGCATGCCGGTGGCCATCGCCGAACGCCCCGACGTGTGCGCCGTCCAGGGCCTCGGCTACATGCTGGAGGGCCGGATCGAGCCCCTCGTGCTGGACCCGCTGGCCACCTGAGCGGCACGGTCGCGCGACCGGCGCCCGGTACGCCCAGGACAGGCGCCGCCGCGGAGGTCAGCGGGCGAACCAGCAGCGGACCGTGGTTCCTTCGGGGCCGGTGTGCACGCGGACGAGGTCGGAGACGAGGTTGACCAGGAGCAGGCCGCGGCCGCCGCGCTGCTCGCGCGGTGCGGGCCGGCGCCCGGCGAGCGGGTCGACGAGATGGCCCTTGTCGCACACCTCGCTCACCACGTACCCGTCCTCGGCCCACACCCGGACCGTGCCCGTGCCACCGCCGTGCACCACGCTGTTCGTGGCCAGCTCGGCCGTGACCAGGGCCAGGTCCTGGACCCGGGCGGGCGCGAGGCCGAGCCGGGCGCCCTCGTCGGTGACGAGGTGCCGGGTCTCGCTGAGGGACTCCGCGTCGAAGCGCACCGCGGGGACGTCGGGGGCGGGCGGCAGGGGCTCGTTGTAGCGGGCGATGAGCGCCTCGGGGGCGTAGGCGCTGCTCTCCTCCGCCGCCCGCGATCCGCCGCGCAGCAGCGTGGGGTGGGTGACGTACGCGTCGGCGATGACCTCCGGGGGCAGGGCCCGGGTGTCGTAGGGGCAGAGGATGGTCGCCTCCCGGCCCCGGAACGCCGCGTTGATCAGCGCCTCGTGCTGGACGCAGGCGGGGTACTCGGCGGGGGTGCGGCCGGCCCAGACCGGCTCGCCGACGATGTGGACGCGCGTGCCGGGCGCCTGGGTGTCGGCGAAGGCCCGCAGCACGCCGGGGATGATCCGGCCGGGGTTGCGCCCGACCTCACGCATGTCGAGGAACCGTACGGCGTCGGCGTCGGTGCCCAGTTCGTCGCGGATCAGCCGGAGGTTCTCGGCGGGCACGGCCACGGCGACGGGCTCGCCGGCCGTGAGCGCGGCGCGCACGAAGGGGACGGTGCCGGCCAGGTACTCCCGCTCGTCGCCGTAGAGGAGCGCGGGGTGGACGAAGGGGTCCTGCTC
Source organism: Streptomyces sp. SLBN-31 (assembly GCF_006715395.1). Taxonomy (NCBI): domain Bacteria; kingdom Bacillati; phylum Actinomycetota; class Actinomycetes; order Kitasatosporales; family Streptomycetaceae; genus Streptomyces; species Streptomyces sp. SLBN-31. The sequence goes on from NZ_VFNC01000002.1 coordinate 3,027,706, forward strand.
GGTGGTCGCGGTGCTCATGACGACGGCACCTCGATCGTCGGGATGCCGGGCCAGAACAGATCCAGCAGACGGCGCAGACTGATGGGGGGTTGCTGAAGCACGATCCTCCTGCCCTCGTCCAGTGACTGCGCCGCGGCGGCGAGCGCGTCGGTGCCGGCGACGTCGACGAAGGTGAGCGCGGACAGCTCCAGCCGGTACACGGGCCGCGAGTCGCGCGCGGCACGCGACAACGCACCCTCCCACTGGGACAGGGTAGCGAGTCCGACCTCGCCGCCGACCCTGAGGCCGGCTCCGTCCGGCAGCGGGAGCACCGTGAGCCGCGGTGCGGGGGCAGGCCCGGGCGGTACCCGGTACGGGACGTCCACAACCTTCTCCCCTCTTCTCGCGGCCGCTCGATGGACCCCGGTGTCGTCGGTTCACGTACCCGTGGGACGGGAGGCCATTCCCGGCGGCGGACGGTGTGTAGTCCGTGACACTACGGGCAGGCGCATGGTCAGCACCGCCGGGTCCTCGCGGGGCCGGTACGGGAGACCCGCGCCCGGCGGCCGGTGACTCAACGTCGTGACGACTGTCGGGAGCAGCGAGGCTGACATGACCTCAGCGGTACACACACCTCTCGGGGGGAAGCCGAACACCCTGGTCATCGACGCGAGGGTGGAAGAGGAGCTGGCCGTGCTCACCCCGCGCGGCGAACTCGTCCACGGCTGTACGGACGTGCTGTCCGAGGCGCTGGAAGGGCTGCCGGCGCACGTGGGCCGAGTGGAACTGGACATGACCGAGGTGGTCTTCATGGACACGGCGGGGCTGCAGTTCCTGGAGCGGCTCGGCGCCTTCGGCCGTCGGCGGGCGGTTCCGGTGCGGTCCAGGCACTGGAACGGCCAGCCGCGCCGGATCCTGGAGCTCGCCGGTCTGAACCCCGACGCCCCCCTGCGGCACGCGGCCCACCCGGTGGAGGGGGAACCCGAGTCGCCGGGCGCCTCCGCGGTCGCCCGGGAGCGCGCGGAGCAGCTGCGGGAGCTGCGCACGGAGGTCGAGCAGCTGAAGCAGGCGATCGCCTCACGTCCGGTCATCGACCAGGCCCGCGGGGTGCTGATGGCCGTGCACGCCTGCACCTCCGAGCAGGCGTGGGAGATCCTGCGCGAGACCTCGCAGCGCTCCAACATCAAGCTGCGCGCGGTCGCCGCGGCGGTCACGGCCGGCGCGGAGCCGGACGGCCCCGCGCCTTCCGAGGAACTGCGCCGGGCCCTGCGCACGGCGGTCTCGCACCACCTGCACTGACGACAGGGCCCATGACGTCAGTACGGCAGGATCCGCCCCGACGGCGTCCTGCGGTCGACGGGGGTGTCGCGGGGCTGGCTCGGGCGGCGGCTGACGCGGACGCGTATCCGGTGGTTCATGACGACCTCCTCGGGTCTCTCGGTCCCTCTGGCCGACGTGAACCAGCCTGGTCCGCGCACCGCCCCGGCACATCGTGCCGACGAAGGCACCTGCCCTGCCTCTCCAGCGGGACCCGGCCGGGCGCCCGCTACTCCCCGGGGAGGAGGGTGACCCCAAGATCCCCCCGACGTCGCACCGATAAACGATCGTTTTCGGCCACGCCCCAAGTGACCTGGCCGAATCGGCTCAGTCCGAGGGAGGACAGGGCGGTGGTCCAGTCGGACGCGACCGCTTCTCGAGCGCTTGGGAGACCAACCGGAAACGAAGGAGCGCGCGTTCAGTGCGCGGCGAACTGCACGCGGGTCGGCTGTACGACGTTCGGCTTCACGGCGATCCCGTCCACCGTCAGCCGCTCACCGTAGATGTCGGTGATCCGGACGGCCCCGCCGCATCCGCTCCCCTTCTCGGAGAGGAAGTAGTTGTACGAGGTGCGCGGCAGCGCCAGCCAGCGGTTCCCGGTCCGCAGCTCCAGCCGCGCCACCGGGTTGCGGTGCCCGAGCACCTGGATCCCGCACCAGTACTGACTGGACCCGGTCTTGTAGCGCACCGAGAGCGTGCCGGCGGCGGCGGGGCTCACCAGTTCCCAGGAGACGGCGATCCGCCCTGTCGAGGGCGCGGCGAGCCTGGCGAAGGCCTGCACGCTGAGGTCGAGCTGTCCGACCGCGCAGTCCCCCGGGCACTCGTTGACGATCCGGACCGTGACGGAGGCACCGCTCGCGGCGCGGACCCGGACGTACGCGCCGCACGCCTTGGACGTCTCGTAGTCGGCGGTGTTCATCGCCGCGATCATCATGTCCGCGCTCGGACCGAACGAGCAGGCGCCGTTGCCGTCCGCGGCGTCGTAGTGCGTGGCGACGCCCTGGCGGGTGGTGCCGGGGACGATCCGCCCGGCCAGTGACGCCGACGCCGGAACGGCGCGCGGCGCCCCGGTCGGCGAACTCGAGGCCCGCGCCGAGGCGGTGGACGCTGTGGCCGACGGCGTGGCGGTACGGGCCTTGGGCGACGGGAAGGCCGACTTCCGCGCGGACGGCGTCGGCGACGGGCTCGCCTGCTCGGCACCCGCGACGGCCGTGGCCGCCGTATGCCCGGTGGCGGCGGCCGCGCCGCCGCCGTCCGGCCGGAACGCGACCACCAGGGCCACGACGAGCGCCGCGGCCGCCACGGCGACGACGGACACGAGAGCCGTACGCCGGTCACGGGGCCGGCGGTGCGGAGTACGGGACGCCACGGGCGAGGTCCTTACCTGGTTCGGTGACGGGAACGTCGCCCCTGGGTCGCCGCCGGTGCCGGAAAGGTTGCCGCCGTTTTCAGGACAGCGCGCTTCCCGCCCGCCAGGTCGCCCAGTCGACGTTCCAGTCCCCGTAGCCGTTGCCCTCGGCGACGGTGTCCTTGGAGTGGACGACGGTGACGGGATCACCGAGGTGGACGTGCCCGAAGAACCACCGCGCGTCGCTCGTGCTCATGCCCACACAGCCGTGACTGCCGTTGACCCGGCCGAACTTGCCCGCGTTCCACGGCGCCGCGTGCACGAACGTGCCCGACGGGGTCAGCCGCACCGCCCACTTCACCGAACCGAGGTTGTACGCCTCCGGGCCGAAGATGCCCACGGTCCGGGAGTTCATCCGGATGCTGGGGACCTTCTCCAGGACGACCATGGTGCCGTTCCAGGTCTCGTAGCCGGGCTTGCCGCTGGAGACCGGAAGGGTGCGCAGCACCTTCCCGTCCTCCTTGACCGTCATGGTCTTGCGGTTCGTGTCGACGGTGCCGACGACCGCGTGGCCGACGCGGAAGCGGACGACGCGCTGCTGGGTGCCGTACACCCCGCCGCCCGCGTCGACGCCGCTCAGGGCCATCCGCAGGGTGACCTCGGTGCCGGACGCCCAGAACTTCCGGGGCCGGTAGTCGACGCGGTCCCTGCCGCTGTGGTCCTTCACCCAGCTCCAGGCCCCGTCGACGTGCGGGCTGGTGGCGACCGAGAGCCTGCGCTCCACGGCCGCCCTGTCCCGGACGGGCTTGTTGAAGACGACGGACACCGGCATGCCGACGCCGACGGTGGCGCCCTTCTCCGGGCTGTACTCGCCGACGAACGTGCCGCGCGCCCGCGCGGTGCCGATGGTGGTCCGCCGCGTCACCGTCCTTCCGTCCGCGCCCTTGGCCCGGGCGACCACGGTGTACTTGGTCGCCGGGGCCAGCAGGGCGGACGAGGTCCAGGTGTGTCCGTCCGCCGACAGCGATCCGCCGAACTCGTCGGTGTCCGGGGCGCTCACCCGTATGTCCAGGAGCCTGCCGCCGGAGGAGTGGACGGTCACCTTGTCACCGGGCGAGGCGGCCGCGCCACCGGTCCCCGGCTTCACCGTGATGACGGAGGCCGGGCTCTTCGTGGCCTGCTTCCCGTCGCTCTTGCCGCCCCCGCCGCCGTCACAGGCGGTCAGGAGCAGCGCGGCGAGGCCCAGGGCGGCCGTCACTCTCCTCGCCGACCGGCCGACACCCGGAAGGTCCGTTCCTCGCGGTCGTCGTGCCCGGCGCACCTGCATGAGTCCCTCCTCGTCGAACTCTCCTCCACGCTACGCGGGACGAGTGCCACGCCGGGGCCGGGGAATGTGTCGTCGCCGCACGCTTTCAGCGGCTCACCGTCGCGTGGTGGCCGGGGGCCTGCCCGGGGTGCCCTCGGCGCGCAGCGGGCTGTGGCCGGGTCCGGGCCGGCCCCCGGCCTCGGTGGTCCTCCTCGGGTGGTGCCGGGGTACGACGTCCTGCGGGAAGGTCAGCTGGGCGTTCATCCACTTCAGGGCGGCGGGCATCTCCCGTACCCAGGTGGGGAAGTTGTGGCTGCCGTTCTCGGGCAGGATCGAGGCGACCCGCATCGGCGCCTTGACGGCCCTGATGAACGCCTGGGTCTCGGCGTAACCCTTCTCGCCGTGCTTGCTGTTGGCGACCAGAACCGAGACCTGGGGGGCGGGCAGGTTCGCGAGCCGCCACATCAGGTCGTGGCCGTCGACCCGGGCCTGGCGGCCCAGACCGCTGCCGAAGAGGTTGCCGGTCGTGGGGTCGTCCTTGACCTTGTAGTCGGGCGACAGAGCGGCTGCCGTGGTGTAGACGTGCGGATTGCGCATCGTGAGCTGGAGGGCGCAGCTGGCGCCGGAGGAGTACCCCATGACACCCCAGGCGCTGGCGTCGTGGCCGGCCCGGTAGACGGACCGGACGGCCTCCGGCAGGTCCTTGGCCAGGAACGTCTCGGTCTGCGGCCCGCCGGGCACGTCCACGCACTCGGTGTCGCGCGGCGGGGCGATCGTGGGCCGGATCATCACCATGATCGTCGGCTGCATCTGGCCCTTGCTCTGCAGCTCGCCCGCGGTCTGCGAGACCCGCAGGTGCTGCGCGAGGTTGAAGATGCTGCCCGGGTAGCCGCTCAGCGCGACGATCACCGGGAAGCGCATACGGTGGTAGGCCTTCTGGAAGTACTGCGGCGGCAGATAGACGAAGGCCGGGTCGACGACGCCGGTGCGCTTGCCGATGATCTTCACGGACTCCACCCGGCCGACGGCGGCGGCCGGCCCCTTGGGCAGTCCGCTGACCCGGCTCAGCTGCTCGTTGCCGGCCGGCTGCACGAGCGAGCCGTGCACGCTGCTTATGCCGTTGACCGAGCCGTCGCCGTTCTGGTCGGCCGCCTGCGTCACGCCCACGGGGGCGGTGTCGACGTTGCCGAACAGTTCTCCCCAGGAGCCGAAGAACTGGTACGAGGAGTTCACCCCGCAGGCGAAAGCGGCGACGATCGTCACCTGCGTCACACCGATGGCGCACAGCCGCCCCAGCACCTGCCACACCCCCGGTTTGGCGAGCCGCGGCCACAGCCAGACCAGCAGCGCCACAGACAGGGCTGCCAGCGCCACCATCGCGTATACGGTCGTTCGACTGGTCAAACCCATGTCACTCAGTCCCTGAGATCCCTGCCCGTGCACCTGTCCTGCACAGGAGGAGGGCTGAAGAGCCTTCCGCGTTCCGTAACGAGAGCTTTGGGCGGAAGACATGGCCTGTTCCGCTATGTCACGCGGCAGGAAAACACCGGGCCCGAAACGGGCGCTCCTCAGCCGGGCGGTGCGTAGAGGGCCTCGATGTCGGCGGCGAACTTGGCCGTCACGTATCCGCGCCGCACCTTCTGCGAGGGCGTCAGCTCCTCCCCCACGGCGAACCCTCGGCTCAGGATGCGGAATCGCCTGATGGACTCGGCCGCCGACACCGTCCGGTTGGCCTCGTCCACCGCGGCCTGGACGGCCGACCTGAGCTCCGGGTCGTCGCGCAGCTCCGCGACGCCGCCCGCCCACGAGCGGTCGTGTTCACGCCCCCACCAGGTGAGGAACTCGGGGTCCAGCGTGATGAGGGCACCGATGTAGGGCCGCCGGTCGCCGACGAGCACACACTGGTCGATCAGCCAGTGGGCCCGGAGCCGGTCCTCCAGCGGGGCGGGCGCCACGTTCTTGCCGACGGCCGTGACGATGAGGTCCTTCTTGCGGCCGGTGACGGTCAGATACCCGTCGTCCAGCTCCCCGACGTCACCGGTGCGGAACCAGCCGTCCTCGTCGAACGCCTCGGCGGTGGCCTCTTCGTCGTGCAGATAGCCGCCGAAGACGTTCGGCCCCTTCACCAGCACCTCGCCTGCGGGACCGATGCGGACCGCACAGCCGGGAAGCGGACGGCCCACGCTGCCGACGCGCTGGGCGGTCGGCAGGTTGAGGGTCACCCCGGAGGCGGTCTCGGTCAGCCCCCAGCCCTCCAGCACGGTGACTCCGGCACCCCGCATGAAGTGCCCGAGACCGGCCCCCAGTGGTGCGCCGCCGCTGCACGCGTAGGCGACCCGGCCGCCCAGCGCCGCCCGCAGCTTCCCGAAGACCAGCCGGTCGAACACCCGGCGCCTGACCCGCAGCCACAGGCCCGGACCGCCCTGGTCCAGCGCCTCGCTGTAGGCCACGGCCGTGGCCTCGGCGGCCCGGAACATCCTCGCGTGCCCGCCCGCCACCGCCGTGCGCTGAGCGGTGTTGCGCAGCTTCTCGAAGATCCGGGGCACGGCCAGCAACAACGTGGGCCGGTAGGTCCGCAGCTCGGTGGTGAGGTTCTCGAGGTCACTGGTGTGCGCGACCTGCGCGCCGTTGTGCACGGCGGCCAGCGCGACGACCCGGGCCAGGACGTGGGCCGGCGGCAGGAACACCAGGAGCGTGGTGCGGTCGGTCAGGACGTTCTCCGTGATCCTGTCGGCGGCGGCGACGTTGCGCACCTCGGCGACCAGATTGCCGTGACTGATCAGGCAGCCCCTGGGCCTGCCGGTCGTACCGGAGGTGTAGACGACGGTCGCCAACTCGGCGGCGCCGACCGCGCGCCGCCGCCGCTCGACCAGTTCGCGGGGCACCGGCCGGCCCAGCTCGAGGAGACGCCCGAGCCCGCCGTCCAGGCGCCACACCTCGCCCACCGAGTCCACCCCGGCGGCGGTGACGACGCGGGCGCGCTCCTCGCCCTCGACGAACACGGCCCTGGCGCCGCTGTCGCGCAGGATCCACTCGACCTGCGCCGGGGACGAGGTCTCGTACACGGGCACGCTGACCGCCCCCGCGGTCCAGATCGCGAAGTCGCACAGCATCCACTCGTAGCGCGAGCCCGACATCAGGGCGATCCGGTCGCCCGGCGCGATCCCGGCCGCCATCAGCCCCGCGGCCAGCGCCATGACCTCGTCGGCGAACTCCCTGGACGTGACCGTCCGCCAGCCGCCGTCGACCTTGCGGGCGAACGCCTCGTGGTCCGGGCGGTGCAGGGCGTTGTCGACGATGTCGTCGGTCGCGTTCGCCCGAGGCGACGTCACGTACTTGGCCGGGGTGTACCACGTTCCCGCGTGCGATGGCTCCTCCATGCCACCATGGTCGCGCTCCGCCGGGCCCCGGTAAGGGGACCAACAGCACCGCGTCAGGGCCCACCGGCCCAGGACGGGGCGGAGACGGGCATCCCACGATGGGGGCACGATGAGTCTTCAGCTCCGCCCCGACGACGTACCCGCGGGCTATCCGTCCGCGTACGAGCGCGAACTGCGGCTGTGTGACGGCCGACGCGTCGTGATCCGGCCGATCGTGCCGTCCGACGCGCCGGATCTGGCGGCGGCGATCCGCTCGGCGGACGCCGAGACGCTGCACCGCCGCTTCCTGGGCGGCCCGCCGCGCCTCACGCCGGACCTGCTGAACCGGCTGACCAGGCTGGACTACGTGCGCCGGTTCGCCCTCGTCGCGGCGGAAGCCGCCTCCGGCCAGGGCATCGCCATCGCGCGTTACGAACGTCTGGCCGACGGCGTCGCGGAGGTCACCGTGGCGGTGGACCCGGCCTGGCGGCGCGTCGGACTGGCGACCGCCCTGGTCGAGTTGCTGGCCCAGGCGGCGCTGGAACGGCACATCCACAGCTTCAGCGCCTCCTACCTCGCCGAGAACCGCCCGGTGGCGGCGCTGTTGTCCCTCGCCGAGCTCACCGGCCCGCAGGAGGTCGAGCTCGGACTGGCCGAGTCCGAGGTCGAGTTGGACCGCGGCAGCGTCGCCGCGGCCGTACACGCGATGGACACACAGCGGGGTTCAGCCCTTGACCGCGGAGCTGGCCACCCCCTGGACGAACCACCGCTGGAAGAACGCGAAGACGATCAGAACGGGCAGGATCAGCAGGACGCCGAAGGCCAGGACCTGTCCCCAGTCGACCGGCATCTGCCCCTGGAAGACGCTCATCTCCAGCGGCAGGGGGCGCACGGCGGGGTCGGAGACCATCAGGACGGGCCAGAGGAAGGCACCCCACTGGGTCAGGAAGGTCAGGATCGCGACCGAGGCGAACACCGGCTTCGACATCGGGACGACGATCGCGAAGAAGGTACGCCAGGGCCCCGCGCCGTCGATGCGGGCGGCCTCCTCGATGCTGGGCGGGATCGCGCGGAAGAACGTGGAGAACTGGTAGATCGAGAAGGCGTTGGCGATGAAGGGGATCGCCTGGACGTAGACGGTGTTGCGCTGCTCGTTGAACATGTAGAACAGCGGGACGGCGACCGCCTCGAACGGTACGAGCATCAGGAGCAGGACGACGGTGAAGACGGCGCCCTGGCCGCGCCAGCGCAGCCGGGTGAGGCCGTAGGCGGCCATGGAGTTGACGATCAGCCCGCCGAACACGACGACGGTGGCCAGGAGCAGTGAGATGCCCATGAAGCGCCAGAAGTAGCCGGTGGCGTCGGAGTCGAAGCTGTTGAGGACGGCCCGGTAGTTGTCGAAGGACAGGTGGGTGGGCAGGAACCCGGTCAGGCCGTTCAGGACCTGGTCGGAGGGCTTGAAGCTGCCGAGGATCAGATAGAGGACCGGCAGGACGAAGACGAACGCGAGCACGCTGAGGACGGCGTAGTCGGCGAAGCGGCGCAGGGGTGTGCGGGTCATGATCAGTCCTCGTTGCCGGGGCGGACGACGCGGCGCTGGATGAGGGTCAGGGCGACGACGATCAGGAAGAAGACGACCGTGATCGCGGCTGCCTGTCCGATGTTGTTCTGGTCGAAGGCCGTGGTCACGGCCTGGTACATCACCGTGCGGGTGGCGTCCTCGTCGAGTCCGCCGCCGTGGACGAGGACGTAGACCTGGTCGAAGACGCGGAAGGACAGCACCGAGGTGAGCATGGCGACGAACACGAGGGTGCCGCGGATGCCCGGCAGGGTGACGTGCCGGAACTGCTGCCACCGCGAGGCCCGGTCGAGTTCGGCGGCCTCGTAGAGCTCGCCGGGGATCTGCTGGAGGCCGGCGAGCAGGATGACCATCTGGAAGCCGACGCCCTGCCACACGGACAGCACGATGACCGAGGCCATGGCGGTGAGGCTGTCGCCGAGCCAGTCGAAGGCCCCCCAGTTGCCGAAACTGACCGCGTGCAGCGCCGAGTTGAGCAGGCCGTCGCCGCTGCGGGCGAGGATGAGCCGCCAGATGACCGCCACCAGGGCCATGGGGAAGACGACCGGCAGGAAGAACAGGGACCGGAAGACGCCGATGGCCTTGAGCTTGCGGTTGAGCAGGATGGCCAGCGCCAGCGCGAGACCCGTCTGCAGGGGTACGACGACCACGGCGAAGGTCAGGTTGTTCAGCAGGGCCCGCAGGAACGGGCCCGACATGTCGGGGTCGGTGAAGATGCGCCGGTACTGCTCGATGCCGAAGAAGCGCGGCGGCAGCGGCGAGCCGAGCCGCACGTTGTAGAAGGACAGGACGACGGCGTAGACGAACGGCACTGCGACGAAGGCGATCAGTCCGCCGAGAGCGGGCGCGGACATCAACAGCCCGTGCAGGGCGTCGCGGTTGGGGCGCCGGGAGCGTACGGGTTCGGGGGACGTCGGTGGTGCGCTCGGCTTCCGCCTGTCCGGTGCGGCGGGCGCGGGATTCACGATGGTCACGGTAGGGGTCCTCTTCCCGGCCGGGAGGGACGGACGCTGTCAGGGCGCGTCCGGCCCTCCCGGCTGCTGGATGCCGGCTACTGAAGCTGGTAGCCGTCGTTGTCCGAGAAGTCCTGGTCGATGGCGCGGGCGGCCTTGGCCAGCGCCGTCTTGGGGTCGGCGCCGCCGTAGACGTCGCTGAGCGCCTGGCTGAACTTGGCGGTCACCGTGGGGTATCCGGCGGTGACCGGGCGGGTCACGGCGACGCAGGACTTGGCGATGTCGCTGTCACCGCAGGGCTTGGCGAGCTGGTCGGCGAAGAGCTGGAGCGGGCCGCCCTGCTTGTACAGGCTGCTCTTGGTGAGCGCGCTCCGCGTTCCGGGAGGGGCACCGTTGGCCGTGGTCATCGCGGTGACGTTGGTGTCGTTGAGCAGGGAGTCGAGGAAGGCGCCGGCCGCCTTGCCGTTCTTGGTGTCGGCGCCGATGCCCCATGCCCAGGAGCCCTGGCCGGTCTTGGGGCCGTTGCCGAAGTCGGGCAGCGGCAGCACGACGAGGTCCTTGCCGACGGCCTTGCTGTAGGCGGGGTACATCCAGTGGCCCACCCAGCTCAGGGCGACGCGGCCCTTGGCGAAGGCGTTGCCGTCGGTGTTGGGGTCGACGTACCGCTTCCAGGACTGGAAGGTCTTCAGCGCGGAGGTCACCGCCGGGGTGTCCAGGGCGCCTTCGGCCTTGCCGTTCTTCAGCAGGGAGCCGCCGGCCGACCAGACGACGGGGGCGAAGCCGTAGGTGCCCCACTCGTTGGCGAACCCGTTGCTCTCCTGCAGGTCCAGGCTCTTGCCGTCGGAGTCCTTGGCGGCCAGCTTCTTGACGGCGTCGGTGAACTCGGCCGCCGTCCAGTCGTCGGCCAGGCCCTTGGGGTATTTGACGCCGGCCGCGTCCAGCAGCTTCTTGTTGCCGTAGACGCCGAGCCCGGAGTCGTACATGCCCAGCCCGTACTGCTTGCCGTCGATGCTGCCCTCGGCCTTGATGGCGGGGGTGGCGTTGGCCAGGGTCTTCGCGGAGACGTAGGAGTCGATCGCGGCGAGCTTCTTGTTGTAGACGAAGCTGGCCATCGTCGGGCCGTCGAACTCCATCACGTCCGGCAGCTTGGCGGCGTCGGTGGCGGTGATGGTCTTGGTGTAGTCGGTGTCGGGGATCAGCGTCAGCTTGACCTTGATCTTCTTCTGCGAGGAGTTGAACGTCTTCACCGCGTTCTGCAGGGCGGCTGCCTCGCTCGCCTGCCCCTGGTGGGCCCAGACGGTGATGGTGCCGGTGCCGCTGCCCTGTTCGGCGGAGGTGCCGGTGCCGCTGCCCCCTCCGCAGGCGGCCAGCGCGGCCAGGGGCAGGGCGAGGGCGACGGCCGTGGCGGCCGTACGGCGGAGTCTTGGGGTGCCGGGGTTCATGCTGGGTGCCTCCGGTGTGTGGTGCGGGCGAGGTTGGGTGGTGCGGAGGTGTGGGGGTTCGAGACCGCCCCGTGCCTTACGGCGACGAGGGCGACGACTCGGTCGTGAGGACCTGGCGGTGGGGCAGGTCGGTGTCGGCGCTCGGCTCCTTGACCGTGAGCGGCAGCAGGTGCCAGGCGTCGACCGTGTAGTTCAGGCGCGTGTCCGGCGCGGTGCGGGCCTGAAGGCGCCAGGGGCCGTCGCCCGTGGGGTAGAAGCGCACGGTGAGCACCTGGCCGGTGGTGGTCAGGAAGACCTCGGCGATGGAGTGGTCGACCACCACACGCAGGTCCACGGGCCGGCCGGTGGGGCAGGGCATGCGGTGGGAGCCGCGGTGGGCGCGGCCGTCGGACGAGGCGTGGTCGCGGTCGACGACCAGTTCGCCCGCGGCGGCGTCGAGGCGGATGTCGAGGTACTCGTCCGGGCCGGTGAGCAGCCGCAGGCTCGCCGCCCCGGTCGCCTCCAGCCGGGCCGTCAGGTCGAAGGCGCGGCCCACGCCACCCAGTTCGACGGATTCCTGGTGGGCCGAGCCCTCCGCGTGGAGCGTGTGCTCGCCGCGCAGGGCGAGGAGTTCGACGGCGGGCCGCTGGTGCAGCGTGCCGTCGGCGGCGACGGTGATCTCGCGGGGCAGGGTCAGGACGCCGGCCCATCCGTCCGCGACCGCCCAGCCCTCCTCGCGGGCCTCCGGGGACCAGCCCCACAGCAGCCACCGGTCGCCCGGCGCCCGCAGGAGGGCTGGGGCGTAGCAGTCCGGGCCGTGGTCCGCGAGGGCGGGCGGTCCGGCCGCGAAGACGCCGTCGCGTTCCTCGCCGGTGAGTACCGTCACGCAGCGGTCGCCGTCATGGTCGTTCCAGGCGCTGAAGATGAGCGCCCCGGGGCGTCCGGGCCGTGGCGGCAGGTACTGGGGGCATTCCCAGCCCTCGCCGGTGTGCAGGCCGGTGACGCCGACCGGCTCCTGCCGGCGGGCGTCGAAGGGACCCCGCAGGTTCCATGTCTCCAGGTCCGCCGACTCGTACAGCAGGGCCGCGCCCCGGCCGTCCGCGAGGGCGGCGCCGACCAGCATCCGCCACCGGTCGCCGTCCCGCCAGACGTACGGGTCGCGGTACATGGTGCAGTCCTCGGGCCAGTCGGGGACGAGCAGGCCGCCGCGCGGGGTGAAGGTCCGGCCGCCGTCGTGGGAGACGGCGGTGGTGACCGGCTGGTGCTGCGGCGAGCGGTCGCGGCGGTTCGCGGAGTAGAAGACGACGAGGCGGTGGCCGTCGGAGACGGCGTTGCCGGAGAAGCAGCCGTCGGCGTCCACGCCGCCGGGGGCCGGGGTGAGGGCGATCGGCAGCGGCTCCCAGCTCAGCAGGTCGGGGCTGCGGAAGTGGCCCCAGTGCATGTTCGCGTGCGTCGCGCCGTACGGGTTGTACTGGTGGAAGACGTGGTAGTGGCCGTCATGGAAGACCAGCCCGTTGGGGTCGTTGATCCAGTTCCGGGGTGGTCGCAGATGCGCGACGGGCCGGTACGGATCGCAGGGCGCGGTGGACACACGCGTGCCTTTCGGTATGTGCGGCGGAGCATGCGAGGACGGGCGGTGACCGGACGCGGCCGGCCACGATCGCCTCGTGGACTCGGTGAAGGTGGCCTCCCGCGGCGCCTGTCGAAGGCCCCGTGGCAGGGCGACGGAGGCCGGGGCCGGCGTGCGGCCGGCGGCGAGGCGCGGGAGGGGTGGTGTGCGGCGCCGACCGACGGGTCGGCGGGAGCGCGGGTCAGTACTCCGCGGCGCTGTGGTGAATCAGCCGGTCATGGCGGTGCGACGGCTCGTTGAGAATGTCGGGGGACATGTGTGTACCCTCACTGTGTTCCACGTAACTGGCAGGACCGACGACCGGTTGCGACGGTCGCCTGTCACGGTGCGAGAGCTTCGCCGTCCCGGGGTCAGAGTCGGGGCGGCGAAGCGACCGATGCCCGCGCCACCAGCGGGCAAGGCAGCTTTTCCTTCGTGTCCGGGCCCGGTGGCCGGCCCGGAGTCTTGGTGAGTGCGAGCAGTTGGGCCACGGCCCGTGCCCCCATCTCGTAGTGCGGGAGCTGAACGGTGCTCAGCTGCGGGTGGACCGACTCGCAGACCAGTTCCTGGTTGTCGAACCCGATGACGGACAGGTCTCCGGGGATGGACAGCTCCAGTTCGGCGGCGGCCCGGTAAGCCCCCGCGGCCATCCGGTCGTTGAAGCAGAACAGGGCTGTCGGGCGCTGATCCGCCGTCAGCAGGCGGCGTGCGGCCCGGTATCCGGTGTCCACGTCACCGCCGACGGTGTTGAACGGCACTGCAGTCTCGGCCGCGACCAGTGACGGGTCGTAGGCGATGCCGGCCTCGGCGAGCGCCTTGCGGTAGCCCTCCAGGCGGCCGTTGCGGGCGGGAAGGTCGACGGTCTGCACGGTCACGCCGATCCGGTGGTGACCGTGGTCGATCAGCTCGCGCACCGCCACGTAACCGCCCTGGACCTCGTCGGGCACCACGGAGGGGATGGCGGGGTCGGGCGAGCCGGCGTCGAGCAGCACGGTGGGTGTGGCCCGCAGCGCTTCCGGCAGGGTCACGATGCGGTGGTACATGGCCGCGTACAGCACGCCGTCCACCTGACGCTGGAGCAGCATGTCGATGCTGGTGCGCTCCAGTTCGGCGTCGCCGCTGGTGTTGACCAGCAGCAGCACCAGGCCCTCGGCCGCGGCGGCCTCCTGGGCCCCCAGGATCATCCGGCCCGCGTGGGGGGTGGTGGCGATCTCGTCGCTGACGAAGCCGATGGTCTGCGACCGCTGGGTCCGCAGCCCGCGGGCCAGGCCGTTGGGCGCGTATCCGAGTTCGTCGGCGGCCTTCCAGACCCGCTGACGCGTCTCCTCACTGATCCGCTTGCCCTCGACCCGGTTCAGGACGTGGGACACGGTCGCGGTCGACACACCTGCCGCCGCAGCCACGTCCTTGATCCCGATCCGGCGCGCCATTACCCCTGCCCAAAGTGGTTGATTCCGGGTTGGCTAATCGTTTAGCCAACCGTGTGGACATGAGAGTGCCGTCAGCGGGAGCGACTGTCAATGCCTCGTTACGAACTCGTGGCCACGGGGTGTCCGCACACTGAGGGCGCCCTTGCGGCACCGGAGCAGGCAGGCGCCCGGACCGCGGCACAGCCGGTACGGCCGATCGATCCCGGACAGTGATCTTCGAGAAGGGCGCCGGCTCGTCGGCGCGGTGGGCCTCGTCCGCCCAATATCTGACCCGGCATCTGACCGGCATCGGGTCCGAGGCGTTACTCGAGCCCCGCTGAGACGTTTCCCCATACACCGGGGACCTGCACTGGTGGGGCGGGTGGGACTCGAACCCACGGCCGACGGATTATGAGTCCTTTGAGGATCTCGGCGGCTCTTGCCGATCAAGGCTTATCTGTGACGTTTCAGCAGGTCAGAAAGGGCGAACTTTATCGGTGCTCCTCAGCTCTTTTCCGTCTGTTCCTGTCCTTGCGGCCTCAACGTGGCCTCAAGGGGCCGGAAACAAAGGCATCGAGGCCGATCCCGCCGGTTCGAAAGCGGACGACATGTATGACGAGAAGCATCCCCATGTAGCCGCAGTATGGCACCTGGCCACCTCACCGCCGTGCTCTGAGCGCGGGCTCCACCTCACGCATACTTGCCCAGGGCCGGGAGCATCGGGCCCAAAACAGAATGAGAACACTCTGCTCCAGGCGCATAGTGGCGGACGCGAACCTCAGCCGTGGTAGAGCACGCGGACGACGTACGTGTCGGCCCGGAGTGCGTCCAGGTAGTCGTTGAAGTAGTGGCGCCGCTCGGCGTTCCCGACGACCAGCCAGCGGCCGTCCAGGGTCAGCAGGGCGTGGGAGGGGAGGGCCTGGTCGGCGGCTGCCCGTACGTACGCTTCGACGTCACCGGTCAGGCGGGCGGCCGGGTCGCCGCCGATCAGCTCGCGGAGCTCGGGGTTGTCCCCGAGCGCCACGATGGCCGGCTGGGTGCGGTAGTCCTCCAGGGCCTGTGCCTGCGGGTAGCCCTCCGGGTCGGCGAAGTGCCTGGCCCGGAAATGGCTCGACGGCAGGGTGGGCGGGTAGGCGGCGGAGAATTCCTGCCACGCTTCGAACGTCCGCCGTGCCCGGGCGGCCGCCCGGGCACGCGGCGTTTCGAGATCCAGCAGCGCGCGTGGCCCGCCGTCGCACAGTGAAGGCGGAAGGTCGCGCGGCTCTCCGGACAGGGCCTTGGCACCCCGGATAAGGCGCGGGTCGTCCTCGTACCCCGCGACGACCGGGAACTCGATCCCTCCGCCGTCGATCTGCCAGTAGTCCCACCAGGTCTCGACGTCTGGATCGCCGACCCCGACGTCCCGGTTGTAGTCGAACGGCGCCATGGCCGCGCCGATGGCCTCGGCGACGTCCCCCGGGTCGCACGGGGGGACGCATACCGTCACTCGCTCTTTCGCCATGACCCTCTCCTCGGTCTCTTTCCGCCCCTCATGCTCACATCATCGGTGCCGGGTCACAGGAGACGAGCCAGCCGTCGCAGCCGCGCTGCCAGGAACGGGTGGCGTCCCAGATCATGTACAGGTCGCCGATGACCCCGAGACCGCCCATGAGCTTGCCGACCCGGCTGCCTCCCCCGCCCGACCTGGGCTCGGACGGCACATCGGGCACGCTGGGGGCCTTCGCGGTGACCTCGCCGGGGGTGATCCGGATGGTTCCTCCGTTGATCTTGCGGACCAGCGGCTGCACGCGTTGCGTGTCGAAAGCGCCGTCCGGCCAGATCACGCGGACGTGCTTGTTGCCGACGAACTTGTCCCGGATCGCCTCCGCCTCGGCCTGGCTCTTCGCGACGTAGACGGTGTTCTGGGTCTGGCCCTTGCCGCTGTCGCTGGTGTTCATCTTGTTGGAAACGGTGCTGGCGACGTTGTCCGCGTTGAACACCTTGGCCTTGCTCTCGTTGGCGTCCCAGGTGTCGACGGACACGATCTTGCCGTTCTTCCAGGTGACCTTGATGAAGTCAGCCGTGACACCGGCCGCGACATGGTCGCCGTTGGGGCCGTGCATCAGTCCCTTCCTGGGGATGACGCCCTTGTCGTCCTGCCACAGGTACCGGGAGCCGCTGCCGTTCGCGGAACCGTCGTAGTACTTGCCGCCGTTGCGCAGGTCATCGTTCATGTAGTCGAACGCGACCTGCTCCGAGACGTTGTTCGTCCGCTGGCCGAGCGTGTGCGGGACGCCGCGCTCGTCGTAGATTACCTGGCGGCCGCTGACCGTGCCCTGGGTGAGCGCGCGCTCCGGTGCGATCTCCGGCGGGGGTTGCGCCGCGACGGGCACTCCGTTGCGGCACACCGCCGTCCCCTCCCAGCACTCGATGGCCTGCAGACCGTCCGGGTCGCTCTTGGTGACCGGGTTGTTGCCGGCGTAGGAGTAGCCGTTGATCTGCAGCGGGTCGGACGGGTCGATGACCGGGTCGGCGGAGAGGAAGCGGCCGGTGGACTGGTCATACTCGCGGGCGCCGAGGTGGATGAGGCCGGTGCCCGTGTCGTCGATGCCGGTGCGCAGGTAGGAGCGCTTGTTCGGCCAGCTGAAGGGCTGGCTGCCGCGGGTCTCGCCGAACGGCTTGACGAAGCGGCGGGTGAGGGTCTGCCCGCTGGTCTCGTCCACCGACGTGGTGGCGGTACCGAGTTGGTCGGTGAGCAGGATGCTCAGCTTGTGGCCCGTGGTGGCGCCGTACTTGACGGAGCGGACCACGGTGGGTGCGCCGGTCTGGGCGTAGCTGCGGGAGGCGCCGACGATGTTGCCGTTGATGTCGGCGCTGACCTCGGTCTCGCCCAGGTAGAGGATGCTGCCCGCGGCGGTGTGCTCCAGCAGGCGGGTGCCCGCGCCGTCGTAGACGTACGTGGTGCGGTCGGCCGGGGTCCACTGCTGGGCGGCAGTGCCGTTGCAGGTGTAGAGCTGCAGGTCGGTGCTGTCCGCGTCGTTGGAGTTCGGTACGTCGACGCACTTGCCCGAGGCCGCGTGGTAGAGGCTCTTGTCGGAGGCGCGGACGGTGAACTTCTGGGCGCTGCTGCCGTCGCAGGTGGCCAGCAGGATCTTGGTGCCGTTCGCGGTGCCGGTGGCGCTCGCGCACTTGCCGAAGATCCGCAGGCTGTCGCTGGTGGTCTTCCACTGCTGGGCGCGGGAGTTGTTGCACCGGTAGAGCTGGACGGGGTTGCCGTCGGCGGTGGAGCCGTTGGCGTCGTCCAGGCATTTGCCGGACAGGCCGACGACCGCTCCGGCGCCGTCACCGGCGCCCTTGACCTCGGTGACCTTGTCCTCGGAGTTCCAGACGAGGCTCTGGGTGCCGCCGGGCAGCGTGCGAGTCTCGGCGTTGCCGACGGCGGTGTACGTGTAGCTCGACGCCGTGCCGGTGGAGGGGGTGACCTTGGTCAGGGTGTGCGGCTGGTTGAGGGTGCCGGCACTGGTCTGTACGCCGTAGGTGTAGGCGCTCTTGGCGTCCTTCGTCGTGTCGGCGGGGTCGTGCTCGGTGAGGCTCGCGCGGTTGCCGATCGCGTCGAAGGTGAAGGACTGCCAGTAGGCGTTGATGTCGGTGGAGACCGTGCCGGAGGCGGGCGCGGCGGCGTTCAGCGAGGCCGCCATGTCGCTGTCGGGCGCGGTGGCGTCGGTGGCGGAGTCTGGGGCCTCGGCGATGGGTCCGGCCGAGGACTGGCCGTCCTCCCGGTAGCCCCAGGCGGTGCCGTTGGCGGACTTGCACCCGGTGCCGGCCGTGCCGACGGCCACCGTGGAGGTCCAGGCGTCGACCATCTCGCCCAAGTAGTCGTAGGTGAAGCACTGGGTGTCCCAGGCGCTCGTCGACCCGGTGGTCTGCTTGCGGGCGCTGGAGGTGACGTTGCCGGCACGGTCGTAGGAGTAGTAGGAGTCCGAGATCCGGTGGGAGTCGGCGGTCTCCCGGTCCCACACGGTGCGCTGGACGCGGCCGGTGTGCTCGTCGATGAAGTTCGTCGTCCACACCCGGTAGGGCTGCGCGCCGCTGACGGTGCGCAGGGGTTCGCCGTACGGCGAGTAGGTGACGTCGGAGGTGTACCAGGTCTGGCCGGAGGTGGACTGGGCCAGGCCGTCGCTGTCGTAGCGGGTGACGACCTTCTCCTTGGCTAGGCCGCCGACGGCCGGGAGGGTCACGCTCAGGGGCTTGCCGGTGGGCGTGTAGGTGTACGCGTACTGGTAAGTGCCCGCGAGACCGCTGGTGTTGGCGTTCGCGGGGACGGTGATCTCTCGTCCGGTGGGCCGGTACTCGCTGTCGTAGCCGGTGACGGAGTCGACGTAGTCGCCCCCGGCGTCGTGCCGGATGGAGGAGGCGGGCTTGCCGGCCGCGCCGGGCAGGTCGTAGGTGAACTCCTTGACCGGCGTCGCGGTGGCCGAGCCTTCGCGGACGTAGGTGACCCGGCCGATGGCGTCGTAGTCGGTGTACGTCGCCTTCTGGTTGGCGTCGGTCGCCTTGGTCTGGCGGTCGAGGTCGTCGTACGAGAAGGAGGAGTGGCCGAGGTCGGGGTCGGTGGAGTCGACCAGCCGGCCGCGGGCGTCGTAGGTGTAGGTCCAGAGGTTGCCCTGGTGGTCCTTGACGGAGGTGCGGTTGCCGCGCGCGTCGTAGGAGTACCAGGTGGAGCGCCAGTCGGTGAGGTCCTTGTTGGTGAAGTGCTGGACCTGAGTGGGCCGGCCGAGCGCGTCGGTGGTCGTCTTGGTCGCCGGGGTGGCGCCGCCGGCCGGCTTGGCGAGCGTCCAGTTGTCGCCGTAGCTGGTGGTGTCGGAGTAGACGGCCGTGCCGCTGTGCAGCGCGGTCATCTTCACCGGGCGCTCCAGACCGTCGTACGTGGTCCGGGTCATGCTCGGCACCAGGCTGAGGCTCTTGGGCTTGAACTGGGCGGCTTCCGGCTCGCCCTTGGCGAGGTAGTCGCCAGTCTTGTCTCGGACCAGGCCGTGGTCGTCGTAGCGGGTGTCGACGATGACGCGGCCGGGGCCGTGGGCCTCGCTCTGCACCTGGAACTGGCGGCCCAGGCCGTCGTACAGGGTGATCTGCTTGGCGTAGCTTCCGTCGTCCTTGATGGTCTGCACGGTGACCGCGGTGGGCTTGGTCGAGGTGGAGGTGACGGCGGCCATCTGGTAGCCGATGATGACGTCCGGGGACTGGTCGCCGGAGGAGCGGGACGCGGACCAGCCCTTGGTCAGACGGCCCAGGGCGTCGTACTCGCTGCGGGAGACGTGGCCGTTGGTGTCGGTGACGGTCAGGGCGAGGCCGCGGCCCGGATCGTAGGTGGTGGTGCTGGTGTGGCCTTTGGGATTGATCGTCTTGATGGCGGTGACCGGTCCGCCGATGTCGGCGGGCGTGTACTGGGTCTCGGTGACGCCCTTGAGCGGGTCGGTGATCTTGCGCAGCCGGCCGAGCGGGTCGTAGCTGCGGCCGGTGACGACCGAGTAGCCGACGCCGGTGCCGTCGGGGTTGGCGGTGCTGGTGGGCAGGCCCTTGGTGGGGGTCGCGCCCCAGGCGAGGTTGTCGTAGCTGGTGCGAGTGGCGTTCATCAGCTGGGTGGCCGGGTCGGCGGTGGCCCAGCCGTCGCAGGAGGTCGCCGTCATCCGGACCTGCTTGGGAAGGCCGATGAGGTTGGCGTCCTCGTTGTTGACGTAGTCGGTGCGCGCGCAGGCGTAGTCGCTGAGCTTCTCGCCGCTGCCGTCGGGCTTGACCACGGCGGTCTGCACCTGCCACGGCAGCCCGTGATCGGTCTCGAACTCGGTCTCGGTGCGCACCTCCTGCCAGCTGGTGTCGACGATCTGGATGGCGTCGGTGCGCCGGACGCCGACCTGGAAGGCGAGCAGCGGGTCGAGTCCGCCGTCCCGGGTGCGGGAGGCCGTCTGGTGCGACCAGGGGTAGTTCAGGGTGCGCTTGAGCAGCCGGCCGCCGGTGCCGTCGTAGGCGAGGGTCTCTGCCGCCATGCCGGCGTACTGCGGGGCGTCGTCGGCGGCCAGGGTGACCGTGCCGGTGGAGTCCTTCAGCGCGCCGCCGGTGCCTCGGAAGTAGCGGGTGACGCCGTACGACTGGGTCTGCGGGACGCCGACGGTGGTGCCGCCGTTCTTGGCGCCGCGGATGGTGGCGACCTTCTGGTAGCCCCGCCAGACGCTGTAGGTGCGCAGACTCGGCTTGGTGAGCTCGTCGTCGTCCTGGCTCCAGGCGGCATCGCTGTAGGCGTACTTGGTGGTCACGCGGTCCGAGACACCGGAGATCTTGTCGATCTCGGTGACCGAGTCGACGACGTACTTGTTGAACCAGGCGAGCGGGGGCTTGGCCAGTTCCGCGTCCGGTGACCAGCGCACGGGGTAGCAGGTGCCGTGGTTGTCGGCGGGGTCGACGGACGGTTCGGTGCGGCAGCCGCCGCGGTAGACGACCTCGAAGTCGCCGCCGTTCTCGGTGGACACCGTGCCGATGCGGGGCCGGGTGAAGCCGGGACGCGGGTCGCCCTTGTAGCGGGGGACCAGGTTGGGCAGCTGCTGGTCCTTGAGGTAGCCGCCGAGCGGGTCGTCCTTGCTGACGACGTACGGCCCGAAGCTGACGCCGGACTTGGTCAGCAGGGTGCCGGTGCTGTCGCCGGGCGCGTAGCCGGTGCGGGTGATGGAGTCCAGCCACAGTCCGGGCGAGGTGTTGTACCAGTCGCGCGGGAAGGAGTGGTGGAGGGTGTAGGTGTCGACGCGGGCCAGGCCGCTGCCGCCGGGGCGGGCGGCGTAGGTGGTCACGGTGCCGAGCCGCATCCGGATCCAGAAGGACGGGAAGGCGGGGCACAGCTTGGAGTCGGACTTGCAGTTGAGGTTGCCGGGGCTGTCCCACCAGGGGCGGTAGGAGGCGGGGTTCGAGGTGTCGTCGAACTTGTCGGCGGCGCAGGAGCCGTCGGTCTCCACGCAGCGCTGCACGGCGTCGAAGACGATCTTCGCGGACGGGCTGGTGAGGCTGTCGGGGCGCATCCCGTACTCGATGGTGTCGGGGTAGCCGCCGCGAACGTACTTCTCGGGCGTCTTGAACTTCTTGTTGACGGCGTAGTAGTTGGTTGACTTGTGCCAGGTGACGACCATGGTGTTGCCGTGCACGTCGACGACCTTGTCCAGGCCCCAACTCCACGCCTGTTGCTGCTTGGTGCCGTCGCTCGCGGTGCAACGGGAGTCGGCGAAGGCGTCCTTGTGGCAGGGCTCCCCGGGGTGGTTGCCGAAGACGGGGACGGTGAAGACGGAGCCGGTGTCGGCGTGACCGCCGCCCACCTTGTTCAGGCCGTAGTAGTACTGCGTGCCGTCGGGGGTGGTGACGACCCAGTACTCGCCGTTGTTGTCGCCGTTGTCACCGCCTGTCTTCAGCTCGACCCGGGTACCGTCGTCCTTCTCCAGCCGGTAGCTGCTGGTGTCCCCGACCCGGACCAGCTGGGAGGTCTTGCCGCCGAGCGAGAGCACGGCGTTGTACGACACCCAGCACAGGTCGGACGTCTTGTACTTCTTGTCCTTGTTGTTGGGCGTGCCGGCGGCCGTGTCGTCGCGGTCGTCCTTGCAGCTGCGGTAGCGGCGCTCGATGTGCCCGGGGTCGTAGTTCCAGCCCTCGCCGATCCAGGAGGACTGGGGCGAGGAGGTGGCCGTTTTCCCGTCCACCGCCTGGGAGTTGTAGTCGAAGGAGATCTGCGGGCGGGGTCCGGCCGGCGCCGGGGGCACCTGCAGCGGGTAGGACCAGGTGAAGGCGCCGGAGGAGTCGCCCGAGGCCCACTTGCCGTCGGAGGCCAGCGGGGTGGCCTTGAAGGTGCCGGCCGGACCGGAGCCGGAGTCGACGGCGCCGATGACGGCGCTGTCACCGCTCGTGGCGGCCGGCCGGACGTAGGAGGCCCGCATGACGCCCGCGCCGGAGGTACCGGACCCGCTCGCCGCGGCCTGGCTGACGGTGCCGTCGGCGGCGGTGTCGACGGTGGCCGTCACGGTCCTGTCGTGCGGGTCGTTGACCGTGTCCAGCTCGGTGTACTGCCGGCACTCCTCGATGTCCGGGGTGGTCAGGTAGCACTCGGGGAACTGGACGAACTGCAGCCGGGAGGCCCAGTCGGCGCCGTAGAAGTTCTCGTACTTCTGGTAGCTGAGCTGGACCGAGATCGGCACCGAACCGGTGGTCGGCGCGGTCACCTTGACGAGGGTGCCGTCGAGACCCTGGGCCTCGGGGGCGGCGCGGTCGAAGACGCCGACCTGCCAGGTGCCGCTGGGCGCGGGGGCGTCGGGCGCCTGTCCCAGCTTCACCGGGAGCTGGCCTGCGGGCTTGTAGTCGGTCTGCGTGGCCGTGGCGGTATCGCCGGTGCGCAGCGCGGCCGACTGGGTGGTGGTGCCGCTGAAGTCGACCGCCGCGGTGCCGGCCGGGGCCGGGGTGGTGGTGCCGGCGGGTGCATCGGTCTGGTCGGTGGGCTGGTCCGTGCGGATGCTGTCGAGGCCGGGGTCCCGGGTGGTGCCGGTGACCGTGTCGTCCTCGGCGAGATTGAGCAGGTCGACGTCTTCACGCGGGGCGTCCGCGGTGGTGGGGTCCGGCGGCGAGGCGAACGCCTGGGCGGGCAGCAGGGCGAGGGCCACTGCCACGGCCACCGGCGCGAGCACGGCGGAACGGTGTCTGCGACGGCGCGCGGACGGGAAGAAGGGCACGGCGAAATTCCCCCGGTCGACCCGAAACAAGGTGGAGCGGCGCCTGGGAATGTCCGCAGGTGTAGCCACTTCAAGATCGGCCAGATTCTGTGGTCGGGTCGTGAAGAAATCCAGAGTTCCCTGTGGTCATGTGGTAATGATCACGTCATGTAACGGTCAAAGAGACGGCAATCGGGATGCTACGACGCCGCTGGGGGGCGCGCGCGGGCTCCGTTCCAAGTCATGGGCGTGACGGGCGACTTCGCGTGGGTCATGATCTGCAACCGTTGTCCGAGGGGGGAAGGAAGACTCGCCCATGACGAGCAAGTGGCGGCGCCTGCGCGCCCACCGGGCCGCGGCGGCGGCCGTCGTGGCCCTCGCCACGGCCTGCGGCCTGACGTACGCCGGGCTGACCGGCGCAGGCGGTGACCGGCACCAGGGCGCCGACCGTCCGGCGCGGCCCGCCGCACCGGTCACCGAGGCGGAGGCCGCGTCACGGGCGGCGAGCTCCGGCAAGCCGGTCGAGGTGACGGCGCTGCGCACGGCGTACGAGACGACGTGGGCGCGTCCCGACGGGCTGTTGCAGCGGCGCGTGCACGCGACTCCGATCCGGGCGAAGGCCGACGGCCGCTGGCAGCCGATCGACACCCGGCTGGTGCGCACCTCACGCGGCTGGTCCCCGCGCGCCACCAACGTGGGCCTGACGTTCTCGGCGGGCACCCGCGCCGGCTCCGCGCGGGCAGACCGGGGGGCCGGGGTGAGCCGGGTCTCGCTGGTCGCGGCGACCACGGACACCGCGAGCGCGCTGGTGACGCTCACCACCGACGGGCACACCGTCCAGCTGACCTGGCCGGGCGCCATTCCGACGCCGGTGATCGACGGCTCGCGCGCGCTGTACCCGGAGATCCTCCCCGGTGCCGACCTGGTGCTGACGGCGGACGACGGGGGCTTCGCGCAGCTGCTGGTGGTCAAGACCCGGCAGGCGGCCGCCGATCCGCGGGTGGCGCAGCTGACGTACGGGCTGACCTCGCCGGATCTGACCTTCAGTCTGGACCCCACGACCGGCATCGTCAGCGGCCGGGACGCCGACGGCGAGGAGGCGGCGCTCTCCCCGACTCCGCTGATGTGGGACAGCTCCGGCACGCCGGCGCTGACCGACGGTCAGGCGGGTACGACGGCGTCGCCGACCGCGTCGGAGAGCCTGTCCGGCGACGCGAGTGCCGCGCCGGACGACTCGGACTCGCCCACCGCCGTCTCCCCAGAGCCCAGCGACAGCGTCGACGACAGCGACGACGGTGACGTGTACGACGAGGTGCTGCCCAACGCGACCGACGAGGCGCCCGACCCCTCGGCCGGGGAGAGCGAGAGCGCCCAGCCGTCGGTGCCCGCCGAGGCCTCGCCCGAGCCCACCCACTCGGGGGCGGCCGTCACCCTGGACCTGCCCTCGCTGGCCGGCCCGCAGCCCGACTCCCGCGGCACCCTGGTCACGGCCGACCTCGACGGCTCCACCTGGTCCCTGACGCCGGACCAGGACTTCCTGACCGACCCCGACACGGTCTACCCGGTCTTCATCGACCCCTCGGTCAGCAAGCACACCAACGACTGGACCACCGCCTACAGCCGCCACCCCAACGCGAACTTCTACAACGGGCGCAACTTCAACAAGGGCACCCATGAGGCCCGCGTGGGCTTCGAGTCCGACACCTGGGGCACCTCGCGGTCCTTCTTCAGCATCGACTGGAACCCGGACCTCAAGGGCGCGACCGTCATCAGCGCCAAGCTGCACGCGCTGGAGACCTACTCCTGGTCGTGCAGCGCCCGCACCATGAATGTCTATCTGACCGGTGCGATCAGCAACAAGACGACCTGGCGCAACGCCCCGAAGATGACGGCCGGCAACAAGCTCGCGAGCAAGAGCTTCGCGCACGGCTACAAGTCCTCCGGCTGCCCCGACGACTACGAGGCGTTCGACGTCAAGCCGGCCGCGCAGAAGGCGATCGCGCACGGCTGGGACACCCTCACCATCGGCTTCCGCGCCGGTGACGAGGACTCGGCGTACTCGTGGAAGAAGTTCCAGGCGGACGGCGGCAACGACCCCTACATCGAGCTGGTCTACAACCGCCCGCCGGCCGCCCCCTCCCACCTGGACCTCGACCCCGACCTGTCCTGCGACACCACCTCGCCCTACGTCAACGTCGGCGCGGACTCGATCACCTTCTGGGCGAACAGCAGCGACAAGGACGCCAACCTGGCCTCGCTCCGCTTCGAGCTGTGGCCGACCGGCGGCAGCGGGAACCTGCTGGGCACCAAGGCCAAGGTCACGGTCGGCAGCCAGACCGGCTCGGCCCGCGTGCACACCGACCCGTTCTCCACCAGCGGTCTGAAGAACGGCGTCAAGTACTCCTGGCGGGTCAAGGCGGTGGACAAGCGCGGGGCGACCTCGGCCTACGCGCCGTCGAAGACACCGTGCCGGTTCGTCTTCGACAGCTCCCGACCCACCCCGCCGGTGGTCACGTCCACGACGTTCCCCGACGCCGACGCGCGGGACGACGGCTTCGGCAACGCGGACGAGGACTCCATCTGGTCCACCGTCAAGTTCGGTACGGCGGGCTCGTTCAGCTTCAAGGCCTCGCAGACCGACGTGGTCAAGTACGAGTACGGCTACAACTCCGCGTCGTACACCGGCTCCGTGCCGCGCACGAACGGCGCCGCCACCTCCACACTCAGCACCTATTCCGGCGTGAAGCCGCCGCTCGCCGGGCCGAACGTGCTGTACGTCCGGACGGTGGACGACGCCGGGAACGTGTCGGACCCGCGGAAGTACTTCTTCTACGTCACCCCGCGCGACACCGCCGACGCGCCGGGCGACTTCACCGGCGACGGCTTCCCGGACCTGATGGTCGTGGACGGCAACGGCAACCTGCGCATGTACCCGGACAAGGGCACCACCGACGGGTCCAAGGGCACCGGCACGCTCGGGTACTCCATGTCCGGCGCCTACCAGGAAAACAGCGACAAGGACCCGAACGGCGACGACCTGCCGCTGTACTCCCGTCCAACGTCCGGCTACTGGAAGAACACCCTCATCGCCCACCTCGGCGACGTCTACGGCGGCGACGGCCTGCAGGACCTGATCGCGGTGCGCTCGGGCAAGCTGTGGGTGTACCCGGGCGACGGATACGGCGCGGTCGACATCGGCCGGCGGCACCAGATCCTGCTGCCGGACGGCGCCCCGGACCCGGCGACGATCAGCCAGATCGTCTCGGCCGGCGACGCGACCGGCGACGGCAAGCCCGACTTCTTCCTCACGGTCGGCGACGCGATGTGGGTGCTGACCGGGTACAACGGCGCCACCGTGGAGGAGGCCCGGCGGCTGTCGGGGTCGGCCTGGACGGACCGCGACTTCGTCACCGCCCAGGACGTCTCGGGCGACGGGGTCACCGACTTCGTCTACCGCTCCGACGTCAGCGGACGGCTGCTGCTGCGCAAGGGCATCAAGGACACGGCGACCGGAGGCGTCGACCTCGACTCGCTGGCATCGGGAGCCGCCTCCTCCGGGGGCGCGGACACCGAATACGGCGCCTCGGGCTGGGGCAGCTCCAACATCCGGCTGCTCTTCGGCACCCCGGACGCCAACGGGGATGGCATCCCCGACATCTGGGCGCTGAAGGCGGACGGCACGGTGCGCTTCTACGCCGGCAGCCGTACGGTCCTCAGCGGCTCCGGTACGGAGATCGTCGGCAATGGCGACGGCGTCGGCTGGAAGAACAAACTGACGGTCGGCTGATGCGATGAAAGGGGCGGGGCCTCCCGCTCCTGCCGGGTGCGCAGGATGCTCGGCTCAGGCAGAAGTCCGACCTCGGGGAGGCCCTCGATGACTTCACCGTACGACGGTGTGCAGTGGGTGGGGAAACGGACCTGCACCGGCACCGCTCGGTCCCAGTGCGGATGGCGCAGGACGGGCAGCCGCTGGGGAAGATGTCCGGTTCACCAATGATCCGGCCCGGCTCAAGCGGGAGATCGCCAAGGCCGGTCCTGGGGCACGGGTGGCGCTGGAGGCCACGCTCGGGTAGTACTGGGCCGCCGATGCGCTGGCCCAGGCCGGTGCCGAGGCCCACCGGGCCCACCCGCTTGGCTTGAAGGCGTTCACCTCCCGCCGGGTGAAGAACGACGAGCGGGACGCCGCCGACCTGGCCGACCTGCTGCGGCTGGGACGGCTGCCGGAGGCATGGCTGGCTCCGCCCGAGGTCCGGGAGCTGCGGGAGCTGGTGCGCAGCCGGCACAAGCTGGTGAAATCTGCGCACCAGCTGCCGCACCCAGGCCCGCGGCGTGGTGGCCAAACAGGGCATCACGGTGCCCATGAGTGACCTGTTCGGTGCCGTCGGCACCGCCTTCTGCAACGGGTTGCCGGTGCCAGCCGGCTACGCGGGGCGGCTGCGGGCGCTGCGCGAGGTGATCGGCAATCTCGACCGGCATGGTCTGGCTCGATGGGCAGATTGCCGCCCCTCTTGTCGACGACGTGGGTTATCGCGCGATCCAGGAGATCGGCGGCATCGGGCCGGTGCCGGCCGCGGTGTTCGTCGCTGAGATCGGCGATGTCACCCGCTTCCCCGTCCCCAAGCAGCTGTGCTCGTGGGCCGGGCTGACACCCGGACACCGTTCAGGGATGACACATCGCCAGGTACCGGATACGGCGCCGACGCGCACGGAGCTTCTTGTGCGCGCCGACGCCGTGCGTCAGTGGACAGGCACGCCTCCCGATCCGCACCCACGCCGCATCTGGCGGATCCCATGGACCGTTTCAGTTCCGGCGGTTTCTGTGAGCCGGCCCGGAATGACGTCGCGTCGAGACAGCAGGACACCGCCGAATGTGATCTCGCTCGGTTCTGCGATGACCAGCCCCATGCACGGAACGCGCTGCCAGAGCACCCCAGAACAGGCATAGCGGAGGAGGTTGCACGCCCTCACCGAAATCCTGCGGCCTCAGCACGGCCTCACGATCTTGAAATGAAGGTCTGAAGACGCGGCCCGGACGGCCACCGACCACCCTGATCGCTCCCATCGGAGCAGGTCAGAGGAGCCGCTTCCACCCCCTGTTCAGACAAAGCTGACGCTCCGATACCCAAAAATGAACGTTTCCGCAGGTCAGAGACCTGCACAGGTGGGGCGGGTGGGACTCGAACCCACGGCCGACGGATTATGAGTCCTTTGAGGATCTTGGCGGCCCTTGCCGATCAACGCTCGTTCATGGCCTATTAGCAGGTCAGGCAGGACAGGCCGTGTCGGTGCTTCTCGGCCCTTGTCAGTCTGTTCCTGTCCTTGCGGCCTCAACGCGGCCTCAATGGGCCCCGCCTGACCGGCTCATCGACGCTGGATGGCCATTGCACCAGCTCGGGAACGGGGCTCGAACTCGGTCGCAGCGGATTGCCCTTCCAACGCAAAGAGGCCCGCCCCATCGTCTGGGGCAGGCTTGATGGCCGTTTTCTCATAGACCGAGAGTTGCCCGTCGCTTCGGCGACAGGCACGGGCTGCGCCCGTGGATCCGGTCTGCCGAGGACGTAGGTCTCGTCACCGAGATCGGTGACGATCCTCAGCTTGCCGCCGAGCGTCTGACGTAGGCCGCGAGGGTATCGGCCTGGCTGCCTCGAGCTGGCCTTCTCGATTCGGGAAACGCGGGCCTGAGTGACACCCATGGCCTCGGCGACCTGCACCTGCGTGGTGTGCTGCCGCTTGCGCAGCTCAGCCAGGCGATGCACGCGAGAGGCGGTGACCATCGTCTGCGCTCCCTGGACGATCTACTCCTCCTCGGCATCAGTGAAGGCGAAATCCTTGATCAGGTCTCCCTAGGAGACGGCCTGCGGGTCCTTCAGGTGATCGGTCATCGCGTCCCGTCCCCTCCTTCAATTCGCTTCAGGTGATCTGCGTAGGCCTGCTCCCCTTTGCGGTACCGCGTCGCGATGTCAGCCGGACCAGGTAACCGCCTTGTCGCCGCCTGCCAGGATCACGGCCTGGCGCTCCGGGGGTGGAAGACGAACAGCAGCCGCACTTCCGTGGCCCCGGCCGAGCCGGGGCGGAGTTCCTTGAGGTAGGAGAGCGTCGAGCCCTTGATGGCCCCGACCAGAGGCCGGCCCAGCGGGTTCAGTCTCACCAAGGCCGCGGAGGCCATCGGCTTGCGGTGCCCCAGACCGCCGCTGCCGTGTAGACCTCCGCACGGTCGCGGCAGACGACCTCCCTCTCCGCCTAGGACTTGCCGGGCTTCAGATCGCCGATCACCCCGATCCGGATGCCCAGCCACGGATAGGTGTGGTTGTAGAACACGTTGTCCTGCGGCTGCAGCCCGACAGCGGAGGGCCACATCTGGAAGGCCGGTGCGTTGGAGATTCCGCCGTGGAGCCGCCGCCACACCCGCAGGGAGCTCCGTCCGGAGGGGGGCGCCGTGATCGTGTCGGTCCACTCGACCGCGTTGCCGCCCTGGTCGAGAGTGCCCCACGGCGAGGTGGTCCTCGCCCCGCCGACCGTGCTGAGGCTGCCCTGGTAGACCTCGGCATAGGTGCTGGGGTCGAGTCCCAATGGGTTGACGGTGGAGCAGTCCTCGGGCTGCAGCTGTCCCGGGCACCAGCTCGGTGCCGGCTTTCCGCTCGCGTGGTACGAGGCCAGTGGCTGGGTCGCCGCGTTGGTGACATCGCCGGTGGCCGGGTTGAGGACGGTGGGGTTGGGGGCGGTCGCGTCTCCGTCGCCGAAGACTCCCGGGTTGGTCGGGTACTTCCAGTAGGAGTAGGTGCCGCCGCCGCGCGGGTCGTAGTAAGCCGCCTTGATCCATTCGTCCTGGCTCGGCAGGACGAAGCCCGAGCGATGGGCTCGGGTCGTATTCGGCCGGGCCAAGTCGTACATCCCGCGCTCGGTCTGCGCCGATAGTCTGACCTGATAAGTGACATAGTTGAAGCGGCCATTGCTGCTGGACCGCTTGGAGATCAGTCGGCCGTTGTAGAGCGAGTTGACGAATCGTGCCGCCCTCAGGAAGTTTGCGAAGCCGTACGGCTTGTCCGCCCACTGCGGAAAGGCCACCGAGTAGTGGCTGCCCATGTCGGCGCTGCGGGAGAAGTTGATCTGGCCGTACCTCGGCCATGCCGACGAGCTCTCGGTCTCGTCATAGAGACCGAGGCGGTTGCGTCCCTCGGGATCGGCCGTATTCAGGAACGCCACCCACTGTTCCACGGTGACTTCGAGCTGCCCGATCTCGTAGCGATGGCGCACACCCCCGACTGTCAGACACTTGCTCGGGGAGGGAGCTTCGGCGCACGAGGGGTACAGGGCGTCCTTGAATGGGAGAATGCCCACCGAAGGATTACCGGGCGCGCCGACCTTGGCGGTCCTGAGTGTGATGACCGCACCCCCGGGGGAGGGGCCGTCCCCAGAGGGACGCGGCTCGGCGGCAGCAGCACCGGAGCCGGCCGTCACGGAGGCGGCGAGCAACGCCGACAGACCGCACGCCGCTACGACGGCCCTGCTGACGCGAGTACGGCGGGAAACAAAGTGCATGAGCATTCTCTTTTCGGCCATGCCAGCCTCTCCGCGGCAACGGCCAGCGCGGATCGGACCGACGATCACTCAACGGTTGACGTCACGCTAACCCCATTCACTACTCTCCGCTTTCCTTGCATCACGGAAACCGCATGACCGGCCGCGGGCGGCCTGGAATTTCGGTCGCGACCGGGCACGGGAGTGAATCCCATGGGCCGCCCGGTGCGGGAGGAAAGAGCGGAAGGCGGGGGGTGCCCCTATGACTTTGGCCGAGGGGACGGTCCATGTCCCTGACAGGCGCGGCGCGGAAGGGCCCGCTTCCCTGTGCTCGAATGCACTGTCGAGATGCGGCAGCGTTATCGGCGACCGGCCAGAAGCCGGACGCCGAACCGCCGTCAGGTCAGGCCGGTGACGTGCCAACCCGGCCGAGATGCCGGACGAAGAACCGGGCCGATTTGTCGACCTTGAATCTGGGCACCTGGTTATGCCTGCCCGGACAGGCGTGCCACACCCTTTCCTTCGAGGCGCAGGCGTCGAACAATGCGAGACCGGATTGGCGCGGGACGGAACCTGCGGGCCGGCGAGGGCGGCCGGCCTCGGCCGCAAGGAGCATCCGGCCTGACGCACCGACGTCAGCGCGACCCCAATGTGCGACGAGGAAGGGGCTTCGGCTCCCGCCCCTTCCCTCCGGCTGTAACGGGCAGGTACGAGCGAGTGGGAGAAGGGTCGGCCCGCCAGTTCCGATCATGGCTGAGCCGTGGCCGGTGACGCTGACACAGAGGCGAGGAGCGTCCGCGCGGCCAGCCAGCTACTGCAGAGGCCGTCTCATTCAGCCTCTCTGCCGTCGTTCAGGACAGGCCCAAGCCAATCCTCGCCGACAGAGCGGACCGGGCATGAACGCCGGTGAACGGCGGTGGACGACGCCCAGCAGGCCACCAACAGACTTGGAACGCCGGTCAGCCGAGGCGGGATGCCGCTTGGCAAGCAGCCGACACAAGTCGTCTCGACCGACAGCTGACGAGCACACCGAGCAGCGCAGCTCCTCGCCGGCTGGACGCCAGCTGCGGCGCATGCGCTTCATCGCGAATGTGATGGTGTCGCCGCCCTCCTGGCAGCCGAAGTGACCGACTGAACCGTGGGCGCTCCCGCGGAGTGGCGGACACGCAAACGTTCGCCAGACTCCAGGAGTGCTACATCGTGGCACCTGGTAGCACACCGGGCTATCCTGGGGCTATGACCGCCCAGCCCGAGATCACCCAACGAGACCTGCGCACCAACTCCAAACAGATCATGGACGCTGTCCAGAGCGGCCAATCCTTCACCGTCACCCGCGACGGCCACCGCATCGGCGAACTGATCCCCCTGCGCCGACGCCGGCGCTTCGTCCCGCGCGGCGAGTTCGCCGCCATGTCCCGCACCGCCCCGGACATTTCCCTGGACGCCTTCCGCGTCGACCAGGACGCCACCACCGAGCAGGAGCCGGACGACCCCTATGCCCGGTGAGCACCGACAGGGACTCCTCGACACCAACATCATGATCCTTCGCAAGTGGATCAACCCAGAGGAACTGCCCGCAGAGATGGCCATCACCGCCATCACCCTGGCCGAACTCTCCGCAGGCCCCCACCAGGTCCGCAGCAACGCCGAGCAGGACGACTACGACGAACACGCCGAACGCGCCCGCCGCACGGACATCCTCCAGCGCGCCGAGAACGAGTTCGACCCCATCCCCTTCGACGCGGAAGCCGCCCGCATCTACGGCCGCGTCTGCGCCGCCGTCGTCAGCGCGGGTCGCCAACCCCGGCGTCGTATCGCCGACCTGATGATCGCCTCCATCGCCATCGCGGAGGGCCTACCCCTGTTCACCACCAACCCCGACGACTTCAAAGGCCTGCACGACCTGCTCACCATCGTGCCGGTCACCCGCCCCAAAGTGCTCCACGATCATTAGGTCGCCACCACACCCGTCCCCGGGTGTGTCTGACGTCCGTGCAGCCGACGCGTCAGAGACCGCCTCCAGCGACCATCGGCACCATCCCGCTGCCCGCGACCGTCAGGCGCACGGGCCTGATCCGCCACTGCCCACAGCGGCTGACGCGGAGAGCACACCCGTCCGCCGTTCCCTCGCGTCGGCACCGCCCGGCCCGCCTTCGCCCACCCCACCGACCGCCACATCGAACGCGTTGCCCCACGTGCCCCAACCGGGCCGCAGCCCCGTTCCCGTTACCCGCGGCCTCAGGATGGCCTCAATTCGTGGCACTACCGCCGCCCGACCCAGCACAGCAGGCCCCGTCGCCTACGCATCCGCCCACCTTTGTGCAGGCCAGACGCCGGATCAGCTAACGCCGCCCGAACCGACCCCCAACTCACGAGCAGCGGATTCCGTCCGTTCAGGCAAGGCTGACGGTCCGGCACCCAAAAAGAACGTTTCCGCAGGTCAGAAGCCTGCAAAGGTGGGGCGGGTGGGACTCGAACCCACGGCCGACGGATTATGAGTCCGCTAGGGAACTTGGCGGCCCTTGCCGATCAACGCCTATCCTTAACGTTTTCCCAGGTCAGACGCCCTGATCAGTGTCAGTCCTGAGTGGTGCTTGTCGATGCGTTCCTGTCCTTGTGGCCCCTTAATGGCCCCTGAAGGTCGATGAGTTGGACGCTCGCCACAGCAGCAGCCTCGTCCGCCCAGTTCGGCCAAGAGGATGGAACCCTCTCGCAGCGGATTCCCCTACCGACGTGCCGATGCTCCACCCCTGATCCCGGGGTGGAGCATCGTCCCTGATGCCAAGAGGTGAGCCGGCCTACCGGACTGCGATTGAACCGGGGTCGTAACTTGCCGATCGGATCAGCCGAGGACGTAGCTCTCATCGCCGAAGTCAGCGACGATCTTCAACTTGCCGCCGAGCGCCTTGACGTAGGCGGCGAGGGTGTCGACCTCGCTGCGCTCCAGTTGGCCCTTCTCAATGCGTGAGACGCGGGCCTGGGTGACGCCCATGGCTTCGGCGACCTGGACCTGTGTGGTGTGCTGCCGCTTCCGCAACTCGGCGAGGCGGTGCACACGGGAGGCCAGGACCATCGCCTGCGCCCCCTTCTGGATCTGGTCCTTTTCGGCATCGGTGAAGGCGAAGTCCTCGGCCAGGTCTCCCCAGGAGACGGCCTGCGGGTCCTTGAGGTGATCAGTCATCGCGCCCCGTCCTCTCCATCGATTCGCTTCAGATGCTCCGCGTACGCCTGCTCCGCCTGGGGCACCGCGACGCGATACCAGCCCGACCAGTTGCCCGCCTTGTCACCGCCAACCAGGATCACGGCCTGACGGTCCGGGTCGAACACGAACAGCAACCGCACTTCAGTCGCCCCTGCCGAGCCGGGGCGGAGTTCCTTGAGGTTCGACAACGCCGAGCCCTTGATCGTGTCCACCAGAGGCCGGCCCAGCGCGGGACCTTCCTCCTGAAGAGCGGCGACAGCCTGGCTGACCTGAATCAGGGTGTCGCGGTCAGTACGGCGCAGACCGTGAAGCCACGAGAGAGCCGGCTCGACCACGACAATCTTCCAAGCCATGCACCGTCCACATCTGCAATTTATTACACTGACAGCATACACCACTGACGTCATATCGGGAGGGGCTGCGGTTCTCGCAGTGCTGACGCGTTGCCGCCGATCCTGTACGGCGTCGGCAACCGCACCCGGGCGCTCGACACCAGGGGGCGGCCGTTCTGCGCGCTGCTGCCGTCTGCCGAGTACGCGGCGATCGAGGGCACACGGCTGCTGTGGACTCACACCGAGAGGCCAACGACATACCACTGCCCTTCCTGGCCGAGGGGCCGTTCAGGCGCTCGGCCACATGCTCTGCAAGAAGGGCGGCCCGGAAGAGGCGAACCGAACTGTTGGCGCGACTGGAGGAGAGGCACGCGGAGTTGGAGGCTGCCCGGGCGGCCAACCCCGAGCTGGCCCGGGCCCTGAACCAGAAGCGAGCCGCGGACCGCTGGGGTCTGGCCAGCTCGGCCGTCCAGCCTTCCAGTCGAGGCAGCCCTTGGCTGCGGAAGGCGCGCTCCGGCGGGGCGCCTCCCGCTTCGACCGCCGTCCCGGGGAGAGCGACGCGACCGCGACCGATCTTGCGCAGCCCGAGCGACAGCAAATACTTGGCTAGCCACATGTTTGCTGTTACGTTGGTTATGTGTCCAGCCACCTAAATGGGTGGTGACACGAGAGGAGTCGTCATGAAAGCCATCCTGTTCGACCGTTTCGGAGGCACGGAAGTGCTGCACGTGGCGGACATCGAGGTCCCGCAGCCCGGCCCCGGGCAGATCCGCGTCCGTGTCAAGGCGGCCGGGCTGAACGCACTGGACGGCAAGATCCGCTCCGGGGCCATGGAGGCCGCGTTCCCCACGCCGCTCCCCGCCGTCCCCGGTGGCGAGCTCGCCGGCGTGGTGGACGCCCTGGGTGAGGGCGTGCAGGACGTGCAGGTGGGCGACGAGGTGCTGGGCTGGTCGGACACCGGCTCGTACGCCGAGTACGCGCTGGCCACCACCGTGGCCCCCAAGCCCGCCGGCCTCGACTGGCAGCACGCGGCCGCGCTGCCGACGGCGGGCGCGACGGCCGAGCGGGTCCTGGACCTGCTCGGCGTCGTCGCCGGGGAGACCGTACTGATGCACGGCGCGGCCGGAGCGGTCGGCACCCTGGCGGTCCAGCTGGCCACGGCCCGCGGAGCGCGTGTCATCGGCACCGCCGGCCCCGCCAACCAGGACTACCTCACCTCGCTCGGTGCCACCGCGACCCTCTACGGCGAGGGCCTGGTCGAGCGGGTCCGGGCACTCGCCCCCGACGGCGTGGACGCGGTGTTCGACCTGGCCGGGAAGGGGGCCCTGGAGGACTCCATCACCCTGCGCGGCGGCACCGAGCGCATCGTCACCATCGCCGACTTCCGCGCACACCAGCTCGGCATCACCTTCTCCAGCAGTCCCCGGGAACGCTCCGCCGCCGGCCTGGCCGCGCTGGCCCAGGACGCCGCGACCGGCAAGGTCGTCACCACCGTCACCGCCTACCCGCTCGCCGAGGCCGCCACGGCCCAGCAGGTCAGCGACGCCGGGCATGTCCGGGGCAAGCTCGTCCTCACCGTCGACTGATCACGCCCGCCTCTCCCCCTGTTCCGATCATCACCGCACCGAAGGACCCCTCATGCTGAACGCCCTGTGGACACCGACCGCCGTCGGTGACATCTCCCTCCCGCACCGCCTGGTCATGGCCCCCATGACCCGCGACCGCTCCACGCCCGAAGGCGTGCCGACCGAGCTGAACGCCGAGTACTACGCCCAGCGGGCCTCGCACGCGCTCATCATCACCGAGGGCACCCAGCCCTCCCCCGACGGCCAGGGCTACCTCCTCACCCCCGGCATCCACAATGACGAGCAGATCGCCGGGTGGCGCAAGGTCACCGACGCCGTGCACGAGGCCGACGGCCGGATCGTCATCCAGCTGATGCACACCGGACGCATCGCCCACCCCGACAACACCCCGCACGGCCGTCAGCCGGTCGCCCCTTCGGCGATCCGGCCGCAGGGCGCGATGTTCACCGCGTCGGGCCCCCAGGAGATGCCGACCCCGCGTGCTCTGTCGACGCAGGAGGTCGCGGCGACCGTCGACGACTTCCGCCGCGCCGCAGCGGCCGCCGTCGCGGCAGGCGCCGACGGCGTGGAGATCCACGCCGCCAACGGCTACCTGGTACACCAGTTCCTGTCCGACAACACCAACCAGCGCACCGACCGCTACGGCGGTTCCCTCGACAACCGCATCCGCTTCGCCGTCGAGGTCGCCGCTGCCGTGGCCGACGAGATCGGCGCCGACCGCACCGGCCTGCGCATCTCCCCCGGCAACCCCTACAACGACATCGCCGAGTCCGACACCGCCGAGCTGTATCCGGCGCTCCTGCGCGCCCTGAGCCCGCTCGGCCTCGCCTACCTCCACGTGATGCACGCGGGCGACGAGGAGCTGCTGGGCACCTTGCGCGCGCTGTGGCCGACCACGCTGATCCTCAACCGGGCCGGCACCGACCTGCCCACCCGCGCCAAGGACGTCGACAACGGCACGGCCGACCTTGTCTCCGTCGGCGCCCTCGCGCTCGCCAACCCGGACCTGGTCGAGCGGCTACGCTCTGACGCGCCGCTGAACACCCCCGACCCGGCGACCTTCTACGGCGGCGGAGTGGCCGGCTACACCGACTACCCCACCCACACCGTCTGAGGAACCGCATCATGCCCGCCTCCACCCACCGCACCCCCTCTACGGCCAGCGAGGGGCCGATGAGTTACGCGATCTTCCAGCTCGCCCGCGCCCACCGCGCCCGCGCCGCCGCCATACTCCGCGAGATGGACCTGCATCCCGGACAGGAACTGCTGCTCATGCAACTCCTCGACCGGGACGGCCAGACCCAGTCCGAACTGCTCGAAAGCGTCGGCCTGGACCACTCCACCGTCTCCAAGTCCCTGCGCCGCATGCAGGACGCCGGCCTGCTCATCCGCGAGCCGGCCGCACACGACCGGCGCGTCATGGTCGTCCACCTCACCGACAAGGGCCGTGCCATGCGCGAGCCCCTGGCAGCCATGTGGCGGGCCCTGGAGGAGACCTCCGCAGTGAACCTGTCGGCGCAGCAGGCAGAGTCCTTCGTCCGCACCGCCTACGCCATCGCCGACGCGATCAACAGCCGCGCTGTTCCACGGGAAGATTCCGAGTAACTCCTCTGGGCCCGCACCCCGGTTCCGGCCTGGAGTGCGCTTCGTTTCCGGCGCTCCTGCGAGTGGACAGTGCTGCAGCGCACTCGGCTCATGAAGGACCGGCTCCCTCGGCGGTAAGGTCGTCGACGAACTGCTCAAGCGCGGTAAGAACGTCCGCGCTCTGGTCCGGCCGACCACCGACGCGAGCAGGCTCGAAAGGCGGGGTGCCGAGATCGCCCGCGGCGACATGCTCGACCTCGACTCGCTCGTCGCCGCCATGAACGGCGCCGATGCCGTCATCACCACCGCTGCCGGCTACACCCGCGGCGGCAAGAACGCGCACGACATCGACACCGTCGGCAACGCCAACCTCGCCGAGGCCGCCCACCGCACCGGCATCCGGCGGTTCGTCCTGACCAGCATCCTCACCAGCGACCAGACGCCCCAAGTCCCGCACTTCTGGCACAAGAAGCTCGCCGAGGACAAGCTCGAACAGCTCGGCGTCCCGTTCGTCGCACTGCGCCCGGGGGCGTTTCTCGACCAGGTCGCGAGCATGGCGGGCGACCCGGTCGACAAGGGCCGCATGGTGTGGATCGGCAAGGCCACCGTCCCGCTGACCTTCGTCCACACCTCCGATCTCGCGGCGTATCTGGCAGCCGCGGTCGACGCCGAGGCCGAGGCCGGTGAGCGGATCGACATCGGTTGGGACCGTCCGGTCAGCATGCGAGAGGTGGCCGACGTAATGGGCAGCCGGGCCGGAAAGAAGATCAAGGTGTGGGCCCTCCCGTCCGCCGTCACCCGCGCCGCAGGAGCCGTCGCCGGCCGCTTCATGCCCCTGATCAAGGACATGGCCGCGATGTTCCGCTGGTTCGAGACCGGCCGCTACGTCGCCGACCCCCGCCGCCAGGAGCAACTGTTCGGCCCCGTCCCCACGGCCGAGGACGCCCTCGCCCGGTACACCGACGAGCTGGGCATGGCGCAGCACCGGGACAGGCCCGCACGCCGGTCCCGCCGCCCAGGCCCGTTGTGACAGGGCGCCACACGTTCCCCGTACCAGGAATGGGACCTGCCCGGGTCGGCTGCAGCCGAGCTTCAACTGAACTGGCTATACCACGACACCTGTTGCACTTGTCAGCGTCAACGGAACCGGCGCTGAGCTGCATGAAGCCCCCTCGGCCGGCCTCGCGCCACAGTCGCTCCCCTGGAGAACTCCTGGCCGTCAGGAACCGCTACCACCGCAGCAGGTCCACCCTCGTACGACCGGATCATCAGCGCAGGCTGCGCCTGCGCCTGAGCGGCCCGCAAAGCAGCCGCTGCCCGGCTTGCCCCGGTCACCACGGGGGTCCAGACGAGAAAGGGTCGAGTAACCCATCGGGGCCGTTTCCCCTCCGGGCCGTTTCCTTGCCCCTCGGCCATCGCCGGGACACTTCCTCAGCAGCGACAGGCTCTCCACAGCACAGACCGCAGCCGACGTCGCCCTAGCCCTACCCGCGTCCGCGCACCCGCCGCGCCGGTATCCGCACTGCCTCCGCCGCCGGCCCGATACTCAGCTGGCCACCCTGTGGATGGCTGCCCCAGCCGCGTCACCATCAAATGGGACAACGAATCGACTCCGAGACACCGTCGTCCTGGACACGTCTGCGCCGTCCCGGCCCCTGTAGGGCCCCTGGGTCTTGGCTCGGCCCTCGACGCAGTCGCCCGGACCGCGAGCGACGCCCTCGATCATCTACTCAGCCGCAGGTCAGAGGGGTTGGAGTCCCCCGAGCACGGCCGACTCCAAACCCACGAGCAGCGGATTCAGTCCGTCCAGGCGAAGTTGACGCCCCGACACCCGAAAATGAACGTTTTCGCAGGTCAGAGGCCTGCAAAGGTGGGGCGGGTGGGACTCGAACCCACGGCCGACGGATTATGAGTCCGCTGCTCTAACCGGCTGAGCTACCGCCCCATAGCGGCGTGTCGCGTACATGTGTGCGCGCCGTCTGCCGCAGCATAGCCGCTCATACGATCTCCTGCTTCGCAGGGGCGACTTCGCATGCCCTTCAAGACTCCCCCCGTGACCTGCATGGTTCCGCCGACACACGGTCGGACATGAAAAAGGACCCCGGCGGGGTCCTCGTTCAGCATGCTCCCCCGACTGGACTCGAACCAGTAACCTGCCGGTTAACAGCCGGCTGCTCTGCCAATTGAGCTACGGAGGACCGAGCTCCCCCGACTGGACTCGAACCAGTAACCTGCCGGTTAACAGCCGGCTGCTCTGCCAATTGAGCTACGGAGGAATGCCTCGTTGCATCGAACGTACCTACCTGGGTATTCGCCAGGGGGCGGGCGCTCGCTGCGACACATACATTAGCGCAAGCAGGGGGGTGCTCCGCCAATCGGTATCCCCCACGGACGGAAGGGTGGCTCCCTCATGCGCTACAAGCTCACGTTCGTCGTCGGCCTGGCTCTGGGTTACGTCCTGGGCACACGCGCCGGACGCGAACGCTACGAGCAACTGAAGAAGTCCGCGCGCCAGGTCGCCCAGAACCCGGCGGTCCGCAACACCGCAGAGACGGCCGCCCAGCAGGGCCGCCAGTTCGCGGGCAAGGCGTACCACGTGGTCAGCGACAAGGTCGGGGACCGGGTGCCGGACTCGGTGACGGACCGGGTGCGCTCGCTGAAGGGCCGGCACACCAACGGCACGGGCGAGGACGACTGGGGCACCAGCAACACCTAGGCGTACGGCTCCGCGAACCCCCGCGGCCCTTCGCCCATAGAATTTTCGCCATGGGGATAGTCGCCGGGTTGGACAGTTCGCCCGATTTCACTCGCATCGTCGTCTGCGACACGGACACGGGCGCCGTGCTCCGGCAGGGGTATGCCCCCCACCCGGTGGACGGTGACCGCCCCGCCGACGTCGACCCGCAGGCCTGGCTGCTCTCCCTCGGGGAGGCGGCCGGCGGCGGGCTCCTCGAAGGCGTGCAGGCCATCGGCGTGTCGGCGCAGCAGAACGCGGTGATCGCGCTGGACGCGCAGGGCAACACGGTGCGCCCGGCGATGGTCGGCGGCGACAGGCGGACGCAGGTCGCCGCGGCGGATCTGATCGACGCGCTCGGCGGGCGCGAGTCCTGGGCGCAAGCCGTGGGGTCCGTGCCGCAGGCCGCGCAGCCGGTGACCAAGCTGCGCTGGCTCGCCAAGAACGAGCCCGACGCCGCCCTGCGCGCCGCGATCCTGATGCAGGCCCACGACTGGCTGGTGTGGCAGCTGCTCGGGCGGCCCGTACGCAGGACCACCGACCGGGGCGGCGCCTCAGGGACCGGCTACTGGTCGGCGGCCACCGGTTCCTACCGCACCGACCTGGTGGAGCTGGCGCTGGGTCACCAGGTCATGCTGCCCGAGGTGATCGGTCCGGCGGAGGCGGCCGGTACGACTCCGG
Organism: Streptomyces sp. SLBN-31; assembly: GCF_006715395.1. NCBI lineage: Bacteria > Bacillati > Actinomycetota > Actinomycetes > Kitasatosporales > Streptomycetaceae > Streptomyces > Streptomyces sp. SLBN-31. The sequence goes on from NZ_VFNC01000002.1 coordinate 3,068,334, forward strand.
AGGGGCTGCTGATCTCCGCCGGGACCGGCGGGACCATGGCCGCCGCCTTCGGGCTCGGCATCGGGCTGGGCGACGCGGTCGTCTCGCTGGGTGCCTCGGGGTCCGTGATGGCCGTGCATCCCGAGGCCCTCGTCGACGGCACCGGGATGATCACCGCCCTCGCCGACGCGACCGGCATGCACCTGCCCGTGGTCACCACCCTGAACGCCGTACGGACCCTGCGCGGGACCGCCGAACTGCTCGGCCTGTCGGACCTGGAGAGCCTGTCCGACCTGGCGATGAAGTCGACGCCCGGCTCGCACGGACTGGTGCTGCTGCCGTATCTGGAGGGCGAGCGGACGCCCAGCCTGCCGCACACCGCGGGGACCCTCGCGGGCCTGCGCCGGGAGTCGATGAAGCCCGAGCACCTCGCCCGGGCCGCGTTCGAGGGCATGCTGTGCGGGCTCGCCGACGCACTGGACGTGCTGCGCGGCCGGGGCGTCGACGTACGGCGGATCTTCCTGCTGGGGGCGGCCGCCGAGCTGCCCGCCGTGCAGGCCGCCGCGCCCGCCCTGTTCGGCGCGCAGGTCGTCGTACCGCAGCCCGCGGACTACGCGGCGATCGGTGCCGCACGGCAGGCCGCGTGGGCGCTGGGGGTGTCGCAGGGCGCGCTGGACCCGCGCAATCCGCCGGCCTGGCAGGGCGCGGCCGCGCAGGTGCTGGAGCCCGGTGAGGAGCTGGCGGTCGGGCAGGCGGTGCGGCAGCAGTACGTGTCGGTGCGCGAGCAGACCCATCCCGGGGCGTTCCGGACATAGCGGATCGGCAGCGGAACGTAAGGATCCGGTAGGAGGCCCACCCGGAAGGCCGCATGAGACGCTGCTCTCGGCTTAATCGGTTGAGGTAACGCGGGGGGAATGTTCGACGATGGGGGCCACGGGCAACGAACCCGCCCCCACCGCCGACTCCGAGAGACGCAGCGTGCTCATACGACTTCTACGGACCTATCTCAGGCCGTACAAGAAACCCATCGCCGCGGTGGTGCTGCTGCAGTTCCTGCAGACCTGCGCCACCCTCTACCTGCCGACGCTGAACGCGCACATCATCGACAACGGTGTCGTCAAGGGCGACACCGGCTACATCCTCTCCTTCGGCGCGCTGATGATCGGCATCTCGCTGGCCCAGGTCGTGTGCAACATGGGGGCCGTGTACTACGGCGCCCGGACCGCGGCGGCCGTCGGCCGGGACGTGCGCGCCGCGGTGTTCGACCGGGTGCAGTCCTTCTCCTCGCGGGAGGTCGGCCACTTCGGGGCACCCTCGCTGATCACCCGGACCACCAACGACGTCCAGCAGGTCCAGATGCTGGCCCTGATGACGTTCACGCTGATGGTGTCGGCGCCGATCATGTGCGTGGGCGGCATCGTCCTCGCGCTCGGCCTGGACGTGCCGCTGTCCGCGGTACTGGTCGCCGTGGTGCCGACGCTGGGCATCTGCGTGACGTTGATCGTGCGGCGGCTGCGGCCGCTGTTCCGGGCCATGCAGACCCGCCTGGACACCGTCAACCGAGTACTGCGCGAGCAGATCACCGGCAACCGTGTGATCAGGGCCTTCGTCCGGGACGAGTACGAGAAGGAGCGGTTCGGGAAGGCCAACGGCGATCTCACCGAGATGCAGCTGGCCACCGGCAACATGCTCGCGCTGATGTTTCCGATCGTCATGACGGTGGTGAACCTGTCGTCCATCGCGGTGGTGTGGTTCGGCGCCCACCGCATCGACAGCGGCGGGATGCAGATCGGCGACCTGACCGCCTTCCTCGCCTACCTCATGCAGATCGTGATGTCCGTGATGATGGCCACCTTCATGTTCATGATGGTGCCGCGCGCTGAGGTGTGCGCCGAGCGCATCGAGGAGGTCCTCGGCACGTCGTCGAGCGTGGTCCCGCCGACGGCGCCGGTGGTGGAGCTGCGCAGGCACGGACACCTGGAGATCCGGGGCGCGGGCTTCCGCTACCCGGGCGCCGAGGAGCCGGTGCTCAAGGCCGTCGATCTGGTCGCCCGGCCCGGGGAGGTCACCGCCGTCATCGGCTCGACCGGCAGCGGCAAGTCCACCCTGCTCGGCCTGGTCCCCCGCCTGTTCGACGCGACCGACGGGGAGGTCCTGGTCGACGGCACCGACGTGGCGACCATCGAGCCCAAGCTGCTCGCGAAGACGGTCGGCCTGGTCCCGCAGAAGCCGTACCTGTTCGCGGGGACGGTCGCGACCAACCTGCGCTACGGCAACCCGGACGCCACGGACGAGGAACTGTGGCACGCGCTGGAGGTGGCGCAGGCCAAGGACTTCGTCACCAAGCTGGAGGGCGGGCTGAACGCGCCGATCGCGCAAGGCGGTACGAACGTCTCCGGCGGTCAGCGGCAGCGGCTCGCGATCGCCCGCACACTGGTGCAGCGGCCGGAGATCTACCTCTTCGACGACTCCTTCTCCGCCCTCGACTACGCGACCGACGCGGCCCTGCGCGCGGCGCTCGCCGAGGAGACCGCCGAGGCCACCGTCGTGATCGTCGCCCAGCGCGTGGCGACCATCCGGGACGCCGACCGGATCGTCGTCCTCGACGAGGGACGCGTCGTCGGCACCGGCCGGCACCACGAGCTGATGGCGGACAACGAGACCTACCGGGAGATCGTGCTCTCCCAGCTGACGGAAGCGGAGGCTGCCTGATGGCCGGGCCGATGGCGCGGATGATGGGTCAGGGCGGCGGTCCCGACAGCCGTTCGATGGACTTCAAGGTGTCGGGCCGGCGCCTGATCGCGCAGTTCAAGCCGGAGCGGCTGACGATCTACGTGCTGCTGTGCTGCGTGGTCGTCAGTGTCGGGCTCAACGTGATCGGGCCGAAGATCCTCGGCAAGGCCACCGACCTGGTGTTCGCCGGGATCGTCGGGCGGCAGATGCCGTCGGGTGCCACCAAGGAACAGGTGCTGGACTCCATGCGCGCGCGGGGTCAGGGCCAGGTCGCCGACATGCTGCGCAGCACCGACTTCACGCCGGGCAAGGGCATCGACTTCGACGCGGTGGGCCGCGTCCTGCTGCTCGTGCTGTGCACGTTCGTGGTCGCCGGTCTGCTGATGGCGGTGGCGACCCGGCTGGTGAACCGGGCCGTCAACCGCACGATGTACCGGCTGCGGGAGAACGTGCAGACGAAGCTGTCGCGGCTGCCGCTGTCGTACTTCGACAAGCGGCAGCGCGGCGAGGTGCTCAGCCGGGCCACCAACGACATCGACAACATCGGCCAGACGCTGCAGCAGTCGATGGGCCAGCTCATCAACTCGCTGCTGACCATCATCGGTGTGCTCGCGGTGATGTTCTGGGTGTCGTGGCTGCTGGCGCTGGTGGCCCTGGTGACCGTGCCGCTGTCGTTCGTCGTCGCCACGCGCGTCGGCAAGCGCTCGCAGCCGCACTTCGTGCAGCAGTGGCGCTCCACCGGCAAGCTGAACGCCCATATCGAGGAGATGTACACCGGGCACACCCTGGTGAAGGTGTTCGGGCGGCAGGACGAGTCGGCGCAGCAGTTCGCCGAGCAGAACGAGGCGCTGTACGAGGCCGGGTTCAAGGCGCAGTTCAACAGCGGGATCATGCAGCCGCTGATGATGTTCGTCTCCAACCTCAACTACGTACTCGTGGCGGTGGTCGGTGGTCTGCGGGTCGCCTCGGGCGCCCTGTCCATCGGTGACGTGCAGGCCTTCATCCAGTACTCGCGGCAGTTCTCGATGCCGCTGACGCAGGTCGCGTCCATGGCGAACCTGGTGCAGTCGGGTGTGGCCTCGGCCGAGCGGATCTTCGAACTCCTGGACGCGGAGGAGCAGGAGGCGGATCCGGTCGAGGGCGCCCGGCCCGAGGAGCTGCGGGGACTGGTGGAGCTGCAGAACATCTCCTTCCGCTACGACCCCGAGAAGCCGCTGATCGAGGACCTCTCGCTGAAGGCGGAACCGGGCCACACGGTCGCCATCGTCGGCCCGACCGGCGCCGGCAAGACCACCCTGGTCAACCTGCTCATGCGGTTCTACGACGTCTCCGGCGGCCGCATCACCCTCGACGGCGTGGACGTCGCCACGATGTCCCGGGACGAGCTGCGGGCCCGGATCGGCATGGTGCTGCAGGACACCTGGCTGTTCGGCGGCACGATCGCGGAGAACATCGCGTACGGCGCCTCGCGCGAGGTCACCCGGGGCGAGATCGAGGAGGCGGCGCGGGCCGCGCACGCCGACCGGTTCATCCGTACGCTGCCCGACGGCTACGACACCGTGATCGACGACGAGGGCTCCGGCGTCAGCGCCGGTGAGAAGCAGCTGATCACCATCGCGCGGGCGTTCCTGTCCGACCCGGTGATCCTGGTGCTCGACGAGGCGACCTCGTCGGTCGACACCCGTACCGAGGTGCTGATCCAGAAGGCGATGGCCAAACTCGCCCACGGGCGGACCTCGTTCGTGATCGCGCACCGGCTGTCGACCATCCGGGACGCGGACACGATCCTGGTGATGGAGAACGGCTCGATCGTCGAACAGGGCGCGCACACCGACCTGTTGGCGGCCGACGGGGCCTACGCGCGGCTGTACAAGGCGCAGTTCGCGCAAGCGGTCGCGGAAGTGGACTGACACACCGGGGGCTGGTCCGACCTCGAGGGGCGCGGGGCCGCATCGACATGCGGCTCCGCCGCGTGGGCGCGACCAGCCCCCACACACCCGCACCCGGCATCAATCCAGATAGCCCCGCAGCTGGTCCGCGAAGGCGTGGTCCCGTAGCTTGTTCAGGGTCTTGGACTCGATCTGGCGTATCCGCTCCCGGGTCACCCCGAAGATGCGCCCGATCTCCTCCAGCGTGCGCGGCCGGCCGTCGGCCAGCCCGTACCGCAGCTGTACGACCTTGCGCTCCCGCTCCCCCAGCGTCGACAGCACCGCCTCCAGGTGCTCCCTGAGCAGCAGGAACGCGGCCGACTCCACGGGGCTCGCCGCGTCGCCGTCCTCGATCAGGTCGCCGAGGGCCACGTCGTCCTCCTCGCCCACCGGGGCGTGCAGGGAGACCGGCTCCTGGGCCAGGCGGAGCACCTCGCCGACGCGCTCGGGCGCCAGGTCGAGGTGGGCGGCGACCTCCTCGGGGGTCGGCTCGTAGCCCCGTTCCTGAAGCATCCGGCGCTGGACGCGCACGACGCGGTTGATCAGCTCGACGACGTGGACCGGGACCCGGATGGTGCGGGCCTGGTCGGCCAGCGCCCGGGACATGGCCTGCCGGATCCACCAGGTGGCGTAGGTCGAGAACTTGTACCCGCGGGCGTAGTCGAACTTCTCGACCGCCCTGATCAGGCCGAGGTTCCCCTCCTGGACGAGGTCGAGCATGGTCAGGCCGCGGCCGACGTACCGCTTCGCCACGGACACCACCAGCCGCAGGTTCGCCTCGATGAGGCGGCGCTTGGCCATGCGGCCCATGACGACCAGGCGGTCCAGGTCCAGCGCCAACTCGCTGTCCAGGTCGGGGGTGTTGCTCAGCTTCTCCTCGGCGAACAGGCCGGCCTCGACCCGGCGGGCCAGCTCGACCTCCTCGGCGGCCGTGAGCAGCGGGATGCGGCCGATCTCGCGGAGGTACTGGCGGAACAGGTCCGAGGACGGTCCGCCGGTGTCGGCACGGGCCCGCTCCACGGCGGGCGTCTCCACGGGCTCCGGAGTCTCCGTCTCCAGTGCCTCGGCGGGGGGTTCGGCCGCCTCGGGCGGCCCTTCGGGTTCCACGGGGTCCGCCTCTGGATGGTGCACGACACGGGTCTGCGGGGGGACCGCGACGAGGACGTCGGCCTCCGCGTCCGGCTCCGTGACGTCGTTGCCGGTGTCGGTCTGGGTGAGGGTCTGGGTCTGCACGCGGGCGACCTCCAGGATGATCGCTGCCAGGGGGTGCGGCAGCGGTACTTCGGGGGCGGAGTCGACGGCCTCGCCGCTGTCCGTCCCGTACGCGTTGAGCGGAACCGCGGGGGTCTGTGACCCGTACGGGACGGATCGGCCGCGCTCCGAGGACTCAGGCACCGGAACCCAGTGTGGAGTACGACACATCGTCGCCACGAGGGGCGTGCGGTGACTTTTTGCAATCGGCCCGTGACCGGCCGGTTACCCTGCCGTCCCGATGCCTCAGAGAGCGGCGGCGCCGTGTTCGCGCAGGGCCTGGTCGTACTGCTGGAGGACCCACAACTCGTTCTGTACGGCGGCCAGTTGGGCGGGGTCGCCGGAGGTGCCGAGGCGCGCGAGGGTGGAGGTGATGTCACGGACCCGGCGGTCGACGGCCCGGCGGCGGACGGTGACCAGCTGGGCGCCCGCGTACACCTCGTCGACCGTCTTGCGCATGATCGCCTCCACGGCCAGCTCGGTGACCATGGCGCGCACGGTGTCGTCCGGGGCGGCCTCGCGCACCCTGACCAGGTAGTCCTGTGGGTCCTGTACGCCGTACTCGGCGCCGCCCGCGTCCATGATCGCCTGGCGTACGGCGGCGTAGGGCGCGGCGGTGAACTCGTCGGCGCCGTAGGCGTCGAAGGCCGGGGAGACCAGTTCCGGCCGCTGGAGGGCGAGCTTGAGCAGTTCGCGTTCGGTGGCGTAGACGGGGTTGCGGAGGGTGAGGGCGGGGCCGGAGGCGTTGGGGCGCGGGGCGGCGTCATAGGGCTGCTGCGGGCCGCGGCCACTCGGCGCGGGGCCCTTGCCGCCGCGGTCGCGGGCCCAGCGGGCGAGCTGGGCGACGCGCTTGACGACGAACTGGGTGTCGAGGATGCCGAGCATGCCGGCGAGCTGGACGGCGACCTCGTGCTGGGCACCGCTGTTCTTGATGCGGGCCACGATGGGCGCCGCCTCGTCGAGGGCGGCGGCACGGCCGGCGGGGGTGTCGAGGTCGTAGCGGACGACGATCTGGCGCAGCGCGAACTCGAAGAGCGGGGTGCGGGGTTCGACCAGGTCGGCGACGGCCTCGTCGCCCTTGGCCAGGCGCAGCTCGCAGGGGTCCATGCCGTCCGGCGCGATCGCGATGTAGGTCTCGGCGGCGAACTTCTGGTCGTCCTCGAAGGCCCGCAGGGCCGCCTTCTGGCCGGCCGCGTCGCCGTCGAAGGTGAAGATCACCCGGGCCGAGCCGTTGTCCATCAGCAGCCGGCGCAGGATCTTGATGTGGTCGCCGCCGAAGGCGGTGCCGCAGGTGGCGATGGCCGTGGTCACCCCGGCGAGGTGGCAGGCCATGACGTCGGTGTAGCCCTCGACGACGACGGCGCGGCTGGCCTTGGCGATGTCCTTCTTCGCCAGGTCGATGCCGTACAGGACCTGGGACTTCCGGTAGATCGCCGTGTCGGGGGTGTTGAGGTACTTGGGGCCGTTGTCGGCCTCGTAGAGCTTGCGCGCGCCGAAGCCGACGACGTCTCCGCCGATGTCGCGGATGGGCCACATCAGACGGCCGCGGAAGCGGTCGATGGGGCCGCGGCGGCCCTCCTGGGAGAGGCCGGAGAGGACGAGCTCCTTGTCGGTGAAGCCCTTGCCGCGCAGGAAGCGGGTGAGGTGGTCCCAGCCCTGGGGGCTGTAGCCGACGGAGAAGTGCTGGGCGGCGGCCTGGTCGAAGCCGCGCTCGGCGAGGAAGATCCGGCCGGTGTCGGCCTCGGGGCTGGTGGCGAGCTGTTCGGCGTACCACTCGGCGGCGATCTTGTGCGCCTCGACCAGGCGGATGCGTTCGCCGCGCTGGTGGGAGGGGTTGTAGCCGCCCTCCTCGTAGCGCAGGGTGATGCCGGCCTGGGCGGCCAGGCGCTCGACCGCCTCGGAGAAGGACAGGTGGTCGACCTTCATCACGAACGTGATGGTGTCGCCGCCCTCCTGGCAGCCGAAGCAGTGGAAGAGTCCCTTGCTCGGACTGACCTGGAAGGACGGCGACTTCTCGTCGTGGAACGGGCACAGGCCCTTGAGGTTGCCCCCGCCCGCGTTGCGCAGCTGGAGGTACTCGGACACCACGGCGTCGATCGGGACCGCGTCCCGTACCGCCTTCACGTCCTCGTCGTTGATCCGTCCTGCCACAGGGTGATTCTACGGGTCAGAACTGACACTCCTGGGGCGAGACGGCCCTCGGCCGGGGGTCCGGGGGTTGTCCCCCGGGGGATTGCAGGACGGGGACGGACCGACACTCAAGAGACGAGGCTTTCGAGCGGAACGTGCGGGTCCGCCAGGGAGTCGGAGTTCACCCGGGTCCTGGAACGGATCAGCTTCTGGATGGGGTCCGTGACGTTCCACACGTTCACGTTCATCCCGGCCAGCACCCTGCCGTCCTTGACCCAGAAGGCGATGAACTCGCGCTTGCCGGCGTCTCCCCTGATGACCACTTCGTCGTAGGTGCCGGGGGGCGCCCAGCCGGAGTACTCCATGCCGAGGTCGTACTGGTCGGAGAAGAAGTAGGGCACGCGGTCGTAGGTGATGTCCCGCCCGAGCATCGCCCGGGCCGCGGCGGGCCCGCCGTTGAGGGCGTTGGCCCAGTGCTCGACGCGCAGCCGGGTGCCGAACAGGGCGTGCGGGAAGGAGACGACGTCTCCGGCCGCGTAGATGTCGGGGTCGGAGGTGCGCAGCCGTTCGTCGACGACGACGCCGCCGCCGTACTGCCGGTCGGCGATCTCCAGGCCCGACGCCTCCGCGAGGCCGGTGCGCGGGGCCGCGCCGATCGCGGCGAGGACGTCGTGGGCGGGGTGCTCCTCGCCGTCGTCGGTGCGGGCCGCCAGGACCATGCCGTCCTGGCCGACGATCTCGGTCAGCCGCGCGCCGAAGTGGAAGCGGACGCCGTGCTCGCGGTGCAGCTCGGCGAAGAGGTTGCCGAGCTCGGGCCCGAGGACCGCGTGCAGCGGGGTGGCGTTCGGCTCGACGACGGTGACCTCGGCGCCGTACTCGCGGGCCGCCGCGGCGACCTCCAGGCCGATCCAGCCGGCGCCCGCGATGACGATGTGGCCGTTGTCCCGGCCGAGCGCGGCGAGGACGTGCTTGAGCCGTTCGGCGTGGGCGAGGCGGCGCAGGTGGTGGACGCCCGCGAGGTCGGTGCCGGGGATGTCGAGGCGGCGCGGCTCCGCGCCGGTGGCCAGCAGCAGCTTGTCGTAGTGGACGAGCGTGCCGTCCTCGCCGAAGCGGACCGTCTTCGCCTCGCGGTCGATGGCGTCGACGGTCTCGCCGAGGTGCAGCTCGATGTCGTTGCGCGCGTACCAGGCGGGTTCGTGGACGAAGACGCTGTCGCGCTCCTCCTTGCCCAGCAGGTAGCCCTTGGAGAGCGGGGGACGCTCGTACGGGTGGTCGCGCTCGTCGCAGATCAGTATCACGCGGCCGGTGAAGCCCTCCGCTCGGAGCGTCTCGGCCGCCTTCGCGCCGGCGAGGCCGCCTCCGACGATGACGAATGTCTGATCCGCGTCGACCACTTGATGCCTCCTACGGGGGGTCTGGGGGGTGTCCCACCAGAAAACACTGTGGGTGCCGCCACATGCGAGCGTCCCGCACGGAGCGTGATGGGGGAAGAGGGAGTGGCCCGATCAGGCCACGGAGTGTCACATTCGGGCTCATTCCTCGTCACCCACGCCCCCTCAGTCTCTCGTCTGCCCCGTCAGACGTCCGTGAAGCGACCGGGCCGAGGCGTCGGTGAGGGAGGCGATCTGGTCGACGATCACCCGTTTGCGGGCGCGGTCGTCGCCGGCCTGCTCGAACAGGGACCGGAACTGCGGGTCCAGGCCGTCGGGTGCACGCGCGGTGAACGCCTGCGCGAGTTCGGCCACGACGATCCGCTGGTCGGCGCGCAGCCGCTCCTGTTCGGCGCGCTGCATCACGTAGCGGTGGGCGACGGCCTTGAGGATCGCGCACTCCAGACGGGTCTCGCGCGGTACGACGAGTGCGGCGTCGTACCGGGTGAGCCGGCCCGTGCCGTACGCGGCGCGGGTGGCGGACTCGGCGGCGAGGGCGAAGCGGCCGATGAGCTGGCTGGTGGCGTCCTTGAGACGGGCCTGGGCGACGGCCGTTCCGTCGTAGCCGTGCGGCCACCACTCCTGGTCCTGCAGGCGGTCGAGGGCGGCGGCGAGTTCGGCCGGGTCGGTGTCCGCGGGCACGTAGCGGCCGCGGGCCACCGCGAACACCTCCTGGCGCTCGGGTTCCGCGTGCAGGCAGTCGGGGTCGATGTGCCCGGCGTGCAGGCCGTCCTCGACGTCGTGCACGGAGTACGCCACGTCGTCGGACCAGTCCATGACCTGGGCCTCGAAGGTGGAGCGGGTGCCGGGGGCCTCCTTGCGGACCCAGTCGAAGACGGGGCGGTCGTCCTCGTAGACACCGAACTTGGGCGAGGCGGGGTCGGTGGGGTGGGCGCCCCTGGGCCAGGGGTACTTGGTGGCGGCGTCCAGGGTGGCCCTCGTGAGGTTGAGGCCCACCGAGCCCTCCGGGGTGAAACGCTTGGGCTCGATGCGGGTGAGCAGCCTCAATGACTGCGCGTTGCCCTCGAAGCCGCCGCAGTCGTGGGCGAATTCGTTGAGGGCCTGTTCGCCGTTGTGGCCGAACGGGGGGTGGCCGAGGTCGTGGGAGAGGCAGGCGGCCTCCACCAGGTCGGGGTCGCAGCCGAGGGCCGCGCCGAGTTCGCGGCCGACCTGCGCGCATTCCAGTGAGTGGGTGAGGCGGGTGCGGGGGCTGGCGTCCCAGACCTGGGTACGGGTGCCGGGGGTGACGACCTGGGTCTTGCCGGCGAGCCTTCTGAGTGCGGAGGAGTGCAGTACGCGCGCACGGTCGCGTTGGAAAGCGGTGCGGCCGGGGCGTTTGTCGGGTTCTGGGGCCCAGCGTTCTGTTGCCTGCGCGTCGTACGACATGTCTCGACAGTAAGGGCAGGGACTGACAATTGGGGTGCGCCCAAGCGTTTGCCGGGATCGCTCACATGGCGAGCGCGGGCTGTGCGTGGCTTGTCGCGCCCCGCGGCGGAGCCGCGGATCGACACTGCCCCGCGCCCCTTACGGCGCTGTCGTACCGGTGGAGGAGCAGTTCCGCCATTGCCGGGTGGGTGCCCAGGGGGGCCGAGGCGATCCAGGGGGCCGCCTCCGCGCACTCCGTCGCGAAGCGGCCGGGGGCCGTGAAGTAGGAGGCGACGGCGACCCGGTGACGGCCGCTCGCCGCGAGGGCCCGGATCGCGTCCGGGACCGTCGGGGCCGACGTGGTGGCGTAGGCCGGGACCACCGGGACGCCCAGGCGGTCGGCCAGAAGTTCGGCCGTGCGGCCTGTGTCGACCCTGGACTCGGGGTCGCGGGAGCCCGCGGCGGCCAGGACGACCGCGCTCGCGCGCCGCGTCCCCTCGTCGGCGGGGGCGCGCCAGCCGGCCTCGACGAGGCGGGCGTACAGGGCGTCGACCAGGAGCGGGTGCGGGCCCAGGGCGTCAGCCACGCGCGCGTGCACATCGGAGGCGGCGGCCATCTCGGGGATGTCCCGCTTGATGTGGTAGCCGCGGCTGAGCAGCAGGGGCACGAGGACCGCCTCCCGACCGCCGAGGCCGGCCAGGGTGTCGGGGAGCAGTGGCGCGTTCAGCTCGATGTGGCCCAGGTGGACGGGCAGGCCGGGGCGCCGCTCGCGGACCCGCTCCAGGAGCGCGCGGACGGTGCTCAGGGCCCGCGGGTCGCGGCTGCCGTGCGCCACGACGACCAAGGCGGGCGGGGCCGGGCGGCGCCGGCCGTCCAGGGAGACGAGGCTCAGCTGGCCGGCGAGCCGGCTGCCGATCTGGCTCAGGAGGTGCGCCGTACTGTCCGTCATGCGCCGATCCTCGCCGGGGCAGGTTGCCTCCCCGTTGCCTGGTGATGACGGGCTTTTTCCAGCGGTTCACTGCGGCGGGTGCAGCTCTGTGAGCCGCCACGACCTGCGGTTTCGTCTCGCGGAGTGAACCTGCTCACTTAGGGTTTGCCGAACCGCCGGGCTCGACGGGACGTCTCTGACTGTCGAGAAGCAGGCGGAAGAGGGGGACGTTCGATGCGCAGACCGCGGCTGCCACGCACGCGTACCGGACAGCGGCGGCTAGTGCAGGCCGTGATGGCCGGGTGCGTGCTGGCGCTCCTTCCGATGACGTGGCTGTACGTCTCCACTGCCGGCCGGCTGGGCACGGTCGCGGACGCGCCCCGCACCGAGGTCGCCGTCGTCTTCGGCGCCGGACTGTGGAACGGCGAGCCGTCGCCGTACCTGGCCAACCGGCTCAACGCGGCGGCGAAGCTGTACCGCGAGAACCGCGTCGAGGTGGTCCTCGTCACGGGCGACAACAGCCGCAAGGACTACGACGAGCCCGACGCCATGCGCGCCTACCTGGCCAGGCACGGGGTGCCGGACGGGCGGATCGTCAGCGACTACGCGGGCTTCGACACCTGGGACTCCTGCGTGCGCGCCAAGAAGATCTTCGGCGTGGACCGGGCGGTTCTGATCAGCCAGGGCTTCCACATCCGGCGGGCGGTGGCGCTGTGCGAGGCCGCGGGTGTGTCGTCGTACGGCGTCGGGGTGGACGCGAAACACGACGTGACCTGGTACTACGGGGGCACGCGCGAGGTGTTCGCGGCCGGCAAGGCGGCGCTGGACGCCGTGTTCCATCCCGATCCGCAGTTCCTCGGGCCCAAGGAGAAGGGGGTCGCGCGGGCACTGGCGAGCGCCCGGTGACACGGGGCTCACGCCGGCCGGCGCGGCACGGGGAGGCCGCCGTCCCGTCGGCGTAACAAGGGGCCGCGCCGCACGTAACACGGCCGAAGCACGCTGGCCGGTATGCAGAACACCGTGACGCCCACCCACTGCCCGTACTGCGCCCTGCAGTGCGGGATGAACCTGACGCCCGCCGCGGACGGCACGGTCGAGGTGAGCGAGCGCACGGACTTCCCGGTGAACCGGGGCGCGCTGTGCGGCAAGGGCCGTACCGCGCCGGCCGTGCTCTCGTCCCGAGTGCGCCTGACCTCCCCGTTGGTGCGCTCCGAGGGCACGCTTGTGCCCGCCACCTGGGACGAGGCACTGGACCGGATCGCCGGCCGGCTGCGTCGGACGCGCGTGGAGCACGGGCCGGACGCGGTCGGGGTGTTCGGCGGGGGCGGCCTGACCAACGAGAAGGCGTACACGCTCGGCAAGTTCGCGCGGGTGGTGCTCGGCACCTCCCAGATCGACTACAACGGGCGTTTCTGCATGTCGTCGGCCGCGGCGGCCGGCACGAAGGCGTTCGGGCTGGACCGGGGGCTGCCGTTCCCGCTGGAGGACATACCGAAGACCGGCTGCGTGATCCTGGTCGGGTCGAACCTTGCCGAGACCATGCCGCCGTCGCTCAGGTTCTTCACCGAGCTGAAGGAGAACGGCGGCACGCTGATCGTCGTCGACCCGCGGCGCACCCGGACCGCCGAGCAGGCCGACCTGCACCTGGCCCCGCGGCCGGGAACCGACCTCGCGCTCGCCCTTGGCCTGCTGCACCTGGTCGTCGCCGAGGGCCGGGTCGACGAGGAGTACGTGGCCGGACGCACCGCCGGCTGGGAGGACGCGCGGGCCGCGGCGATGGCGCACTGGCCGGAGTACGTGGAGCGGATCACGGGGGTGTCCGTTCCCCAACTCCGGGAGACCGTACGGCTGTTCTGCGAGCCCGAGCACGCGATGGTGCTGACGGCGCGCGGGCCGGAGCAGCAGTCCAAGGGCACGGACACCGTGAGTGCGTGGATCAACCTGTGCCTGGCGACCGGCCGGGCGGGGCGGCCGCTGAGCGGTTACGGCTGTCTGACCGGGCAGGGCAACGGGCAGGGCGGCCGCGAACACGGCCAGAAGGCCGACCAGTTGCCCGGCTACCGCAAGCTGGACGACCCGGCGGCGCGGCGGCACGTCGCCGAGGTGTGGGGCGTGGACCCGGACAGTCTGCCGGGGCCGGGGCGCAGCGCGTACGAGCTGCTGGACGCCCTGGGGACGGACATCAGGTCGCTGTTGCTGATGGCGTCGAACCCGGTGGTGTCGGCGCCGCACGCCGCGCACGTGGAGGAGCGCCTGAAGTCCCTCGACTTCCTGGCCGTGTGCGACGTGGTCCTGTCGGAGACGGCGGCGCTCGCGGACGTCGTGCTGCCGGTGACGCAGTGGGCGGAGGAGACGGGCACGACGACCAACCTGGAGGGCCGGGTGCTGCTGCGGCGGCGGGCGATCACGCCGCCCGTCGGCGTCCGCAGCGATCTGGAGGTCATGCGCGAACTCGCCGACCGGCTGGGCGTGGAGAAGGGCTTCCCGACCGATCCCGAGGAGGTCTTCGAGGAGTTGCGCCGGGCGAGCGCGGGCGGGCCCGCCGACTACTCCGGGATCACCTACCGCAGGCTGGCGGAGGAGAACGGTGTGTTCTGGCCGTGCCCCCAGGACCTCTCCGGCCAACTCCCGCCGCAGGCAACCGAGGAGGCCCACCCGGGCACCCCCCGTCTCTTCCTCGACCGGTTCGCCACTCCCGACGGACGGGCCCGGTTCGTGCCCGTCTCGCACCGGGCGATCGACGAGGAGCCCGACGACGAGTACCCGGTCCTGCTGACGACCGGCCGGGTGGTGGCGCAGTACCAGTCCGGTGCCCAGACGCGCCGTGTGGACGAGCTGAACGCCGCCGCGCCGGGCCCGTTCGTGGAGCTGCACCCGCGGCTGGCGGCGCGGCTCGGGGCGGCGGAGGGCGATCCGGTGTCGGTGGTGTCGCGGCGCGGGCGCGCCGTCGCCCCGGCCCGCATCACGACCGCCATCCGGCCCGACACGGTCTTCATGCCCTTCCACTGGCCGGGCGAGGGGCGCGCCAACACCCTGACCAACCCGGCGCTGGACCCGACCTCGCGGATGCCGGAGTTCAAGGCGTGCGCGGTGCGGCTGGAGCCGGTCACCTCCGAGGGGAGCTCCTGAGCAGCCAGTCCCCGCTCTCGATGGGCCGCCCCCGGGCCCGCAGGCGTGCGGCGACCGAGTCGGCGGCGACGTACACCCAGGCGCGGACGAGGGTGTCGTCGGCGTCGCGGCGCACCTCGCGTTCGACGCGCTCGTAGAGGTTGCGGGGGTCGCCGGGCGCGTACTCCTCCAGCCGGTCGAGGGCGACGAGCAACTCCGCGTACCGCTCGGGCAACGCGGTCACCAGCTCGCCGCGCACCTCGCCGCCGCCGGGCGCCTCCACGGCGTACGGGTAGCCGGGGCCGTCGTACAGCACCGAACCGGTCAGCCGCCCCGGTTCCTCGGCGCGGGTGCGGCCGCGCAGGAAGTGGTCGTGGTTGACCTCGCCGGGGCGGAGGGTGCCGTAGACGAAGAAGGGCAGCCGGGGGCTCACAAAAACGATTCTCTCTCCACACACACCTCCTCACACGCACTCTTTACGGCTGCCTGTCATGACCCCTTAAATCTTGGTCAACACAGCGCCGACCACCCCCACGCGCCCTCCCGGCGCCCTACCGAGGAGATCGATGAGTCGGATCCGGCTGCACCCCACCACCGCACGCAGGTCCCGTCGTCTCGCCGCCGCCACCGCCGTGGCCGCCACCACCGCCGCCCTGCTGGCCTCCGCGCTCTCCCCCGCCTCGGTCGCCGCCGACCGGCCGACCAGAGCCGGCGCGATCGAGAACGCGGCCTCGGCCCTGCTCGCCCATGCCGCGAGCCTGGGTCTGACGTCCGCCGAGGGCACGTCCGTGCGGGACGTGATCGTCGACGCGGACGGCACGCAGCACGTCCGCTACGACCGCACCTACCGCCAACTGCCTGTTCTGGGCGGCGACTTCGTCGTCCACCTGGCGCCGGACGGGAAGTACCGCAGCGCGAACCGGGCGACGCGGAGCGAGATATCCCTGGTCTCGATCGTGCCCTCCATATCGGCGCCCAAGGCCGCCGACCTCGCGGCGAACGCCCTGCGCGCCGTGAACCTCGGCGAGACCCTGAAGCAGCTGACGGCCAAGCCCCAGCTGGTCGTCGACGCCCTGCACGGCACCCCGAAGCTGGCCTGGCGCACCCAGGTGGCGGCCAAGGACTCGCTGGGCAACCCGGTCGCCCGCACGGTGCTCACGGACGCGAGGACCGGCCGGCAGATCGACGCCTGGGACGACATCGAGACCGCGACGGGCGACGGCAAGTCGCTGTACAGCGGCACGGTTCCGCTGGAGACGACCCTGTCGGGGTCGACGTACCAGCTCAAGGACCCCACCCGCGGGAACACCTACACGGGCGACGCGGCGAACAAGACCGACCTGTGCTTCCTGACGAGCATCTGCATCAGCCGCGCCCCGTCGACGGTGTTCACCGACACCGACAACCACTGGGGCACCGGGGCGACTTCGGACCGCGCGAGCGCCGCGGTCGACGCCCAGTACGGCACGAACGTCACCTGGGACTTCTACAAGAACACCTTCGGCCGCAACGGCATCGGCGGCGACGGCAAGGGCTCCTACAACCGCGTCCACTACGGCAACGCCTACAACAACGCGTTCTGGGACGACAGTTGCTTCTGCATGACCTACGGCGACGGTGACGGCACGACGTTCGGCCCCCTGGTGTCGCTCGACGTCGCCGGCCACGAGATGACCCACGGCGTCACCTCCAAGACGGCCGCCCTGACGTACTCGGGCGAGTCCGGCGGCCTGAACGAGGCGACCTCCGACATCCTGGGCACGCTGGTGGAGTGGTACGCGAACAACGCGTCCGACCCCGGTGACTACCTCATCGGCGAGAAGATCGTGAAGTCCGGCTTCGGCCGGGAGGCGCTGCGGTTCATGGACAAGCCGTCCAAGGACGGCAACTCGGCCGACTCCTGGAGCAGTTCGGTCGGCAACCTCGACGTCCACTACTCCTCCGGGGTCGCCAACCACTTCGCGTACCTGCTCGCGGAGGGCAGCGGCGCGAAGACGATCAACGGGGTCAGCTACAACTCGCCCACCTCCGACGGCTCCACGGTCACCGGGATCGGCCGGGACAAGCTCGGCCGGATCTGGTACCGGGCACTGACGGTCTACATGACGTCGTCGACGAACTACGCGGGCGCGCGGACGGCGACCCTGAACGCGGCCAAGGACCTGTACGGGGCCGGGAGCACCGAGTACAACGCGGTGGCGGCGGCCTGGAGCGCCGTGAACGTGAACTGACCGACCCCGCCCGCGGGTTGCGGCCGCTCCGGTGCTGTCCGACCGGAGCGGCCGTCCCGTCTCCCCGAGTCGCCGCTCAGCCCCCGTACGGCCTGCGCTCCCGTGCCTCCCGCAACCCGCGCGCCCACCAGAGCAGTTGGTCCAGCATCGTCTTCGCCGCCGCGTCCGGACCCGTGGGGTCCTTCGGACGGCCGTCCTCGAAGGCGCCGCCCGCGTTGTGGAAGGAGACGGTGTCCCGCACCGTCACGGCATGGAGCTCGGCGAAGACCTGGCGCAGGTGTTCCACCGCGCGCAGGCCGCCGGAGACGCCGCCGTAGGAGACCAGGGCGACCGGTTTGGCCTGCCATTCCGTGTAGTGCCAGTCGATGAGGTTCTTCAGGGCCGCGGGATAGGAGTGGTTGTACTCGGGGGTGAGGACGACGAAGGCGTCCGCCGCCGCCAGTTTCGGGGTGACAGAGGACAGGGCCGCCGTCGTCGCGGGAGTCCGGGCGAACGTCGTGGGGAGTTCGGCGTCGGCCACGTCCACGACTTCCACGATCAGGTCGTCGCGGTCGCGGAGGCGGGTCAGGAGCCAGTCGGCGACGACCGGGCCGAAGCGGCCGTGCCGGTTGCTGCCGATGACGACGGTGACCTGGAGAGGGGCATCGGGTGTCTGCATGCGGATCAGCCTCGTATCTCAAGCTTGGTTGAGGTCAAGCCCGGCTTCCGCCGGATCCGGGTCACCCGTTCACACGTGCGCTCTGCGCCCTTCGGGTGCTCTTCCGCCGGACCCTCCCCACACGCCGCTGACCTGCTGAGACTCCCGGCGAAGGGGTCGTGGGCGCACACGCCTGACACCCATTCACCCCATTTCTGACGATCCTTCAGCAAGCGCGCTCGCTCCGCTGCCACTTACCTCGGAAGGGCAGAGGACACCAGCAAGAGCTCGGAGGAGCACCGATGCGCCGTACCGCCCGTCTGCTGTCCGCCGCCGCGCTCGCCGTCGCGGCCGCGGGGATCGCCGCGGCGCCCGCCTACGCCGACGACGACGAGGGCGGCCTGGAGGTGTATCCGTCCTCGGCCGAGCCCGGCGGGCAGGTCACCGTGAACACCTCGGCGTGCGACGCCGGTACGGCGGAGGGCGACGCCGGGGCCGTGGGCGCCGGCGCGTTCACGCTCGCGCCCAGCACCCACGAGGGCGAGGCGATCGGACAGTTCCGGGTGCCGCCGAGCGCGCAGCCGGGCACGTACGAGATCGTCGCGAAGTGCGCCGAGGGCGACCGCGAGGCCTCCGGCGACCTGGTGGTCACGCTGTCGCCGGTGCGGGGCCGGGTGCAGCCCCGAGGAAGTGTGAAGACAGGGGTCGGTGGCGTGATGGGCCCCGACCCCGTGCGGACCGCGGCCGGCGTGGCGGCTCTCGCCGTCGCCGCCGCGGGCGGTACCTGGCTCCTGCATCGCCGGGCGAGAGGCGACGGGATCTGACGGACACCCTCCGCTGTCCGTCCGCCGGTACCGCATGCCCCTCCCCCTCCGGGTCCGACGCCCCTCGCGGCCCGGAGGGGGACCGGGGTTCCCCAGCCGTGGCGGGGTCCGTCCGCTCCCAGGCAGGAGGCTCGTGTGCGCAAATTCAGCAATGTCGCCCTGGCGTCCGTGACCGTCGTCTCCCTGTGCACGGGCGCCTGGCTGCTCGGCAACGGCGAGGAGACCCACGCCCCGCCGCAACCCTCCCCGGCCGAGGCCCGCTCGGGCGCCGCCGACCCCCGGTCCGCGCCCGCGCTGCCGCCGTCCCCGCCGGACCGCATCCGCATCCCGTCGATCCGGGTGAACGCCTCTCTCATGGGCCTGGGCCTCACCCGGTCCGGCAGCCTCGGCGTCCCGCCCGCCGGGGAGAAGAACCTCGCCGGCTGGTACGAGGCCGGCACCACCCCCGGCGACACGGGCACGGCGATCGTCGCCGGCCACGTCGACAACGCCGACGGACCCGCCGTCTTCTACGACCTCGGCGCTATGAAGAAGGGCAGCGCCATCGACATCGACCGGCGGGACGGCAGCACCGCCCGGTTCACCGTGGACGCGGTCGAGGTGTACAAGGCGACCGGCTTCCCCGACCAGAAGGTGTACGGCGCGGCCGACCGGCCCGAGCTGCGGGTGATCACCTGCGGCGGGGGCTACTCGCGGTCGACCGGCTACCAGGGCAACGTGGTCGTCTTCGCCCACCTCACGGGCACGCGTCGCTGACCACGGCCGCCACGACGGTCCGCGCGCAGTCCAGGGCCTCGGTGTGCGTGGTGTCCACCTCCAGGTCGTAGACCACACCCTGGTGGACCGCCTCCGCCTGCTTCTCGGCCATGCCCGGGGCCCGGTCGCCGCGGACGATCTCCCGGCCCGCGGCCACGGCCGCCTCGCAGCGCACACCCACCCACAGCACGTCGAGGCCGGCCAGCGGCTCCCGCCACCGGTCCTGGGACGCGGCGCCGCCGAGGAAGACGTCGTCGATGATCACCCGGGCGCCCGCCCGTGCCGTCGCCGCCACCCCCCGCCGCCAGGCCGCCTCCAGCCTGCCGAACTCCCGGCCCACCTGCACCGTGCCGTCCGGCGAGACCAGCGCGGCCTGCAGAGAGGCCGGCATCGCCTCGACCAGGCCGTCGATCCCGAACGCCAGCCACGGCTCGGGCAGCAGCGCCTGCAGGCACCGTACGATCCCCGACTTGCCCGAGCTGGAGCCGCCGTTCAACACGATCACCTCAGTCGCCATGCGGTGACCGTACCGTCCGGCCGCCCACCGCCCGTAGGCAATATCCGCGGCCTCCGGGCGCCACCGCCCCGGCCTCACACCGCGCCCCCGACGTGGGCTCCGAACCCTCACACCCACCCCGCGCCGGTGCTGAGGGCAGCGTTCCTCGCGGGAAACAGACGTGATGCGGTCGGGTAACACCGGCAACGCACGCTCCTGGACATGACCTCGAATACGCGTGTGGTGGTGATCGGCGCCGGGCTCGCGGGCGTCCGGCTCGCCCGGCGGCTCGGTGAGCTCGGCACGCCCGTGACGCTGATCGGCGAGGAGGAGCACCGCCCGTACAACCGGGTGCTGCTCGCCGAGGTGCTGGCCGGGCGCTACAGCCCGGACGTCATCGCGCTGCCCGCGCCCGCGGAGCTGGTCCGCGGCCGGGTCACGGGCATCGACCGCGAGGTGCGAGCCGTACACCTCGCGGACGGCTCGAAGATCGCATACGACACCCTGGTCCTGGCCACCGGCTCGAACCCCGTGCTGCCGCCGCTGCGCGGTCTGTTCACCCCGGATCACGTGCTGCCCGAGGGCGTGCACGCGTTCCGCACCCTGGACGACTGCCTGGGCCTGTCGAAGGCCGTACGGCCGGGGGTGAAGGCGGTCGTCATCGGCGGCGGGCTCCTCGGGGTCTCCGCGGCCCGCGCGCTCGCCCGGCGCGGCGCCCAGGTCGTCCTCGCCCAGCAGTCCGAGCGGCTGATGGAACGTCAGCTCGATCCGGCCGCCTCGAAGCTGGTCCGCCGGCACCTGACCGACCTCGGCGTCGAGGTCCACACCGAGTGCCGGGTGAGGGACGTGCGCTGCGTCGGCGGCGCCGTCCGCTCGGTCGAGATGCACGACGGCTACGCGCTCGACGCCGACCTCGTAGTCCTGGCCTGCGGGGTCCACCCCCGCGTCGGTCTCGCGCAGACCGCCGGCCTGGAGGTCCGCAAGGGCGTCCTCGTCGACGACGAACTGCGCACCTCCGACCCGCACATCCGGGCGATCGGCGACTGCGTCCAGCACGACGGCACGGTGTACGGGCTCGCCACCCCGGCGCTCGAACAGGCCGAGGTGCTGGCCGAGTCGCTGTCCGGGCGCTCCGACGCCCGCTACACCGGCACCCGTTCACTCACCCGGCTCACGCTGGCCGGTGAGGGCTTCTTCGACCTCGCCGCGTTCGGCGAGACGGAGCCGCGTCCCGGGGACGACGTCGTCCAGCTCACGGACGCCACCCGCGGCACCTACCGCAAGGTCGTCGTCCGCGACGACCGCCTGGTCGGCGGGGTCCTCGTCGGCGAACTCGGCACCGTCGGCGCGCTCGCCCGCGCCTGGGAGGGAGCAGAGCCGCTCCCCGACGACGGCCCCCTGCTCCACCTGCTCACCAATGATGGAGGCTCCTGATGACCGCCGCCCTGGAGGCCACCCCCACGATCGTGCTCGTCGGCCACGGCATGGTCGGCCAGCGCTTCCTCGAAGCGCTCGCCGCCCGCGGCCTGACCGCCACGCACCGCGTGGTCGTGCTGTGCGAGGAGCCGCGTCCCGCGTACGACCGCGTCGCCCTCACCTCGTACTTCTCGGGCAAGACGCCCGAGGAACTCTCCGTGACCGACATGGAGTTCATCAACGACCACGGCATCGAGCTGTACGTCGGCGACCCGGCCGAGACGATCGACCGCGAGGCACGGAAGGTCACCGCCCGCTCCGGCAGGGTCTTCGACTACGACACCCTCGTCCTGGCCACCGGCTCCTTCCCCTTCGTGCCGCCGGTGCCGAACAAGGACGCCGAGGGCTGCTTCGTCTACCGCACGATCGAGGACCTGCTCGCGATCGAGGAGTACGCGAAGTCGAGGGCCACGGTCGGCGCCGTGGTCGGCGGCGGCCTGCTGGGCCTGGAGGCGGCCGGCGCCCTGAAGGGCCTCGGACTCACCTCCCACATCGTGGAGTTCGCGCCCCGCCTGATGCCCGTCCAGGTCGACGAGGGCGGCGGCGCGGCCCTGCTGCGCACCATCGAGGAGATGGGCCTGAGCGTCCACACGGGCGTCGGCACGCAGGAGATCGTGGTCGGGGAGGACGGCGCGGTCACCGGCATGAAGCTCTCCGACGGTTCCGAACTCGCCACGGACATGGTGGTGTTCAGCGCCGGTGTCCGCCCTCGCGACCAGCTGGCCCGCGACTGCGGCCTGACCGTCGGCGAACGCGGCGGCATCAGCGTCGACGCGCAGTGCCGCACGGTCTCCGACCCGCGCGTCTTCGCCATCGGCGAGTGCGCGCTGGCCTCCGACGGCCGGGTGTACGGCCTGGTCGCCCCCGGTTACGAGCAGGCCGAGACGGCCGCCGCGACCATCGCCGAGGACGAGGCGTCCTTCACCGGCGCCGACCTCTCGACGAAGCTGAAGCTCCTCGGTGTCGACGTGGCCTCCTTCGGCGACGCGCACGGCACCACCGCCGACTGCCTGGACGTCGTCTACTCCGACTCCCGCGCCGGCCTGTACAAGAAGCTGGTCATCGGCCGCGACGGCACCCTGCTCGGCGGCATCCTGGTCGGCGACGCGGAGGCGTACGGCACGCTGAAGGCGTTCACCGGTTCCGTCCCGCCGGTCAAGCCCGAGTCGCTGGTGCTGCCCGCCGGCGCCGGCGAGTCCGTCCAGCTCGGCCCGACCGCGCTGCCGGACGAGGCGATCATCTGCTCCTGCAACAACGTCACCAAGGGCACGATCCGCGGCGCGGTCACCGAGCACCGGTGCACCACCGTGCCCGAGGTGAAGAAGTGCACCAAGGCCGGTACCACCTGCGGCAGTTGCGTCAAGGTGCTCGGCCAGCTGGTCGACGCCGAGCTGGAGGCGTCCGGCGTCGAGGTCGACAAGGGCCTGTGCGGCTGCTTCGCGCAGACCCGCGAGGAGCTGTACGAGATCGTCCTCGCCCTGCGCATCAACACCTACCAGGACCTGCTGGACCGCTACGGCCGCGACGGCGCCAGGGGCGGCGACGGCTGCGAGGTCTGCAAGCCGGCGGTCGGCTCGATCATCGCCTCCCTCGCCCCGACGATCGGCGCGAGCGGCTACGTCCTGGACGGCGAGCAGGCTGCCCTTCAGGACTCCAACGACCACTTCCTGGCCAACCTGCAGAAGAACGGCTCGTACTCGGTCGTGCCGCGCATCCCCGGCGGTGAGATCACCCCCGAGGGCCTGATCGTGATCGGTGAGATCGCCCGGGACTTCGGCCTCTACACCAAGATCACCGGCGGTCAGCGGATCGACATGTTCGGCGCCCGCGTCGAACAACTCCCACTGATCTGGATGCGGTTGGTGGACGCCGGCTTCGAGTCCGGCCACGCCTACGGCAAGGCGCTGCGCACGGTGAAGTCCTGCGTGGGCTCCACCTGGTGCCGCTACGGCGTCCAGGACTCCGTACGGATGGCCATCGACCTGGAGCTGCGCTACCGGGGGCTGCGCTCACCGCACAAGCTCAAGTCCGCGGTGTCGGGCTGCGCCCGCGAGTGCGCGGAGGCCCAGTCGAAGGACTTCGGCGTCATCGCGACCGCGGGCGGCTGGAACCTGTACGTCGGCGGCAACGGCGGCGCGACGCCGCGCCACGCGGACCTGCTCGCCCAGGACCTCTCCGACGCCGAACTGATCCGTCTGATCGACCGGTTCCTGATGTTCTACATCCGCACCGCCGACCGCCTGGAGCGCACCTCCACCTGGCTGGAGCGCATCCCCGGCGGCCTGGACCACGTCCGTGACGTGGTGGTGGAGGACTCCCTCGGCATCTGCGAGGAGCTGGAGTCCCTGATGGCGGCGCACGTGGCGAACTACGCCGACGAGTGGGCCACCACCATCAACGACCCCGAGAAGCTCGCCCGGTTCGTGTCCTTCGTCAACGCGCCGGACACCCCCGACCCGGTCGTCGGCTTCGTCCCCGAACGCGACCAGATCAAGCCCGACCTGCCGCTGCTGTCCATCGGCATGCGCCCCGCTGAAGACGTCCTGGAAGGAAGCGCCCAGCGATGACCCTGGCACCCGAGACCACCGACCTGAAGATCCAACTGCAGCTGGAGGAGGGCTGGTTGACGGTCTGCGACCTGACCCAGCTGGTCCCCGGCCGGGGCGTGGCCGCGCTCCTGCCGGACGGCCGCCAGGCCGCCCTGTTCCGCGACCGCAACGGCGAGCTGTACGCCGTGGACAACCGCGACCCCTTCGGCGGCGCGGCGGTCCTCTCCCGCGGCCTGACCGGCACCCACCAGGGCCGCCCGTTCGTCGCCTCGCCCCTGCTGAAGCAGCGCTTCGACCTGGCCAGCGGGCAGTGCCTGGACGACGAGACGGTACGGATCACCACGTACGAGGTCCGGGCCGCGTAGCCGCAGAAGCCGCATTCTTGACCGATCGTTCTGGTTGTCACTAGGCTGGATCGCATGGCCAGGACCAAGGAGTTCGATCCGGAGGCCGCGCTGCAGGCAGCCCTGGAGCTGTTCTGGCAGCGCGGCTACGAGGCGACGTCCATGTCCGACCTGGTGGACCGCCTCGGCATCGGCCGCGCCAGCATCTACGCGACCTTCGGCAGCAAGCACGAGCTGTACCTGATGGCACTGGAGCGCTACGACCGGGCGGGCCTCCCGCCGATCATGCGGGAGCTGTCCCGGCCGGGCCCGGCCCTGCCGGCCGTCCGGGCTGTCGTACGCCGTTACGCCACCGAGGCGGCCGACGAACGGCTGCGCCTCAACGGCTGCCTGGTCACCAACACGGCGTCCGAACTCGCCCCGCACGACCCGGCCGCCGCCCGGCGGGTCGAGCGCAACTGGGACCAACTGGAGACCGTGCTGCACTCCGCCCTGCTGCGCGCCCAGGCCCAGGGCGAGCTGCCGGCCCACCGCGACCCGCTCACCCTCGCCCGCATGCTGCTGGTACTGCTGCAGGGCCTGCGGGTGGTCGGCAAGGCGTCCGGCGACCCGGCCCGCGTACGGGACGCGGCGGAACAGGCGCTGGCACTGCTCGACTGAGCCGCCCCTCCTCATCGAGGGGCGTTTCTTCTGCTCTCATACTGAACCGATCGGTCAAGAAATGGGGAGACCATGACCAGAAGCCGTTTCGCGGGGAGGACCGCTCTCGTCACGGGCGGGGGGTCGGGCATCGGCCGAGCCGTCGCGCTCGCGTTCGCCGCGGAGGGCGCGTACGTGGTCGTGGCCGGCCGGCGCCGGGAACCACTCGACGAGACGGTCGCCCTGATCGAGCGGTCGGGCGGCAAGGCACTCGCCGTGCCGGCCGACGTCTCCCGCGACACCGAGGCGACCGCCGTGGTCCGGGCCGCCGTCGAGACCTTCGGCTCGCTTGACGTGGCCGTCAACAACGCGGGCGTCTTCCGTGGCGGCGCTCCCCTGGCCGACCTGTCCGAGGAGGACTGGCGGGCGCAGCTCGACGTCAACGTCACGGGCGTGTTCCTGGCGCTGCGGGCGCAGGTGCGGCAGATGCGCGCCCAGCGCTCGGGCGGCGCGATCGTCAACGTCTCCTCCACCTTCGGGCTCCACACCAGCCCCGCCGGCGCCGCCGCCTACTCCGCCACCAAGGCCGCGGTGACGGCGCTGAGCCGGGGCGCGGCCCGGGACCACATCGGCGACGGCGTCCGCATCAACGTCGTGAGCCCGGGCGCCACCGACACGCCCATGTCGCTGCGGCCGGGCGAGACGGAGTCCGACCGCACCGAACGGGCCGCGGCGATCCTGCCGTTGGGCCGCATCTCCACCACCGGGGAGATCGCGGCCGCCGTCCTGTACCTGGCCTCGGACGACGCGGCCTCGGTGGTGGGCACGGACCTGGTCGTGGACAGCGGCGGCTCACTCTGAGCGGGCGTGCCCTCAGGCCTTCAGCGCGTCGTAGGACACCCCGGTCAGCCGCTCCGAAGCCTCCCAAAGCCGTTCGCCCGCCGTGTCGTTGAGCGTCCACGGCGCGCGCCACGACGGAGCGGGCGCCCCGCGCCACATCATGAACGACGGTCCCGTGAACGAGTCGGGGCGCACACCGGGCGCCGTCGCCGCGTACAGCACGGGCAGGGCACCGGCCTCCGCCGACTGGGCGAGGACGCGGTTGCCGACCTCGACCAGCCGGCCGACCAGTCGGCGCCCCTCCATACGGGGGCCGGCGGTCTGCAGGTTGGTCGAGGCGTAACCGGGGTGCGCGGCCGCGGCCACCACGTCCGAGCCGTGTGCCGCCAGCCGCCGCGCCAGCTCGTGGGTGAAGAGCAGGTTGGCGGTCTTGGAGCGCGCGTAGGCGACCCAACGCCGGTAGCGGCGCTCGCTGTTGAGGTCACGGATGTCGATGTTGGCGATCGCGTGCATCTCGCTGGAGACGGTCACCACCCGGGCGCCGGAGGTGGCGAGCAGGGTGGGCAGCAGCAGGCCGGTCAGGGCGAAGTGCCCGAGGTGGTTGACCCCGAACTGCGTCTCGAAGCCGTCCGCCGTCGTCCCGTAGGGCAGCGCCATCACCCCGGCGTTGTTGACGAGCAGGTCGAGATGCTCGTACGGGAAGCGGTCCGCGAAGTCCCGTATCGAGCGCAGGTCCCCGAGGTCGAGTCGCATGCATTCGGCGACGGCGTCCGGGACCTCGGCGACGATCCGGTCCACCGCCGCGTTCCCCCGCACCTCACTCCGGCACGCGAGCACCACCCGCGCCCCCTTGCGGGCGAGCTCGCGCGCGGTGACGTACCCGATCCCGCTGTTGGCACCGGTGACGACGGCGATGCGGCCGGTCCGGTCGGGAATGGCGTCGACGGTCCAGCCTGGCATGGCCGAACTCCCTTCGAGGTGGGCTTGCGGTGCCTTCGTGACTCCAGCGTAGGAGAGAGGGGTCGCGGACAGCCCGAAGGGGCGGCACCCCCGCACAGGGTGCCGCCCCCTCTTTCGTGATCCGGAGCCGCCGCCCATCGGTGTTGAGGGTCGGGGACGGGCGGCGGCTCCGGGGTCCGGGTGGGTCAGCGGTGGTCGCTGCCCTCCGACTGCACGGCCGCGCGTCCCGCCTCCAGGCGCGCCACCGGGATACGGAACGGCGAGCAGGAGACGTAGTCGAGACCGACCTCGTGGAAGAAGTGGACCGACTCCGGGTCGCCGCCGTGCTCGCCGCAGACGCCGAGCTTGAGGTCGGGACGGGTCTCGCGGCCCGCCTTCGCGGCCAGGCTGACCAGGGAGCCGACGCCGTCCTTGTCGATCGTCTCGAAGGGGCTGACGCCGAAGATGCCCTTCTCCAGGTAGGCGGTGAAGAAGGAGGCCTCCACGTCGTCCCGGCTGAAGCCCCACACCGTCTGGGTGAGGTCGTTCGTGCCGAAGGAGAAGAACTCCGCCGCCTCCGCGATCTGGCCCGCCGTCAGCGCGGCCCGCGGCAGCTCGATCATCGTGCCGATGGCGAGCTTGAGCTGCGTGCCGGTGGCGGCCTCGACCTCGGCGACGACCTGGTCGGCCTCCTCGCGGACGATCTCCAGCTCCTGGACGGTGCCGACGAGCGGGATCATGATCTCCGCGCGCGGGTCGCCCTTGGCGGCCTTGCGCTCGGCGGCCGCCTCCGCGATGGCCCGGACCTGCATGGTGAACAGGCCGGGGATGACGAGGCCGAGGCGTACGCCGCGCAGACCCAGCATCGGGTTCTGCTCGTGCAGCCGGTGCACCGCCTGCAGCAGCCGCAGGTCGTTCTCGTGCGACTCCTGGCGGGACTCGGCGAGCGCGACACGCACCGACAGCTCGGTGATGTCGGGCAGGAACTCGTGCAGCGGCGGGTCGAGGAGGCGGATGGTGACGGGCAACCCGTCCATCGCCTTGAACAGCTCCACGAAGTCCGCCTTCTGCAGCGGGAGCAGCTCCTTCAGGGACTCCTCGCGCTCGGCCTCCGTGTCGGCCAGGATCAGCCGCTCGACCAGCTCGCGCCGGTCGCCGAGGAACATGTGCTCGGTGCGGCACAGGCCGATGCCCTGGGCGCCGAAGCGGCGGGCGCGCAGCGCGTCCTCGGCGTTGTCGGCGTTGGCGCGCACCCGCAGGCGGCGCATCCGGTCGGCGTACCCGATGATCCGGTGCACGGCCTCGACCAGCTCGTCGGCGTCGTCGGCGCCGGCGTGCATCCGGCCCTCGAAGTACTCCACGACCGGCGACGGCACGACCGGCACCTCACCGAGGTACACCTTGCCGCTGGAGCCGTCGATGGAGATGACGTCGCCCTCCTCGACGACGTGTCCGCCGGGGACCGTCATCCGGCGCCGCTTGGTGTCGACCTCCAGCTCCTCGGCGCCGCAGACACAGGTCTTGCCCATGCCGCGGGCGACGACGGCCGCGTGCGAGGTCTTGCCGCCACGGCTGGTCAGGATGCCCTCGGCGGCGATCATGCCGTCAAGGTCGTCGGGGTTGGTCTCCCGGCGGACCAGGATGACCTTCTCGCCCGAGCGCGACCACTTCACGGCGGTGTACGAGTCGAAGACGGCCTTGCCGACGGCCGCGCCCGGCGAGGCGGCGATGCCCCGGCCGACCTGCTCGACCTTCGCCTCCTCGTCGAAGCGCGGGAACATCAGCTGGGCGAGCTGGGCGCCGGTGACCCGCTGCAGCGCCTCGGCCTCGTCGATGAGCCCCTGGTCCACGAGCTGCGTGGCGATGCGGAAGGCGGCACCGGCCGTCCGCTTGCCGACGCGCGTCTGCAGCATCCACAGCTGGCCGCGCTCGATGGTGAACTCGATGTCGCAGAGATCCTTGTAGTGGTTCTCCAGGGTCTCCATGATCTGCATGAGCTGGTCGTACGACTTCTTGTCGATCTGCTCCAGCTCGGCGAGCGGCACGGTGTTGCGGATGCCGGCCACGACGTCCTCGCCCTGGGCGTTCTGCAGGTAGTCGCCGTAGACGCCCTGGTGGCCGGAGGCCGGGTCGCGGGTGAAGGCGACGCCCGTGCCGGAGTCCGGGCCCAGGTTGCCGAAGACCATGGAGCAGACGTTGACGGCCGTACCGAGGTCGTGCGGGATGCGCTCCTGGCGGCGGTAGAGCTTGGCCCGGTCGCCGTTCCAGGAGTCGAAGACCGCCTTGATGGCGAGGTCCATCTGCTCGCGCGGGTCCTGCGGGAAGTCCCGGCCGGCCTCCTTCTTGACGATCTTCTTGAAGGCGGTGACCAGCTTCTTCAGGTCCGCGGCCTCCAGGTCGGTGTCGACCGTGACCTTCTTGGCCTCCTTGGCCTTCTCCAGCGCCTCCTCGAAGAGGTCGCCGTCGACGCCGAGGACGGTCTTGCCGAACATCTGGATGAGGCGGCGGTAGGAGTCCCAGGCGAACCGCTCGTCGCCGGCCTGGTCGGCGAGGCCCTTCACGGACTTGTCGGAGAGCCCGATGTTGAGGACGGTGTCCATCATGCCGGGCATCGAGAACTTGGCGCCGGAGCGGACGGAGACGAGCAGGGGGTTGTCGGGCTGGCCGAGCTTCTTGCCCATCTTGGTCTCGAGGGCGTCGAGGTGCGCACTCACCTCGTCACGCAGTGCCGCGGGCTCCTCGCCGCTGTCGAGGTAGACCTTGCAGGCTTCCGTCGTGATGGTGAAGCCGGGGGGAACGGGGAGTCCCAGGTTGGTCATCTCGGCGAGGTTCGCGCCCTTGCCACCGAGGAGGTCCTTGAGATCCTTGTTTCCCTCGGTGAAGTCGTAAACGAGCTTCGCTACGTGAGGTTCTTTGTTTTCCGACACGGGTCTCGACTCCCTCGAAGACGCGGTGGCTGCCCTGACGGCCAGGAACATACCCAGATCGAAGGCGTCTGGGTACGTCTACTCGCGCGTCATGTGCCCGTAACCAGCGCTCCGCCAGAGGATTGAAAGTCAAAGCTCGGCAAGCAACCGGCCGCTTATGTTTTCAATTCTTGAACGCATCCTCGCCCACAGGTGCGGTTTTGCGCTCAGATGAGCAGCCCTCACGCCCACTTGATTTCGCTCGATGAACGATCAAACGGTGGCACCCAGTGCCACTCCTTGGAGAAGTGCAGCCGCTCAAGATCCGCTCATCTGAGCGCAACCCTTATCAAGGGTGGCGAGAATCACGCTGCCACAGCGGCTCGGATTTCACCATGCGGACGCGCCCGGACCTGCGACGCAACGCGAAACCCGGACGTCACACGCCCATCGCCGACAGCCGCTCCTCCACCCGCTCCGGCGCGTACAGGTACTCCACGACCAGCGCCGCGGCCCCCACCAGGCCGGCCCGCTCGCCGAGCCGCGAGGTGACGACGTCCAGATGGGCCGTGGAGCGCGGTAGCGCCCGCTGGTACAGCAGCTCCCGCACCCCCGTGAGGAAGGGGGTTCCGGCCAGATCCCCCGCGATCATCAGCACACCGGGGTTCAGCAGCGTCACGACGGTCGCCAGCACGTCTCCGACCCGCCGCCCGGCTTCCCGTGCCAGCCCGACGGCCTCCGGGTGTCCGGCCGCCAGCAGGTCCCGCACGTCCGAGCCCGAGGCCGCGGGCACGCCCGCCTCCGCCAGCCGCCGCGCGACGGCGCCGCCACTGGCGACGGCGGCGAGACACCCGTACGACCCGCACCGGCACAGCGCCTCCGCGCCCACCCGGATGTGCCCGATGTCGCCCGCGCCCCCGTCGATGCCCCGGAAGATCGAACCGCCGACCACGACCCCGGCCCCGATGCCGGTGGACACCTTCACCAGCACGAACGCCGAGCAGTCGGCGTAGCCCGCCCGCTGCTCGCCGTACGCCATGAGGTTCGCGTCGTTGTCGACGAGCACCGGAACGGCGCCTGTGCCCGTGCGCTCACCGAAGGCCCTGCTCAGCCGCCCTCTTATGTCGTAGCCGTCCCAGCCCGGCATCATCGGCGGCTGCACGACCCGGCCGGTCTCGCTGTCGACGGGTCCCGGCACGGCGAGCCCGATCCCGCAGGCCGACCCCGCCGGCCGCCCGGCCTTCTGAAGCAACTCGGCGAACCAGCCGCCCAGTTCGCCCAGTACGGCGTCCGGGCCGTCCTCGACCCGCAGGACGCCGGAGCGTTCGGCGAGGATCTCGCCGGTCAGCGTCAGGACGGCGGCCCGCGCATGCCGGGTGTCGAGGTCGGCGGCCAGCACGACGGCGTGCTCGTCGTCGAACTCCAGTGTGATGGAGGGGCGTCCGCCCAGCGGCGAGTCGACCGGGCCCCCCGCCCCCTCCCTCAGCCAGCCCGCGCGGAAGAGGCGGTCGAGGCGCTGGCCGACGGTGGCGCGGGACAGTCCGGTGACCTGCTGGAGCGCTCCGCGCGTGGTCGCGCGTCCACTTCGTACCAGTTCGAGCAGATCGCCGGCGCGTGCCTGTCCACGTCCCGTCATGCGCACCCCCTTGTGCTTCTCAACTCTGCATTACATATTGAGTTTTGCGTGTTAAATAGACGTAACTCTACGATGGCTACGACCGAACCGGTCGCCCGCACCTCTTTCGGGGAGCCCCGAGTGGATCGCACCGCCCAGCTGACCAGCCGCGCCACCAAGCGCCCCACTGCATACGATCCACCCCCCACGGGGGATTCGCCGCACGTCAGGGCCGCCCGTGTGCTGGAGGACAACTGGACGGGCTCCTCCACGGTCCCCTCGCGCAGCCTGTACCCGCACCAGTGGTCCTGGGACTCGGCGTTCGTCGCGATCGGCCTGCGCCACCTGTCGCCGTTACGGGCGCAGACGGAACTGGAGACGCTGCTGGCCGCCCAGTGGGGCGACGGCCGCATCCCGCACATCGTCTTCAACCCCTCCGTGCCCCTCGACGCGTACTTCCCGAGCCCCGACTTCTGGCGCTCCTCGACCGCGGGGCGCGCTGCGGGCGCCCCGCGCACCGTACAGACCTCCGGCATCGTGCAGCCACCGGTGCACGCGCTCGCGGCCTGGCTGGTGCACTGCGCCGACCCCGGGCTCTCCCGCGCACGCGGCTTCCTGGCCCGCCTGTACCCCCGCCTGGCCGCCTGGCACCGCTATCTGCTGCACCGCAGGGACCTGGGCGGCGGCGGGCTCGTGTCCGTCGTCCACCCCTGGGAGCAGGGCATGGACAACAGCCCCTGCTGGGACGCCCCGCTCAGCCGGATCGTGCCCGCCCCGGCCCGCTCCTTCCGCCGCGCCGACCTCGACCACGGCGCCCCCGAGGACCGTCCGACGGATCTCGACTACGGGCGGTACGTGCGGCTGGCGACGGACTACCGGGATCGCGGGTACGCCGACGGGGGCGGCGAGTTCGCCGTGGAGGACCCGGCGTTCAACGCCCTGCTGATCGCCTCCGAACACGCGCTCGCCCGGATCGCCCGCGAACTGGGCGCCACGGGAACGGCCCGCCACGGCCGCGCGGAACGCCTGACGGCAGCGCTCGTACGACGCCTGTGGGACCCGGCGAGCGGGATGTTCCTCTGCCGCGACCTGCGGGGCGGGGTCATCCCCGAGCGCAGCGTCTCCGGCCTGGTCCCGCTCGTCCTCCCCGGACTCCCCCGCGACCTCGTCACGGCACTCACGCGCACCCTGCGCGGGCCGCACTTCGGTCTCGGCAGCAGCACGCGCCTGGTGCCCAGTTACGACCTCCTCGGCGAGGCCTTCGACCCGCACCGCTACTGGCGCGGCCCCGCCTGGTTCAACGTCAACTGGCTGCTGGAGAGCGGACTGCGCACGCACGGCGAGCCGGATGCCGCCGACGCGCTGCGCGAGGCCGTCCTGGACACCGCCGACGCGTCCGGGTTCGCGGAGTACGTGGACCCGCGCACCGGCGAACCCTGCGGAGCGCTCGGCTTCGGCTGGACCGCAGCACTCGCGCTGGATCTGCTCCACACGCGCCCCGGAGACGGCGTGTCCCCGACGGGCATCGACACGTTCGACGAGATGAGCGACGAGAACGCAAGGGGAGGGGACCGGGGATGAGCGACCGGCATCATCTGCTCGTGCACGGCGGGACGTTCGCGGCCGTGGGCGACGGCGGGGACATCAGCGGGGTCCGGGGAGCCGGCTCCCCGGACGGTCTGTTCGTGCGGGACGCCCGGCACCTGAGCCGTTGGCAACTGACGGTCGACGGCGCCGTGCCGGAGTCGCTCACGCCGGTCGCGGACGGGGACACGGCCCGCTGTGTCCTCGTCCCGCGCGGCGGACGGCAGGAACCCCCCGCCTGCACGGTCTTCCGTGAACAGGCGGTCGGGGACGGCACGTTCGTGGAGTCCCTCAAGGTCACCAGCAACCGCCCGGCGCCGACCACGGTCCGCCTCGCGATCACCGCGGACGCCGACTTCACCGACCAGTTCGAACTCCGCTCCGACCACCGCACCTACGCCAAGACCGGCGCCACCCGTTCCCGCCAAGTCCTCGACGACGGCGTGGAGTTCGTCTACCGGCGGGGCGAATGGCGGTCCTGTACGACGGTGACGGCCGAGCCCGCTCCGGACGCCGTGGAGGAGACGGGCACGGGAGCCCGTCGCCTCGTATGGACCCTGGACCTAGCCCCGCACGGCACCGCGGAACTGGTCCTTCGCGTGATGGCCCGCCCGCACGGCGACAAACGGGCCCTGCGCGTGCCGGCCTCCCCCGCCGCGGTGATCGAACAACTCCTTTCCCTCGAAGGCGAGTTCGTGGAAGGTGTGGCCTTCCCGACGGGCTGGCCGGAGCTGGCGGCGGCGTGCGCGCGGGGCCTGGCGGACCTGGCCTCGCTCCAGCTGTCGGCGACGGGCCCGGACGGCGAGGAACTGCGCGTGCCGGCCGCCGGCGCCCCGTGGTTCCTGACCCTGCTGGGCCGGGACGCCCTGCTCACCTCCCTCTTCGCCCTCCCCTACCGCCCGCAGCTGGCCGCCGCGACCCTGCCCGCCCTGGCCGCCACCCAGGCCACCGAGACGGGCGTGGACTCGGTGGCCCAGCCGGGAAAGATCGTGCACGAGGTCCGCCACGGCGAACTGGCGCACTTCGGCCAGGTCCCGTACGGCCGCTACTACGGTTCGGTGGACGCCACCCCCCTCTTCCTCGTCCTCCTCGGCGCCTACGTCGAACAGACCGGCGACACCGCGCTCGCCCGCCGCCTGGAGCCCCACGCCCGCGCCGCGATCGGCTGGATGCTGGACCACGGGGGCCTGACCTCCCGCGGCTACCTGGTCTACCGCGCCGACCAGGGCGGCCTGGCCAACCAGAACTGGAAGGACTCCCCCGGCGCGATCTGCTCGGCCGACGGCACCCGGGCGAGCGGAGCGGTGATGGCGGCGGGGGCGCAGGGCTACGCGTACGACGCGCTGCGCCGCACGGCGTGGATCGCGCGCACCGTGTGGACCGACGAGACGTACGCGGCGCTGCTGGAGCAGTCGGCCGCCGATCTGCGGGACCGCTTCCAGCGGGACTTCTGGATGCCGGAGCGATCGTTCCCCGCCCTGGCGCTGGACGGCGCAGGAAGGCAACTGGACGCGCTCGCGTCGGACGCGGGCCATCTCCTCTGGTCGGGGTTGCTGGACAAGGAGTACGGGGAGGCGGTGGGCCGGCGCTTGCTGGAGCCGGACTTCTTCTCCGGCTGGGGTGTCCGCACCCTGGCATCGGGCCAGGCCGCGTACCACCCGCTCTCCTACCACCGGGGCTCGGTGTGGCCCCACGACAACGCGCTGATCGCCCTGGGGCTGGCGCGGTACGGGCTGCACGACGAGGCGCGCACGGTCGCGCACGGCCTGGTGGACGCGGCGAACGCCACCGGGCACCGGCTGCCGGAGGTCATCGCGGGGTACGGGCGGGACGCGCACGCGGAGCCGGTGCCGTATCCGCACGCGTGCGTGCGGGAGTCCCGCTCCGCGGCGGCGCCCCTCGCCCTGCTGACGGCGGTCGGCGGTGCCTGAGGGACCGGGCCGTTGAACAGCCGTTTGCCGGGTGTTTGCCCGGTGCCGTGAACACCCGCGGGGGGCCCGCCGTACGGAAGGTCGGCGGGTCCTTGCCTCCCCAGCGTGACCCGCCCCTCCCTCTCCCGGGCCTCGCTACGGAAGGACCTTCGGGTGCCTGTCTTCACGCGCCTTCGCCACCAGCCGGAAACCGCCGACGCCGTCACCGAGGGCACGTCACCCGAGGAGCGGGAGACGGCCGCGCGGGTCACCCTGCGGTCCCGGTTCGCCGCCTGGCGCGAACGGCACCCCGCGGTCGTGCGCGGCACCCACTGGACGATCACGGCCCTCGCCGCGGCGCTGGTCTTCCTGGCACTGGTACTGCCGAACAAGGAGAGCGCGCTGCACGCGGACCGGTTCGTCCGGATACCGGTGGAGGCGATCCTCGGGGCCGCGGCGGCCCTCACCCTGCCCCGCCGGCCCCGGCTGACGGTGGCGGCACTGTCCGGCGTCGCGCTCGGCGCGATGACGATCCTGAACCTGCTGGACATGGGCTTCTGGGAGTACCTGGGCCGGCGCTTCAACCTCGTCCTGGACTGGGAACTGCTGCCCGACGCGCAGTCCTACGTCAAGGACTCGATGGGCCCGACGGTGGCGACCCTCGCGACAGTGGGCGCCTTCATCCTGGTACTGCTCCTCCTGACCGTCATGGCACTGGCCATGATCCGCCTCAGCTCGGTGCTCGCGCGCAACAAACAGGCAGCGACCCGGGGAACGCTGGCCGCCGCCGTCGTATGGGTCCTGTGCTCCGCACTGGGCCTGCAGATCGCCGGAACGCCGGTCGCGGCCGACCGCGCCGCAGGAGCGGTGCTGTCACAGGCACGGCTGGTCCACACGACCCTGCGCGACGAGGCGGAGTTCCAGAAGGTCGCCAAGATCGACGCGTTCGGCAACACCCCGCCCGGCCAGCTCGTCCCGGACCTGCGCGGCAAGGACATGATCTTCACCTTCATCGAGAGCTACGGCCGCAGCGCGATCGAGGACCCGGTGGAGGCGCCCGGCGTCGACGCGACCCTCGACGCCCGCACCAAGGCCCTCGCGAAGGCGGGCTTCCACGCCAAGAGCGGCTGGCTGACCTCCGCCACCTACGGCGGCAGCAGCTGGCTCGGCCACTCCACCACCATGTCGGGCCTGTGGATCGACAACCAGCAGCGCTACCGCACGCTGATGGCGAGCGACCACATGAGCCTGACCGAGGCGTTCAAGAAGAGTGGCGCCTGGGACACGGTCGGCATCATGCCGGGCGTGCAGAAAAGCTGGCCGGAGTCGAAGTTCTACGGCCTGGACTCCTACCGCAACGCCTTCCAGATGGGCTACAAGGGCCCCAAGTTCAGCTGGTCCACCATGCCCGACCAGTACGCGCTGCAGCAGTTCCAGAACCTGGAGCACGGCAAGAAGCGCACCAAGCCCCTGATGTCCCTGGTCATCCTGACCTCCAGCCACCAACCGTGGGCCCCCATCCCCAGGATGGTCCCCTGGACCGAACTGGGCGACGGCAAGATCTTCAACTCGATCCAGGCAGCAGGCCACAAGCCCTCGGACATCATCGCCAGCTCCCCCAGGTCCCAGGCGGAGTACGGCAAGTCGGTCCAGTACTCCGTCACGGCCCTCACCGAGTGGCTGGAGCGCTACGGCACGAAGGACACCGTCCTGGTCTTCCTCGGCGACCACCAGCCGATCCCCCGCGTCAGCGGCAACCACGCCAGCCGCGACGTCCCGGTCTCGATCGTCGCCAAGGACCCCAAGGTCCTGGACAGGATCTCCACCTGGAACTGGACGGACGGCCTGCGCCCCGCCCACAACGCCCCGGTCTGGAAGATGAGCGCGTTCCGCGACAGGTTCCTCACGGCGTACGGCTCGACGAAGCATCCGAGGAAGGGGTGAGCAGCGCCGTACCAACAGACCCACCGTCGCGGTCGCGCAGTTCCCCGCGCCCCCAGGGGCGTGGCGGGCGCCCTCGGCGAGAAGGGGACGGGGCGGGGGGTGTCCGCCCGCAGCGGCGGGCGTCCATCACCGTCACAGATCAAGACGCGGCCCCGCCCGACCGAGGACGGACACCCCCCGCCCCGTCCCCGACCCACGACGAAACCGCAGGCGGCCGAACCTCAGCCCCCCGACGTGTCGAGCTCCGCGTCCTCCCCGACACCCGCGCAGTCGTAGGGGTCCTTCAGCCACCCGTCCGGCAGCACCACCCTGTTGTTGCCGGAGGTACGCCCCCGAGGCCCGTCGGCACCGACCGGCCAGGCCTGATCAAGCTCCAACTCGTCCAGCCCGCCGCGCAGTTCCTCCAGAGACGACGTGACGGCGAGCCGCTTGCGCATCTCACTCCCGACGGCGAAGCCCTTCAGATACCAGGCGACATGCTTACGGAAGTCGACGACTCCCTTCGCCTCGTCGCCGATCCACTCCCCCAGCAGCCGAGCATGCCGCACCATGACATCGGCGACCTCACGCAAAGAAGGCCGCGCGACGTCCTGCTCACGCCCCTCGAACGCCGCGACCAGGTCCGCGAACAGCCACGGCCGCCCCAGGCACCCCCGCCCCACGACCACCCCGTCGCACCCGGTCTCCCGTACCATCCGCAGCGCGTCCCCGGCCGACCAGATGTCGCCATTGCCCAGCACCGGAATCTCCGGCACATGCTCCTTCAGCCGGGCGATGGCGTCCCAGTCCGCGGTACCGCCGTAGTGCTGCGCGGCCGTACGCCCGTGCAGGGCGATCGCCGTGACGCCTTCCTCGACGGCGATCCGCCCGGCGTCCAGATACGTGATGTGGTCGTCGTCGATGCCCTTGCGCATCTTCATGGTCACGGGCAGGTCCCCGGCGCCCGAGACGGCCTCACGCAGGATCGCCCGGAGCAGGTTCCGCTTGTAGGGCAGCGCGGACCCGCCGCCCTTGCGCGTCACCTTCGGCACGGGGCACCCGAAGTTGAGGTCGATGTGGTCGGCGAGACCTTCCTCCGCGATCATGCGGACGGCCTTGCCCACGGTGGCGGGGTCGACGCCGTACAGCTGGATCGACCGAGGCTTCTCGCTCTCGTCGAAGTGGATCAGCTGCATGGTCTTCTCGTTGCGCTCGACCAGCGCCCGCGTGGTGATCATCTCGCTCACGAAGAGGCCCTTGCCGCCGCTGAACTCCCGGCACAGGGTCCGGAAGGGAGCGTTGGTGATCCCGGCCATGGGGGCGAGGACGACAGGGGGCTGGACGGTGTGCGGACCGATCTGCAGGGGCGTGGACATTAGCCCATTGTCACCCATGGAAAACGCCCGCATCCCCGCCCTCCAAGGATCATGCATCCACCATTAGTTAGCACCACTATTAGTTAGACACACTATCGACATCGGCGTACGATAAAACGCATGCCCGAGCTCAGTCACCGCCGACGTCTGCTGGTCCTGGCGATCTGCTGCATGAGCCTGCTGATCGTCAGCATCGACGTCACCGCTCTGAACGTCGCCCTGCCGGACATGCAGCGCGAACTGCACGCGAGCACGTCCGGCCTGCAGTGGACGATCGACGCCTACACGCTCGTACTGGCCTCGCTCCTGATGCTCGCGGGCTCCACCGCCGACCGGATCGGCCGCAAGCGCGTGTTCATGACCGGCCTGGTCCTGTTCGTCGTCGGCTCGCTGCTGTGCTCGCTCGCCCCGAACCTCGACTCACTGGTCGCGTTCCGGATGATCCAGGCGGTCGGCGGCTCGATGCTCAACCCGGTCGCCATGTCGATCATCACCAACACCTTCACCGACCCCCGCGAACGGGCCCGGGCGATCGGTGTGTGGGGCGCCGTGGTCGGCATCTCCATGGCGGCCGGCCCGCTGGCGGGCGGTCTGCTCGTGGAGTCGGTCGGCTGGCGGTCGATCTTCTGGGTCAACCTTCCCGTCGGCCTCACGGCCCTGCTGCTGACCCTGCGCTTCGTCCCCGAGTCCCGCGCCCCCAGGGCCCGCCGTCCCGACCCGGTCGGGCAGC
Organism: Streptomyces sp. SLBN-31; assembly: GCF_006715395.1. NCBI lineage: Bacteria > Bacillati > Actinomycetota > Actinomycetes > Kitasatosporales > Streptomycetaceae > Streptomyces > Streptomyces sp. SLBN-31. The sequence continues at coordinate 3,106,961 of NZ_VFNC01000002.1, forward strand.
TCATGGTCATCGCGCTGTTCGGCTCCCTGACGTACGCGATCATCGAGGCCCCGGACTCCGGCGTGGCCGCGGTCCTGCCGTTCGCGCTGGTCGCCGCGGCGGCCCTGGGCGGCCTGCTCTGGTACGAGCCGCGACGCGACGAACCCCTCATCGACCTGCGCTTCTTCCGCTCCGTGCCGTTCAGCGGCGCGACGGTGACAGCGATCGCGGCGTTCGCCTCGCTGGGCGGCTTCCTGTTCCTGTCGACGCTGTACCTGCAGAACGTACGCGGGTACGACGCACTGCACGCGGGGCTGTGGATGCTGCCGATGGCGGTGCCGATGTTCCTGTGCGCGCCGGTGTCCGGACGGCTGGTCGGCAGCCGGGGGCCACGGCTGTCCCTCATGGTCGCCGGTGTGGCGATGACGGTGAGCGCGGTGCTGTTCGCGGCGTTCGACGCGGAGACCTCGAACACGACGCTGTTCGTCGGGTACGTGCTGTTCGGCGTCGGCTTCGGATTCGTGAACGCGCCGATCACCAACACGGCGGTGTCGGGCATGCCGCGGGCGCAGGCGGGGGTCGCCGCGGCGGTGGCCTCCACGAGCCGGCAGCTGGGTCAGACGCTGGGCGTCGCGGTGATCGGGGCGGTGCTGGCCTCCGGCGTGGAGGGGTCGTCGTACAGGTCGGCGTTCGTTTCGGCTTCGGTACCGGGGTGGTGGGTGCTCGTCGGCTGTGGTGTGGCGGTGTTCACCCTCGGGGCGGTGACCACGGGGCCGTGGGCGCGGGGGACCGCGGAGCGGACCGCCGAAAAGCTGTCGTCGGCGGAGGTGCGCCAACCCACAGGGGTGAGTGCGTAGTCCGGCGGGTGCGGCCGGGTGGGGGCTGATCGCGCAGTTCCCCGCGCCCCTTCAGGTCGCGTCCCGGCCCCCGGCGTGATCTCGGGCCGTCTCTCGCGGCCCGTCAGCGTGCCTCCCTGGCCAGCGCTATCGCATGGAGTTCCTCCATCCTGGCTCGCGTTTCGTCGTCCGCCGGGACGTACGTCACCAGCCGTGAGCCCACTTCCGGTCCCAGCCACAGCTCGGTCTGGTCCACCACGACTCGTCCCACCAGGCGGTTGAGGAACTCCTTGCGCTTACTGTGGGCCACGACCACCTCGTGCCGCTCCCATGCCTCGCAGAACTCCGGGTATGCGCGCAGCCGCTTGAGCAGCAGCTTCCAGGCCGGCTCGCCGAGGTGCCCGGCCATGGCGGCGCGCAGCCGGGCGGCCATGAGGCGGCGGGTCTCCTCCAGGTGCACGATCGAGTCGCGCCACTCCTGGTTGGTGTAGGAGAGCAGGAGGCAGTTGCGGTCCTCCGGCGCCACCGCCGCCAGGTCGCACAGCAGCAGCCCGAGGACGCGGTTGTGGGCGAGGATGTCGTACCGGCTGTTCTGGATGCTCGCGGCGTACGGCTCGAGCTGTTCCAGCATGGCGCGCAGCGCCGGCGTCACCGACGGGCAGATCAGGGCCGGTGTCGGGTCGACCGCGCCGGCGAGCTGGAAGAGGTGGGCGCGCTCGGTGGGGTCGAGCATCAGGGTGCGGGCGAGGGCGTCGAGGACCTGGACGGAGACCTGGATGTCGCGGCCCTGCTCCAGCCACGTGTACCAGGTGACGCCGACGGCGGAGAGCTGGGCGACCTCCTCGCGGCGCAGCCCTGGTGTGCGGCGTCGCCGCCCGCGCGGGAGGCCGACCTCCTCCGGGGCGATCCGCTCGCGGCGGCTGCGCAGGAAGGCCGCCAGCTCGTGCCGCCGGACCTCGGCGCCCGTGCCGCGCGAGCGCGCGGTCACCGTCTCCTGGGCGATGGTCGTCATGCCTCTACCGTGCCCCTCCCGGCACCCTGTGTCCAGGTACTGCTTCTACCAGGATAAAGACACTCTGGTACCACGCTGGGCAGCGGAGCAGCCTCGATGACGTGACCGAAACGATCGCTCCACGTACCGTCCGGCCGCCGGCCGCGACGCCCTCGCTCGGGGCCGTCGGCCTCTTCACCGTGCTGCTGGCAGCGGCGCTGCCCCTCATCGACTTCTTCATCGTCAACGTCGCCCTGCCGACGATCGGCCGGGACCTGCACGCGAGCGAGTCCGTCCTGGAACTCGTCGTCGCCGGTTACGGGTTGGCGTACGCCGTGCTGCTCGTCCTGGGCGGCAGGCTCGGGGACCTGTTCGGCCGGCGCCGCTTCTTCCTCGGCGGCATGGCGGCGTTCGGGCTGACCTCGCTGGCCTGCGGTCTGGCGCCCGACGCCTGGACGCTGGTGGCGGCGCGGGTGGCGCAGGGCGCGTCGGCCGCCGCGATGCTGCCGCAGATCCTCGCCACCATCCAGGCGGCGACCGCCGGGCCGCGCCGCGCGAAGGCCATGGGCCTGTACGGCGCCACGGCCGGCCTGTCCATGGTCGCCGGGCAGATCCTCGGCGGGGTCCTGGTCGCGGCGGACATCGCGGGCACCGGCTGGCGGGCGGTGTTCCTGGTGAATGTGCCAGTGGTCGTCGTGGGCCTGCTGCTGGCGGCCCGTGCCGTCCCGGAGACCCGTTCCCGGCACCCCGAGCCGGTCGACGGCCCCGGCACCGTCCTGCTCACCGCGTCCCTGCTCGCCCTGCTCGCGCCGCTCACCGAGGGCCGTTCGGCGGGCTGGCCGCTGTGGACGTGGCTGTCGCTGGTGGCGTTCCCCTTCCTCGCGGCGGCGTTCTACGCGGTGGAGCGCCGGGCCGACCGGCAGGGCCGCACGCCTCTCGTTCCCCCGTCGCTCTTCGCGCTGACGTCGTTGCGGCGCGGTCTGGTGATGATCCTGCCGTTCTCGGTGGGCTTCAGCGGCTTCATGTTCGTGATCGCGGTGGCCTTGCAGCGGGGTGCGGGCCTGGGACCGGTGCGGGCCGGACTGGCCCTGGCACCGATGGCCGTGGTGTTCCTCTTCGTCTCGCTCGCCGGCCCCCGCCTGGTCACCCGGTACGGCACCCGGGTGGTCACCGCCGGGGCGCTGCTCCAGGGGCTGGGCATCGGCCTGATGGCCCTGGCGGCCTGGCGGTCCTGGCCGGACCTGGGGCTGGTCGAGCTGCTGCCGGGCGCGGTGTTCGCCGGCGGCGGCCAGGCGCTGCAACTGCCCATCATCTACCGGGTGGTGCTGTCCGAGGTGGAGCCGGTCCGGGCCGGGGTCGGCAGCGGGGTGATGATGACGACCCAGCAGTCGGCCCTCGCTCTCGGAGTGGCCGCTCTGGGCACGCTGTTCCTGTCCCTCGTCCCGGGCAGCGGCATGCGGGACGCCCTGGTCGTGACGCTGCTGACGCAGCTCGGCTGCATCGTCGTGACGGGCCTGCTGAGCCTGCGGCTGCCCCGCACCATCGGCTGACGGGGGCGGTCCTGTGTGGGATCGGCCACGGGTTGGTCAACTCACCGTGGAGGGTCCCCTGTTGATGTTGGTCTTGCTGCACACTCCTGTGCCGGAGGGGAGGCAGCATGCTCGAGATCAACAGGAGCCGGGTGAGGCGCTGGGACGGGCACGGCCGCGAGCACGTCGTCCGCGTGCAGCGCACCGGTCTGCAGCGGACGATCAGATGTGACACCTGCGGCTGGCGGCAGGGGGCGCAGTTCCTGCCCTGGCTGAAGGCCGAGGAGCATCTGGCTCAGGCGCACCAGGCGACGGTGGACCCGACGGAGCCGGAGCCCTCGGGCTGAGGCGCCGGGAGAGATGAGTTTCCGGCGCGGCAGGAGTCGTACAGCTGACCGCACCGCCCGCGCACCGGAAGGCCGGAGATGACCGAGACCGAACTGAAGGCCGTTCTGCGCCGCCATGTCGAGGACGGCACGGTGCCCGGCGCCGTCGCCCTGGTGGCGCGCGGCGAGGACGTCCATGTGGTGACCGTCGGCTCCGTGGACACCGACGGAACCGCGCCGATGGCGCGTGACTCGATCTTCCGTATCGCCTCCATCACCAAGCCGATCGCGGCGGCCGCCGTGCTCATGCTGGTGGAGGAGGGCGTGTTCGCCCTGGAGTCGCCGGTGGAGGAATGGCTTCCGGAGCTGTCGAAACCGACGGTGGTGCGGACGCCGTCGAGCCCCGTGGACGACGTGGTCCCGGCCGCCCGCCCGATCACGGTCGAGGACCTGCTCAGCTCCCGCACCGGCTGGGGCTTCCCCTCCGACTTCTCGCTTCCGGCGGTGCGGTCGCTGTTCACGGTGCAGAGGGACGGCCGCGCCCTGCAGGACTGGCCGGACGCGGGCACCTGGCTGGGCCTGCTCGCCCAGGTGCCGATGCTGTACCAGCCGGGCGAGGCCTGGCTCTACGGCACCTCCTCCGACCTGCAGGGCATCCTGGTCGAGCGGGCGTCCGGCCGTACGCTCCCGGACTTCCTGGCCGAGCGGCTCTTCGCGCCGCTGGGCATGACGGACACGGCGTTCGAGGTCCCGCCGTCGAAGCGGCACCGCTTCACCTCGGCCTACGCGCCCGCCCCGGACGGCTCCCCGCACCTGTGGGACACCCCGGACGGCGAGTTCAGCCGTATCCCGCGCTTCCATTCGGGCGGCGGCGGCCTGGTCTCCACGGCCGACGACTGGCTGGCCTTCGCCCGCCTCCTGGTGAACGGCGGCACCGCCCCGGACGGCCACCGCCTGCTCACCTCCACGTCGGTCAGCCGTATGACCACCAACCACCTCACGGCCGAGCAGCGCGACCGCGCCACGCTCTTCCTGGAGGGCCAGGGCTGGGGTTACGGCGGCCAGGTCGACGTCACCCCGTCCGACCCCTGGAACGTCCCCGGCCGCTACGGCTGGGTCGGCGGCACCGGCACGACGGCCCACATCGTCCCGCCCGCCGGAACCGTCGCGATCCTGCTCACCCAGGCGGGCATGGCGAACCCGACCCCCACACCGGTGATGCGGGGCTTCTGGCGGTTCGTGGCCGGCGGCTGAGACCGCCGGGCGGCGCGGCCGGCGCCCACCCTACGATCGCGCCCATGACCAAATTCATCGCCACCGTGTGCCTGCCGCCGACCAAGCCGCGCAGGCTCGTCAAAGCGGCAGCCGCCGCCATGGCACCGTACGACCTCTCCGACGCCCGGAACCCGGCCGGCGAGTGGGACTGGTGGGCCGTCCACTCCGAACCGGGCCGCGGGTTTCTGGTGCTGCCCGCGCACGACGGGGACCGAAGACTCCTCACGCCCGCCACCGTGCCCCGAAGAAAGGCGGACCTCGCCCCTCTCGGACCACTGGAGTGCCACGGCGGCCCGCGCGCCCTGCTGGACTTCGACGCGATGCGGCAGCGGTCGGCGCACCGGTACGACGCCCTGCGCGCCGCCTGGGAGGAGCTGGCCGCGCCGCATCCGCCGGCCCGTCCGCTCACCGAGTTCGTCGCCCGCCACGAGGCCGATCCCGAGGGGTACTCCAAGGAGGACGCCAAGCGGGACCATCTGCTGCAGCCGCTGGTGCAGGAGGTGGCGCAGCGGGCCGTCGCGGGCGACCCGCACTTCGACATGTCCTTCCTGCTCAAGGACCCGGTCGCGTACTTCGCTCAGGAACACGACGCGGCCCGCCGGGACGCGGTCGAGGCCGCCGTGCCGGGCTTCGCCCTGCTCACCCTTGACGGCACCTGGACGGACGCGACGAGCGACGGCTACTGGGAGCGGGCCAACGGCTACCTCGACGACCTCCCCGGGGAGGCGGTCGTCGTCGACCTGCTCTGCCACTGCTGAGCGGCCCGCCCCGAGGGCCCGGCGCCCCTTCCGGGCATTCCAGGACCGCTGGGCGGGGTCAGGCGGACAATCCGCGCACCAGCAGCTCCACCACCGCCTCGAACTCCCCCTGCACGCCCGGCTGTTCCCACTCCTTGGCGTAGCCCGGGTCGTGGAAGCGGGCCGTGGCCTGGAAGAGGGCGCGGGCGGCGGTCGCCGGGTCGGCGACCGTGAAGGTGCCCGCCTGCGCACCGGCGCGGACGATCTCCGTGAGCTGGTCGGTCAGTTCGGTGATGTGGGCGCTCACCACCTCGCCCGCCCCGTCCGTCAGCACGGAGTACGTGGCGAACAGCTCCGGGTCGTCGCCGGCCTTGCGGCGCTTGGCGGCGAAGAGGGCCGCGAGCCACTCGCGCACCCTCGCCTCCGGGTCCCGTCCGGCGTCGGCGGCGATCCCGGCGAGGACCTGTGTCGTCCGGTCCAGCCACCTCTTGGTCACCGCCTCCCGCAGCGCTGCCTTGGTCCGGAAGTGCCGGTAGACGCTGCCGTGGCTGACGCCGAGCGCGCGGGCCACGTCGACCACGGTGGCCTTGGCCGGGCCGTGGCGGCGCAGCACCTCCTCGGTGGCGGCGAGGATGCGCTCGGCGGTCAGGGTCTCGCTGGTCGGAGGCATGGCTAGACGGTACCCGGCACCGCGATCAGCGTTCGCTGTCGAGCATGGCCATCTGCGCGGGCGCGTACCGCTCGCCGGCCGCCGCGTCCGCCGGTACGGCCGCCTCGATCGCGGCGAGGTCGGCCGCGTCCAGGGTCACGTCCAGGGCGCCCAGGGCCTCGCCGAGCCGCTCGCGGGTGCGGGCGCCGACCAGCGGCACGATGTCGTCGCCCCGCGAGAGCACCCAGGCGATGGCGATCTGGGCGACGGAGACGCCCTTCTGCTCGGCGATCTTGCGCAGGGATTCGACCAGGCGGAGGTTGTGCTGGAGGTTCTCGCCCTGGAAGCGGGGCGTGTGGGCGCGGAAGTCGTTCGCGGCGAACCCCTGCCCTGGTGTGACGTGACCGGAGATCAGCCCGCGGGAGAGCACCCCGTAGGCGGTGACGGAGATGCCCAGCTCGCGCAGGGTGGGCAGGATCTCCCGCTCGGGCCCGCGGGAGATGAGCGCGTACTCGATCTGGAGGTCGGCGATCGGGGCGGTGGCGGCGGCCCGGCGGATGGTCTCCGCGCCGACCTCGCTGAGCCCGATGTGGCGGACGTATCCCTGCTCGACCAGTTCCGCGATCGCGCCGACGGTCTCCTCGATCGGCACGTTCGGGTCGAGCCGGGCGGGCCGGTAGACGTCGATGTGGTCGACGCCGAGGCGCTGGAGGGAGTACGCGGCCCAGGTCTTCACGGCGGCCGGGCGGGCGTCGTAGCCGAGCCACTCGCCGTCCGGAGCGCGGTGGGCGCCGAACTTCACGCTGACCAGGGCGTTCTCCCGGAGGGCGGCCGGGGCGGTGCGCAGGGCTTCGGCGATCAGGAGTTCGTTGTGGCCCATGCCGTAGAAGTCGCCGGTGTCGAGCAGGGTCACGCCGGCCTCCAGGGCGGCGTGGATGGTGGCGACGGATTCTGCGCGGTCCGCGTCGCCGTACATGCCGGACATGCCCATGCAGCCGAGGCCGAGGGCGGAGACCTGGGGGCCGGTGATGCCGAGGGTTCGGGTTCGCATCGTCATGCCACCACCCTGACATGACAGCTGACAGATTTCAATATCTGTCATTCCAACTCCGTCGCCAGGCCGCCGCAAGCACCCCGACCCAACCTGGTCCAGACCTATTGACGAGAGGTCTGGACCAGAGCACTGTCATGCCTACGACACCTCACCGCACCCCCACCGGGAGGCCCGTATGCTCCGCCGCACCCTGTCCCTGCTCGCCGCCGCGCTGGCGACGGCCTGTCTCACCCAGCTGCCGGCGGCCCCCACCGCCTCCGCCGCCGACACCTGCGCGCCGAAGTCGCGCCCCTCCGGCAAGGTCCTGCAGGGCTACTGGGAGAACTGGGACGGCTCCGCCAACGGCGTCCACCCGCCCTTCGGCTGGACCCCGATCACCGACTCCCGCATCCCCGCCCACGGCTACAACGTGATCAACGCGGCTTTCCCGGTGATCCGTTCGGACGGAACGGCCCTGTGGGAGGACGGCATGGACGCGGGCGTGAAGGTGGCCACGCCCGCGGAGATGTGCGCGGCGAAGGCCTCAGGCCAGACGATCCTGCTGTCGATCGGCGGCGCCGCGGCCGGCATCGACCTCGGCTCACAGGCGGTCGCCGACCGCTTCGTGGCGACGATCGTCCCGATCTTGAAGAAGTACAACTTCGACGGCATCGACATAGACATCGAGACGGGCCTGGTCGGCAGCGGCAGCATCTCCCAACTCTCCACCTCGCAGGCCAACTTGATCCGCATCATCGACGGAGTCCTGGCGCGGATGCCGGCGGGCTTCGGGCTCACCATGGCCCCGGAGACGGCCTACGTCACCGGCGGGAGCGTCACCTACGGCTCGATCTGGGGCGCGTACCTGCCGATCATCAAGAAGTACGCCGACAACGGCCGCCTGTGGTGGCTCAACATGCAGTACTACAACGGCAGCATGTACGGCTGCTCGGGAGACTCCTACCAGGCGGGCACGGTGCAGGGCTTCACGGCCCAGACGGACTGCCTGAACAAGGGCCTGGTCGTGCAGGGCACGACGGTCAGGGTGCCCTACGACAAGCAGGTCCCCGGCCTGCCCGCCCAGCCGGGCGCCGGCGGCGGCCACATGTCACCGTCCCTCGTCTCCCAGGCCTGGAAGCACTACGGCAGCTCCCTCAAGGGCCTGATGACCTGGTCGGTCAACTGGGACGGCTCGAAGAACTGGACCTTCGGCGACAACGTGAAGTCCCTGCAAGGGCGTTGACACACAAGCGCCGGGCGGGACCGAGTCTCCTCGGCCCCGCCCGGCGCTTGCACGGCACCGCGGCGGACGTCAGCAGCCCAGCAGGCGGCCCGCCAGGTATCCCTCGATCTGGTCCAGCGACACGCGCTCCTGCTTCATGGAGTCCCGCTCGCGCACCGTCACCGCGTTGTCGTCCAGGGTGTCGAAGTCGACGGTCACGCAGTACGGCGTGCCGATCTCGTCCTGGCGGCGGTAGCGGCGGCCGATGGCGCCGGCGTCGTCGAACTCGATGTTCCAGTTCTGCCGCAGCGCCTGGGCGAGGCCCTTGGCCTTCGGCGACAGCTCGGGGTTCCGGGACAGCGGGAGCACGGCGACCTTGACCGGCGCCAGGCGGTGGTCGAGCCGCAGCACCGTGCGCTTCTCCATCTTGCCCTTGGCGTTCGGCGCCTCGTCCTCGACGTAGGCGTCGAGGAGGAAGGCCAGCAGCGTACGGCCGACACCGGCCGCGGGCTCGATGACGTACGGCGTCCAGCGCTCGCCGGCCTCCTGGTCGAAGTAGGAGAGGTCCTGGCCGGAGGCCTTGCCGTGGGCGTTCAGGTCGTAGTCGGTGCGGTTGGCGACGCCCTCCAGCTCGCCCCACTCGCTGCCGCCGAACTGGAAGCGGTACTCGATGTCAGCGGTGCGCTTGGAGTAGTGGGAGAGCTTCTCCTTCGGGTGCTCGTACCACCGCATGTTCTCCTCACGCAGGCCGAGACCGGTGTACCAGCTCCAGCGCTGCTCCATCCAGTACTCCTGCCACTTCTCGTCCTCGCCCGGCTTGACGAAGAACTCCATCTCCATCTGCTCGAACTCGCGGGTGCGGAAGATGAAGTTGCCGGGCGTGATCTCGTTGCGGAAGGACTTGCCCATCTGCGCGATGCCGAACGGCGGCTTGCGGCGCGAAGTGGTCTGCACCTGGGCGAAGTTGGTGAAGATGCCCTGGGCGGTCTCGGGGCGCAGGTAGGCGATGGAGCCGGAGTCCTGCGTGGGGCCGAGGTGCGTCGAGAGCAGGCCGGAGAACTGCTTGGGCTCGGTGAACTGGCCCTTGTTGCCGCAGTTCGGGCAGTTCACATCCGCCAGACCGTTCTCCGGGAGGCGCTTGTGCTTGGCCTCGTAGGCCTCCTCCAGGTGGTCCGCGCGGAACCGCTTGTGGCAGGAGGTGCACTCGGTCAGCGGGTCCGTGAAGGTGGCGACGTGACCGGAGGCGACCCAGACCTCGGGGGCCAGGATGACGGACGAGTCGATGCCGACCACGTCCTCGCGCGACGTCACCATGTAGCGCCACCACTGGCGCTTGATGTTCTCCTTGAACTCGACACCCAGCGGCCCGTAGTCCCAGGCGGCGCGCTGGCCACCGTAGATCTCACTGCAGGGGAATACGAAGCCACGGCGCTTGCTCAGGCTGACGATGGTGTCGATCTTGTCGGCGGCCACGGTGCTCTCTTCATTACGACGACGGGCGACGAAGCGAGATGCTTCCAGCGAATGCTTCAGGGTACCGGCGGGGGCTGCCCCTCAATCAAATCGGTGACCGTCGGATCGTTTGTTGACAACGGTTTCCATGTTTGATGAAAATGACTGTCATGAACGTACGACGACAGCGCATATCCGCGGTGGCCCTGGCGGCCGTCACCGCCCTCGGCCTCGGCACGCTCACCGGCTGCTCCGGCGACAGCGCGGCGGCGGCAGGCACGGGGAAGTTCGACGTCGTCGCGTCGTTCTACCCGATGGTCTTCCTCGCCGAGCGGATCGGCGGCTCCCATGTGCACGTCACGAGCCTGACCCAGCCCGGCCAGGAGCCGCACGACCTGGAGATCAGCGCCCGGCAGACCGCGCAGCTCCAGGACTCCGACGCGGTGCTCTACCTGAAGAACCTCCAGCCCTCCGTCGACGACGCGGTGGCCCAGTCCGAGGTGAAGACCAAGATCGACGCCGCCTCCCTGACCTCGCTGGAGAAGCACGGCAACGAGGTCGGCGGCCACGCGGCCTCCCACGACGACTCGAAGAACGAGGAACTCTCCGGCCTCGACCCCCACATCTGGCTCGACCCGGTGCGCTACGCCCAGGTCGCCGAGGGAGTCGGCAAGGCCTTCCAGAAGGCCGACCCCGAGCACGCCGCCGACTACCGGAAGAACACCGCGACGCTGGTGAAGAGGCTGCACGCCCTCGACACGCAGTTCAAGGACGGCCTCGCGCACACCAAGTCCAAGGTCTTCGTCACCACCCACGCCGCCTTCGGCTACCTCGCCGAGCGCTACGGCCTGACCGAGGAGGCCATCAACGGCCTCGACCCCGAGTCCGAGCCCAGCGCGGCGCGGGTGCGGCAGCTGGAGACGATGGCCAAGGCCGACGGCGTCACCACCGTCTTCTACGAGACGCTCGTCAGCGACAGGACCGCGAAGACCATCGCCTCCGACGCAGGCCTGAAGACGGACGTCCTGGACCCGATCGAGGGCATCACGGCCAAGTCCCGCGGCACGGACTACTTCTCCGTCCAGGAGGCCAACCTCAAGGCCCTGCAGAGCGCTCTGGGAGAGAAATGACATCCCGGGACGGCATGAACGAGCCCGTCATATCCCTGCGCGGCGTCCGCGCCGACCTGGGCTCGCGCCCCGTCCTGCGCGGAATCGACCTCACCGTGGCACGCGGTGAGGTCGTCGCGCTGCTCGGCGCCAACGGCTCCGGCAAGTCGACGGCCATCCGCACGATCATCGGCCAGGTGCCGGTGAGCGCCGGGCGCGTCGAGCTGTTCGGCACCGAGCGCGGGCGGTTCCGGGACTGGGCGCGGGTGGGCTACGTACCGCAGCGCACGACGGCCGCCGGGGGCGTCCCCGCCACGGTCACCGAGATCGTCTCCTCCGGCCGGCTGTCCCGGGCCCGCTTCGGCGTGCTGCGCAAGGCCGACCACGCGGCCGTACGCAGGGCCCTGGAGCTGGTGGGCATGGCGGACCGGGCCAAGGACTCCGTGAACGCCCTGTCCGGCGGCCAGCACCAGCGCGTCCTGATCGCCCGCGCGCTCGCCGCCGAACCGGAACTGCTGATCATGGACGAGCCGATGGCGGGCGTGGACCTGGCCAGCCAGGAGGTGCTGGCGCGGACCCTGCGCGAGCAGGTCGCGGCCGGTGCGACCGTCCTGCTCGTCCTGCACGAACTCGGGCCGCTGGAACCGCTGATCGACCGCGCGGTCGTCCTGCGCGACGGCTGCGTCCTGCACGACGGCCCGCCCCCGAAGGCGGTCGGCCAGCACGCCCTGCCCGGCCACGACCACGTCCACCCCCACGAGCCCGGGCCGCTGCGCACGGGACTGCTGGGCTGAAGGAACTGTGATGGACTTCCTCGACTACGCCTTCATGCAGCGGGCCCTGCTCGCCGCCGTCCTCGTCGGCGTCACCGCCCCGGCGATCGGCATCTACCTCGTCCAGCGCCGCCAGGCCCTCATGGGCGACGGCATCGGCCACGTGGCGATGACCGGCGTCGGCCTCGGCTTCCTGCTGTCCGCCTCCCCGGTGTGGATGGCGACACTCGTCTCCGTGCTCGGCGCGGTCCTGATGGAGCTGATCCGCTGGTACGGCCACACCCGCGGCGACATCGCCCTCGCGATGCTCTTCTACGGCGGCATGGCCGGCGGCGTGATGTTCATCAACCTCGCGCCCGGCGGCTCCAACGCCAACCTCACGTCGTACCTGTTCGGCTCCCTGTCGACCGTGTCGCCGTCGGACGTGACGGCGATCTGTCTGCTGGCCGGCTTCGTCGTGCTGGTCACGCTCGGCCTGCGCCGCCAGCTGTTCGCGGTCAGCCAGGACGAGGAGTTCGCGCGGGTGACCGGACTGCCCGTGCGCGCGCTGAACCTGCTGACCGCCGTCACGGCGGCGGTCACGGTGACGGTCGCGATGCGGGTGGTGGGCCTGCTGCTGGTCAGCGCGCTGATGGTGGTGCCCGTGGCCGCCGCCCAGCAGCTCAGCCGCAGTTTCGCGGCGACCTTCGCGATCGCCGTGGCGATCGGGGTGACGGTGACCATCGGCGGCACGGTCACCTCCTACTACCAGGACGTACCGCCCGGCGCGACGATCGTGCTGCTGACCATCGCGGCCTTCCTGCTGCTGACCGCGCTCGCCGCTCCCCTGGCCCGGCGGCGGGCCCGGGCTGCGGCGGCCGCGCGGCCCGTCGGGGAGCCCGCCGAGTGCGCGATCCCGGCCGCCCGGGAGGCCGTCGGCGAGGTCGGCGTCTGACCGCGCCCGGGCCGGGCTGGCACAATGGCCCGGCAGGCGTCGTGGACGCGAGCCGCAGAAGGAGGACCCGGTGACGACCGCTGGACCGCCCGTGAAGGGCCGCGCCACCCGGCAGCGTGCCGCCGTGGCGGCGGCCCTCGACGAGGTCGACGAGTTCCGCAGCGCGCAGGAGCTCCACGACATGCTCAAGCACAAGGGCGACTCGGTCGGTCTGACCACCGTGTACCGCACCCTGCAGTCCCTCGCCGACGCCGGCGAGGTCGACGTCCTGCGCACCTCCGAGGGCGAGTCCGTCTACCGCCGCTGCTCCTCCGGCGAGCACCACCACCATCTGGTCTGCCGGGTGTGCGGCAAGGCCGTCGAGGTCGAGGGACCCGCCGTGGAGAAGTGGGCGGAGGCGATCGCCGCCGAGCACGGGTACGTGAACGTGGCCCACACCGTGGAGATCTTCGGCACCTGCGCGGAGTGCGCCGCCGCCGGGAACTGACTCAGACGCGGGCCAGGTGGCGGTCGAGGATCGCACGCAGCCGGTCCGTGTCGGCGGGGGCGGCGAGGCCCCGCTTGGGCAGCACCGTGAAGCAGCTGGCGTTCTTGTCGTCGCTGTAGGTGAGGAACGCGTCCTTCGTCTCCCGATAGCGGGGCTGCGCCGCCCACTTCACCGACGTCGTGGTGTTGTCGGTCGCCATCGTCAGCCCGGCGTCCGTCACGGTCGCACGGTAAGTGCCGTTGCGGGCGGCGAGCTTGAGGAACGCGCGGGCCTGAAGTCTCGGGGTGAGAAGCAGCAGAACCAGCGTCAGGGGCATCCAGATCAGCAGAAACCAGTCGGACCTGTCCCGCCCCGCCGCGGAGAGCGCGGCGTTCAACACGAAGGCGAACGCCAGCAGGCCGACGGCCCAGGACCGCACCCATCCCCGCTTCCTGAGCCGGTTGCGCTCCCTCAGCGCCCCCACGAAATCCCCCATGACCGGCTGATACGTCAGCTCGACCACGCCCTGCTCGGCGTCCCGCCCCATGTCCATGACCATGAGGCGGGATGGTACCGGCGATCTTCGGCCGGGAGGCTACTCGGCGGGGTCGTTGCCCCGCATCGCGGCCTCCATGGCCAGCAGTTGCTCGTTCGGGACGGCGCCGCCGAAGCGGCGGTCGCGGGAGGCGAACTCGACGCAGGCCCGCCACAGGTCGCGGCGGTCGAAGTCGGGCCACAGCACGTCCTGGAAGACCATCTCGGCGTAGGCGCTCTGCCAGATCAGGTAGTTGGAGGTGCGCTGCTCGCCGCTGGGCCGCAGGAACAGGTCCACGTCCGGCATGTCCGGGTAGTACAGGTACTTGGCGAGGGTCTTCTCGTTGATCTTCGACGGGTCGAGCCGGCCGGCCTTCACGTCCTCGGCCATGGCCTGCGCGGCGTCGGCGATCTCGGCGCGGCCGCCGTAGTTCATGCAGAAGTACAGGGTCAGCCGGTCGTTGTCCTTGGTCTGCTCCTGGGCGATCTGGAGCTCCTTGGCGACCGACTTCCACAGCTTGGGCATCCGGCCCACCCACCGCACCCGGACGCCGAGTTGGTCGAGCGTGTCACGGCTCTTGCGGATGAAGTCGCGGTTGAAGTTCATCAGGAAGCGGACCTCGTCGGGCGAGCGCTTCCAGTTCTCGGTGGAGAAGGCGTAGAGGGAGATGCTGCCGACGCCCATCTCGATCGCGCCCTGCAGGACGTCCACCACCCGCTCGGCGCCGACCTTGTGGCCCTCCGTGCGGGGCAGTCCGCGCTCCTTCGCCCAGCGGCCGTTGCCGTCCATGACGATGGCCACATGGTTCGGGACCAGCTCGCCCGGGAGCTTCGGCGCGCGGGCGCCGGACGGGTGCGGCTCGGGTGCCTTGTACTCGCGGCGCCGGCTTCCCAGGATCCCGCGTACGACCATCTGCTTCTCGTCTCCTCTTACCGCTTACTTCTCTACGTAACGAAGCGAACGCAGCCCGCGTTCCATGTGCCAGTGCAGATAGGCGGACACCAGCCCGCTCCCCTCCCGCACGTACCGCGGCTCGCACGCGTCCGCGGTCTCCCAGTCTCCCGTAAGCAGCGCGGCGAGGAGTTCCAGGGTCTGCGGGGACGGTACGACGCTGCCGGCCACCCGGCAGTCCACGCACACCGAGCCGCCGGAGGCGACGGAGAAGAAGCGGTTCGGCCCCGGCATCCCGCACTTCGCGCAGTCGCTGAAGCTGGGGGCGTAGCCGTTGACGGCGAGGGAGCGCAGCAGGAAGGCGTCCAGCACGAGGTGCGGGGCGTGCTCGCCGCGGGCCAGGGTCCGCAGGGCACCGACGAGCAGCAGGTACTGCTGCACGGCCGGTTCGCCCTCGTGGTCGGTGAACCGCTCGGCGGTCTCCAGCATGACCGTACCGGCGGTGTAGCGGGCGTAGTCGGTCACGATCCCCCCGCCGTACGGGGCGATGGTCTCGCTCTGTGTGCACAGCGGCAGCCCGCGCCCCACCAGCTCGCTGCCCCGCGCGAAGAACTGCACGTCGACGTGGGAGAACGGTTCCAGACGCGCCCCGAACTTGGACTTGGTCCGCCGCACCCCCCGGGCCACGGCCCGCACCCGCCCGTGCCCGCGCGTGAGCAGCGTGATGATCCGGTCCGCCTCGCCCAGTTTCTGGGTGCGCAGGACGATGCCGTCGTCCCGGAAAAGACTCATCGCGTGCCCCTCATGGAGACCATTCTCCCGTACGGCGGCGGGTCAGCGTGCCCGGTCGGGGCGACTGATGGTGTCCCAGGGGGCCAGGTTCCAGGGGCTGGCGCGGTTCGCCGGGTCCAGGAGGGCGCGCAGGTGTGCGTCGGCGACGGTCTGCGGGGCGGGCGGGGAGGGGTCCCGGGCGGCCTCCAGCCCGTCCCGCCACACCTTGCGCCCCAGCAGGTAGTGGTCGGCGTACTCCTGCCAGGAGGAGTACGCCGACACCACCGACGGCACGATGTTCTTCAGCGCGGTCCAGGCCTCGGCCTCGGCGATCAGCCCGGCGGCGAAACCGCGCCGGGCGATGTCGACGTACAGCGCGGCGTCCCAGGCGAGCGGCGAGACGCCGAGCAGCCGCTGGGCGCGGGCCCGGTAGCCGCTGCGGGACAGCCCGTCGAGCCGGTCGACGAGTTCCTCCCGCGAGGTGATCTCCCACTGGTCGGCCAGCCAGCCGCGGGCGCCGTCGTCGTCGATGCGGGTGAAGGGGTACAGGGTCGTGCGGGAGGCGTCGTGGTCACGGCTCACCGGGGCGCTCAGCGACACCATCCACAGCTGGTGCGCGGTGAGCGGGGTGGGGTACCGCCTGCCGGTGCGCGGCTTCGGCTTCGTCCATCTCCGTATGTTCCACAGACCCATGGCCCCGCACCCTACTCACGTCAAGGGATCTCACCGCCGCTGCGGGCGTCGGCTTGGGCCGTCGCCGCGCCGAGCCGCTCGGCCCGGGTGGCCGCGCGCAGCGCCCCGGGCTCGGCGTCCCACTCCCGTCCTCCGCCGTACGGTCTGAGTTGGACGTACGGTCCTACATGCCCCATGACGATGCCGATTCTTCCGGTGCGGGTGTCCACGACATGAGTTCCGACGGGAGGTTTCATTTCCTCTCCTTAACGACCGTAGCAAAAACAGTTCACAATTCCGGGCGGCGGCATGTCGATTGCGCCTCAAGCGTGCTCCCCTTTCTTTTTGGGTTTCACGCTTTTCCGTAACCCGGCTGCCTGACACCCCTACACTCGGCAGGAGTCTGTGAACTGCGACCACGGCGCAGCGGAAGAGGTTTATGCTATTCGGATTATTTCACTCGGCGACCCGGCGCAGTCGGCGCGGCGCACGGCCCGGTTCCGCCTCGGGCTCCGGTTCCGGCTCCGTCGCCGCCCACAGCTCGTCGAACTGGCTGATGCGGTCCTCGACGTGCTCCCGCTTCATCCTCAGCATCGTCATGTCGGGCCTGACATGGTGATCGGGTCGCGTTTCGTAGCACAGTTCGCCGTCGAAGATGATGAAGTCCATCACCGTGCCGCCCGGATCGAGCTGTGACTGCACGCCGATCCGCGCGTCGATGCCGTGCCTGCGCTGACGCTGGCAGATCTGCCTCAGGGCCTCGGTGACCTCGTCCGGCTCGTCCACGAGAAACAGCCGCCGGACCTCCACGCCGCGGGTTTTGATGGCCTTCTCCTGTGCCACCAGATAGCGCTTCGCGGGTTCACTGGACCAGAAATCCCGGTCGACTGTCGTGCTGGTGGCGTAGAGCGTCTTCTTGACGCACAGGGCGAGGTCGATCAGCCATTCGTGGTTCTCGAAAGAGGAGTCCGCGCGGCCGCTGATGAGATCTTCCATGAGCTCGGCCAGACGCTTCAGCTCCTCCTCCGCGAAGCTCTTGACGATCCCCGGCGCCTCGTCGCCGACCTGCGTGTACGCCTTGACCAGCCGGGTCACCTCCTCGGAGCGCAGCACGGAGCCGTCGACCTTGCTGAACAGCTCCGTCGCCTCGTTGATCTTGGCGAAGCTCTGGTCGACGGCCGCCCGCATCTCCGCGTGGTGGTTGGCCAGGCTCTGCTTCATGTCGTCGATGTGCCGGCGCTGGCTCTTCTCGACCACCTCGAGGCGCTCGCCGAAGTCCACGAGGTACTGGACGATCAGTGTGGCGCTGCCGAGGACGATGGACGCCACCCACTGCCAGATGTTGTTGTCGTCCCCGTTCAGCAGGACGGTCAGCAGGAAGGCGCCGCCCGCCGCCGACGCTGTGATGAGGATCTTCCAGAACAGCTTGGGTATGCCCTGCCGCGGCGCTCCCGCCCCGTTGTCCCCTGTCGTTAACGACGCTCCGCTCATGTGTCTCCCCCGTCGGGTATGTGGTTGGTGCCGTCCTCAGTTCGTGCTCAGTGCCTGGTGGGGCAACGGGATCGCCTGGACGGCCAGTTGGTCCCGGATGCGCTGGACCAGGTTCTGCCACTGGCGGGTGAAGCCCGGTTCCCGCTCCAGTGCTTCCCACAGGTGGACCAGCGAGCGGTCCACCCGCGCGTGCGGCATCCACAGGTGCAGCAGATGGTCGACGGCCGGGCGCAGGGCCTGGACCGCCGCGGGCCCGTCCGCCGCGGCGAGCCGGCTGGTCTCCAGCATGTGCACCACGGTCGTCAAAAGCCAGTCGTGCAGCGCGAGGTCCTCGCACAGCCCGGCGGCCGCGGCCACCGGTGTGTTCTCCGGCAGCCTCAGTTCCACGGTCCGCAGGCCGTCCTCGGCCAGCGTGAACCGGGTCAGTTCCGCCCGCTCCCCCTCCGGGACCCGGCGGGCGACCCAACGCAGGTGCGTGCGCCGGGACTTGAAGGGGACCTTGCGGTCGAGCAGCGGGTGGCGCAGCAGCCGCGCCAGCAGCGCCTCGGCGATCGCCCCGAGGTCCAGCTCCCCGCGGCCCGCGCCCTGCAGCACGCCCTGCGCGGTGGACTGTTCGGGCAGCCTGCCGAACGGCTCGACGACTCCGGGCCGCACCAGGTAGTGCCCCCACGGGCGGCGTGTGTCGGGGCCCGCGGGCGGGGCGCTGAAGTAGGCGGTGGCCTGCAGCAGCCGGCCCTCGGTGAGTGCCGCGCGGGCGGCCACGGTGCCGACGGCACGGACCTTGGTGCCGTTGGCGGTGGGCAGCCGGCAGTCCACTCCGGTCAGCGTCTCGGGGGAAAGGGCGTACAGGTTGGGCCGCTCGGAGACCCGGACGTGTTCGTCGGCGCGCAGTCTGAGCAGCCCGGCGGCGGCCCGGCCGTCCAGTGCCTGGAAGGACGGCAGCAGACAGGTGCGCACCTCGCCGCAGGCCAGGGCCGGGGGCGCGGGCTGTCCGAAGGGCCTCGTCATGTCAGCGCCCACCGGAGGACGGGCCGGCCGCCGGGTCCTCGTAGAAGATGTACGTGGCCCGCTGGGCGACCGCGTCCGGTACCTCGACCTTTTCGGCCTTGGAGCGTTCGGTGACCTGGCGCAGGGCCTCGGCGTCGACCTGGGTCTGGTCGAGGATGAGCCGTACGGCGTCCTCGACGGCCAGGAAGCGGTTGGGCAGCAGGGTGCAGGTGCGGTAGGCGCTGAAGGCCGCGGCCCGCGGGTTGAGCTGGAGCAGGGCCGGCAGCCGGTCCCAGTCGTGCGGGAACTCCGCGCCGTCCCAGGGGCGCGGGACGAGCACCGGCTCGCCGAGGTGGCGTAACAGTCCGAGCCGGGCCAGCTGCCAGACGGCGGCCAGGAACGGGCAGGACCACAGCCGCCGGCCGTCCTGCTCGGACCACAGCTCGACGTCCATGAACACGGAGTGGTTGCGGGCCGCGGTCTCCTCCGGCGGCTGCCAGCTCCTGACCTCGCCCAGGGCGGCGCGCTCGGTGGTGGGGGTGCGCCGGCCGTTGGCGAGCCAGCCGGTCTGGCCCACGGGCGGGCGCGAGCCGTTGCTGCCCGGCGGCGGCGACTCGACCAGTCGGTGGGCTACGGATTCGGCGATGTCGATCCGGTCGGCCACCGCGCAGCCCGACTCACGGGCCAGGTAGTCGATGCCCAGGCCCGCCTTCTCGGCCTCCTTCAGCACCAGCGGGACGAGTTCGGCGGGTGTCGAGAAGCGGGTGAAGTAGTCGTCGATGAGGAAGCAGGTGCTGATGCGGGGCCGCTTGTCGCCGGTGCGGCGGGCGACGGAGGCGCGGACGGCCTCCACCCACAGCCGCACCTCGGCGAAGTGCTCGCGCAGCCGCTCCGGGCCCGCCTCGAAGTCCTCCATGTAGAGATGCCCCAACTCCAGGGAGAGGTGGGACAGTTGCACGGACCGGGTGCGGGGCTGCGCCGTGGTCTCCCGGAAGACGGCCTCGGTCACACCTGCTCCCAGTGCTTGTCGTCGGTGATCCGGGCGGCCAGCCGGCTGAGCGCCTGCCACGTCTCCATGTTGGCGATCTGGCTGTCGAGCACGTCCTCGTCGGTGATGAGCTGCTCGCGCCACTGCAGGACCGGTTCGAGGGGGATGGAGCCGAGGACCTGGCTGTAGCCGATGCCGTGGGCGGAGGCGAGCTGCTTGAGGTCGGCGTCGGCCTTGCGCAGCCACGCCGACTGGGTCGGCGAGACCTGGGACCACAGCGGCGACTCGGGGTCGGGTACGGCGGCCCGTACGAAGCGGATGGCGCCGCGCAGCGCCTCCTCGTCGTGGCCGCGGTCGACCCCCGCGGCGACGATGCCGCGCTCGCCCAGGACCAGGCTCGCGGCGGCGGCCACATGCTGGCGGGTCCAGCGGTGGAACACCAGCCAACGGGCGGTGACGTGGCTCATCTCCGGCCGTGCGGTGGCCTCCAGGACCATGTCGACGGCGTACGAGCGGCCGGCGCTCAGGTCCACGAAGACCAGGTCGAACTCGTAGGACAGTTTCATCAGCAGGTCGGCGCAGAGCCGCACGTGGTCGCCGGTGGTGGCGAACTCGCCGCCGCCGACGTCGCCGGGCATCAGAACGAGGCGTCCGCAGCCGGGCGGCGGGTCGCGCAGCACCTGGTGCTCGGTGACGGCCCAGACGTCTATGCGCTCGGGCTCGACGACCTGGCCGTCGAGGTAGGAGTGCAGGCCGCCGCCCTCGATGGCGAGGCGGGCGTCGGCGACGTCGAAGACGGCCGAGGCGGTGGGCGAGCCGAAGTCGAAGTCCAGGTAGCAGACGTCGTCCCCGGCCAGTGCCCGGTGGTAGGCGAGGTTGGCGCTGGTGACGGAGCGGCCCGTGCCCCCCTTGTCGGAGGCGGCGAAGATCAGCACGCCGTCACCGTCCCTGGGCCGCGGCCTCGCGGGCCCGGGTGAGCGCGTCGAGCTGGCCCAGCACGTCGAGCGCCAACGCGTAGGCGGTGCCGGGGCGTTGGTCGAGCAGGTCGCGGGCGCGGCGCAACTTGACCTCGATGTTCCGCAGTTGCATCCCGTGCCGTCCGTCGTCGGAAGGGGCGGCCTCCATCTGTTCGTTGCCCAGGAGGTGGGCGGCCTCGCTGAGCAACGCCCCGGCCAGTTCGGTCAGTTCGGAGCTGCGCACAGGGGGTTGCCGGTACATCTCGTGGACCTGGACCATCACCTCGGCGACCCGCTCGGTGATGTTCCACGACACCGGTACATGGCGGGTGACGATCTCCGCGCCGGGGTAGGCGGCGTGGACGTTGTCCCACAGGCCGGTGCCCTCGCCCTCCCGGATGCGGCGCCGCCACATGTGGCCGAAGGCGTCCTCGGCGAGGCTGAGCAGCCGGTCGTGCGAGGCGAGGTTGCGCGACAGGGTGCGCAGCTGGATGGTCCGCTTCAGCAGCTGCGCCGAGAAGTCGTGCAGCGACCAGGTCATGGGCGCGCCGAGCTGTTCGCCGCCCTGGAGGGGCAGTTTGACGCCCGCGTTGTGCAGTTCGAAGACCTTGGGGTCGTCGCGCGTCATCCGGCTGGTGATGCGGCCGCGTTCGGCGAGGCGCTCCATGACGGTGACGGTGCGGGCGAGGTCGTCGTCGGTGGCCCGGCGCCGCATCAGGTCGTGGACGAGGATGGCGGCCACGGAGAGGGAGAAGTACTCGGACTCCAGCTCCTGTCCCGTCGTACGCCAGGGGATGTCCTCCAGGGGCCAGCGGTCGGGGTCGAAGCGGGCGATGCCGGACCAGTACTGCTGGGTCAGCTCCCAGCGCAGCCGGAGCGCCTCGGCGAGCTTCTGCTGTTCGGCGTTGAGCAGGCCCAGGGTGAGGGTGCGCTCGGAGAACAGGTCCTGGATGCCGTCGAGGGCGACCACGGTGAAGTACAGGTACGGCACCGCGCGGGCGACGCCCTTGGGCTGCGGCCCGATGGCCTCGTCGGTCTCGACCTCGGGTGCGTCCTTGACGATGCTCCACGCCCAGCCGCACTCGAAGTACTGGTTCTCGTCCTTGAGGCCTTCCTCGACGTCGATGCCGAGGGACAGGCTCTCGACGATCGCGGCGCGCAGGGCGCGGAAGCGGCTCTGGTACATGGTCAGCACCTGGCGCTGCGACAGCCGTCCCTGGCCGAGGAGTTCGGTGAGGTTGCGGCCCTGGTCGGAGTCGGTGTCGAAGGCGTTGACGGTGAAGGAGCGCAGCAGGCCCACCATGGCGGCGGTGAGCCGGTTGCCGGTGGCCGCGCGCAGCTCGGCGATCGTCTCCTGGATGTCGGTGCGTCTGGTCCTGGTCTCGTAGATCTTCAGGAAGCCGAGGGTGGCCAGGCAGAGGGTGATGGACATGGAGAACGAGTCGACGACGTCGAGCCGGCGCTGTTCCTCGGTGAGTTCCTGGGACTTGTCCCCGGAGCCGAAGTAGTAACCCCCCGCGAAGGTGGGTCTCTTGTCCTCGCCGGTGTGCGTGCGCATGAACTCGGAGGCGGCCCTGACCAGGTTGGCCGGAAGGTCGAGCCGGCCGCCGCCCCGTTTCAGCGCCTGGTGGACGTCCGCCTGCGTGGTGTCGGGGTCGTCCAGCCGGAACTCGGGGATCTCCGTGGCCGGGTACAGCAGGCAGAGCAGCCGCTCGGCGTCGGCGACGCTGCTCTTCCCGCCCCACTCGCCCCAGGCCCACTGCCCTTGTTCGAAGGAGTGGCGGCCGATGGCCTGCCAGATGTCCAGCAGATGCTGGCGTGGCTTGATCTGCATCCCATGCCCCTCACACAGGCCGCACTGCCGTCACTTGAGGAATGTCCCTCTTCTGTTGTGAAGATCCGCAGTGTCGAACAACCACTGATCAGACGGCCGGAATTTCCGAGTCCGTATTCTTTCGCCAGCCGTGGGCCAGGATCATTCCCGAATATCCGTCGCGCACACCTGGCTCGGCCTTCAACCGCTGCACCTCGAAGGGCCCGGCGAATGGTTCGAGGCTCTCGCGGACCTCGGTTTCCCCGACGTCGCAGGCCGGGAAGAAATGCTCGCCGACGTGGTAGCCCTTCGAGTGCTCCATGAAGGCGGCGGCGAAGGGGGCGCCGGGGGCGAGGGCGCCCATGAAGCGCTCGACACCCAGGGTGAACTCCCGGGGGTCCGCGGTCATCGACTCGGCGACGAAGAACATGGTCCCGACCGACCAGCGGGCGCCGAAGCGCTCCAGCCCGAAGATGCTGCCCTGCTCGACCTCGGCCACCTTGCGGAAGCGCTCGCGGGGGTCGAAGTCGAGGGCGGCGTACGCCTCGTGCTCGCACAGGGCGCCCCAGAACGGGTCCCAGGCGTCGTCGTAGGAGTCGATCTGACTCTTGAGGTAGCGCACGTTCCCCGGCGAGTGCTCGAAGAGGGTGACCTCGTCGGCCCAGGGCATCATGGAGAACGCGGGATAGAGATTGGCGCCGGCGCCCACGTCGATGCCGTATACCGGGCCGAGGCCCTGCTTCCGGAAATGACCACCGAAATGTTCCCGAAGAATATTCAGGATCTCCGCGTCCTCTGCCTGTAAGTCGCGGTAGTTGTGATCAACGTAGGCGATCGGGTCGAATGAATCCCAGGGCGCGTCGGCATTATGCACCCGGACATCCCCCGACGATCTCAAGGTCATTTGACCACGGTACCAGTCCTGGGAATTACCGTCATGTCCTTCGGCCGGCCGGGGCGCACCGGGGGCGCATGGTGGCGAATGCATTCATGCCCTGATCCGGCCTTGAACGGCCGGATTGTCCCGCTCAAGATGGTCGGAACTCTGCCGAACACTCCGGAAAGACAGACAGACAGGCGTCTCGCCCGTACCACCCGTACGGGTGTCAACGTGACCTTGACTCCCATCCCGCAGGGGGGCGGCATGACGGCTCTTCCAGAGAAACGTTTTCCTTCCACAGCGAGCAGCGCGGATCGGCCCCTGACGCTCAGAGGCGTCGTCGAGGCCGACCTTCCCGAGCTCCACCGCCTCGACAAGGAAGCCTTCCCCGAAGAGCCGTACCACTACTTCGAACTGCGCCAGGCCTACGACGTCCACGCCGACCGCATCCTCGTCCTCGACGACGGCGAGAGCCTGCACGGCTACGTCCTGTTCGTCACCACCTCCGACGGCTACGTGAACTGGATCAAGAGCCTCGCCATCACCCACGACCAGCGCGGGCGCGGACTGGGGCGCCGTCTGATGCTGGAGGTGCTGCGCCGGTTGCGCGCGGAGGGCGTCCACCAGGTGCGGCTGACCGTGGAACCGACGAACGCGGCCGCGATCACGCTGTACCGCTCCCTCGGCTTCGACTTCGAAGGCGGCGTCCACAAGCACTACTTCGGACCCGGGGAGGACCGGCTGATCATGACGCTGGGACTGTGAGACGGGTGTGGTCGCGTGTCAGGGGGAGACCAGCCCCGCCTCGTACGCCATGATCACCAGCTGCACCCGGTCCCGGGCGTCCAGCTTGGCGAGGAGGCGGGTCAGGTAGGTCTTGGCGGTGGCGACGCTGATGCACAGCCGCGCGGCGATCTCCGCGTTGGACAGGCCGCTGCCGACGAGGGTGAGGACCTCGCGTTCGCGGTCGGTGATACCCGTCAACTCCCGCCGGTGGGACCGCTGTTCGGGACGGGCCGCGAAGTCGTGGATCAGGCGGCGGGTCACGCTCGGGGCGATCAGCGCGTCGCCGGCCGCCACCACCCGGACCGCGCCGATGATGTCGTCGAGGGCCATGTCCTTGACGAGGAAGCCGGACGCGCCGGCGCGCAGGGCGGCGTACACGTAGGCGTCGTCGTCGAAGGTCGTCAGGACGACCACGCGTACCTCGCCCTGCGTGCCGGTGATGCGGCGGGTTGCCTCGATGCCGTCCATGCCCGGCATCCGGATGTCCATCACCACGACGTCCGGGGCGAGTTCACCCGCCAGCTCCACCGCCTCCTCGCCGCCGGCCGCCTCGCCGACGACCTCCACGTCCGCCAGGTCGGCCATGACCATGCTCAGCGCGGTCCGGATGAGTTCCTGGTCGTCGACCAGGAGGACCCGGACGCGCGGTGCGGACGCCGGCGCCGTCATCGGACGGCCGCCGGCAGCGGAAGCCGGGCGGCCACGCGGAAGCCGCCCTCGGCGCGCGGCGCGGCCGTGAACTCGCCGTGCAGCAGGGCGACTCGCTCGCGCATGCCGACCAGGCCGAAGCCGGTGTCGGCCGAGCTGCCCCGCCCCAGGCCGTCGTCCGTGATCTCCACGGCGAGTTCCCGCTCGTCGCGGAAGTCGACGGTGACCCGGCACGCGCGGGTGCCGGCGTGCCGTACGACGTTGGTGACGGACTCCTGGATGATCCGGAACGCCGACAGGTCGATGTCGGGCGGCAGCGGACACGGCTCGCCCAGCCGGCGCACCTCCACCCGCACGCCCGCGGCGGTCGTCGTGGCCGCCAGCCGGTCGACGTCGGCCAGGCCCGCCGGGGCGGTGTCCGGGCCCTGTCCGGGGTCGGCGGCCCGCAGGGCGACCAGCATCCGGCGCAGTCCCGTGAGCGTCCGGCGTCCCTCGCTCTCCACCGCCCGCATCGCCGTCAGGGCGGCCTCGGGGTGCGCGGTCGCCACCCGGGCTGCCGCGCCCGCCTGGAGGGCGATGATGCCGATGCTGTGGGCGACCGTGTCGTGCATCTCCCGTGCTATGCGCAGGCGTTCGGCGGTGACCGCCTGGGCGGCCTGCTCGGCGCCGAGGCGCTGGGCGTGCGCGCGGGACTCGTGCGCGGAGTTGCCCAGCAGCCAGGCGATCACGGTGACCAGGGCGACGGCCAGTTCGGCGGAGGTGCCGGCGGGCCAGCCGCGCAGCATCCGTACGGCGAGGTAGAGGATGAGGGTGCCGACCGCCAGGGGCAGGGCTATGAGCCCGGTGCGCCGCGGATGGGCGGCCGCGACGAAGTACAGCGCCACCATGGTGGTGAGGTACTGGGCCATCGGCAGCTCGGCGACGCCCAGAGTGCTCGTCTCGAAGAGACCGGCGAGGATCGTCAGAGTGACGGCGAGCAGCGGCCTGCGGTGCAGCAGCCGGCCGCCCTGGAGGGCCAGCGCGGTCGACAGTGCCAGGAAGGTCAGCCCGTCCCAGCGGTAGAGCTGGGCCGCCGGCCACTGCGCGGGCTCCGTCTCGCCGGGCAGCCGGAAGGTCGTCAGCAGGGTGAACAGCGTGCTCGCGCACCACACGAGCGCGGTCCACGCGGCCGGTGAGACGCGTTTGACCAGGGGCGGCGGAGGCGGGGCTGCGGGCATGACGCGATCGTAGGGCGGGCGCGCGGGCCGGTCATCGGCCCGTGGACGTACAACCAGGGTCGACAGGCGGCCCGTCGCAGTGTCGGCTCCCGTCCGATGCCCGGCACCCGCCGTCCGCGGGACCGTGGTCGCATGATCGAAGTCGAGCAGCTCACCAAGCGCTACGGCCCCACGACCGCCGTACGCGAACTGTCCTTCACCGTCCGCCCCGGCCATGTCACCGGCTTCCTCGGCCCGAACGGCGCGGGCAAGACCACGACGCTGCGGATGCTGCTGGGACTCGTCGAGCCGACCGCCGGCACCGCGACCATCGGCGGTCACGTCTTCCGCCGCCACCCGCGCGGACTGCGCCACGTCGGCGCGCTCCTCGACGCGCACGACGTGCACGGCGGCCGCAGCGCGCGGGCGCATCTGCACGCGCTGGCCCGCGGCAACCGCATCCCGCGGCGGCGGGTGGAGGATGTGCTCGCCGAGGTCGGCCTGACCGGGGCGGCGGCCGGGCGCCGGATCGGCACCTACTCCCTCGGGATGAGGCAGCGGCTCGGCATCGCGGCCGCGTTGCTCGGCGACCCGCCGGTGCTGATGTTCGACGAGCCGCTCAACGGGCTCGATCCGGAGGGCGTGCTGTGGGTGCGGGGGCTGTTCCGCCGGCTCGCCCGCGAGGGGCGGACCGTGTTCGTCTCCAGTCACCTGATGTCCGAGATGGAGCACACCGCCGAGGAGCTCGTCGTCATCGGCCGGGGTGAGCTGATCGCCGCCGAGAGCCTGGCCGAGTTCGCCGCGCGCGGGACGGCGCCCACGGTGACGGTGCGCTCGCCGGACTCGGGCGCCCTGGCCGCCGTACTGGTGAAGGAAGGGGCGCAGGTGGACCGTCGCGACGACGACACCTTGCAGGTGCGGGGGGCCGGCGCGGTCCGGGTGGGTGAGCTGGCGCACGAACACCGTTTGCTGCTGTGGGAGTTGACGACGCAGGCCGCCTCGCTGGAGACGGCCTTCATGGAACTGACGGCCGACAGCGTCGAGTACGCGGCAGGAGAGACGCGATGACGACCGCCCTCACGCACCCGCCCGCGCGTTTCACCGACCTGCTGGCCGCCGAGTGGATCAAACTCCGTTCGCTGCGCTCCACTTACTGGGCCCTCGGCTCCAGCGCGCTGGCGCTGGTGGCCTTCAACGCGAACGCGGCCCGCGCCGACTACGCCAACTACCCGCACTACGACGGCCCCGTCCTGCGCGACTTCGTGTATTGGGCGCTGCGGGACGCCTTCACCCAGGGCGCCGCCCTGATGCTGGTGCTGGCGGCGGCGAGCATCGGCGCGATCGCGGTCGTCGGCGAGTACGCGACGGGCCTGATCCGTACGACGTTCACCGCCGTGCCCGACCGGCGGGCGCTGATGACGGCCAAGGTGGCCGTGGTGACGGCGGTGATGACGGTGTACGGCGCGGTCGTCGCCGGGGCCTCGTACGCGGTGACCCAGGCGATCCTCGACGACCGCGGCCAGGGCGTGCCGATCGGCCACCCGGGTGCCTGGCGGGTGGTCGCCGCGTCGGCGCTGCTGGCGCCGGTGAGCGCGCTGGTGGGGATGGGGCTGGGGGCGGTGGTCCGGCACAGTGCGACGACGATGGTGCTGACCACGTTCGTGCTGCTGCTCCTGCCGTCCTTCGTCACCGAGCGCTACCACTGGACGGCCTGCGTCCGGAACGCCCTTCCCTTCAACGCCTGGGTCCGCCTGGTGGACGTCGGGTACGGCACCCACCCCTTCACGCTCGTCCCGAGATACCCGACGACCGTGGGCGGCGCCTGGGTCGTGTTCGCGGTGTGGGCGGGGGTCTCGGCGGTGCTGACGGTGGTGGTCGTGGACCGCCGGGACGTGTGAGGAACCCGGGGGCGTGCTGAGGTGAACGCCCGACCTGTCAGTGAGCGCAGCGCGCGTAGCGGCGGGCCAGCGCGTGGAACGCCTCCTTCGACTCCCAGTGCCAGTCCGAACGGGGGTCGTCGGGGCGGTCCTTGATGGTCTTGGTGATGCTGTAACTGGCCATGTCGAGGTCCTTGCGCGGGTCGTCGGCGCGGTGCGGGGCGTCCGGGGTGACGAACTCGAAGGCCATCGCCGCGTACAGGCCCATGGCCTCGAATACGCCCAACAGGTCCGTCAGATAGGCGGCCTGGGTGTGTTCGCTGCGCACGAGGTGGCCCTTGATCTCGCCCTTGTCGTAGTCCACGACGTCCCAGCCCATGCCACCCGCCTGCGGCGCGCCGTCGTAGGTGCAGCACCCGAACTCGGTGATGGCGAGGGGCTTGCCCCAGCGGAGATGGCGCCGCAACTCCCGTACGTGGTCGGCGTGGTGGGGGATGGAGGAGTAGTAGTCGATGCCGACGACGTCGAAGAGCCGCCAGTCGACCTGGTCGTCCTGGGCGGCGGCGTAGCTCAGCCGGCCCCGGAACACGGACCGGCCGAGGGCCGCCGCCCGCGCGGTGAAGCGGTCGAGGCGGCGCTGCATCCGTACGGGGTCAACGTTGCCCTTCCGCAGGTTCTCGACCCGCTCCAGGACCGTCGCGCCGGGCACGATGCCCGGCACGAACAGCCAGAACTCGCAGCCCACGCTGAAGTCGACGCTCGCGCCCTGCCGCCGCAGCCGCTCCGCGAACCGGCCGCACTCGGCAAGGTGCTCCAGGATGTCCCACTCGGGGGCGTCGGCGAGCGTGGGCTGCAGCCACACGTGCAGTCCGCGTTCGGCGGCCTCGGCGGCGGTGGCGGTGAGGCGTTCGACGCCGTCGCCGGTGACGTCGACGGTGTCGGCGTGCAGTTCGTCGCGGACGGCGCGGATGTCCCGGCGCATCCGGGCGGCGCTCCATGCCGTGCCGGGCGTCTCACCCTCACCGACGGTGTAGACGACGCCCCGGTGGCGCAGGCCGTGACGTATGCCGGCCGCGGCCGGCCGGCTCGCGGCGGTGACCGAGACGGCCGCCGCAGCCGCCAGGAACCGCGCCCGGCTGATCCCGTTCGTCTTCTCCATGCCCCCACTGTGGCGAGGGCGGCCGCGCGCCGCCGTCCGCCGATGGTCTACGGCCGGGCAACCATGGGACGACCCACGGCGTCGCTCACTGAAGAGATCGTCGACGAGCCCCGAGCGAAGGAGAGCAAGATCCCCACCCGACGCAGCCTCCTCATGGCCGGCACCGCCACCGTCACCGCGCTCCTGACGAGCGCCCCCGCCCACGCCACCACAGGCCGACTGACCGAACTGGAGCGGGAACACGGCGCCCGCCTCGGTGTCTTCGCGCGCAACCTGCGCACCCGGCACACCGTCTCGCACCGCGCCGACGAGCGCTTCCCGATCTGTTCGGTGTTCAAGACCCTGGCCGCCGCGGCCGTCCTGCGCGACCTGGACCGGCACGGCGAGGTGCTCTCCCGGCGCATCCACTACACCCGGGACGACCTCGTGGACGGCGCCCCCGTCACCGGCACGGACGAGCATCTGGCGCACGGCATGACGATCGCCGAGCTGTGCGACGCGGCCGTCCGCTACAGCGACAACTCCGCCGGCAACTTCCTGCTGCGCGAGCTGGGCGGCCCCACCGCGATCACCCGCTTCGCCCGCTCGCTCGGCGACCCGGTCACCCGCCTGGACCGCTGGGAACCGGAGCTCAACTCGGCCGAACCGGGCCGCCGCACGGACACCACCAGCCCGCGCGCGATCGGCCGCACCAACGCCCGGCTGCTGCTGGGCGACGCCCTGAACCGCACCGACCGGGCGCTGCTCACGCACTGGCTGCTGAACAACACGACCGGCGGCGCGCGCATCCGCGCCGGGGTGCCCGGAACCTGGACGGTCGCCGAGAAGACGGGCTCCGGTGCGTACGGCACCACCAACGACGTGGGCGTGGCCCGGACGCCGGACGGCGCCCCGATCGTGCTGTCCGTCCTGTCCACCAGGACGGACCGGGACGCCGCGTGGGACAACACCCTCATCGCCTCGACGGCCGGCGTGGTGGCGGACGCCCTCAGCTAGCGAAGTGGCGTACGTACCGTTTCTGCCACGGCGTCTCCACCGCGCGCCGGTCGTAGTGAAGCCGTACGAAGCCCACGGCCTCCTCGGCCGGTACGCCGTCCAGCACCGCCAGGCAGGCCAGCGCCGTGCCGGTGCGTCCCCGGCCGCCTCCGCAGGCGACCTCGACGCGCTCCCGCGCTGCCCGCTCCCAGGCCTCGGCCAGGGCGGCGCGGGCGGCCTGGCGGTCGGCGGGAAGGCGGAAGTCGGGCCAGCGCAGCCAGGTGGACTCCCAGGGCACGGACGGCGGCCGGCGGCCGAGGAGGTAGAGGGCGTACGAGGGCGCGGGCGCCGCGGGGTCGAGGGGGTGCCGCAGGCCGCGGCCGCGGACCAGCCGGCCCGACGGCAGCCGCAGCACACCGGGGTCGGTGGGTCGCCAGGTGTCCGTCATCGGGTCAGGGTACGGGCCTCGATGCCCCGGAAGTGGTGCTCCATGGCCCGCTGGGCGCCCGCGGCGTCCCGCGCGCGCAGGGCCGTCACGATGTCCCGGTGCCGGCGGACCGTCACCTCGGGCCGGGGGTCGTCCGTCCAGCCGCGGGCCGCGGCCACCCTGCGGAAGACGGTCCAGAAGGCGCCGAGGAGCTGGGGAACGAGCGGGTTCCCGAGCGGAGCGTAGAGCAATTCGTGGAACTGGCGGTCGAGTTCGGGGAAGGGTCGGCCGGACCGGACCGCCTTCTCCATCCGGGCCACGACCGCCTCCAGCGCGTCCAGCTCCGCCTCGTCGGCCGAGCCGGCGATGCGCCGGATCAGCCCCTCCTCCAGCACCTCCCGCACCTGGAGGATCTCGGCGAGGGCGCCGGTGTCGTCGTCGTGCCGGGCGAGGGTGCGGAAGGTGAGCCCGTCGACGAGCGGGGTGAGGGAGGCCTCGCCGACGTAGGTGCCGTAGCCGTGTCTGATCTCGACGATGTCGAGGGCCTGCAGGGCCTTGAGGGCCTCGCGCACGGAGTTGCGGCTGACCCCGAGGTCCTCCATCAGCTCGGCCTCCGTGGGCAGCGGGGCGCCCGGCCGCAGCCTGCGGTCGAGGATGAGCTGGACGACCGCGCGCCGGATGCGGCTGTTGCCGGTCTCCGGGTTCCTGGGCTGCGCGGACATGCGCCGCATCGTACGCGCGCCGGACGTCCCACGTCCCATGTCCGCCGCCGAGGTGCGTCAACTCCCGCCATTTCACACCGCCATTGGTGCGACCTCTGACGGCTGCGCCATTCGTGTGCGCGCCCTTGACCACCCCTTGGGCCGCTCCTAGGGTCACGGCTGACGACCAGGACGTAGGACGTCGTATCTCCTCGCGACCGAGGGAACTCTTCGCGGGAACCCGCTGGAACTCTCCGCTGGAGGAACCGTGCATCGCCGGACCTTCCTGAAGCACACCGGCGCGCTGGGTGCGGCCGCCGCCGTCTCCGCATCGCTGTCGGCCTGCTCCTCCGGGCCCGAGTCCACCAACGACACCGGCGGTACGGGCGGCAAGGACCGCACGCTGACCGCCGTCATCGGCTACGGCAACGACGGCTCCTGGGACCCCACCCAGACCGCGTCCGCCTTCTGCATGGCCGCCAACAACCACATCTACGAAGGCCTCCTCGACACCGACCCCATCTCCCGCGAGCCGTACGCGGCGCTGGCGACCGAGATCCCGAAGGACGCGAACGCCACGTCGTGGAGGTTCACGCTGCGGGCCGGGGCGAAGTTCCACGACGGCAAGCCGGTCACCGCGGACGACGTCGTGTTCGTCTTCGACCGCATCCTCGACCCGAAGACGCAGACCCTCGCCAAGGGCTTCTTCGCGAGCTGGCTGAAGGAGGTCCGCAGGATCGACGGGCGGACCGTCGAGCTGGTGCTCAAGTTCCCCTTCCCCGACGGACTTTCCCGGCTGACTCTGGCGAAGGTCATGCCGAGGCACGTCTTCTCGAAGCCGGGTGCCTGGGACAAGGCGACCGCCGGGCTCGCGATCGGTTCGGGGCCGTACCGGCAGACCGCCCACCATCCGAAGTCCAACACCACCTTCGCCGCCTATCCGGACTACAACGGCCCGCGCAAACCGGCCTTCGCGAGGATGAACTGGCTGACGATCGTCGACGCGGCCCCGCGCGTCGCCCGGATCTCGGGTTCCAGCGCGGGAGCGCAGATCTCCGACAACATCCCCTACGCCAACATCGAGCAGCTCGAGAGCAACGGACTGACGGTCGCGGGCGGCGCCGGGATGAACAACCTGTTCCTGATGTTCAACACCGCGCACAAGCCCTTCGACGACGTGCGGGTGCGCCAGGCCCTGCACTACGCGATCGACACCGGCAAGATGATCGAGGTGGCGCTCAAGGGCCACGGCAAACCCTCGACGTCGTTCCTGAACGAGGGCAACCCCGCCCACCGGCGCGCGAAGACCGTCTACGAGCACGACCCGGAGAAGGCGAAGGCGCTTCTGAAGGCGGCCGGGGTGAGCGGGCTGAGGATCAACATCCTGGCGGTGAACGTCAGTTGGATCCTCGACTGCCTGCCCACGATCAAGGCGTCCTGGGACGCGATCGGCGTACGGACGACCCTGGACCCGCAGGAGACGACCGCCGTATTCACCAAGATGGACCAGAAGCAGGACTACCAGGTCGTCGCCGCCGCCTCGAACCCCAACCAGTTCGGCCTCGACGCCGACCTGATCATGCACTACAACTACGGCCCCACCAACCTCTGGATGAACTACACCCGTTGGGCCGACGACGCCGTCGCCAGGCAGCTCTTCCGGGACATGGACCGGGCCACGCGGGAGCCGGACCCGGCCAGGAAGAAGACGATGGTCCAGGACTACATCGACACCGTCGCCGAACAGGCCGTGCTCTACCCGGTCGTCCACAACGAGCTGATGACGGCCTGGGACCCGAGGAAGCTCACCGGCATAAGGGCACAGCCCTACCCGGGCATCAACCTCCTGCGGGCGAAATGGGCCTGACGGGATGATCGCCGTCCTGCGCATCCTGCTGCGCCGCGTCGCCCTCCTCGTGCCGCTGATGCTCGGCATCGTGCTCTTCGTCTTCCTGGTGATGCGCTTCTCGGACGTCGACCCGGCCAGCGCGTTCTTCCAGGGCGCCAACCCCACCCCGCGGCAACTGCACGACTTCCGCGAGCGCAACGGCCTGCTGGACCCGCTGCCCGTCCGCTACGTCCACTTCGTCGGCGACCTGCTCCACGGCGACCTGGGCACCAGCGCCCTGACCCGCGCCCCGGTCGTCGACCAGGTCACCACCGCGCTGCCCCTGACCCTCCAACTCACCTTCCTGGGCCTCGGCATCGCGGTCGTCCTGTCGCTGCTCGGCGGAGTGACGGCCGCGATCCACCGGGACCGGCTGCCCGACCAGATCATCCGCGTCGTCTCCCTCACCGGCGTCGCGGCCCCCGGCTTCTGGCTGGCGCTGCTGATGATCCAGTACCTGGCGGTCGACCAGGGCTGGTTCCCGACCGGCGGCTACATCAACCCGGCCGACTCGCTCACCGGCTGGCTGAAGACGATGACCCTGCCGGCGCTGGCGCTGTCCCTGCCGGTGGCGGCCCAGCTCACCCGGGTCGTACGGACGTCGGTGGTCGAGGAACTCGACAAGGACTACGTCCGCACGGCGATCGGCAGCGGACTGCCGCCGCGGGTCGTCGTGGGCCGCAACGTCCTGCGCAACGCCCTCATCAACCCGCTGACCGTGCTCGGCCTGCGGGTCGGCTACCTGCTCGGCGGCGCGGTCGTCATCGAGACGATCTTCTCGCTGCCCGGCATGGGCAAGCTGATGATCGACGCCGTGAAGAACGGCGACCCGGCCGTCGTCCAGGGCGTCGTCCTGACCACCGCGACCGGCTTCGTCGTCGTCAACCTCGTCATCGACGTGCTGTACCTGCTGGTCAACCCGCGACTGAGGGAAGCCACCTGATGTTCACGCGCGCACGGCTCACCGAGGTCCTCGCCCGCCCCGGCATCCGCCTGCGCGGCCTGCGCCGGCTGACCCCGCCGTCGAAGGCCGCCGTGTGCTTCCTGACGGTGGTGGTACTGGTGGCGGTGCTCGCCCCGCTGATCGCGCCGGACGACCCCCTCGACCAGCAGGTGCCCGCCGGCGGCACCGGGCACCCCTCCGCCGGGCACTGGATGGGCCAGGACAGCCTCGGCCGGGACATCCTCAGCCGGCTCATGTACGGGGCCCGCTGGTCGCTGGCGATCGGCCTCGGGGCGACGGCCCTCGCGCTGGTCGTCGGCGCGCTGATCGGCGCCGTGGCGGCGACCTCCCGCAAGGCCGTCGACGAGACGCTGATGCGCTGCCTGGACGTGGTGATGGCGTTCCCGGGCATCGCGCTGGCCGCCGTGCTGGTGGCCGTGTTCGGCGGCGGCATCACCGTGCTGATCTGCGCGATCGCGTTCCTGTTCACCCCACCCGTGGCGCGCGTAGTGCGGGCCAACGTCCTCGACCAGTACGGCGAGGACTACGTGACGGCGGAACGGGTCATCGGCGCGCGCACCCCGCACATCGTGCTCAGGCACGTGGCCGTCAACTGTGCCGCTCCGGTCCTGGTGTTCTGCACCGTGCAGGTCGCCGAGGCCATCGTCTTCGAGGCGTCGCTGTCCTTCATCGGGGCGGGGGTGCGGCCGCCCGACCCGTCGTGGGGCAGCGTCATCGCCGACGGCAAGAACATGGTGCTGACCGGGGGGTGGTGGGCCACGGTCTTTCCGGGGCTGCTGATGCTGGTGACCGTGTTGTCGCTGAACATCCTCTCCGAGGGGGTGTCGGACGCGTGGGCCTCGCCGGCCGGGCGGCAAGTGGGGTTGGCATCCGACGAGGACCGCTGGGAGGCGCCGGAGGCGGGGAGCGGGGAGGTGTTGGCGCTGCCGGGGCTGGTGGAGGCGGCGGCGAGGTTGCGGGGGCGGCGCGCGGGAGAGGGTGCCATGGGGGGTGGTTCGGCGGGTGCGGCGTCGTCCGGGCCGGTCGCGCAGTTCCCCGCGCCCCTACGGGGCCCTGCCCCACCGTCGGTCTTGAGCGTGGAGAGCCTTGCCATCGGGTTTGAGGGGCGCCACGGCGGTGTTGACATCGTCGACGGGATCTCCTTCGACGTGCGTCCCGGGGAGGTTCTCGGGCTGGTGGGTGAGTCGGGGTGTGGGAAGTCGCTCACCGCGCTGACGGTCATGGGGCTGCAGCCCCGCGGTGCTCGCGTCGGCGGTCATGTGCGGTTCCAGGGGCGGGAGTTGCTCTCCCTGTCCCCCCGCGTACGCCGCCGTCTCCTCGGGCACGAGATGGCGATGGTCTACCAGGACGCGCTGTCCTCGCTCAACCCCGCGATGACCGTCCGCGCGCAGCTCAAGCAGGTCGTACGGCGTGGTGGTCGCCGTAGCCCCGCGGAGTTGCTGACGATGGTCGGGCTCGACCCGGCCCGGACCCTGCGGAGTTATCCGCACGAGCTGTCCGGCGGGCAGCGGCAGCGTGTGCTGATCGCCATGGCGCTGTCCCGGGATCCGAAGCTGATCGTCGCCGACGAGCCGACGACCGCGCTGGACGTCACCGTCCAGGCGCAGGTGATGGAGCTGCTGCTGCGCCTGCGCGGGGAGTTGGGCTTCGCGCTGGTCCTCGTCTCGCACGACCTGGCGCTGGTGGCCGACGTCACCGACCGGGTGGCGGTGATGTACGGCGGGCAGATCGTGGAGACGGGCGTGACCGCCGATCTGGTGGAGGCGCCGGCCCACCACTACACCCGCGGCCTGCTCGGCAGTGTGCTGTCGCTGGAGTCGGCGGCCGCCCGCATGACGCAGATCAGGGGCGTCGTCCCCTCCCCCGCCGACTTCCCGGCGGGCTGCCGCTTCGCCGACCGCTGTCCGCGGGCGACGGAGGTGTGCCGCGCGACGGCGCCCGCCCTGCTGGGCACCCCCACCCATGCGGCGGCCTGTCACCACCCGGCGGTCGAACTCGTGGCGTCGGAGCCGGAGGCCGTGCAGTGAACGCGATCGTCGAACTGTCCGACGCCCACGTCGTGCACAGGGCGCGCAGCGGCCGCCTGTTCACCCGGGACCGGGTGTACGCCCTGACCGGCGCCGACCTCGTCGTCGCCCCGGGTGAGACGGTGGGCGTAGTGGGCGAGTCCGGCTGCGGCAAGTCGACCCTGGCGAGGGTGCTGGTGGGCATCCAGCGCCCGACCGCCGGCACGGTGTCCTTCCAGGGCCGTGACCTGTGGTCGATGCCCGCCGCCGAGCGCCGCACGGCCGTTGGCGGCGCCACCGGGATGATCTTCCAGGACCCGTCGACGGCCCTGAACCGCCGTCTGCCGGTGCGGCAGATCCTGCGCGACCCGCTCGACGTCCACGGTCGCGGCACCAGAACGCAACGCGAGGAACAGGTACGGGAGTTGATGTCCCTCGTCGGGCTGCCCCGCGCCCTGGCCGACGCGCTGCCCGGGCAGCTGTCCGGCGGGCAGCGGCAACGGGTCGCGATCGCACGGGCGTTGGCGCTGGATCCCGCCCTGGTCGTGGCGGACGAGCCGACGAGCGCCCTGGACGTGTCGGTGCGCGCCCAGATCCTGAACCTGCTGCTGGATCTGAAGGAACGCCTGGGCCTGGCCCTGGTGTTCGTCTCGCACGACATCCAGACGGTACGGCGGATGAGCGACCGGGTGATCACCATGTATCTGGGCCGGATCGTCGAGGAGTCCCCGGCCGCCGAGGTCACCGGCCGGGCCCGGCACCCGTACACCCGGGCCCTGTTCTCGGCGACGCCCGGCCTGCTGAACCCCGTCGAACCCATCCCGCTGACCGGTCCGGTCCCGTCGGCGACGCACCCGCCGAGCGGCTGCCCGTTCCGTACCCGCTGCTGGAAGGCCGACGACGTGTGCGCGTCCCGGATGCCGGACTTCTCGGCCGCGTCGGCGCCGGGGCACCGCTTCCGCTGCCACCATCCTGTGCGGGAGGACGCCTCGACCGCGACCTCGTACGGCAGAACCGTCCCAGGGAGCCCTGAATGACCTTTCCCGCCCCGCTCACCGGTGTCGTCCCGCCCGTCTGCACGCCCCTGACACCGGATCGCGAGGTGGACGTCCCCTCCCTGCTCAGGCTGGTCGACCACCTGGTCGGCGCCGGGGTGGACGGGTTGTTCGTGCTGGGCTCGACGTCGGAGGTGGCGTATTTGCGCGACGCGCAGCGCAGGCTGGTGGTGGAGTCGGTGACCGGGCACGTGGGGGGCCGGCTGCCGGTGCTGGCCGGGGTGGTCGACATGACGACGCCGAGGGTGCTGGACCATGTGGCGGCGGTGACGGCGGCCGGCGCGGACGCGGTGGTGGTGACGGCGCCCTTCTACGCGCGGACGCACCCGGCCGAGATCGCCCGCCACTTCCGCCTGGTCGCGGCCGCGTCCCCGGTCCCGGTGATCGCCTACGACATCCCGGTGGCCGTCCACACCAAGCTTCCCGCGGACGTGGTCCTGGACCTGGCCACCGAGGGCGTCCTGGCGGGTCTGAAGGACTCCAGCGGTGATCTGGCCGCCTTTCGCGAGGTCGTCACCGGTGCCCGCGTCCGCCCCGGCATCACCGGCTTCAGTGTGCTGACCGGCTCCGAACTGCTCGTCGACGCGGCCCTCGCGCTCGGCGCGGACGGCGCCGTCCCCGGCCTCGCCAACGTCGACCCGGACGGCTACGTCCGCCTCCACCGCCTGTGGCGCGCGGGCGACCCGGAAGGGGCGCGGGCCGAACAGGAGCGGCTGTGCGCCCTGTTCGGCCTGGTGTCCGTCGGGGACCCGGCGCGGATGGGCGGCGGCTCGTCGGCGCTGGGGGCCTTCAAGGCGGCGCTGCACCTGCGCGGGGTGATCGACTGCCCGGCGACCGCGGACCCGCAGATCCCGCTGTCGCCGCAGGAGGTGCGGCGGGTCGGAAGGTACCTCGCGGCGGCCGGCCTGCTCTAGAGGTTGTCGGCGTGCAGCCGGCGGAACTCGATCGTCTCGTAGGGGCCGGATACGCCCGTCTCGTACAGGACGCCCACCGTCCCGCGGTCCACCGGCACCAGGTCGGAATAGGCGGCGGGCTGCGGGGAGAGCGTGACCGCCCTGGTGAAGGTCGCCCCGGCGTCCGTACTGCGCCACACCACCATCGCCCGCCGGGCCGTCGGTGACGAGGGTGACGAGGAGGGTGCGGCTCAGGAGGATCACGGCCCCATGGTTCCCGGAGTGACCAGTCCCGACTCGTAGGCCACGATCACCAGTTGGGCCCGGTCCCGGGCCCCCAGCTTGCCCATGATGCGGCTGACGTGCGTCTTCGCGGTCAGCGGACTCAAGCCGAGGGATTCACCCACCTCGGTGTTGTTCAGTCCCCGGGCGACGAGCGTGAGCACCTCCCGCTCCCGCTCCGACAGGCACTCCGGTCCGCCCGCGGCCGGCACGGACGGGCTGCGCAGGAAGCGTTCGATCAGCCGCGCCGTCGGCCCCGGCGACAGCAGGGCCTCCCCCGCCGCCACCGTGCGGATGGCGTCCAGCAGTTCGGCCGGTCGGGTGTCCTTCACCAGGAACCCGGAGGCCCCGGCCCGCAGCGCCTCCACGATGTTCTCGTCGGTGTCGTAGGTGGTGAGGACCAGCACCTTCACCGCGGCGAGGTCCTCGTCGGCCGCGATCAGCCGGGTCGCCTCGATGCCGTCCAGGTCGGGCATGCGGACGTCCATCACCACCAGGTCGGGGCGCTCGCCGCGGGCCAGCTCCACGGCCTCCCGGCCGGTGCCCGCCTGGCCCACGACCGCCATGTCCCGCGCCGACTCGACGAGCATCGCGAACGCGGCCCGTACGAGGGTCTGGTCGTCGGCGAGCAGTACGCGGATGGTCATCCGTTCTCTTCCCCCGTCGTCGTCAGTGGCAGTACGGCCCTCACCTCGAAGCCGCCCGCCTCGCGTGGCCCGGCGTCGAGTGTGCCACCGACGCTGCGGGCTCTCTCCCGCATGCCGACCAGCCCGAAGCCGGGCGCGGTGCCGGGGGTGGGCCCGGTGCCGTCGTCGGTGACGGTCAGCCGCAGGGCGCCGTCCGCCTCGTTCAGCTCGACCCGTACGGCCGGTTCGGGGCCGGCGTGCCGGACGGCGTTCGTCAGCGCCTCCTGCACGATCCGGTAGGCGGCCGCGCCCACGGCGGGCGGGGCCTGCTCCACCCGTACCGTCGGCTCCACCCGGGCGCCCGCGAGCCGGGCGGCCTCCACCAGGTCGGGCAGGCCGTCCAGGCCGGGCAGCGGGCCGCGGCCGTCGGGGCAGTCGGCCTCGCGAAGCACCTCCAGCGTGCCCCGCAGTTCGCCGCGCGCCGTCCGGCACGTCTCCGCGATGTCGTCCAGGGCCTTCGCGACCGTCTCCCGGTCCAGCCGCTCGGGGTCGGCGGCCAGGACATGTGCGGCGACGGAGGTCTGGACGCCGATGAGGGTGATGCTGTGGGCCAGCAGGTCGTGCAGGTCGCGGGCGATGCGCAGGCGTTCCTCGGCGACGCGGCGGCGGGCCTCCTCCTCACGAGTGCGTTCGGCGCGCTCGGCGCGTTCGACGATCGCGGCCACGTACTGGCGGTAGTAGCGGACGTCCATGCCGCAGAAGAGGACCGCGATGACCCAGCCGGAGATCCGCAGGATCTCCACCGCGCCGGCCGGGTTGCTGAAGAGGTTGACCAGCACCGAGGCGCTCAGGACGGTGGCGCCGACGCCGAGGGTGCGGCGTACCGTGCCGGTCGCCGCGACCGTGTAGAGCGCCACCACGGTCGCCGGCGTCGGGGCCATGTGGTTGTTGTCGAGGGCGTGGTAGGCGGCCAGCAGCGTCAGGACCGCCGTGGCGACGAGCAGTGGACGGCGCCGCCGCCACACCAGCGGTACGTGGGCGGCGAGCAGCAGCGTCCAGCCGAGCGCGTCCGGGCGGCGGGCCGGGTCGGTGGTCAGCGCCAGGCACACGGCCACCGCGGCGAGCACAGACGCGAGGATCGCGTCGTTGCGGGTGCCGTGCGGGGCCGTGCGCGGGTCGCGGTTGATCACCGCCATGACGCGCTCGGCCCTGCGCTGCCGTGTCACCGTCGTCCCTTCCACAGCGTTCAGCTTCACACGGTCTCGGGCTGTCGCCGCACCGGCAGCGGTTCCGGTTCCCGTGACAGCCGTCCCGGCCACCACACCCGCCGCTCCAGCAGCACGCTCGCGGTCGTGACCAGGTAGGTGCGCACCAGGAAGGTGTCCAGCAGCACGCCGACCGCGATCACGAAGCCGAGCTCGACCAGCGCCACCAGCGGCAGCGTGGTCAGCACGGCGAAGGTCGCGGCGAGCACGACGCCCGCCGAGGCGATCACCCCACCGGTGGTGCGCAGCGCGGTCAGCGCGGCGGCCCGCGGCTCGGCGCCGGCGATCGACTCCTCGCGCATGCGGTGCATGAGGAAGATGCCGTAGTCGACGCCGAGGGCCACCAGGAAGACGAAGGACAGCAGGCCGAGGCCCGAGTCCGTGCCGTGGAAGCCGAGCACGGGTCCGAACGCCAGGCCGCCGATCCCGAGCGCGGCGCCCCACACCGCCACGACGGCGACGAGCAGCATCAGCGGCGCGACGAGGCTGCGCAGCAGTCCCACGAGGATCACGAACACGGCGGCCAGGACGAGCGGCACGACGACCTCGCGGTCGCGGACCTGGCTGTCGGCCAGGTCGAGCTGCTGGGCGCTGGGTCCGCCGACGTAGGTGCCGTAGGTGTCGTCGAGTCCGGCGCGCAGGGCCTCGATGGTGCGGGTCTCGCCGGCCGACTCGGGTGCCGCGGTGGCGTAGACGGAGATCTCGGTCCAGCCGGAGCCGCTGCGTCCGGCGGTCGCCTGGGCCACCCCGTCCGTGGTCCGGGCCTCGGCCAGGACGGCGTCCGTCCGGCCGGTGGGGGCGATGACGGTGATGGGCTGGCTGCTGCGGCCGGGGTAGGCGCGGGTGAGGGTCTGGGCGGCGGCGATCGACTCGGGCCGCTTGGTGAAGGAGTCCTCCTGCTTGAGGGTGCCCGGGAGGTTGAGGGCGCCCAGCGCCAGCGCGCCGAGCAGTACGGCGCCGCCGGCGAGGACGGCGGCCGGCCGGCGCGCGGCGGAGTCGCCCATCGCCGAGAACAGCGACCGGCGTGCCTTCGGTTCGCTGCCGAAGGCGGGGATCAGCGGCCAGAAGACGCGGCGGCCGAGGACGACCAGGAGGGCGGGCAGCAGGGTCGTCATGGCGACCAGTGCGGCGAGCACCCCCACCGTGCCGACGGGGCCCATGCCGCTGCTGCTGTTGAGGTCGGCGGCGAGCAGGCACAGCAGCCCGGCCGCGACCGTGCCCGAGGAGGCGAGGATCGCCGGTCCGCAGCCGCGCAGCGCGGCCCGCATGGCGTCGTACGGGCGCTCGTGGCGCCGTAGCTCCTCGCGGTAGCGGGAGATGAGCAGCAGCGCGTAGTCGGTGCCCGCGCCCAGCACCAGGACCGTCATGACGCCGCCGCTCTGGCCGGTGACGGTGACGCCGAACGCCTCGTGCAGGCCGTATCCGGCGGCCATCGCCATGCCGGCCGCGACGCCGGCGACGCTGAGCGGCACCAGCCACAGGAAGGGGCTGCGGTAGATGAGGATCAGCAGGGCGGTGACGACGCCGAGGGTGGCGTAGAGCAGGGTGCCGTCGATGCTGCCGAAGACCTTGCCCATGTCGGCGTTGAGGGCGCCGGGGCCGCCGACCTGGACGGTGAGCCCGGCGCCGCCGTCGGCGACCTCGCGCACGCCGTCGACGAAGGCGTCGCGCTTGTCGTCGTCCTGGCCGGGGCCGGTGCTGGAGACGGGGTACATGACGGTCGTGCCGTCGCGGGAGGGGACCGCGTGCGGGCGCCCGGTGATCTCGTACCTGCCGGTGATCTCGGCGATCTGCCGCGCGGCCTTGTTCCGGTCGGCGGCGGTGAGGCCGCCGTCGCGGTGGTAGACGAGCACCAGGTCGGTGGACTCGCCGCCGGGCAGCCGGTCCTGGACGCGGGCCACCTGGGTGGAGTCGGCGCTGTCGGGCAGGTAGTCGACGGAGCGGTTCTGCTGGATGCCGGAGAACTTCCCGGCGAGCGGCCCGGCCAGCACCAGGGCGGCCAGCCACAGCGCGAGCACCGCCCAGGGCACGGCCCGTCGACGCCGTGCGCCTGGCCGTGCGCTTGTCCTTACGGCCCCCATGGACGGGCCTCCCTCCGGTCGGGTGTCTGGGTCGGTTCCAGACTCCCGGCGGACGGGGGCGGGTTCGTCGGGCGTGCGGGCGAGTTCGGGGTTACTGCCGGTGGAGGCTCCGGGCGGGCGTTACTCCCCGGGGAGTATCAGGACGGCGTCCGGGCCGCCGCCAGCAGCCGGGTCACGTCGTCGGCGCAGATGGTGAGGGCGGCGCCGACCGTGCTGAGGACGTCGCGTTCGGCCGGGGTGTAGGGGCCGTCGGCCAGGGCGATGCGGGCGCCCTGCAGCAGGATCGATTCGCGGCCGACGGGGGCGAGGTGCGGGGCGAGCGGGTCGAGGGCCTCGTGGAGCTCGATGGCCAGGCCCGCGCCGCAGGACGGGCCGTAGACCCGGCCGGTGTCGGCGGCCAGGGCGTCGACCAGGGCCTGAAGCTGTTCCTCCGTGCAGTCGTCGAACCCGGCCGCGCGGACCGCGCTCGCGGCGGTCTCCAGGGAGGTGCGCGAGCAGGTGCCGCCCGCGGCAAGCACCGCGAGGGCGACGGTGTGCACGGCGTCGCGGAGCATCGCGGAGAAGCGGGTGGTGGTGGGGTGGTCCAGGGCGTCGGTGCCGAAGTGGCGGTGGCAGGCGGCGCACTCGACGACCGGGCCGGTCTCGCCGCGCGGCAGCACCGGGACGCCGAGGAGGGTGAAGCGGCGGCGGCCGGTGAGGCGCTGGTAGTTGCGGTCGCCTCCGCAGCCCGGGCAGAAGAACTCGCCGTCCCCTACGGGCGTCCACGCGGTGCGGGTGCCCAGGAGGCGCGCAGGCCTGGCGGCTCGGCCGTTTCGTCCCCGTACTGGCAGCACGTCGCACCTCCGTAACGGCACGGCAACATCGCCGTGCTGGCGTGATGTTAGCCACATCGGCCAGGCGTAGTCAGCACCCCGGACGAGACCTTTCCGTGACCTCCACGTAAGGGTGGCCGAAAAGGGACGGGGCCCTGATCGCCGTATCCGATGATCAGGGCCCCGAAACTGCCGGTCAGAGGGGCTATCGAGCCGCGCGGTTGACCGCCGAGACGACCGCCTTCAGGGACGCACGCGTCGTGTTCGCGTCGATGCCGATTCCCCACAGGACCTTGTCGTCGATCGCGCATTCGATGTAGGAGGCGGCCTGCGCGGAGGCGCCCTCGCTCATCGTGTGCTCCTGGTAGTCCAGCAGCCGGGCGTCGATGCCGACCTTCGCCAGCGCGTCGAAGAAGGCCGAGATCGGACCGTTGCCCGAGCCGGTCAGGACGGTGTCCTCGCCGTCGACGGTGGCCTCGACGCGCAGGGTGTCCACGCCGTCGGTGTCGGTGGTCGACTGGCCGTTCTTGACCTGGATGCGGCCCCACGGGTTCGCGGGGTTCGGCAGGTATTCGTCCTGGAAGACCGCCCAGATGTCGGAGCCGGTGACCTCGCCGCCCTCGGCGTCCGTCTTCGCCTGGATGAGCTTCGAGAACTCGATCTGCATACGGCGGGGCAGGTCCAGCTTGTGGTCGTTCTTCAGGACGTACGCGATACCGCCCTTGCCGGACTGCGAGTTGACGCGGATGACGGCCTCGTAGGAACGGCCGACGTCCTTGGGGTCGATCGGCAGGTACGGCACGGCCCACTCGATGTCGTCGACGGTGACGCCCTTGGCGGCCGCGTCGGCCTCCATCGCGTCGAAGCCCTTCTTGATGGCGTCCTGGTGGGAGCCGGAGAAGGACGTGTAGACCAGGTCGCCCACGTACGGGTGGCGCGGGTGGACCTCCATCTGGTTGCAGTACTCCCACGTACGACGGATCTCGTCGATGTCGGAGAAGTCGATCTGCGGGTCGACGCCCTGCGAGAACAGGTTCATGCCCAGGGTGACCAGGTCGACGTTGCCGGTGCGCTCGCCCTGGCCGAACAGGCAGCCCTCGATGCGGTCGGCGCCGGCCATCAGGGCCAGCTCCGCGGCGGCGACGGCGGTGCCGCGGTCGTTGTGCGGGTGGACCGACAGGCAGACGTACTCGCGGCGGGAGAGGTTGCGGCCCATCCACTCGAAGCGGTCGGCGTGCGTGGACGGCGTCGAACGCTCCACGGTGGCGGGCAGGTTCAGGATGATCTCGCGGCCCGGGCCGGGCTGGTAGACGTCCATGACCGCCTCGCAGACCTCCAGCGCGAAGTCCAGCTCGGTGTCGGTGAAGATCTCGGGGCTGTACTGGTAGCCGAACTCGGTCTCCGGGCCCAGCAGCTTCTCCGCGTACTCCATCACCA
The DNA here is from genome assembly GCF_006715395.1 of Streptomyces sp. SLBN-31. Lineage (NCBI taxonomy): Bacteria > Bacillati > Actinomycetota > Actinomycetes > Kitasatosporales > Streptomycetaceae > Streptomyces > Streptomyces sp. SLBN-31. The sequence goes on from NZ_VFNC01000002.1 coordinate 3,151,334, forward strand.
GGCGGGTGCCGTCGACGGCGATCTGCTTGATGTCGTCCTTGGAGCCGCGGAAGACCACGCGCCGGAAGACCGGCGCGGTGGCGTTGTACAGGTGGACGGTGGCCCGCTTGGCGCCCTTCAGGGACTCCACGGTCCGCTCGATCAGGTCCTCGCGGGCCTGGGTCAGTACGGAGATGGTCACGTCGTCGGGGATCGCCCCGGGCTCTTCGATGATCGACCGCACGAAGTCGAAGTCCGTCTGGCCCGACGCCGGGAAACCGACCTCGATCTCCTTGTAGCCCATCTTGACCAGCTGGTCGAACATCCGGCGCTTGCGCTCGGGCGACATCGGGTCGATCAGCGCCTGGTTGCCGTCGCGCAGGTCGGTCGACAGCCACCGCGGGGCCTGGGTGATCCGCTTCTCGGGCCAGGTGCGGTCCGGGATGTCGACCTGCTCGTAGCGGCCGTACTTGTGGATCGGCATGCTGCTGGGCTGCTGGCGGTTCGCCATGATTGCGGGGCTCCTCTTGGTGTCCGGAAGGACGGCCGACGACGCAACGCGAAGCTCCGCGGGGAGGGAGTCGACCTGGCTTACAGGCCCTCGCCGCGGCAGCTAAGAAGAAGCAGCCCGAAACGCATGATGCGAAGCATGCTAGCCGAGCCGGTCCGAGAAGGCGGTCCCGTATCAATATGCGGGACCGCAGCGCCCCTGAAAGGGCGCGGAGAACTGCGCGAGCAACCACAGCGAGCCCGCACGGCATAACACAGAGCAACCACCCACGGCGGGAGCATCCCCATATTTCACCAATCATAGTCGCACCTAGTGACATACAGCTAACACAGTGCAATGGTGCCGGGCATGACGAAGACCAACGGGGGCTCAGAGCCCGTCTTCTGCACCGTCGTACCGCCCCACGTCCTCGACAAGCTGGCCCAGCACGAGGACCCCGCGCTGGCGAACCCCGCGCGCAAGACACTCGAGCGCGACGCCTACGAGCGCACCCACCGCCGGCTGACCACCGTCCTCGGCGCCCCGACCGTCGCGGCGCCGCCCGGAGCCGCGCCCGACCAGCCGCACCGCACGATCTACGACGCCAGGCACGGCACCGACCTGCCCGGCCGCAAGGTCCGCGGCGAGGGCGAGGACCCCGGCAAGGACGCCACCGCCAACCGCGCCTACGCGGGCCTCGGCGCCACCTTCGAGCTGTACCTGAAGGCGTACGAGCGCCACTCGATCGACGACAACGGGCTGCCGCTCGACGCGTCGGTCCACTTCGACCGGGACTACAACAACGCCTTCTGGAACGGCGAGCAGATGGTGTTCGGCGACGGGGACGGGGAGATCTTCCTCGACTTCACCATCCCGATCGACGTCATCGGCCACGAACTCACCCACGGCGTCACGCAGTACACGGCCAACCTCACCTACTTCGGCCAGCCCGGCGCGCTCAACGAGTCGCTGTCGGATGTCTTCGGCACCCTCATCAAGCAGTACACGCTGGGCCAGACCGCCGCCGAGGCCGACTGGCTGATCGGCGCCGGGCTGCTCGCGCCGCGCGTCACGGGCAAGGCGCTGCGCTCGATGAAGGCCCCGGGCACGGCGTACGACGACGACGTCCTCGGCAAGGACCCGCAGCCCGCGACCATGGACGACTTCGTCCGCACCGGCCGCGACAACGGCGGCGTCCACATCAACTCCGGCATCCCCAACCACGCCTTCTACCTGGCGGCCACGGCGCTCGGCGGCCACGCCTGGGAGAAGGCGGGCCAGATCTGGTACGACGTCCTGACCGGCGGCGAGCTGAAGAAGGACGCGCTGTTCACGGACTTCGCCTCGCTGACCGTGAAGGCGGCCAGGGCCCGCTTCAGCGACGGTGAGGAACTGCAGGCCGTGCTGAAGGCCTGGGAGCAGGTCGGGGTGCGCACGACGTAGTTCCGTACTAGACACGGACCCATGCGTATTCGAGTGAGGCGCACGGGTGGATTCGCGGGCATCGAGCGCAGCGCCGAGGTGGACACCTCGGGGCGGCCCGACGCGAGCGAGTGGCAGGCCCTGGCCGAGAAGGCGATGTCCGCCGGCCGGGGCCGGCCGTCCGTCGGGGTTCCCGACGGTTTCAACTACGAGATCACCGTGGACGGCAGGACGGTGTACGCGGCCGATCCGCGGCTGAGCGAGGAACAGCGGCAGCTGATCTCCAGAGTGCTGAAGGAAGGGGCGTGATCCCGTAACAGGTCCTTCATGCGCGGGCGTTGACTTCCGTTACCGCCGGTAAGGATGATCCGCGCATGACGAACCCGATACCTCAGTTCCCGGCCGGCTTCCTCTGGGGCGTGTCGACCTCGGCCCATCAGATCGAGGGGGCCGTCGACGAGCGCGAGCAGTCCGTGTGGGACGCGTTCACGGCCGAGCCGGGACGGGTGAAGGACGGCTCGACGGCGGCGGTCGCCTGCGACCACTACCACCGTCACCGCGAGGACGTGGCGCTCCTCGCCGACCTGGGCGTGGACGCCTACCGCTTCTCGGTGTCCTGGCCGCGTGTGCGCTCGCCCAAGGGCCTGGACTTCTACGACCGCCTCGTCGACGAACTGTGCGCGGCGGGCGTGCGCCCCGTCCCGACGCTCTTCCACTGGGACCTGCCCCTCGCGCTGGACTGGCTGGAGCGGGAAACGGCCGAGCGCTTCGCCGAGCACGTGTCGGTGGTCGCCGAGCGGCTGGGCGACCGGGTGACGAAGTGGATCACCCTCAACGAGCCCGCCGAGCACACCCTGCTGGGGCACGCCCTGGGCGCGCACGCGCCGGGCCGGGAGCTGATGTTCGACGCGCTTCCGGTGGCCCACCACCAGTTGCTGGCCCACGGCCTGGCGGTACGGGCCCTGCGCGCGGCCGGCGCCGCCGACGTCGGGATCGCCAACTCCCACGGGCCGACCTGGCCCGCGTCCGAGGAGCCGGCCGACGTGGAGGCGGCCGGCTTCTACGACCTGCTGCTCAACCGCCTCTTCGCCGACCCGCTGATCATGGGCGAATACCCGGAGGGGATGGGCGAGTTGATGCCGGGAGACGTCGAGACGGACCTCAAGGTCATCGCCGAGCCGATCGACTTCTACGGCGTCAACTACTACGCGCCGACCCGGGTGGGCGCCCCGCAGGGCGCGGACATCGAGTTCGGCGGGCTGACCATACCGGCCGAACTCCCCTTCTCCGTACGGCAGATCGAGGGCGTCCCGGTGACGGACTTCGGCTGGCCGGTCGTCCCGTCGGGGCTGACGGAACTGCTCACCGGGTTCCGCGAGCGCTACGGCGAGCGGCTGCCGCCGGTCGTCGTCACCGAGAACGGGTGCAGTTACCCGGGCCTCGACGACCGGGACCGGATCGCCTACCTGGACGGGCACGTCCGGGCCCTGCACGACGCGGTCGCGGCGGGCGTGGACGTGCGCGGGTACTTCGTGTGGTCGCTGCTGGACAACTTCGAGTGGGCGGAAGGCTACGAGCGGCGGTTCGGGCTGGTGCACGTCGACTTCGAGACGCAGGTGCGCACTCCGAAGTCCTCGTACGGCTGGTACCGGCAGCTGCTGCGGGCACAGAGATGACGGCCCCGCCGCGGGACCGGGACGGCGACCGGGAGCAGGACCCCCCGGCGGCCCTCACCGAGCCCGTCCTGCGGGTCGGCCGCGCCTGGACGGCGTCCCTCTCCCTGGCCAACGGGGCGATCTGGGTCGGCTGGTTCGGCCCCCTGCAGATCCTGCTGGCCTCGCAGGCGAAGGACTTCGCGCCCGGCACCGGCATGTCGAAGGAGACGATGCTGGCGTGGGTGACCGGGATCGGCGCCGCGGTGTCCCTGGTCGCCAACCCGCTCTTCGGCGCGCTGTCGGACCGGACGACGTCCCGCCGTGGCCGCCGTACGCCGTGGATCGTGGCCGGAGCCGCGGGCGGGGCGCTGTCGTTGCTGCTGCTCGCGGGGGCGGGCGGCCTGTGGACGATGACGCTCGGCTGGTGCCTGGTCCAGCTGACCCTGAACGCGGCCTTCGCGGCGGTCACGGCGGCCGTCCCGGACCAGGTGCCCCGGCTCCAGCGCGGCTCGGTCGGCGGCTGGCTGGGCGCGGCGCAGATCCTCGGCGTGGTCGGCGGCACGGGGCTGGCGACCGTCGCGGGCGGGACCGGCGCCGGGTACGCGGCGTGCGCGGTGTTCACGCTGGCGGGCGTGCTGCCGTACGTGCTCGGCCACCCCGATGTGCGGCTGGGGGCGGCGGACCGGCCGGCCTGGTCCTGGCGGTCGTTCCTCGCCGGGTTCTGGCTGAGCCCGCGCCGGTATCCGGACCTGGGCTGGGCCTGGCTGACCCGCTTCCTGATCAACCTGAGCAACGCGCTGGTGCTGCTGTACCTGCTGTACTACCTGCGCGACCGTCTGCACCACCACGACCCCGAGCAGGGCGTGCTGGTGCTGACCGCGGTGAACGGCCTCACCCTGCTCGCCACCGTCGTCGTCGGCGGGGTGTGGTCGGACCGGGTCGGGCGGCGCAAGCCCTTCGTGATCTGGTCCGGTGTGCTGATGGCGGTCGCGACGGGCGCGCTGGCCGGCTGGCAGACCTGGCCGGGCGCGGTCGTCGCCGCTGCCGTCCTCGGGGTCGGCTTCGGCGTCTTCACCTCGGTCGACTTCGCGCTGATGACGGACGTCCTGCCCGCGGCCCTGGACCGCGGCAAGGACCTGGGCGTGATCAACGTGGCCAACGCCCTGCCCCAGGTGGCGGCCCCCGCCCTCGCCGCGCCGATCGTCACCTACCTCGGCGGATACCGGGTGCTGTATGTCGTGGCCGCGGTCATCGGGCTGGCGGGGGCGGTGCTGGTGGGCCGGATCAAGGGCGTCGACTGACCTACAGGGCGCCGGCGTCCCGGGCCGCGTACACCGACGGGTACCGGGGCCGGTATCCCAGCTCGCGGCGGATGCGGTCGGTGGACATGATCACCAGCCAGGGGTCGGGGTCGGTGCGCTCGTGCAGTTCGGCGGGCACCTCGGCCCCGTTGAGCTGGTGCAGCTCGACCGCCGTGACCGGGGCGTCGTCGGCGATGTTGTAGATCCGGCCGGCGATGCCGGGGGCGTGCAGGACGCGCAGCAGGCCCTGGGCGACGTCGGCGTGGTGGCCCATGTGCAGGCGCTGGGTCGCCGCCCACTGCCCGGCCCAGCGCAGCGACTGGGCGAGGTGCGGGTCGCCCTCGCCGTAGACGAACGGCAGCCGGGCGATCCGCACGTCCAGGCCGTCCATCGCCAGCAGTGCCCGTTCGGCCTCCGCCTTCGACGCGGGGTAGGCGCCCCACATCGCGCCGCCGGGGCGGCTCTCGTCCTCCTCCGTCACCGGACGGCCCCGCCCGGTGCCGTACACCAGGCCGGTGCTGACCTGCACGAAGCGCCCGACGCCGGAGGCGCGTGCGGCCCGGCCCAGCTCCACCGCCGCGTCCCGGTTGACGGCCCGTGCCTCCTCGTCGGGGACCCCGCGGAAGGCGGCGGCGACGTTCACCACGGCGTCCGCCCCGGCCACCGCCTTGCCGAGCGCCTCCGCGTCCCGCAGATCCCCGACCACGACCTCGGCGCCCAGTTCCGCGAACGGCTCCCCGCGCGCCGCGTCCCGTACCAGGACCCGTACGGTCTCCCCCGGGCGCCGCTGCGCCAGCAGCCTCGGCACGAAACGCCGTCCGACCTGCCCTGTCGTACCCGTCACCAATGTCAGCACGTTGTGCTCCTCTCGTCCCCACCCACCTTTCAGCGGGACGCCCGCCACCGGGAGAGACCTTCCGATCAGGGGATCGACAGTCCCTGGATAAGCAGGGCGGCCTCCCGCACGCTGGAGAGGTGAACCGAGCCGAACTCGCCGACTTCCTGCGCCGCGGCCGCGCCCGCCTGGAGCCCTCCGACGTGGGCCTCGCGCCCGGCGCCCGCCGCCGCACCCCGGGCCTGCGCCGTGAGGAGGTGGCCCAACTGGCCGGCATGTCGGTCGACTACTACACGCGCCTGGAGCAGTCCCGGGGTCCGCGCCCTTCCCGTCAGATGCTGTCGGCGATGGCGCGGGCGCTCAGGCTGACGGCCGCCGAGCACGACCATCTGTTCCATCTGGCCGGGGAGGAGCCGCCGCGACGCGAGACGGCGTCGGCGCACGTCCGGCCGGGGCTGCTGCTGATCCTGGACCGGCTGTACGACACCCCGGCGCAGCTGGTGAACGACTGCGGCGAGGTGCTGGCGCAGAACGCGATGGCGAAGGCGCTGGTCGGCGATGTCATGTCCCGGCCGCGGCGGGAGCGGAACCTGGTCCGGCGCTTCTTCCTGGACCCGGCGGCCCGCTCGCTCTTCCTCGACGAGGACCACGCGCCGCACGCCCGCTCGCACGTGGCCAACCTCCGCGCGGTGACCGCGGCCCGCCCCGACGACCCGGAACCGGCCGCCCTGGTCGCCGAACTGCGTTCCTCCAGCGAGGAGTTCGCACGGCTGTGGGACGAACACGAGGTGTCCCTGCGCAACCGCGCCACCAAGCGGTTCCAGCACCCCCTGGTGGGCCTGCTGGAGCTCGACTGCGAGGTCATGCTCAGCCACGAGCACCACCACCTGCTGATCGTCCACACGGCCCGCCCGGGCACGGAGTCCTACGAGCGGCTGCAGTTGCTGCGGGTGGTCGGACTGCAGGACCTGACCCCGTCAGAAGCCGAGGCGCCGTAGCTGCTTGGGATCCCGCTGCCAGTCCTTCGCGACCTTCACATGGAGGTCCAGGAACACCGGCGTCCCCAGCAGCGCCTCGATCTGCTTGCGGCTCTTGATGCCGACGTCCTTCAGGCGCTTGCCCTTGGGGCCGATGATGATGCCCTTCTGGCTGGGGCGCTCGATGTAGAGGTTGGCGTGGATGTCGAGCAGGGGCTTGTCGGCCGGGCGGTCCTCACGGGGGAGCATCTCCTCGACGACGACCGCGATGGAGTGCGGCAGTTCGTCGCGGACGCCCTCCAGGGCGGCCTCGCGGATCAGCTCGGCGATCATGACCTGCTCGGGCTCGTCGGTGAGGTCGCCCTCGGGGTAGAGCGCCGGGCCCTCGGGCAGGAGCGGGACGAGGAGGTCGGCGAGCAGGTTCACCTGCTTGTCCCCGACCGCGGACACCGGCACGATCTGCGCCCACTCGAAGCCGAGCTCCTTGCCGAGCTGGTCGATGGCGATCAGCTGCTCGGCGAGGGTCTTGGAGTCGACGAGGTCGGTCTTGGTGACGATCGCGATCTTGGGCGTCTTGCGGATCCCCGCAAGCTCCTTTGCGATGAAACGGTCACCGGGGCCGATCTTCTCGTTCGCGGGGAGGCAGAAGCCGATCACGTCGACCTCGGCCCACGTCGTGCGCACGACGTCGTTGAGCCGCTCCCCGAGCAGCGTGCGCGGCTTGTGCAGCCCGGGGGTGTCGACCAGGATGAGCTGGGCGTCCTCCCGGTGCACGATCCCGCGCACGGTGTGCCGCGTGGTCTGCGGCTGGTTCGCGGTGATCGCCACCTTCTGCCCGACCAGAGCGTTCGTGAGGGTGGACTTGCCCGCGTTGGGGCGGCCCACGAAGCAGGCGAAGCCGGCGCGGTGGACGGTCTCGCCCGACTCTTCGGATGACTGGGTACGAACACTCATGGCGTTCATTGTCCCTGATCCACGGAGCGCCGCCGCACCGTGAGATTCCGGTAACCCGAACGCAACGAAACGTCACGGAAACATCCCCGTACGCGTCCGGAAACGCGGGCCGGTGACCCTCTGACGAGCCCCCACCCCGTTGGAGACGACCGTGACGACCTTCGCCGCCGCGCACGCGGACACCGGTGACACCGCCTGGCTGCTCGCCGCCACCGCCCTCGTCCTGCTGATGACCCCGGGTCTGGCCCTCTTCTACGGCGGCATGGTCCGCACGAAGAGCGTCCTCAACATGCTGATGATGAGCTTCGTGTCGATCGCGCTCGTCACGGTGGTCTGGCTGTTCTGCGGCTACTCCCTCTCCTTCGGCGACGACGCCGGCGGCGGGCTGATCGGCGGGCTGAAGCACGCCGGGATGGCCGGCCTCGGCCCGGACAGCGTGCAGGGCACCGTCCCGACCCTGCTGTTCGCCACCTTCCAGCTGACCTTCGCGATCATCACGGCGGCGCTGGTCAGCGGTGCCATCGCGGACCGGGCGAAGTTCTCGGCCTGGCTGGTCTTCGTGCCGGTCTGGACCCTGCTCGTATACGTTCCCGTCTCCCACTGGGTGTGGGGCCCGGGCGGCTGGATCGCGCATCACCTCGGCGCCCTCGACTTCGCGGGCGGTCTGCCCGTCGAGATCACCTCCGGCGCCTCCGGTCTGGCCCTGTGCCTGGTCCTCGGCCCGCGGCTCGGGTTCAAGAAGGACGCGATGCGGCCGCACAACCTGCCCATGGTGATGCTGGGCGCGGGTCTGCTGTGGTTCGGCTGGTTCGGCTTCAACGCGGGCTCTGCCCTCGGCGCGAACGGCCTCGCGGCCGCCGCCTTCCTCAACACCCTCGCCGCCGGCTGCACCGGCCTGCTGGGCTGGCTGTTCGTCGAGCAGAAGCGCGACGGCCATCCGACCACGCTGGGCGCGGCGTCCGGCGCGGTCGCCGGCCTGGTCGCGATCACCCCTTCCTGCGGGTCGGTCTCCCTGCTGGGCGCCCTGGTGGTGGGCCTCGCCGCCGGTGCCCTCTGCTCGTACGCGGTGAGCTGGAAGTTCAAGCTGAACTACGACGACTCGCTCGACGTCGTCGGCGTCCACCTGGTCGGCGGGATCGTCGGCACGCTCCTCATCGGCGTCTTCGCCGAGAAGGCGATGACCGGCGGCACGCAGGGGCTCCTCTACGGCGGCGGGCTCGCCCAGCTCGGCAGGCAGGCGGTGGCCGTGGTCGTCGTCGCCGCGTACACCTTCGGTGTCACCTACGCGATCGGCAAGCTGCTCGACAAGGTCATGGGCTTCCGGGCGTCCGAGGAGCAGGAGCACACCGGCCTGGACCTTACGGTGCACGCCGAGACGGCATACGATCACGGCGTCCTGGGGCACGGCGCCCCGGTCAGCTCCTCCGTCGTCCCCTCCGCGCAGAAGGTCCAGAGCCAGGCATGAAGCTCATCACCGCGATCGTCAAGCCCTACCGCCTCGACGAGGTGAAGACCGCCCTGCAGGAGCTCGGTGTACACGGCCTGACCGTGACCGAGGCCAGCGGGTACGGACGGCAGCGCGGCCACACCGAGGTGTACCGCGGCGCCGAGTACCAGGTCGACCTCGTACCCAAGGTCCGCATCGAGGTCGTCGTCGAGGACGCCGTCTCGGACGCCGTGATCGACGCGATCGTCAAGGCCGCGCAGACGGGGAAGATCGGGGACGGAAAGGTGTGGGCACTGCCCGTCGAGACGGTCGTACGGGTGCGGACGGGCGAGCGCGGCCCCGACGCGCTCTGAGCACCAGCACCGTTCCCACGGCCGCCACCGCCGCGAGCACCAGCGCCGCGACCCACGGCAGGGCGAGGAAGGACGCGCTCGCCGACTCCCGGGTGTCCTTCGCGCTCGCCGTCAACTCCACCTTGCCCCAGTCGAGTTGGGGTGCGCCGCGCCAGGGTTCGGTGAGCCGGACGCGCTGGCCGGGCAGCAGCTCGGAGGGGACGCGGGACAGGTCGCGGACGAGGAGTGTGCGGCCGAACAGGCCCTTCGCGCGCAGTTCCACCTTGGGGTCCAGGGTGACGTTGCCGGTGTTGCGGAGGGTGTAGGAGACGGTCGCCGTGCTGTCGCCGAGGCCCGGGACGAGGGGCTGGTGGTGGACGAGGTGGACGTTCTCCACGGCGATCGCGGGAACGGCCGGACCGCCGACGCGGAGGTAGACGCGGGCGGCCACGGCGCGCCGCACGCCGAGCACGAGTGAACCCGCGCCCTTGTCGATCCGCTCGTCGAGCGCCACCAACGCGCCCGCGTGGTCGCCCGGTTCGGCGCCCTCGGGCACGCTCAGGGTGAAGGGGACGGTGACCCGGCCGTGCGCCGGTACGGTCACCCGGGACCTCGCGGGCCGCGCCCAGGCACCCACTCCCCGCTGCCGCTCCTGCGCCGTCCGCACCGCGAACCCGCCGTCGCGCGGGGTGTTGTAGGCGTCGGCCGCGTAGAGCCGGAAGGTCAGGGGTCCGCCGGTCTTGTTGGCGACGACGACCTTGTCCGCGATCGTCGCCCCGGGGTCGGCGGAGAGGTAGAAGTACGGGCGCGCGGCGATCTCGGAGGAGACGGGGTACACGGACCAGCTGCCGTTGTCGGCGGCGTGCGCGGGCGCGGTCAGGCCGGTCAGGCCGGTCAGGCCGGTCAGGAAGAGCGTCAGGAGCAGGGCGTACAGCTTGCGCATGGGCGCGGACCCCCACGTGGACGAGGTGATGGACGGGCGGGTGCGGACGCCCGTACGGTCAGCTGAGCGTGAGGGTGAGGACGCCGGAGTAGGAACCGGGAGGCGTGAACGCCGGTACGTCCAGGGAGAGCTGGGCGTCCGCGGTGAACTCGCCGCCGGTGAGCGTGCCGTTGGCGGTGGAGGCGAGTGTCGCCCCCGAGGCGCCGACGGTGCCCGCCGAACCGGCCTTGCAGGTGCTGGGGCTGCCCGCCTTGGTGGCGCAGGCGGGGGTCCAGCTCAGCTTCCCGGCATCGATCTTGGCGCCGGGTCCGGTGAAGTCGGTGACCTTGCCGGTGAGTGACCAGCCGGCCGGTCCGCCGCGGAAGTCCTTGACGGTGACCGTCTGCAGCGCGCCGGTCGAGGCCCCGCCCTTGCCGAAGTCGACCGCCGAGAGCGCGACGGAGTCCCCGGCCTGGGACATGGAGAGGGTCCCGGCCTTCACGGTGGTCGTCAGCTTCTGGCTGCCGGCCGGGACGGGGGTGTTGTCGGTGACGGTGTAGACGGCGGGCCCGGCGCCCAGGGCGTCGCTCCATGCGCTGCCCTCGTACGCCACGATCCCGGTCGTCGTCTTGTCGTTGACGGTGAGGGCGCCGCTGATCTTCCCGTCGCTGCCGGCGGTGACGGTGGCCTTGTCCGCGGTCTGGCTGCTCCCGGAGCGTCCGGCGAGGGTCACCGCGGCGCCGGCGGTGAAGCCGCTGCCGCTGACGGTGACGCTGTCACCGGGCGCGCCGGAGGCCTTGTCGAGCTGGATGGCCCGGTTGTTGACCGGGGTGGAGTCCGTGGCCGTGATCGTCGCGGACGTCGGCGCGGGCGGGTTGGTCACCGTGCACGGGGTGTCCAGCTCCAGGATGTAGCTGGTGTGGATGTTGTAGTCGCCGGGCGAGAGGGTGATGGAACCGGCGCTGGTGACCTTGAAGGTGCCGGTCATGGAGAACGACGGGAAGGCGCCGTTGCCCGGTACCGGATCGTTCTTCTTCGGACCCGCGACCGTGACGGCGCCCGTCTGCGCGCCCCCGAGGGTGACCTTGCCGGTGGGCGTCATGATGTCGGCCGGCAGGGCGATGGCGGTGGGGTTGCTGGCGGCGGGCTTGACGACCGTGTAGGTCACGGTGACCGTGTCGCCGACCTTCGGGCTGGGGTTGTCCACCGCGATGGCGGCCGTGGTGGTGCCGTCGATCGGCGGGATGCCCGCGACCGCGGGCGGGATGCAGTGCGTGGCGAAGTCCACGTTCGTGGCGGCGCCGGCCGGACAGGCCAGCGCGCCGCCCGCGGTGACCGCGAGCGCGGTCGCCCCGAGCAGAGACGCCCAGCGGCGTCTTCGGGTGATCGGACCCATGGGAGTGCCCCCTTCTCTGTGCGCTCACTGGGGGCATTGATGTGTGGATCGCGTGAGAAGTCAATGGAGACGCCGAAATGAACTGATGAACCGTCAATTCCTGTGTGGCTCCCAGGAACTGACGGCCCATCGGTTGTGTGCGACGGCGACCGTCAGTCGAAGACGAAGGGCCCCGGGGACTGCGGACCGGTCGCGGTGCAGGTGATGGTGATGCCGAAGACGGTCATCTGCAACGAGCCGCCGTAGGCGTCCAGACTGTCACCGGAGGCGACGGTGCCCGAGAGGGGCCCGACGGTGACCGGGTCGCCGGCCGCCATGGCCGGGTTCTGTGTGCCGGTGAACGTGTCGGTGCCGCCGGTGGCGCTGTTCGCCATGGTGAGGGTGGAGGTGATCGAGTTCTCCGACAGGGCGATCGGAGCGGTGATCGCGGACGACGTGAGGGTGAGGGTGGCCGAGGTGCCGTCCTGGGTGGCCGTGAGCGTGGCCGCCCCGCCGCCGAAGGCGCCGCAGTCGGCGGTGATGGTCGCCGTGTCGGGGGTGACGGCGAGGGCGCTGGGCGCGAACGCGAGCGACGCGGCCGCGAGGGCCCCCGCCGCCATGGCCGCACCTGTTGTCAGTCGTTTGACTCTCATGGGGATCCGGCTCCCTTACTGCCATGTGGGGATGGATGGGGAGAGGTCCGCGGCCGTCAGGGGCGGCGTGGTGCGGTACGCCGCGTGGGGGGTGGATCTGACGGTCCGTCGGAACTACCGGTTCCATTGATGCCGGTGGGGCGAGCAGACGACAAGGACGAATTCCGGACGGTTCTGAAACGGCCGGTATTCAACCCGCGACGAGGCTGGTCCGGACCGTTCCGTCGGGCCCGGCCAGCAGTACCGGCGTCCCGGCCCCGCCCAGCTCCGCCACCGCCGCCCGGTCCGCGTCCTGCACCGACTCGGCCTCGGTCACCACGGCCGCCGCCTCCAGCGACTTCGCCCCCGAGGCCACCGCCATCGCTACCGCGGTGCGCAGGGCACTCAGTTTCAGTGACGGAAGGTCGACGGTCCCGGCGACGTACGTACGGCCGGTCTCGTCCCGTACGGCCGCCCCCTCGGGCACGCCGTTGCGGGCCCGCGCGGAACGGGCCAGGGTGACGATCTTGCGGTCCTCGGGGTCGAGCGCGCTGCTGTCGGTCATGAGCCGAGCATACGTAGCGCGTGCGCCGGGGGTGCGCTCAGGGACGGTCCAGCCGCAGCCGCTCGGCCCGCGGCAGACCGGCCACCACCAGGTCGTACGAGTCCTCGACGAGCTCGCGCACCAGCCGGTCCGGGAGATCGCCGTCGACCGTGACGGTGTTCCAGTGCCGCTTGTTCATGTGGTACCCGGGGATGATCAGGCCGGGATGGTCGGCGCGCAGCCGGACCGCGTCCTCGGGGTCGCACTTGAGGTTGACGGTCAGGGGGCTCGCGCCGAGGTTGCTGAGCGCGAACATCTTGCCCAGCACCTTGAAGACCGAGGTCTCCGGATTGAAGGGGAAGTCCTCCACCACCGCGTTGAAGGACAGGCAGAGGTCGCGCAGCTCCTCGGGGGTCATTCGTCCTTCTCCTCCTCGGGCCCTTCCGCCGGCGCCACCGGCTCCACCAGCACGGTCACGATCTTGTTCCGGCGGCCGGCCGCCGCCTCGGCCGTCAGGCGCAGTTCGCGGCCGTCCGGGAGTCCGACCGCGCTGGAGGCGCCCGCGATGGGCACCCGGCCCAGGGCCTTCGCCAGCAGGCCGCCGACGGTCTCCACGTCCTCGTCGTCGTACTCGTCGAGGCCGTACAGCTCGCCGAGGTCGGTGATGTCGAGCCGGGCGGTGACCCGGTAGCGGTCGTCGCCGAGGTCCTCGACCGGGGGCAGTTCGCGGTCGTACTCGTCGGTGATCTCGCCGACGATCTCCTCCAGGATGTCCTCGATGGTGACGATGCCGGCCGTGCCGCCGTACTCGTCGATGACGACGGCGACGTGGTTGCGCTCCTGCTGCATCTCGCGCAGCAGGTCACCGGCGTTCTTGGTGTCCGGGACGAAGGCGGCCGGGCGCATCGCCGTCGAGACCAGTTCGGACTCGGCGTCGCGGCTGATGTGCGTCTTGCGGACCAGGTCCTTCAGGTACACGATGCCGACGATGTCGTCCTCGCTCTCGCCGGTGACCGGGATGCGGGAGAAGCCGGACCGCAGGGCGAGGGTCAGGGCCTGGCGGATCGTCTTGTAGCGCTCAATGACGATCAGGTCGGTGCGCGGGACCATGACCTCCCGCACGAGCGTGTCGCCGAGCTCGAAGACCGAGTGCACCATGCGGCGCTCCTCGTCCTCGATCAGCGACTCCTTCTCCGCGAGGTCGACCAGCGCGCGCAGTTCGGCCTCGGAGGCGAAGGGGCCGCGGCGGAAGCCCTTGCCGGGGGTCAGCGCGTTGCCGATGAGGATCAGCAGGTTCGGGATCGGACCCATGATCCTGGCCAGCGGCAGCAGTACGTACGCCGCCGCCGTCGCCGTGTTCAGCGGATGCTGGCGGCCGATGGTGCGCGGCGAGACACCGACGGCGACGTACGACACCAGGACCATGACGCCGATCGCGGCGAGCAGGGCGCGCGTGGTGCCGTTCACGGACTGCAGACAGGCGTACGTCACCAGGGCCGCGGCCGCCATCTCGCAGGCGACGCGGACCAGGAGGGCGACGTTCAGATAGCGGGTGGGGTCGGCCGCCACCTGCGCGAGCTTGGCGCTGCCGCGGCGGCCGGAGCGGACCGCCTCCTCGGCGCGGAAGCTGGAGACGCGGGCGAGGCCCGCCTCCGCACAGGCGGCGAGCCACGCGACGACGACCAGGGCGACGGCGCCCGCGACGATCTGCCCACTCATGAGACGGTCGGGGCCGGGGACGGGCCGGTCAGGCCCTTCTCCGCGCGCCAGCCGTCCACGATGGCCGCCTGCAGGCCGAACATCTCGGCCTTCTCGTCCGGTTCCTCGTGGTCGTAGCCGAGCAGGTGCAGCACGCCGTGGACGGTGAGCAACTGGAGCTCCTCGTCCATGGAGTGCTGCGTCGGCGCTTCCTCGCCCTGCTTCTTGGCGACCTCGGGGCACAGCACGATGTCGCCGAGGAGGCCCTGCGGGGGCTCGTCGTCGTCCTTCGACGGCGGACGCAGTTCGTCCATCGGGAAGGACATGACGTCCGTCGGCCCCGGCAGGTCCATCCACTGGATGTGCAACTGCTCCATGGCGTCGGCGTCCACCACGATCACCGAGAGCTCGGAGAGCGGGTGGATGCGCATCCGCGCGAGTGCGTAGCGGGCGATGTCGAGGATCGCCTGCTCGTCGACCTCGGTTCCGGACTCGTTGTTGACGTCGATCGACATGGCGCTGTGGTCTTCTACTTCCCCTTGTGCCCGGACTGCCTGCCCCGGCCGCCCTTGTGGGAGCCGTTCTCGGTGCCGTGCTTGCTGTCGTACTTCTCGTACGCGTCGACGATACGGCCGACGAGCTTGTGCCGTACGACGTCGTGGGACGTCAGCCGGGAGAAGTGGACGTCGTCGAGGCCCTCGAGGATGTCCTGGACCTGGCGCAGACCGGACTTGGTGCCGTTGGGCAGGTCGACCTGCGTCACGTCACCGGTGATCACGATCTTCGAGTCGAAGCCGAGGCGGGTGAGGAACATCTTCATCTGCTCGGGCGAGGTGTTCTGGGCCTCGTCGAGGATGATGAAGGCGTCGTTGAGCGTGCGGCCGCGCATGTACGCCAGCGGCGCGACCTCTATCGTCCCGGCCGCCATCAGCCGCGGGATCGAGTCCGGGTCGAGCATGTCGTGCAGCGCGTCGTACAGCGGGCGCAGGTACGGGTCGATCTTCTCGTAGAGCGTGCCGGGCAGGAAGCCCAGGCGCTCGCCGGCCTCGACCGCGGGTCGGGTCAGGATGATGCGGTTGACCTGCTTGGACTGCAGGGCCTGCACCGCCTTCGCCATGGCGAGGTAGGTCTTGCCGGTACCGGCGGGGCCGATGCCGAAGACGATCGTGTGCTTGTCGATCGCGTCGACGTACCGCTTCTGGTTGAGGGTCTTGGGGCGGATGGTGCGGCCGCGGGAGGACAGGATGTTCTGCGTCAGTACCTCGGCCGGGGTCTCCTGGCCGTCGCTCGTCCCGTTCTCGCTCGCCTTCAGCATGGCGATCGAGCGTTCCACTGCGTCCTCCGTCATCGGCTGCCCGGTGCGGAGCACCAGCATCATCTCTTCGAAAACGCGCGAGACGAGGGCCACCTCGACCGGGTCGCCGACCGCGCTGATCTCATTGCCCCGGACGTGGATGTCGGCCCCCGGGAAGGCCTTCTCGATCACGCGCAGGAGGGAGTCGCCGGACCCCAGGACGGTCACCATGGGGTGTTGGGCGGGGACGGTGAACTGCGCTCTCGCCTGCTCCTGCGCGGGGGTGTGAGCTGTGGGTGTCTGAGTCATGGGCCGGCTCTGTAGGCCTTGCTCGTCCTCCTAAGTACGGCACGCACGCCACACGGGCGGCCTGGCGGTTTCCAGGGTACGCCGGTGAACTGGCAACGCCGTAGGACTTTTCGGCGGCCCGCGTTCCGCGGCCGGGCGCGGTGTTCAGGCCGGCCGGAACCCGATGGTCGGCACCGCACGCCGCAGCGGCCACGGGCGGGCCGCCTCCTCCGGGATCAGGCGCTCCAGGAAGGCGTACCGGCGCAGGGCGGCGGGGTCCTGTCCCTCCACCGACTGCACCCTGCGCCACCAGGCCGCGATCTCCGACCAGCCCGGCGCCGACAGCGACCCGCCGAACTCCTGCACCGACAGGGCCGCGGTGAGGCCCGCGAAGGCCAGCCGGTCGGCGAGCGGCCAGCCCGCGAGGGTACCGGTGACGAAGCCGGCGACGAACACGTCCCCCGCGCCGGTGGGGTCCATGGCCTCCACGTCGATGGCGGGCACCTCGGCGCTCTCGCCGGTGCGCCGGTCGACGGCGTAGGCGCCCTCCGCGCCGAGGGTGACGACGGCGAGCGGCACGTGTTCGGTGAGGGCGTGGGCGGCGGCCCGGGGGCAGCCGGCGCC
Source organism: Streptomyces sp. SLBN-31 (assembly GCF_006715395.1). Classification (NCBI taxonomy): domain Bacteria; kingdom Bacillati; phylum Actinomycetota; class Actinomycetes; order Kitasatosporales; family Streptomycetaceae; genus Streptomyces; species Streptomyces sp. SLBN-31. Next base: position 3,168,103 of record NZ_VFNC01000002.1, read on the forward strand.
CGTGTACCGCATGGCCTCCTCGGCGTTCGGCAGGAAGGCCTCGCAGTGCTCCAGGTCGGCCAGTCCCGCCAGGTCCCAGGCGCCGGTGTCGTCCCAGCCGACGTCGCCGAAGACCCGGGTGCCGTGCGCGGCGGCCTGGGCGATCCAGGGCGCCCGCAGGCCCGGCGTGAGCGAGGCGACGGCGGCACGCGCGCGGGGCGGGCAGTCGGGTGCGGGCTCCTCGGGGGGCGGCTCGTGGCCGTGGGAGACCATAGTGCGCTCGCCCTCGTACGCCATGGAGACGGTGACCGGGGAGTGCCAGCCGGGGACGGTGCGGGAGGGCGAGAGGTCGATGCCCTCGCCCTGCTCCAGCGCGTCCCAGCAGTACTCGCCGTAGTGGTCGTCGCCGAAGGTGGCCGCGAGGGAGGTCCGCAGGCCGAGGCGGGCCAGCGCGGTGGCCATGTTGGCGACACCGCCGGGGCTCGACCCCATGCCGCGGGCCCAGGACTCGGTCCCGCGCACCGGGGCGGAGTCGAGCCCGGTGAAGATGATGTCCAGGAAGACCGTGCCGGTCAGATACACGTCCCACGGCGGTTCGTCCGGCGCGCGCAGGGCGGCCAGGGGATCGACCCGGGCCTGGCACTGCGGTCCCTCGGTGACGGGCGACGGTCCCTTTCCGTTGGGCGCGATCACGGGCACTCCCCTGGCATGGTGCGGTTCAGGCCAAGTGTGCACCACATCACCCGTGACCGGCCGCCGCTCCCGCCCCGTCCGTCGCGTCCCGCCGGGGTCGGCCTACCAGCGCGGTACGGCCGGTGTCCGCCACCCGGGGTCGGCGACCCGCATCGCCGCCGCGTCGTCCCGGTCCCTCAGCGAACCGTCGTCGTCCAGCCACCGCCGGTGCAGGAACCGCAGCTTGTCGGGGTCGACCTCGACGCCGAGACCGGGGGCGTCGGAGACCCGCACGGCGCCGCCGTCGAACGTGAGGCGCTCGGTGAGCACGTCCTCCGACTGCCAGGGGTAGTGGGAGTCGCAGGCGTGGTGGAGGTTCGGGACGGTGGTGGCCACGTGGGTCATCGCGGCCAGGCTGATACCCAGGTGGGTGTTGGAGTGCATGGAGACGCCGACGCCGAACGTCCGGCAGATCGCGGCGAGTTGCTGGGTGTTGCGCAGGCCGCCCCAGTAGTGGTGGTCGGAGAGGACGACCTGGACGGCGTCCTTGGTGAACGCCTCCCGGATCTCGGCGAACGTCGTCACGCACATGTTGGTGGCGAGCGGCACGTCGGTGCCCGCGGAGACCTCGGCCATGGCGGCGGTGCCGAGCGCCGGGTCCTCCAGGTACTCCAGGACGTCCCCCAGTTCCTTCGCCACCTTCAGCGAAGTCTCCACCGACCAGGCTCCGTTGGGGTCCAGACGCAGGGGGTGGCCGGGGAAGGCCTCGGCCAGCGCGCGGACGGCGGCGATCTCCTCGTCCGGCGGGAAGACGCCGCCCTTGAGCTTGAACGAGGTGAACCCGTACCGCTCCGTGAACCGCCGCGCCTGCTCCACGACTCCGGCCGGATCGACGGCGGCCCCCCAGTCGTCCTGCTCGCAGGCCACGCCCTCGGGATGGCCGGCCCACTTGTAGAACAGGTAGGCGCTGTACTCGACGGCGTCCCGCACCTTGCCGCCGAGCAGGGCGTGCACGGGCAGTCCGAGCGCCTTGCCGAGGGCGTCCAGGCAGGCGACCTCGAAGCCGGAGACGACGGACAGCCGCAGCTTGTCGGCGCTCTGCACACCGCGCAGCCCGCCGACGTCGACCTGCCCGGAGACCCGGGCGTCGTCCACGGCGACCTCGTCGGCGACGGTGAACAGGCCGTTCAGGTCGCTGACCGGCCGGCCCACGAGTCGCTCCGCGAAGGGCCGCGCCAACTCCAGGTACTTGGTGTCGCCGTAGGTCTCGCCGACCCCGGTGACCCCGTCCGCCGTGACCACCTCCACGATCAGCCGCGGGGTGTACGGCTGGTGCACGCCCTGGGTGTTGAGCAGCGGCGGGTCGGCGACCAGGATCGGGGTCAGCCGTACGTCGGTGATCGTGAGGTTCACAGGGTCGCTCCTACGAGGTCGAGTCCGGAGGCGAGCAGGGTCTTCAGGTCGGCGAGGTCGGCGGGTGAGGGGTCGGTGAGCGGGGCGCGGACGGGGCCGACGGGACGGCCGCGGAGCCGGGCCGCCGCCTTGATCAGGGACACGGCGTATCCCGGTACGCGGTCACGGAGTTCGACGAGCGGGACGTAGAAGTCGCGAAGCAGCCGCTCCACGCCCTTGTCGTCGCCGGCGCGCAGGGCGGTGAAGAAGGCGTTCGCGATCTCGGGGGCGAAGGCGTGGACGGCGGAGGAGTAGGCGGGGACGCCGACGGTGGCGTAGGCGCGAGCCTGCATCTCGGCGGTGGCGGCGCCGTTGAAGAACAGGAAGCCCTCGGGGGCGGCCAGGGTGAGGCGCTGGAGGCGGTCGAGGTCGCCGTGGCCGTCCTTGAGGCCGATGACGTTCGGGATGTCCGCGATCCGCCGCAACGCGGCCGGCGTGTAGGTCACCTGGCCGCGCTGGTAGGCGATGAGCGGGAGCCGGGTGCGGGCGGCGAGCGACTCCAGCTGCGCGACGAGGCCGTCCTGCGGGGCGGCGACGAGGTAGTGCGGGAGCACCAGCAGCGCGTCCGCGCCGGCCTCCTCGGCGATGCGGGCGAAGCGGGCGGCCTGCGCCCAGCCGTAGCCGACCCCGGCGACGACGGGCACGTTCCCGTCCGCCTCCTCGACGGCGACGGTCACGACCTGCCGGTACTCCTCCTCGTCCAGCGAGAAGAACTCGCCGGTGCCGCAGGCGGGGAAGACGGCGCCGGGCGCGGTGGCGAGCTGGGCCGCGAGATGGGCGCGGAAGCCGTCGGGGTCGAGGGAGCCGTCGTCGTGGAAGGAGGTGAGGGGGAAGGAGAGCACCCCGCTCCCCATGCCGTGCCGCAGCCTCCGCGCAGTCGTTTCCGTCTCGCCCGCCACGCTGTCTCCCCATATAGATGACATCCACGTATGGAGACAGAGCCTAGATATGCGAACCGTCCTCGTCAACGGGCGTGCACCGGCCGACTACCATCGCCCCATGTCGGAGACAGGCGGCGGCGTACGCGAGGTGAAGTCCGCGGCGCGGACGGTCGACCTGCTGGAACTCCTCGCCGCGCGCGGCGACCGGCCCGCGCGGCTGCAGGAGTTGGCCGAGGCGCTCCAGGTGCCGCGCAGCTCGATGTACGCCCTGCTGCAGACGCTGATCGGCCGCGGCTGGGTGCGCACGGACGTCACCGGCTCCCTCTACGGCATCGGCATCCACGCCCTGCTCACCGGCACCAGTTATCTGGACTCCGACCCGCGCGTGCGGGCCGTGCGGCCCTACCTGGACGAGGCGTCGGAGGCGCTGGGCGAGACGATCCACCTGGGGCGCCTGGACGGCCGGGACGTGGCCTATCTGGCCACCCGCGAGTCGCACGAGTACCTGCGCACGATCAGCCGGGTCGGCCGCCGCCTGCCGGCCCACGTGGGCGCACTGGGCAAGGCGCTGCTGGCCGAACGCCCCGACGAGGACCTGCCCGAGGGCCCCTACGAGGCCCTCACCCCCAACACCCTTACCACCCGGCGGTCGCTGGCCGCCGATCTCGCCGAGGTGCGCGCCCGCGGCTACGCCATCGACCGCGAGGAGGGCGTCCTCGGCATCGTCGGCTTCGGCTTCGCGCTGCGCTACGAGACACCGGCGCAGGACGCGGTCAGCTGCTCGGTGCCGGTGGCCCGGCTGACACCCGCGCACGAGGAGCGGATCGTGGCGGTGATGCGGGAGATCAGGGCCAAGATCGAGGCGACCGCACCGGGCGCCGGAGGCTCGGCGCACTGGCGATGAGGCGCTGAGCGAGGGCAGTTTCTACCCCGCCTCCCACACCCCAAACACAACGTGCGCCACATCACACCCCCGCCCCTTCTTCCGCAACCGCGTGCTTGATACAACTTGCTCGCGCGTTCCTGTCCGTCGACGGCCTGCGCCCAACCCCCTTCTCGCACCGCTCCTTTCGCATGCCCTGGGAACGCCCGTGTTCGCCCCCCGCACCATCGCCTGGCCCCTCGTCGCCCTTTTCACGGCCGGGTACCTCGCTCCCTACCTGCTGCCCACCACCGTGGGCCGCCTGGACTCGGGACTGCCGCTGACCACCACCCAGGCGGGCGCGCTCGGCAGCGCGCTGCTGCTGAGCTCGGCGTCGGCCGGGTTCGTCCTGGCCTCGCGTGTGGAACGGATCGGCGCCCGCACCCTGGCCCGTATCGGCCTGACCCTGGCCGTCCTCGGCTACGGCACCGCCGCGCTGACCGGCAGCGTCCCGGCGGTCGTCGTCGGCGCCCTGATCGGCGGCATCGGCTCCGGCACGGCCACGACGGTCGCCGCGACGGGGATCGCCGCTCAGCTTGACCCCCACCGCACGACCACCCTCGGCCTGCTCGGCGTCTCCGCGCTCGCCGGCGCCGTCTATCTGACGGTCCCCCAGCTCGGCCCCGGCCACGGGCAGCCGCTGGCCGCGATCGCCCTCACCGCCCTGGCCGTCTGGCCGCTCACCGGCCGCCTCCCCGTCCGTACGGCGGCCGCGCACAGCCCCCTGGCCGGCACCCGCCTCCCCCACCGCCGCTCCGGAACGGTCCTCGCCGCCGCCATGCTCTGCTGGTCCCTCGCCCAGAACGCCCTGTGGGGCGTCAGCGGCCGGATCGGCCTGGCCCAGGCCCATCTGACGGAGGCCACCGTCGGCGCGGTCTTCGCGGTGGCGCTCGGCGCCGGGCTGCTGGGCGTGCTGTCATATGTCATCGGCCTCGCCGCGTCTTTGGACCCACGGGGGCGCTGGGCGGTGCTGGTGGGGTCGGCGTCCTCGCTGGGCACGGCGGCCGGCCCCCTGACGGGGAGTGTGCTGGCCGAGCGGGCCGGGTTCCCGGCGATGGGCGCGGTGCTGGCGGTCGGGCTGCTGGCGATCACCGTCCCGATGACGCTGGTCGCGCTGGGTGCCGGACGACGCTCGCTGCCGGTCGTGGAGATCCCCGTGGAGACCGTGCGCGCCTACGACACCACTGCCGCCGCCTAGAACTCGTACGCCTCCACCTCGGCGAGGTACCGGGCCCGGCGCTCCTCGTCGTCCTCCAGGAAGGAGGCGAGGAAGGAGTTGCGGGCCAGCTCGCGCAGCCGGTCCCGGGACAGACCCAGAGCACGGTGCACGGCATCGAAGTTGTCGCCCGCGTAGCCGCCGAAGTAGGCCGGGTCGTCGGAGTTGACCGTGCACATCAGGCCCGCGCCCAGCATGGCCGGGAGCGGGTGGTCGGCGAGGGTGTCGACCGTGCGGAGGCGGACGTTGGACAGCGGGCACAGGGTGAGCGGTATCCGCTCCCGCACCAGCCGGGCGACCAGCGCCGGGTCCTCCATGCAGCGCAGGCCGTGGTCGACGCGCTCGACGCCGAGCACGTCCAGCGCCTCGGTGATGTACTGCGGCGGCCCCTCCTCGCCCGCGTGCGCGACGCGCCGCAGCCCGAGCGCGGCGGCGGCCTCGTACACCTCGCGGAACTTCACCGGCGGGTGGCCGACCTCGGCCGAGTCCAGACCGACCCCGGTGATCCGGTCCAGGTACGGCTCGGCGGCCCGCAGGGTCTCCAGGGCCGACTCGGCGGACTCGTCGCGCAGGAAGCAGAGGATGAGCCGGGTCGATATGCCGTGCCTCGCCTCGCTGTTCCCCAGCGCCCGCCACAGCCCCTCCACCACCGTGCCCATGGCCACGCCCCGCGCCAGGTGGGCCTGCGGGTCGAAGAAGATCTCCGCGTGCCGCACGCCCTGCACGGCGGCCCGGGCGAGGTAGGCGTTCGCCAGGTCCTCGAAGTCCCGCTCGGTGCGCAGGACGGCCATGAGCTCGTAGTACAGGTTCAGGAAGGACTGGAGGTCGTCGAAGTCGTACGCCTTGCGCAGCGCGTCCGTGTCGGCGTACGGCAGCTCGACGCCGTTGCGGCCGGCCAGCTCGAAGGCCAGCTCAGGTTCCAGGGTGCCTTCGATGTGGAGGTGCAGTTCAGCTTTGGGGAGGGGCATCGCAGTATCGTACGAGTGTTTTACCGACGTTTCGGAACCGGTACCCGGAGAAGATCGTGCGCCACGGTCAGCTCCCCCTCGAAGCCGGCCGCCCTCGCCTGCCGCTCGAACTCCTCGGGGTCGGTGTAGCGCTGGCTGAAGTGCGTCAGCACCAGATGCCGTACGCCCGCGTCCCGGGCCACCGTCGCCGCCTGGCCGGCGGTCAGATGACCGTGCTCCACCGCGAGGTCGGTGTCCTCGTCGAGGAAGGTCGACTCGATGACGAGCAGGTCGCAGCCGTCGGCCAGCGCGTACACGCCCTCGCACAGGCGGGTGTCCATGACGAACGCGAACCGCTGGCCGCGGCGGACCTCGCTGACGTCGTCGAGCGAGACGCCGTCCAGCGAGCCCTCGCGCTGCAGCCGGCCCACGTCCGGGCCCTTGACGCCGTGCGCGGCGAGACGGTCGGGCAGCATGCGGCGGCCGTCGGGCTCGGTGAGGCGGTAGCCGAAGGACTCCACGGGGTGGGAGAGCCGGTGGGCGTCCAGGGTGTACGACGGGGTGGTGGCCAGCGGGCCGTCGCGGTCCACCGGCGCCTCGGTGAGGCCGACGGTCTCGCGGTACGCCGTCGCGTACCGCAGACGGTCGAAGAAGCGCTGCCCGGACTTCGGGTAGTGGGCGGTGACCTCGTGCGGGACCTTGTCGAGGTTGATCCGCTGGATGACGCCGGCCAGCCCGAGGGAGTGGTCGCCGTGGAAGTGGGTGACGCAGATGCGGTTCAGGTCGTGCGCGGCGACCCCGGCGCGCAGCATCTGGCGCTGGGTGCCCTCGCCGGGGTCGAAGAGGATGCCCTCGCCGTCCCAGCGGAGCAGATAGCCGTTGTGGTTGCGGTGCCTGGTCGGGACCTGGCTGGCCGTGCCGAGGACCACCAATTCGCGTACGGACACGGTGCGTCGGCTAGCCGGGGGGCCACTGCAGGCCGCGGCCGCCGAGGACGTGGGCGTGCGCGTGGAAGACGGTCTGGCCGGCGCCTGCGCCGGTGTTGAAGACGACGCGGTAGCTGTCGAGCTTCTCCTCGTCGGCGACGGACCGGGCCTCTCGGAGGACGTCGGCGGCGAGGGTCGGCTCGGCGGCGGCCAGCACGGCGGCGTTCTCGTAGTGCGCCTTGGGGATCACCAGGACGTGGGTGGGGGCCTGGGGGTTGATGTCCCTGAAAGCGATGGTGGTGTCGGTCTCCTGGACGATCGTCGCGGGGACGTGCCCTGCGATGATCTTGCAGAACAGGCAGTCGTCCTGCGGTTCCCCGGCCATATCGGTTCCTCCAGGCGGTTGATCGTCTACGTGGGCATCGTATCGTCGCCGGGTGCGGGTGGTGCGTGGTTGATCGCGCCGTTCCCCGCGCCCCTCAGGTCGGCAGACCGGGCGGCGTTTTCGCCGGACGCTCCTCCAGGGCCTCCAGCGCCAGCCGGATCGCCTCGTCCAATTGCACGTCCCGGCCGGCCGCGTAGTCCTGCGGGCGCTGTACGACCTCCACGTCCGGGTCGACGCCGTGGTTCTCCACGCCCCACTCGTAGCCCTCCAGCCAGAACGCGTACTTCGGCTGGGTGACGAGCGTGCCGTCGACCAGGCGGTAGCGGCTGTCGATGCCGATGACCCCGCCCCAGGTGCGGGTGCCCACGACCGGGCCGATGCCGAGGGCCTTGATGGCCGCGTTGACGATGTCGCCGTCGGAGCCGGAGAACTCGTTGGCGACGGCGACGACGGGTCCCCGGGGGGCGTCCTCGGGGTAGCTGTAGGGGCGCAGGCCGCGGGGGAGGTCCCAGCCGACGATCTTGCGGGCCAGTTTCTCGACGACGAGCTGGGAGGTGTGCCCGCCTCGGTTCTCGCGGACGTCGACGACCAGTCCCTCACGGGCGACCTCGATCCGCAGGTCGCGGTGGATCTGGGCCCAGCCGGGGGCCTGCATGTCGGGAACGTGCAGGTAGCCGAGGCGGCCGCCGGACTTCTCGTGGACGTAGGCGCGGCGGTCGCCGACCCAGGCGTGGTAGCGGAGGGGTTCCTCGTCGGCGACGGGGACGACCACGGCGTGGCGGGGGTCGCCGCCGCCGGAGGGCAGCACGGTGAGTTCGACCGGCTTGCCCGCCGTGCCGACCAGGAGGGGGCCGGGCCCCGTCACCGGGTCGACCGGCCGGCCGGCCACCGCGACGATCGCGTCACCGGGGCGTACGGCGACGCCGGGCGCGGCGAGCGGGGAGCGCGCGTCGGGGTCGGAGGTCTCGGCGGGCAGGATCCGGTCGATGCGCCAACTGCCGTCCTCGTGACGGGAGATGTCGGCGCCGAGGAGCCCCTGGCGCTCGCCGTGGCCGTGGCCGCCGCGCGGGGTGACGTAGGCGTGCGAGGTGCCGAGTTCACCCTGCACCTCCCAGAGGAGGTCGACCAGGTCCTCGTGGGTGGCGACCCGGTCGAGGACGGGGCGGTAGCGGTCGAGTACGCCGGCCCAGTCGACGCCGCCGAGGTCGGGACGCCAGAAGTTGTCCCGCATGAGCCGGCCGGTCTCGTCGTACATCTGGCGCCACTCGGCGGCCGGGTCGACGGTCTGGCGGATGCGGGAGAGGTCGACGGTGATGTTGGTGTCGCTCTCGTCGTCGTTCGAGGCCCGCCGGTCGCTGGGGACGACCTTGAGTTTGCCGTCGGTCCACAGCAGGACGCGCTTGCCGTCGCCGCTGACGGCGAAGTGGTCGGCGTCGGAGGCCAGGTGCTCGATGCGCTGCTGGGCCAGGTCGTAGCGTTCGAGCCGGCTCTCGGGGTCGGGGTCCTCCGGGTTGGCCCGGGAGGCGCCGAGGACACCGCGCACCGGGTGGCGCAGCCACAGCACGCCGTCCTTGGCGGCGCGCAGGGTGGAGTAGCGGGCGGCCTCGACCGGGAACGGCACGATCCGGTCGGCGAGGCCCTCGAGGTCGATACGGGTGCTGGGGGCGCCCTCGCTGTCCGGCGTCTCGTCCTTGTCCGGCGCCTCGAAGGGGCGGCCGTGACGCTGCGGGCCGAACGGGGACGGGGTGGTCGCCGCCAGGGTGATCAGGTGCGGGCGGGACCCGCCGACGAACGCCAGGTCGAAGACGTGCTCGTCGTAGACGGGGTCGAAGGAGCGCGCCGAGAGGAAGACGAGGTGCTTGCCGTCCAGGGTGAAGGTGGGCGAGTAGTCCCGGAAGCGGAGCGGGGTCGCCTCGGTGACCGACAGGTCGGTGGTGTTGGCCAGCCGGAGCTGGCGCAGCGGACGCGGGCCGGGGTGGGACCAGGCCAGCCAGCCGGAGTCGGGCGAGAAGACCAGGCCGCTCACGTCTCCGTCGGCGCTGCGGTCGACCTCGCGGACCTCGCCGCTGTCCCGCTCGACGAGCAGCACGCGGCCGTCGTGGGTGGCGACCGCGACCCGGCTGCCGTCGGGGGCGACGGCGAGGCCGAGGACCCGGCCGAGTTGTCCGGCGGCCAGCCGGCGCGGGGTGGCGCCGGGCGCGGTGCCGGTGGCGGGCGCGAACTCCAGGGCGTCGTCGCCCTCGGCGTCGGTCACCCAGACGACGTGCTCCTCGCCGTCGGCGCGGAAGGTGCGCGGCAGCCGGGCGCGTACGCCCGGTTCGGCGGCGAGGGCGCGGGCGGGGCCGGAGCGGTGGGTGACCCAGTGGACCGAGCCGCGGACGGCGACCGCGCTGCCGCGGGCGGTGTGGTCGGGGTGGGCGGAGCCGAACCAGCGGACGGTGTTCACCGGGAACGGCTGGAGGTCGACGCGGGGCCCGCCGAGCCGGACGTCGAGGCGGCGGGGCTCGGCGCCGTCGAGGTCGTCGAGGATCCACAGCTCACCGGCGGACATGTACACCAGCCGGCCGCCGTCACCGGCCAGGTGGCGGGCGTAGAAGCCGTCGGTGGGGGTGTGCCCGCGCAGATCGGAGCCGTCGGCGAGGGAGGAGTACACGGCGCCGACGCCCTCGTGGTCGGAGAGGAAGGCGATGCGGTCGCCGGCCCAGACGGGGCTCTCCAGATTGCCGTCCAGCTCCTCGTGCAGGCGTACGAACTCGCCGTCGCCCTCCCGGTCGATCCACAGCTTGCCCGCCGTACCGCCCCGGTAGCGCTTCCACCAGGCGGCCTCGCGGCCCATCGGCGCGGACAGCAGGACGGTGGCGGGGCCGAAGGCGACGTCGCCGACGGGGCCGTGCGGGAGGGTGGTTGCCGGGCCGCCGTCGAGCGGGACGGCGCGCGCCCAGCTGCGGCGCAGGCTCGCCTGGCCGTGGGTGCTGATGGCGAGGACGTGGCCGTCCGGGGTCCAGCCGCGCACCTGGGTGCGCGAACTCCCCCAGTGGGTGAGGCGTTTGGCGGGGCCGCCGTCGACGGGGGCGACGTGCACCTCGGGGGCGCCGTCGCGGGCGGAGGTCCAGGCCACGGTGGCGCCGTCGGGCGAGATGCGCGGGTGGTCGACGGGGACGTTGTCGGCGCTGACCCGCCAGGCCCGGCCGCCGTCGAGGGGCGCGATCCACACGTCGTCCTCGGCGGTGAAGGCGATCAACTCGCCGTGCAGGTGCGGATACCGGAGATACGCGGAAGCTGCGAGCTGAGTCACCCGATCACTCTAGGCAGCCGCACCGTCGCGGGACAGGGGTTTGGATCACTTGCCCTGGACCGGCCAGCACTTCGGGTCGCCCTTGCACCAGATGGTCCGGGTGACGGTCACGGTGACCGTCGGGCCGGGCCGGTTGCCGCCCCCGGGGTTGTTGGCGATGGGCGACGGCGTGGAGGTGCAGTTGCCCAGTCCGCTGACGTGGAACCAGGTCTTGCCGCCGACCTTGGCGGTGAGATCGCCGCGCACACAGGCGCCGTCGACGGCGCGCGTGACCTTTCCGGTGACGGTGATCTCCTTGCCGTCCTTGGTCTGCCCCTGGCAGTCGACGTCGGCGACGGTGGTCTCGCTCGCCGAGGGCATCGAACTGCCGGAGGTGGAGTTCTTGTTGTTGTCGCCGTAGTTGGCCGTACAGCTGAGCCACTGGACGTTCACGTGCTGCCGCTTGAGCTCCGCCGTCGCCGTCTGGTCGGTCGTGTAGGCCACGGACGCGGCGCTGAGCCCGGCCGGATCACAGGCCACGACCCCGCCGAAGGCCAGCAGGGCAAACCCCGCCACAGCCGCCACCCGCCGTCCCCGCGGCCGCCGCCAGTTCCGCCTCAACGCCCCCATGGAGGGCAGCCTGCCACTGACAGCGGTCGCGCGGTAGAGCGCATACGGCCACGAAAGCGCCCCCCGCGCCCCGTTCCCCACGAGCGCAGGTCCTACCCGGCCGGTGTCACGACCAGCGGCCGGTGCGGCCGAGGAGCAGGGCGGTGGCCGCGGTGCCCGCCGTCGAGGTGCGCAGCACGCTGCGCCCGAGCCGGTACGCCTTCGCTCCCGCCTCCTCGAAGAGCGCCAACTCCTCCGGGGAGACGCCTCCTTCGGGCCCGACGACCAGCAGGATCTCGCCCTGGGCGGGCAGTTCGGCGGTCGCCAGCGGCTCGCTGCCGTAGTCCCGGTCCTCGTGCAGTACGGCGGCGAAGTCGGCTTTGGCGAGAAGTGCCGCAACCTGCTTGCTCGTCGCCGCGTCCGCGACCTCCGGGAAGCGCAGCCGACGGGACTGCTTGCCGGCCTCGCGGGCGGTGGCCCGCCACTTGGCGAGGGCCTTCAGTCCCCGCTCGCCCTTCCACTGGGTGATGCAACGGGCGGCCGACCAGGGGACGACGGCGTCCACGCCGGTCTCGGTCATCGTCTCGACCGCCAGTTCGCCGCGGTCGCCCTTGGGCAGGGCCTGGACGACGGTGATCCGCGGGGACGGCTCGGGTTCCACCGGGAACTCGAAGGGCTCGACGACGAGACGGTCCTTGCCGAAGACGCTGAGGACGACTCCGGCCGCCCCGCGGCCCCTGCCGTCGGTCAGCACCACGTCCTCGCCGGCCTGCAGCCGCCGTACCGACACCGCGTGCCGCCCCTCGGGCCCCTCCACCTCCACGACCGAGCCGGGGCCGACGCCCTCCAGCGAGTCGACGACGAACACCGGCGCGGTCATCGCAGTCCTCCCTTGTCCGACAACGCTGTCCGGGCCGCGTCGAGTTCGGCGGCCAGGACCTCCACCAGCTGTCCGGCGGGCATCTCGCGCGCCATGCGGTGGCCCTGCCCGGCCCACAGCGCCATGCCCTGCGCGTCCCCGCCCGCGGCGGCCTTCTTGCGCAGCGGCGCGGTGAGGTGGTGGACGGCGGGGTAGGCGGCGGGGGCGTACGGGCCGTGCTCGCGCAGGAAGCGGTTGACCAGGCCGCGGGCGGGGCGGCCGGAGAAGGCGCGGGTCAGTTCCGTACGCACGAACAAGGGGTTGGTCAGGGCCTGCTTGTGGACAGCGGCCGCACCGGACTCGGGGGTGGCGAGGAACGCGGTGCCGAGCTGGGCCGCGGTCGCGCCCGCCGCGAGGACGGCGGCGATCTGGCTGCCGCGCATGATGCCGCCGGCGGCGACGATCGGCAGGCCCACGGTCTCGCGGACCTGCGCGACGAGGGAGAGCAGGCCGATGCCGGAGCCGTCGTTCTCGGGGAGGTCGCGGTGGCTGCCCTGGTGGCCGCCGGCCTCCACGCCCTGCGCGATCACCGCGTCGGCGCCGGCCCGCTCGACGGCGAGGGCCTCCTCGGCGGTGGTCGCGGTGACGAGGGTGTAGGTGCCGAGGCGGTGCAGCGAGTCGATGACCTCCTGGCTCGGCACGCCGAAGTGGAACGACACCACCGGCACCGGGTTGTCGAGCAGGACGGCGAGTTTGGCGTCGTAGCCGTCGTCCCGGCCGCTGTCGGGGTCGCCCAGCTCGGTCTCGTACCAGGCGGCCTCGCCGGCCAGCTGGTGGGCGTAGACCTCGACGGCGGACCGGTCGGTGTGGTCGGGCTGCGGCATGAAGAGGTTGACGCCGAAGGGGCGCTTGGTCAGTCCACGGAGCTGTTTGATCTCCTGGTACATGCCGTCGGCGGTCTTGTACCCGGCGGCCAGGAACCCCAGCCCTCCGGCCTCGGACACGGCCTGCGCGAGATGCGGTACGGAAACGCCACCCGCCATGGGGGCCTGCACGATCGGGTGTGGGAAGAGATCGGTCAGCGCGGAGGACATGCCCGCATGTTGTCACGTCCCCCGAACAAGTCCGAATCGGGCCGTCCCCTTGGCGCACGGGGCCGCATCACGGCTGGTCCGTCGCTACGAGACGGGGGCCGGCCCAGGGCTTCGCCGTGGCGCCGGCCCGCGCGATTCCAGCCCGTCCGGCGGTTGAGGACGAGGCCCGTTCAGGGCCGAAGCGGGGATCCGGGGGCCGCGGGCCCCCGGCCACGGCGAGCGACCCCCACCCCCGGCTCAGCGACCGTTGAACGCGTCCTTCAGCCGCGAGAACAGCCCCTGCTGCCCCGGTTGGAACTGCCCCTGCGGGCGCTCCTCGCCGCGCAGCTTGGCCAGCTCGCGCAGCAGCCGCTCCTGCTCGGGGTCGAGCTTGTTCGGGGTCTGGACCTCGACGTGGACGACGAGGTCGCCCCGGCCGCCGCCGCGCAGATGCGTGACGCCCCGGCCGTGCAGCGGGATCGACTGGCCGGACTGGGTGCCGGGCCGGATGTCGACCTCCTCCATGCCGTCCAGCGTCTCCAGCGGCACCTTGGTGCCGAGGGACGCCGCCGTCATCGGGATCGTCACCGTGCAGTGCAGATCGTCGCCGCGCCGTTGGAAGGTGGAGTGCGGCAGCTCGTGGATCTCGACGTACAGGTCACCGGCCGGGCCACCGCCCGGACCGACCTCGCCCTCGCCCGCGAGCTGGATGCGGGTGCCGTTGTCCACGCCGGCGGGGATCTTGACCGTCAGCGTGCGACGCGAGCGGATGCGGCCGTCGCCGGCGCACTCCGGGCACGGCGTCGGCACGACCGTGCCGAAGCCCTGGCACTGCGGGCAGGGCCGGGAGGTCATGACCTGGCCCAGGAAGGACCGGGTCACCTGCGAGACCTCACCGCGGCCGCGGCACATGTCGCACGTCTGCGCGGAGGTGCCGGGGGCCGCCCCCTCGCCGTTGCAGGTGTTGCAGACGATGGCCGTGTCGACCTGGATGTCCTTGGTCGTGCCGAAGGCCGCCTCGTCCAGCTCGATCTCCAGCCGGATCATCGCGTCCTGGCCGCGCCGGGTGCGCGAGCGAGGACCGCGCTGGGACGCCGTACCGAAGAAGGCGTCCATGATGTCCGAGAAGTTCCCGAAGCCGCCGGCGCCGAAGCCGCCCGCGCCACCGCCGCCCGCCTGTGAGAGCGGGTCGCCGCCGAGGTCGTAGACCTGCTTCTTCTGCGGGTCCGACAGCACCTCGTAGGCGGCGTTGATCTCCTTGAACCGCTCCTGGGTCTTCGGATCGGGGTTGACGTCCGGGTGCAGCTCGCGTGCGAGCCGCCGGAAGGCCTTCTTGATCTCTTCCTGCGACGCGTCGCGGCGCACGCCGAGAACGGCGTAGTAGTCCGTGGCCACTTACGACTCCGCCAGGATCTGTCCGACGTACCGTGCCACTGCGCGTACCGCTCCCATCGTTCCCGGGTAATCCATGCGGGTCGGTCCGACCACGCCGAGCTTGGCGACTGCCTCGCCGCCCGAACCGTAGCCGACCGAGACCACGGACGTGGAGTTGAGTCCCTCGTAGGCGTTCTCATGACCGATGCGTACGGTCATGCCCGAATCCCCGGCCTCGCCAAGCAACTTGAGGAGCACGACCTGCTCCTCCAGCGCCTCGAGCACGGGCCGGATGGTGAGGGGGAAGTCATGTCCGAAGCGGGTCAGATTGGCGGTTCCGCCGATCATCAGCCGCTCCTCGTTCTCCTCGACGAGGGTTTCGAGGAGGGTGGAAAGCACTGTCGAGACGGTGCCCCGGTCCTCCACGTCGAAACCCTCGGGCAGGTCCTCGACCAGCCGCGGCACGTCCGTGAACCGGCGTCCCGCGACCCTGCTGTTCAGCCGCGCCCGCAGGTCCGCGAGCGAGGCCTCCCCGAAGGGCGCCGGGCAGTCGACCATCCGCTGCTCCACCCGCCCGGTGTCCGTGATCAGCACGAGCATCACGCGCGCGGGGGCGAGCGAGAGCAGCTCCACGTGCCGCACGGTCGAGCGGGTCAGCGACGGATACTGCACGACGGCGACCTGCCGCGTCAGCTGCGCGAGCAGCCGCACGGTGCGGGCCACCACGTCGTCCAGGTCGACGGCGCCGTCGAGGAAGTTCTGAATCGCGCGCCGCTCGGGCGCGGTCATCGGCTTGACGCCGGCGAGCTTGTCGACGAACAGGCGGTAGCCCTTGTCGGTCGGGATGCGCCCGGCGCTGGTGTGCGGCTGGGCGATGTACCCCTCGTCCTCCAGGGCCGCCATGTCGTTGCGGACCGTGGCCGGGGAAACACCGAGGTTGTGCCGCTCGGTCAGGGCCTTGGACCCGACCGGCTCCTCCGTGCCGACATAGTCCTGGACGATGGCGCGCAGTACCTGGAGCCGTCGTTCACTCAGCATCGCGCACACCTCCAGATGTCGTCCCCTGTTGCCTGGCCTGGCACTCTGTCCGTCCGAGTGCCAGCACTCCCCGGCCCAGTGTACGGCGGTCGGGTACCACCAGGGCAAGGTCGGTCCCGCCCCACCGGCTCCTGCGGCTAGCGTCGCCGTATGACGGTGACTTGGGAAGAGCTCGGGTGGGAGCGGCTGGCGGCCGGGGTCGGGCGGTGCCGGCTGCCCGGCTGGGACTGCACGGCGGGGCTGGTCGTCGGGGACGGCGCGGCCCTGGTGATCGACGCGGGGTCGAGCCTCGCGCAGGGCGCGCTGCTGCGTTCGCAGGCCGTGGAACTGGCCGGTCAGCGTGTGACCCATCTCGCGCTGACCCACCCGCATTTCGACCATGTTCTCGGTGCGGCGGCGTTCGCGGGCGCGGAGGTGTACGGCGCGGTGGGCATGGACGCGCTGCTCGGCGCCCGGCACGCGCGCGAGGCGCTGCGCGAGGACGCGGTGCGCAACGGGCTGGACGCGCGCGTGGCCGACGAGGCGGTGGACTCCCTGGCCCCGCCCCGGCATCACGTCTCCGGCGAGTGGACCCTGGACCTGGGCGGCGACCGGCAGGTGCTGCTGGCGAACGTGGGGCCCGGCCACACAGCCCGCGACCTCGCCGTCCTGGTGCCCGGCTCCCCCGAGGTCGTCTTCTGCGGCGACCTGGTCGAGGAGTCCGGCGAGCCGCAGGCGGGTCCCGACGCCGTACCGTCCCACTGGCCCGCTGCCCTCGACCGCCTGCTCGACCTGGGAGGCGAGGACGCGTTGTACGTGCCCGGTCACGGAGCGGTGGTGGACGCGGGGTTCGTCCGGGCGCAGCGGGACGCGCTGGCAGCGCGTTTCGGCGTGTCGCGGTGATCGTCGGGACGCTTCTCCTATCGTCGTTCGAATGCGCCAGTACTCTCCGGACCTGACCCCGCCGTGGAAGAAGCCCAAGCCCGTCGCCGAGGTCCCGGCGGAGCCCGGTCTGGTGGTCGAGGAGGCGGGGACCGGTTTCTGCGGCGCGGTGATCCGCTGCGAGGCGGGCACGGTGACCCTGGAGGACCGCTTCGGCAAGCACCGGGTGTTCCCGATGGAGCCGCGCGGGTTCCTGCTGGAGGGCCGCGTGGTGACGCTCGTCCGTCCGGCGGGCGGCGCTCCGGTACGGCCCACGCGGACGGCGTCCGGCTCGGTCGCCGTCCCCGGCGCACGCGCGCGCGTGGCCCGCGCCGGGCGGATCTACGTCGAGGGCCGGCACGACGCCGAGCTGGTGGAGAAGGTCTGGGGCGACGACCTGCGGATCGAGGGCGTCGTCGTGGAGTACCTGGAGGGCGTGGACGACCTGCCGTCGATCGTGGCCGAGTTCGCGCCGGGACCGGACGCCCGGCTGGGCGTCCTGGTGGACCACCTGGTGCCGGGCACGAAGGAGTGGCGGATCGCCCAGCAGGTGAGCAGCGAGCACGCGCTGGTCGTCGGGCACCCCTACATCGACATCTGGGAGGCGGTGAAGCCGTCGTCCCTGGGCATCGAGGCGTGGCCGCGCGTCCCGCACGGCCAGGACTGGAAGACGGGGGTGTGCCGGGCGCTGGGCTGGCCGTCGGAGAACACGGGTGCCGTGTGGCAGGCGATCCTGAAGCGGGTGGGCTCCTACAAGGACCTGGAGCCGGAGCTGCTGGGCCGCGTGGAGGAACTGATCGACTTCGTCACCGCTCCGCAGTGACCCGGGCGGCGGTCAGTCGACCAGGTCCCTGACCACCGCGTCCGCCAGCAGCCGCCCCCGCAGGGTCAGCGCGGCCCGGCCCTCCTCGTACGTGCCCTGCCGCAGCAGTCCGTCGGTCAGGGCCCGGCGCGCCGCCGCGAGCCCTGCCGGCCTCAGCAGCTCCAGGGGCGCGCCGTCGCGCAGGCGCAGCTCCAGCAGGACGCGCTCCACCCGCCGGTCCTCCTCCGACAGCACCTCGCGGCCGGCCCCCGGGGACCTGCCCGCCGCCAGGGCCGCCGCGTAGGCGCCGGGGTGCTTCACGTTCCACCAGCGCACCCCGCCGACGTGCGAGTGCGCCCCGGGGCCCGCGCCCCACCAGTCGGCGCCGCGCCAGTACAGCTCGTTGTGCAGGCAGCGGGCGCCGTCAGCGGTCGCCCAGTTGGAGACCTCGTACCAGTCGAAGCCCGCGCCCGACAGGACGTCCTCGGCGATCAGGTACCGGTCCGCGTGGACGTCGTCGTCGGTCATCGGGATCTCGCCCCGCCGGATCCGGCGGGCCAGCTGCGTGCCCTCCTCGACGATCAGGGCGTACGCCGACACGTGGTCCGGGCCGGCGCCGATCGCCGCCTGGAGCGAGGCCCGCCAGTCGTCGTCCGACTCGCCCGGGGTGCCGTAGATCAGGTCCAGGTTGACGTGCTCGAAGCCCGCGGCCCTGGCCTCCGCGACGCACGCCTCGGGGCGGCCGGGTGTGTGGGTGCGGTCCAGGACCTTCAGCACGTGCTGCCGCGCGCTCTGCATGCCGAAGGAGATCCGGTTGAAGCCGCCCTCGCGGAGGGCGGCCAGGTAGGCGGGGCCGACCGACTCGGGGTTGGCCTCCGTGGTGACCTCGGCGTCCGCCGCCAGTCCGAACTCGTCGCGGATCGCGCCGAGCATCCGTACGAGGTCGTCCGCGGCCAGCAGCGTCGGGGTGCCGCCGCCGACGAAGACCGTGCGGACCTGCCGCGGGTCGTCGCCCAGGACCTTGCGGGCCAGGCGGATCTCGTCGATCAGGGTGTCCGCGTAGTTGTCGCGGGAGGCCAGGACACCGCCGGTGCCGCGCAGCTCGGTGGCGGTGTAGGTGTTGAAGTCGCAGTAGCCGCAGCGGGTCGCGCAGTACGGGACGTGCAGATAGAAGCCGAGGGGGCGGGTGGCGGCCCCGGCGAGTGCGGACGCGGGCAGTGCGCCGTCGGCGGGGACCGGCTCGCCGTCGGGGAGTGCGGAAGGCATGCCTTCCATTGTCCCGTACCGCCGCGGCTGCTCACTCCGCCTGCAGCACCAGCAGCGCCAGGTCGTCCTCGGGCGGCCGTCCGCCGAACTCGTGCACCAGGCGTCTGATGCGCTCCGCGATCAGCTGGGCGCTCAGGCCCGCGCAGCCGGCCAGGGCGGAGGCGAGGCCGTCGGCGTCGTCGAACTGGGCGGAGCCGGAGCGGCGCTCGGTGACGCCGTCGGTGACGCACAGGAGGCTGTCGCCGGGGCGCAGCGCGAAGCTCTCGCTGCTGTACGTCTCGTCCTCGACGACGCCGAGGAGGGTCTGCGGCCGGGCGGCCGTACGGACGTCCCCGTCGGCTCCGAGCAGCAGCGGCAGCGGGTGGCCGGCGGAGGCGAGGGTGCAGCGGACGCCGCCGTCGAAGGGCGTCAGCTCGCCGTAGAGGAGGGACAGGAAGCGGGTCTGCGGGCCGTCGGCGGGGCCGACCGGCTGGACCAGGGCACGGGCCGCCGCGTCCGCGGCCTCGGTCGCGTCGTCGAGGAGGAGCCGGTTGAGGCGGTCGAGGACGCCGGCGACGCCGTATCCCTCGCGGGCCAGCAGCCGCAGCCAGGGGCGGGCGAGGCCGATGACGACGGCGGCCTCCGGCCCCTTGCCCTGGACGTCCCCGACGGCGAAGGCCCAGCGGCCGTCGCCGGCCGGGAAGAGGTCGTAGAAGTCGCCGCTGGGGCCGCCCTTGTCGCACGGCTCGTAGACGAGGGCGCTGCGCACGCCGGGGATCTCGGCGACGGCGGCGGGCAGCAGGCCGCGCTGCAGGACCTTGCTGATGGTGGCCTGGCGGGCGTACTGGCGGGCCGCGCCGATGGCCAGCGCCACGCGGCGGCTCAGGTCCTCGACGAGCCCGGTGACCTCGTCGGGGAAGCGCAGCAGTCCGGCGCGGCCGATGACCAGGGTGCCGAGCGGGCGGCCGCCGGCGATCAGGCGGTAGGCGAGCGCCGCGCCGTGGGCGTCGCGCGGGTCGAGCGCCCCGGCCGGCCAGGGGTGGGCGACGGGCCCCGACTGCAGGGCTCCGGGCGGGAGCGGCGGGTCCTTCTCCAGGACCCGGCGCAGCTCCTCGATGCGGTTCTCGCTGCCGTGCCAGACCCGGGCCAGCCGCGGCCCGGTGCCGGCGCCTCCGTGCGGCGGCGGACCGGGGTCGAGCGTCTCCCAGCGGCCCATCACCTCGTCCTCCAGCCATACGGCGCACCAGTCGGCGAGCCGCGGCACGATCAGCTGGCCGGTGAGGGCGGCGACCAGGTTCTCGTCGAGCTGCCCGGCGAGCAGGTCGGAGGCCTCGGCGAGGAAGGACAGGGCGCCCCGGTTGAGCCAGTCCGAGTCGCGGTCGGCCTGCTGCGGCTCGGGGGCGAGGAATTCTGTGACGTCGAGGCCGTACTCCACCGCGCCGCCCGCGCCCTCGTCGGCGCTCGCGCCCTCCTCGGCCGGCAGCCGCGCCCACACGGTCTTGGCGCCCCTGCTGTAGGTGACGCCCCAGGACTCGGCGAGCTCGGCGACCAGGCGCAGTCCGCGGCCGTACTCGTGCGACCCGAGCGAGGGTTCGGTGTCCGTGCCGCGGGGCGGCCGGGAGGGGTGCTGGTCGCGGACCTCGACGAGGAGGGTGCCGGCCGTCTCCTCCAGCCGGCAGATCACGTGGACGTCGGTGCCGGCGTGCACGACGGCGTTGGTGACGAGCTCGCTGACGACGAGCAGCGCGTCCTCGGCGAGCCGGCCGGCGAGGCGGTCGGCGCCGGGCAGTTCGGCCTCCGTCCACTGGGCGAAGGCGGCGCGCAGGAGCGCGCGGGCGGATGCGGGCGCGACCGAGCTCCCGGGCAGGGTGGCGTGCGCCCGCGCGCCCGCGTGTTCGCGCGCCTCCTCGTGCGCGGGCACGTCGAGGGCACGGGCAGCGGTCTTCCGTTGGATCGGAACGGCCCCCATGTCCAGCTCCCCGAGCAGTTCGGACGAATACGCCTCGGTCGATGCGGACAGAGTGACAGACTGACCACGCCCATAAGCGCCGAGTTACCGAAGTGGGCCGCCATGAGTGAGAACAGTGCTATGCGTACGCTCGAAGACGGACAGAAACCGGAACAAGTCCGAGCATCGGAGCTGCGCCCGCTGCTCGCGGCGATGACGGCGGCCCGGGACGGCGACTTCACGAAAGTGCCCGAGACGGGGCACGGCATGGTGGCCGAACTGACCGCCGTCTTCAACCAGATCGCCGACCGGAACATGCACTTCAACCGGGAGGTGCAGCGGGTCAAGCGGGAGCTGGTGCGGCACGGGCGGCTCGACGAGCGGCTGTCGGCGAGCCCGGGACAGGGTGCCTGGGCCGCCCGGGTCACCGACGTCAACCAGCTGCTGGACGCCCTGGTGGCCCCGGCGGCGAACGCGACCCGGGTGCTGGACGCGGTGGCCGGGGGAGATCTGACGCAGCGGGTCGACCTGCACGACGGCAACCGCCAGCTCAGGGGTGACCTGCGGCGGCTGGGCCGGGCCGTGAACAAGATGGTCGACCAGCTGTCGCTGTTCACCGGCGAGGTGACCCGGGTCGCGCGCGAGGTGGGCACCGAAGGGCGGCTCGGCGGGCGGGCCAAGGTACAGGGTCTGTCCGGGAGTTGGCGGGACGTGACCGAGGCGGTCAACACGATGGCGGCCCGGCTGACCGCTCAGGTGCGGGACATCGCCCTGGTGACGACGGCGGTGGCGCGCGGCGACCTGACCCGTACGGTGACGGTCGAGGCGACCGGCGAGCTGCTGGAACTGAAGCTCACCGTGAACACGATGGTGGACCAGCTCTCCGCGTTCGCCGACGAGGTCACCCGCGTCGCCCGCGAAGTGGGCACGGAGGGCCAGCTGGGCGGCCGGGCCCAGGTGCGCGGGGTATCCGGGGTCTGGAAGGACCTCACCGACAACGTCAACTTCATGGCGTCGAACCTCACTTCGCAGGTCCGCAACATCGCCCAGGTGACGACCGCCGTGGCCAACGGCGACCTGTCGCAGAAGATCACCGTGGACGCGAAGGGCGAGATCCTGGAGCTGAAGTCGACGATCAACACCATGGTCGACCAGCTCTCCGCCTTCGCCGACGAGGTCACCCGCGTCGCCCGCGAGGTCGGCACCGAGGGCAACCTCGGCGGCCGTGCGCAGGTGCGGGGCGTCTCGGGCGTCTGGAAGGACCTCACCGACAACGTCAACTTCATGGCGGACAATCTGACTTCGCAGGTGCGCAACATCGCCCTGGTGTCGACGGCCGTCGCGCAGGGCGACCTCGGCAAGAAGATCACGGTGGAGGCGAAGGGCGAGATCCTGGAGCTGAAGTCGACGATCAACACGATGGTGGACCAGCTCTCCGCCTTCGCCGACGAGGTCACCCGCGTCGCCCGCGAGGTCGGCACCGAGGGCAACCTCGGCGGCCAGGCGCAGGTGCGGGGCGTCTCGGGCGTCTGGAAGGACCTCACCGACAACGTCAACTTCATGGCGCTGAACCTGACTTCGCAGGTCCGCAACATCGCCCAGGTGACGACCGCCGTCGCCAACGGCGACCTGTCGAAGAAGATCACCGTCGACGCGCGCGGAGAGATCCTGGAGCTGAAGGACACCGTCAACACGATGGTGGAGCAGCTGCGCGCCTTCGCCGACGAGGTGACCCGTGTGGCCCGCGAGGTCGGCACGGACGGCCGGCTGGGCGGGCGCGCCCAGGTGCTGGGGGTGTCCGGCGTCTGGCGGGATCTGACCGACAACGTCAACTACATGGCGGACAACCTGACTTCGCAGGTGCGCAACATCGCCCAGGTGACGACCGCGGTGGCCAACGGCGACCTGTCGAAGAAGATCGACGTGGACGCGCGCGGAGAGATCCTGGAGCTGAAGACCGCCATCAACACCATGGTCGACACGCTCTCCTCCTTCTCCTCGGAGGTCACCCGCGTCGCCCGCGAGGTCGGCTCGGAGGGCCAACTCGGCGGCCAGGCACGGGTGGAGGGCGTGTACGGCACCTGGAAGCGCCTGACGACCAACGTGAACGAACTGGCGTCGAACCTGACCACCCAGGTCCGCGCGATCGCCGAGGTGGCCTCCGCGGTGGCCCAGGGCGACATGTCCCGCTCGATCACCGTGGAGACCCAGGGCGAGGTCGCCGAGCTCAAGGACAACATCAACCTGATGGTGGCCAACCTCCGCGAGACGACCCGCGCCAAGGACTGGCTGGAGTCCAACCTGGCCCGCCTCGCGGCCCTGATGCAGGGCCACCGGGACCTGATGGAGGTCGCCGACCTGATCCTGCGGGAGCTGACGCCGCTGGTGAACGCCCAGTACGGGGCGTTCTTCCTGGCCGACCCGGACGAGGACGGAGCCTCGATCCGCACCACCGTCCCCGCGAAGGGGCTGGCGTTCATCGCGGGATACGGCTCGGCGCAGGGGGCGACCGTCGAGACCGGTGGCCTGCCGGTGCACGGCCTGGTCAGGCAGGCGGCCCGGGAGAAGAAGCGGATCCTGGTCGAGGAGGCCCCGCCGGACTACATCAAGATCAACAGCGGTCTCGGCGAGGCGGCCCCGACCAGCGTCGTGATCATCCCGATCCTCTTCGAGGACAAGCTCCTCGGCGTGATCGAACTCGCCTCGTTCTCCCGCTTCTCCGACGTCCACCTGGCGTTCTTCGACCAGTTCGTGAACACCATCGGCGTCGCGATCAACACCATCATCGCCAACTCCCGCACCGAGTCCCTGCTCGGCCAGTCGCAGCGGCTGGCGATGCAGTTGCAGGAACGCTCCGACGAACTGCAGAAGCAGCAGGCCGAGTTGCAGCGCTCGAACGCCGAACTGGAGGAGAAGGCGGCCCTACTGGCCACCAGCTCGCAGTACAAGTCGGAGTTCCTGGCGAACATGTCGCACGAGCTGCGGACGCCGCTGAACTCCCTGCTGATCCTGGCCCGCCTGCTGTCGGACAACCCCGACGGTCATCTCTCGGACCAGGAGGTGCAGTTCGCGTCGACGATCCACCGCTCCGGCTCCGACCTGCTGCAACTGATCAACGACATCCTGGACCTGTCGAAGATCGAGGCCGGCCGGATGGACGTACGCCCGAAGAAGCTCCCGCTGATCAAGCTCCTCGACTACGTGCACGCCACCTTCCGCCCGCTCACCCTGGACCGCGGGCTCGCCTTCGAGGTGGCGGTCGGCGAGGACGTGCCGCGCGAGATGTACTCGGACGAGCAGCGCCTGCAGCAGATCCTGCGCAACCTGCTCTCCAACGCGATCAAGTTCACCGCGAACGGCCGGGTGGAGCTGCGGGTCAACAGGGTGCAGGACCCCGAGCACCGAGGGGGGTCCCCCCGCTCGAGCGAAGCCGAGAGTGGGGGAGTCCAGGGCAGCGACCAGGTGATCGCCTTCGCCGTCTCCGACACCGGTATCGGCATCGCACCGGAGAAACTCCCGGTGATCTTCGAGGCGTTCCAGCAGGCCGACGGCACCACCAACCGCAAGTACGGCGGCACCGGCCTCGGCCTGTCCATCAGCCGGGAGATCGCGGGCCTGCTGGGCGGCCGCATCGTCGCCGAGAGCGAACCGGGCAAGGGCTCCACCTTCACGCTCTACGTCCCCGTCGTCAGCCCGGGCCACCCGGCCACCGGACCGGTCGCCGAGGACCGCCCGCTGCCGGTGCCCGAGCAGCTGTCGGCCGAGCCGTACACGGCCACGCACGACGTGGACGACTCCTGGCCGGCCCCCACCAAGCTGGAGGCCTGGAAGTCGGGCCGGGCCGGTCAGGTCCTGCCGGGACGGCGGGTGCTGATCGTCGACGACGACATCCGCAACGTCTTCGCCCTCACCCATGTCCTCGGCCGCGTCGGCATGCCGGTGCTGTACGCAGAGAACGGCCGCGAGGGCATCGAGACCCTGGAACGCAACCCGGACGTCGAACTCGTCCTGATGGACATCATGATGCCGGAGATGGACGGCTACGAGACGATCTCCGCCATCCGCCGCGCCCCGCGCTGGACCGGCCTGCCGATCGTCGCGCTCACCGCGAAGGCGATGCCCGGCGACCGCGAGAAGTCCATCGCGCGGGGCGCGAACGACTACGTACCCAAGCCGGTGGACGTCGACCAGTTGCTTACCGTCGTCTGCGGCCTGCTGGATCCGGAGGGCGCGGGGGCCGCGGAACAGACGGACGTCGAGGAGGCGGCGGCGACACCGACGCCCGAAACCGAATGAGGCACAGTCACCATGAGGCTTGAGGCACCGACCTACGAGCGCGCCAGCATCCTCCTCGTCGACGACATGGAGGACAACCTGATCGCACTGGAGGCCGTCCTGGGGTCCCTCAACGAGCCGCTCGTACGGGCCCGTTCCGGCGAGGAGGCGATGAAGGCGCTGCTGCGGCAACAGTTCGCCCTGGTCCTGCTCGACGTCCGGATGCCGGGCATGGACGGCTTCGAGACGGCCGCCAACATCAAACGGCTCGACCAGACCAAGGACGTCCCGATCATCTTCCTGACCGGCGCCGACGACGACTCCGGCTACGCCTTCCGAGGCTACGCCACCGGGGCGGCGGACTACCTGACCAAGCCGTTCGACCCCTGGGTGCTACGGGCCAAGGTCAGCGTCTTCCTGGACCTGCACCGCAAGAACCAGCAACTGGAGCGGCTGCACGGAGAACTCGGCCACCGGCTGGCGGAGTTGGAGGAGCAGTTCACCGGAGAGCAGCCCCCGGACCTGGAACGCCTGCACGCCCAGGTCCGGGACTTGCGCCGCCTGCTACCCCCCGGCCACCCGCTGTGACGGGCCCCGAGGCCCACGCCTCGCGACCAGGGGACGCGAATCCCTACGCCTCGCGGGTCCCCGCATACAACGCCTACGCCTCGCGGGCACCCACGTACACCACCTACGCCTCGCGTGTGCCCGCGTACATCTCGTCGATCAGGTGCTTGGCTGCATCACCGCGGGGGACGACCCCCGCACCCCCAGCAGAGGGCGCGGGCGCCGCCGACTCCCACGACACACCCGCGCGGCACGGTCCTACGCCTCGCGCGTGCCCGCGTACATCTCGTCGATCAGGTGCTTGTACTCGCGTTCCACCACCGGTCGCTTCAGTTTCAGGCTCGGGGTGATCTCGCCGTGCTCGACGTCGAGGTCGCGCGGCAGGAGCCGGAACTTCTTGATGGTCTGCCACTTCTGCAGGCCCGCGTTGAGTTCCTTGACGTAGCCCTCGACCATGGCGACCGTGGCCGGCGCGGCGACGACGTCGGCGTAGGACCTGCCCTCCAGGCCGTTCTCCTTGGCCCACTCCAGGATGGACGGCTCGTCCAGCGCGATCAGCGCCGTGCAGAAGTTCCGGTCGGCCCCGTGCACCAGGATGTTGGACACGTACGGGCACACCGCCTTGAACTGTCCCTCGACCTCGGCGGGCGCGATGTACTTGCCGCCGGAGGTCTTGATGAGGTCCTTCTTGCGGTCGGTGATGCGCAGGTAACCGTCGGGCGAGAGCTCGCCGATGTCGCCGGTGTGGAACCAGCCGTCGGGCTCCAGCACCTCGGCGGTCTTCTCGGGCAGCCCGTTGTAGCCCTGCATGATGCCGGGGCTGCGCAGCAGGATCTCGCCGTCGTCCGCGATGCGCACCTCGGTGCCGGGCAGCGGCTTGCCGACCGTGCCGGTGCGGTAGGCCTCGCCGGGGTTGACGAAGGAGGCCGCCGAGGACTCGGTGAGGCCGTAGCCCTCCAGGATGTGGATGCCGGCGCCGGAGAAGAAGTAGCCGATCTCGGGCGCGAGCGCCGCCGAACCGGAGACGCAGGCCCGCAGGTTTCCGCCGAACGCCTCCCGGATCTTGGCGTACACCAGCGCGTCGGCCGCCTTGTGCTTCGCACCGAGCGCGAACGGCACCGACGCCGTCCCGGTACGGCGGAAGTTGTCCTGGGCGACCTTCGCGTACTCGCGGGCGACCTCCGCGGCCCACTGGAAGATCTTGTACTTGGCACCGCCGCCCGCACGGGCCTTCGCGGCGACCCCGTTGTAGACCTTCTCGAAGATCCGCGGCACGGCTGCCATGTACGTTGGCTGCACGACCGGCAAGTTCTCGATGATCTTGTCGACGCGGCCGTCCACCGCGGTGACGTGACCGACCTCGATCTGCCCGGAGGTGAGCACCTTGCCGAAGACGTGCGCGAGCGGCAGCCACAGGTACTGCACGTCCTCGCTGCTGACCAGCCCGGTCGCGGCGATCGCCTTCGCCATGTACGACCAGCTGTCGTGCGCGAGCCGCACACCCTTGGGGCGACCGGTGGTGCCGGAGGTGTAGATCAGCGTCGCGAGCTGGTCCTTGGTGATCGAACCGACCCGCTCCCTGATCAGGTCGGGGTCCTTCTCCAGCCGGGCGGCGCCCCGGGCCTCCAGCTCGGCGAGGGTCAGGATCCAGTCACCGGTCTCCACACCCGCCGCGTCGATCACGACGACGTGCGTGAGGGCGGGCAGCTCGGCGCGCTTCTCCACGGCCTTGGCGAGCTGGGCCGCGTCCTCGGCGATCAGCACCCGGCTCTCGGAGTCCGACAGGATGAACGCCGACTCGTCGGCGTTGGTCTGCGGGTACACCGTGGTGGTCGCCGCGCCGGCACACATGATGCCGAGGTCGGCGAGGAGCCACTCGACCCGCGTGGAGGCGGCGAGCGCCACACGCTGCTCGGGCTGGACGCCCAGCTCGATGAGGCCGGCGGCCATCGCGTACACCCGCTCGGCCGCCTCGGCCCAGGTCAACGACTTCCACTCGTCCGGGCCCTGGCCCGCGGCCGGCGGCACGGGATAGCGGTAGGCCTCGGCGTCCGGGGTGGCCGCGGCGCGCTCCAGGAAGAGGTTCGCCACGCTCGGCGGACGGTTCTCGATCAGTGTCTGTGTGTCGCTCACGACATCCTCCGGGGCCCGCGACTGTGCGGCTGGCTCAAAAGCGGCGGTATTGACTGCGGCGGTCTGACTACGGCTGGCTCGCTCGCGGGCCGTTGTTTAACTCGCGAGTAACCATCGAGCAGAGATCAGGGTAGAGCCCGACCGGCCGGTTCGTAAGGGGCGACGGCCTGTCACTTCCTACAGAGAGCGACCCTACGCACGCGTAGGGGCCCGTCACGCTTTCGCACGACGGGCCCCCGTTGTGCCCGGTTTGCGGACGTGAGCCTCGGTTACCCGAGGTTACTTCTTGCTCTTGGCCGACCCCGCGCTGTCATCGCTGCTCAGCACGGCGATGAAGGCCTCCTGCGGAACCTCCACGGAACCCACCATCTTCATCCGCTTCTTGCCCTCCTTCTGCTTCTCCAGCAGCTTCCGCTTACGGGAGATGTCACCGCCGTAGCACTTGGCGAGGACGTCCTTGCGGATGGCGCGGATGGTCTCGCGGGCGATGACCCGGGAGCCGATGGCGGCCTGGATGGGCACCTCGAAGGCCTGCCGCGGGATGAGTTCGCGCAGCTTGGCGACGAGCCGCACACCGTAGGCGTAGGCGGCGTCCTTGTGCGTGATCGCGGAGAAGGCGTCCACCTTGTCGCCGTGCAGCAGGATGTCGACCTTGACCAGGCTGGAGGTCTGCTCGCCCGTGGGCTCGTAGTCCAGCGAGGCGTAACCGCGGGTCTTCGACTTCAGCTGGTCGAAGAAGTCGAAGACGATCTCCGCGAGCGGCAGCGTGTAGCGGATCTCCACGCGGTCCTCGGACAGGTAGTCCATGCCGAGGAGGGTGCCGCGCCGGGTCTGGCACAGCTCCATGATCGAACCGATGAACTCGGTCGGCGCGAGGATCGTGGCCCGTACGACGGGCTCGTACACCTCGTTGATCTTCCCCTCGGGGAACTCGCTCGGGTTGGTGACGGTGTGCTCGCTGCCGTCCTCCATCACGACCCGGTAGACCACGTTCGGCGCGGTCGCGATGAGATCGAGCCCGAACTCGCGCTCCAGCCGCTCCCGGATCACGTCCAGGTGCAGCAGGCCCAGGAAGCCGACGCGGAAGCCGAAGCCCAGCGCGGCCGAGGTCTCCGGCTCGTAGACGAGCGCGGCGTCGTTCAGCTGGAGCTTGTCGAGGGCCTCGCGCAGCTCCGGGTAGTCGGAACCGTCCAGCGGATACAGCCCCGAGAAGACCATGGGCTTGGGGTCCTTGTAGCCGCCGAGCGCCTCGGTGGCCCCCTTCTGCTGGCTGGTGACGGTGTCACCGACCTTGGACTGCCGCACGTCCTTCACACCGGTGATGAGGTAGCCCACCTCGCCCACGCCGAGGCCGTCCGCGGCCAGCATCTCCGGCGAGTTCGTCCCGATCTCCAGCAGCTCGTGGGTGGCGCCGGTCGACATCATCTTGATGCGCTCGCGCTTGTTGAGCTGGCCGTCGATGACACGGACGTACGTCACGACGCCGCGGTAGGAGTCGTAGACCGAGTCGAAGATCATCGCGCGGGCGGGGGCGTCCGCGACGCCGACCGGCGCCGGGATCTCCCTGACCACCTTGTCGAGCAGCGCGTCTACGCCGACACCGGTCTTGGCGGAGACCCTGAGCACGTCGGCGGGGTCGCAGCCGACCAGGTTGGCCAGCTCCTCGGCGAACTTCTCGGGCTGCGCGGCCGGCAGGTCGATCTTGTTGAGCACGGGGATGATCGTGAGGTCGTTCTCCATCGCCAGGTAGAGGTTGGCGAGGGTCTGCGCCTCGATGCCCTGAGCGGCGTCGACGAGGAGGATGGTCCCCTCGCAGGCGGCGAGCGACCGCGAGACCTCGTAGGTGAAGTCGACGTGCCCCGGGGTGTCGATCATGTTGAGGATGTGCGTGTTGCTCTTGTCGTGGGTCGGGGCCCACGGCAACCGCACCGCCTGGGACTTGATCGTGATGCCGCGCTCGCGCTCGATGTCCATGCGGTCGAGGTACTGGGCACGCATCTGGCGCTGCTCGACGACGCCGGTCAGCTGGAGCATCCGGTCGGCGAGCGTGGACTTGCCGTGGTCGATGTGCGCGATGATGCAGAAATTGCGGATCAGAGCCGGGTCGGTACGGCTCGGCTCGGGCACATTGTTAGGGGTCGCGGGCACGCAGGGTCCTGTCTCTTGAGGCGCCTTATGCCTCGGGTCGGATCGATACGTAGGCTCCATGGTCCCACGGCGGGCGACCGGGGACCGTTTTGGGCCGTCGGCCGGGCCACTGGTAGCCTGGGTGGCTGTGCCTCATGCCCTCTCAGCGCGAGGCGCACCTCAGAAAATCACCTGGCCCGGGTCCCGTGCGGTCCCGTGCCTGAACCTGAAAAGGCTCAATCAGTGGCGAACATCAAGTCCCAGATCAAGCGGATCAAGACCAACGAGAAGGCCCGGCTGCGCAACAAGGCCGTCAAGTCCTCCCTGAAGACCGCGATCCGCAAGGCCCGTGAGGCCGCTGCCGCGGGTGACGTCGAGAAGGCCACCGAGTACCAGCGCGCTGCCGCGCGTCAGCTCGACAAGGCCGTCTCGAAGGGCGTCATCCACAAGAACCAGGCCGCCAACAAGAAGTCGGCGCTCGCTTCCAAGGTCGCGTCCCTCAAGGGCTGACACCTTCCTTTGATCTGACCGCCGGAGGGACCCAGAGCGGGCCCTCTCTCATCCGCTCCCGTCCGGCACCCAGAGCCTGTACGCGGCCTGCGTTCGCCACGCGGGTACAGGCTCGCCATCTCGAACCGAGGACCCCGGTCCCCGCCCTTCCCCAGGGTGGGACGGGGTCTTTGTTCGTTGCGGGCGGAGGGGGCGGGGTCTTCGTCTTTCTGGGAGGGGCAGGACCAGGTGGTGCCGGTCGTGCCGGTCGTGCCGGTCGTGCCGGTCGTGCCGGTCGTGCCGGTCGTGCCGGTCGGCACATCCCAGCCCGTCCGGCTTTGATGACGAGGCCCCTTCAGGGCCGAAGGTGGGCCTGGGGGCAGAACCCCCGGCAACGGCGCCCAGCCCCCGGCAAGGGCACCGAAAAACGCGACCTCACCCCCTCCCTCGCGACCGCGCAGCCCGCGCGATCGTCACCACGGCCTTTTCCAGCGCGTACTCGGGATCGTCCCCCCCGCCCTTCACTCCCGCGTCCGCCTCCGCCACCGCCCGCAGGGCGACGGCGACCCCGTCCGGCGTCCACCCCCGCATCTGCTGCCGCACCCGGTCGATCTTCCACGGCGGCATCCCCAGCTCCCGCGCCAGGTCCGCCGGCCGCCCCCCACGCGCCGACGACAGCTTGCCGATCGCCCGCACTCCCTGCGCCAGCGCACTGGTGATCAACACCGGCGCCACCCCGGTGGCCAGCGACCACCGCAGCGCCTCCAGCGCCTCCGCCGCCCGCCCCTCGACGGCCCGGTCGGCGACGGTGAAGCTCGACGCCTCCGCCCGGCCGGTGTAGTACCGCCCCACGACCGCCTCGTCGATGGTCCCCTCGACGTCGGCGACCAGCTGGGACACCGCCGAGGCCAGCTCCCGCAGATCGCTCCCGACGGAATCGACGAGCGCCTGACAGGCCTCGGGTGTCGCGGACCTCCCGGCCGTCCGGAACTCCCCGCGCACGAAGGCCAGCCGATCCGCCGGCTTGGTCATCTTCGGACAGGCGACCTCCCGTGCCCCGACCTTCCGGGCGGCGTCGAGAAGCCCCTTGCCCTTGGCTCCGCCCGCGTGCAGCAGCACCAGGGTGATCTCCTCGGCCGGCGCCCCGAGGTAGGCCTTCACGTCCTTGACCGTGTCGGCCGAGAGATCCTGCGCGTTGCGTACGACCACGACCTTGCGCTCCGCGAAGAGCGACGGGCTGGTCAGCTCGGCGAGTGTGCCGGGCTGCAACTGGTCCGGGCTCAGGTCACGGACGTCCGTGTCGGCGTCGGCGGCCCTGGCGGCGGCCACCACCTCCTGCACGGCCCGGTCGAGCAGCAGGTCCTCCTGGCCCACGGCAAGCGTCACCGGGGCGAGAGGGTCGTCATTCGCAGTCTTCTTGGCCATCGCGCCAAGCATGGCACGCACCACTGACAACACCCCCTCACAGGTCCGCCCCACGGCCGAGGCCAAGGCTCGGGGAGGCTACGGCTCCTCCCGCCACCCCTC
Source organism: Streptomyces sp. SLBN-31 (assembly GCF_006715395.1). NCBI lineage: Bacteria > Bacillati > Actinomycetota > Actinomycetes > Kitasatosporales > Streptomycetaceae > Streptomyces > Streptomyces sp. SLBN-31. The sequence continues at coordinate 3,199,723 of NZ_VFNC01000002.1, forward strand.
CCACTCCCCCGCGAACGCGTCCAGCTCCCCGGGGTCCAGCCGTCCCTCCTCGTCCCGCAGGACGAGCAGCCACTGCGCGTCCTCGGCGTCGTCCTCACCGGCCAGCGCGTCCCGCACGAGCTGCGGCTCCTCCCTGACCCCGAACCGCTCCCCCAACGCCTCGGCCGCCTCCTCGGCGGCGTCCCGGTCGGGCAGCACCAGCACATGTCTCACATCGCTCACCCGCCCATTCTCGGCCACCCGACCGGACCTCAGTCCTCACGCACAACCGGCACACGACCCAGCTCGATCCCGAACGTCTCCCGGTACACCGCGAGCACCTCCTCGTCCGTGCCCAACTCGCGCTCGTCGCGCCGCCCGTCGCCTCCGGTCACCTTCAACGTGCGCCCGCCGAGGGTGATCCGCCCTCCGTCCTCCGTCACCCTGGAGCACACCAGTGACCGCACGAAGTGGGAGGCCGGCGAAGTGCTGTGCCACCACGCCCCGGCCACGAAGTCACCGAGCTCACGCGGCCGCGTCTCCAGCCGGTACTGCGGTTCACCGTTCATGACGACGTCCAGATCCGGCCCCCTCTCCACGATCCGGAACACCCCACCGGGATCCTCCTGCTCACCCCTCTCCCCGAACGCCAGCGGGAAGTGACTGAACGCCCCGAACCCGACGTCGGCCAGCCACTCGCTCCCGTCCACCGTCCGTACCCCCAGCGCGAGATGGTCGTACGGGATCCCCAGCCGCCCCTCGCCCCCGTGCACCCGCGCCGCGAGCAGCGTGACCTCGAACCCCAGCGCGCCCAGCAACGCCGCGAAGGCCCCGTTGAGTTCGTAGCAGAAGCCGCCCCGCCGCGCGCCGACCACCTTGTCCCACAGCCGTTCCTCCTCCAGCACGATCTCCTCGCCCAGGTGGACGGAGAGGTTCTCGAAGGGCACGGTCCGCAGATGGCGCAGTTGGAGTGCGCGCAGCGCGGCGGCCGTGGCGGTGGCGTCGGCGGGGGGCTCCGGGTGCTCCACTCCCAGCCGGCGGAGGTAGGCATCGACCTGTGAGGCATTCATGCCCTCAGTCTCGCGCCACGCTCAGCCGCCCGCCCGTGTCCGCGACGGCGAGCGCCCCGTCCCGGTCGGTGCGCAGCACCACGGCGCCCAGTGCCCGCAGCGCCGCCACGGTTCCGGGGGCGGGATGCCCGTACGGGTTGTCCTCCCCGCAGCTGATCAACGCGACCCGCGGCGCCACCCGACGTATCAGTTCCGGGTCCTGGTAGGCGGAACCGTGATGGGCGACCTTCAGGACGTCCACGCCGCCCAGCAGCGCACCCTGGGGGGACCTCAACAGGGCCTGCTGGGCCGGCGGTTCGAGATCCCCGAGGAGGAGCAGCCGCAGACCCGCCGAGCGGACGAGCATGGCCACGCTGGCGTCGTTCGGCCCGTCCTCCTCCGGTGCCACTTCCGCCGGGGGCCACAGCACCTGCCAGGACAGCGCGCCGGTGCGCCGCTGTTCCCCGGCGACCGCACGGGTGACCGGAATGTGCCGCGCCGCCGCCTGCCCGCGCACTAACGCGACCTGGTCCGCGGGCTCCTCAAGGCCCGTCGTCTCGATCGCCCCGACGGAACGCCCCCGCAGCACTCCGGCCAGTCCGGCCACATGATCGGCGTGGAAGTGGGTGAGCACGACGAGCGGAATCCTCGTGATCCCCAGCTCGCGCAGGCAGTGGTCGACGAGCTCGGGGTCCGGCCCGGCGTCCACGACCACCCCGCTGCCCGGCCCTGCCGCGAGTACGGTCGCATCGCCCTGACCCACATCGCACACCGCGAACCGCCAGCCCGGCGGCGGCCACCCCGTGATCACCCTGGTCAGCGGCGGAGGCTGCACGACCACCAGCACGAGCAGTGTCAGGCAGGCCCCGCACAGCCAGGGATGCCGGAGCAGCCGTCGGCCGATCAGCAGCACGGCCACCGTGACCAGGGCGAGCAACAGCGCCCCCGCCCAACTTCCCGGCCAGTCCACTCCCCCGCCCGGCAACGCCGCCCCGGTCCGGGCGATCTCCGCGATCCACCCCGCCGGCCAACCCGCCACCCACGCGAGCATCTTGGCCACCGGCAACACCACCGGCGCCGTCGCCAGCGCCGCGAAGCCCAGGACCGTGGCCGGCGCCACCGCGACCTCCGCCAGCAGGTTGCACGGCACCGCCACCAGGCTCACCCGCGCCGACAGCACGGCGACGACCGGCGCGCACAGCGCCTGCGCCGCGGCCGCCGCGGCGAGCCCTTCGGCCAGCCGTGGCGGAACCCGGTGCCGCCGCAGCGCCTCGCTCCACCGCGGTGCGAGCGTGAGCAGCGCGCCGGTTGCCAGCACCGAGAGCAGGAAGCCGTAACTGCGGGCCAGCCAGGGGTCGTAGAGCACCAGCAGCAGTACCGCCGTCGCCAGCGCCGGGATCAGGGATCTGCGGCGCCCGGTCGCCAGGGACAGGAGCACCACCACCCCGCAGGCCGCGGCTCGCAGCACGCTCGGATCCGGTCTGCATACGACCACGAACCCGAGGGTGAGGGCCCCGCCGAGCACCGCGGTCGCCCGCAGCGGGATGCCCAGCCGGGGTGCGAGCCCCCGCCGCTCCACCAGTTGCGCCATGCCTGGCGGCCCGATGAGCAGGGCGAGGATGATCGTGAGGTTGCTCCCGGACACGGCGAGGGTGTGCGCCAGGTCGGTCTCCTTGAACGCCTCGTCCAGCTCCGGTGTGATGCGCGAGGTGTCCCCGACGACCAGGCCGGGCAGCAGCGCCCGCGCGTTCGCCGGTAACCCGTCGGTCGCCTCCCGCAGCCCGGCCCGTAACCGGCCCGCGAAGCTCTGCGCTCCCGAAGGTCCGCCCACCACCTCCGGCGCGGCCCTCCCCCGCACCCGCAGCACCCCCGCGACCCGGTCCCCGCCCAGCAGCGGTGGAGCCATCCGCGCCTCGACACGCACCCGTGTGGAGGGCAGCAACTCCAGCCAGGGCGACCGCGACCGGTCCCCGGAGGCGGGCCCCACGCCGCCGGGCGCCCCCGCGGCGACGATCACCAGCACCGGCGTCCGCGTCACCACCGCCGCCCCGTCGCCCTCCCACACCTGTCGCACCTCGCCCTCCACCAGGACGGAGGTCGGGGCGGCGTGATCCCCTCTGATCCGGGGCCGGGTCAGCCGTGGATCGGAGGTCACCTCGACCTCGGCGGTCACCATGGCGTACCGCCGGGCCAGCTCGGGCACGGGCCCGCGTCGCACATCGGCTCCGTGCAGCCCGGCGGACACGGCGGCCGCGGCGACGCAGAGCAGCACGGCGGCGACCGAGACCCGCGGCCACGCCCCCTTCACGGCCGGCCCGGCGCGCACTCTCCCCCGTCGCGCCCCCAGCAGTAGCACCGCCGCGCTCAGACAGCCGACGGCTGCACCCGCGACCCACCCGGGGCTCGCGTCCAGCATGAGCGCCGCCGTCACCCAGACCGCGAGCGCGGGCGGCACGAGCCGCAGATCCGTCGGCCCCTCCTGCCGAGGGTGAGCGGCTCCGAGGCGCTTCCCGGAGGTGCTGTGGACGGCTGGGCGGTGAGGGTGGCGGTCGCGAGGTGGGGCGTCGTCCGGGCGGACGGTGCGGCGGTCGTGCCGAGGGCCATCGTCCGGGCGGTCACTGCGGCGGTCGGCCCGAGGGACATCCTCCGGGCGTTCAGCACGGCGGCCGCGCGGAGGAACCTCCGCCGTGCGGTCAGTGCGGCCATCACCCGGCCCAAGCTCGTCCGGCCGATCAGCGCGACCATCATGCTGCGCGAACTCGCTCCGGCGCCTCATGGCCGTACGAGATTTCGTAGATCGGCGAACCGGCGGTCGCCGATGCCGTTGACCTCGCGCAGCTCGTCCACCGTGCGGAAACCGCCGTGCCGCGTGCGGTAGTCGACGATGTGCTGGGCCAGCACGGGGCCGACCCCGGGGAGGGTGTCGAGTTGTTCCGCGGTCGCCGTGTTGAGGGAGACCGGGGCCACGGGTGCCGCGCCCGCCGGGCCTCCCGCTGCCACGCCGACCGGTCCGGGTGCCGGGGCGGCGGGACCCCCGACGACGACCTGCTCCCCGTCCACGAGGAAACGTGCCCGGTTGAGTCCCCGAAGGTCGGTGCCGGGCCGTACGCCACCGGCGGCCCGCAGCGCGTCGGTGACCCGTGAGCCGGGTGGCAGGCGATGGATGCCGGGCCTGCGGACCTTGCCGCTGACGTCCACGACGATCTCGGCCCCGCCCCCGGTCGCCCCCGCAGGGGCCGGGGTCCGGCCCGAAGTCCCCGGCCCGGGCTCCGCACTTGCCTTCTCCGCGCCGAACGGCACCGCCGCCCGCACCACTTCGGGCGCCCGCACGGACTGTGTCCGTCCGGCCCAGAAGTGCTGCACGGCGAGGACGGCGGCGACGACGAGCAGCACCGAGAGCGCCACGACGCCGCGCCGCTCCAGCCCACACCTGGTCTGAAGCCACAGCGGCATCCGCTCCCGGACGGCCAGCCCGGCGCGCGCCCGCCACGCCTCCCCGGCCCGTCGAGGCTCCGGTTCCCCGATCTCACCCTCTGCCGACACAAGGTCCTGCACGTCCGCTGCCGGCACGAAGTCCTGCACGTCCGGAGCCGATACGAGATCCCGCACGCCTGGTTCCGAGACAAGGCCCGCCACGTCCCCTACCGAGACACCCAGGTCCTGCTCGTCGCCCTCCTCCAGCGGCGCAGCCGGCGGCCCCGCCCCCGACTCCCGCCCGTCAGGCGTCCGCTCGGGGAACAACAGCTGGGCACGCCGCCGGAGTTCCACCGACGCCTGCCTGCGCCCGGCTCGGCCGCGCACCGGCGCCCGGCGGTGCCGGACCCGGCCGTCGGAGGCGGGAGCGCGCCCCGGTCCACTGGTCGCTGTCGCTGTGCGTGTACGTGATCGAAGTGCCATGCGACGAGGATGGGACATCCACCACCCTCGCGATGATCTTGCTCAATTCCCGTGGAAAAACGCCCGGTTGTGGATATCTCCACCACCCACACGAGTGAGCAGCCCTCTCAGCGCCCCTTCACCGCGGCTCACCGCCCCTCACCGCGGCGAGACCACAACCCCCAGCAGACCGGGCCCGGTGTGTGCCCCGATCACCGCTCCGACCTCGCTCACATGCAGGTCGCCCACCGAAGGCACCCGGGCCCGCAGCCGGTCCGCAAGGGCCGACGCCCGCTCGGGGGCGGCGAGATGGTGGACAGCGATGTCGACCTCCGCGCTGCCGGCGCGGTCGGCGGCGATCTCCTCGAGGCGGGCGATCGCCCTCGACGCCGTCCGCACCTTCTCCAGCAGCTCGATCCGGCCGCCGTCCAGCTGCAGCAGGGGCTTGACGGCGAGGGCCGAACCCAGCAGCGCCTGCGCGGCGCCGATCCGGCCGCCGCGGCGCAGATAGTCGAGGGTGTCGACGTAGAAGTAGGCGGACGTGCCCGCCGCCCGTTTCTCGGCGGCGGTGACGGCCTCGTCCACCGTGCCGCCGGCCTCCGCCGCCTCCGCCGCTGCGAGGGCGCAGAACCCGAGGGCCATCGCGACCGTCCCGGTGTCCACCACCCGCACCGGCACGGGCGCCTCGCGCGCCGCGAGGACCGCCGCGTCGTAGGTGCCCGACAGTTCGGCGGAGAGGTGCAGGGAGACGATGCCGCAGGCGCCGGACTCGGCGACCCTGCGGTAGGTGTCGGCGAAGAGCCGGGGGCTGGGCCGTGAGGTGGTGACGGGGCGTCGCCTCTGCAGGGCCTGGGCCAGGGAACGGGTCGAGATCTCGGTGCCCTCGTCCAGGGCCTGGTCGCCGAGGACCACGGTCAGGGGAACCGCTGTGATGCCGTGGCGCTCCATCGTCCGGGGCGGCAGGTAGGCCGTTGAATCGGTGACGATCGCGACATGGCGGGACATGAGCTGGAGGTTACCTGGCGTAGCGGTCGGAGGGCAGCCCGGCCCCTCCCACCTGGTCCGTCCTTGACCGGATCAAGTGGTGCTCTCGGGACGGGGTTTCTTCTGCCACGGGTAGGTGGGGCGCTGTGCGGGCGGGTCGATGGCGGCCCTCGTGGGCTCCTCGGCCGGGCCGGACCGGGGCGTCTCCGGCAACGTCTGCCCAGCGGCCCCGCCTTCGGCCGCGGGGGCTTCGGGCCACGGCGGCGGGGCGACGGACGGCTCGTCCTTCGTCCAGTGCCGCAGGGCGCCGGCCTCGACGTCTATCTGCGCGCTCAGCGTGTCCAGGTCGTCGTCGGCGAAGCGGCGGGCCCGGTCGCGGGCCGCCCAGCGCAGGGAGTCGGCCGACTGCGTGATGCGCTCGGCACGGGCGCGCAGATCGGGCAGCCGCTGGGCGAGCGCGGCGCGGTCGGGGTCGGACTCCAGGCGCTTGAGCTCGCCGTCCAGTTCGTGTCCGTGTGCGCTCAGGCGCTGGAAGAGCGCCAGGGACTCCTTGAGTGACTCATCCTCGGGCGCGCCCGCCTCCAGCGCGTCCTGCGTGGCCCGCATGGAGGTGCGCAGCTTCAGGCGCAGCTGGGCGACGTCGCTCACCGGGCCCGGCACGAACGTCTTGGCGCGCAGCGTGTGGTCCTCGACCGTGCGCCGGGCCTGGTCGATGGTGCGATCGACACCGCGCTTGGCGGCGCCCACCGCCTTCACCGCCGCGTAGGTGCCCAGCACCAGGAAGAGGACGAAGAGCAGGACGAACACCGCGATCACTGCTTCCACCGTGCTCCTCCTCCGGCCCGCGCGGCCTTGTCCGCGTCTTCCTTCACCGTAAACGAGACGGGCAGGCCCCGAGTTCCGGAGGAACCCCGAACCTGCCCGTAGGGGACTACCCCGAGGCGCGGCTGCCAGACCTACATGGGAACGATGTTGACCAGCTTCGGCGCCCGCACGATCACCTTGCGGATGCCCGCCCCCTCCAGCGCCGCGACGACCTTCTCGTCGGCCAGGGCGATCTTCTCCAGCTCCTCCTCGGAGATGGACGGCGGCACCTCCAGGCGCGCCTTGACCTTGCCCTTGATCTGCACCACGCAGGTCACGGCCTCGTCCACGACGTACCGCGGGTCGGCGACCGGGAAGTCCCGGTGGACGACGGAGTCGGTGTGACCCAGCCTGCGCCACAGCTCCTCGGCGATGTGCGGGGCCAGCGGGGCGACCAGCAGCACCAGCGGCTCGGCGACCGAACGCGGCACCGCCCCGCCCGCCTTGGTCAGGTGGTTGTTCAGCTCGGTGACCTTGGCGATCGCGGTGTTGAACCGCATGCCCTCCAGGTCGCCGCGCACGCCGTCGATCGCCTTGTGCAGGGCGCGCAGCGTCTCCTCGTCGGGCTCGGCGTCGGTGACGGTCACCTCGCCGGTCGCCTCGTCGACGATGTTGCGCCACAGCCGCTGCAGCAGCCGGAACTGGCCGACCACCGCGCGCGTGTCCCACGGCCGGGAGACGTCCAGCGGGCCCATCGCCATCTCGTACAGGCGCAGCGTGTCGGCGCCGTACTCGGCGCAGATCTCGTCCGGGGTGACCGCGTTCTTCAGGGACTTGCCCATCTTGCCCAGCAGCCGGGAGACCTTCTCGCCCTGGTAGTAGTAGGCGCCGTCGCGCTCCTCCACCTCGGCGGCCGGTACGGCGATGCCACGGGCGTCGCGGTACACGTAGGCCTGGATCATGCCCTGGTTGAACAGCTTGTGGAACGGCTCCGCGGAGGAGACGTGCCCCAGGTCGAACAGGACCTTGGACCAGAAGCGGGCGTACAGCAGGTGCAGTACGGCGTGCTCGGCGCCGCCGACGTACAGGTCGACGCCGCCGTGCGGCTGGCCCTCGCGCGGGCCCATCCAGTACTGCTCGATCTCCGGGTCGACCAGCTGGTGCTCGTTGTGCGGGTCCAGGTAGCGCAGCTCGTACCAGCAGGAACCGGCCCAGTTGGGCATGGTGTTGGTCTCGCGCCGGTACTTCCTCGGCCCGTCGCCCAGGTCCAGGGTGACGTTGACCCAGTCCTCGTTGCGCGACAGCGGGGTCTCGGGCTGGGTGTCGGCGTCGTCGGGGTCGAAGGTGCGCGGGCTGTAGTCCTCGACCTCGGGCAGCTCCAGCGGCAGCATCGACTCGGGCAGCGCGTGGGCGATGCCGTCCTCGTCGTAGACGATCGGGAAGGGCTCGCCCCAGTAGCGCTGCCGGCTGAACAGCCAGTCGCGCAGACGGAAGTTGACGGTGCCCTCGCCGATGCCCCGGCGCTCCAGCCACTCGGTGATGCGCGCCTTGGCGTCGACGACGCCCAGGCCGTCCAGGGAGACGCCCTCACCCACGGAGTTGACGATCTTCGCGTCGTACGACACGAAGGCCTCGTCCCAGCTGGAGGTGTCCGTGCCGCGGCCGTCGGTCGGCTCGACGACGCACTCGATCGGCAGCTCGAAGGCGCGCGCGAACTCGAAGTCACGCGTGTCGTGCGCCGGGACGGCCATGATCGCGCCGGTGCCGTAGCCCATCAGCACGTAGTCGGCGATGAAGACGGGGACCTGCTCGCCGTTGACCGGGTTGGTGGCGTACGAGCCGATGAACACGCCGGTCTTGTCCTTGGCCTCGGCCTGCCGCTCGACGTCGGACTTCGAGGCGGCCTGCGCGCGGTAGGCGGCGACGGCCTCGCCCGGGGTGGCGTGGCCGCCGGTCCACACCTCGTGGGTGCCCTCCGGCCAGGCGGCCGGGGTGAACTTCTCCACCAGCGGGTGCTCGGGCGCCAGCACCATGTAGGTCGCGCCGAACAGGGTGTCGGGGCGGGTGGTGAAGACGGTGATGTGCTCGCCGTCGATGGGGAAGTCGACGCGGGCGCCCTCGCTGCGGCCGATCCAGTTGCGCTGCTGCAGCTTGATGGCCTCGGGCCAGTCCAGCGCCTCCAGGTCGTCCAGCAGCCGGTCGGCGTAGGCGGTGATGCGCATGTTCCACTGGCGCAGCTTGGCCTTGAAGACGGGGAAGTTGCCGCGCTCGCTGCGGCCGTCGGCGGTGACCTCCTCGTTGGCCAGCACGGTACCCAGGCCGGGGCACCAGTTGACCGGCGCGTCGGAGGCGTAGGCCAGCCGGAACTCGCCCAGGACGTCGGCCCGCTCACCGGCGCTCAGCTCGTGCCACGCGCGCGTGTGGCCCGGTACGGCCCGGTCACCGCTCTCGAACTGGGCGATCAGCTCGGAGATCGGGCGGGCCTTGTTCGCCTCGTCGTCGTACCAGGAGTTGAAGATCTGCAGGAAGATCCACTGGGTCCACTTGTAGTAGTCCGGGTCGATCGTGGCGAACGACCGGCGCTTGTCGTGGCCCAGGCCCAGCCGGCGCAGCTGGGCCGTCATGTTCTCGATGTTGGCCTCGGTGGAGACACGCGGGTGCGTGCCGGTCTGCACCGCGTACTGCTCGGCGGGCAGGCCGAAGGCGTCGAAGCCCAGGGTGTGCAGGACGTTGTGCCCGGTCATGCGCTGGAAGCGCGCGAAGACGTCGGTGGCGATGTACCCCAGGGGGTGGCCGACGTGCAGGCCCGCGCCGGAGGGGTAGGGGAACATGTCCATGATGAACTTCTTGGGGCGGGCGACGATCTCGGGGTCGCCCGCCAGGTCACCCTTGGGGTTCGGCGCCGCGTACGTGCCCTCGGTGTCCCAGAAGTCCTGCCAGCGTGCCTCGATCTCGGCTGCCATGGCGGCCGTGTAGCGGTGCGGCGCGGCATCCACCGACATACCAGTGGCGCCAGCGGGGTTCGTCTCGCTCATGATCCTTAAGCTCCATCGATCGTCTCTGCCAGCGGCTTCGTCGTTCCGGAAACGAAAAATCCCCTCGCACAGGAGGGGACGCCGCGCCGATTCCGACCAGGCGGTTCGCCGGTGGTCGGGACTGATCAGCGCGGCTCGCTAAGCAGAAGGCGTACGGCACGCATGGCGTTAGGGTACCGCAGCGCTTGAGCAGGATGCGACGCGCTTGCGTATGCATCCTTGGCACCGGGCCACCCCTCCCGGCGACAACTGAATCAAGGACGCGGCTTACTTCGCGTAACACCCATTACCCGGACATCACAACAATCGCAACGTCTCCTGATAACAACGCAATAACTCAAACCTCGTACCGATCGGTATGGCGCCACTTAAAGTTCGGCAGCGGGACCGCTTTCCCGAAACTGCTCGGAGTTGCCCCCATGAACCCTCGTCGTAGTAACACTTCGCTCCCCAGGCCGGGCCGGTCGGCCTACGGGGTGGCGACGGCTGTCGTCCTGCTGCTCATACCCGTCGTCGTGCTGCTCGGAGGCGGCTGGCTGCAGCAGTTCTTGAACTTCGGTGCGGGCGTCCTGTCGCTCGTCTGCCTCACCTGCTCGTGCATCTGGGGACTGGTCGCCCAGGACCGGCTGCTGCTCAACATCCGCCAGCGGATCGTGGCGCAGGCCATCCACCGGGTGACGGCGGTGGGCTCGATCGCCTTCCTGGTCGTGCACATCGGGATCAAGCTCGCACTGGATCACGCCGACTGGATCGCGGCCCTGATCCCCTTCGGCTGGGTGCTGACGGGCAGCGGTGGCGCCAACCCGGGCAGCGCGACCCTCATCGGCATGGGCTCCCTGGCCGCGTACCTCATGATCTTCGTCGGCATCACCGGCGCCCTGCGCAACCAGTTCGCCTCCCCGGCGCCCGTCGCGGCGCGCTGGCGCGCGATGCACATGCTGGCCTACCCGGCGCTGTGCTTCGCGGTGATCCACGGCCTGTTCGCGGGCCGCCCGGCGAAGCCGTTCTTCATGATCTCCTACGAGCTGTGCCTGGTCGGGATGATCGCGGCACTGGGCCTGCGGGCCGCGCCGCGTCCGGTCAAGCGCAAGATCGCCGACCGTCTCGCCGTACTGCTGGGAAATGACCCGATGGCGGCCCGCGACGAGCTCGAGGCCAGCCGCGCCCGTCTCTCCGACACCGGCTCCCTCCCCGGCTACGAGGCCGCCCGGGGACCGAAGCCGTCCCCCGCGCAGCCGGCGGCGACCCCGGGGGCCGCGTTCTACGACACCGCCGCCTCCCGCGCCATGACCCCGGAGCCCTCCAACGGCTTCGCCGCCGCCTATCGCGCGGTCACGCCTCAGCAGCCCCTGCAGCAGCCCTTCACGGTCGACCAGACCGCACGCATGGACCTGCCCATGGAGATGCAGGCCACCGCGGCCGTCCCGCGGGTCGACGGCAGCACCTCGGGCAGCTGGCCGGTTCCCTCGCCCCCGCCGGTCGGCGAGGCGCCCCCGTCGGCGTACGACCCCCTGCAGGACACCGGCTTCAACAACATCCCGACCTACGGCAGCACGGGCACCGCCGCGTACCGGAACAGTGATGTGTACGACACCGGTGAGACGAACACCGGCTACGGCGCGTACAACCAGAACGACACGTACAACAGCGGTCCCGCCAATCAAGCAAGGCCCGGTGAGTCCTTCGACGCATCGGGCTCGGGCGAACCTTGGAACACGCCTTCCGGAGGCTATAGGTGAACGAGGCCCTGCCCGACGTCCCAGAAGTCCGCGTGGTCGGTCTTCCTCAGCTCACGTCGGGCTTCGACCTTGTGGAACGACTCGACCTGTCCATGCACCTGAAGGTGCACGGACCGCTCGAACCCCTCGGTGGCGAGCAACTGGCCAAACTCTCCGAGGACATCAACCTGAAGGGCCGCGGCGGCGCGGGCTTCCCCTTCCACAAGAAGCTGCGCTCGGTCGCCGAGGCGGCGATCAAGCGCGGTGTACGGCCGGTCGTGGTCGTCAACGGCAGCGAGGACGAACCGGCCTGCCGCAAGGACACGGTGCTGATCAACCGTGCCCCGCACCTGATCCTCGACGGCGCGCTGCTGTGCGCCGAGGCCCTGGGTGCCCGCACGCTCGTGGTGGGGGTCACCCGTGAGTCGACGCAGCGCTCCATGGAGGCGGCCCTCGCCGAACGCGGCCTGAGCAACGGACGCCGCTCGGCCCTGAAGGCCTTCGTCCAGCGCAACCCGGTCCGCATGGTCACCGGCGCCGCGGCGTCGCTGATCCGCTCCGTCGACGGCGGCCCGGCGATCCCGCCCGGCCGCAAGGTCAGCGCCTCGCAGAACGGCGTCGGCGGAGCACCCACGCTGCTGTCGAACGCCGAGACGTTCGCCCAGCTGGCGATCGCCGCCCGCATCGGGCCGGAGCGCTACGGCAACACCGGCCTGTACGACGAGCCGGGCACCGTCATGCTCACCGTCTCCGGCGCGGTCGCCCGCCCCATGGTGATCGAGGTCCCCACGGGCGTGCCGCTGCGCTACGTCCTGCAGCTCGCCGGCGCCCCGCAGGTCCCGCAGGGCGTGCTGACCGGCGGCTACCACGGCAAGTGGATCGACGCGGCGACCGTCAACGAGGCGATCATCTCCCGCAACAACCTGGACGCGGTGGGCGGTGCGCTGGGCGCCGGCGCGATCCTGCCGATCAGTCAGGAGACGTGCCCGCTGGGCGAGTCGCTGCGCGTGGCGCAGTGGCTGGCCGAGGAGAGCGCCGGCCAGTGCGGCCCCTGCTACCTCGGCCTGCCCGCCGCCGCGCGCGGCATGGAGGACATCATCAACGGCGGCGGACCGGCCGCGTTGGAGGCCCTCAAGCAGGTCGCCAAGAACGTCAAGCGCCGTGGCGCGTGCTCGCACCCGGATGGCTCGGCGATGTTCCTGGAGTCGACCATCAAGGCGTTCACCGACGACCTCGCCGCCCACGTCCTCGGAAACGGCTGCGGACGGCCAGTGGAGGGCGTTCTTCCGCTCTTCGAGGGGGGCAGGGCGCCCACGGGCATCCCCGGCGGCGCGGAGGCGCCCGAGCAGAGCGGAGCCAGCAGGCAGAAGATCTACGTCGACTGGACGCTGTGCCGCGGCCACGGCCTGTGCGCGGACATCCTCCCGGAGGTCTTCGAACTCGGCGCCGACGGCTTCCCGACCGTCGCCCAGGCCCAGGTGCCGCGCTACGCGGAGGCCAAGGCGGTGCGCGCGGTGCGCCGCTGCCCCGCGCTGGCCCTGCGCATCGAGGAGGAGGCTCCTCGGGACCGCGCACCGTCGCGGAACCTGCCGGTCCTCTCCCAGGGCCGTGGACGGCGCGCCCTGGGCCGCTGAGGCACACGTCACGAAGGGCCGCCCGGACCGACCGGGCGGCCCTTCGGCGTTTTCGAACTGCCCCGGCCCGGGCGGGATTCACGGGAAACGAAAGATCCCGCCGGATCGATACGATCCGGCGGGATCTTGCTGTGGAGCTAAGGAGAATTGAACTCCTGACCTCCTGCATGCCATGCAGGCGCTCTACCAACTGAGCTATAGCCCCTTGCTGTGTCGCCCCGGTTTCCCTGGCGGCGACGCCAACATTACACGGTCGACGGGGTGGAACACCAAATCGTTTCCCGCGGCCCGCTCGCGACGGAGCGCGCCGACGGGGCCCTCAGGCCGTCACGAACGAGTAGAACCGCTTGAGGGTGCAGTGCTCCTCCAGAAGGCGGCCGTAGATCGGCTCGCCCTCCAGTTCACGGTACGTCTCGATCGGGTCGCCTTTTATGATCAGCGCCCGCGCGCACTCCTCGCACCAGTACTGGTAGTCGGGGTTGACCGGTTCCATGTCGCGGACGATCGGCGTACCGCTGCCGCACCAGTCGCACTTTCGCCTGTGTGCACCCATCGATCAGCTCCAGCTGTGGCCGCAGGCCGTGCACACGTAGGAGATTCCGCCGTTGTCGCCGAGAACCTGGGCGACATGGGCGGAACCGCAGGAAGGGCAGCTCAGGCGGGTGACCGTGTCCCGTTTCGACGCCGCTTCGAGGAGGTGGCCGACCTCCTCGAGGATGCTCGCAGGCATCACTGCTCCCTCCCGTCGGGCCGCGCCCCCTTCCGGCCGTTTGATTCTGCCACGGCCGGGCCGATACGGTCAGCGACGCCTCAGTACCAGTCCGGACACGGCACCCACCGCGGCCGTCGCGGCCAGCGCGAACATGCACGCCAGAAGCGCCTTCGCAGAGGTATACGCCTCCGGGGCCCCAAGTGACTCAAGCCGGTTCAGGAACAGTGTGCCGAACGCGGCGACTCCGGTCAGCTGTCCGAGCTGCGCGACCGTGGCGAGCAGCCCGCTGGCGTCGGCCGCGTCCTCGGGGCGTACGGCGGCCAGGGCCCCGGTGAGGGTCGGGCTGAAGCCGAGCGCGAGCCCCGCCCCCACGCCCGCGTAGGCGACGTACAGCCACGCTCCGCCGTCGCCACCGCCCTTCAGGACCAGACCGACAACGGCCACGGCCAGCGCCGTCAGCACGAACCCGGCGGGGCTCAGATGCCGCTGCCAGGACGCCGGCCAACGGCGCCAGGTCAGCCCGACCAGGCCGAACACGACCGCCGTGGGCGCGAAGGCGAGACCGGCACGCAGGGCGCTGTAGCCGAGGCCGCCCTGGATGTGCAGGGTGAGTGCGAACAGGAAGCCGCCGTTGACGGCCATGACCGCCAGGATGCGGAACACGGCCAGGCCCATGCCGGGCAGCCGCAGGACGCGCGGGGCGATGAGCGGGGCGCCGCCGCGGCGGGCGAGCCGGGACTCGTAGGCGCAGAACAGTGCGAACAGGAGCACGGAGGCGGCCAGCGACGTCCACGACCACAGCGGCCAGTCCTCCTCCTGGCCGAGCACCAGCGGCACCGTGAGCAACGACACGGCCGCGCCGAGCAGCAGCAGTCCCGGCAGGTCGAGGCCGCGGGTCCGCTCGCGTTCCGCCGCGTCCCGGGCCGGCAGCACGCGGCCGCCGAGGGCCAGGAGGGCGAGGCCCACCGGCACGTTCACCAGGAACACCGGCCGCCAGCTCGTGCCGAACAGGTCGGTGTCGACCAGGACTCCGCTCACCACCTGCCCGGCCGCGGCGCCGACCGCGATGACCGCCGAGTAGGCGCCGAGCGCCCTGGCCCGGGCCTCCCCGGCGAAGTTGCGCTGGATGAGACTGAGCACCTGCGGGATCATCACGGCCGAGCCGGCGCCCTGCACCAGCCGGAAGACGATGAGTTGGGCGGCGCCCTGGGCCAGCCCGCAGGCCAGCGAGGCCGTGGTGAACAGGGCGAGCCCCGCGAGGTGGACGCGGCCGTGTCCGAACCGGTCGCCGAGGCGGGCGCCGGTGATCAGCAGCACCGAGTAGGTGATGGTGTAGCCGGCGATCACGAGCTGCAGATCGGCGCCGGAGGCGTGGAGTTCTCCGCCGATGGTCGGGGCCGCGACGTTCACGATGAACACGTCGAGGACGGCCATGAACTGGGCGGCGAGCACGAGCGCCAGCAGCGGCCCGGGCCGGTTGTCAGTGGCGGGTGCTTCACTTTTCGCAGGACCTGGAACGGGCGTCGAACCCGTCCCGGTCTCGGATGTGGTCGTCATGCCGTCGAGCCTGACGACGCGCCGGTACGGGTGCCGAGAGCCCGCCGATGCTGGTACTGACAGCACCTGGCACCGGACAACTCCGGCATCGAGGATGGTCGTACGACGGGGACGTGACGTGGGGGACGTGGCGATGACGACGACACAGCGACGGCGGCCCGAACTGGCCGCGTTCCTGCGAGGCAGGCGGGCCCGGGTGACACCGGCGGACGTGGGCATGCCGCCGGGTTTCCGGCGCCGCACACCGGGGTTGCGGCGCGAGGAGGTCGCCCAGCTCTCGGGCGTCGGCGTGACCTGGTACACATGGCTGGAGCAGGGCCGCCCGATCAACGCCTCCGCGCAGGTCCTGGACGCGGTGGCGCGCACCCTGCGGCTCGATCCGCCGGAGCGCGAGCATCTGTACCGCCTGGCCGAGGTGCCCTTCGAGCCGGACCCGGAACGGATGACCCAGACCGTCGGCCCCGAGGTGCAGGGCATCATCGACGCCCTCGATCCGATGCCCGCGGTGGTCTACAACTCGCGGTACGACGTCCTCGCCACGAACCCGGCCTACCGCGACCTGTTCACGGTGCCGCAGGCGCACGGCCTCACGGTCCCCAACGTGCTGTGGACGCTGTTCACGGTGTCCGAGGAGGCCTGCCCCGTGGTGCACCGGGAGCGGGAGCTGCCGGTGATGGTGGCGACGCTGCGGTCCCACTACGGCAGGCATGTGGGCGAGCCGGCCTGGGAGGGGTTCGTGCGCCGACTGTCGGCGGCCAGCCCGTACTTCGCCGAGCTGTGGGCGAGCGGCGAGGTCATACAGCCGGGCCGTCGGGTCAAGACGTTCCGTCACCAGGCCGTGG
Source organism: Streptomyces sp. SLBN-31 (assembly GCF_006715395.1). NCBI lineage: Bacteria > Bacillati > Actinomycetota > Actinomycetes > Kitasatosporales > Streptomycetaceae > Streptomyces > Streptomyces sp. SLBN-31. Next base: position 3,215,913 of record NZ_VFNC01000002.1, read on the forward strand.
GCGAGGTGCGGATGAACTCGCAGTCGCTGTCGGTCGACGGCATGCCGGAGTGCCGCATCGTGGTCTACACGCCGGCGGACGACATGAGCCGGGCGAGGATCGCATTGCTGCGGCAGCACAGGGAGCCGCTGTGGCCGCCCACCGAGGAGGGGGTGCACGAGATCATCCGGGTGTGGCAAACGGAAAATCCCGCCTCCTGAAGGAGACGGGATCCTCGTCCACCGATCTTTGACAACTCCAGAGAGTGCCGATCAGCCTCACCTATGTGTGGAGCTAAGGAGAATTGAACTCCTGACCTCCTGCATGCCATGCAGGCGCTCTACCAACTGAGCTATAGCCCCGTGTTCTTCCCCGCCGGGCGGGGCGAACAAGAAGAACTTTAGCCTGCGACCTGCCGGAAAGTGAAATCCGCTCAGTCGTCGTCGCCCAGCACCGGCTCCGGCAGCGTGCCGGCGTTGTGCTCCAGCAGGCGCCAGCCGCGGGCGCCCTCGCCGAGGACGGACCAACAGCAGTTGGAGAGGCCACCGAGGCTCTCCCAGTGGTGGGCCTCCAGACCGAGGAGACGGCCGATGGTGGTGCGGATCGTGCCGCCGTGGCTGACCACGACGAGCGTCCCCTCGTCGGGCAGCTTGTCGGCGTGCCGCAACACGACCGGGGCGGCGCGCTCGGCCACCTCGGCCTCCAGCTCGCCACCCCCGCGCCGCACCGCCTCGCCGCGTTTCCAGGCCGCGTACTCCTCGCCGTACCGCTCGATGATCTCCTCGTGCGTCAGCCCCTGCCAGACGCCCGCGTAGGTCTCGCGCAGTCCCTCGTCGTGGGCGATCTCCAGGCCGGTGAGCGCGGCCAGCTCGGCGGCCGTGTTGGCGGCGCGCTGGAGGTCGGAGGCGACGATCGCGTCGGGCTTGAGGGCGACGAGCAGCCGGGCGGCGCGGCGGGCCTGGGCCACGCCGGCCTCGGTGAGCGGGACGTCCGTGGTGCCCTGGAAGCGGCGCTCCACGTTCCAGGACGTCTGGCCGTGGCGCCACAGGATGATGCGGCGCCCCCGGCCGGTCCGACCCGCGGAGACCTCGCCGGTGGCGCTCATCACCACTCACCGCCCAGGTCGGCGGCCTCCTCGGCGGCCTGCAGCTTGGCGTGCTCCGCGGCCTTGCCGCGGGTGGCCTTGGCGTCGGCGGGCAGCTCCAGCTCGGGGCAGTCCTTCCACAGCCGCTCGAGGGCGTAGAAGACGCGCTCCTCGCTGTGCTGGACGTGGACGACGATGTCGACGTAGTCGAGCAGGACCCAGCGGGCTTCGCGGTCGCCCTCGCGGCGCACCGGCTTGGCGCCGAGCTCCTTCTGCAGCCGCTCCTCGATCTCGTCGACGATCGACTTGACCTGGCGGTCGTTGGGGGCGGAGGCCAGCAGGAAGGCGTCCGTGATCGACAGCACGTCGCTGACGTCGTAGGCGATGATGTCGTGCGCGAGCTTGTCGGCGGCCGCCTGGGCGGCGGTGTGGATGAGCTCGAGAGATCGGTCAGTGGCGGTCACTACATGGCTTTCGGTCGGCGGTCATTTGGCATCAAGGGTCTCACGGACCGCCGGGAGCACCCCACGTGATTAAGGGATCACATGGGGCGTCCGCCCGTGCCACCTGCCGTTTCCCGCGGGTTCCTAGGACGAGGACGGCTTGTAGTCCTGGCCGAGGGTCACCGAGACGTCCGCGTTCGAGGCGGTCTTGCCCTTGACGACGGAGCCGGTGGGCAGGCCGAGGGTCTTGGCGACCTCGGTGGCGTTCTGTTTGTCGGCGGCGTCCGCGTAGACGACCTTGGAGGTGGCCGTGGGGGTGGCGGTGCCGCCGCCCAGGAAGGTGAAGCCGCCGTTGAGGAGGACCACGCGGGCCTTCTCGGTGTCGTCCTTCACACCGCTGGCGTTCGCGACGGAGACGCGGACGGCGGAGCCCTGGTCGGGGCTCTTGGCGGTGCCGCCGAGGACGTCCTTGACCACACTGGCGGCGGCCTGCGCGCTGAGCGTGCCGTCGCCCTGGACGGGCAGCAGGGCGGTCTTGTAGTCGCCGCCCTTGGCGAGGTCGGCGAGCTTGGCGAGGAAGGTGCCGAGATCCTTGTCCGTGAGGGACGGGTCGAGGATCTGCGCCAGCGTCTGCACGGTGGTGGTGGCCGCCGTCGGGTCGGAGGACATCTTGCGCAGGACGCCCTGCATGACCTGGCCGAACCGCTCCAGCTGGGCGTTCTGGGCCTCGCCGGAGGCGCGGTAGGTGGCGTAGGCGACGGCCATCTTGCCGCTGAGGGTCTGGCCCGAGCCCTTGTGGACGAGGGGGGCGGTGCCCTTCTTCTTGGCGTCCGGGTCGGGCACGTCCGCGTTGGTGTCGACCTCGATGTTGCCGACGAGGTCGACGAGGTTCTGCAGGTAGGGGGTGTCCAGCCGCCAGGTGCCCTCGATGTTGGTGCCGAGGACGGTGTCGAGGGCGTCGCGGGTGCCGGAGGAGCCGTCCTCGTCGACCGACTTGGCGAGGGTGGTGGAGGTGCCGTCCTCGTCCGTGACGGCCAGGGAGTTGGGCAGCAGGACGGTGGTGCCCTGCTTGGTGGTGGTGTTGTCGACGAGCAGCGCCGTGGCGGTGCCGCCCTTCTTGGTGTTGTGCAGGTGGACGACGATCACGTCGCGGTTCTGGGCGCCCGCGGCCGTCGCCGTGCCGGTCTTGGAGTGCGAGGTGGACAGGCCGGGCAGCTTCCCGGCGTACCAGAGGTAGCCGACGCCGCCGACCGCGACCAGCGCCAGGACGACCACGAAGGCGACGAGCCGGCTGCGGGCGCGGCGCTTGGCCTCCTCGCGGCGCTCGGTGCGGTTCTCGGTGAAGTTCAGCCAGTCGATGACGTCTTCGGGGTCGCCGTCGGCCTCCTCGACGAAGGCGAACTGCTCGGTGCGGTAGTCCCGTTCGGGCCGGGAGGGAGGTGCGGTGTCCTCGGCCGGCGAGGCCTGCTGCGGGATGTACGCGGTCTGCTCGGCGACCCGGGGCTGCTGACCGCCGGCCGCGGCCTGCCCGTAGGGGTCGTACGGCTGGGCCGGCGCACCGCCCTGGGGGCCGCCGGTGGCGTAGGGGTCGTAGGAGGGCACGGCCTGCTGCCGACCGGTGCCGTACTGGTCGTAAGGCGGCGCCTGCTGCGCGCCCGTCGCGTACGGGTCGTAGCCGTAGCCCTGCTGCGCGTACGGGTCGTACTGCTGCTGGGACGCCTGCTGCGGGGCGACCTGCCGGTACACGGGCCGGCCGTACTCGTCGTAGCCGACGAGTTCGTACTGGTCGCCCTGGTCGCCGCCGTGGCCCGCGTCGTATCGGTCGTTCACCGGTAGCCCCTCTCGGCTCACTCGCCGCGGTACAGCTCGCGCTTGTGGATATAGCGCACGACTCCGTCCGGCACCATGTACCAGATGGGGTCTCCCTTGGCGACTCTCGCACGGCAGTCCGTGGAGGAGATGGCCAGTGCGGGAACCTCCACCAGAGAAACACCGCCCTCGGGCAGGCCGTGGTCGGTCAGATGGTGGCCGGGGCGGGTGCAGCCGATGAAGTGCGCGAGGGAGAACAGTTCCTCCGAGTCGCGCCAGGTGAGGATCTGACCCAGGGCGTCGGCGCCGGTGATGAAGAAGAGGTCGGTGTCCGGGTTGAGCGCGCGCAGGTCGCGCAGGGTGTCCACGGTGTAGGTGGGGCCGCCGCGGTCGATGTCGATGCGGCTCACCGAGAACTGCGGGTTCTCGGCGGTCGCGATGACCGTCATCAGGTAGCGGTCCTCGGCCGGGGAGACATGGCGGTGGGTCTTCTGCCACGGCTGGCCGGTGGGTACGAACACCACCTCGTCCAGGTGGAACTGCGCGGCGACCTCGCTGGCCGCCACGAGGTGCCCGTGGTGGATCGGGTCGAACGTTCCGCCCATGACGCCGAGGCGGCGCTTGCCGGGGTTCGACGGGCCGTTCACCGGGCGGGTCTCGGTGCCGCTCGCGCGGCGGGCCGTGGTGCCCCTCGCGATGTCCGTCGCCGGACCGGTAGGCATGTCCTGCTCTCCCATGCGTGCAGACCCTACCGGCCCGGCCTGAGCGCTCCGTTCGACGGATGCCCGGGTTGTCCCGGTACCGGGCGGTGCGGGATTCAGCGGTCGCGGTTGAAGCGGGTGGTGATCCACAGCAGGAGCAGCAGGACGACAAGGGCGCCGCCGCCGGTGATCGCGGGGTTGAGGCTCTCGTGGTTGCCGCCCTCGGCTTCGGCGAGGGTGACCAGGTGGGCAGCGGTGGTGTGGAGGCTCATCTTCGGCAGGACCTATCGTCGGGGTTCCCCCGCTCGAACGGAGTCGAGAGACGGGGGAGGGCGGGATAAGACGTCGGCCCATGGTAAGCGGGGGCCGTGTCGGCGATCACGCCGACTCCGCCGTCGGGGAACCCTGGGCGGCCCTCAGTCGTCTTTCCGCTTGTAGCCCCGCAGCAGGAACCACCCGGTGAACGCACAACCCAGGATCATCACCACCAGCACGACCCGGAGCAGGTAGCCCGATCCCTGGTGCTGGGGGGCGCTGGCGGCCGCGGCGAGCCAGGCGGCTGCTGGGATGTGCTCCATGGTGCGGGACTCTCCTTCGGTGTGGTGCCCGTCCACGGTAACTCCGCCTAGGCTGGGCCTTGCTTCGGGGGCGCAAAGGGCCGCACAAGGGTCCGCAAAGGGCCACTCACACGCACATGGGGGAAGACATGTCCGACGACGGCCACGAGCACAACGGGCACGAGCACGTACCGAGCAGGCAGCGCCGGCGCTTCCCGGGGATCTCCTCGCGTGCGTACGAGCACCCGGCCGACCGCAGCGCGCTCGTGGCGCTGCGCAAGCTGAGCGGGTTCGACACGGTCTTCAAGGCCCTCAGCGGCCTGCTGCCCGAGCGCAGCCTGCGGCTGCTGTTCCTCTCGGACTCGGTGCGGGTGTCCGACGAGCAGTTCGCCCACCTCAACGACATGCTGCGGGACGCCTGTTACATCCTGGACCTGGAGAAGGTCCCGCCGATGTACGTCAACCAGGACCCGCAGCCGAACGCGATGTGCATCGGCCTGGACGAGCCGATCATCGTCGTCACCACCGGGCTCGTCGAGCTGCTCGACGAGGAGGAGATGCGGGCGGTCATCGGCCACGAGGTGGGCCACGCCCTGTCCGGGCACTCGGTGTACCGCACGATCCTGCTGTTCCTGACGAACCTGGCGATCCGGGTCGCCTGGATCCCGCTGGGCACGCTCGCGATCATGGCGATCGTGACGGCGCTGCGCGAGTGGTTCCGCAAGTCGGAGCTGTCGGCCGACCGGGCGGGGCTGCTGGTCGGGCAGGACCTGCGGGCGTCGATGCGCGGCCTGATGAAGATCGCGGGCGGCAACCACCTGCACGAGATGAACGTGGACGCGTTCCTGAAGCAGGCCGAGGAGTACGAGTCGGGCGGCGACCTGCGCGACTCGGTGCTGAAGATCCTGAACCTGCTGCCGCGCTCCCACCCCTTCACCACCCTCCGGGCGGCGGAGCTGAAGAAGTGGTCCGAGAGCCGGGACTACCAGCGGATCATGGACGGCCACTACCCGCGGCGCAGCGAGGACAAGGACACCTCGGTCTCGGACTCGTTCCGTGAGTCGGCGGCCAGCTACGCCGGCAATGTGAAGAGCTCCAAGGACCCGCTGATGAAGCTCGTCAGCGACATCGCCGGCGGGGCCGGGGGCCTCGGCGGCCGGGTGCGGCGCGGCTTCGACGGTTTCACGAGCTCGGCACCGGGCGAGGAGCGGCCGCCGCGGGACGAGCCGCCCACGGACGCTCCGCCGCGCACCGAGGACTGACCGGCGCCGGGCACCCCGCGCCCTGTCACACCTTCGGCTGCGCCCCGGCGGCCAGCGTCCCGCACAGCGCCGTGGTGCCGCCCGTCGCGTACGGGTCGGTGCCCGCGGGGCCGCCCGACCTGGCCGTCTGGCCGGCCAGCAGCGGGTGGAAGTGGTTGGTGGAGTCCTCGGCGCAGGACAGCGGGCCGGCCTGGACGTAGGAGACGACGAGCTGTGCCTGGTGCAGGCGCAGGTCGTCGCGGTCGAAGCGGAAGTGCAGCTCGCGCCGGACGGTGAACAGGGAGGCCGGGGCGTTCGCGGCGGAGCCGGTCGGCTTCAGCGCGTACACGAAGGTGTGGTCCGCGCTGACCTCCAGGGTGGCGGAGTCGGTCTCGGCGGCCTCCATGGAGCCCTGGACGCGGATCCTGCGGTCCGCGAGTTCGGCGCGGGTCTGGTCGAAGCGAACCAGCCAACCGGTGGGCTGATGGCGCCCGTCGGCGGTCGGGCGGGCGAAACTCTGGTCGAACTGGTCGAGTTGGGCGCCGTCGAGCATGACGCGCACGGCGCGCACGTCCTGACTGCCGATCACCTCGGGGTAGAGCGAGGAGCGGACGATGTAGTCCTTGGCCGTGGTCAGGGCGGCCACCACCTGGCTGTCGGAGAAGTGCGCGGTGCGCCGGGCGGCGGGAAGCGGTATGCCCTCGGCGCCGATGCGGAACTGCGCGGCGGGGCTGTGCTCGTACAGGTACTCGGCGTCGGCCTTCCCGGGCACCTTGCCCTGTGGGGTGAGCGGGATGACGGTCATCCGCAGGGGTTCGACGGGCCGGCGGGCGACGGAGGCCTGGTAGGGGTGGCGTACGCCCATGTAGATCGCCGTGCCGAAGGCGACGGCGATCAGCAGGACCAGGATCAGTGCCTGCCGGGACAGGCCCCGGTGCAGGGGCGGGCGGCGGCGTACGGCGGGGGCGTGGTCGGCCATGCGCTCGTGCGCCGAGTACTCCTGGAGGCGGGCAGCGCGGACGAACGACTCGTCGAAGACGACGGATCGGTACTCGTCCTCTGCACCTCCGGGGCCGCCCTCGGGTGTCCCCTCAGGTGGGTCTCCAGGCCCGCCCATACATTCAGGGTAGGTCTCCGGACGCTCCGGTAAACGCCCTGGTACACGACAAGTTCTGACAGGTTCTCACCAGGACCGGAGCCGTGCGTGGCCGGATCGCCAGGGGCCCCCGCTCAGGGGGTGCGCGGGATGACCGGTATGGCCGGCTGGGAGGTCTCGGCGGAGGCGGAGGGCGGAGGCGCGCTGCCCTGCTCCAGGCCGGTCGACGCGGGCGGTGGAACCTGGTCCCGGCTGCTGGAGGAAGCGCCCCGGTAGACGGCCGTGAAGGCCAGCGCGACCATGCCGATCCCCATGACGAGGGCGAGCATCCAGGCGACCGGGCGGTGCCAGCGGACCTGCTTGCCGTAGGGGCCGGAGGTGCCGTAGCGGCCCTCGAGGACGTCGGTGTCGTCCAGGTCGTCGAGCTCTGGATCATGGCCGAATCCGGAGGGTCGGTATCCCTCCTCGTACCGCTCGCCCCGTCCGTGGGCCCGGCGGGCCTCCGCCTCGGAGGCCTCGGCTCTCGCCTGGGCTGCGGCCAGGAGGCGCTCGACGGCGGTCGGCTCGTGCACCACGGCCGCCCGTACGAAGGCCTCGTCGAAGACCACGGAGGCGAACTCTTCGTCCGACACCCCGCGGTCGTGGTCGTCGTCGGGCTCCCAGCCGTCAGGGAACGGCGTGCCCCCCACGTCCTCCGGCACGGATCCAGAGTAGACCTGGGGGGTCAATTTGGGCAGACGGTATGGAAATTCATCCGCTGTGTGAGACACCTCTCGCGGGCAGGGGCGCATGCGGGGCGCATCTGCCCGATGCATATGCGCCCCGTCGCGGGCCCGGTCTCAGCGGCGGATGTGGCCGTCCCCGGTGACGATGTACTTGGTGCTCGTCAGCTCCGGCAGGCCCATCGGGCCGCGCGCGTGCAGCTTCTGCGTGGAGATGCCGATCTCCGCGCCGAAGCCGAACTGGCCGCCGTCGGTGAATCGGGTGGAGGCGTTCACGGCGACGGTGGTGGAGTCGACCAGCTGGGTGAAGCGGCGGGCGGCCTGCTGGGAGGTGGTGACGATCGCCTCGGTGTGACCGGACGACCACAGCCGGATGTGCTCGACGGCCTTGTCGAGGGAGTCGACGACGGCGGCTGCGATGTCGTAGGAGAGGTACTCGGTGTCCCAGTCGTCCGGGGTGGCCTCGACGACGGTCGCCTTGGTGTCCTCGGCGTACTTCAGCACCCGCGGGTCGGCGTGCACGGTGACGCCGGCCTCCGCGAGGGCGTCCAGCGCGCGCGGCAGGAACTCGGGGGCGATGTCCCGGTGGACCAGGAGGGTCTCGGCGGCGTTGCAGACGCTGGGCCGCTGGGCCTTGGAGTTGATCAGGATGTCGACGGCCATGTCGAGGTCGGCCTGCGCGTCGACGTAGACGTGGCAGTTGCCCGTGCCGGTCTCGATGACAGGGACGGTGGACTCGTTCACCACGGTCTGGATCAGCGAGGCGCCGCCGCGCGGGATCAGGACGTCGACCAGGCCGCGGGCCCGCATCAGCTCGCGCACGCTCTCGCGGCTCTCGCCGGGCACCAGCTGGACGGCGTCGGCGGGCAGCCCCGCCCCGCCCACGGCGTCGCGCAGCACGCGCACCAGGGCGGTGTTCGACTCGTACGCGGAGGCGGAGCCGCGCAGCAGCACCGCGTTGCCGGACTTCAGGCACAGGGCCGCGGCGTCCACGGTGACGTTCGGGCGGGCCTCGTAGATGATGCCGACCACGCCGAGCGGGACGCGGACCTGGCGCAGGTCGATGCCGTTGGGCAGGGTCGAGCCGCGGACGACCTCGCCGACCGGGTCGGGCAGGGCGACGACGTCCCGCACGTCGGAGGCGATGGCGCGCACCCGCTCCGGGGTGAGCGTGAGCCGGTCGACGATGGCCTCGCTGGTGCCGGCCTCGCGGGCCTTGGCCACGTCCTTGGCGTTGGCCTCGACGATCTCGCTCGTACGGACCTCCAGCGCGTCCGCGATGGCGGCGAGCGCGTCGTCCTTGACCGCGCGCGGCAGCGGGGCGAGGTCGGCGGCGGCGGCCTTGGCGCGGTACGCGGCCTGGGCGACCGGGGACATGGAGTCGTACGGCGAGAGCGTGGTCATGAGGGAAGGGTAGTGCGCCGGACCGGGCCTTTCACCGCTCGTCCCACACCCCGAGACGGTGTCAAAAGGGGTGAACTCCGACAGGGGTCGCCGGTGGCGGCCCGTACCCCTCCGCGAGGCGCTGGTGGTAGGTCTCGCGGTCGATGACCTCCAGGCCGACGATCTCCCACGGCGGCAGCTTGGCGGTCTGGCGGTGCTCGCCCCACAGGCGCAGGGCGACGGCGGCCGCATCGTGCAGGTCGCGTGCCTCCTCCCAGTAGCGGATCTCCGCGTGGTCGTTGGCATACCTGCTGGTCAGCAGAAAGGGGTGGTCGTGGGCGAGCTGTTCGAGGGCGCGCCGGACCTCGTGCAGCGGGGCGGCCTGACCGGAGACGCTGAGGGTGACGTGCCACAGCCGGGGCAGGTCGGCCGGCTCCTCGTAGGACTCGCCGGCCGTGACGCTGGTCAGACCACCGCGGGACGCCGCCGCCCCAGGGCGTACTCGTCTCACGACGGCCTCCTTTGCGCGGCATCGAGCGGTGCTCGTGCGGAACGGGTCCCTGAGTCAAAGTTGAGCAGGCCGCAAGGGCTCATGGGGCGGTTTTGCGGAACGTCCACCTCAGGGCGGGCCGTTTTGCGGGTCGTTCACCCTGTTTTCGGCGGCGGAACGCCCTGGCCGGGCCTGCGGTGGGCGCGTCAGGGACGAAGGATCACCAGGTCGTCACGGTGGACGACCTCGCGTTCGTAGGCCGGGCCCAGTTCGCGCGCCAGCTCCCGCGTCGAACGCCCGAGCAGCTGGGGGATCTCCTTGGCGTCGAAGTTGACGAGCCCGCGGGCCACCGCGCGCCCCTCGCCGTCGCGCAGCTCGACCGGGTCGCCGGCGACGAAATCGCCCTCCACGCCGGCGATGCCGGCCGGCAGCAGCGACTTGCGCCGCTCGACGACCGCCCGTACCGCCCCCTCGTCCAGGGTCAGGTGACCTTGCGGGGTGGAGGCGTGCTGCAGCCACAGCAGGCGGTCGGCGTAGCGCTTGCCGGTGACGTGGAACCAGGTCCCGGTGTCCCCGCCGGACAGGGCCTCCGCCGCGTGCACGGCGCTGGTCAGCACCACGGGGATGCCGGCCGCGGCGGCGATACCGGCCGCCTCGATCTTGGTGACCATGCCGCCCGTGCCGACGCCGGCCTTGCCCGCGCTGCCGATCTCGACGTGCGCGAGATCCTGCGGGCCGCGCACCTCGGCTATCCGCGAGGTGCCGGGCCGGCCGGGGTCGCCGTCGTAGACGCCGTCGACGTCGGAGAGCAGCACCAGCAGGTCTGCGTGGACCAGATGCGCCACCAGCGCCGCGAGGCGGTCGTTGTCGCCGAAGCGGATCTCGTCGGTGGCGACGGTGTCGTTCTCGTTCACGATCGGGAACGCGCCCATGGCGAGCAGTTTGTCGAGGGTGCGCGAGGCGTTGCGGTGATGGGCGCGGCGGCTCATGTCGTCGCTGGTCAGCAGCACCTGGCCGACGCGGACGCCGTAGCGGGCGAAGGAGGCGGTGTAGCGGGCGACGAGCAGGCCCTGGCCGACGCTGGCGGCGGCCTGCTGGCGGGCCAGGTCCCGGGGGCGGCGGCGCAGGCCCAGCGGGGCGAGTCCGGCGGCGATGGCGCCGGAGGAGACCAGGACGATCTCCCGCTCTCCCCCGCTGCGGCTCTTGGCGAGGACGTCGACGAGCGCGTCGACCCGGTCGGCGTCCAGACCGCCCGAGGCGGTGGTCAGCGACGAGGAACCCACCTTGACGACGATCCTGCGGGCTTCCGCCACGCCCTGCCTTACCCCTGCCACCTGCTTGTCCGTCCCCTCGCGCGCTCGGGTTGCCCCGCCAGGCAATCTACGCGAAGGGGCACGGGCGGCGCGCATCGGTCCACTCACCGGACACGCGCCACGTAACCGGTTGCTCACGCAGTGCGTACGGCAAAAAGGTTGCACTGGTTGCCTATAGAAATAAAAGTCCCGGCAAACTTAATTTGAATGTCGTGTCACCCAGAGATCACCAGGTCCGTCCTGCCCAGCGCATCCTCCTCCGGTCGGGGAAGAGTCCCTATGACGTCTTCTCGGTGGAGGAGGCACTGCACCAGGACGTCATCGCCACCAACTCCGGCAACCTGATCTTCAGCGACGCCGCTCACAAGATCCTCGAGACCCCCGGCACGGAGGTGGTCTCGAACGGCATCCGCACGGATGTGTCGGCGGCGGAACGGATCAACGAGGAGTTCGACGTCTTCGTCGTGCCGCTGGCCAACGCCTTCCGGCCGTCCTTCGAGGGGCAGCTGAAGCGGCTGACGCGGCTGATCCGCCGGCTGCGCGTCCCGGTGGTGGTGCTGGGCGTCGGCGCGCAGGCCGGGCTGAGCTACAACGCGGAGCGGCTGAAGCCCATGGAGGAGTCGGTGCGCGACTTCGTCTCCGCGGTGCTGGACCGCAGCGCGTCCATCGGGGTGCGCGGCGAGTTCACCGAGAAGTACCTGCGGGGCCTGGGCTTCCACGACGTGGAGGTCATCGGCTGCCCGTCGCTGTTCCTGTACGGCGATCGGCTGCCCGTGGACAAGCGGGTGCCGGAGCTGACCGCCGCGTCGCGGATCGCGGTCAACGGTTCGCACAGCGCGGTGCAGAAGCAGGGGCTGGGCAAGGTCATCGACCGTGCCCACGCCCGCTATCCGCACCTGACCTTCATCGGCCAGAACCTCAGCGACGCACGGCAGTTGCACTGGCGTGACCTGTCGCACCCGAACGCCACGGTGACCGCCATTCCGACCCACCCGGACCACCCGATGTACCGGGAGGACAAGGTCCGCGTCTACGTCGACCCGGTGACCTGGATCGACGACCTGCGCGGCTACGACTTCTCGTTCGGCTCCCGCATCCACGGCAACATAGCGGCGCTGCTGGCGGGCACGCCCGCGACGGTGCTGTGCGGCGACTCGCGGACGCTGGAGCTGTGCCGCTACTTCGACATCCCGCACCGCAGGATCGACAAGCTGCCCGAGGACCTGGACCCGGCCCGGCTGTACGAGGAGGCCGACCTCTCCGGCCTGACCGGCGGCCACGCGGAGCGGTTCGAGCGCTTCACGGCGTTCCTCGGCCGCAACGGCCTGGAGAACACGTTCACCCACGGCGACGGCGGCGCGGCCTTCGAGGCCCGGATGAGGAAGCTGTCCTTCCCGGCGGGCATCCGCCCCTGGAACGACGCCGACCTGGCCTCGCTCACCTCCCGGTTCGGCTGGATGCAGACCCGGCTCGCCGAACTGTCCCTGGACAACGACCGGTTGAGGCGCGAGCTGGAGCGCACCGCCACGACACCGGCCCCGACGTCCGTCTACCGCAAGGCCCGCCGCGTGGTGGCCCGCCCGATCAGACGAGCGCTGCAGACGGGCCGCCAGTAACGGTGTCAGGCCGCCGCGGGCACCTTCAGCACCCGCCGGGCCTTGCGCACCGCGCGGCGCAGGACCGAGGAGGGTGTGTGCTCGCGGTAGCCGGGGAAGGCCCTGGCCTCGCGCGGGGTGGCGAGGTAGACCGAGTCGGGTATGCCCGCCGAGGCGTCACGGAAGTGCGGGTAGGCCAGGTAGACGTGGTGGCCCCGCTTCTCCAGCAGGGCCGCCGCCTGCTTCTTCGCCTTCACGAACTCCACCACGGGCAGCAGGAGTTCGGGCTTGTCCTCGGCCACCAGGTGCAGCCGCAGGCGCTCGTCGACCTTCAGCCGGCGCGCCACTCCCTCGGTCCAGAACTGCTCCATCAGCGGCTTGGCCAGCTCGAACTTGTGCCGCCGTACCTTCTCGCTGTCCTTGAGGTACTTGGGGCCGAACTGCGGCAGGAGGGTGACCACGAAAGGCCGGTGCATGAGGGAGTCGCGCCGCTCCCCGGGCGGCACCATGTCGGCTATGAGGTTCATCAGGGCGCGCGCGGAGTCGAAACGCAGGGCGTAACCGCCGCTCTTGGTCACGTGCTTGCCGTCGTCGCGGCCGACCAGGTAGTAGCAGGTGTGGTCGGCGATCACGGAGACGCCGTCGGCCCGCAGATAGGCCTCCATCGTGAACAGCGCGTCTTCGCCGGTCCACAGGGACTCGTCGAAGCGCATGCCGTGCCGCTCCAGGAGCTCCCGCCGGAACAGCTTCTGCGCGCTCAGCGTGAACTTGATGTTGGAGGAGAAGACGTCCGTGCGTTCCAGGGTCTTGCCCCACATCGACTGCGGCGGCTTGCGGTTGATGCCCTCGACCCTGCCGAGAACGACGTCCGTGCCGTTGCGGTCGGCCATGTCGACCATGCGTTCCAGAGCCTCGGGGCCGAGCCGGTCGTCGGCGTCGAGGAAGAACACATAGCGCCCGGCGGCCTTGCTCAGGCCGACGTTGCGGGGGCCGCTGGGGCCGCCGGAGTTGGCCTGCCGGATCACGGTGACGGACATGGAGACGCGGTCGGCGAACTCCTCCAAGTACTCCCCCGTGCCGTCGGTGGAGCCGTCGTCCACCGCGATCACCTCGATGCGCCCCGGGTCGATGGTCTGTGCCTCGACGGACGCGAGGCATTCGACCAGGTAAGGCATCGCTTCGTACGCTCCGATGACGACAGTCACATCAGGCTGCGCCACGGTCACATTTCCCCCTCGTCACGGGATCTTTCCCCCGTATCGTCTTATTGCCTACCTGCTAGACGGCCGACCATGGGTGCGGGTTGCCCGTACGTACGTAAAAAGGGCCCGGTTTTCGAGGATCACTCCTCGGAAACCGGGCCCTTCTCACCGTTTTCACATACGGGGGCTCACGCGGTGGTGGGCGGCTGCGCCGACAGCGCGTCCGACAGTTCGTCGGCGCCGGGCGTGCCCGCCGCGGCGGCGCGGGACTCCTGGCCGAGGTTGCGGGTCTCGGCCTTGAGCGCCAGGTCGGCGACCGCGGTGTTGAACTGCTCGATGGAGGTCGGCTCGTCCGGGCCGAGCAGGTACTCCTTGAGCTCCTTGCGGTCCTCGGCCAGCGGGTCGGCGGCGGGGTCGCGGACCGCGGCCAGCAGCTCGCCCAGTTCGGCGGCGGAGTTGGACAGGATCGTGGCCGCGCGCACCGCGGTGTTCTGCCGCTTGAACTCCTCCACGCCCAGCTCGGCGGAGTCCGTCACCGCGTACGGCTTGCCGCTGGCGATGAAGTCGGAGACCACGCTGGAGATGTCGGAGACCATCGCGTCGGAGGCGTTGAAGCAGTCGTACAGGCGCGGCTCGGCGCCCGTGATCACGCGGTGCTCGAAGCCGCCGCAGGAGCGCCAGTAGGCGTCGTTCCACTCGGTGCGCAGCCGGGCGACCTCCTCGTGCTTCTTGAGGTCGACCACGCCGTCACGGGTGGCCTCGGCCTCGTCGCCGCGGTCGCCCGCGGTGCCGGAGAGCTCGGCCAGGCGCGCCTCGATACGGGCCAGTTCGGCCTTGGCCTGCGCCTGGGCGGCGGTGTCGGCGGTGAAGCGGGGGTCGGCTGCGCGCTCGGCGGCGGCCTTCTCGACCAGCGCGGTGATGCGCTGGTGCGCGGCGCCGGCCTCCTTGCTGACGGTGCCGGTGAACGGGTGCGGCTTGTACAGCACACGGACCGGCGGGTCGGCCTTGATGAGCTTCTTGACGATGTTCTCGCCGGCCAGCACCAGCGAGGTGTTGCCCGGGTTGCCGTCCCATCCCTCCCAGGTGGGCGCGTACAACACGGTGGGGATGCGTGCGTCGGCGGCTCCGCCGCGGGGGCCGTCGGGGACGTCCTGCCGGCCCTGGATCGGCGCCAGCTGCGGACGGCCGACCTCCACGATGTCGTCGTCGCGGACGCCGACGTCGGCGATGGCGTAGCGGTCGCGGCCCGCGCGGCCCGCGGTCCACACCTCGTCGTACACCTTGCTGAAGGGGTTGACGCTGGCGAGCTTGTCGCTGTCGCCGTGGCCGATGAAGACGTGCTTCATGGTGGGCACGCGCAGCAGGTGGATGTTCTTGCCGACGTTGGCCGCGTACAGCGCGACGCGCACGGTGGTCAGGTCCATGTTCATCAGATGGACACCGCCGGGCACGCAGATGACCGGGGCCGTGGTGGGCGCCAGGTTGGCCAGGATGACCCGCTCGCGCAGGATGACCAGCGGCCGGGAGTCGAGCTGCTCCATCGTCTCCAGCCACATGTTGACCTGGTAGGCGGAGTCCTTGGAGCCGGAGAAGTACAGCACCGTCTCGGGCTTGTACTCGCGCAGCCAGTCGTCGACGGCCGCCAGGACCTTCTCGGCGTTCGGCGGGATCTTGCTGCCGCGGACGTACGGCATCAGCGCGAGGACGTACAGACAGCCCAGGAAGATGGTGACGCCGATGCCGATGAAGCCGGGCACCGACGACTTCATCTCAGCGGCGACCAGGATGCCGGCGACGGCCCCGAGGTCGAGATGGAGCATCTTCTCGGCCGAGCGGTTCAGCAGGAAGCGCGGCGGGGCGTCCGGGATGCGGATGCGGGACTTCAGGTCGACGTTGCGGGTGGCGACCGGCATCCGGCGGCGGTTGCGGATCAGGGTGACCAGGGCGCCGTGCGGGGCCTGGAGGCCGTAGAAGGCGATGAAGCAGGCGACCGCGCCGTAGTAGATCAGGTTGCCCGCGAGGGACAGCCGGGCCAGCAGCAGGATCAGCAGCAGCTCTCGGATCAGGAAGCGGATCGAGAGGCCGGCGCGGACCTTGCTGAGCCGGTTGACCAGGTAGCTGCCCTTGCGGTGCAGATAGTGGTCGGCGGCGTACGTCACGGCGGCGGCCGCGGCGAAGGCGGGCACGCTCGGGACGAGCGCAGCCAGCATCAGCGCCGGGAAGCCCAGCATCATGAGCGCCGCCGCGGCCAGCTCGGCCGCGCTGCCCACCCGGGCGACGCGAATAGCGGTGGATATCACGGAGAACCTGCTCTGGGAGGGAGTGCCGGTTTTGAATGTATTCAGGCCCCTGCGAAGACCCGGACGATGCACTGCTCAATGCACTGCATTAACCCCGGAAAGCAGAGGCCTGAATAACGGAAGACTAATTCCCGTTGATTATTACACGCCGTCCTGGCGGTCGAGCACCGAGGCCAGGGCCTGCTCGAAGCCGGAGGCCTTCGCCGCGCCCGCCGTCGGGTCCTGCTGGCGGACGTCGATGACGTGCCCGGTCAGCTCGGACAGCAGCACGTCGAGCGAGGTGCGGGCGACCGCCTCGGAGGAGAGCAGGGTGCCCGCGGGCTCCTGGCCGAAGGCCTTGGTGCGCATCGGAGTGGCGGTGCGCTCCGGGTTGATGCAGTTGACGCGGATGCCGTCGCCGGCCCACTCGTCGGACAGGGCCTGGGTGAGGTTCACCATGGCGGCCTTGGTCGAGGAGTAGAGGCTGTACTCGGCGCGGCCGCGGGTGTAGCTGCTGGAGGTGTACAGCAGCAGCTGGCCCTTGGTCTCCGACAGGTACTTGTAGCTCGAACGTGCGATCTGCACCGGCGCCAGGTAGTTGACCTTCAGCGCTTCCTCGATGGTCGCGTTGTCGGTCTCGGCCAGCTTGCCGATGCGCAGCACGCCCGCGGTGTTGACGACGTAGTCGATCCGGCCGGTCTCCCCGTACGCCTTGGACAGGGCGTCGTCGACCTCCTCCGGGTTCTCGACGTGGGTGCCGGTGGTGGAGCGGCCGAGGGCGTAGACCTTGGAGCCGTAGGACTCGGCGAGCTCGGCGATGTCCTTGCCGATGCCGTAGGAGCCGCCGAAGATCACGATCGTCTTGCCGGTCAGCAGCTCGCGGTAGGCGTCCTCGCTCACCTGCTCGGGCGCGGCGGTCGAGGCCAGCTGGAACAGCTTGTCGGCGATGAAGACGTCGACCGGCTGGGTGACCTTCATGTTGTACTCGTCGCCCGCGACGACATGGATCGGCACGTCGGGCAGGTACCTGAGCACGACGGAGCAGTCGTCGGTGGCCTGGAAGTTCGGGTCGCCGGCCGCGACCTCGTAGGCCCGCTTGATCGTGGACAGCTTGAAGGCCTGCGGCGTCTGGCCGCGGCGCAGCCGGGAGCGGTCCGGGATCTCGGTGATGAACTCGCCGTCCTGGCCGTGCGTGCGGGTCACGATGATGGTGTCCGCGGACGGGATGGCGACGTCGACGGCCTGGTAGCGCTCCAGTGCGACCACGCAGTCGTCGATCACGCGGCGCGAGAGCAGCGGGCGGACGGCGTCGTGGAAGAGGACGTTGAGGTCCTCGCCCTCGCCAAGACCCTCGCCGAGGGCCTCGATGGCGCGCTCGGTGGTCTCGTTTCGGGTCGAGCCGCCCTCGATGACCTTCTTGACCTTGGTGAACCCGGCCTTGGCGACGATCTTCTCCACGTCGGGCACGTAGCCCGGCGCCATCAGCACGATGATGTCGTCGATCGAGTCCGCCTGCTCGAAGGTGGTCAGGGTGTGCTCGATGACTGCCTTGCCGGCGATCTTCAGCAGCTGCTTGGGGATGGAGAGACCCACGCGCTGGCCGGTGCCACCGGCCAGGATCACTGCGGTGGTACGGGGCTTGGCTATGTGCTGGGACACAGAGGACCTACCTTGGGGCGACAGGGAACCAGGAAATGGTCCCACTTGCGGTTACCGCTGTGCAAGGTGAGCGCCGTTCACTGCATATGTGCGCGCCACCTGACATTCACCTTGCACTACTGGTGACGCCGGGACACTCGCCGGGAGCGTCCGTGGAATTGCTGTGAGTAACCGCACAGGGGATCAGTGCCGTCGCAGCTTCTTCAGGCAGCGGTGTCCGAGCACCTTCACGAGCTCCTTCGAGGACGTCTGGTGAACCGTGCGCGCCTTGGCGGGATTCGCGTGCCGCACGGGTGCGTCGGCGGCCGCGGCGAGGACTCCGTAGAGCGCCTGGGCGGCCACCTCGGGAGCGATCCGCGCCTCACCCGACGCCGGGGCCGGCGCCTGTGACGTCGGCACGGCGGACAGCAGCGCCGGATCCCCGAGGACGCGTACGCCCGTACGGGCGATGCGTTGCGCCATCTCGGCGGCCCTGGCCGCCGCGGCCTCGACGGCCCAGGCGGGGGTGGAGATCTTCACGTCCTGCGGGCTCGGGCTGCACGCATTCTTCATATGCATCACCGCGCCGTTGCGCACGAGTTTGGAATACAGCTCGTCCGGCAGCCCATTGCCGCGGAATTCCTTGTTAAGATTCCGCAGCATTTCGGTCTCGGCGAGGGTAAGGGAACGATTGGCCGTGTCCGGAACCGGTTGCAGCAGGTTCTCCGGCAGCCCGAGCAGTGCCTCGAAGGTGCGCATCAGGCCGTCCCGGTCCCGGTCGTCGACCACGACGACGGTGACCCGCTCCGGGCCCATGACCGCGGCCCAGCGCTCGACCAGCCGGTCGTGCCCGTGGCGGCGCCAGAAGCTGGGGGTGGGCTGCTCGTACGGCGCCTTCCTCAGCATGTGCCGCAGCCAGTCCTCGTAGCCCATGCGCAGGCCGTTCTGCACGTACTGCTGCCACTGCGAGGGCATGATCCTGGCCAGCGGGCGCAGGGTGACCAGGATGTGCGCCCGGTCGCCGCCGAGCTGTCCGACGATCCGCGCGACGGCCGCCTCGTCCTCGGCGTCGGCGAAGAACTCGCTGCTGACCACCGAGGTGCGTCCGCCGGTGGCCTCGACCTGTTTCACCAGCGTCGTCCAGTGCCGGTCGGTGGGCACGATGTCGCCCATCATCGCGGGCCGGGCGCAGGCGGCCAGCGCGGCCTCCATGGGGTGCCGGGTGTGCGCGGGGAACTCCACGCCGTACGCGGGCAGTCGGTCCTTCGCGGCGAACAGGGCGCCCTGGATCGAGGTGGTCCCGGTCTTGTGCGGGCCGATGTGCAGCAGCCGGGTGCCGGCGGGCAGCGGCTCGGGCCGCTTCACCGGGACGTCATCTCTCGTACAGTCCGTCTCCATGGTCACGGGAGGGTAAGAGGCTTACCTGAGACTTACCTGAGAGAGACCTGGGACACGGATGAGCCCCAGGTCCCCTCCCGCGCGGACGTCAGGCGAGTTCGACGCCGGGGCGGCCGTTGTCCACCCGCAGCCGGGCCAGGGTGCTCGCTGCCGCCGTCGGCCGCACCACCGTATCGACCACCCTGACCTGCGCGTCGATGCCGTGCCGGTCGATGTCGAAGAGGTGGTAGCCGCGGTGGGCGTCGATCAGCTTCCAGTGCGGGTTGTCCGGCATCAGCGGGTCCCACTGGGCGTGGAAGGCGGCCTGGTCCTGGTCGCCGTTGCTGGAGATGGACGTGCCCACGAACTCGGCGCCCACGACGTCGGAGTCGGGGTCGGCGTAGTCCGTCCTGAGGTCGCTGATCATCGTGAGGTGGCGGTCGCCGCTGAGCACGACCGGGTTACGGATGCCGGCGAACTCCCCCAGCAGGGCGTTGCGTTCGAGCTGGTAGCCGTCCCAGGCGTCGTAGTACCAGAGCTTGCCGTCGCCGAGCTGCAGGTCCGTCTCGGCCATCATGATCTGCGAGGCGACGATGTTCCAGCGGGCGGGCGAGTCGTGCAGCCCGTCCAGCAGCCACTGCTTCTGCTCGGCGCCGAGCATCGTCATCGACGGCGACCGGGCGCCCTCCTGCGTGGTCGCCTGGTCGGTGCGGAACTGGCGGGTGTCCAGGACGTTGAGGCGGGCGAGGCGGCCGAACTCCAGGCGGCGGTACATCTGGATGTGCGGGCCGTCCGGAACGGCGCTCGCGCGGACCGGCATGTGCTCGTAGTACGCCTGGAAGGCCGCCGTCAGCCGGGCCAGGAAGGCGTCGTGCGGCTGCTTGGCGGGGTCCTGGGGGATCTCCCCGGCCCAGTCGTTGTCGACCTCGTGGTCGTCGAAGGTGACCACCCAGGGGGCGTTCGCGTGCATCGCGGCGAGGTCGGGGTCGGAGCGGTACTGGGCGTACCGGTTGCGGTACTGCTCCAGGGTGTACGGCTCCCCCGTGCCCTCGTGCCGGCGCGGTCCCGCCGACGACGGCGTGGACTCGTAGATGTAGTCGCCGACGAACAGGACGAAGTCGGGGTCCTGGTCGAGCATGTCGGCGTACGGCGTGAAGTAGCCGTGCTGCCAGTTCTGGCAGGAGGCCAGGGCGATGCGCAGCGAGCCGCCCTTGCTGCGGGGGTGCGGGGCGGTGCGGGTGCGGCCGGCCGGCGAGATCTGCCCGTCCACCCGGAAGCGGTACCAGTACGAGCGGTCCGGCCGCAGGCCGCGTACGTCGACGTGGACGCTGTGCCCGTACTCGGGGCGGGCCTGGGCGACGCCCCGGCGGGCGGTCTTTCTGAACCGCTCGTCCTCGGCGATCTCCCACTGCACCGGGACCACCTCGTCGGGCATGCCTCCGCCGTTCAGCGGGTCCGGGGCGAGGCGGGTCCACAGCACGATGCCGTCGGGCAGCGGGTCGCCGGAGGCGACACCGAGGCTGAACACCCCGTCGGGCGCGGTGCTTTCCGCGGCTCGGGCAGTGCCCGGGAGCCACAGCTGGGCGGAGGCCGCGGCGCCGAGGACGGCGGCACCGGCGGTCAGAAAAAAACGGCGCCGGTCGGGCGAGATGGCTCCGGTCATCGGCGAACTCCTTTGCCTCGCTGGCCGCTTGGACTCGTGCAGGCTCACGCATCCGGGCGGTCCACTCCCTGAACCTGACTGTTCGTGCGCATGACAAATAGGCAGACAACAGAAGACCCGTTGCGACACGGGAACAACAGAATGAACCCGATCTTGTCGCAACGGGCCTCACGAACGAGCCGCGTGCGGTGATCCCACCAAGTTGGCCGAAAGCCCAGGGCGGCCACAGCCCCGCGGCAGCCGCCCTACGGCGCCGAAGGCGCCGCCCGTCTACTCCGCGAACGGATCGAAGTCGCCGTACTCCCGGTCCGCCTCGTCCCGCTCCGCCTGGCGGTCCCGCCGCCGCTGCGCCGCGGGCCTCGGCGCCTCGAAGCGATGGTCCTCGCCCCGGCGGCCCAGCATCTCCGCGCCGGCCGTCAGCGTCGGCTCCCAGTCGAACACCACGGCGTTGTCCTCGGGACCGATGGCCACGCCGTCACCGGAGCGGGCTCCGGCCTTCACCAACTCGTCCTCCACGCCGAGGCGGTTGAGCCGGTCCGCGAGGTAGCCCACGGCCTCGTCGTTGTTGAAGTCGGTCTGCCGCACCCAGCGTTCGGGCTTCTCGCCGCGCACCCGGAACAGCGGCTCGCCGCCGACGTCCTCGCGCGTCACGGTGAACCCGGCGTCGTCGACGGCCTTCGGCCGGATGACGATCCGGGTCGCCTCTTCCTTCGGCTTCGCAGCGCGCGCCTTCGCCACCATCTCGGCCAGCGCGAACGACAGCTCCCGCAGCCCGAGATGGGCCACCGCCGACACCTCGAAGACCCGGTAGCCCCGCGCCTGGAGGTCCGGCCGCACCATCTCGGCGAGGTCCTTGCCGTCCGGTACGTCGATCTTGTTGAGGACGACGATCCGGGGCCGCTTGTCGAGCCCGCCGTACTGCTTCAGCTCCTCCTCGATGATGTCGAGGTCGGAGACGGGGTCGCGGTCGGACTCCAGGGTCGCCGTGTCCAGCACGTGCACCAGCACGCTGCACCGCTCCACGTGCCGCAGGAACTCCAGACCGAGCCCCCTGCCCTGACTGGCCCCGGGGATCAGCCCCGGCACGTCGGCGATGGTGTAAACCGTCGAACCGGCCGTGACGACACCGAGGTTGGGCACCAGCGTCGTGAACGGGTAGTCGGCGATCTTCGGCTTGGCGGCGCTCAGCACCGAGATCAGCGACGACTTGCCGGCGCTCGGATAGCCCACGAGCGCAACGTCGGCGACGGTCTTCAGCTCAAGGACGATGTCCTGCAGGTCCCCCGGCTCGCCGAGCAGCGCGAATCCGGGCGCCTTGCGCCGCGCCGACGCGAGCGCCGCGTTGCCGAGACCGCCCCGGCCGCCCTGCGCGGCGACGTACGAGGTGCCGTGCCCGACCAGGTCGGCGAGCACGTTGCCCGCCTTGTCGAGGACGACGGTGCCGTCCGGCACGGGAAGGGTCAGGTCCTGGCCGTCCTTGCCGGAGCGGTTGCCGCCCTCTCCGGGCTTGCCGTTGGTCGCCTTGCGGTGCGGGGAGTGGTGGTAGTCGAGAAGCGTGGTCACCGACTGGTCGACGGTGAGGATGACATCTCCACCGCGTCCGCCGTTGCCGCCGTCGGGTCCGCCGAGCGGCTTGAACTTCTCACGGTGGACGGAGGCACAGCCGTGACCTCCGTTACCCGCGGCGACATGCAGTTCGACGCGGTCCACGAAGGTGGTCATGGTTCGGTGCCTCCAGAGACGTAAGTACTACTCGTGTTAACACGCGAAAGGCGGACCCGCCTTCCCGACCGGGAAGTGAGGTCCGCCTCGCGAAAAGCTTCCGATCAGCCGACTCAGGCGACCGGAACGATGTTCACGACCTTGCGGCCACGGAACGTGCCGAACTCCACCGCACCGGCCTGCAGCGCGAACAGCGTGTCGTCGCCGCCACGGCCGACGCCCGAACCGGGGTGGAAGTGGGTGCCGCGCTGGCGGACCAGGATCTCACCCGCGTTGACGACCTGACCGCCGAAGCGCTTCACGCCGAGCCGCTGGGCGTTCGAGTCGCGACCGTTCCGGGTGGACGATGCGCCCTTCTTGTGTGCCATCTCTCCTCAGTCCCTTACTTCGCAGCCGTGGGGATCTCAGTGACCTTGATCGCCGTGTACTGCTGGCGGTGGCCCTGACGACGGCGGTAGCCGGTCTTGTTCTTGTAGCGCAGAATGTCGATCTTCTGGCCCTTGTGGTGGTCCACGACCTCGGCCTGGACCTTGATGCCGGCCAGCACCCACGGGTCGCTGGTCACAGCGTCGCCGTCGACAACGAGCAGGGTCGAGAGCTCGACCGTGTCGCCAACCTTGGCAGTGGAAATCTTGTCAACCTCAACGATGTCGCCGACAGCAACCTTGTGCTGGCGACCACCGCTGCGCACGATGGCGTACACGCGGATCTCACTCTCTCGCTCGGGAACGGCACCCCCGAAGTCCAGCCACCCGGCACGGGCAGCCTCTCCGGAACGGCCGGCGCGGAACGCCCGGCGCTCTGGAGGAAGAGGTTTACGGGGATGTGGCGCGTCCTATATCCGTGGACATGCCGAGGGTCAAGGTTACGGGGCCGGGGCCGAGGGGGTCAAACCGGACCGGGTCCCGCGGGTATGCGGCCGATCACACCGACCGGCCGCACCCCGCACCTCGTACTGCTCAGCTCTCGTCGGCGGCGGCGGAGACCGAGGTCTTCTTCGCCGTCGACTTGGCCGCGGCCGTCTTGGCGGTCTTCGCCGCCTTCTTGGCCGTCGTCTTCTTCGCGGCCGTCTTCTTGGCCGCGGTCTTCTTGGTGGCCGCCTTCTTCGCGGTCGCCTTCTTGGCCGTCTTGCGGGCCGTCTTCGTGGCCGGAGCGGCCTCCTCGACGTCCCCCTCGGCGGCCGGGGCCTCGTCCGTCGCGGCCGACGGGACGACCACGACGGCCGCCTCCTCGGACGCGGTGGGCGCGGTGGCCTTGCGGACCGCACGGCGCCGGGGCCGGGCCGGGGCGGCGCTCTCGGCAACCGTCTCGGACCGCTCCTCGGCGGGCTCGGCGGCCTTCTCGGCCTCGGCATGCGGCTCGGCCACGGGCGCGGCCTCGGTGACCGTCACCACGGCCGCCTCGGCCCCGGCAGGCGAACCGGCGGGCGCCGACACCTTGCGGGTGGCACGACGGCGGGTACGGCCCTTGGGCGCGGCGTCCTCGGCGGGCTCGGCAGGCTCGGCGGCGACCACCGGGTCCTCCGCGGCGACCGGCTCGGCCTGCGCCTCGGCGGCCGTCTCCGGCTGCACGGGACGCTCGGCCTCCGCCTCGGCCGGCACGACCTGGGCGGTGGGCACCTCGGCGACCTCGGTGTCGGACTCGGCCCTGGCGGCGTCGGACCCGGCCCGGTCGCCCTCCGGTCGCGTCCGCCCCTTCGGCGCGCCGGCCGGAGCCGACGCACGCCGGCTCGCCCGGCGCCGGGAACGCCCACCGCGCACGGCGGCCTCCGCCTCGGCGACGCTGCTGTACAGCTCCTCGTCGGGCTCGAAGACCGGCGCGGGAAGCGCGACCGGCTCGGCGGCCTCGGCGGCGACCTCGGCCTCCGTCTCCTCGACCTCGGCCTCCGGCGCCTCGACGGCCACCGCGGCCTCGTGCACGTGCTCGTGCACGTCGCCGCCACGTCCGCGCTTCTTGCGCTTGCCGCCGCCACCGCCGGAGCTCGGCTGCTCCATGTGGACGATGACACCGCGGCCGTTGCAGTGGACGCAGGTCTCGGAGAACGACTCCAGCAGGCCCTGGCCGACCCGCTTGCGGGTCATCTGGACCAGGCCCAGCGAGGTCACCTCGGCGACCTGGTGCTTGGTCCGGTCCCGGCCCAGGCACTCCAGCAGGCGCCGCAGCACCAGGTCCCGGTTGGACTCCAGCACCATGTCGATGAAGTCGATCACGATGATGCCGCCGAGGTCGCGCAGCCGCAGCTGACGCACGATCTCCTCGGCCGCCTCCAGGTTGTTCCTGGTGACCGTCTCCTCCAGGTTGCCGCCCTGGCCGGTGAACTTGCCGGTGTTGACGTCGACGACGACCATCGCCTCGGTCCGGTCGATCACCAGCGAGCCGCCGCTGGGCAGCCAGACCTTGCGGTCCAGGGCCTTGGCGAGCTGCTCGTCGATCCGGTAGGTGGCGAAGACGTCGACCTCGGAGGTCCACCTCTGCAGCCGCTCGGCGAGGTCGGGCGCGACGTGCGAGACGTAGCCGTAGACGGTCTCCCAGGCCTCGTCACCGCTGACGATGACCTTGGAGAAGTCCTCGTTGAAGATGTCGCGGACGACGCGGACGGTCATGTCCGGCTCGCCGTACAGCAGCGTCGGGGCGTTGCCGTTCTTCGACTTCTTCTGGATCTCCTCCCACTGCGCCTGCAGCCGCTCGACGTCCCGGCGCAGCTCGTCCTCGCTCGCGCCCTCGGCGGCGGTGCGCACGATGACACCGGCGTCCTCGGGGACGATCTTCTTGAGGATGGTCTTCAGCCGGGCCCGCTCGGTGTCGGGCAGCTTGCGGCTGATGCCGGTCATGGAGCCCTCGGGCACGTACACCAGGTAGCGGCCCGGGAGGGAGACCTGGCTGGTCAGACGCGCGCCCTTGTGCCCGATCGGGTCCTTGGTGACCTGCACGAGGACCGACTGGCCGGACTTCAGGGCGGACTCGATGCGACGCGGGCCGTTGGCCATGCCCAGCGCCTCGAAGTTGACCTCACCTGCGTACAGGACGGCGTTGCGGCCCTTGCCGATGTCGATGAAGGCGGCCTCCATCGAGGGCAGGACGTTCTGCACCTTGCCCAGGTAGACGTTGCCGACGTACGAGGTCGCCTGCTCCTTGTTGACGTAGTGCTCGACGAGCACGCCGTCCTCCAGGACGCCGATCTGCGTGCGCTCGCCGCTCTGGCGGACGACCATCACACGCTCGACGGCCTCGCGGCGGGCCAGGAACTCGGCCTCGGTGATGATCGGGACGCGGCGACGGCCCTGCTCGCGGCCTTCGCGGCGGCGCTGCTTCTTGGCCTCCAGACGCGTGGAGCCCTTGATGGACTGCACCTCGTCGGACGGCTCGGACTTCGGACGGGGCTCGCGGACCTTGACGACGGTGCGCTCGGGGTCGCCCTCGCCGGGCTCGACGTCCATGGAGGTGTCCCCGGCACGACGGCGGCGACGGCGCCGGCGACGGCTGCTGGAGCTGGACCCGCCGGGCTCGTCGTGAGCGTCGTCGGCGTCCTCTTCCTCCTGCTCGGCGGTGTCCTCGGCGTCCTGGTCGGCCTGCTCGGCGGCGACGTCGTCGGAGTCCTCGTCCTCGCCGGAGGCGTCCGCGGACTCGCCACGGCGCCGGCGACGGCCACCGCGGCGACGGCGACGGCGCGAGCCGGTCTCCTCGGTCTCGTCGCCCTCGTGGGCGTCCTCGGCCGACTCCTCGGCCTCCTCGGGCTCGTCCTCGTCCGCGGACTCGACGCGCTCCACGGTCTCGGCGGCGGCCGGCGCCTCGGCCTCCTCGCCGAACGCAACGCCCCGGCGGCGGCGCCGGCGCCGCGCCCCGCTCTGCTCCTCCGGGAGCTCCTCGGGCTCGGCGGCCTCGGTACCGGACCCCGCCTCGGCGGCAGCCTCGGCGGCGGCCCGCTCGGGCGTCTGGAACTTCGGCTCGGTGAACACCGGCGCCTGGAAGACGGCAACGGCGGGCCGCGCCGGGCGCAGCGGGCTGTCCTCCTCGACGGACGCCTCGGCGGTCAACCTGGCGGGCTCGGAGAACCCGGTGGCGGCCTTACGGGCGACCCGGCGGCGACGACGCGGCGAGGCGTCCTCCTCGGCCGGGGCGGCTGCGGGCTCCTGAACGGCCTCGGGGGCGGGGGCGCTCTCGGCGGCCTCCTGCGCCGGTGCCGTCTCCTCCTCCGGCGTCCCGGCGGGCGCGGTCACACGACGCGTGGCACGCCGACGGGTGCGGCGCGGAGCCGCTTCCTCGACACCGTCAGCGGCCACGGCGGGCTCGGCGGCCTCGATCGCGTCGGCCTCCGTGCCCTGCTCACTCGCGGCCTCGGGGGTCGCTGCGGGCGCGGTGGCGCGCCGGGTGGCACGACGGCGCGTACGGGCGGCGGGCGCGGCCTCCTCGACGGGGGTCTCGGCCACGGCCGCGGGCTCCTCGACGCTCTCGCTCTCGGCGGCAGCGGCGGGTACGACGGTCTCGGCGGCCTCCGCGGCGGCGGTCGGCGCGGACACGCGGCGCGTCGCACGACGACGGGTACGCGGCGGAGCGGCGTCCTCACCGGTCACGACGGCCTGCTCGGTGTCCGTGTTCGCAGCAGCCTCGGTGACCTCGGCGGCAGCGGCCGGCACGACCGTCTCGGCTGCCTCGGCGGATGCCGGAGAGGCGGTCGGCGCGGACACGCGGCGCGTCGCACGACGACGGGTGCGGGCGGCGGGCGCGGGCTCCTCGACGGGCGCCGGTACGGCGGCCGCCGTCTCCTCGGCACCCTCGGCCTCAGCGGCCTCGTCGAGCTCCTGCGACTCTGCGGCCTTCTCCTCGCCCTCGGCCGCTACGGCCGACGCGATGACTTCCTCCGGCGTCCCGGCGGCGGCACCCGCCGGCGGGCCCGCCGGGCGGGAAGCGGCACGGCGCCGACGACGCGGCGGCAGGGTGTCGCTGGGAGTGTTCAGTTCTTCGGAACCCTCAGTGGGTTCGGTCGGTTCGAGCATGCGGGCTTGTCTCCCGTCAGGCTCCCGGGCTCCGCGCCTGGTCCGGCGTCGATGACTCGACCGCCGTTGACGTCCGCGGCTCGCGCGTTGCGCGGTGCCGCCGTCCGGGGCGCGGGCGCCGCACGGGAGCTCTCCGTGTCTTGTCTCGCCGGTTCCGTACACCCTGTTGGGTACGGCCTGGCGAAAGTCTTCTGTGTCGGTGCGCTGCCCGACCCAGGTGGCTCCCGAGTACGAGGGCGGCGCTACGACGTCCGTCCTTCGCGGGACCTTCCTTACGCCGGCGCCGTCGCGGCGGCAGCGGCCGTTGGGGCCTCAGCTGCCTCGCGGTCGGGCGCGAGCGGGTCGGTCACCGTGCCGGTCTCTTCATCGAACAGCCCCTGCGCCAGCCTGGTCACCGCTGCGGGGACCGGCGGCGCCAGGTCGGCCACGGCGCGGAGACCGGACAGGACGTCGTCGGGTCGTACGGCAGGCGTCACGTGCCGAACAACCAGCCGCAGTATCGCACAGGGCTGGTCGGTCGGCCTATCAGCCGGTTCACTGTGCGTTTCGAGATCCGCCCGCACCTCGAGATCCGCGACCGCGGAACGGGCGTCGAACGTCCGCAGGCCGTTCTTCGTCGTCCGCTGGACCTCCACGGTCCCGGCGGCGTTGAAGGCGGCGACCGCGCGCTCGGCGTCCTCGGGCGCCACGCCGTCCAGGCGCAGCTCCCACACGGAGGCGGTCAGCCGGTCGGCGAGCCCGGAGGTGCGGGCCTCGACGGCGTCGACGACGTCGAGCCCGGCGGGCAGCGACTCGTCGAGCAGGATCCTGAGTTTCTCCGGGTCCCGCGCCTCGGTGAGGGCGATCTCCAGGTACTCCGCCTCACTGCCCGTGCCGGTGGGTGCGGCATTGGCGTACGACACCTTCGGATGCGGCGTGAACCCCGCCGAGTACGCCATGGGCACCTCGGCGCGGCGCAGCGCACGCTCGAAGGCGCGCTGGAAGTCACGGTGGCTGGTGAACCGGAGGCGACCGCGCTTGGTGTAGCGCAGTCGGATGCGCTGCACCGCGGGTGCGGGCGGCGGGCCTTCGGGCTGTCGCTTGCCCAGTGTCGTTCAGTCCTTCGTGAGAGCGGTCGTACTTCTACCAAGAGTACGTGTCTCGCGGCCCGTGGGTTCCCGCCCGTCGATCCTCTCGGTCCGCGCGGGCTCCCCGAACAGCATCCGGCGGAAGTCCGCCCGCGCCTGCCGTACGGACTCCCGGGCGGAGGCCAGCGCCTCCCCGGTCGCCCGTCCCACACTGCGCGCGACCGCGGCCGCGGGCCGCAGCACGGCGTCCCGGACGGCATGGCCGACGGGGGTGAGCACCGTGCGGTACACCCACCGCACCGGCTCCACGAAGACCAGCCGGAAGAGGGTGGCGAGGGCGCGGCCGACGGCGAGCGAGATCCGCCCGGCCACCCGCCAGGCGTGCCCGAGGGCGTCACCGACCTCGCGGGCGACGACGGCGAGGACGCGCCCGACGGGGACGAGGACCCAGCGCCACAGTGCCAGCGCGGGCAGTACCAGCAGCACCCGGGCGACCCAGTACAGCGCGACGCCGATGCCGGTGGCGACCGTGCCCACCAGCCACGCCAGCCCCCTCGCGCACGCGGCGATCGCGTGCCCCACCGGGGTGAGGATCCACGCGTACACCCATCCCGCGGGGAGGACGAGGAGGTACCGCGCCAGCCAGGCCAGCCCCATGTACACCCCGGTCCCCAGGGCCGCGAGCAGCCACCACATGCCACGCGCGACAGGGGTGACCACCCGTGCGTACACCCGGACAAGGGCATGTCCCAGAGGTGTCAGCACCGACCGGTAGAGCCACACCAGGGGGATGACGACGAGCACCTTGCCGAGCAGTCCGAGTGCCTTGCCCACCGGCACGACGACGTATCGCCACAGCCCTGTGAAGGGCCAGACGAACACCGCCCGCCCCACCCACAGCAGGGCCCTGCCCACCGGCCTGAAGACGGTGTCCGTCAGGAACCTGCCCGCCACCACCAGCGCGTCCCACACCATGCGCACCGGGACGACCAGCACGAGCACGACGATCCGCACCGGCAGGCGGATCGCCACGACGAGACACCCCTCCGGCGTCTGCCGCTCGGGCCGCTGCGGGTATTTCTCCAGGTCCATACCGACGTAGACGCGCCGACGGCCCGGATGGATGCGGTCGGTACGCGGTCCTGGGGCCGAACGGCCCCCGCCGTCGCCGCGACAGGCCCTCGGAACGGGCCTACCGTCATCTGCACCCGCCCGCGCGATCGGCGCACGCTGACGACATGACCGGCAATCAGACATCCCCAGGCACCGGGTCATGGCACCTGAAGGGGTTCATGATCCTCACTCCGTCGCAGATCGAGGTCACGGCCGGAGAAGAGTTCACTTCGTCCGTGAGCGTGTGGCCCGCGGGGCCACGGCACGTCGTCAGCGCGTCCGCGTCCGCCGGGTCGGACCTGCGGGTCTCGGTGGAGGGCCACAAGGTCACGGTCACCGGGCGCCTCGGGCGTACGGGCGAGAGGCACACCGTCCAGGTGTCCATGAGCGACGGGGCGGACGTCGCGCACGACACCCTGACCATCGAGGCCACCGACCTGCACCGGCCGATCCCGCCGTTCCTGCACTCCACCACCGGCTGACCGCCGACCGACCACGAACCGACCGCACGTGCCGCGTCTGCCGGGCAAGTCCATACTTGTCGCAGGATCGTCGCCATCCTCCGGCAGAGGGAGGTGGGTGCGGAGATGTGCCGCTGGATCGCCTACTCGGGCACGCCCGTCCTGCTCAGTCACGTCCTGTTCGAGCCGCAGCACAGCCTGATCGACCAGAGCCTGCACTCCCGGCTGGGGGTGGAGACGACCAATGGCGACGGCTTCGGCGTCGGCTGGTACGCGGAGGATCTCGTCACCCCGGCGGTCGTGCGGGACGTGGGCCCGGCCTGGAACAACCGCAACCTGCAGGAGGTCGCTCACCACGTCGGTTCAGGACTGTTCTTCGCCCACATCAGGGCGACGACGGGAACGGCCGTGCAGCAGACCAACTGCCATCCCTTCCGATGGGATCGCTGGCTGTGGATGCACAACGGCGTGATCAACGAGTTCCCACGACTGCGACGTGACCTGGCCCTGGCCGTCGACCCCGCCCTCTACCCCGAGATCGAGGGTTCCACCGACTCCGAGCTGATGTTCTACCTGGCCCTGACGTTCGGTCTCACCGACGACCCGCCGGAAGCCGTGGCCCGCATGGCCGGCCTGGTCGAGGAGACGGGCCACAAGCACGGCGTACGGCACCCGCTCCAGATGACCCTCGCCATGTCCGACGGCGACCGCCTGTGGGCCTTCCGCTACTCCAGCGAAGGCGCCTCGCGGTCCCTCTACTACAGCACCAGGGTGGACTCCCTGCGCGCCCTCCACCCGGACACCGCGTTCCTGCGAGAGGTCGGAGAGGAAACCCGCCTGGTCGTCTCCGAACCCCTGGGCAACCTCCCCGGAGCCTGGAACGAGGTCCCAGAAAGCACCTACGGCATCGTCCAGCCGGGCCAGGACACCCTCCACGCCTTCGAACCGCGGCCGAACACCGTATGAACCGCCCGGGCCGGTCGGGGCCGGCGTCCCTGCGACAGAGTCACTTCGGTCCGGAACCGCTCCCCGCGATGTCCGCCGACGGGTAGGTCCGGCCGCCCATGTCGAGCCGGAACGGCGGGTACTGATCGGTCAGGAGTGCGGCATAGGCGCTCACCCGGGCGACCCATCGGGCCAGGCCCAGCAGGAAGTCGAACAGGGGGACCGGGTAGCGGGCAGTGACCGCGAGGACGATCACGGCGACCAGGGAGAGGAAGGGAATCACGCCGCCGCCACGCCAGGTGTCCCCTGACGCCCAGCCCCAGTCACCGACGAACATCCCGATGACGATGTACTGCGGGATCGCCAGCAGCCACCACTTCACGAGGACCAGACCGCGCGAGAGGCGCTCGGGATAGACGACGTCGAAATGCGCCGGATAGTCCGGCACGTCCTTGAGCGTGAAGGGCGGGTATCGGTCGGTGCCGAGCGCGGTGTGGGCGTAGTAGCTGACACGCCAGTTCCAGCGCAGTACGCCGACATTGAACTCGAAGAGGGACCGGGGGTACCGGCCCGTGAACAGGATGGCGAAGAACGCGATGACGGTCACGCAGACGAACGCGATCCACAGAAAGAACAGCACGATGTAATGCGGGATGGCGAGGAGCCACTTCACCAGCCACAGCCATCTGGACAGCCGAGGGTCGAGAGACGCTTCGATACGCACCGGTGACGCACTGACAGCAATCATGCGCGCAAATCCTTTCGAACGTCCCCGCCCGGCGGTCACCGGCCATGCCCCGCCGGAGCAGGCGGGCGGCCAGGTGGCTTCCTGATCACGGACTCAGGCTCGCACGTGACCGGGAACACCGCGACCGGGGTTGATCCGTTCGTCAGGGAGAAGCAAAGCCGCCGGGCGGGTCGTCATCCCGCACGCCACCCGATCGAGCGCCTCGCACACCTCAGTGCGTGTGACCGCTCGAAGCCGGCGACGGACCCGAATTCTTGACCGTCAAGGGCAGCAACTTCTTGCCGGTCGGGCCGATTTGTATGGCCGTGTCCATCTGCGGGCACACCCCGCAGTCGAAGCAGGGGGTCCAGCGGCAGTCCTCCACCTCGGTTTCGTCGAGGGCGTCCTGCCAGTCCTCCCAGAGCCAGTCCTTGTCCAGGCCGGAGTCGAGGTGGTCCCAGGGGAGGACCTCCTCGTAGGTGCGCTCGCGGGTGGTGTACCAGTCGACGTCCACGCCGAGGGGCGTCAGGGCCTTGTCGGCGCAGGACATCCAGCGGTCGTAGGAGAAGTGCTCGCGCCAGCCGTCGAAGCGGCCGCCGTCCTCGTAGACGGCGCGGATGACCGCGCCGATGCGGCGGTCGCCGCGGGAGAGCAGGCCCTCGACGATGCCCGGCTTGCCGTCGTGGTAGCGGAAGCCGATCGAGCGGCCGTACTTCTTGTCGCCGCGGATCTTGTCGCGGAGCTTCTCCAGGCGGGCGTCCGTCTCCTCGGCCGAGAGCTGCGGGGCCCACTGGAAGGGGGTGTGCGGCTTGGGGACGAAGCCGCCGATGGAGACCGTGCAGCGGATGTCGTTGGAGCGGGAGACCTCGCGGCCCTTCTGGATGACCCGGGTCGCCATGTCGGCGATCTGCAGGACGTCCTCGTCCGTCTCCGTCGGCAGGCCGCACATGAAGTACAGCTTCACCTGGCGCCAGCCGTTGCCGTAGGCGGTGGCGACGGTGCGGATGAGGTCCTCCTCGGACACCATCTTGTTGATGACCTTGCGCATCCGCTCCGAGCCGCCCTCGGGCGCGAAGGTGAGGCCGGAGCGGCGGCCGTTGCGCGTCAGCTCGTTCGCCAGGTCCACGTTGAAGGCGTCGACCCGGGTGGAGGGGAGCGAGAGGCCGATCTTGTCTTCCTCGTAGCGGTCCGCGAGGCCCTTGGCGATGTCGCCGATCTCGCTGTGGTCCGCGGAGGAGAGCGAGAGGAGGCCGACCTCCTCGAAGCCCGTCGCCTTCAGGCCCTTGTCGACCATCTCGCCGATGCCGGTGATGGAGCGTTCCCGGACGGGGCGGGTGATCATGCCGGCCTGGCAGAAGCGGCAGCCGCGCGTGCAGCCGCGGAAGATCTCCACCGACATTCGCTCGTGGACCGTCTCTGCCAGGGGGACGAGGGGCTGCTTGGGGTACGGCCACTCGTCGAGGTCCATGACCGTGTGCTTCGACACGCGCCA
Source organism: Streptomyces sp. SLBN-31 (assembly GCF_006715395.1). Lineage (NCBI taxonomy): Bacteria > Bacillati > Actinomycetota > Actinomycetes > Kitasatosporales > Streptomycetaceae > Streptomyces > Streptomyces sp. SLBN-31. The sequence goes on from NZ_VFNC01000002.1 coordinate 3,249,006, forward strand.
GGGCACGCCCGACTTGTTGGGGACCACGCGGGCGATACGGCCGTCGGGGAGGTACTCGACGTCGTAGAACGCCGGGATGTACACGCCGCCGGTCTTCGCGAGCCGGAAGAGGACCTCCTCGCGGCCGCCGGGGCGGCCCTCGGCCTTCCACTCCTTGATGATCCGCGTCATGTCCAGCACGGCCTGCTCGCCGTCGCCGATGATCGCCGCATCGATGAAGTCCGCGATGGGTTCCGGGTTGAACGCCGCGTGCCCGCCCGCGAGGACGATCGGGTCGTCCAGGCCGCGGTCCTTCGACTCCAGCGGGATGTCCGCCAGGTCCAGGGCGGTGAGCATGTTCGTGTAGCCGAGCTCCGTGGAGAACGACAGGCCGAACACGTCGAACGCCTTCACCGGGCGGTGGCTGTCGACCGTGAACTGCGGGACGCCGTGCTCCCGCATCAGCGCCTCCAGGTCCGGCCACACGCTGTAGGTGCGCTCGGCGAGGACGCCCTCCTGCTCGTTCAGGACCTCGTAGAGGATCATGACGCCCTGGTTGGGCAGGCCGACCTCATAGGCGTCCGGGTACATCAGCGCCCAGCGGACGTCGCAGGACTCCCACGGCTTGACCGTGGAGTTGAGCTCTCCGCCGACGTACTGGATCGGCTTCTGCACATGGGGGAGCAGAGCTTCGAGCTGCGGGAACACCGACGCAGCGACTTCGGCAGGCATCTCGCGAACCTTCGTGGGATGGGCTGGATGGACTCTGACTGACAGGGGTGACCATCTAGCCTAACGCGGCCCCGGCCCCTCCCCGACCGCCCGGCTGCCTTCCCCGTCCCCTGGTGGCGGTCCGCGCGAACAGCATCGCCCGGCGGCCGTCAGATGTCCGTCGCCTCCGTGATCCCCCGCCAGACGGCGGGCAGCGCCAGCTCCGCGGCCGCCGCCCGCCGCTCCTCGCGCCCGTAGAGCACCCCGTACGTGAACGAGCTCTCCCCCGCCGCGTGCGCCACGGCCGACAGCTCGCGCAGGCTCTGGCGGGCCATGACGCTGTCCTGGTGGTCGCCGAGCAGGGTCTGGACCGACTTCATCGACTTGACCAGGGCGGACGCGCGGTCGCCGAGGGCGCCCACGGCGGCTTCCGCCGAGTAGCGGGCCCGCTTGGCCTTCTTGCGGGACTCGTGCAGCGCCAGGTCGCGCTCGGTGCCGGGGTCGAGGGCGACGGCGCGTTCCACGAGCTCCGCCAGTTTCCCGAAGTCCTTGCGTACGGCCTTGGAGATCACCCTCTCCGGCTTTCCACCGGCCGCCTTCAGGAAGGGCGGCTGGTCGACCAGCGCGTCCAGGGTGTCGAGCAGGGCCAGGTACCGCGCGGAGTCCAGTACGCCGGTCAGCCGCCGGCGGGAGCCGCCGCGCCGGGCGTTCGCCCACCGCCGCAGGCGGGTGCGGACGGGGCCGGTGACCAGCGTCCGGGGCAGTCCGTCGAGGGCCGTCGACAGGCGCTCGGCGAGGACCTCGCTGTCCCGTCCCACCCCGAGTTCACCGGCCAGCCACTTGAGTTCCTCGCCGACGGGATCGGTGATCGTGCGGTCGAGGACCTTCGCGTAGCTGCGGAAGGCGCTGCGCATACGGCGGGTGGCGACGCGCATGCGGTGCAGGGCGTCGTGGACGTCCCTCCGTACCGCCGGGTCGAGGGCGACGATGGTGTCCCGCTGTTCGCGGACGTAGGCGAGGACGTGGTCGCCGGCGGTCACCGGCGGGGGCGGGGTCGGCATGCCGCTGCGGCGCTTCTTCTTCGGCGCCGTCTCCGTCAGCGCCCGGGCGAGCTTCGAGGCCGACCCGGAGGGCCGTACGCCCGCCTTGCGCAGTCGTTTGTCGACCTTGTCGAGGAAGGCGGGGTCGCCGTCGTCGGCGAGTTCCACCTCCAGTTCCGTCCACTGGGCGGTGCCGCCGGCGCCGGTGAGCCGTTCGGCGTGCACGGCGTCCACGCTGACCTCGGCCAGGACGCGGCCCGTGGCGTCGACGAGGTCGCTGACGTCGCGGTCGGAGCGCAGCCGGACCACGGGCAGCACTTCGGCGTCGCGGGCCCTGGAGCGGATCAGTCCGGCGAGGACGCGCGGGAGGGTGTCGGAGAGCGGGGCGCGGATCTCGTCCCGCACGCCCGGGGAGACGGGGAACTTCAGGTGCCAGCCGGCGTCCGCGCCACCGGTGCGGCGGCGCAGCGTGATCGAGGCGGCGGCGAGTCGCTCGTCCGCGGTGTCGTAGTAGGTGGCGTCCAGGTGGGCGACGCCCTTGTCTACGACGGCGTCGACACCCGCGACGCCGGTCAGGTCGGGCAGCCCGCTGTCGTCGGACTCGTACTTGCGCTCGATCTCGCGTTTTGTGTCCGCCATGACCCGAATCTAGTGGGATCCGGGTCAGGGCGGCAGGGCCGATGGGGCCGACGGTCAGGCGGACATGGGTCTCTGCACCTTGATCGACTGCAGTAGGCCGACGGCCATCCACACGGCGAACATCGACGAGCCGCCGTAGGACACGAAGGGCAGTGGCAGGCCGGTGACGGGCATGATCCCGAGGGTCATGCCGATGTTCTCGAACGCCTGGAAGGCGAACCAGGCGACGATGCCGGCGGCCACGATCGTGCCGTAGAGCTCCGTCGAGTCGCGCGCGATGCGGCAGGCGCGCCACAGGACCACGCCGAGCAGGAGGATGATCAGGCCCGCGCCGACGAAGCCGAGCTCCTCCCCCGCGACGGTGAACACGAAGTCGGTCTGCTGCTCGGGCACGAACTGGCCGGTGGTCTGCGAGCCGTGGAAGAGCCCGGCGCCGGTGAGGCCGCCCGAACCGATCGCGATGCGGGCCTGGTTGGTGTTGTAGCCGACTCCGGCCGGGTCGAGGCTGGGGTTCGCGAAGGCCGCGAACCGCGCGATCTGGTACTCGTCCAGGATGTGCAGCTGCCAGATGGCGGTGCAGCCGACGACACCGGCGGTGATCATGCCGAAGATCCAGCGGTTGGAGGCGCCGGAGGCGAGCAGCACGCCCAGGATGATCGTCACCAGGACCAGGACCGTGCCGAGGTCGGGCATGAGCAGCACGATCAGGATGGGTACGGCGGCCATGCCCAGCGCCTGCAGGACCGTGCGGTGGTCGGGGTACTGCTTGTCGCCCGCGTCGACCCGGGCCGAGAGCAGCATCGCCATGCCCAGGATGATCGTGATCTTCACGAACTCGGCGGGCTGCAGCGAGAATCCGCCGCCGAAGACGATCCAGTTGCGGCTGCCGTTGATGGTGGCGCCGAGCGGGGTGAGGACCAGCAGCACCCCGAACAGGGAGATGCCGTAGAGGATCGGGACGGCGGTGCGCAGGGTGCGGTGGCCGAGCCAGATCGTGCCGACCATCAGGGCGAGCCCGATGCCGGTGTTCATGATGTGCCGGATCAGGAAGTAGTACGGGTCGCCCTGGTTGATCTCCGTGCGGTTGCGGGTCGCGGAGAACACAAGGAGCGAGCCGAGGCCGGACAGGGCGAGGCCCGACAGCAGCATCGGCCAGTCCAGGCGGCGGGTGACCGAATCGCGGGCGAGGACCCGCGTCCAGCCGGCCCGCTCGGGTCCGTACCCGGAGACGGAGAAGCTGTTGGCACCGGTCATGTGAGCATCCTCCGGCTTCCCCTTCTGCGCGGCCTGCGGCGGGTGTTGCGGTTGGTCGCGGTGGGCGAGGCGGTGGTCGCGCCCGGCTGGGTCCCGTCGGGGGACGTGGCGCCTTCCTCGTCGGCCTTCTGCAGGTCCTTGACCGGGTCCTTGGCGACCTTCGGGGAGGCGATGGTGCCGTCCGCCTTGATCTTCGGCAGGCCCTTCTGCGGGGTCGGCAGCAGCGCCTTCTTCTTGTCGATGGAGCCGTCGGACTGGACGCCGTACATCGAGCTGTAGATGTTGCGCACGGCCTCACCGGAGGCGCCGGAACCCGTACCGGCCTGGGCGATGGTCATGACGACCGTGTAGTCCTTGGAGTACGTGGCGAGCCACGAGGTGGTCTGCTTGCCGTAGACCTCAGCGGTACCGGTCTTGGCGTGCAGCTCGATCTTGTCCTGCGGCCAGCCCTGGAACTTCCAGGCCGCGGTACCGCTGGTGATGACGCCTGCGAGGGCCTTGTCCATGCCCTTGAGGGTGGCCTTGCTGACCGGCAGCTTCGCCTTGACCTTCGGCTTGATCTCCTGGACGGTCTTGCCGTCGGCGCTGACGACGGCCTTGCCGATGGTGGGGACGTACTCCGTGCCGCCGTTGGCGAGCGCCCCGTAGATCATGGCCTCCTGGATCGGCGTGACGAGCGTGTCGCCCTGGCCGATGGAGTAGTTGATGGAGTCACCCTCGCGCATCTTGTTGCCCTCGAGGCAGTTCTCGTAGGCGATCTTCTCGACGTACGAGCCGTCCTTCTTGCCCGTCTTGCACCAGGCGTCCTTGTTGGCCTTCCAGTAGGACTCCTTCCACTGGCGGTCGGGGACGCGGCCGGTGACCTCGTTCGGCAGGTCTACGCCGGTCTCCTTGCCGAGGCCGAACTGGTGGGCGGCCTTGTAGAAGTAGTCCTTGGGCTGGCCCTTCTTGGGGTTGATGCCGCCGTCCTTCTTCCACTGCTGGTCGGCCAGGCCGTAGAAGACGGTGTCGCAGGAGACCTCCAGGGCGCGGCCCAGGGAGATCGGGCCGAAGTTCTCGCCCTCGAAGTTCTTGAAGACCTGGCCGCCCACCGAGTACGAGCTGGTGCAGGGGTAGCCGCCGTCCCACACGTAGCCGGCCTCGACCGCGGCGGCCGTGGAGACCACCTTGAAGGTCGAACCGGGCGCGGACTGACCCTGTATGGCCCGGTTGAGCAGCGGGTAGTCGGACTTCTTGCCGGTGAGCGCCTTGTAGTCCTTGGCGGAGATGCCGCCCACCCACACGTTCGGGTCGTACGTCGGCGCGGACGCCATGGCGACGATGCGGCCGGTCTTGGCCTCCATGACGACGACGGCGCCGGAGTCGGCCTTGTAGTTCTCGCCGGTGATCTTGTCGAACTGCTCGCGGGCCTTCTTCATCGCCTCGTTCAGCTCGTACTCGGCGACGCGCTGGACGCGGGAGTCGATGCTGGTGACGAGGTTCGCGCCGGGCTGGGCGGCGTCGGACTTGGCCTTGCCGATGACGCGGCCGAGGTTGTCGACCTCGTAGCGGGTGACGCCGGCCTTGCCGCGCAGTGCCTTGTCGTACTGGCGCTCCAGGCCCGAGCGGCCGACCTGGTCGGAGCGCAGGTAGGGCGAGTCGGTGTCCTTGGCCTGCTGGATCTCGTCGTCGGTGACCGGGGAGAGATAGCCGAGGACCTGGGCGGTGTTGGCCTTGCCGGGGGCCGGGTAGCGGCGCACGGCCTCGGGCTCGGCGGTGATGCCGGGGAAGTCCTCGGAGCGCTCGCGAATCTGCAGGGCCTGACGCGGGGTGGCCTCGTCGGTGATGGGGATCGGCTGGTACGGCGAGCCGTTCCAGCACGGCTGCGGGGTCTTGGCGTCGCACAGCCGGACCTTCTGCATGACGTCGGCGGGCTTCATGCCCAGGACGCCGGCCAGCTTGGTCAGGACGGCCTTGCCGTCGTCCTTCATCTTCAGCAGGTCGGTGCGGGAGGCGGAGACCACGAGCCGGGTCTCGTTGTCCGCGATCGGCACTCCGCGCGCGTCCAGGATGGAGCCGCGCACGGCGGGCTCGACGACCTGCTGGACGTGGTTGCCGGATGCCTCCTTCTGGTACGAGGCGCCCTCGCGGATCTGCAGGTACCACAGGCGGCCGCCAAGGGTGCCGAGCAGGGAGAGGACGAGGATCTGGATGACGACGAGACGGATCTGGACGCGTGGCGTCCGTCCGGTCTCGGGAATGTTGGTCACGTGGGCTGCCTCCCCCTCTCAGTGCGCGAATGTGTGAGCGCGTACGCATGATGAACGACGGACCTGTGAGGCGCCGTTCCGCGAAAAGTGCCCCGTTCGGGTGAACTGACCCGCTCTCACAGCCGCTTGACCCCCTTGATGCGTCCCACCCGGGCGGTGCGCGTGCGCGCCTTGGTCTTCAGACCGCCGAGGCCGCCGCGCTGGCCGCCGATCTTCAGGCCGGTGCCGGCGGAGATCCAGCCGGAGGAGATGTCGGTGGCCTTCTTGCTCGAGGAGTTGGTCTCGGCGAGCGGGTCGTTGTCCGCGCGCCGGGCCAGGGCCATGATTCCGGGGACCACGAAGGGGGCGAGCAGCAGGTCGTACAGGGCGGCCGTGAACAGCAGGCCGACGAGGCCCACATGACGGGCGGCGGTGTCGCCGACGAGGGCGCCCACCCCGGCGTACAGCAGGGTGGAGCCGATGGCGGCGGCGACCACGACGACCATGGGGCCGGTGGCCGACTTGAGTCTGCCGTTCTCCGGTTTGATCAGGCCGGCGAGGTAGCCGATGACGCACAGGACCAGGGCGTAGCGGCCGGCCGCGTGGTCGGCCGGGGGCGCGAGGTCGGCGAGCAGGCCGGCGCCGAAGCCGACGAGGGCGCCGCCGACATGGCCGTAGACCATGGCCAGGCCCAGGACGGTCAGGAGCAGCAAGTCGGGTACGGCGCCGGGGAGATGGAGCCGGGACAGGACGCTCACCTGGATCACCAGGGCGAGGACCACCAGTGCCGAGGAGAGCAGGATCCGGTTGACACGCATGGGGATTCAGCTCCTACTGCTACGGGGTCGGGCCGTTGGTGGGCGCGTTCGCCGAGGGGGTGACCGTGACGGTGACGGTCGGCGTCGGGGTCGGCTTTGGCTTCTTCGGCAGCACCGTGTCGCGGGGGTCCTTCTTCGGGGCCTCGACGACGATGCCGACGATGTCGAGCTTGGTGAAACCGACGTACGGCGTGACGTAGATGGTCCGGGTCAGGCCGCCCTCGGAGGGCTGGACGCGGGAGACCACGCCGACCGGGACGCCGGGCACGAAGGGCTTGTCGGCCTGGGAGCCGAAGGTGACGAGCCGGTCGCCCTTTTTCACCTCGGCCTTGCCGTTGAGGAGTTCGACGCGCAGCGGCCGGTCGCCCTGGCCGGAGGCGAAGCCGAGTTCGTCGCTGTTCTCCATGCGGGTGCCGACGGTGAAGTCGGGGTCGTTGGCGAGCAGGACGGTGGAGGTGCTCGGGCCGACGGTCGTCACGCGTCCGACCAGGCCGTCGCCGTTGAGGACCGTCATGTCCCGCTTGATGCCGTCGTCGGCGCCGGCGTCGATGGTGATGGTCCAGGAGAAGCCCTGGGCCGCTCCTATGGCGATGACCTGGGCGCCCTTGATGCCGTACTGCCCCTCGCCGGCGATCTTCAGCATCTTGTCGAGCTGCTTGAGGCGGCTGGCGTTGCGGTCGTCGCTGCCGAGCTTCGCCTTGAGGGCCGCGTTCTCCTTCTCCAGCCGGGCGAGCCGGTCGTGCTTGGTGCCGGAGTCGCGGATCGCGGAGACGGCGTTGCCGACCGGGTCGACCGCCGCCGACACGCCGTTCTCGATCGGGCCGAAGGCCGCGGCCGCCGCCCGGCGGGCACCGTCGACCGGTGAGTCCTCCCCGCCGCGGATGTCCACGGTGATCAGCGCGAACGCGACGGCGATCAACAGCACCAGGAGCAGCCGGCTCTCTCTCGTGTCCCTCACGTGCGGCGGCCGTGCCTTCCTCATAGGAATGTGCGGGTGTTCAGGTTTTTTCGGGGCGGAGGCTTACGCGTGAGCTTATGCCTCTATATCAACGATCCGCCGTACGAGAGGAGATCATCTCGTACGGCGGAATCGAAGAGTTACGTCATCTGCGCGGCTGGGCGTCCAGCACCTGCTGGAGCGCCTCGAACTCCTCCACGCACTTGCCGGAGCCGAGCGCCACGCTGTCCAGCGGGTCCTCGGCGATGTGGATCGGCATGCCGGTCTCGCGCCGCAGCCGCTCGTCGAGACCGCGCAGCAGGGCCCCGCCGCCGGTCAGAACGATTCCGCGGTCCATGATGTCGCCGGACAGCTCCGGCGGGCACTTGTCGAGGGTCGTCTTGACGGCGTCGACGATCGCGTTGACCGGTTCCTCGATGGCCTTGCGCACCTCGGCGGCCGAGATGACGACGGTCTTGGGCAGCCCGGACACCAGGTCCCGGCCGCGGATTTCGGTGTGTTCGTCAGCGTCGAGGTCGTACGCCGAACCGATCGTGATCTTGATCTGCTCGGCCGTCCGCTCACCCAGAAGGAGGCTGTACTCCTTCTTGATGTGCTGGATGATCGCGTTGTCCAGCTCGTCGCCCGCGACGCGGATGGACTGGGCGGTGACGATGCCGCCCAGCGAGATGACCGCGACCTCCGTCGTGCCGCCGCCGATGTCCACCACCATGTTGCCCGTGGCCTCGTGGACCGGCAGGCCGGAGCCGATGGCCGCGGCCATGGGCTCCTCGATGATGTGCACCTGGCGGGCGCCGGCCTGGGACGACGCCTCGATGACGGCGCGGCGCTCGACGCCGGTGATACCCGAGGGCACACAGACGACGACCCGCGGACGAGCCAGGTACCGCCGCTTGTGGATCTTCAGGATGAAGTACCGGAGCATCCGCTCGGTGATCTCGAAGTCGGCGATCACGCCGTCCTTCAGCGGGCGGACGGCGACGATGTTGCCGGGCGTGCGGCCGATCATCTTCTTCGCTTCGGCGCCGACCGCGAGGATGCCACCGGTGTTCGTGTTGATCGCGACTACGGACGGCTCGTTGAGTACGATCCCGCGACCCCTGACGTACACCAGCGTGTTGGCGGTCCCGAGGTCGACAGCCATGTCACGGCCGATGAACGACATTGAGTTCCCCATCAGGATTCGTCTGGCCTTCCTGGGAGCTTTTGAGGGCTTTTCAGGTCGGCGAAGTGGGTGCTGTGACGTGAAGGCTTCCATCGTATCGGCGCCCGCACGGACACTGCGTAAGGGTCTCCGCCATTGTCAGCAGATGCTGGGTGCGTTCGCTTGGTGAGAGGGGCGTTCGGGGGTGCTCGTTCCCTCGATCGCCACGCATATGCCAGAAAGTCCGGGGGCACCGCCCCCGGACTCGCCGTTCCGCCGGGGCAGCGCTACGCGCGGCCCGGGAAGAAGATCTTCACCTCGCGCTCGGCGGACTCCTCGGAGTCGGAGGCGTGGATCAGGTTCTCGCGCACGATCACGCCGTAGTCGCCCCGGATGGAGCCCGGCGCGGCGGCGATCGGATCGGTCGGGCCGGCGAGCGCGCGCAGCCCCTCGATGACCCGCTCGCCCTCGACGATCAGCGCCACGACCGGGCCGGAGGCCATGAACTCAACCAGCGGCTCGTAGAAGGGCTTGCCCTTGTGCTCGCCGTAGTGCTGCTCCAGCGTCTCCTGGTCCAGCGTCCGCAGCTCCAGCGCGGTGATCTGCCAGCCGGCCTTGCGCTCGATGCGGCTGATGATCTCGCCGGTCAGGCCACGGCGGACTGCGTCGGGCTTGAGCAGGACGAGGGTGCGCTGGCTCACTGCGGGCTCCTAGCGATCAAGAGTCGTGCGGGGTGTTCGAAGATTACAGGGCGTGTCGGGGCCTTCGTCACGCAGCGTCAGGTGTGGAGGAGCCGCTCTGGGCCGCGAATCTGGCCTTCGCCTCGTCGATCTTCCTGCCGTAGTGCACCGACGCCCACCACAGGGCGGCGAAGACCGCGCCCAGGAAGAACATCGTCGGCACGATGAACCCGGAGGCGATCAGCGCGACCTGAAGGGCCCAGCCCAGCGCGATGCCGCCCGGGCGGGTCACCATGCCGCACAGCAGCAGGCACAGGAACATCGCGATGCCGCTGACCGTCCACACCGTCGAGGTGGACAGGTCCGGGTCCTTCATGGCGACCAGCCCGGCGAACCCGATCACGAAGAACTCGCCGATCAGCGTCGAGGAACACAGCGTACGCACGGTGTCAGCCCCTCCCCAGGAGCAGTCGGGCCTCGCCCACGGTGATGACGGAGCCGGTGACCAGGACACCGCCGCCCGCGAACTCGCCCTCCTCCTCGGCGAGGGTGATCGCGGCCTCCAGCGCGTCCGGCAGCCGCGGCTCGACCTGGACGCGCTCCTCGCCGAACACCTCGACGGCGATCGCGGCGAGTTCGTCGGCGTCCATCGCGCGGTGCGTGGAGTTCTGGGTGACGACGACCTCGGCGAAGATCGGCTCGAAGGCCTCCAGCAGCCCCCGCACGTTCTTGTCGCCGCTGGCGCCCACGACCCCGATCAGCCGGCTGAAGTCGAAGGCCTCGCCGACCGCTTCGGCGGTGGCGCGGGCGCCCGCCGGGTTGTGGGCGGCGTCCAGGACGACGGTCGGGGAGCGCCGTACGACCTCCAGGCGGCCCGGGGAGGACACGGACGCGAAGGCCTTGCGGACGGTGTCCATGTCGAGGGGTTCGGGGCGCTGGGAGCCGACGCCGAAGAACGCCTCGACCGCGGCCAGGGCCACGGCCGCGTTGTGGGCCTGGTAGGCGCCGTGCAGGGGGAGGTAGACCTCGCCGTACTCGCCGCCGAGGCCGCGCAGGGTCAACAGCTGGCCGCCGACGGCCACCTGACGGGAGACCACGCCGAACTCCAGGCCCTCGCGGGCCACGGTGGCGTCCGCGTCGACCGCCTTCTTCAGCAGCACCTGGGCCGCGTCGACCGGCTGCTGCGCCAGGATCACCGTCGCGTCCTGCTTGATGATCCCGGACTTCTCCGTGGCGATCGCGGCGGGCGTCTCCCCGAGGCGGTCGGTGTGGTCCAGGTCGATCGGGGTGATGACGGCGACGTCCGCGTCGATGACGTTCGTGGCGTCCCAGGAGCCGCCCATGCCGACCTCCACGACGGCCACGTCGACGGGCGCGTCCGCGAAGGCCGCGTACGCCATGCCGGTGAGGACCTCGAAGAAGGACAGGCGGTACTCCTGCGAGCCGTCCACCATCTCGACGTAGGGCTTGATGTCGTTGTACGTCTCGACGAAGCGCTCGGCCGAGATCGGGGCGCCGTCCAGGCTGATCCGCTCGGTGATCGACTGGACGTGCGGGGAGGTGTAGCGGCCGGTGCGCAGCTCGAAGGCGCCGAGCAGGGCCTCGATCATGCGCGCGGTGGAGGTCTTGCCGTTCGTGCCCGTGATGTGGATCGAGGGGTACGAGCGCTGGGGCTCGCCCAGCACGTCCATCAGCGCGGAGATGCGGCTGACCGACGGCTCCAGCTTCGTCTCGCCCCAGCGGGTGGCCAGATCGGCCTCGACCTCGCGCAGGGCCTTGTCGACCTCCGGGTCCTCGGGGCGGGCGGGCACGTCGGCGCTCGGGGCTCCGCCCTGGGTGCGGAGGGTTCGGCTGCCGGCCTCGATGACCGCGAGATCGGGGTCGCGGTCCGTCTCGGTCGCGATGATCTCGTCGAAGGGGTCGCTGTCACTCACAGGGCCAGTCTAGGGCTGCGCCCGAGGGGAGAGCTGGCTGGTCCTGGTCGACGGGGGCGGGGAGGTGTGTGGCTTGTCGCGCAGTTCCCCGCGCCCCTTGGGTGGGCGCAGGCCCCCGGCGCCTGTCAGCTCCGGGGGCCCGCGCGCCTGGGTCGGTTACTGCTGGGGCAGGCGGTCCAGCTGGGCCTGGATGCGGGTGATGTCCTCCTCCGCCTTGGCCAGGCGGGTGCGGATCTTCTCCACGACGTTGTCCGGGGCCTTCGCCAGGAACGCCTCGTTGCCCAGCTTGGCCGTCGCCTGGGCCTTCTCCTTCTCCGCCGCGGCGAGGTCCTTGGCGAGGCGCTTGCGCTCCGCCGCGACGTCGATGGTGCCGGAGAGGTCGAGGGCGACCTCGGCGCCGGCGACCGGGAGGGTGGCCGTCGCCGTGAAGGTCTCGCCCTCCGGCTGCAGGCGGAGCAGCTGGCGGATGGCGGCCTCGTGCGGCGCCAGTGCCGTGCCGTCCAGGCTGAGGCGGGCCGGGACGCGCTGGCCCGGCTGCAGGCCCTGGTCGGCGCGGAAGCGGCGGACCTCGGTGATGACCGACTGGAGCGTCTCGATCTCGCGCTCGGCGGCGTCGTCGCGGAAACCGGAGTCCCGGGGCCAGTCGGCGACGACGACGGACTCGCCGCCCGTGAGCGTGGTCCACAGGGTGTCGGTGACGAACGGGACGATCGGGTGCAGCAGCTTGAGCGTGACGTCGAGGACCTCGCCCAGGACGCGCTGGGAGACCTCGGCCGCCTCGCCGCCCGCCTGGAACGTCGTCTTGGACAGCTCGACGTACCAGTCGAAGACCTCGTCCCACGCGAAGTGGAAGAGGGCGTCGGAGAGCTTCGCGAACTGGAAGTCCTCGTAGAACGCGTCGACCTGCGCGACCGTCTTGTTGAGCCGCGAGAGGATCCAGCGGTCGGTGGCCGACAGCTTCGACGGCTCCGGCAGCGGGCCCTCGACCGTCGCGCCGTTCATCAGCGCGAAGCGGGTGGCGTTCCAGATCTTGTTGGCGAAGTTCCGCGACGCCTGGACCCAGTCCTCGCCGATCGGGACGTCGGTGCCGGGGTTGGCGCCGCGGGCCAGGGTGAAACGGACGGCGTCGGAGCCGTACTTGTCCATCCAGTCCAGCGGGTCGACCACGTTGCCGAAGGACTTCGACATCTTCTTGCCGCGCTCGTCACGGACCAGGCCGGTCAACGCGATGGTGCGGAAGGGGACTTCGCCGTCCATCGCGTACAGGCCGAACATCATCATCCGGGCGACCCAGAAGAAGATGATGTCGTGTCCGGTGAGCAGGACGTCGGTCGGGTAGAACTTCCGCAGGTCCTCGGTCTGTTCGGGCCAGCCCAGGGTGGAGAAGGGCCACAGGCCGGAAGAGAACCAGGTGTCGAGGACGTCGGTGTCCTGCTTCCAGCCCTCGCCGCTCGGGGGCTCCTCGTCCGGTCCGACGCAGACGACCTCGCCGTCGGGGCCGTACCAGACGGGGATGCGGTGGCCCCACCACAACTGGCGCGAGATGCACCAGTCGTGCATGTTGTCGACCCAGTCGAAGTACCGCTTCGACATGTCCTCGGGGTGGATCTTGACCCGGCCGTCGCGGACCGCGTCGCCGGCCGCCTTGGCCAGCGGGCCGACCTTGACCCACCACTGCATGGACAAGCGCGGCTCGATGGTGGTCTTGCAGCGCGAGCAGTGGCCGACGGAGTGGACGTAGGGGCGCTTCTCGGCGACGATCCGGCCCTGCGAGCGCAGGGCGGCGACGATGGCGCTGCGCGCCTCGAAGCGGTCCAGGCCCTGGAAGGGGCCGTGGGCGGTGATGACGGCCCGCTCGTCCATGACCGTGATCGACTCCAGGCCGTGGCGCTGGCCGATGGCGAAGTCGTTCGGGTCGTGGGCGGGGGTGACCTTGACGGCGCCGGTGCCGAACTCGGGGTCGACGTGGGTGTCGGCGACGACCGGGATGGCGCGGTCCGTCAGGGGCAGCTTGATGCGCTTGCCGATCAGGTGCTTGTAGCGCTCGTCGTCCGGGTGGACGGCGACGGCCGTGTCGCCCAGCATCGTCTCGGCGCGGGTGGTGGCGACGACCAGCGTCTCGTCGCCCTCGCCGTACTTGATGGAGACGAGCTCGCCGTCGTCCTCCTGGTACTCCACCTCGATGTCCGAGATGGCCGTCAGACAGCGCGGGCACCAGTTGATGATGCGCTCGGCGCGGTAGATCAGCTCGTCGTCGTAGAGCTTCTTGAAGATGGTCTGGACGGCCTTGGACAGGCCCTCGTCCATGGTGAACCGCTCGCGGTCCCAGTCGACGCCGTCGCCGAGGCGGCGCATCTGGCCGAGGATCTTGCCGCCGTACTCCTCCTTCCACTGCCAGACGCGGTCGACGAACTCCTCGCGGCCGAGGTCGTGACGGGACTTGCCCTCCTCGGCGAGCTGCTGCTCGACCTTGTTCTGGGTGGCGATGCCGGCGTGGTCCATGCCCGGCAGCCACAGCGACTCGTAGGCCTGCATGCGCCTGCGGCGCGTGAGGGCGTCCATGAGCGTGTGCTGGAAAGCGTGGCCCAGGTGGAGGCTACCGGTGACGTTCGGCGGCGGGATGACGATGGTGTACGCCGGCTTGTCGCTCTTGGCGTCAGCGGCGAAGTACCCCTTGTCCACCCAACGCTCGTACAGCGGCCCCTCTACATCGGCCGGCGCGTACTGGGTCGGCAGTTCGGTGCTGGGCGCTGATGGCTGCTGCTGAGCGTTCTCGGTCACGGGGTCAGTTTAGGGGTGTCGCGGGGCTGTCCCGAAACGCGTTTGTTCTGTAACGGTGCGGCCCCCGATGCACTGCGTCCACGGCGGCTGCGCCAGGATGTCAGGACCACATAAGGCATCTGGAGGGGAACCCAGAGATGAGTCACAACCAGCCGGGCCCGTACGGCGGGCAGCCCCAGCAGCCCGGGCCGTACGGCCAGCCGGGACCCTACGGCCAGCAGCCGCCGCAGGCCCCCCAGCCCGGCTACGGCTACCCCCAGCAGCCACCGCCGCCGACCCAGCCGGGTTACGGCTACCCGCAGGCGCCCCCGCAGGGCGTGCCCCCGCAGCAGCCGAACCCGTACGGGCAGCAGCAGCCGCCCTACGGCCAGCAGCCTTACGGGCAGCAGCCGTACGGCCAGCAGCCCTACACGGTCGCGCAGCCTCCGGTGCCGGGCGGCGGCAAGAAGAAGACCGGGCTGATCATCGGCGCGGTGGCGGTCGTGGCCGCGATCGGGGTCGGGATCTACCTCACGGTCGGCGGGAGCGGCGGCTCCGGTGGTGGCGGAAGCGTCGCGGACGACGGGGCTCACAAGCTGACGACCCCGGCGACGATCCTCGACGGCACGTACAAGAAGAGCAACTCCGGCACGGGCAAGATGACCTCGAGCGACGTCAAGGACGCGGAGTCGTGGGGCGTCCACGATCCCAAGGACGTCAGCGCCGGCTACTCCTCCGGGTCCGGTCTGTCGACGAAGAGCCTGATCGTCTCCGGTGTCTACGGAAGCATCGACGACCCGGAGAAGGTCGTCGACGCGATGTTCGCCCAGATCAAGAAGGACTCCACGGAGAGCTCGAGTTCCTCGTCCGGCAAACTCGTGGGCAGCCCGCAGACGGTGAAGCCCGCCGGTTTCAAAAGCGGCGTCATGAAGTGCCAGGAGATCGAGACCACGACGTCCGGTCAGTCCATGAAGATGCCGTTCTGCATCTGGGGTGACCACAGCACCCTGACGTACGTCCTCTCCTACGACATGGCCGCCCTGGCCACCGGCAAGGGCGCCTCGGTCTCCGAGGCCGCCGATCTGACCGCGAAGGTCCGCAACGACGTGCGCGTCCCCGCCTGACGGACGCCGTACCGCTCAACCACGAAGGGGCCCCGGTCGGTTGACCGGGGCCCCTTCGTTCGGGTCGTTACGCCGTCTTCTGTTCGCCCGGGCCGCGGCCGTTGCGGGCGTCGCGGGGGATCAGGGTCGGGTTGACGTTGGAGTGGACGACGTCGGCCGTGATGACCACGCGGGCCACGTCCTTGCGGGACGGGACCTCGTACATCACCGACATCAGGACCTCCTCCATGATCGCGCGCAGGCCGCGCGCGCCGGTCTGGCGGAGGATGGCCTGGTCGGCGATGGCTTCCAGGGCCTCGCGCTCGAAGTCCAGCTCCACGCCGTCGAGTTCGAACAGGCGCTGGTACTGCTTGACGAGCGCGTTGCGCGGTTCGACCAGGATCTGCAGCAGGGCCTCGCGGTCCAGGTTGTGGACCGAGGTGATGACCGGGAGGCGGCCGATGAACTCGGGGATCATGCCGAACTTGACCAGGTCCTCGGGCATGACGTCCTGGAACTGGTCCTTGGCCTCCAGCTCGCGCTTGGAGCGGATCGTCGCGCCGAAGCCGATGCCCTTGGCGCCCGCCCGGGACTCGATGATCTTCTCCAGGCCCGCGAAGGCACCGCCCACGATGAACAGCACGTTCGTCGTGTCGATCTGGATGAACTCCTGGTGCGGGTGCTTGCGGCCGCCCTGGGGCGGGACGGAGGCGGTGGTGCCCTCCAGGATCTTCAGCAGGGCCTGCTGGACGCCCTCGCCGGACACGTCGCGCGTGATGGAGGGGTTTTCACTCTTCCGCGCGACCTTGTCGATCTCGTCGATGTAGATGATCCCGGTCTCGGCCTTCTTGACGTCGTAGTCCGCCGCCTGGATCAGCTTCAGCAGGATGTTCTCGACGTCCTCGCCGACATAGCCGGCCTCCGTGAGCGCCGTCGCGTCCGCGATCGCGAACGGGACGTTCAGCATGCGGGCCAGCGTCTGTGCCAGGAGTGTCTTGCCCGAGCCCGTGGGGCCGAGCAGGAGGATGTTGGACTTCGCCAACTCGATCGCGTCGTCACGGCTGCTGCCGCCGCCGTTCTCGCCGGCCTGGACGCGCTTGTAGTGGTTGTAGACCGCTACGGAGAGGGCTTTCTTGGCCGCCTCCTGGCCGACCACGTAGCCCTCGAGGAACTCGTAGATCTCGCGCGGCTTGGGAAGCTCCTCCCAGCGCACCTCGCTGGTCTCCGCGAGCTCTTCCTCGATGATCTCGTTGCAGAGATCGATGCACTCGTCGCAGATGTACACACCAGGCCCTGCGATGAGCTTCTTGACCTGCTTCTGGCTCTTGCCGCAGAACGAGCACTTCAGCAGATCGCCGCCGTCACCGATGCGTGCCACGGTGTGCTTCCCCTTCGCCTGGGAGACGCCTAGATCCAGCGGCTCCTGGTGCTGCCTATTCCGACGGTACCTTGCCGGGCCCCCCGTTCGGGCCCCCCTTGGCGCGGTTCACTGTGACGTGCAGCGTGTCAAAGCAGACCAACCGTGCCAAGGGGCGGCAGACGATACAGCTTCCGCCCGCCTCTTTGTCAGCGGACGGCCGCGTTGTTCATCTTCCGAGTGGAGATGATCTGGTCGATCAGGCCGTACGACAGCGCGTCCTCGGCCGTGAGGATCTTGTCGCGCTCGATGTCCTCGCGGATCTTCTCGATCGGCGTGGTCGAGTGCTTGGCCAGCATCTCCTCCAGCTGCGAACGCATCCGGAGGATTTCGTTGGCGGCGATCTCCAGGTCGGAGACCTGACCGCGGCCCGTCTCGCTGTACGGCTGGTGGATCAGCACGCGCGCGTTCGGCAGCGCCATGCGCTTGCCCGGCGTGCCGGCGGCCAGCAGGATCGCGGCGGCGGAGGCCGCCTGGCCCATGCAGACCGTCTGGATGTCGGGCTTCACGAACTGCATCGTGTCGTAGATCGCCGTCAGCGCCGTGAAGGAGCCGCCGGGGCTGTTGATGTAGACCGAGATGTCCCGGTCGGGGTCCATCGACTCCAGGCACAGCAGCTGCGCCATGACGTCGTTGGCGGAGGCGTCGTCGATCTGGACACCGAGGAAGATCACTCGCTCCTCGAAGAGCTTCGCGTACGGGTCGTACTCACGAATGCCCTGCGAGGTGCGCTCGACGAAGCGCGGGATCACATAGCGGGACTCGGCGCGCGGGCCGGTGTACTCGGCCTCGGTGCGGGCGTGGAGGCCGCTGCCGGGGAAGTCGTTCACTGTCTGTCTCCTAGGGGCTGTGGCGGTCGGCTGGGGGCTCGGCAGGGTGGCCTCAGGCCGCGCCGGTGCCGCCGCCGCCCGGCATACCGGCGGCCGTCGGGATGACGTCGTCGATGAGGCCGTACTCCTTGGCCTCGAAGGCGTCGAACCAGCGGTCGCGGTCCGAGTCGCGGGTGATCTGCTCGACCGACTGGCCGGTGTGCTGCGAGGTGAGCTCGGCCATGCGCTTCTTGGTGTGCAGCAGCCGCTCGGCGTGGATCTTGATGTCGGAGGCCGAGCCCGCCAGGCCCGCGGAGGGCTGGTGGATCAGGATCTCGGCGTTCGGCAGCGCGAAGCGCTTGCCGGGGGTGCCCGCGCTGAGCAGGAACTGCCCCATGGAGGCCGCGAGGCCCATGGCGATGGTCACCACGTCGTTCTTGATGAACTGCATGGTGTCGTAGATCGCCATACCGGCCGTGATCGAACCGCCCGGGCTGTTGATGTAGAGGTAGATGTCCTTGTCCGGGTCGGCGGCAAGGAGCAGCAGCTGTGCGGTGATCTTGTTCGCGATGTCGTCGTCGACCGGCTGGCCGAGGAAGATGATCCGCTCGTTGAGCAGCCGGTTGTAGACCTGGTCGCCGAGGCCACCACCGATGGAAGGCTCGCCGGCGGCGGAGGGCATCAGATTCGTCACGTATCCACCTGCTCGTCTTACGACGGCGCCGGGCCGTCTCACGTGTTCCCATCCGGGGGCTGGGCAGTTCTGGGGACTCCCCTGCCCTTGTACATGGACCCTAACGCGCAGGCCGGACAGTGCCATCCCGGTTCCCGGACTGTTCGCTGTCAGCGCATGCGCCGTTGCTCCGTGGGACGGGCGGCGGGCACGAGTGCCGGAAAGGGCCCGGGGAGCGTGTCCCCGGGCCCTTTCCCTACGGCGTTCGGCGGCGCCGGGGGCGTCAGCCCTCGGTCTTCTCCGCCTCGTCGGCGTCGGTGGCGTCGGCCTCGGTCGCCTCGGCGGCGACGTCGGCGGCGGCCTCCGTCTCCTCCTCGTCGTCCAGGTCGATGACCTCGCCGTTGGTGTCCTTGACCGTGGCGGCCTCGACGACGACCGCGAGGGCCTTGCCGCGGGCGACCTCGCCGACCAGGAGCGGCACCTGACCGCCCTCGACGACGGCCTGGGCGAACTGGTCGGGGGACATGCCGGAGGAGGCGGCGCGGCGCATGAGGTGCTCGGTGAGCTCCTCCTGGTTGACGTTCAGCTTCTCCTGCTTGACCAGCTCGTCGAGGACGAACTGGGTCTTGATGCCCTTGACCGCGGCTTCCTTGGTCTCGGCATCGAACTCCTCCTCGGTCTTGCCCTGGATCTCCAGGTACTTCGCGAGGTCGAGACCCATCTGGCCGAGCTGGTGGTGCTCCAGGTTGTGCTTGCGGGTGTTGATCTCGTCCTCGAGCAGCTTCTCGGGGACGGGCACCTCGACGAGCTCCAGCAGCTTCTCCAGGACGCGCTCCTGGGCCTGCGTGGCCTGGTCGTACTGCTTCATGTTCTCGAGGCGCTTGCGGCTGTCCGCCTTGAGCTCCTCGAGGGTGTCGAACTCGGAGGCGAGCTGCGCGAAGTCGTCGTCCAGCTCGGGCAGTTCGCGCGCGGCGACCTGAGTGACCTTGACGGTGACCTCGGCCTCCTTGCCCGCGGCGGAGCCGCCCTTGAGCTCGGAGGTGAAGGTGGTCTCCTCACCGGCGGACAGGCCCTTGACGGCGTCGTCGATGCCGTCGAGGAGCTCGCCCGAGCCGATGGTGTAGGAGACGCCGTCGGCGACGCCGTCCTCGAGGACCTCGCCCTCGACCTTGGCCTGCAGGTCGATCGTGACGACGTCGCCGTCCTCGGCGGCGCGCTCGACCGGGGAGGTCGAGGCGAAGCGCTCGCGGAGCTGCTCGACGGACTTCTCGACGTCCTCGTCGGTGACCTCGACCGCGTCGACCTCGACCTCGATGCCGGAGTAGTCCGGGATCTCGATGGTCGGGCGGACGTCGACCTCGGCGGTGAAGTTCAGCGTCTCGCCGTCCTTCAGCTCGGTGATGTCGACCTCGGGCTGGCCGAGGACGTCGATCTCCGCCTCGTTGACCGCCTCGGTGTAGAACTTCGGGAGCGCGTCGTTGACCGCCTCCTCCAGGACCGCACCGCGGCCGAACCGCTGGTCGATGACGCGGGCCGGGATCTTGCCCTTGCGGAAGCCCTTCACCGTGACCTGCTGGTTGATCTTCTTGTACGCCGCGTCGAGGCTGTCCTTGAGCTCCTCGAAGGGCACCTCGACAGTGAGCCGAACCCGAGTCGGGTTCAGGGTCTCCACGGCGCTCTTCACGGTTCGGTCTCCTTGATGGCTGACTGCTTGGGTTCTGCCGGGGCCAGAGCGGCTCCGGCGGATCGCCGCCCGGGAGGACTACTTCGTAGAGGAGAGACACACGGGCGTGCAGCTTGCATAGTAACGGCAGCGGCGACACGCCCCAAAGGCGATCACTGGGTGATCAGATGGTCGGGGTGGCGGGATTTGAACCCACGGCCTTCCGCTCCCAAAGCGGACGCGCTACCAAGCTGCGCCACACCCCGTCTGGTGCGACACGTAGGGTACATGCCCGCACGCTGTGCGACCGCCGCATTTCCCGGAGTGCCGCCGCCGGGCCGGGCCGGGCGGCGAAGGGGTGTGCGGCGAGGCCGGCCGACCCGCTACGATGCCTTCAGTGCCGCGGTCTTCCGACCTGCGGCGCGCGTTGTGCGGGCGTAGCTCAATGGTAGAGCCCCAGTCTTCCAAACTGGCTACGCGGGTTCGATTCCCGTCGCCCGCTCTTTCACGGCCGAGGCCCAGGTCAGGTAGTAAATTTACTACCCGCCTGGGCCTCAGTCATTTGGTGCGAGATCAGTCCCGCGTGCCCCCCGCGTGCCCGTTCCGGTCGGAACCGCCCTTGAACGCCTTCACGATCATGCCGTCAACGGCATCGGCGATCTCACGTTCCCGATCGAAGTTCGCGTGCCGGTAGATCAACGCCGCGCGAGCCGTGCTGTGCCCCAGACGGGTCATCAATTCCTTGGTACTTGCGTTCGTCCGCGACGCGAGGGTGTTGCCGGTGTGCCGAAGATCATGGAATCTCAGACCCTTCACCCCAGCATCGGCGCATGCCTTATGCCACAGCCGGTTGAAGTGATTCCGACGCGGTGTGGCCTTCTTGGCTCCGATGAACACACGACCGTCCGAGCCGGATTCGGCGTACACCTTCATGTGCTCATCGAGGACGGGCAGTACCGAGGACGGGACCGCAACCAGCCGCTTGCCGGCCGCACTCTTGGGCGCCTTGTAGACCCGCTTGCCGCTGGTCAGCTCGGAGACCGCGCCCCGAACTCGGATCATGCCGTGGTCAAGGTCAACGTCCGACCGATGCAGGGCCACCAGTTCACCCCAACGAAGTCCGCAGAAGGCGGCGAGCAGGACCAACGCCTTGTAGCGCGGCTGGATTTTGTCGGCGATCCGAAGACCTCGGGGATGGTCGCGGTCGGCCGCTCTGGGGTGACCACCGCACCGCCGTTCCTGATCTGGCACGGGTTGCGGCGGATCAGCTCATCCTGGACGGCAGTACCCATGATCGTCCGAAGGAGGGCGTACGCCTTCGCGACCGTGGACGGACCGACCCCAGCGTCGAGGCGAGCACGACGCCAACTCCGCACGGCAGCGGGGGTGATGGCGGCGAGTGCCATAGGGCCGAAGGTGGGCGCCATGTGCAGCCGCAGCAGCGAGGCGTACAGCTCAGCCGTCCGGGGCGCCAACGGCCGTTCCCGAACCCAGGCTGCCGCGTAATCACCGAAGGGCACCTTGCCCGCGTCAGGGTCGCGCCAGTCTCCCTGTCGCAGTTCGGACTGCTTGTCGGCCAGCCAGTCATCCGCATCGCGCTTCGTGCGGAACGTCTCCGGAGCGGGGCGGTCGACCCCGTCAGGACCCCGGTAGCGAGCCTGGAACCGACCGGACGGAAGCTTGCGGACGCGGCCGAAGGGACGACGCTTGCTGGCCATCAGGCAGCCACCGCCCACCGGCCGGAACTACGGCGGCGCGGCTGCACCGTGTTGGCCTCGATGTACGCGTCAACGACGCTTTCCTTGATCCGGACATACCGGCCCACCTTGACGTAGGCGATCCGGCGCTCTTCAACCAGACGGCGGGGGAAACGCTCCCCGCTCTCTTCCCAGGTCCCGAGCTTTACGGCGACTTCCGCCACCGACAGAAGGCGATCACTCATACTGCGGCTCCTTCCAGGTCAAGCAGGGCGGGTAGCTCTTCACGTGCGGTGTCGCGGTTGTGCTGGATGTCGCGGCGGATGTTGGCGGCGAGCCAGGATTCGCCGGGGGTGTGGCCGTGGCCGGCGTAGGCCCAGTGGGCGAGGGTGAGCGTGGTCGCCTCCGGGGCGTCGTCAGGGTCGGGCAGGCCGAGCGCGGCGCGTTGCTGGGCGGCGCGGTAGTCGGCACGGACCTGGCGCAGGGCGCCGAGGGTGGTGGAGTAGCGACGGGACTTGGTGGAGAAGTGGCCGCGGAAGCCGAGCATGTGGGCCCAGTCGCGCAGCTTGCGGTCCGGGTAGAGCGGGTGGAGGTCGAGGCAGGCCGCGATGAGCCGGGCCGGGTGGTCGGGCACGTCGAGGAGGACCAGGGCCTCCTTGTTGCCGATCCGTCGGTCGACCGTGCCGGTGGTCTCGGCCGCTTTGGTGGCGTACTTGGCGACGTAGGAGGCCACGGCCCGTTCGGTGATCTCCTCGCCGTGGCCGAAGGCGCCAATCGGCTGGACGTCGAGCTGTGCGCCCCAGCGCAGGGTGCGCGCCGGCTGGTCCCCGGCCGGGTCGATGTCGACCGCGACGCGGGCGGCAGCGGCGTGGATGGCGTCGGTGAGGAGATCGAGGGTGGCCCAGGCCGGGCGGATCGTCGGGCCCGTCGGGGCCGTCGAAGCGGATCACGGCGTGGAAGTGCACGGCCCCGCGCTTTTGGTACTCGGCGACCTTGCCGAAGGAGACCCTCGACTGTTCGCGGGCGGCCTTCTGGGTGAGTCCGGCCCGCTTGGCGATCTCGCGGCGCAGGTAGATCGTGAAGTAGCGCCACAGTTCGGAGGCGTGGTTGTTCCACAGCACCGCGCCTGCGTAGTCGTACGTGTCGGGATTGAGCGGTGTGCCGAGTTCGGGAGCGTCCTCGCCGTGGCGGATGCCGCAGCGGCAGGGCCGGTTGCCGGGCCGGTTGTGGACCGGGCCGAAGCTCGGGGCGGTGAGGGTAGCGAAGACCCGCGGGTGATCCCGAATGGTGCGCGGGGTGCCCTTGTCCGGGTCGCCGACCAGACCGGCGCGGATGAGGTGGTAGGTGTCGCCGGCGTAGGTCCAGGCGCAGGCCGGGCAGCGGGAGGCCCGCCGGTTGCCGCACGCGATCCGCAGCATGCCGCCGGGCTCGGTCTCGGTCGTGTATGCGTGGAGCACGGTCTTCGTGGCGGGGTCGATCGTCTTGGTGGCGCCGATCAGCCGGATCGGGTCGGAGCAGCCGCCGGTGCGGCGGATCTGTTCTTGCCAGCGGTCGAAGTCGGCCCGATTGGCCACCCTCAGCACGTCGCTGAGGGTGGCCGCATCGAGGCCCGCCAGGGTGGCGGCGTCGGTCACGTGATCACCGGCCCCAACGACGCTTCTGCGGAGTGCTGGCAGTGTTGCTGGACGGGCCGGACTGGTCCTTGGAGGGCCGACCGCCATTCATCGGCAGGTTGCCGCTGTCGTGGCGGTTGTGGGCCTTGACGGTCTTCTTCAGTCGGTCGTAGTCGCCGTCGATGCCCTCGTAGTGGGTGCGGTCGACGCCGAGGCTCCAGCGGCGGGGCATCAGATGCTCACCTCCTGCTTGCGCGCGGCCAGGGCGCGGCCGGTGCCGTCGCAGCAGGGGCAGACAACGTGGAGGATCGCGCGGGAGCCGTCGCGGTGCCGGCTGCCGGTGGTGATGGCGACGACGGGGAAGCCGTCGCAGTGGTGGCAGACCGGGCGCTTGGAGATGCGGACAGGCATGATGAGTGAAGCCCTTTCGGATCGAAAGATCGGGAAGTGGTGGAGCCGTCCGGGGCGGCGGAAACTTGGCGGTTGAGGCCGCCCCGGAGGGCGCTACTTGCGGTAGCGGTGCGCGGACCGGACGGGCCGGGCGCGCTTCGTGCGCGGCGGGCGGGAGCGCCGGAGGGTGCCCGCGCGGGATAACTCCTTGTGCTTGCCGTGGTGGAGCGTGTAGCTGATCCCGCCCGACGCGGAGAGGACACCGACAGCAGCGGCGGCGATGACCTGGACGACGAAGGCGAGCACGAGCAGCACGGTCACGGCGCCGGCAGTGATGACCAGGGCCAAGACGATCGGGCCCTTGTAGGAGCGCGGGGCTTCCTGGACGATCACGACCTTGTGGACGTCGGTGCCGTCGGGAAGTTGCCGGTAGATCTCGGCCGGGATGTGCCCGGCGCGCATCTGGTCTTCGGGTAACTGCACGCTTCGGCCCTCCCTGTCAGGCGGTGCAGCGGTGGGTGCGGGCGGCGAGTTCGGCGGCCGAGCGGTCGCCGTGCTCGGTGGAGAAGCCGCAGTTGGGTGCGGTGCAGGCGGCGGTGTGCTTGGTTTGGCCACGGCCGTTGTTGAACGTGCCGACCTTGACCGGGCCGATACGGATCACGTTGTAGAAGCGGTTCGGACGCACGGTTGAACCTCCTTGCTTGTCAGGCGAGTTGGGCGGCGATGGCGCCGGCGAGGTCTTCCGGGACCCCGAGGCGGGTGCGCAGGGTCGCGGTGTCGATCTCGGTTCCGGTGCGGGTGCGGTGGTCGGTGGCGACCTTCCGGGCGTGGTCGATGAGAGCCGGAGGCACGGACGGGACAGTCGCCGCGGGCAGGGCCGGGGCGGGCTCCGGTTCGGTGATCTCCGGGGCCGGGGCGGGCGGTTCGGGGTGGTCGACGACCGGCGCCGACTCAGGCACGGGCTCCGGAGCCGGGGCGTTGGGTGCGTGGGCGAGCAGGGTGCCGCCGAGGAAGGCCAGCGCGGGCCAGCCGGCGACGCCGAGGCGGAGCAGGGCGGGCGGGTGGTCGAGGTCGAGGAAGCCGGCCGTGGTGACGTTGGCGCCGAGCGAGGCGACCAGGGCGACCAGGAACCAGCACCAGGCCAGCCGGGAACGCTGGGCCCGCAGGCGACGCCAGGCGGCGACCATCAGCAGGTCGACCGAGATGGGGTAGGCCCAGGCTTTCCAGCCGGTCTGTCCGGCCGCTTGGGCGAGGTCGTGCAGGTGGGCGAAGGACAGCGCACCGGCGATCACGGCTTGTACGAGGACGGCGTCCGGGCGGATCGAGCGGGTCACGACTCTTCACCTCCTTCGCAGGGATCGGGCCGGGGCGGGGAGGGGAACGTCGAGCCGCCCCGCCCTGGGCGGTCAGGTGTCGGCGGGGATCTCACCGGCGCCCAGGCAGGTCAGGCACAGCCCGGTCTGCCGGTGGTCGGTGAGGCGGCCGTTGCGGGTGCCGACGCGGACGGCTTGGGTGATCTCGCCGTTGCCGTCGCAGTCCGGGCACTTCACCGGCCGGGGCTTGGTGGGTTTGCGCGCCATGAGCGATCTCCGTTCGGTTTTCGGCATGGCTCGGGTAGGGGCCTGGCGCGAGGCGGTCACGCCGACCGTGGGGCGGAGGGTGTTACTCGGTGACGGGCCGGGGCTGGACCCTCGGCGGAGTCGCCGGCATCGGCGGGACGATCCCCGAGCCGACCGGGCGGAACGGTGCCAGGAACGGCAGTTCCGGAGTGAGGTGGGCGAACTCGCGGCACACGGCCGCCGCTTCTTCTGCGCTGATCTCCGGGGTGCGGATGCGCGACCAACCGCCCGAGGTGTCACCGGCCACCGCGAGGCCGGGACGATCGGCCGGGATTGCAGTAGCGGCCACGACCGCATCCGGGGAGATGTCCCCCAGGCCCATATCCGCACTGGCCTTGTCGTTCACCCGATGCACGACCCGGCCGGTGAGCTGGGCACGCACGGCCGTGGCACCCTTGCCCTGGTCCGACCCGAAGCGCTGGCCGCACACCTCCAGATAGATGCCGATCGCGCGGGCCATCTGCCCCAGGCGGACCAGTTGCATGACCACCCGGTCCCGCTCCGGCTCGTCCTTCTTGGAGAGCACGAAGAAGAGTTCGGCGACCTCGTCGATCAGCACCACCAGCGGCACCGGCCGGACCTGATCGGGCAGTTCCCACAGGTCCGAGACGCCGTAGAGGGCGAGGAGGTCGAAGCGCTCTTCCATCTCCGCGACCAGGGCGTCGATCAGGCGACCGGCCGAGGGCAGATCGGTGGCCAGCGCCGACAGGCGCGACGCGTACCGGCCGTGTTCCACCCCCCGCTTGCAGTCGATGCCGATCAGCCCAACCGGCAGCTGTGCAAGCCCGTTGATCAGGTTGCGCTGATACACCGACTTGCCGGACTGATTCGCGCCCAGCGTCAGAGCGTGCGGCACCGCGCGGTAGTCCCGCTCGAACACCGAACCGTCCTCCCGCAGCGCCACCGGGACGACCAGGTCCCGGGGCCGGGCCTTGCGCGGCAGGGTGACCCGGTTCAGGACGTCCCAGCCGGTCATGCGCAGTTCGACGTAACCGGGCTTGGTCTCCGCCACGGTCACCGACCGCACACCCCACGCATGGCGCAGGCGCTCGCAGGAGGCGGCGAGGTCGGCGGGCTCCAGACCGGCCGGCAGTCGCAGAGTGACCCGCAGGCCGGTCGAGGTCCCACGGACTCGGCGCACCTTCGGCGGCACCGGTCGGACCTCACTGTGGGCCAGGTTGCGCTTGACGAAGGCATGGAAGCCGGACGGCTGGACCGTCAGCCCGCACACCTCCATCGTGTCGCGGTAGGTCCAGGTGAACCGGCCCCAGGTGACCGGCAGGCCCACCAGCGACCAGTACACGCGCGGGGCGCGGTGCTTGGCGTAGCCGATGCCACCGGCGCCGGCCGCCAGTCCCCCGGCCTCCAGCCAGGTCGCCAGGTCGGTCATGGTCAGACCCCCGCCGTTACGGCGACCGCACGGAAGGAGATCCCGTGCCGCTTCTGGCCGTTGAACTCGTTCTCCCAGTCACGGGCCTTGAGCCCGACCACCCGCACCGGCATACCCGGCATCAGGCCCTCGGGGATACCGGTCTCGGGCACGGTGACCTGGTAGAGGTTGCCCTCTCCCTCGTCCGAGATCAGCAGGCCCACCGTCGACAGGCCCGCACCGGTCTCCCGGTCCATGGCCCGTTCCCCGGTCTGCTTGTTGGCCAGCTTCGGCGTCGGCGCGGTCGCCACGAACACCACAGCAGTCGAAAGATCGATCTTGAAGGACGGCACGGAAAGCACTCCTCACAGAGGCGAGAACGGGAGTGGAATCAACCTCCCTAGGGAGGTTGAATCGCAACCTCCCTAGGGAGGTCGACAGGTTCCGCCTCGCCACCCCATGCGGGCACAGCAAAAAGGCCCACCGAAGTGGGCCTTTCGTCCTGCGACTTATTTTCTGACGGTACGTCAACTACCGAACGTGTAGCGGAGTGCGTAGGCGCCAGCGTCGAGCAACATCTGATTGAGCTCAACTGGCCTACCGTCCGCGGTGTATGCCGTGCGGCAGATCTCGATCACGGGCGTGCCAGGAAGGATCGACAATCCTTCGGACTCCGCAGAGCTGGGCATGCGGCCCGGCCGGCACCGGGATGGAGGCGGCGCCGTCGCCGACCGCGGGTCCGTAGTGGCGTGCGCGGGGTGCTCCCATCCCGACCACCGTTGACCCAGGCAGAGCCGAGCAGACGCGGCCCAGGGCGTCCAGGTCGTTCGTACAGTGGCGCGCTCCACCTGGACGCCCTGAACCACGCCCGCTCCACGGTGTGTGGGTCGACGGCGGACGGGATGGGAGCAGAGGTAGGTGGTGGTCGAGGTCGTCGGCCGGTGCAGCCGGGACCGCATCCGCACTTGCATGCGGTCACACTGTGGATCCGCCTTGACCGAAGGCTTCGGCTCGGAGTTTCTGCAAGTCGGGGAGGTGGTTCTTCAAGGTGCCGATCTAAACGCACGGTGCCACGATGTGGAGTACAGCCGTCTTTGCCACGAGGCGAGCTGCGGTTAGGCCACGTCAAGCTTCCGAGGAGCGGGACAGCCATGAGCAGTGAGGTGTCAGAGCTCACGCAGTTGGCCTACGAGGGCGGCAGGCTTCCCCTCACCGCGGCTCCCGTGGTCGGGACTCCCGATCGGACCTATGGGGAAGTGTTCGAGCCCGGGACGGAGCCTCTGGAAACCGGCGAGATGCGGGTGACCGTCCTGGGCAGCGGCGACCCGTTCGTCCGCCGCAGCCAGGCGGCCGCCTCGGTTCTGGTCGAGGTGGGCAACCAAGAACACGACTTCTTCTTCCTCGACATCGGGTCGGGGGCGGTCGCGAACTTCAACGGCCTGGGCCTGCCCGTCACGGCTGCGACGAAGTTGTTCCTGTCGCACCTACACGCGGACCACGTCGGCGACCTCCCCACCCTGCTGTGGTGCCTGGCCAAGGGCGGCCGACGTGACCCGGTCGAGGTGTGGGGCCCGGCCAGCGAGTACGAACCTCTCGGAACCCGCGCCTTCACCGAGAACCTCGCTGCGGCGTTCGCCTGGGACACCGAGTCCTTGGCGGGCGACCCGCGTCAGGGCGGCGCGCGGACCCTGACTACCGAGGTTCCCTACGACGCGCAGGCGGTCGTCTACGAGCGCAACGGGGTCACCGTCACCTCGTTCCCCGTGATCCACATCCTGAACGGGGCGGTCGGCTACCGCATCGACTTCGCGGGACTCAGCGTGGTCTTTTCCGGCGACACCAGGCCGTGCCGCACCCTGGTGGACGCCGCCGCCGGCGCCGATCTGCTGATCCACGAGACGTTCCCCGCCGCGCGTACCTTCGCGGCTAAGGCGGGCATGCCCCTGGATGTCGCATCGAAGATCATCGACCAGGCGCACACGAGCCCGACCATGGCAGGGCGGGTCTTCAAGCGCGTGGGCGCGCGGATGTCGTCTTTCTGGCACCTCGCGCTCGACCACGAAACGGTCGGACCGGTGTTCCAAGAGATGCGCCGCGAATACGACGGCCCGGTCACAGCCTCGCAGGATCTCACCGTCTTCAACATCACGAAAGACGCCGTCGTAACGCGTCAGGGCAGGTCCGCGCCCATGCCCTGGCCGGTCACCGGCCCCTCCCAGCGCCCCGCACGGCCCGGCCCGGCGCACCCCCCACCCGGGTGGTGGAACGAGGCCCTCCTGTCCTGACCACTGGGGAGGCCGGCCAGACGGATGATGCCGACCAGTCGGATAAGGACGTGGTTCGCACGGGCGAGCTTGCTGCTACGGCTGTCAAGCGGCCCGCTGATGTCTGACATCAGCGCCTGCCACCAACAGCGGCGAACGCACGCGCATCACAGTGGACCCTGGCGACCGCAGCTGCGCCGCGTAGCGGCCGACGTCCAGGGGCGAGGGTTCACGGTGATCGACCTGACGAGGATGAGACCAGTCGGCAACGGCCAGCAGGGCGCGACTACATGACCGTTGAACAAGGCCAAATCGCGCCCTACTGGCATCCGGTCAGAATGAACCACACTTCAATACATGGGGGTTTTATCCGATCAGGACCAGTTCGTATGTGATCGCTGCGGTAGCGCAAGCCCGACCGTGTGCGAACGAGGGCGCATCGACCTAATGGCCAAGCTCTGTGATGACTGCTGGAACAGGCTCGCCAACGAGATGGCCGAAGTCGACGGAGCCACAGCCGCCCCGAGGCCCGATCCCGACCCCGACGACGTGTCTTGGATCGAGTCGCCTATTTGCCCCAGATGTGGAGCACTCATCCGCGTATATCCCACCAACTACGATCGGTGGGTCAGCCTGGCCACGGTAGAACTGCCCGCCAAGGACGTCCCAGAGGCCTTCCGCTGGCGTTTGACGCCACTCCCGACCCGATCCCGCATCGCGACCGATACCGTGGTTGTACAGGTCCGTGGAGTCGATCCCCTGCCCAGCGAACCCGTCGTGCCGGCTCACCGCATGATGTGCGTCCCCGATCGGGATGGGCCGTAGAGCGCAGCCCGTACGCGAGACGTAGGCGTGCCCCCAGCGTGCCCGGTCGAGCAGCATCCAGCGGGGAACACCGGGGAACCTCGGCGAGCAGCGCCAGGACCCGCAGGTCAGGGTCTCGCCAGGTCAGCCCGGATCCGCATACGCGATCTTCCAAACTGGCTACGCGGGTTCGATTCCCGTCGCCCGCTCCATACGGCCCGGGGCCGGACCGGAGGATGATCCTCCGGTCCGGCCCCGAGTGTTTTCCGCGGCGCGCGTGTCCCTGCCGGTGCCGGATCGCGTCGCCCCAGCCGAGGCGGCGGCGGGCGCGTGGGCGGACATGACGGGGCCGCCGCCGGGTACGCGAAGCGTGGGCGGCCGGCGAGGCCCGGGGTCAGAAGCTGATCGAGTTGATCGTTTCCGCTATCGAGTTCAGGAAGCGGTTGATCGACGGGGCCATGCCGGTCGACGCGAGGAAGAAGCCGAAGAGCACCGCGACGATGGCGGGTCCGGCCTTGATCGATCCACCCCGGATCAGGACCACCAGGATGATCGCCAACAGCAGCACCACTGACAGTGAAATGGCCACAACTGATCACACACCCTTGGTCGGTCCGCTCTCCCGGCCCGGGGGCGCGTCCCCGCGCACCCCCGCCAGAACCATCGTGCCACCAACAGGGCCTGCGTATGCGGCTGGTGGGACATCGGCGCGGCACCTGTGTCACACGTTTGCCTGAACCATACGGCCACACGGGCACCGTGGGTCCCAACACCGGCTGTCCGCACGGCAATTCGAGGACCCACCCGCCCGAGTAATTCGGCGGGATCGTTTCCATGTCCACACAACGCGTTCGCAGTTATTTCGAATTGTCGCCACGGGCACATCAAAGCGGGCGGACAGCCGACCCAGTTGTCGGGATTCATCCGGACTAAGCCACCCATAAGTCCAGCGAGCGACTCGGCAGGAATGTCCCCTTCATGCCTCTTTGCCGGGACGAACCGCGAGGTCAACTCCTCGCAATTTCGGGGCACACGAAGCACATAAGCAGGAATGACATGGACGGTTTCACGAAAAGCCACAGACAACGCTAGGGTGCCTCAGATGTTTCACGCCGCCTCGTCCCCCGGTCAGCACAGAACGCCGCTCCCTCCGGCACAGTCGCCGGCGTCCGGAGTGCCGAGTCCGCGTTCACCGCAGAGTCAGCAGGCGCGTGCGGCCCAGGGACGACCGGCCGGTCCCGGCAAGCAGCGCGACGCCTTCTTCGACAACGCCAAGTACCTGGCGATCGTGCTGGTGGCCATGGGCCACTCCTGGGAGCCGCTGAAGGGCGACAGCCGCGTCCTGGAGGCCGTGTACACCGTCGTCTACGCCTTCCACATGCCGGCGTTCATCATCATCTCCGGCTTCTTCTCGCGCAGTTTCGACATGCGCCCCGACCGCCTCCGACGGCTGGTCACCGGCGTCCTGGTGCCCTACGTCCTGTTCGAGACGGCGTACTCCCTGTTCAAGCGCTACGGCGACCACGACCCGAGCATGGACATCAGCCTGCTCGACCCCTGGTACCTCACCTGGTTCCTGATCGCGCTGTTCATCTGGCGGCTGACGACCCCGCTGTGGAAGACCGTCCGCCGGCCGCTGCCCCTCGCGCTCGCCGTCGCCATGCTGGCGTCCGTCTCCCCGGACATCGGCGACGACCTCGACCTGCAGCGGGTGCTGCAGTTCCTGCCGTACTTCGTGCTGGGTCTGTGCATGAAGCCGGAGCACTTCCAGAGGGTGCGCACCCGCCGGGTGCGGATGCTGTCCGCGCCGGTCTTCGCGGCCGCGCTGGCCGTCGGCTGGTGGGCGGTGCCGCGGATGGACACCGCATGGTTCTACCACCGCGACGCCGCGCAGAACCTGGACGCGCCCTGGTGGTCCGGCCCGGTGATGACGCTGGCGCTGTTCGGCTGCTCGCTGCTGCTGACCGCCTGCTTCTTCGCCTGGGTGCCGCGTCGGCGGATGTGGTTCACGGCACTCGGCGCGGGCACGCTGTACGGCTATCTGCTGCACGGTTTCGTGGTCAAGGCCGGTGACTTCTACGGCTGGTTCGACTACGGGTGGATGCGCCGGCCGCTCGGCGAGATCCTCGTGACGCTCGCCGCTGCCGCCGTCGTCACCGTGCTGTGCACCCGGCCGGTGCAGCGGGTGTTCCGGTTCGCGATGGAACCCGAGATGAAGTGGGCCTTCCGGCCGGACTCCGTCGAGGCGGCGCGCGGCCGGGTCAACGCCCCGCGCGAGAAGGTCAACGCCTAGCCACGCCCCAGCAGGGCGCCGAGGCGTCCAGACCGAGAAGTGCGCGCATGCCGGCGTACTTCTCGGTCAGCCGTGTGCGGGTGGCCTCGTCCTCGACGCCCTCGATGCGTGCCGGGTCGGCGTTGTGGGCGATGTCCGCGGCCTTCACCAGCAGCGCGCCGGGGGTGGCCAGGATCCGGTCGGCGTATTCCCGTGCCGGCTCGCCGTCCCGCTTGGTGAGCGCGAGCACGATGTCCTGCGCACGCGGGCTCAGTTCGAGTCCGCGCAGCCACCGCTCGGTCAGCGGCGTGTCCTCGACGGCGTCGTGCAGCCAGGCCGCCTTCAGCTGGTCCTCGTCCCCGGCGCAGGCCCGCACGCCGGCCACGACGGCGACGAGGTGCTCGACGTAGGGGCGGCCCTGCTTGTCGGTCTGGGTGGCGTGCGCCCAGCGCGCGATCTTCTCGACCTCGAGCAACGACAGTGTCATCGGCTACGCCGGCCTGGGCTGTACGGCCGTCGGGCCCTCGCGGCAGATCAGCAGCAGGGCCCGGTCGTCGTTGACGTCCTTGGCCACCGCCTCGATCAGATGCCAGGCCGCGCCGTGAAAACCGCCCGCGACATACCGGTCGGCCTCCCCGGTCAGCCGGTCGATGCCCTCGACGATGTCCCGGTCGGAGGTCTCCACCAGGCCGTCCGTGAACAGCATCAACACGTCTCCGGGGCGCAGCGATCCCTTCACGGGGTCGAACTGCGCGCCGTCGTACACGCCCAGCAGCGGTCCCTCGGCCGCCTTCTCCTCCCAGCGGCCGCTGCCCGCGCTGAGCTGCAGGCCCGGTGGGTGGCCGGCGGAGTAGAGCTCGTAGTCGCCGGAGTCGAGGTCCAGCACGAGGTGGATCGAGGTCGCGAAGCCCTCGTCCCAGTCCTGGCGCAGCAGGTAGCCGTTCGCGGCCGGGAGGAAGGCGTGCGGCGGGAGGGAGCCCAGCAGACCGCCGAAGGCGCCCGACAGCAGCAGCGCGCGCGAACCGGCGTCCATGCCCTTGCCGGACACGTCCGTCAGGACGACCTCCAGGGTGCGGCCGCCGTTCGTCCGGGCCGCGACCACGAAGTCGCCCGAGAAGGACTGGCCGCCGGCCGGGCGCAGCGCCATCTCGCGGTGCCAGCCGTCGGGCAGTTTGGGCAGTTTGCTCTGGACGCGGATGCGTTCGCGCAGGTCGAAGAGCATGGTGCCGCCGCGCCGCCACGGCACCCCGACCCGGCTGCGGAACTGGGCCACCAGCAGGCCGAAGAACCCACAGGCGGCGACCACGAGGACCACGCCCGGGGTGACGCGCGAGGGCCCCTCCGTGTAGGGGCCCAGCTTCACCGACTCCACGATCAGCGCCGTGGCCGCAGCCGCGTACAGGCCGAGCAGGCTGGCCGGACGCAGCAGCAGGCCGCCCGCGACGATCGGGACGACCAGCAGGGCCGGGGAGCACCACACCGAGTTGGCCAGGGTCACGGCCGCGATGACCGGGATGGTGAACAGCAGCAGGCCCAGCGCGATCCACTCCGAGCCGTCCCCGCGGAAATAGTCGACGGCGCTTCTGCGCACGCCGACCCGGGCCCGGTGCCACTGCATCTTCAACCGGGCCGTGAACGTCTCGGCTTCCGCGCGCCGCTCTCGTCCTGCTGCCATTAGTTCGGGACCTTATCCGTCGGACCCGTCACTTGGCACAGGAGGTACGACTTGTCCCCCATCCGAGGTTGAACTTCACAGTCACCGTGAAGGCCGCGAATAGACCGGTTTGTACGGGCCCGTTGAGCCTTTCGACCTGCGCCGCAAATTCCCTCGCTCCTCTCGGGCCGTCCTGATAGGCATGGTTCATGGGGACCGATGTGCGCGTGCTGCGCCAGGACGAGTGGGACGAGTGGTACGACAACCTGATCCGCGCCTTCGGCGGGGTTCCGGAGTCGGACGAGGAGCGCGCGCTGTGGCGCGAGCTCACCGAGCCGGAGCGGTGCGTGGGCGTCTGGGACGGTGCGGCGTGCGTCGGGACGGCCGGAGCGTTCGCCTTCCGGCTGACCGTGCCCGGCGGTGCCGCGGTGCCGGTCGCCGGCGTCACCATGGTGTCCGTGGCCGCCACGCACCGGCGGCGGGGCATCCTGACGGCCATGATGCGGCGCCAGTTGGACGACGTTCGGTCCTGGGGCGAGCCGCTGGCCGTGCTGACGGCCTCCGAGCCCGCGATCTACGGGCGCTTCGGGTACGGGACCGCGACCTTCCACGTGAACGCCGAGATCGACACGACCCGCGTCCGGCTGTCAGCGCCGCCCGGCACCGACGACGTACGACTGCGGTACGCGCGGCCCGAGGAGGTGCTCGACGTCTGCGAGGCGGTGTACGCCCGGCTCGTGCCGCGGCGGCCGGGGATGCTGGTGCGCGGCGCCGGCTGGGAGTGGCTCGGGGTGCTGGACCCGGCGAGCGACCGGGACGGCGGGTCGCCGATGCAGTGCGTGCTGGCGGAGCGGGACGGCGAGGTCGTCGGGTACACCCGGTTCCGGGTCAAGCCGGACTGGGAGCCGACGGGCCCCAACGGCAGCGTGCTGGTGCGGGACCTGGAGGCGCTGGACCCGGCGGCGCACGCGGCGCTGTGGCGGTTCCTGTTCGACATCGACCTCACGTCGAAGGTGAACGCCCGGGGCCGCCCGCTGGACGAGGCCTGGCAGCACCTGGTCTCCGACATCCGGCGGTGCTCGCTGCGGGTGCGGGACTCCCTGCACGTACGGCTGGTGGACGTCGGCGCGGGGCTTCAGGCGCGGACCTACCAGGCGCCGGTGGACGTGGTACTGGCGGTCGAGGACGCCTTCTGCCCCTGGAACGAGGGCCGTTGGCGGCTGACCGGCGACCCGAAGGGCGCCTCCTGCGCCCGCACCGAGGACGCTCCCGATCTCGCCCTGTCGGTGCGGGAGTTGGGGTCGGCTTACCTCGGCGGCGTCACCCTGGAGGCGCTCGCCGCGGCCGGGCGGGTGCGGGAGCTGCGCCAGGGCGCGCTGGCGGAGGCGTCACTGGCCTTCGCTTCGACGCCGGCCCCGTGGCTGCCGCACGGCTTCTAGGTCCGCTGGCAGGTGGGGCACCAGAAGAGGTTGCGGGCGGCGAGGTCGGCGGTGCGGATCTCGGCGCCGCAGATGTGGCAGGGCAGGTTGGCCCGGCGGTAGACGTAGACCTCGCCGCCGTGGTCGTCGACACGCGGCGGGCGGCCCATGGCCTCCGGGGTGTGTTCGGGGCGGACGGTGTCGATGCGGTTGTCGCGCACGCCCTCGCGCATCAGCGCGACGAGGTCGGCCCAGATCGCGTCCCACTCGGCCGGGGTGATGTCCTTGCCCGCCCGGTAGGGGTCGATGCCGTGCCGGAAGAGGACCTCGGCGCGGTAGACGTTGCCGACGCCGGCGATCACCTTCTGGTCCATCAGCAGTGCGGCGATCGTCGTACGGCTGCGGGAGATCCGCCGGTACGCCGGCCGCGGGTCGGCGTCGGCGCGCAGCGGGTCGGGGCCGAGGCGGGCGTGTATCGCCCGTTTCTCGGCGTCCGTGACGAGCGCGCAGGTCGTCGGGCCGCGCAGGTCGACGTAGGAGGCGGCGTTCGCCAGGCGCAGCCGGACTGTGTCGGTCGGCGGGGGCGCCGGGGCGTCGCCGAAGGTCACCTTGCCGAAGAGGCCGAGGTGGATGTGGACCCAGTCGCCGTCACGGAAGCCCAGGAAGAGGTGCTTTCCGTGGGCTTCCGTACGGGTGAGCCGGGCGCCGTCGAGCAGTGCGGCGGCGTCGGAGAACTTGCCCTGGGGGCTGGTGACGCGCGGCGCCGTGCCGGAGAAGCGGTCGGCGTAGTCGGACGCCAGCCGGTGGATCCTGTGCCCCTCTGGCACGGTGCCCGTTCCTTTCCGGCCCCTTTCGCGGGGCGTCAGTCCTGCTGCGGGTGGTGCGCCGGGATCGGGGGCAGGTCGCCCGTCGTCTCGTAGTCCGCGAGCATGTCGATGCGGCGGATGTGGCGCTCGTCACCGGAGAACGGGGTGCCCAGGAAGGTCTCGACGAACTTCGTCGCCTCCTCGGCCGTGTGCATGCGCGCGCCCACCGCGACGACGTTGGCGTTGTTGTGCTGGCGGCCGAGCGAGGCGGTCTCCTCGCTCCAGGCGAGCGCCGCGCGCACGCCCTTCACCTTGTTGGCGGCGATCTGCTCGCCGTTGCCGGAGCCGCCGATCACGATGCCGAGGGAGTCGGGGTCCGCGGCCGTCCGTTCGGCGGCACGCAGGCAGAAGGGCGGGTAGTCGTCCTGGGCGTCGTAGATGTGCGGGCCGCAGTCGACGGGGTCGTGGCCGGCCGCCTTCAACCACTCGACGAGGTGGTTCTTGAGTTCGAAGCCGGCATGGTCGGAGCCGAGATACACGCGCATGCCTGTGAGTGTGACACGGCCGTTTCCGGGCAGCAGCCCCGGGTGTCGGCCAAGGGGAATCCGTGCCTCACCATGGAACCTCAAGGAAACCTCAAATAACGATCCGGATTCAAAGGTTCACGAATTCCCTTGCCTCCGTTTCACTGGACCGACCCGTACACACCCCTGTGCGGGAAACCGCTCAGACCGCTCACCCGGCGCAAAGGAATTCCCCCATGACTTCCGGGCACCAGCCCTCCGGGCTCCAGGCAGGACTCAAGAACCGTCATCTGTCGATGATCGCCATCGGCGGTGTCATCGGCGCGGGCCTCTTCGTCGGCTCCAGCTCCGGTATCGCCACCGCGGGACCCGGCATCCTCCTGTCGTACGCCCTCGTCGGCACACTCGTCGTCCTCGTGATGCGCATGCTCGGCGAGATGTCCGCCGCGAACCCCACCTCCGGTTCGTTCTCCGCCCACGCCGACCGGGCGCTGGGCCGCTGGGCCGGCTTCTCCATCGGCTGGCTGTACTGGTTCTTCTGGGTGGTGGTCCTGGCGGTGGAGGCCACCGCCGGCGCCAAGATCCTCGAGGGCTGGATACCGGCGGTCCCGCAGTGGGGCTGGGCGCTCATCGTCATGGTCGTGCTGACCGCCACCAACCTCGTCTCGGTCGGCTCCTACGGCGAGTTCGAGTTCTGGTTCGCCGGGATCAAGGTGGTCGCGATCGGCGCGTTCATCGTCGTCGGCGCGCTCGCGGTGTTCGGTGTGCTGCCGGGCGTCCACAGCGACAAGGCGGGCCTGGACAACCTGACCGGCCACGGCGGCTTCCTCCCGCACGGCCCCGGCGCGATCCTCACCGGTGTGCTGCTCGTCGTCTTCTCCTTCATGGGCAGCGAGATCGCGACCCTGGCGGCGGGCGAGTCGGAGGACCCGCAGCGGGCGGTGACGAAGTCGACGAACAGCATCATCTGGCGTATCGCCGTCTTCTACCTGGGCTCGATCTCCGTCGTCGTCTGCCTCCTGCCGTGGAACGACCCGTCCATCAAGGATCAGGGCTCCTACGTCGCCGCCCTCGACTCCCTCGGGATCGCGCACGCCGGCCAGATCATGAACTTCATCGTGCTGACGTCGGTGCTGTCCTGTCTCAACTCCGGCCTGTACACGGCCTCCCGCATGGCCTTCTCGCTGGGCGAGCGGGGCGACGCGCCGAAGGCGTTCGCGCGGACCACGTCCCGGGGTGTGCCGATGGCGGCGATCGTGGCGTCGGTGGTGTTCGGCTTCGTGGCCGTCTTCTTCAACTACAAGTTCCCCGACTCGGTCTTCCTCTTCCTGGTCAACTCCAGTGGCGCGGTGGCCCTGTTCGTGTGGCTGGTCATCTGCTTCTCGCAGCTTCGGATGCGGCGGATCATCCAGGCCGAGGCGCCGGAGAAGCTGGTCGTACGGATGTGGCTGTACCCGTATCTGACGTGGGCGACGGCCGCGTTGATCGTGTTCGTGCTGGGCTACATGCTCACGGACACCGAGCACGACGGACGCGAGACCGTGCTGTTGTCGCTGCTGGTCGCGGCGGTCGTGGTGGTGATCGCCGTGGTCAGGGAGAAGGTCCGCGGGAGCCGCCCGGCGGCCGTGGGCGACGCCGTGCCCGCCGCGGCGCTTGACGAGGCCGGGAAGGTCAGGACCGGCTGACGCGCGGGGTGCCGTACGTGCCGGAAGGGGCTCTCGGTTCGTACCGCGGGCCCCTTCGGCGTGCTCTGCCGGGCTCCCCTGCTCACAGGACGGTGAAGCTGTCCTTGACCCGGTCGTAGATCCTGACGGCCTGGGTCTCGACGTCCGGGTGGTACCAGGTGTTGATCTGGTACGACCTGCCCTCCTGGTCGAAGCCGAGCAGCCGCGCGTGCCAGTTCACGCCCTTGAGGGTGAAGGTGTACTCCCAGACCACCGCCGGGTGGCCGCGGAAGGTCGTCTGCTCCAGGCGGATCTTTTGGTAGTTCTGGCCCTGGTGGGCGTCCTGCTCCGACTGCCGCCAGGTCCCCATGAGGTCGTCGCGGGCGATGGAGGACTTCGCCACGAGTTCCTGGGCGCCGTCGGGCGAGGTGTAGTGGACCTCGGCTCCCGTCATCACGTTGCGCTTCCAGCCCTTGGGGGTCGCCCACGCGTAGCCGCCGGCCTCCTCGTGGGTCCCCGGTGGCAGTGTCCGCGGCCGGGAGGTGCCCTCCACGGTGGGAGGCGGGCTGCTGCCGGAGGTGGTGGGGGGCTTGGTCGCGGAGGTCGTGGGACCGGCGTGATCGCCGCCCTGCGAACCGGAGTTCAGGAGCAGTGTCACAACGACCACCGCGCCGGCGGCGACCAGCGCGGCGGCGGCCAGGAGCCCGGCACGGCGGCGACGGCGACCGGTCGCGGGCGGGGGCGCCAGGACCGGGGGCTCGCCGTGCAGCGGGTGGGGGCCCAGGTGTTCGTGCACGGAGCGGCTCGGTGGGGCCGCGGGGCGGGGCCGGGTCACCGCCGGGGAGCGGGTCAGGGAGACGCCGGGGCGGGTGGTGGCCGGAGGGCTTGGCAAAGTGGGGTCGGCCGCCGGGGAGTTGGCGGACGGCTTCTCCGCACCGGCTTCCGAGCGCAGCTCGGAGGGAACCTCGGCGGCAGCGGATGTCCGGAGGCCGCCGAGGGGAGCCTCGCCGGGGTCCGTGGGTGCCACGGCAGTCCCGGCCGGTGCGGCGGGTTCGGGCGGCCCTTCGGCGGGAGGAGGACCGACGGCCGGTGAGGCGGAGGCGGGTGACGGTTCGAGTGGCGGGTGGCCGCGGCGGAGCGGGTGGGTGTCCTGTCGGGCCGGAGGTGGGGTGTCCTCCGGCGGCACGGGGCGCCGGGGGTCCGGGGTGGCTCGTACCGGCAGGGTGTGCGGGGCGGGCGGTTCGTGCGAGGGCCGGTACCCGTGAGTGGGCGGCTCTGGTGAGGGGGGTGTGGGGGTGCCCGCAGCCGTCGGTCGGCCCGGCGGGTGCCCCTCCTCCACCGGTTCCGCGCCGCCGGTGCCCACCGGCAAGGTCGGGGTGGGCGGCGGGAAGGCGACGGGGCGCAGGGCCTCTTCCAGTTCCCGCAGGGCAGGCCTGGCCTCGGGTTCCTTCTCCAGGAGTGCTGCCAGGACGTGGCTCAGGGGGCCGGCCGCGGCGGGGAGTTCTGGCTCCTCGTGGAGCACCGCGTGCAGGGTGGCCAGGGTGGTGCCGCGGGAGAAGGGGGAACGGCCGCCCAGGGCCGCGCAGAGGGTCGCGCCCAGGGACCAGATGTCGGACGGCGGGCCCTGCGGGCGGCCGGAGACCCGCTCGGGGGCCATGTAGTCGGGCGAGCCGACCAGCATGCCGACCATGGTGAGGGCCTTGGCGTC
Source organism: Streptomyces sp. SLBN-31 (assembly GCF_006715395.1). Lineage (NCBI taxonomy): Bacteria > Bacillati > Actinomycetota > Actinomycetes > Kitasatosporales > Streptomycetaceae > Streptomyces > Streptomyces sp. SLBN-31. Next base: position 3,288,618 of record NZ_VFNC01000002.1, read on the forward strand.
CTGGATCGCGGCGATGCCGAAGTCGGTCAGGACGACCCGGCGGTCGGGTTCGCCGGAGCCCTCGACGATCACGTTCCCGGGTTTGATGTCGCGGTGCAGGACGCCGCGGGCGTGGACCTGCCGCAGGGCCGCCACCAGGCCGAGCCCGGTGCGTGCCGTCTCCCGCGGGCTCAGGGGGCCGTCCTCGGCCAGGATGCGTTCCAGCGAGCGGCCCCTGACCAACTCCATGACGATCCACAGGCGTTCGCCCTCGTCGACCACGTCGTAGACGCGGACCACGTTGGGGTGGTCGATGCGGGCCGTGGCCCTGGCCTCGCGCAGGGTGCGTTCGCGGCGGGTGCGCGTGTCCTCGGCGTCCATGCCGTCGATGCGGATCTCCTTGACGGCCACCGGGCGGTCGAGCATTTCGTCCGCCGCCCGCCACACCCGCCCCATTCCCCCCTGCCCGATACTTTCGACCAGCCGATAACGACCCGTCACCAGCAGCCCCTGAACACCACCGCTCCTCGCATTCCCCGGCAAATCCACGGCGCCCCCTCGACCAACTGAAACAACCCCTGAAACCCGAGACGACCTCGGTAGCACTGAGACCCGCCCCCACTGAAACACAATGGTCACACTTCATGCCGTACCAGCATAGTGCGGAGAAATCTTGTGGTAGCTCTTCAAGTACTGCGATTTCAGGCGCAGCCAGGGGGAGTCAAGGGGGATGCGAACATGAGTACTCGCCGCAGTACGGTCATCACGGGATCGCTGGTCACGGCATCTTTTTCGGCGGTGATGATCCTTTCCTGCACCGCCAGCGCGGACGACCAGGGCCCCGGGAGCAGCAAGGGGGGAAAGGTCATGGACAAGGCACCGGCGGGCGTTGAACTGACCACACTCCTTCCCTCGAAGATCTCGGTCGACAACAGCACGAAGAAAACGGCGATCACCGCCACGGTCAAGAATCAGGGGAACAAGGACAGCGGAAAGATCCAGCTTTTGGTCGTCGGTTTCGACGGCCTCACGGTGAAGAACGTCGACGGCTGCTCGGCGATCGACAAGAACAGTCTTCCGAAAGGCTCGAACAGCGGTTTCTCCTGCACCGTCGACAATCTGGCGGCCGGTAGGTCGAAGTCGTACGCCGTCGACGCGACGTACGACCTGGGCAAGACGGGGAAGATCTGTCTGCCCGTGCAGAGCGGCGACGGGAAGAAGACGTACTGGCAGCAGGGGCCGGTCCCGTTCGGCACCAACAACCCGTCTCCGAACGCGCCCGCCACCCCGCTGCTCCTCGGCACCGACAACAAGCCGGTGGCGCCGGGCGGCGAGACCGAACTGCCGAAGACCGGCGTCGGGCGGGACGTCCTGCCGCTGGGCGCGGCGGGCGCGACGCTGGTCGCGGCCGGGGCGGCCGGGCTGTGGTGGTCGACCCGGCGGCCGACCGGTCCGCTGCGGCCGCGCGGCTGAGCGGGTCACGGGACGGAAGGGCTTGGCGGGAGTGATCGCTCCCGCCGGGCCCGTCTCCCGAAAAGCTGACGGCGGCTGTCAGGTTATGCGGGGACAGTGCGGGTCATGGACCTCGCCGAGAACACCACCGACCCGCTCGTCCTGCGCCCGGGCGACCCGGGCTACGACGGCGAACTCTCCGGTTTCCAGACCGGGTTCGACCTGCGGCCGGACGCGGTCTTCGCCGTCTCCTCGGCCGACGACGTGAGCGCAGCCGTGCGCCACGCGGCCGGGCACGGCCTGCCGGTGCGTGTCCAGGCCACCGGTCACGGGCTGCCCGGGGCCTCGCGGGGCGGGGTGCTCGTCACGACGCAACGGATGGACGGCGTCGTCGTGGACGCCGGTGCCCGAACCGTCCGGGTGCAGGCGGGCGTGCGCTGGGGACAGGTCGTCGCGGCGGCCGAACCGTACGGGCTCGCACCGCTCAACGGCTCCGCGCCGGGCGTCGGCGCCGTCTCGTACACCCTCGGCGGCGGACTGGGCATCCTCGCGCGGGAGTTCGGGTACGCGGCCGACCATGTGCGCTCACTGGACGTGGTGACGGCGGACGGGCGGCCGAGGCACGTGACCTGCGAGTCCGACCCCGACCTGTACTGGGCGCTGCTGGGCGCCGGCCACGACTTCGGCGTCGTGACCGGTCTGGAGATCGGCCTCGTGCCGGTGCGCCGGCTCTACGGCGGCTCGCTCGCCTTCGACGGGCGCGAGGCCGACCCGACGGCCCTGCTGCGGGCCTACGAGGCGTGGACCCGGACCGTGCCGGACGGGCTGACCTCGTCCTTCGCCGCCGTACCATATCCGGACCTGCCGGCGCTCGAGCCGCATCTGCGCGGGCGGTACGTGATCTCGGTGCGGGTCGCGTACACCGGCGGCGACGGTGACGCGGTCGTGGCCGCGCTGCGGGAGTCGGGGCCCGTGCTCGCGGACTCGCTGCGCTGGATGCCGTACTCGGAGAGCCACACCATCCACAGCGACCCGGACTTCCCGCACGCCTACTACGGCGACAGCGCGGTGCTGGGCGAACCGGACCTCGCCGCGGCCGGCGAACTCCTCGCCCGCACCGGGCCGGACGCGGGCGGCCCGATGTGCGTGGTGCAGATCAACCATCTGGGCGGCGCCCTCGCGCGGCCCGCGCCGAACTCGGTGCCGTACCGCGAAGGACGGTTCCTGCTAAGGCTGTTGAGCGTCGGGGAGCGGGAGCAGGCGCGTGCGGTGGTGGACCCGGCGCTCGCACTGCTCGCGGACGCGACTCTCGGGCGGGCCCGCAACTTCTCGTTCGGGGCCGGCGACCGGAGCGAGGGACTGTACGACCCCGCGACGCACGCGAGGCTCGCCGGGCTGAAGTCGCTCCACGACCCGGCGAACCTCTTCGGTGGCCCCTACGAACTCAGCGCCGGCCGACGAACTTCCAGGCGGCCGGCATGAGGCCCATGGCCAGGGCGGCCTTGAGGGCGTCGCCGATCAGGAACGGGGTGAGGCCGGCGGCGATCGCGGCGGAGGCGGACAGGCCGGCGGCGTAGGCCAGGTACGGGACACCGACGGCGTAGATGAGGGCCTCGCCCAGCAGCATCGTGCCCGCCATGCGCCACACGGAGCGGTCGGCGCCGCGGCGGGCCAGGGCGCCGACGGCGGCGGACGCCAGCAGCATGCCCAGGATGTAGCCGAAGGAGACGGAGACACCGGAGGTGCCGCCCGCGAACCACGGCACACCGGCGAGACCGGCGAGCGCGTACAGGACGAGCGAGGCCAGGCCACGGCTCGCGCCGAGGCTCGTGCCGACCAGCAGCGCGGCGAAGGTCTGGCCGGTCACCGGCACCGGGGAGTGCGGGACGGGGACGGAGATCTGGGCCGCGAGGCCGGTGAGCACGGCACCGCCGACCACGAGGGCCACGTCCCGGACGCGGGAGGCGGGGAGGAGGTCGGCGAGGACCTGTCCGGGGCGGGCGGGGGTGACGGCAGCGGTGCTCATGGGGGCTCCGGGATCGGAACGGTCGGGGACACCGTGACGCTAACCCGGAGTGCTCGCCGCGATCACCGTCAGCGCTCGACAAAGGCTGCGGCCGGGCCTTCGTGGGCTCCGGACAAAGGATGCGAGTTACACGGGTCTCCGCGTGACACCGGTCACGGAGGCGGGGTGACCTGGGTTTCGTCGTCTCGCCCAGCGGTCGCCGTCTGGGCAGCGTCGGCCGGTTTTGCTAGCTTCGGCCGCATGGTCGCCCAGTCCCGGAACTTCTCGTCGCGTCGCCATGTCGACCTGCGACGAGTTGGCGCGTCCGCCTGTCGCCGCGGTTAGGGCCTGTCGTCGAATTGCCGCCGGGCAGGCGGGAATTCGACGACAGGCCCTCGTAGCGGGGCGCACGGACCGGATTCGGCACGCCCCGCCGCACGAGACGGCGCTGTGTCGGAACCGTTCTTCGAGGATGATCGCCATGCCCCGTACCGCGACCACCACTCTCACCTCCCCTGCTCCCCGTCATGACCGTCCCCGCGGCGACGACCGGCGCCGTACGAGCGCCAGCATCGTGCTGCGCTCCGTGCTGGAGCACGGGCCGGTGGCCCGCTCCACCATCGCCCGGCTGACCGGCCTGTCGCCGGCGTCGGTGACGGACTACTGCGCCCGGTTCACCGAACTCGGCCTGATCCGGGAGGCGTCCGAGCCCCGGCGCTCGGGCGGCGTCGGGCGCCCGCACGTCCCCCTGGACCTCGACGACTCGCGGTTCGTGGTCGCCGGCGTGCACGTGGCGGTGCCGTACACCACCGTGGCCCTGCTCGACCTGCGCGGACGGGTGCTGGTCAGCCGCGAGCTGAAGCACGGGAGCACCGAGCCGGGGCGGGTGCTGGCGCGGGCCGCCGAGGGGCTGACCCGCCTGCTCTCGAAGGCGCCGGGCTGTCGGCCGCTCGGCGTCGGCGTCGCCGTCGGCGGCTGGGTGGACCGGGAGTCGGGAACCGTCGTGGAGCACCCGCTGCTGGGCTGGCGGGAGGTCGCGGTGCGGGACGTGCTCGGCGAGCGCATGGGGCTTCCGGTCCATGTCGACGGGCACGCAAGGGCGTTGGTCAACGCGGAGCGGCTGTTCGGGCCGCCCCGGGACGGCGCCGGCATGCTGCATTTGTTCGTCGGCAATGTGGTCGACGCGGCGTTCGCCACCGGCGACGAGGTGCATCACGGGCCCCGGTCGCAGGCCGGGGCGATCGCCCATCTGCCGGTGCCGGGCGGCACGGAACCCTGCGACTGCGGGCGGACCGGCTGTCTGCAGGCCGAGTTGAGCGAGCGGACGCTGTGCCGGCGGGCGCGGGCGGCGGGCGTGCCCGCGGGTACGAACCCGATGCGGGTGGTCGCGGCCGCGGCCGCGGGCGATCACCGGGCGACGCGGTTGCTGGTGGAGCGGGCGGCTGCCGTCGGGCGGGCGGTGCGGCTGCTGCTGGACGTGCTCAACTCGGAGACGGTGGTCGTGACCGAGGTGGGGACCATTCACCGCGACGACTGTCTGAGCGCGTTGCGCGACGGGGTCGGCGTCGATCGCGCGGCACATGTGGTGCCGACGAGTTTCCCGGATTCGGTGCTCGCGGTGGCGGGTGGTTCGGTGGTTCTGGACGTGCTCTACCGGGATCCGCTGGCGATGTCACCTCGGGCTATTTAATTCAGAAACTCCGAATGTTGACAGCGGTGGGACCCGACCAGGAACATCCTGGTCATGAGCCTGTTCGTGAGCTGTCGCACCTCTTGTTGCTGACACGTTGCCGCGTGTGAAGCGCTCATTTCCCCCTGCGTGAAATCTGTGTGAATTCCTTTTCCCGGCGTCTGCCGACTGGAATTCCGCATGCGTTCTTTCCTTCTCGACCCACGGAGTTCTGCCATGCCTTCCTCGCCCGTGTCGGGTGTCGACCGACGGCTCTTCCTCACCTCAGTGCTCGGCGCCGCGGCCGGGGTCGCCGGCCTGAGCGGCTGCGCGAACGGCAGCGCCGCCGCCGACACCCGCGGCGCCACCTCGGCCCCGCTCGCCGACAAGGTCCCGGCTGGCACCAGCCTCAAGGTCGCTTCCTATCTGAACGCCCAACAACTCCAGTTCCTGCTGGCCGGGTTGGGCGGGCTGCCGTTCAAGGTGTCGAGCTGGGTGAACATCGGCGCGGGCCCCGACGTCATCAACGCCTTCCGCGCCAAGTCCCTGGACCTCGCCAACAACGCGGGCATACCTCCGATCCAGGCCCACTACCAGGGCTTCGACGCGAAGATCGTCGCGATCGACATCACCCGCAAGCCGAACTACCTCTTCGCCACCAGGCCCGGCAGCGACATCCACGCGGTCGCCGACTTCAAGGGCAGGAAGCTCGCCTTCTCCCAGGGGCAGGCGCAAGGAGTCGTCCTCCTGCGGGCGTTGAAGCAGGCGGGACTGAAGTACGACGACGTGCAGCTGGTGCCGCTGACCAGCAACCAGTTCCTGACCGCCCTGCAGTCCGGGCAGGTCGACATCGCGCCGCTCGCCAACAGCCAGGCGCCCGCCTATCTGCAGCAGTACAAGGCCAAGGGCGCCCGTGTGATCGCCACGGACGTCGTCGACCTGCTCAACCTGCTGTGGGCCCCGTCCTCGGTCCTCGCCGACTCCGCGAAGGCCGCCGCCGTCGCCGCGTACATCCCGTACTGGGCCAAGGGCCAGGTCTGGCAGTACGAGCATCCCGACACCTGGAACGAGGAGTTCTACGTCAAGACCCAGAACCTGACCCTCGCGCAGGCCAAGGGCATCTCCGACCTCGCCAACAAGCCGCTGTTCCCGCCGAGCTGGGACGAGGCGATCAGATGGGAGCAGGAGACCGCCGATCTGCTGGCGGAGGGCGGCTTCGTGAAGAAGTTCGACGTCTCCTCGCTCTTCGACCACCGGTTCGAGTCCATCGCCGCGAAGGCCGTACCGGCGGAGTACCGGAGGTGAGCGCCGTGACCACGACCACCGCCGCGCCGACGACGGCACAGCACGAGAGCCGTCCCGTACGACGGCGACGCCGGGGCCTCTCCCCGGGCAGGCGGCTGCCGGCCACCCGACTGGTCGGTCCCGCCGTCCTGATCGCCGTGTGGGCCGCCGCGTCCGCCGCCGGCCGGCTCGACCCCGGCGCGATCCCCGCGCCCTGGGCGGTGCTGCGGACCGCCGGACGCCTGTGGAGCGCCGGGACCCTGCGCACCGACATCGCCACCTCTCTGGAGCGGGCCGCCCTGGGCTTCGCGATCGGCCTCACTGCCGGGGTCGTGCTCGCGCTGGCGTCCGGGCTCAGCCGCGTCGGCGAGGTGCTGATCGACGGGACCGTGCAGCTCAACCGGGCGATCCCGACGCTCGGCCTGATCCCTTTGTTCATCCTCTGGCTGGGCATCGGCGAGGCCTTCAAGATCGCCATCATCGCCATCGTCGTCTATATCCCGATCTACCTGAACACGCACGCCGCCCTGTCCGGCATCGACAGCCGGTTCGTCGAACTGGCCGAGGTGCAGGGCCTGTCGAGGGTGCGGTTCGTCCGGCAGATCGTCATCCCCGGCGCCCTGCCCGGATTCTTCGTGGGACTCCGGCTCGGGGTGACCGGCTCCTGGCTGGGCCTGGTCGTGCTGGAGCAGATCAACGCCACCAGCGGACTCGGCTACATGATGTTCCAGGCCCAGAACTACGGCCAGTCCGACGTGATCCTCGTCGGGCTGCTCGTCTACGGGGTCTTCGGCCTGGCCTCCGACAGCGCTGTCCGCCTCGTCGAACGGAGGGTGCTGTCATGGCGCCGCACACTGAGCAGCTGACCCGGCCCGCCGTCCAACTCTGTAGCCTGACCCGGTCGTTCGAGGAACGGACCGTCCTCGACGGCATCGACCTCGACCTGCCGGCCGGACAGTTCACGGCGCTCCTCGGCCACAGCGGCTCCGGCAAGAGCACCCTGCTGCGGGCGATCGCGGGACTGGACCACGACGTCACCGGGAGCGGCCGGCTCACCGCGCCGGAACGGATGTCCGTGGTCTTCCAGGACTCACGCCTGCTGCCGTGGCGGCGGGTGCTGGACAACGTGGTTCTCGGCCTCGACGGCAGGGACGCCGAGCGCAAGGGGCGCGAGGCGCTCGCCGAGGTGGGGCTCGAAGGACGCGAGCGGGCCTGGCCCAATGAGCTGTCCGGCGGCGAGGCCCAGCGTGCCGCGCTCGCCCGGTCGCTGGTCCGCGAGCCCGAACTGCTGCTGGCCGACGAGCCGTTCGGCGCCCTGGACGCGCTGACCCGGATCAGGATGCACACCCTGCTGCGGGAGCTGTGGAAACGGCACCGGCCGTCCGTCCTGCTCGTCACCCACGACGTCGACGAGGCGATCGTCCTCGCCGACCGGGTCCTGGTCCTGGACGAGGGGCGCATCGGCCTCGACCTGACCGTCGACCGGCCCCATCCGCGCTCCTACCGGGACCCGTTGCTCGGCGAGTACCGGGAGCGGCTTCTCACGGCCCTCGGAGTCACCGAGGCCCCCGCATGACCACCGGCCTCGGAGTCACCGAGGCCCCCGCATGACCACCGGCCTCGGAGTCACCGAGCCACGCACGACCACCGACCTCGGCTCCCCGGAGGAACACCGATGACCCGCCGGCTCCACCTCAACGCCTTCCTCATGAACACCGGTCACCACGAGGCCTCGTGGCGGCTGCCCGAAAGCGATCCGTTCGCGCACGTCGAACTGGACCACTACGTACGCCTGGCCAGGATCGCCGAGCGCGGCACGTTCGACTCGCTCTTCCTCGCCGACGGCCCCCAGCTGTGGAGCAACCTCGCCCAGCGCCCGGCCGGCGCCCTGGAACCGCTGACGCTGCTCACCGCGCTGGCGACGGCGACCGAGCACATCGGGCTGATCGCCACCGCCTCGACCTCCTACAACTCGCCCTACAACCTGGCCCGCAAGTTCGCCTCGCTGGACATCATCAGCGGTGGCCGGGCGGGCTGGAACATCGTCACCACGGCGGGTGCGGAGGCCGCCCGGAACTTCGGCCTGGAGCACGAGCCCGCGCACGCGGAGCGGTACGCCCGGGCCGCCGAGTTCCTCGACGTGGCGCTGAAGCTCTGGGACAGCTGGGAGGACGACGCGGTCGTCGCCGACAAGGCGGCCGGCGTCTGGGGGGACGACGGCAAGATCCATCCGCCCCGTCACAAGGGGACGTACTTCAGTGTCGAGGGCGCGCTCAACGTCCCCCGCTCACCGCAGGGTTACCCGTTGCTCGTGCAGGCGGGGTCCAGCGAGGACGGCAGGGCGTTCGCGGCCCGGTACGCGGAGGCCGTGTTCACCGCGCAGCAGACCATCGAGGACGCGCAGGCCTTCTACGCCGACCTCAAGTCCCGTACGAGGGCGGCCGGCCGGGATCCCGAGCAGATCAAGGTGCTGCCCGGGATCGTGCCGGTCCTCGGGTCGACGCAGGCCGAGGCGCGGGCGAACGAGCAGCTGCTGCAGGACCACATCGTGCACCGGCACGGCGTAGCCAACCTGGAACGGCTGCTGCAACTTCCGGCGGGAACGCTGGAACTGGACGCCCGGCTCCCCGCCGATCTGCCGCCCGAGGAGGCCGTCGAGGGCGCCAAGAGCCGCTACACGCTCGTGGTCGAGCTGGCCCGGCGCGAGCGGCTCACCGTCCGGCAGCTGATCGGGCGGCTCGGCGGCGGGCGCGGGCACCTCACCTTCGCCGGCACGCCCGAGCAGGTCGCCGACCGGATCGAGAGCTGGTTCACCCGCGGCGCCGCCGACGGCTTCAACATCATGCCGGCCGTCCTGCCCTCCGGCCTCGACGCCTTCGTCGACCACGTCGTCCCGATCCTGCGCGCCCGCGGCCTGTTCCGCACGGAGTACGGCAGCCGCCGGACCCTGCGGGAGCGCTACGGCCTCCCCCGCCCCGCCAACCAGTACCTCCAGCCCGCACTCGTCTGAAAGGACCCCGCACACCATGTCCGAGATCGAGATCCAGAAGGTCACCGCGAACATCGGCGCCCGGGTGTCCGGCGTCGACATCTCCCAGCCTCTCGACGCGGAGACGGTCACCGTGATCCGTGAAGCCCTCAACGTCCACAAGGCGCTCGTCTTCGACGACGTGAACCTGGACGACGAGGGCCAGCAGGCCTTCGTCCGCCACTTCGGCGACGTCACCACCGCCCATCCGACGGTCTCGTCCGTCGACGGCGTCCCGAACGTCCTGCCGGTCGACAGCGAGCGCGGCCGGGCCGCCAACCACTGGCACACCGACGTCACCTTCGTCCTCAACCCGCCGCAGGCCAGCACCCTGCGCTCCCTGACGATCCCGCCGTACGGCGGCGAGACCCTGATCGCCAGTTCGGCCGCCGCCTACCGCCAACTGCCCGACGCACTGCGCGCTTTGGCGGACACGCTGTGGGCCGAACACACCAACGACTACGACTACGCCGTACCGGAGGAGGAGATCGACGAGCGGCAGGCCGCGCAGCGCGCCCAGTTCACGTCCATCAAGTACCGCACGGTCCATCCGGTGGTCCGCGTCCACCCGCTGACCGGTGAACGCGGGCTGTTCATCGGCGGGTTCGCCCAGCGGATCGTCGGGCTCTCCCCCGGCGAGTCCCGCAAGATCCTCGACCTGCTCCAGGCGTACGTGACCCGGCCGGAGAACGTCCTGCGGCACCGCTGGTCCGAGAAGCAGCTCGTCCTGTTCGACAACCGCATCACCCAGCACCACGCCGTCGACAACTACGACGGCCTGCCGCGCCGACTGCACCGGGTGACCGTCGCCGGTGACATCCCGGTCGGCGTCGAGGGCAAGGAGAGCTACGCGATCGAGGGCGACGCCTCGCACTACACGTCCGTGGCCGCGTAGTCACACCGGGCCTACGCCGCTCCGCGGTCACAGGGCACGTTCAGCGAGAGCAGACTCACCTGGTCGGGCTCCATGCGGAGTTCGGTGACGGCGGCGTTGCGCAGCTGCGGGAAGACGCGTCGGTACTCGCCGAGCGGGATGGACAGCAGGCGGCACAGCACCAGCCGCAGCAGGGTGTTGTGGGCGACGACGAGGACGCGTTCGCCGTCGTGGGCGGCGGCGATGCGGCGCAGGGCGGCGGCGCCCCGGACGGCGGCGGCGGCCGGGTCCTCGGCACCGGGGAAGGGGTGGGCCGCCGGGTCGGCGCCGAAGGCCGCCGCCGCGTCCGGGTCCTCCCGCGCGAACTGCGCGAGAGTGCGGCCCTCCACCACGCCGAAGTCGCATTCGCGCAGGTCGGGTTCGCGGCTCGGGGTGAGCCCGAGGGCCCGGCAGGCGGGCTCGGCGGTGACGACCGCCCGGGACAGGGGTGAGGTCCACACGGCGTCGACGGGGTGGGCGGCGGCCCACCGGCCGAGGGCTGCCGCCTGCGCGTGCCCGGTCTCGGTGAGCGGCACGTCGCTGATCCCCGCGTATCGGTTCTCGGCGTGCCAGACGGTCTGGCCGTGGCGGGCCAGGAGGAGGGTGGCGGTCATGAGTCCGCAGTATTCCGGGTGAGGCGGGCGTGCGCGTGCGCCGCGACAGGGGGCGGGAGCCAGCCGCGTGCCGTCAGTTCGTCGACCAGCCGGGCGTACGGCCCGGCGAACAGGGCGGTCCGGTCCGGGCGGGGTTCCACGACGGTACGGACACGGACCATACGCTCGGCGACGTCGGCGAGCCCGAGGGAGGCGTTCACACCGTGGGCGGCCAGTGCCGCCATGCCCAGCGCCGGTTCGGTCTGGTCCGGTACGCGGGCCGGGCGGCCCAGGATGTCGGCGCGCAGCTGGTTCCAGTACCGGCTGCGGGCGGCACCGCCGGTGAAGGTGAGCGGGCCGTCCAGCGGGGCGCCCAGGTGGTGCAGGTAGTCCAGGCAGAGCCGCTCGGTGAAGGCGACGCCCTGCAGCAGGGCGGCCCACAGATCGGCGTCGTCCTCCGGTTCGCCGAGGACGAGGGCGACGGCCTGCGGGGCGTGGAAGGGGAAGCGTTCACCGGGTGAGACCAGCGGGTAGGCCACCGCGCCGGACGGTTCGTGGGCGGCCGCCCGCTCGTCCATGACCGCCGGGTCGGCGCCCGCGAAGGCCGCCGTCAGCACCCCCGCGCCGACGCTGGAGGCTCCGCCGGGCAGCCAGGTCCGGTCGGGGGCTCGGTGGTTGTAGACCACTCCGGTGGGGTCGTGGACCGGTGCGGTGGAGGCGCCCTTGAGGACCAGGGTGGTGCCGAGCACCGAGTTCCAGGCGCCGGGGCGCAGGGCGCCGGACGCGATCTGGGCCGCGCAGCCGTCGGTCATTCCGGCGACGACGGGGGTGCCGGCGGGGATGCCGGTGGCCTCGGCGGCGGCCCGGCAGACCTCGCCGAGCCGTGTTCCGGGGCGTACGACGTCGGGCAACAGGCCGTCCGGGAGGCCGAGTTCGGTGAGGGCGGAGTGCGGCCAGGCGTCGTGTTCGAGGTCGTAGCCCGTCTTGAGGGCGTGGGAGGAGTCGGCGGGCGGGGGCTCGCCCGTGAGACGGGCGACGATCACGTCGGGCTGGTGGGCGAGCCGGAAGCGGGGCGCCCGGGCGACGCGGAGGTAGAGGTGGGTCCCGCGGGGTGTCTCGGAGAGGCCGCCGTGCTCCGCCACCAGCCACATCGCCTTCGGCAGCGCCCAGGTGTCCTGCACCGCGAGTCCAGCCGCCCGCGCCCGTGCCGCCTGCGCCGAGGCCCGCCGGTCGTCGTACATGAGCCCGGGGCTCAGCGGCCGCCCCGCCACGTCCGTCAGCAGGACCGTTCCGGACGTCCCGCACACCGCGAGCCCGCCGATCCGCACCCCGCGCGCCTCCCCCACCGCCTGCCGCGCTGCCGCGCACACCCCCTCCCACCACTGCTCCGGATCCTGCTCGTGCCGCTCCCCCTCGCGCCGCCCGCCGAGCGGGGCCGAACCCCGCCCCGCGACCGTCCCGTCACCGGTGACGGCCAGCACGCGGACACCCTGCGTGCCCAGGTCGATCCCCAGCCACGCCTCCTGCTCGTCCGGCATCCGGACCTCCCGGGCATCGCGATCCAGTCTGTGAACTTCACACCTACCCACGATATTGACCCGGGATTTTCGCTTGCGCGAGGGATTGACGCGCAACTTCCGCCGTTACACCCTCTGTTAGCGAGTCGACTCGACGTGTTACCCCACCCAGCGCACCGGGCCCGACCCCACTCGGAGGTCACGGATGGACACGCACGCGCACGACCGCCGGCACTTCCTCGCCCTGACCGCCGGGGCCGCCGCGACCCCGTTACTGGCGGCCTGCGGCGCCGGATTCGGCGGCGGTGACGACAAGGGCGGCGGTTCGGCCGCCGACGACGTCACCGGCTCCTTCGACTGGAAGCGGGAGAAGGGCAGGACGGTCAAGGCCCTGCTCAACAAGCACCCGTACACCGACGCCCTGATCGCCGACCTGAAGTCCTTCACCACGAAGACGGGCATCAAGGTCGAGTACGACGTCTTCCCCGAGGACAACTACTTCGACAAGCTCACCGTCGACCTGTCCAGCGGACGCGCCTCCTACGACGTCTTCATGCTCGGCGCGTACATGGTCTGGCAGTACGGCCCGCCGGGCTGGCTGGAGGACCTCGGCCCCTGGATGCGCAACTCCTCGGCCACCGGCGCCGAATGGGACCAGGCGGACTTCTTCCCCAACCTCCTCCAGGCCGACCAGTGGTCGCTGAAGGACGGCGCTCCGCTCGGCCGGGGCGGGCAGTACGCGCTGCCGTGGGGCTGGGAGACGAACGTGGTCGCCTACAACACCGAGGTGTTCACGAAACTGGGCCTGAAACCGGCCGAGTCCTTCGACGAACTGCGCGAGATCGCGGGCGCCGTCAAGCGGAAGGCGCCGGGCGCCGGTTACGACGGCATGTACGGGATCGCCGTGCGCGGCTCGCGCAGCTGGGCCACCATCCACCCGGGCTTCATGACCATGTACGCCCGCAACGGCCTGCACGACTTCACCGTGGACGGCGGGAAGCTGAAGCCCGCGATGAACACGCCGGAGGCCGTCGCCTTCACCCAGGACTGGGCGGGCATGGTCAAGCAGGGCGGGCCGCCGTCCTGGACGTCGTACACCTGGTACCAGTGCTCCAGCGACCTGGGTGCGAAGAAGGCCGGCATGCTCTTCGACGCGGACACGGCCGCCTACTTCCAGGCCGTGAAGGGCGCCAGCCCCGCCTCAGGGAAGATCGCGTTCCACCCCGGCCCCAAGGGCCCGGACGGCTCGCTCGCCACCAACATGTGGATCTGGTCGCTCGGCATGAACGCCAAGTCCAAGAAGAAGAGCGCCAGTTGGCTGTTCCTGCAGTGGGCGACCGGCAAGGAGCACCTGCGCCGGGCGGCCGTCACCGGCAACCACATCGACCCGGTGCGCAAGTCGATCAGCCAGGACGCCGCCTACAAGGACAAGATGCGGCACCTGCCCGGCTTCATCGAGACCTTCGAGACGGTCGTCGACCAGACGAAGATCCAGTTCACCCCGCAGGCGCAGTTCTTCGACGCCACCACCAGCTGGGCGGCGGCCCTGCAGGAGATCTACGGCGGCAAGAACGCGAAGTCGGTGCTGAACGCTCTGGCGGGCGACCTCGCCGCCAAGGTGGACTGAGCGGCCATGGGCCGGCGGCTCACCCTGCGCCCGTACGTCCTGATCGTGCCCGCACTGCTGCTGACCTGCGGGATCCTCTACCCCTTCGGACTCGGCCTCTACTACACCCTCTTCGACTTCTCGGCGAGCAAGCCGCAGCCCGACATGGTGCGGCTGCACAACTACGAGACCGTCTTCACCCAGGACGCCTTCTGGAACTCCGCATGGGTGACGGTGCTGTACGCGGTCGGGGCCGCGGCCGCCGAGACCGTGCTCGGGGTGTCCGTCGCCCTGCTGCTGCACCGCTCCTCGCTCGTCGGCCGGGTGCTGGAGAAGATCCTCATCCTGCCGCTGATGATCGCCCCGGTGATCGCGGCGATCATGTGGAAGCTGATGCTCCAGCCGTCGGTGGGGGTGGTGAACCATCTGCTGAAACCCTTCGGGCTGGGGGGAGTTCAGTGGACGGACACCCCGACCGGCGCGCTGCTCTCGTCGATCGCCGTGGACGTCTGGGTCTACACCCCGTTCGTGGCGATCCTCGCCCTCGCCGGTCTGCGGTCGCTGCCCACCTCCCCGTTCGAGGCGGCGGCCGTGGACGGCGCGGGTTGGTGGTACACCTTCCGACGGCTGACGCTGCCCATGCTGTGGCCGTACGTGCTGGTCGCGGTGATCTTCCGGTTCATGGACTCGCTGAAGGTCTTCGACATCATCTACGCCCTGACCGAGGGCGGCCCCGGCGACTCCACGGTGGTCCTGCAGATCCGCGCGTACCTGGAGGCCATCCGCTTCCAGCGCTACAGCTTCGGCATCAGCTACACGATCGTGCTGTGGGCCGTGGTGTACCTCGCAGCGATGGTGCTGGTGAAGCACCTGGGCCGGATCCAGCGAAAGGCGGCCGAGGCCAAATGACCACCAGGAAACGCCTGTCGGGCCTGCTCGCGGACGCGGCCCTCATCCTCTACTTCGTCTTCGCGCTGTTCCCGATCGCCTGGATGGTGATCCTGTCCCTCAAACCCGCGAATGAGCTCTTCAGCACGTACTTCTCCTTCACCCCCACCCTCGGCTCCTACCGGACGGTGCTCGGTGACAGCGAGGGCATCCCGTTCGTGCGGTTCTTCGTCAACAGCCTGGTGGTGTCGGTGGGCGCGGTCGCGCTGTCCCTGCTCGTCGGACTGCCCGCCGCCTACGCCTCTGCCCGCTGGCGGTTCAAGGGTTCCGAGAACCTGATGTTCACGCTGCTCTCATTCCGCTTCGCACCCGAACTGACGGTGATCATCCCGCTGTTCGTGCTCTACCAGAGGCTCGGACTGTTCGACACGTACGTCGGCATGATCTGGGTCCTGCAACTGGTCACGCTCCCCCTCATCGTGTGGATCATGCGGTCCTACTTCGCCGACCTGACACCGGAGCTGGAGCAGGCGGCCCTGCTGGACGGCTACACACGCAAGCAGGCCTTCTTCAAGGTGGCGCTGCCGCTGGTCAAGCCGGGCGTCGCGGCCGTGTCGCTGCTGGCCTTCATCTTCGCCTGGAACAACTTCGTCTTCCCGCTGATCCTCACTTCCAACGAGGCCCAGACGGTGACCGTCGGCGCGCTGTCCTTCCTGGGCGGTGACCGCCCCAAGTACAACCTCACGGCCGCGGCGGCCCTGGTCTCGGTCGTACCGCCGCTGCTGCTCGCCCTGACCATCCAGCGCTATCTGGTGCGGGGCCTGTCCTTCGGGGCGGTGAAGTCGTGATCGGGCTGCGCGGGATCAGCAAGGCGTACGGCCCGGTGACCGCCCTCGACGGACTCGAACTCGACGTCCGGGAAGGGGAGTTCTTCTGCCTCCTGGGTCCTTCCGGCGCCGGGAAGACCACCACCCTCAAGACGGTCGCCGGCCTCGAACACCCCGACTCCGGCACGGTCCTGATCGACGGCGAGGACATGGCGGGCGTCGAGCCCTACGACCGGGGCGTGGCGATGTGCTTCGAGAGCTACGCCCTCTACCCGCACAAGTCGGCCTACGACAACCTCGCCTCCCCGCTCCGCTCCCCCCGTCACCGCCTGCCCGCCGCCGAGGCCCGCGACCGCGTCCACGCCATCGCCGAACTCCTCGGCATCGGCGCCCTGCTGGACCGTCCCGTCGGCCTGCTCTCCAACGGCCAGCGGCAGCGGGTCGCCCTCGGCCGGGTCCTGGTCCGCCCCGCCCGCGCCTTCCTGCTCGACGAACCCCTCTCCCACCTGGACGCCAAGCTGCGCCAGCAGATGCGCGCCGAACTGAAGGCGATCGGGGCCGTCCAGCGCACCACCACCCTCTACGTCACCCACGACTCGGTCGAGGCCCTGGCCCTCGGCGACCGGACGGGAGTGATCCGAGACGGACGGATCGTCCAGACGGGGACCCGTGAGGAGATCTGGTACGAGCCCCACGACACCGAGGTGGCCCGGGCCTTCGGCCGGCCGCGGATCAACCTGCTGCCGGGGAAGGTCACCGAGGACGGCGGCTTCCGGTCGCCGGACGGGAAGGTGGAGCTGCCCGTCCGCGTGGCGGCCCCCGCAGGCACGCGGGTCCTGGTCGGCGTGCGCCCGCGCGACCTCTCCCTCACCGCGCCCGGCCACGAGCTCACCGGCACCGTGTACGTCACCGAGGTGCTCGGCCGGTCGGTCGAGGTCACCGTCCGGCTGGGCGGGCAGCACGTCTCGCTGGTCGCCCCGCGCGGCGACACGGCCGGCCTGCGGCCCGACGATCCGGTACGGCTGACGGTGCGGCCTGAGAACCTGCTGCTGTTCGAGGCCGACGGGCCCAAGGGCCCAGGACGACGGATCGGGAAACGATGAGCAGCAGCACCGGTGCACAGCAGGGCCCCGCCGCCCGCCAGGCCGCCATGGCCGAACAGGTCCTGGCCGAGGGCTCGGCGACGGCGGCCGAGCTCGCCGAGCGGTTCGGGGTGAGCCTGATGACCATCCACCGCGACCTCGACGAACTCGAACGGCAGGGAATCGTAAGGAAGTTCAGGGGCGGGGTGACGGCCCAGCCGTCCGGGGTGTTCGAGTCCAACGTCGAGTACCGCCTGAAGACCATGCGCGCCGAGAAGGCGGCGCTCGCCGACCGCGCGCTCGCCCTCATAGAGCCCGGCATGGCGATCATGCTGGACGACTCCACGACGACCCTGGAGATAGCCCGCCGCCTGCGCAACGGTGAGATCACCCCGCTCACGGTCGTCACCAACTTCCTCCAGGCGATCAACCTCCTGTCCGACCAGCGGGGCATCCATCTGATGGCCCTGGGCGGCGACTACGACCCCCTGCACTCCTCCTTCCTCGGCGTCTCCTGCGTGGAGGCGGTCGAGTCCCTGCGGGTGGACGTCTGCTTCGCCTCCACGTCGGCCGTGCACGGGGGTTACGCCTACCACCAGGAGCAGCACATCGTGTCGGTGAAGCGGGCGATGCTCGACTCGGCGGCCCGCAGCGTCCTGCTGATCGACCACACCAAGCTGGCCCGGACGGCCCTGCACCGGGTCGTTCCGCTGTCCCGCTTCGACCTGCTGCTGGTCGACGACGGGGCGTCGCCCGAGGCGCTGCGGGACCTGGACGAGCACAAGGTCACCTACGAAGTCTGCGCGACGGTTCCAGCGAGCGAGCCGCAGGGGCGCGCGAGCCACAAAGGAGGGGGCGGAGATGACCGAACTGGAACTACGTGATCTGCGCAAGACCTACCGCTCCCGGGGCCGGCCGCCCGTCACCGCCGTGCGCGGCCTCGACCTGACCCTGCGCTCCGGGGAACTCCTCGGCCTCCTCGGCCCCTCGGGCTGCGGCAAGTCGACGACCCTGCGCATGATCGCCGGCCTGGAGACGGTGACCGACGGGGACATCCTGGTGGCCGGGAAGTCCGTGACCACGATCCCCGCGCAGGCCCGCAACATCGGCGTCGCCTTCGAGAACTACGCCCTCTACCCGCCCCTCACCGTGGCGGAGAACCTGGCGTTCGGCCTGCGGGCCCGCCGGGGCAGCGACCGCGGTGAAGTGGCCCGCAAGGTCGCGGACATGGCCGCCCGGGTCGATCTCACGCCCCTCCTCGACGCCCACCCGGCGACCCTCTCCAGCGGCCAGAAGCAGCGCGTCTGTCTGGCCCGCGCCCTGATCCGCGAACCGGACGTCCTCCTCCTCGACGAGCCCCTCTCCCACCTGGACGCGGCCCAGCGCGACACCACGCGCCGCGAACTCAAACGCATCCAGCGGGACCTGGGCCACACCACCATCCTCGTCACCCACGACCAGGAGGAGGCGCTGTCCCTCGCCGACCGCATCGCGGTGATGAAGGACGGCGTGATCCAGCAGCTCGGCACCCCGTACGAGATCTACGACAGCCCCGCGAACGTCTTCGTGGCGGACTTCGTCGGCGAACCCGCGATCAACCTGCTGCCCGGCATCGCGGAGGAGGACGCCCGCGCCCGCCTGTCCGGCTCGGTGCGCGTGGCGCTCCCCGTGCTCGTCCCGCCCGGCCGCGAGATCGTCGTCGGGATCCGCCCCGAGGACCTGAGCCTGACCGGCGACGAGGGACTGCCCGCCCGGGTCGTGGCCCATGAGCCGCTGCTGGAGGCGGGGATCGCCACCCTCGCCCTGCCCGGCGTCGAACGCCCCCTGGTCGTCCTCACCGGCCCCGAGGTGCGGCTGGCCCACGACGAGTCCGTCCGGGTCACCGCCGACGCGCGCCTCACCCATGTCTTCGACGCCGAGACGGGAGACTCCCTGCGATGAGCGAACACGTACGTGTCCTGGCGGCCGGCGACCACTTCATCCTGCCGTCGCTGATCAGGACGGCGATCGGCGACGAACTGCCCTGCGAGGTGACCGAACTGACGCTCGGCTGGCCGCTGGAGCCCTTCGGCCCGGTGGCGGAGGTGACCGAGGCGAGCGACGCCGAGGACGAGCTGATCGAGGCGCTGGAGCACACCCAGGTGCTGGTCACCCAGATGGGGCCGGTGACCGAACGCGTCCTGGACGCCTGCCCCGACCTGCGCCTCGTCGTGGTCTGCCGGGGCGGGCCGGTGAACGTCAACCTGGACGCGGCCAAGCGGCACGACGTCCGCGTCTGTTTCTCCCCCGGCCGCAACGCCGCCGCAACCGCGGAGTTCACCGTCGGCCTGATGCTGTCGGCCCTGCGCCGCATCCCCCAGGCGCACAACCTGCTCGCCGGGCGGGGCAGTTGGCAGGGGGCGGCGTACTACACCTACGAGCACAGCGGCCTGGAACTGGAGGACCTGCCCGTCGGTCTCGTCGGCTACGGCGCCGTCGGCAGCCGGGTCGCCCGGGCGCTGTGCGCGTTCGGCGCGCAGGTGATGGTCCACGACCCCTATGTGCGGGGCGAGATCCACGGCCTGCGCGTGCACTCCCTCGACGAACTCCTGCGCCGCTCCCGGGTGATCACCCTGCACGCCCGGCTCACCCCCGAGACCCGGGGCCTGGTCGGCGCCCGTGAGCTGGCGCTGCTGCCCGAGGGCGCGGTGGTGGTGAACGTGGCGCGCGGGCCGCTGCTGGACGAGGACGCGCTGTGCGACGCGCTGGAGAGCGGACGGCTGTCGGCGGCGGCCCTGGACACGTACGCGACGGAGCCGCTGCCGGCGGACTCACGGCTGCACGCGCTGGCCGAGCGCGTCGTGCTGACCCCGCACCTGGGCGGTGCCTCGCGCGCCGTCGCGGAGAAGGCGGCGCGGATCGCCGCGGGGGAAGTGGGGCGCTGGGTGCGCGGGGAGCCGCTGGCGCACTGTCTGACCTGACCCGGGAGGCGAGATGTACGTCGGTATCGATGTGGGCACGTCCATGGTGAAGGCCGCCGCGTTCGACGACGAGGGGCGCCAACTGGAGGTGGCGGCCCGCCCGGTGGGGCTGGCACTGCACGGGGGCGTCGTCGAACAGGACATGGAGGAGGTGTACTCCGCGGTCCTGACCGTGCTCGCAGAACTCACCTCGCGTCTTCCCGGACCCGTCGTCCTGGCCGGCCTGACCGGTCAGGGCGACGGCGTCTGGCTGGTCGACGGCGACGGGCGGCCGGTGCGCGCCGCCGCCTCCTGGATGGACGGGCGGGCCCATGAACTGGTCGACCGGTGGCTGGCGGACGGCACCTTCGAGACGGTGTTCCGGCGTACCGGCAGCGCGATGTTCCCGGGCTGCCCGGGTCCGCTGCTGGCCTGGCTGGACAGCCACGAGCCGAAGGCACTGGACTCGGCGCGGGCGGCCGTCTACTGCAAGGACATGGTGTTCCAGCGGCTGACCGGCCGCTCCCGGCCCACGACGGACGTGTCGGACGCCTCGATGCCGTTCCTGGACCCGCGCACCCGTGCCTACGACAACCGGGTCGTCGAGCTCCTCGGTCTCACCCACCGCCGGGGTCTGCTCGCCCCCGTCAGCGACCCGATCGCCACCGCCGAGGCCCGCGAGGGGCTGCCGGCCGGCACCCGGCTGGCGAACGGCCCGTACGACCTGCCGTCCTGTGCGCTCGGCGCCGGGGTGACGTCCCCCGGCGACGGTCTGCTGATCGTCGGCACCTGTCTGGCCGGTCTGGTCGCGACGACCGATCTGGACCTGACGGGTGAGCCGGCCGGCCTGTACATCAGCACCGACCGTCCCGGCCACTGGCTGCGCGCGATGCCGGCGATGGTCGGTACGGCGGCGCTGGACTGGGTGCTGACCACGACCGGCGTCCGCCACGAGGAGGTCGACGCGCTGCTGGCCGAGACCCCGCCGGGGGCGCATGGGGTGCGGGTCCTGCCGTACTTCGCCCCGTCCGGCGAGCGGGCGCCGTTCGTGGAACCCCGGCTGCGCGCCGAGCTGACTGGAGTGTCACTGGAGTCGACGAAGGCCGACCTGATCCGCGCGACCTGCGAGGGCATCGGCTTCGCGGCCCGGCACTGCCTGCGGGCCGCCGGCCTGAAGGGCACGCTGGCCGTCTGCGGGGGCGGCACCCGCAGTCCGGCGTGGATGCGGCTGCTGGCGGACGTCCTGGGTCGCCCGCTGCGGGTGGTCGAGGGCGAAGTGGGCGCCCGCGGCGCGGTACTGGCGGCGGCCGCGCGGTACGGGGTGGAACTCGACAGCGCGGCGTGGACCGAACCGACGACGATCGTGAAACCGGACCCGGCACGGGCGGCGTACTACGCGAAGGAGTTCGAGGACCACCTGGCGAGGCTGGCGCAGGCGCGGAAACGGGCGCGAAGGGACTGATTCCGGGCGTACCCTACCGGCCCTGCGAGAACCTACGCTCGCAGGGCCGGAGGCGGTCACCGAGCCTTCATCGGGAACCGGAGGGGGACGCATGGAGTCCTGGCGATGCCACGACTGCGGGACCTACGAGGACTTCCGCCCGCCCACCGCGGCGGAACGGGAGTACGTCCGGCGGCACACACCGAACCACACCCGCCTGGGCTCCTACCTGGTCTGCACCCGCGAGGGCTGCCGCCGCTACCAGCGGCGGGGGGACTGGACCGACGGCGCCAAGTTCCCCGAGCCCGGCAAGAGCTAGGGCGAGGTCACAGGTTGCTGAAGTCCGGGCCCTTCGTGCGGGTGCGCTTGATCTCGTAGAAGCCGGGGACCGAGGCGACCGCGAGGGTGCCGTCCCAGAGGCGGGCGGCCTCCTCGCCCTTGGGGGCCGGGGTGACGACCGGGCCGAAGAAGGCGATCTGCTCGCCGTCGGCGCCGGGGACGGCGATGACGGGGGTGCCGACCTCCTGGCCGACCTTCTCGATGCCCTCCTTGTGGGAGGCGCGCAGTTCGGCGTCGAACTCGAAGTCCTCCTGGTCGGCGTAGTCGATGAGGTCGGCGGGCAGGCCGACGTCGGCGAGGGCGCCGGCGATCGCCTCGACGGTCGGGCCCTCGCCGTTGTTGTGGATGCGGGTGCCGAGCGCGGTGTAGAGCGGGCCGAGGACGTCCGCGCCATGCTTCTGCCACGCGGCGGTCACCACGCGCACCGGCTTCCACGCCTTGGTGGCCAGCATCTCCCGGTACTCCTCGGGCAGCTGGTCGAGCTTGTCCTCGTTGAGCACGGCGAGGCTCATGATGTTCCAGCGGACCTCTATGTCGCGGACCTTCTCCACCTCGAGCACCCACCGGGAGGTCATCCAGGCCCAGGGGCACAGCGGGTCGAACCAGAAGTCGACAGGGGTCTTCGCGGACGTGCTCGCGGTCTCGGACATGACTCTCCTAGGAAAAGTGTTCAGTTCAACCACCAACGACGGAACGTGCCGTCCCCATTCCCGGGTGCCCGCCGTCGAGGGCGCATGGCAGGATCAGCTGAACATCGTGTCCACATACCGAACACCTGTCGAGGGAGTACCGCCCGTGCCCGGTGAGAATCTGACCCGTGACGAGGCCCGGGAGCGGGCCGCCCTGCTGTCCGTCGACGGGTACGAGGTGTCCCTGGACCTGCGGTCGGCGGTGGGCGAGGCGGACGCGGAGCCGCGCACCTTCCGCTCGGTCACCACGATCCGGTTCCGCTGCAATGAGCCCGGCGCCACCACCTTCGCCGACCTGATCGCACCGAGTGTGACGTCCGTCTCACTCAACGGCAAGGACCTCGACCCGGGTCAGGTCTTCGACGGCTCCCGCGTCCTCCTGGAGGACCTCGCCGCGGAGAACGAGCTCGTCGTGGACGCGCGGTGCGCCTATTCCCGGACCGGCGAGGGCATGCACCGCTTCGTCGACCCCGAGGACGGCGAGGTCTACCTCTACACCCAGTACGAGCCGGCCGACTCGCGCCGCGTCTTCGCGGGCTTCGAGCAGCCGGACCTCAAGGCGCCGTTCCGCTTCGAGGTGCGGGCACCGGAGGGCTGGACGGTGTGGAGCAACGGCGCCGGCGAACTCACCGACGGCGTCTGGCGGTTCGCGGAGACGAAGCCGATCTCGACGTACATCACCTGCGTCGTGGCGGGGCCGTACCACTACGTCACGGACTCCTACTCGCGCACCCTCCCCGACGGCACGCGCCTGGACATCCCGCTCGGCGCGATGTGCCGCAAGGGTCTCGCCCCCTACTTCGACGCCGACGACGTCTTCCTCGTCACCAAGCAGGGCCTGGACTTCTTCCACGAGCACTTCGACTACCCGTACCCCTTCGGCAAGTACGACCAGGCGTTCGTGCCCGAGTACAACCTCGGCGCGATGGAGAACCCGGGGCTGGTGACCTTCCGCGAGGAGTACATCTTCCGCGGCAAGGTGACCCGGTCCTCCTACGAGGGCCGGGCCAACGTCATCCTGCACGAGATGGCACACATGTGGTTCGGCGACCTGGTCACCATGGTGTGGTGGGACGACCTGTGGCTGAAGGAGTCCTTCGCGGACTTCATGGGCACGTTGGCCAACGTGGGCGCGACCCGGTTCAAGGACGCCTGGATCACCTTCGCCAACCGCCGCAAGGCGTGGGCCTACCGCGCGGACCAGCTCCCCTCCACGCACCCGATCACCGCCGACATCCGCGACCTGCAGGACGCCAAGCTCAACTTCGACGGCATCACCTACGCCAAGGGCGCGTCGGTGCTCAAGCAGCTGGTGGCGTACGTCGGCCAGGACGCGTTCCTGGAGGGTGCGCGGCGCTACTTCAAGCGGCACGCGTACGGCAACACGCGCCTGGGCGACCTGCTGTCGGTGCTGGGCGAGACCAGCGGCCGGGACATGGGGGCGTGGGCGCGCTCGTGGCTGCAGACGGCCGGCGTCAACTCGCTGACGCCGCAGGTGCTGCTCGACGCGGAGGGCAGGGTCGACGAACTGGCCGTCGTCCAGGAGGCGGCGGAGTCGCACCCCGAGCTGCGGCCGCACCGGGTGGCGGTGGGCCTGTACCGGCGCGACACCGAGGGCGCGCTGGAGCGGTACGCGCGCGCCGAGGTGGACGTCGACGGCGCGCGGACGGTCGTGTCGGAGCTGGCGGGCGCCGAGGCGCCGGAGCTGGTGCTGGTCAACGACGACGACCTGACGTACTGCAAGATCCGCTTCGACGAGACCTCGCTGGCGACGCTGCGCGAGCACCTGGGCGCGATGACGGACCCGCTGGCCCGTGCCCTGTGCTGGTCGGCGCTGTGGAACATGACCCGGGACGCGCTGCTGCCGGCCCGCGAGTTCATCGGGATCGTGCTGCGTTTCTCGGGGCGCGAGTCGGACATCGGCGTGCTGCAGATGCTGCACGCGTGGGCGAACTCGGCGCTGGTCCACTACGTGGCCCCGGGGTGGCGCGAGACGGGTGGGCTGCTGCTGGCCGAGGGCGCGCTGCGGGAGCTGCGGGCGGCCGGACCGGGCGGCGAGCAGCAGCTGGCGTGGGCGCGGTTCCTGGCGACGGTGGCGTCGGCGCCGGAGGATCTGCGGCTGCTGCGGGCGCTGCTGGAGGGCACCGAGAAGATCGACGGGCTCGAGGTCGACCAGGAGCTGCGCTGGGCGTTCCTGGAGCCGCTGGCGGCGCACGGCGTCGCGGACGAGACGGTCCTGGCCGCCGAGCTGGCCCGCGACGACACCGCGTCCGGCAAGCGGCACCAGGTGCGCTGCCTTGCGGCGCGGCCCTCCAAGGCGGTGAAGGCGCAGGCGTGGGCGCAGGTGGTGGAGTCGGACGCGCTGTCCAACGCGCTGGTGGAGGCGACGATCACGGGCTTCGACCAGCCCTCGCAGCGGGAGCTGACCGCGCCGTACGCGTCGAAGTACTTCGAGGCGATCGAGCGGGTGTGGGGGGAGCGGTCGATCCAGATCGGCATGGACGTGGTGCGCGGTCTGTTCCCGGCGTTGCAGGACTCGCAGGCCACGCTGGACGCGACGGACGCCTGGCTCGCCGCCCACGAACAGGCCGCGCCCGCCCTGCGCAGGCTGGTGCTGGAGGCGCGGGACGACCTGGCGCGGTCGCTGCGCGGACAGGCATGCGACGCGGCGGCGGACGAGAGCTGACCGTTGGCCTGAGCTTGCCCACTTGGTGACCGTTACGGAATCCAGGCAATCACAGCCGTAACCCCTGGTCCGCACCCCAACGGACCAGGGGTTTCTCGTGCCTACTCGGCATCCGAACACCCGTCCTTTAGTGCGGCCTTGTCTGTATTTGTCGACGGGCGTGTAACAGCGGTTAAGGGGGGCGCCAGGCGCGGGAACCTGCTCGCCATGAACCACAACACGCCACTCCCCCCGGCTTCCCCCCGCACCCTCCGCAGCCTGTCCGAGGTGCACCACCGCGTACTGACCACGGCGCAGCTGCGCGCGCAGGGCGTGACGTCGGCGGAGATGAACGAGCAGTGCCGCGCCGGCGGCCCCTGGCAGCAGTTCCTTCCGGGTGTCTTCCTGCTCCACGCGGGACCGCCGACCAGCGAGGAGCGGCTGCACGCGGTGCTGACGTACGCGGCCCGGGAGTCGGCCCCCGGCGTGCCCGCCCAGCCGGGCGCGGACGACCAGCGCCGCTCGGTGTACGCGGAGGCGATGATCACGGGGCTCGCGGCCCTGACCCTGCACGGCTTCACGTCCGCGCCCCCGCTGCCGTCGATCGAGAAGATCGACGTCCTGGTGCCCCGGCTGCGCCGGCTGCACTCGACGGGCTGCGCGCGGATCGTGCGCACACCGGCCCTGCCGACTCCCCAGGCGGTGGCGGGAGTTCCCGTCGCACCGGTCCCGCGCGCGCTGGCCGACGCGGTGTCCGAGCTGGCGGACGCGGGCGATGTGCACCGGCTGCTGACCGAGGCGGTGCGCGGTCACTGCGAACCGGGCGCGGTGGTGAGGGAGTTGAAAAACGCCAAGGTGTTGAGCCGGCCGCATGTGCTGGACGCGGTGGACTCGTTGCTCGCGGAGGGGCGCGCCATCGCGGAGGACCGCCTGTACCGCATGGTCCGGGAGTACGGCCTGCCCGACCCGGTCTGGAACGTCGATCTGCGCCTGCCCGGCGGCCCGCACCTCGGGGGCCTGGACGCCTACTGGCCGGAGCAGGCGGTGGCCATGGAGCTGGACACCCGCGCCCCCCGCCAGGACGAGGAGGCGATGTGGTCGGAGTGCGCCCGCAAACGGGAGACCCTGGAGCGGCTCGGGATCACGGTCGTCCACATCACCCCGAAGAAGCTGCGGGACACCATGGAGCAGCAGGCGACGGTGGTCCGTACGGCCCTGATGGCGTCCGGCGACCGGGACCCGGCCGCGTATGTCGTGGTGCTGCCCCGCCAGTGACGGAGCGGGCCGGTACCAGGAGAGGAGGGGCCGCCGGCGGTGGCCGGGCGACCCCTCCTCGGATGCCGGCGTGGGCGATCCTCGGGTCAGCCCTTCTTGAGGACGAGTTCCGTGTTGCGGTCGCCGGCGGCGCCGCCGAGGGTCTTGTTGGCGCCCGGGGCGTTGTAGGACAGCTCCCGGTAGAGAGCCGCCAGACCGGTCTGGGTGAGGTCGGTGAAGTCGGTGCGGTGCGGGGCCGCGGACTCCACCAGGGTGGTGAACAGGGAGATCGTGCCGTCCTTGTTGTCGGCGATCTCGATCACGCGGGCGAGTTGCGGGAAGTCGACGTGCGAGGCGGTGGAGATCTCCCAGAAGGAGCGTCCGCCCGAGGCCGCGTGCGGGGTGATGTCGTTGCGGTGGATGTGGCCGTTGACCCAGGCCAGCACGTTGGCGTGGCGGGCGAGCAGGGCGAGGACCTCCTGGCCGTTGTGGCGGCGCTCGTCGGGCCGGGCGGGGTCGGCGTGGCCCGTGTTCGTCATCGTCTTGCTGGTGTGGTGGCTGAAGACGATCGCGTACGAGTCCTTGTTGTCCCGCAGTTGCCTGTCCAGCCAGTTCAACTGGGCCGTCCCGATGGACCCTTCGTAGTGGCCGCCGGGGTCGGTGGTGTCGATGCTGATGCCGATGACGTCGTCGGCGATGCGGAAGGTGTAGTACTGGGTGCCGGCCGCGAGGTTGGCGGAGGAGTAGCCGTGGCCGACCGGGCCCGGACCACGGTGGGCGGGGTCGAGGTGGGCCTTGAGGTAGTCGGCCGGGGTGTAGGGGGCGCGCCGGTCGTCCGCGGTGACCGGGCGCATGTCGCGGGCGTGGGCCTTCAGCAGGTCCCGGAAGGCGTGGCCCTTGGGGTCGTTGCCGTTCTTGATGTGGTCCTGGAGCTTCTTCGCCTCGGACGCGGACAGCGACATGAGCTTCCTGCCGCCGACGGCGTACTCGGCGAGCCAGGAGTCGCCGTGGCCGTAGCAGCCCAGCGGCATGGCGTCGTGGTTGCCGACGGTGGAGTACCACGGCAGGTTCAGGCCGGGGCTGCGCACCTCGCGGGTGGCGGCGGCGAGGAAGCCGGCGAGGTGCGGGAAGCCGAGCTGCTTGTCGCCGTCGCGGACCGCCGAGTCGGGCTGCCAGTACAGCTTGAGACCGCTGTTCTGGACGCCCTCGTAGTGGCGCGGGTCACCGGAGTTCGGGGTGATCCGGCCGCCGCTCATGATGGTGAGGAACCACTCCAGCTCGGTCCTGGAGTTGTTGTCGGTGTTGTCGCCGGTCGTCATGGCGAAGTGCAGCGGCGAGCCGGTGACCGGGGCGCCGCGCAGCGCGTTGATCCGCTCCACGAGGGAGACGGCGCCCTGCACGGTCAGCGCCTCGTGCGGGCGCCAGGCGTGCGGGTCGGTGGAGCGCAGGTACTCCAGCCGCATCGGGTGCTGGGCGTCGATCAGGTGCAGGTCGGTGAGCTGCACGAAGGCGGCGAGCGCGGTACGGCGGCCGGCCCGGCCGGACTTGGCGGCGGCGAGTTCCCCGCGCACCACGCGGCTCCAGCCGGGGCCGTCGCCGAGGCGGCGGTACGGCGTGCCGGTGCGCGGGGCGGCGACGCTCGCGAGGGTGGTGCCCCTGGTGTACGGGGCGAGGGGCGCGGCCGCGGCCCGGCGGGACTGTGCCACGACCGCCTGGTCGGCCTGGGTGGCGGCGGCAGCCTGGCTGCCGGTGGGCCGCAGGGCGAAGCCGACGCCCGCGGAGACGGCTGCCGCGCCGGTGGCGGCGAGGACGGTACGGCGGTTGAGCGCCGGAGTGCTGGCGGCGACAGAGCGTGTGCGCGACATGGCGCGATCTCCCCGAGTGCGGACGCGTCGGCAGTGGTCGCGGGTTTTCGCTCGCGCGAACGACCCGCTCGCTCTGGATGCTTGGCACCGGGGATGACCTGTGCGTGAACGAGACCGCAACGGGCAACGCCGATCACCGTACGTGGATCTTCGGGCACCCCGCGCGTTCACGGGTGCTCGTCGCACGGCCCGGGACCGGTCGCTCCGTGTTCATCTTCCGGGGTAGGGGAGGTGTTCCGCGGGTGTCACGGAGTGCTCGGCGTCGCGTGTCCCGTGACCGGCCGCTCCCGCCACAGCGTCAGTGCGACGTCCACCAGCCGGACCCGGTTCAGCCCGGTCACGTCGGCCAGCGGATGCCAGGCGGCCATGTCGGTGGAGCCGCCGATCTCGTGCCGCAGGTCGCCGCCGGTGACGCGGCCCTCGTAGACCAGGCGGAGGCCCTGGTGGTCGATGGTGCGGCCGAGGCGGCGGGGCATGCGGAAGCGGTTGGTGTGGACGCCGAGGAGACCGGTGACCTCGATCAGGTAGCCGGTCTCCTCCTCGACCTCCCGCAGGACGGTGTCGTAGGGGTCCTCCCCGTGTTCCATGCCGCCGCCCGGCATTGTCCACTCGGGGCGGCCGTCGTCACCGGTCCCGCGGGCCAGCAGGAGTCGGTCGTCGCGGACGCACACGGCGTAGGCCGCCACCCTCAATTTGTGTCGCACAGAGGGAAGTTAGCCCGATCGCGGCGGAATGGCAGGTGAGTATTCCGGCGCGGACCAGCGCAGCGGGAGCGCGGTCTCCGTCTCGACGGCCTCCTCCGTCGTGAAACGCACCCCGCGTTCCCCGTCGGGCCCGAACACCGTCCGTGCCTCGCCGGTCAGTTGCAGGGTGGTGCCCGTCGTCCAGTCGAGGAAGAGGAGTCCGGCCCGGGGGTCGGCCTCGATGTTGCCGAGGGTCAGGAACATGTTGTTGCCGGGGTAGTCCCGCCAGGTCAGTTCACTGGGCGAAGTGGCCCGGACGAAGCCCGGGTTGCCGCCGCGGTGGCTGACCTCCACGCCTCCCGGGCCGAGGGTGGCCAGGAAGAAGGTGTCCGCCGCGGCGATGAACTCCCGCTGGCGGTCGGTCAGTTCCGTTCCGACGCGGGGGCGTCCCGGCGCGCGGCCGTCCACCACCTCGTACGACCGTCGCCGCTGGATGTACTTGGGGCAGTTGGAGAAGACCCTCTCCGCCGTGACCGCGAACCCCCTCGCCGTCGGCCGGAGCCGGCCGTTGAGGCGCATACGGCGGCGGGTGCGCGGGTCCAGGGCGATGGTGCCCACGGGCGTGCCCGGGGTCGCGGACGCCAGGGCCAGCGGGTCGTCGGGGCGTACCGCGCCGGTCACCGACATCCGGTGGGGGTCCGTCGCCCGGACGAACCCGGGGGCGCCCGTCAGCGGCGAGGCCCAGACGCGGCCCGTGGCCGGGTCCGCCGCGCCCAGCACCAGCAGCGGTTGCAGCTCCAGGAAGGCCGCCGCCACCGGCTTGACGCCCTCCCCCACCATCCGGCCCACGTGGTCGGCGGTGTCCCTGACGCCGAGCCGGTCCTGCAGCGCCCGCGCGCCCTCGTGATACACGTCCATGAGCGCCGTCACCGCCTAGAAGAAACCGCAGGTCGGGGCCGATTCCACGGGTGCCGGCGCCCCTTCGGCCCCGCTCGGCACCGAGATCTCCAGCCGGGTTCCGTCGGGGTCGTGGAAGAAGATGCCGCCCGACGCGGCGCCCTCGCGGTGGGCCACCACGCCCTCGTACGCGAAGTCGGCGCCGTACGCCTTCAGCGCCGCCTCGTACTCCCTGACCCGCTCGACCGAGTCCGCCTGGAAGGCGAGGTGGTGCAGGCCGGCGCGGACGCCGTCGTAGGCCTGGTCAGCCTGCTGCCAGAGCGTGAGGACCAGGTTCTCGCCGTCGCCGAGGAAGGCGTACCGCCTGCCGTCCTCCTTGCCCTCGGCGACGAGTGCGAAGCCCAGGACGTCCCGGTAGAAGGCGAGCGAGCGGTCGAGGTCGGTGACGTTGAGGCCGATGTGGCCGGTGCGCAGAGTCGTCATGGCTCTCCCTGTGTCGGTCCCTCTTGGATCTAACCCCTGTAAGCGAGATTAAAGGTTAGGCGCGCGAGCGTCAACCGGTCACGTACCCTTGAGTGGTTAGTTCGGAAGGAGCCCCCATGTCCGCCGCCCGCGATCCGCGGCCCCTCACCGGCGAGCCCCTCGCGCTCGACCTGCTCAACACGCGGTGGAACCGGGAGGGCGTCCTTCAGGACCTGCTCACCGGGACCGACGGGCTCGCGGTGTGGCTCGCGTCCAACGCCCTGGACGACCGCTTCACCGCCGACGCCACGACCCTGCGGCACCTGCTGCGGGCCCGCGACGCGCTGAAGAAGGCCGTCGACGGGTCAATGGAGGAGGGCGCGGAGGCCGTGGACGCGGTGCTCGCGCACGGCAGGATCCGGGCCACGCTCACCCCCGAAGGCCCCGGCGAGCTGCCCGAGTTCGCCGACCCGGCCTGGGGGCCCGCCTGGCTCGCCGCCCGCAACTACCTGGAACTGCTGGCCACCGCCCCCGACCGCATCCGCGGCTGCGCCCACGACGCGTGCGTCCTGCACTTCTTCGACACCTCGCGCAACGGCACCCGGCGGTGGTGCTCGATGGCGGCCTGCGGCAACCGGGCCAAGGCGTCCCGGCATTACGCGCGCTCGAAGGAGTCCTGAAGGTCCAGGCGGTTTGGCCGGGTTGACGCCGTATGCCGGTAAAGGGCATCGGGGGTTTTCCCCATACATCCATATCGTTTCGGTCAACATCTGCCAAACAACTGTCCCTTGCGTAAAGCTTTGCGGTCGTTCGCACGTTCCTTTACGTACAAGGGATGCCGATGACCCTCACCCCCCAGAGACGCGTGGCCCGCACAGCCGTGGTCGCCGGTCTCGCCGCCGCGCTCTCCGCGGCCGGGCCCATACCCCTGGCCTTCTCCGCCGACGGCCCGCCCGCCGCCACCGCTCCCGCGGACGGCACCGTCAAGTCCGCGCAGAAGAAGCTCGGTTCCGACGACGCGGACCTGCTCGCCGAGGCCAAGGCCGACGGCGCCAAGAACGTCACGATGATGATCGCCACCGCGCCCGGGCAGACCGAGCAGGTCGCCGCGGAGCTCGACGCGGTCAAGGGCGGCACGGTCGGAAGGACGTACGACAAGCTCGGCTACGTCCGCGCCACCGTCCCGACCGGCAAGGCCGACTCGGCCATCGCCGCCGCCGCGAAGCTCCCCTCCGTGCACGGCATCGACCTGCGCGAGGAGATACCGCTGGACGACCCCGCCGTGGCCGGCGGCGCCAAGTCGGCCTCGCACCAGACCACTTACCCGGCGCCGAGCAAGAAGACGCCGGCTCGCAACCCGTACAACCCGTCCTTCGAGACGGGTGCCGTCGACTTCGTGAAGGACCACCCGAAGGCGGACGGCCGCGGCATCACCATCGGCATCCTCGACTCCGGCGTCGACCTCGGCCACCCCGCGCTGCAGAAGACCACCACCGGCGAGCGCAAGATCGTCGACTGGGTGACGGCGACGGACCCGGTGAGCGACGGCGACGGCACCTGGCGGCGGATGACCGCCGCGGTCTCCGGCCCGGTGTTCACCCTGGGCGGCGAGACCTTCAAGGCGCCCGAGGGCTCGTACAAGTTCAACTACATGTACGAGTCCGCCACGACCGGCGGCGACATGAAGGGCGACCTGAACCGCGACGGCGACACGACCGACGCGTGGGGCGTGCTCTACGACGCGGCCTCCGGCACCGTGCGGGTCGACACCAACGACAACCTGGACTTCACCGACGACGTGCCGATGAAGCCGTACAAGGACGGCTTCCAGATCGGCTACTTCGGCACCGACGACCCGTCCACGGACGTGGCCGAGCGCATCCCGTTCGTCGTGGAGATCCGCAAGGACGTCGTCTACAACTCCTCCGGCTCGAAGGCCGACTACGTCAACATCGGCGTCATCGAGTCCGAGCACGGCACCCACGTGGCCGGCATCACCGCCGCCAACGGCCTGTTCGGCGGCCGGATGAACGGCGCCGCCCCCGGCGCGAAGATCGTCTCCTCCCGCGCCTGCACCTGGAGCGGCGGCTGCACCAACGTCGCGCTCACCGAGGGCATGATCGACCTCGTCGTCAACCGCGGCGTCGACATCGTCAACATGTCGATCGGCGGCCTGCCGGCGCTCAACGACGGCAACAACGCCCGCTCCGAGCTGTACACGCGGCTCATCGACACCTACGGCGTGCAGCTGGTGATCTCGGCCGGCAACTCCGGCCCCGGCGCCAACACCATCGGCGACCCGGGCCTGGCCGACAAGGTGATCTCCGTCGGTGCCGCCATCTCGAAGGAGACCTGGGCCGCCAACTACGGCTCCGCCGTGGAGAAGAAGTACGCGATGATGCCCTTCTCCTCCCGCGGCCCGCGCGAGGACGGCGGCTTCACGCCCACCCTCGTCGCCCCCGGCGCCGCGATCAACACCACCCAGACCTGGCTGCCGGGCTCCCCGGTCGCCGAGGCGGGCTACACGCTGCCGGCCGGCTACTCGATGCTGCAGGGCACCTCGATGGCGTCCCCGCAGGCCACCGGCGCCACCGCGCTGCTGCTGAGCGCGGCCAAGCAGAAGGGCATCGCCCTCTCCCCCGCCGACCTGCGCACGGCCCTGACCTCGACGGCCGGTCACATCAAGGGTGTTCAGGCGTACGAGGAAGGCGCGGGCCGCATCGACATCGTCGACGCCTGGGACGCCATCCGGCACGGCGCCACCGCCCACGACTACACCGTCAAGGCGCCGGTCGACACCGCGATCGACTCCGCCCTGAAGACGCCCGGCTTCGGCACCGGTCTCTACGACCGCGAGGGCGGCCTGAAGACCGGCGAGAAGAAGACGTACGACGTCACCGTCACCCGGACCTCCGGCCCGGACAAGGCGATCCGTCACGAGCTGCACATCGCCAACAACGCCGGTGACACCTTCCGGATCGTCGGCGACGACGAGGTGCGGCTGCCGCTGAACCAGCCGGTGACCGTCAAGGTGCAGGCCAAGCCGCGCTCCGCCGGTCTCAAGAGCGCGATCCTCGAGGTCGACGACCCGCGGACCGAGGGCGTCGACAAGCAGATCCTGGCCACGGTCGTGGTCTCGACGCCGGTGAAGTACACCTTCTCCGCCTCGAACACCGTGCAGCGCAACAGCACGCGGTCGTACTTCGTGACCGTGCCCGAGGGCGCCAAGTCCCTGGAGGTCGCGATCGGCGGGCTGAAGGGCAAGAGCCAGACCCGGTTCATCGCGATCCACCCCTACGGCGTCCCGGTCGACAACACCAGCACGCCGTACTGCTACAACAACTACCTGGACGGCAACGGCTGCAAGCCCGACGTACGCGCGTACGCGGACCCGCAGGCCGGCGTCTGGGAGATCGAGGTCGAGTCCCGCCGCACCTCGCCGCTGCTCGACAACCCGTACAAGCTGGACGTCGCCGTCTACGGCGCCGCCTTCGACCCGGCGACGGTGACCGTGCCCGAGGCGAAGGTCGGCACGCCGGCCCCCGTCTCCTGGAAGGTGACGAACACGCTCGCCGCGATCGACGGCCACCTGGCCGGCGGTCCGCTGGGCTCCGCCAAGACGGCCCGCCCGACCATCAAGGAGGGCGAGACGCAGACCACGACGGTGGAGGTGCCCGCGGGTGCCAAGTCCCTGGACGTGGCCATCGGCAAGGTCTCCGACGCCTCCGCCGACCTCGACCTGACGGTGAAGAACGCCGCGGGCACGGTCGTCGGCCAGTCCGCCGACGGTGACTCGGAGGAGGCGGTCTCCATCGCCTCGCCGGCCGCCGGCACGTACACCATCGAGGTCGCGGGCTACTCCGTCCCGGCCGGCTCGACCGCCTACGACTACCAGGACGTCTTCTTCTCCCCGTCCCTGGGCACCGTCACCGTCGACGAGTCGGCGCCGGTGAAGCTCGGCACGGGCGCCTCGGCGACCGTCTCCGGCGCGGTCACCGCGGCGGCCGCCGCCCCGGAGGGCCGTGCGTTCTTCGGCCAGGTGCAGCTGGTCAACGCCCGTGGCACGGTCGCGGGCACCGGCAGCGTGAAGATCGAGAAGGTCACGCAGTAGCCGTCAGGGCACAGATGAGGGCGGGCGTCCGTACGGGCGCCCGCCCTTCGCCGTCCCGGCCCGTCAGCAGGTGAGGTCGGCCGACTCCGGCAGGGAGCTCAGCAGACCGGGGCGTTCGCGGGCGATGTCCTTCTCCCCGACGAGGACATAGTCCGCGGTGGCCGCCTGCCGTGGGACGGCGACCAGGACGCGGTCACCCTTGCGCAGGTCCTTGCGGACGGCCTCCTCGTCGACCAGCAGGCTCAGCTCCCGCTTTCCCTTCTCCGGCTTGTACGACCGGGTCACGCGCAGGGTGATCCGCTCCTGCTCGGCCGTGCCGGGCACCGGTTCCACCCGGGTCACCTCGCCCTCGGCGACCAGGCCCGCGCAGGCCAGGTAGCCGGGACTGGAGAACGGCGAGCGGGGGGCGGCGGAGTCGGCGGCCTTGGCGCCGGACGCGCTGCTGGAGTCGGCGCTCATACCGCCGCCGACGCCGCTCTGCCCGAGCAGCCAGACCATGCCCGACAGCACGCCTGTGACGGCGGCGACGGCGAGGCCCGCGAAGGCGAACCTGCGCACCGGACGCCGGTCGCGGGGCGCCCGTACCGCCGCGGGCCGCCGTTGCGGCCGCGGTTGGGCCGCCAGCGCGTCCCCGATCAGCCCGAGCTGCTCGCGCAGCAGCGCCACATCGGCCTCGGCCCGCCGGTGCTCGGCGAGGAAGGCCGCGTCGGCGCCGTCCGGGGGCCGCTCTCCGGTGATCGCGGCCATCAGCGCATCGGCGCCGTCGGCCATCCCGTGGGTCTCGTGTTCGGCGGTCATCTCACACCACCTCGTCCTCGTGCAGGCGGGCGCGCAGGGCCCGGACCGCCGTGTGCAGCCTGCTCTTGACCGTGCCCTCCGGGACGCCCAGTTCCTGGGCGATCGAGCGGACGGGCAGGTCGGCGTAGAAGCGCAGAACGAGGACCTGACGCTGGGCGTCGGGCAGCTCGTCCAGTCCCTGGGCGACGGCCACGGACAGCACGCTGGTGTCCTCACCGGAGGGCTGCTCGTGCTGACGCAGGGAGGACAGCCGCTCCCCCAGCCGCTCCTGGCGCTTCTTGGCCCGGTGCCAGTCCATGGCCAGGTTGGAGGCGACGACCGCCGCCCACGCGGAGACGTCCCGTGGGGCCTCGTACCCCTTCGCCGCCCGCTCCAGCAGCCGCAGGCGTACCTGCTGTACCCCGTCCGGCAGGTCCGCCTGCGGCACCCCGCCCAGCGCGAGCACCGCCCGCACCCGGCGTTCCTGAGCCGCGTCCAGGGGATCGCCGTGATCGTCCTCCTGGGCACGGCGGGCCTTTCTGCGCAGCACAAGCCACCCCCCTCACCGCGTTTCCTCTACGACGCAGCAGCGCACGGAAACGTTCGACCGGATGTCGCCCCGCGCGTCGAGGCGTACGTCACACCCGCGCGCGGAGCTGCACGGCTTGCGGCGAAGGGGGATCGTAGGACGAACTTCTCCAGCTCAGCAGGGGCGCGGCGGGAGTTTGGCAGCCGCGGCTCCGGTGGCGCCGTCCCGCTCCTCGGGCATGGCACGCAAAGAATTGGACAGGTAGCACCGGGTCGGCCGCATGATGGAAAAGCCGCAGACACCGAGAACAGCCAGAAGGAGTCACCGTGAGGGTCGGAATCGTCGGAGCCACCGGTCAGGTCGGCACGGTCATGCGCAGGATCCTCAAGGAACGGAACTTCCCCGTCACCGAGCTGCGCCTGTTCGCCTCGGCCCGCTCGGCCGGGACGGAGCTGGACGGCGTGACGGTGGAGGACGCGGCGACCGCGGACTACTCCGGTCTGGACATCGTGCTCTTCTCGGCGGGCGGCGCGACCTCGAAGGCGCTGGCCGAGAAGGTCGCCTCGCAGGGCGCGGTCGTGATCGACAACTCCTCCGCCTGGCGCAAGGACCCCGAGGTCCCGCTGGTCGTCTCCGAGGTGAACCCGCACGCGATCGCGGACCGCCCCAAGGGCATCATCGCCAACCCGAACTGCACGACGATGGCCGCCATGCCGGTCCTGAAGCCGCTGCACGCCGAGGCGGGCCTGGAGGCGCTGGTCGTCGCCACCTACCAGGCGGTGTCCGGTTCCGGTCTCGCGGGCGTGGCCGAGCTGCACGGCCAGACCCAGAAGGTCGTGGCCGACGCCGACAAGCTCACCCACGACGGCGCGGCGGTCGACTTCCCCGAGCCCGGCGTCTACAAGCGGCCCATCGCCTTCAACGTGCTGCCCTTCGCCGGCAACCTCGTCGACGACGGCCTGAACGAGACCGACGAGGAGCAGAAGCTCCGCAACGAGTCCCGCAAGATCCTGGAGATCCCCGCACTGAAGGTCTCCGGCACCTGCGTCCGCGTCCCCGTCTTCTCGGGCCACTCCCTGCAGGTCAACGCCCGTTTCGCCCGCCCGATCAGCCCCGAGCGCGCCACCGAGCTGCTCGCCGGTGCCCCGGGTGTCGCGCTCTCCGACATCCCGACCCCGCTGC
This sequence comes from Streptomyces sp. SLBN-31, assembly GCF_006715395.1. Lineage (NCBI taxonomy): Bacteria > Bacillati > Actinomycetota > Actinomycetes > Kitasatosporales > Streptomycetaceae > Streptomyces > Streptomyces sp. SLBN-31. The sequence continues at coordinate 3,325,294 of NZ_VFNC01000002.1, forward strand.
AGGCCGCCGGCCAGGACCCGTCCTTCGTCGGCCGCATCCGCCAGGACGAGACCGTCGACAACGGCCTCGCCCTGTTCATCTCCAACGACAACCTCCGCAAGGGCGCGGCCCTGAACGCGGTGCAGATCGCGGAACTGGTGGCGGCGGAGCTCAAGGGCTAGGGTCTGCGCACCTCGTAGAGGAAGCAGCCGTACTCGACGGCCCGGACGTGGACGAGTGCCACGGCCGGGTCGTCGAACGCTTTGTGGAAGGCGTCGTCGTCCGGGGCGTCGACCAGTTCCCCGCCCAGGATGTGCCCGTCGGCGGAGTAGCGGCGCAGGACGCGGCGCGCGTTCGCGAACGGGTGGCCGTCGAGGTCGGGGCCCGCGCACCCCCCGGCGTGGACGAAGACGGGGCCATGCTCGTCGTAGGCCCCAGGTCGGGCGCCGGTTTCGGCCGCCCAGCGGCGCAGCGGCGCGTACGACACCAGGGCGATCCGCTCTCCCGGCTCGCTGCGGCGCAGACAGCAGCGCAGGGGCGCGCCGCCCTCGTCGTCGGTGAACGGGGCCGTCGGGCGGCCCGCGTCGTCCTCGGTGCGCAGCTCCTTCAGGACGGAGGGGTCGAGGGGTCGTGCGGTGTAGGTCGTCATGTGTTCACGGTCGCGCGCGGCCGCCGCGCTCACCGGCGGTTATTGGACATCGCCTTCCCCCCACCGGCGTGGAAGGATGGCCGGACCGCCGAACCGACACATACCGAGGAGATGACCGCGTGCCTGGCACAAACCTGACTCGCGAAGAGGCTCAGCAGCGGGCGAAGCTGCTCACCGTCGAGTCGTACGAGATCGACCTCGACCTCTCCGGCGCGCAGGAGGGCGGTACGTACCGGTCCGTGACGACGGTGCGCTTCGACGTCGCAGAGAACGGTGCCGAGTCCTTCATCGACCTGGTGGCCCCCACGGTCCACGAGGTCACGCTGAACGGCGACGCGCTCGACCCCGCGGAGGTCTTCGCGGACTCCCGCATCGCCCTTCCCGGCCTGCTGGAGGGCCGCAACATCCTGCGCGTGGTGGCCGACTGCGCGTACACCAACACCGGTGAGGGCCTGCACCGCTTCGTCGACCCCGTCGACCAGCAGGCGTATCTCTACACCCAGTTCGAGGTGCCCGACGCCCGCCGGGTCTTCGCCTCCTTCGAGCAGCCGGACCTCAAGGCCACGTTCCAGTTCACGGTGAAGGCGCCGGCCGGCTGGACCGTCATCTCCAACTCGCCGACGCCCGAGCCCAAGGACGACGTCTGGGTGTTCGAGCCGACGCCGCGGATCTCGACGTACATCACGGCCCTGATCGTCGGCCCGTACCACTCCGTGCACAGCGTGTACGAGAAGGACGGCCAGTCCGTGCCGCTGGGCATCTACTGCCGGCCCTCGCTCGCCGAGTTCCTCGACTCCGACGCGATCTTCGAGGTCACGCGGCAGGGCTTCGAGTGGTTCCAGGAGAAGTTCGACTACGCCTACCCGTTCCAGAAGTACGACCAGCTGTTCGTGCCGGAGTTCAACGCGGGCGCGATGGAGAACGCGGGCGCGGTGACCATCCGCGACCAGTACGTCTTCCGGTCCAAGGTGACCGACGCCGCCTACGAGGTGCGCGCGGAGACGATCCTGCACGAGCTGGCCCACATGTGGTTCGGCGACCTGGTCACCATGGAGTGGTGGAACGACCTGTGGCTGAACGAGTCGTTCGCCACCTACACCTCCATCGCCTGTCAGGCGCACCACCCCGCCTCGCGCTGGCCGCACTCGTGGACGACGTTCGCCAACTCCATGAAGACGTGGGCCTACCGGCAGGACCAGCTGCCCTCCACCCACCCGATCATGGCCGAGATCCGTGACCTGGACGACGTCCTGGTCAACTTCGACGGCATCACCTACGCCAAGGGTGCCTCCGTCCTGAAGCAGCTCGTCGCCTACGTCGGCATGGACGAGTTCTTCCGCGGCGTGCAGGCGTACTTCAAGCGGCACGCCTTCGGCAACACGCGCCTGTCCGACCTGCTCGGCGCGCTGGAGGAGACCTCCGGCCGCGACCTGGGGAACTGGTCGGAGAAGTGGCTGCAGACGGCCGGCATCAACGTCCTGCGCCCGGAGATCGAGACCGACGCCGACGGTGTCGTCACCTCCTTCGCCATCCGCCAGGAGGCCCCGGCGCTCCCGGCGGGCGCCAAGGGAGAGCCGACGCTGCGGCCGCACCGCATCGCGATCGGCCTGTACGAGCTCGACGAGGCGAGCGGCAAGCTGGTCCGCGAGGAGCGCGTCGAGCTGGACGTCGACGGCGAGCTGACCGCCGTACCGCAGCTGGTCGGCAAGCGCCGCCCGGCCGTGGTGCTGCTCAACGACGACGACCTGTCGTACGCCAAGGTCCGTCTGGACGAGCACTCGCTGGCGTTCGTCACCGAGCACCTGGGCGACTTCGAGTCCTCGCTGCCGCGCGCCCTGTGCTGGGCGTCGGCCTGGGACATGACCCGGGACGCCGAGCTCGCCACCCGCGACTACCTGTCGCTCGTCCTGTCGGGCATCGGCAAGGAGTCCGACATCGGTGTCGTGCAGTCGCTGCACCGCCAGGTGAAGCTGGCGATCGAGATGTACGCCGACCCGACCGCCCGTGAGGCGCTGCTGACCCGCTGGACCGACGCCACGCTCGCGCACCTGCGTTCCGCCGAGCCGGGTGGCGACCACCAGCTGGCCTGGGCGCGTGCGTTCGCGGCCACGGCCCGTACGCCGGAACAGCTGGACCTGCTGGAGGCGCTGCTCGACGGTTCGCAGACGGTCGAGGGGCTGACCGTCGACACCGATCTGCGCTGGGCGTTCGTGCAGCGGCTCGCGGCGGTCGGCCGGTTCGACGAGGCGGAGATCGCCGCCGAGTACGAGCGGGACAGGACGGCGGCGGGCGAGCGGCACGCGGCCAGCGCCCGCGCCGCCCGTCCGACGGCCGAGGCGAAGGCGGAGGCCTGGGCGTCGGTCGTGGAGTCCGACAAGCTGCCGAACGCCGTGCAGGAGGCGGTCATCGGCGGGTTCGTGCAGGCCGACCAGCGCGAGCTGCTGGCGCCGTACACGGAGAAGTACTTCGAGGTGGTCAAGGACATCTGGGGGTCCCGTTCGCACGAGATGGCCCAGCAGATCGCCGTGGGTCTGTACCCGGCGTTCCAGGTCTCGCAGGAGATCCTGGACCGCACGGACGCCTGGATGGCCGACGCGGAGCCGAACGCGGCCCTGCGCCGCCTGGTCTCGGAGTCCCGCTCGGGCGTGGAGCGCGCGCTGAAGGCGCAGGCGGCGGACGCGGCCGTCTAGTCCCCGCTACGACGACGAAGGGCGCCCGGCGATCCGCCGGGCGCCCTTTGCCGTACGTGTCCTCAGCGGGCCACCATGCCGCCGGTGACGTTGACGAAGGTGCCGGTGAGGCCGGCCGCGTGGTCGGAGGCGAGGAAGACGGCGGTGGCGGCGACCTCGGCGAGGGTGGGGTTGCGGCGCGTCATGCGCATCTGGGCGAGGCCCTCGACGATGCCCTGGACGGCGGCGGCGTCGATGGCCGGGTTGACCGCGGACAGCTTCTCGACCGAGAACGTCTCCGGCACGCCGGCCGCCCACATCCCGACGGCCCGCACCCCGCGCGGTCCCAGCTCGATCGCCAGGTTCCGCACGAGCGTGTCGATGGCGGCGTCGGCGGGCCCGGTCCCGCCCATCATCGGACTGCCGTGCGCGGAGCCGCTGTTCAGGGTGAGGATGACTCCGGAACCGCGTTCGGCCATGCGGCGGCCGGCCGCGCGGGCGGTGAGGAAGTTGGCGCGCAGGCCGTCGGTCACGGGCCGCAGGAAGTCGTCCACGGGCATCTCGGTGAGCGGGGCGCCCTGGACGTCGCCGCGCGTGACCAGGTTGAAGGAGACGTCGACGTCACCGACGCGCGCGAGGTGCTCCTCCACGGCCCGCTCGTCGAGCGCGTCCACCACGGCGACCTCGGCGTCCTTGATGCCGGCGGCCACCGCCTCCAGCGTCTCGCGGGTGCGGCCCACCAGGTGCAGGCGGGCTCCCTCGGCGGCGAAGGCGCGGGCGACCGCACCGCCGATCGAGCCGCCGGCGCCGTAGACGATCGCGGTCTTGTCGGTGAGCAGCATGGTGATCTCCTGAGGAAAGGTGGTCCGTGTCGGTCGGACATACAGACGCACGGGACCGCGAACGCTCATCGGTCGGACGGGATCACAGGCGCAGCGGCAGGCCGAAGGCCGGGAACAGGTGCGGCTCGAAGGAGGTGATCTCCACGATCCGGTCGTCGGCGTCGAAGCGCAGGACGTCGAGGACCTGGGCGCGGTAGACGTTGGTGCCGGGCCGGCGGACGTAACCGCCCGCCGCGAGCTGGCCGTTGGCGCGGGCGGGCAGGTGGCGCCAGTGGCCGAAGAACATGGGGGACGCCGGGTCGAGGGTGGGCCGCAGGAACTCCACGAGGGCGTCCCGGCCGGTGAACCAGAAGGGGTTGGGCGGCATCGTCAGCGTGACGTCCTTGCTGAGCAGGTCGGTCATCGCGGTGAAGTCGAGCGTCCGGGCCGCGGTCATGTACTGGTGCAGGACGGTGCGCTGGGACTTTGTGGGCTCGGCGGTGCGCCAGTCGGCGCGCCGGCCGGGCAGGTGGTCGCGGAGGGTGGGGCGGGCGCGCTGCAGGGCGCTGTTGGCGGAGGCGACGGTCAGGCCGAGGGCCTGGGCGGTCTCGGCGGCGGACAGGCCGAGGACGTCCCGCAGGATCAGCACGGCGCGCTGGCGGGGCGGCAGGTGCTGGATCGCGGCGAGGAAGACCAGCTCCAGGGTTTCCCGGGAGACCGCGGCGGCCTCGGGCTGTTCCTCGGCGGAGGGCAGTTCGTCGTCGGGGTAGGGCTGGAGCCAGGTGAGACGTGCGGGGGGTTCGCCGGTGCCGTGGTTCATGCCGGGGATGGGCTCGTAGCACTGGGGGCGGCGGGCGGTGCGGCGCTGGAAGTCCAGGCAGGCGTTGGTGGCGATGCGGTACAGCCAGGTGCGGGCGCCGGCCCGCCCCTGGAACGCGTCCCGGGCCCGCCAGGCCCGCAGGAAGGTCTCCTGTACGAGGTCCTCGGCGTCGTCGTAGGAGCCGGTCATGCGGTAGCAGTGGACCTGGATCTCGCGGCGGTGGGCCTCGGTGAGGGCGGCGAAGTCGGTCTCGGTGAGGGGGGAGGGTTCCGTCACGGGGGCCGGCGTGACGCCTTCCTCGGCGGTGGCCGGCGTGACGTCTTCCGTCACGGCAGTCGGCGTGACGGAATCGTTCGCGGTGTCCCGTGCGACCCGGGCGACGCGCCTGAGCCGGGCGACGGACGCCGACAGCTCGGTCACCCCGGAGTACAGGACGGACGCCGGCTGCGGCACCAGCTCCGTCACCCGGCGCCCGATGTCGTCGATCAGCCCCTGCACGCCGGTCGCGGCGCCGGCCGCGTTGCCCTGCCGCTCCCGGTAGGCCTTCTGCCGGCAGGCGGCCGAGCAGTACACGGAGCTGCGGCCGGTGCGGCCCGCCCGCGCGGGCAGCGGTTTGCCGCAGCTGGCACAGACGTCGGCGACCATGGGCACCTCCGGGCCGGGCGCGTTGCGTCACGTGGGGACGGAGTGACGCTATCGCGGTACGCGGCCGCGGGGGAGTCTCCCTCACACCGGTTCGGCCGGCCCGGTGAGGTGGGTGCGGGCGACCTTGCGGAACGCGGTCGTCAGACGGCCGCGGTCGCCGGCCCGGGTGGCGAGGGCGACCTGGCTGGGCTCCACTCCGTGCAGCGGGACGGCGGCGAGGTCGGGGCGCAGCCGGATGCCCGTCGGCTAGGCCGTGCTGACGAGGGCCTCCCCGGCGGCGACGACCTCGAACTTGTCCTCCAGGTCCTGGATCTCGGGGCCCTCGGGCACCGGGCGGCCGTCCGGTCGCGGTTCCAGCCGCCAGAAGGCCGCCCAGGCGGGGTCGGCGCCGGTGATCCGGGGCATCGGCTCGTCCGCGATGTCGTCGACGGTCACGGACTCCTTGCCGGCCAGCCGGTGATCGACGGGGACCACCACGGCTCTGGGCTCGTCGTAGAGGACGGTCACGTCCAACTGGTCGGTGGCGAAGGGCAGCCGGGTCACCGCGACGTCCACCCGGTGTTCGAGCAGCGGTCCGCCGCCGTGCGGTTCCCGCCGACCGTGCACGGCCGCGGCGACCACGGCTTCATCGCGATGCTGGTCGCACTCGCCCGGGAGAAGGGCTTTTCCGGTCACGTCGGTGACGGCGCCAACCTCTGGCCCGCCGTGCACCGCTCGGACGCCGGCCGCCTGGTCCGGCTCACCCTGGAGTCGGCACCCGCGGGCAGCCGCCTGCACGCCGTGGGCGAGGAGGGCGTCCCGTTCCGTGACATCGCCGCCGCCATCGGCCGCCACCTGGACCTGCCGGTGCGGTCCGTCCCCCCCGAGGAGGCGGAGTCCCACTTCGGCTGGCTCGGCCACATCGTCCCCCTCGACGTACCGGCGTCGAACACGCTGACCCGCAAGTGGCTGGCCTGGGAGCCGGCGGGCCCGGGCCTGCTGGAGGACATGGACGAGGGGCACTACTTCAGCGCGTGGGCCTCGGTGTGGACGCGGGCGAGGGCGCAGGGACGGGCGGCGGCGTAGGCGCGGGCGGCCGCGTGGGCGCGGGGCGGGGCGCTTCCTTCGCGGCGTTTCCTCCGGCGACGCGGGAGGCGCGCCGGCCGGCCCCGAGCTGTCCCGTCACCGTCGCCCCGAACGCCAGCGCCATCCCCGCCAGTTGAACCGGCGTGAGGGTCTGGCCGAGGGCCGCCCAGCCGACGATCGCGGCGGTGAGCGGGGAGAGCGGGCCGAGGAAGGTGACCTGCGTGGCGGTCAGGCGGCCGATGCCGCGGAACCAGAGCCAATAGGCGACGGCCGTGTTGGCCAGGGCGAGGTAGAGGTAGCCGCCGATCGCGCGGGCGTCCAGGGCGGGCGGGGCGCCCTCGACGAGGAGGGCGAGCGGGGCGATGAGCAGCCCTCCGGCGGTCAGCTGCCAGCCGGTGAGCGCGAGCGGGCCCACACCCTCGGGGCGCCCCCACTTCTTGGTCAGCACCGTGCCGGTGGACATCGACACGGTCGAGGCGAGGGCGGCCAGGACGCCGACGGGGTCGAGCGCCCCGGCCGCCCTCAGGACGACGAGACTGACGCCGAACGCCGCCGCGGTCCCGGCGAGCAGGGCCCGCCGCGTCGGCCGCTGCCCCAGCAGCAGCGCCGACAGCCCGACCACGAACAGCGGCCCGACCGAGCCGACGACGGCCGCCATGCCGCCGGGCAGGCGGTAGGCGGACAGGAACAGCAGCGGGAAGAACGCGCCGATGTTCAGCGCGCCGAGCACACCCGCCCGCCACCACCAGGTGCCGCGCGGCAGCACCCGGCCGACGGCCAGCAGCACCAGCCCCGCGGGAAGGGCGCGCGCGAGCGCCGTGAACAGCGGCCGGTCCGCCGGGAGGAACTGGGTGGTGACGGCGTAGGTGGTGCCCCACGAGACGGGCGCGAGGGCGGTGACCAGGACGGCGGCGGAGCGTTTCATGACCGGATTCCTTCGGCAGAATCAGCTTGGCTCTAATTAGCTTAGCGCTAAGCAACTTTCCGTCAAGCTACTTTCTTGCGGCTGACCGGACCGGTGCGGATACTCGGGACATGAGTGCAGAGCGCAAGGACGCCGTCGACGCGATCATCGACCAGTGGGCGCGGGCACGGCCCGACCTCGACACCAGGGCGATGGAGGTCTTCGGGCGGATCTACCGGCTCTCGCGCACCATGGGCGACCGCATGGAGAAGGCGTACGCCCCGTACGGCATCTCACGCGGCGAGTTCGACGTCCTGGCGACCCTGCGCCGCTCCGGGGAGCCGTACACGCTCTCGCCGCGCGAGCTGTCGGCGACCCTGATGCTCACCACGGGCGGCATGACCGGCCGCCTCGACAAGCTGGAACGCGCCGGCCTCCTGCGCCGCTCCCCCGACCCGCACGACCGCCGGGCCCTGCAAGTGACGCTGACGGACAAGGGGTTGGAGGTCATCGACCAGGCGGTCGGCGCGGGGCTGGCCGTCCAGACGGAGGCGCTGTCCACGATGAACGACGAACAGGTCGGCCAACTGGCCGACCTGTTGCGGGAGTTGCTGGCGGGAACACAGGGGACGGAGCGCTAGACCCGTCCTCAGCCGACGTGGCGGGCGAGCGCGTCCTCGATCGTCGCCGCGTCCGCCGAGTCCGCCGCCCAGGCCACGTATCCGTCGGGCCGCACCAGCAGGGTCGTACGGCGGTCGCTCGCCCAGCGTTCCACCGTCAGCCGGTCCTTGCGGGCTCCCTGGCCGGCGTACGGCTCCGGGGTGATCAGGACGAACCGGCCGCCCCGCAGGGCCTCGTGGAGGCGGCCGCTCTCCAGGGCCACGTCGGGGACGCGGGTGCCGGTGAGGCGGTGGGCACCCCGGGGTGCCGGGTACCGGTAGCCGATCCCGGTGATCTGGAGGGCCGCCCTGCGCCGGGCCGGCGTGACGGTGTTGAGGAAGGTCGTGAGCGCGCTGCGCAGCCCCAGCTCCCACCGGCCCTTGGCCATCGCCAGCCGCACGATGCCGCCGCTGCTGCGCAGGACCGCCTTGCCGACGGGGTGCCGCTCGGCCTGGTAGGTGTCGAGCAGCGCCGGTTCCGCGTGGCCGTTCACGACCTGGGCGAGCTTCCAGCCGAGGTTGGCCGCGTCCTGCAGACCGGTGTTCATGCCCTGGCCGCCGGCCGGGGTGTGGACGTGCGCGGCGTCGCCGGCGAGGAAGACGCGGCCCACGCGGTACGCGGGCGCCTGGCGTTCGTCGCTGTGGAAGCGGGACATCCAGCGGGCGTCGTGCATGCCGTAGTCGCGGCCGAGGGCGAGCCGGGTGACCTCCTTGACCTCGTCGAGGCCGAGGGGCTCGCTGTCGGCGACGTCGCGGGCGCGGTTCCAGGCGATCACGCGGTAGTAGCCGTCACCGAAAGGCGCGAGGAAGGCGAAGGCGTCGCCGACGGCGTTGACGGTGAGCAGGGTGTCCGGCTCCTCGGCCAGCCGCACGTCCGCGAGGACGACGGACCGGATCACCGAACGGCCGGGGAAGGGCAGCCCGACGGCGTCCCGTACGGCGCTGCGCATGCCGTCGGTGCCGACGACGTACTCGGCCCGCAGCGACTCCGTGGCGCCGCCGGGGCCGCGGACCTCGACCGTCACGCCGTCCGCGTCCTGGGCGAGCCCGGTCAGCTCGGTCTCGTGCCGGAACTCCACCCCCGCCTCGACGGCCCGGCGGTACAGGGCCTTCTCCACCTCGTACTGCGGGATGACGAGGAGGTGGTTGAAGCGGGAGGGGAGGGTGTCGAGCTCCACGGTGAGGCGGCCGAAGAGGCGGAGGCGGTCGAGGGGGCGGCCGGCCCGCTCCAGCTCGTCGGCGAGGCCGCGGGCGTCGAGCTGCTCCAGGGTGCGGGCGTGCAGGACGAAGGCCCGGGACAGGTTGCTGATCCTGTGGGGGCGCTTCTCGACGAGGGTGACGGGGACACCGGCCTCGGCGAGGTCCGCGGCGAGCAGGAGCCCCGCGGGGCCGGCGCCGACGACGAGCACGGAGCGGTGGGGTGCGGTGCCGTTCACGGGGGCCTCCTGGTGCCAACGCTTGTTTGCCAACACTTGTTTGCCAACGACTGTTTGCCAACGCTTGTTGACGACAGTAGAAGCATCCGACCCAACAAGTCAACACTTGTTGGCCAACACGTGTTGGCCTACGCTCGTCGGTATGCACGCCAGTGACAGCAGCACCGAGGCCGGCCCCGCCGCCGCCGGCCGCCGCTCCGACGCCACCCGCGGCGCGATCCTCGCCGCGGCCCGCGAGCGCTTCGCCTCCGACGGGTACGACCGGGCGACCATCCGGGCCATCGCCAGGGACGCAAAGATCGATCCCTCGATGGTCATGCGCTACTACGGCTCCAAGGACGGCCTGTTCGCGGCCGCCGTCGCTGTCGATCTGGAGCTGCCGGACCTCGCCGCACTGCCCCGGCACGACGTCGGCCGGGTCCTGACCCGGCACTTCCTGCGCATGTGGGAGGAGAACGAGGAGCTCACGGCCCTGCTGAGGGTGGCGGCGGCCAGTCGGGCCGGGGCCGACCGCATGCAGGGCATCTTCCGGGACCAGCTGCTGCCGGTCACCCGCCAGGTGTGCCCGGACCCGGAACAGGTGCCGACGCGTGCCGCGCTGTGCGCGACGCAGCTGCTCGGGCTGGCACTGACCCGCTACGTCCTGCGGATCCCGCCGGCCGTGGCGCTGCACCGCACGGAGATCGAGGCGTGGCTGGCGCCCACGCTGCAGCGGTACCTGACCGCGCCGAGCCCCTGAACGCACGAGGGCGCCGACCTCGCCGCACGCGGGTGGATACGCGTGCGTGCGGCGAGGTCGGCGCCCTCGGGGAAAGCCGTCGGATCAGGCCTTGACGTCGACGTTGCGGCTGGTCCGGTCCTGCCTGTCGTGGGACCTGTCCAGCACCATGACCAGGCCCGCGATGACCGCGAACAGGGCGATCGGCAGGGCCACGTAGAGGCCCAGCGTCTCGATGACGCTCAGGCCCTTGCCGGGGTCGTCGCCGTCGTCGCGGTTGAGCGCGAGCGCGGGGGACGACATGAGCAGCATCATCAGCGTCGTGCCGGAGGCCAGGGCGCCGGCGCGCAGGGCGTTCTTCTTGTCCACGGGCCAAAAGTATCCAACGCCGTTCGGAGCCGCGCGTCCGGGGTGCCGTACGGGGACCTCGGGGGCCGCCCGGTCATCCGGACGCGCGCCGGCCCCGCCCGCCGGAACCCGCGTCCCGCACCACCTCCAGCAGGGCGTGCAGGCGCCCGCTGCCCGCCAGCTCCTCCAGCGTCACCGGCCTGCCCTCGGCGTCCGCGATCGGCAGCCGCCAGTTCGGGTACTGGTCCCACGTGCCGGGCAGGTTCTGCGGCCGGCGGTCGCCGACGCAGTCCGGCAGCCAGACCCCCACCATCCGGGCGGGCGTGCGCAGCAGGAACCGGTGGACGGCCTGGATACGGGCCTCCTCCTCGGAGGCTCCGTGGGCGCCTCCCGTGCCGTCGAGCAGGCCGAGCCGGGCGAGGAACGCCAGCCACTCCCCCGCGTCGGCCGCGGCCTCGGCCCGCTCCTCCGCCACAGGCCGGGTCAACAGCCCCAGCCGGTCGCGGAGTTCGACGTGGTCGCCGGTGAGGCGGGAGGCGGTCGGCGGCAGGTCGTGGGTGGTGGCGGTGGCCAGGCAGTCGGCGCGCCAGGCCTCGGGCGGCAGGGGGCGGCCGTCGCCCTCCCAGTCGCGCTCGAACCACAGCACGGACGTGCCGAGCACGCCCCGTTCACGCAGCCGGTCGCGTACGCCGGGCTCGACCGTGCCCAGGTCCTCCCCGATGACGACCGAGCCCGCCCGGGAGGCCTCCAGCACCAGGACGGCGAGCATGGCCTCGGCGTCGTAGCGGACGTAGGTGCCCTCGGTGGGCGGATGCCCCTGGGGCACCCACCAGAGGCGGAACAGGCCCATGACGTGGTCGATGCGCAGGGCGCCCGCGTAGCGGAAGAGCGCCTGGAGCAGGCGCCGGTACGGCTGGTAACCGGACTCGGCCAGGCGGTCCGGGCGCCAGGGCGGCAGGCCCCAGTCCTGGCCGCGCGCGTTGAACGCGTCAGGGGGTGCGCCGACCGACATCCCGGCGGCAAAATGGTCCTGCTGCGCCCAGGCGTCGGCGCCGCCGGGATGCACGCCGACCGCCAGGTCGTGCACGATCCCGACCGGCATCCCGGCCTCACGGGCCGTGCGCTGGGCGGCGGTGAGCTGGGAGTCGGTGAGCCAGGCGAGACGGCAGTGGAAGTCGACCCGGTCCATCAGCTCGGTGCGGGCGCGGGCGGTCTCGGGCGAGCGCGGGTCGCGCAGCCCCTCGGGCCAGCCGCTCCAGTCCGGCCCGTGCACCTCGGCCAGGGCGTACCAGGTGGCGTGGTCCTCCAGGGCCTCGCCCTCCCGGGCGAGGAAGTCGGCGTAGGCGGCGCGCCGCCCCGGTCCGAGCGGCACGGCGTGGACCAGTTCCAGTGCCTCGCGCTTGAGCTCCCAGACGGCGTCCCGGTCGATCAACGCGCCCTTGTCCAGCACCGATTCGCGCAGCCGCCCGGCCCGCTCCAGCAGCCCTCGCACCCGCTCGGGGTCCTGGACGTGGGCGAACTCGGGCACGTCCTCGACGCGCAGGTGCACGGGGTCGGGGAAGCGGCGGGAGGAGGGGCGGTAGGGCGAGGGGTCGGTGGGGGCGCCGGGCACGGCCGCGTGCAGGGGGTTGACCTGGACGAAGCCGGCGCCGAGCGCGCGCCCGGCCCAGGCGGTGAGCTCGGCGAGGTCGCCGAGGTCGCCCATGCCCCAGGAGCGCCGGGAGAGCAGGGAGTAGAGCTGGACGAGCAGGCCGTACGAGCGTGACGTGGGCGTGGGCAGCCGGGGCGGGGCGACGACCAGGTGGGCCTCTGCGGTGCGGCCGTCGGGCGCGGTGGCCGTCAGACGGTGGACGCCGGGCGGGAGCCGGTCGGCGGAGGAACGCGTCTCGCCCTGTTCGGTCTCGATGTGCAGCCGGGTGCCGGCCGGGAGGGCGGCGAGCGCGGGGGACTCGGCGTCCGCCCAGCGCACCACGGTCGGCGGCAGCAGCCGTGCGGCCAGTTCGCGCTCGCGGGCGGCGAGCGCGGCACCGGTCGCCTCCTCGGTGCTCGCGTCGACGCCGAGCGCGGCGAGGGCGAGGGTGACGGCGGTGGCAGAGGCGGGGACCGTACGGTCGGGGGACGGGCTGTAGGAGGTGGCGACGCCGTGCAGCTCGGCGAGGCGGGACAGCTCGTGGGAGGGCGGTTCGGCCGGCCCCTGCGTCGTCATCTAGGGCCTCGCGGCTTCCAGCTCGACGGCCGCCGACTCGCTGGTCAGGGGCGGCGCGTCGGAGAGCGGGGGTTCGCTGGTCAGGGGCTCGGCGTCGGGCAGCGGCGGCTCACTGGTGAGGGGGATCTCGGCGCGGGCACCCTCGGCGCTGAACACGCAGAAGTGCGGTTCGTGTGCCGGGGACGGCAGCTGCGCCACGGGTTTGGAGAGGGGGTGTGCCGGTGCGGCCACGAGGGGCCTCCTTGTCGGGTACGACGACCTTTCGGATTACCGCAGCCCTACCCAGTGCACGCGGTGGCAGACGTACGGGAAGGAACTAGGTGCCTCTTGTCACATTCTGCGCCACTTGGACACCGACGACTGCCCGTCCACTCGCTATTCACTCAGTACATGTATCGAGTGCATAATGATCGGCATGAGCACCCGCCACATCCTGCTGGGGCTGCTCGCCTCGGGGCCGAGCCATGGCTACGACCTGAAGCGACGGCACGACGAACGTTTCCCGCAGGCCCGTCCGCTGGCCTACGGGCAGGTCTACACGACCCTGCAGCGCCTGGTCCGCGACGGACTCGCGGAAGTGGAGGGCACCGGCGCGGACGGCGGGCCGGAGCGGACGACGTACCGCTCGACCGAGGACGGGTCGCGTGAACTGGCGCGCTGGGCCGGGGAGATCGCTCCGCCCGCGCCCTTCGTGACGAACGAGATCTTCGCCAAGGTCGTCGTGTCGATCCTGTCGGGCGGCGACGCGGAGGCCTATCTGCAGGCCCAGCGTGCCGCGCACCTGCAGCGGATGCGGGAGCTCACGGCGGTGAAGACCGCCAAGGGCGCCGATCTGGCGACCGTGCTCTCGGCGGACTACGCCCTCAACCACCTCGACGCCGACCTCCGCTGGATGATCACGACGGCGGCCCGGCTCACCACTTTGACCGCGGAGGTCGACGCAGCATGAGCAAGGGGGACAGCGCGGTGCCGCTTCTGGCGGCCCGCGAACTGACCAAGGCGTACGGCAGGACCCAGGCCCTGCACGGCGCCTCGGTGGAGCTGGGCGCCGGCGAGATCCTCGCCGTGACCGGCACCAGCGGCAGCGGGAAGTCCACGCTGCTGCACTGCCTCGCCGGGATCGTCCGGCCCGACGCGGGCTCCGTGACGTATGCCGGGCAGCGTCTGGACGGGCTGCCGGAGAAGCGGCTGAGCGAACTGCGGCGGTCCGACTTCGGGGTGGTGTTCCAGTTCGGTCAGCTGATCCCGGAGCTGACGGCGCTGGACAACGTGGCCCTGCCGCTGATGCTGGCGGGCACCGCCCGCGGGGACGCCCGGGCGAGGGCCGGCGAATGGCTGGAACGGTTCGGCGTACGCGGCCAGGGGGAGCTGCGCCCGGGCGAGATGAGCGGCGGCCAGGCCCAGCGCACGGCCCTGGCGCGGGCCCTGGTCACCGGCCCGCGCGTCGTCTTCGCGGACGAGCCGACGGGGGCGCTGGACTCCCTGGCGACCGAACAGGTCATGACGGCCCTGGCCCACACCGCCCGCGAGGCGGGCACGGCCGTCCTGCTGGTCACGCACGACGACCAGGTGGCGGCGTACGCGGACCGCGAGGTCCGGCTGACCGACGGCGCCGTCGCGGTCGCGGGGGTGACGGCATGAGCACCGACCTGCGCCTGGCCTGGCTCCTCACCCGGGGCTCGGACCGACGGGAGTGGTGGCGAGTGCTGCTCACGGCCGTGGGGGCGGCCCTGGTGACGGGCATCGGGTGCGCGATCGTCGTGCTCACCTCGCTGGAGGGGTACTACTCCGTGTCCGTGGGGTCGGGGCTGCTCGACTCCGCGAGCGACCGGGGGAACGTGAGCGTCGCGCTGGGCCTGCTGCTCATCCCGGTGCTGGGGTTCCTCGGCCAGTGCGCGCGCATCGGCGCGGTGCACCGTGACCGGCGGCTGGCGGCGCTGCGCCTGGCGGGGGCCACGCCCTGGCAGACGCGGCGGATCGCGGCGCTGGAGTCGGGGCTCGCCTGCCTGGCCGGTTCGGTGCCGGCAGCCGTCGTCGCCGTACCGCTGCTGTCGCGCCTGTGGCGGCATCCGGACCCCGCCGCCTGGACCGGCATCGCCGCGGTCGCCGTGGCCGTACCCGTCCTGGGGGCCGCCGTGAGCGCGTTGGCCCTGCGCCGGGTGGTGGACTCGCCGTTGGGCCGGGTGCGGCGGACGCGGCCCACGCGGGCTCCGGGGCGGCTGTTCCGGACGGTGACCTGCCTGCTCGCCGCGACCACCCTGGTCATCCTCGTGGCCCCGGTCTTCAGCGACTCCTCCCTCTTCGACTTCGGTCCGGTGGCGGTGTTCGTCCTGGCGCTGCTGCTCAGCTGCACCGCGGTGTGGCTGACCGGCTCCTCCTCCCGGCAGCTGGGCGAGGGGCTGGCCGCACGCACCCGGCGCCCGGCGGTCCTGATCGCGGCGGAGCGGCTGCGCGAGGACCCCTGGGCGGCCGCCCGGACGCATGCGGGGGTACTGCTCGTGACGATCCTCGGTTCCGGCTTCGCGGGGGTCCGGCAGGTCCTGCTCAGGGAGCTGCACCGCAGGACCGGCGAGGGTTCCCTGGCGGCTCCCCTGTCCTACTACACGACGGGCCTGGATCTGACGGCCGCCGCGATCCTCGTCGGCCTCGCGCTCGTCCTGACGGCGCTCGCCGTCGGCACCGCCGAGTCCCTGGCCACCCGGCGCCGGGGCATGGCCGCACAGGTAGCGGCCGGCGTGCCGCGGGCGGTGCTGGCCCGGGCCCTGCTCCTGGAGACCGCGCTGCCACTGGCGCCCGCGGTCGCGGTGGCCGGCGTCGGCGGCTTCGGGATCGGCGCCTGGTACGCCTCGCTCGCCTCCGACACCGTCGTGGCGCCGATGCCGTACCTGCCCCTGCTGATCCCCGTCGCCGTCTACGCGGCCTGTCTGCTGGCGGCGGCGTGCTCACTGCCCCTGCTGCGCCGCTCCCTCCACCCCGCCGAGCTGCGCTACGCGTGAGCGCGTGACGGTGCGGCCCGGGAGCACGGGGGGCTCCCGGGCCGGACACCACACGCTGCCGCGGTCCCTGTGGGCAGGGTGTGCGAAGGCCCGGAACTCAGGCGGAGATGCCGTCGATCCGGGCCAGGGCGTCGTCCGCGCCGAACGGTTGCAGGTACGGCAGCCAGCGCGGGTCCCGGTGACCGGTCCCGATGATGCGCCAGGCCAGGCCGCTGGGCGGTGCGGGTTTGTGGCGCAGCCGCCACCCGATCTCGAACAGGTGCCGGTCGGCCTTGACGTGGTTGCAGCGGCGGCACGAGGCCACCACGTTGTCCCAGACGTGCTTGCCCCCGCGGCTGCGCGGGATGACGTGGTCGACGCTGGTTGCGACGCCACCGCAGTACATGCACCGGCCTCCGTCGCGTGCGAAGAGCGCGCGGCGGGTGAGAGGAACGGGCCCCCGATAGGGAACCCGGACGAATCGCTTGAGCCGGACCACGCTGGGTGCGGGGACTGTGACGGTTGCGCTGTGCATGAAGGCGCCGGATTCCTCGAGGGAGACGGCCTTGTTCTCCAGGACGAGGACGAGCGCGCGGCGGAGCGGTACGACGCCGAGTGGCTCGTACGACGCGTTGAGGACCAGGACATGCGGCACGGATGCCTCCTTGGGCGTCGGCGGCGCGTGGCTCGCGCCGGGACGATCTGTGGTCAGTGTCCCCTCATGCCTGGTGGAAGCGCCACCATGTCCCGGTAACGGGCTGGGAGTGTTTTCGACCACATCTCATTCATCCCCCGGACCGGGATCGGTTTATCCCGCCTGCTCAACCGGGGGTGTGCACGGACTCTCCTCAGAAGATGGCAGGGATTCGCACACCGTGCCCCGATAGTGTGGTGGGCCTGCCCTTCCGGTGACCTTTTCGTGACCTTGACCGCGTCGCGTGCCGGAGGGCGGACCGCTGCACCTGGAGGTACCCGCCGTGTCCTTGCCCGCCGTCCTACTGGCCGCCGGTTCGTCGCCGTCCCCGTCTCCCTCGGGGTCGACCGACGTGCCGGTCCCCACGCTCCAGGACGCCCAGCAGAGCGCGACCAACGCCGCCAGCTGGGTCGAGCAGAACTGGTCGACGTGGCTCGCGATCGGCCTCAGGGTCCTGCTCATCCTGGTGATAGCGGGAGTGCTCAGAGCGGTCGTGCAGCGGGCGATCACCAAGCTGATAGACCGGATGACCCGCACCGCGGAGGCGGTCGACGGCACCTCGCTGGGCGGCCTGCTGGTCAACAACGAGCGGCGCCGCCAGCGCTCGCAGGCGATCGGCTCGGTCCTGCGCTCGGTGGCGTCCTTCGTGATCCTGGGCACCGCGGCGCTGATGGTCCTGGGCGCCTTCCAGATCAACCTGGCCCCGCTGCTGGCCTCAGCCGGTGTCGCGGGTGTGGCGATCGGTTTCGGCGCCCGCAACCTGGTCACCGACTTCCTCTCCGGTGTCTTCATGATCCTGGAGGACCAGTACGGCGTCGGCGACACGATCGACGCGGGCGTCGCCTCCGGCGAGGTCATAGAGGTCGGCCTGCGGGTGACCAAGCTGCGCGGCGCGAGCGGCGAGATCTGGTACGTCCGCAACGGCGAGGTCAAGCGCATCGGCAACCTCTCCCAGGGCTGGGCGACGGCCGGCGTCGACGTGACCGTGAAGGCCGACGAGGACCTGGACCGGCTCAAGGCCACGCTCGACGAGGTCGCCGAGAAGATGAGCGCGGAGGAGCCCTGGAACGAGCTCCTGTGGAGCCCGATCGAGGTCCTCGGCCTGGACAGCGTCCTGCTGGACTCGATGGTCGTCCGCGTCTCCGCCAAGACCATGCCCGGCAAGTCCCTCACGGTCGAACGCGAGCTGCGCTGGCGCATCAAGCGGGCCTTCGACGCGGCGAACATCCGCATCGTGGGCGGCGCGACGGCCGCCGAGGACGAGGAGGCCGCCGACCCGACGGCGGTGGTCGCGGCCCCGTCGGCCCTGGCCAACCCGGACTCGGCCCAGTCGGCGGCGGCTTCGCCGATAGGGGCGCAGCGGTCGGCGCCGAAGTAACGGCCGAGGACCAGCCCCACCCGTACCGCACCGCCCCCGAGGTAACGACTCTGTTGCCTCGGGGGCGGTTTCTCTTGACGCCCCCTTCGCCCCGGGCTTACGTTCCTTTCCAGCCAATAGGAAACTTTCCTAACAGTGATCTCCGGCCGCTGATCGAACGATGATCACCGGATGGACTTCCGTCCCGGGTCACTGAGAAGCTGGGCAGTCGAGAGGCAGGTGTCGACCCATGGCAGGAACCGCCGGTACGCCGGGCACCCCGCGCGTCCTGCGCGCCATGAACGACCGCGCCGCGCTGGACCTCCTCCTGGAGCACGGCCCGCTGTCCCGCACCCGGATCGGCAAGCTCACCGGCCTGTCCAAGCCGACCGCCTCCCAGCTCCTGGCCCGCCTGGAGGCGGCCGGGCTCGTGCTCGCCACCGGCACCACCGAGGGCAGGCCCGGCCCCAACGCCCAGCTGTACGAGGTCAACCCGGCCGCCGCGTACGCCGCCGGGCTCGACGTCACCCCCGAGCGCATCCTGGCCGCCGTCGCCGACGTCACCGGCCGCACCGTCGGGTCGTACGAGCTCCCCACCCCGGGACGCCGTCCGGCCCAGCCCGTCGTCCGGCAGGTCACCGACGCCCTCGACGGCGCCGTGAAGGCGGCGGGACTGGCCCGGGACGATGTCCACCGGATCGTCATCGGCACCCCCGGCGCCTTCGACCCCAACACCGGCCGGCTGCGCTACGCCTCCCACCTCCCCGGCTGGCACACCCCGGCCCTGCTCGACGAACTCGCCGCCGCACTGCCGATGCCGGTGGAGTACGAGAACGACGTCAACCTCGCCGCCGTCGCCGAGCAGCGGCTCGGGGCGGCCCGCGGGCACGAGGACTTCGTGCTGCTGTGGAACGAGGGCGGCCTCGGCGCCGCGCTCGTCCTCGGTGGCCGGCTGCACCGCGGCTGGACCGGCGGCGCGGGAGAGGTGGGATTCCTTCCCGTTCCCGGCGTGCCGCTGGTCCGGCAGGTGACCAGGGCCAACAGCGGTGGCTACCAGGAGCTGGCCGGCTCCCAGGCCATCCCGCAGCTGGCCCGCGAGCTCGGCATCGCCGCCATCCCCTCCGGCCCGTACGCCGAGGCCGCGGCCGCGCTCGTGGAGCGGGCGGTGGCCGAGGACACCGGCCCGCACCGACTGCTGCTGGAGACGTACGCGACAAGGCTGGCCACCGGTCTCGCCTCCCTCGTCTCCGTCCTCGACCCCGAACTCGTCGTCCTCAGCGGCGCCTCTTTGACCGCCGGCGGCGAGGTCCTGCGCGCCCTCATCCAGGCCGAGCTGGAGGAGCTGGCCGCCGCCCGGCCCCGGCTCGTGGTCGGCGACGTCCGTGAACACCCCGTACTGCGGGGCGCGTTGGAGAGCGCCCTCGCGACCACCCGCGACGAGGTCTTCGACACCTCGCGCTGACCCCTCTGCTCCACCCCCTTCCCCGCCCTAGCCCCTTGCGCCTCTGGGAGACCTCGCCATGCCCGAAAAGTCCTGGAAAGTCATACCCGAAGTATCCCGGAGGGCGGCCGTCGCGCTGGCCGCCTCCGCCTCCCTCGCCCTCCTCGCCACCGCCTGCACCGGGCAGTCGAGTTCCGGTGCGAGTGATGACGCCTCCAAGGACACGACCATCAACTTCTGGCACGCCTGGAGCGCGCCGAACGAGGTGAAGGCCGTGAAGTCCCTGGTCGCCGGCTTCGAGAAGGCACACCCCAACATCCACGTCAACGTCGTCGGCAACATGACGGACGACAAGATCAACCAGGCGCTGCGCACCGGCGGCGACAAGGCCCCGGACGTCATCTCCTCCTTCACCACCAACAACGTCGGCAAGTTCTGCTCCTCGGGCGCACTGGTCGACCTCAACCCGTTCTTCAAGAAGGCGGACATCGACCCCGAGACGACGTTCCCGAAGGCGATGAACGAGTACACCCGGTTCGAAGGCGACCGCTGCACGGCACCGCTGCTGGGCGACGCCTACGGGCTCTACTACAACAAGACGGCGTTCGCGAAGGCCGGCATCAAGGCCCCGCCGAAGACCTGGTCCGAGTTCGAGGCCGACGCCAAGAAGCTGACGATCCCCCAGGGCGACAGCTACAAGCAGCTCGGGTTCATGCCGGACTACCACGGCTGGGAGACGACGACCGAGCACTACTTCGGGCAGTTCTCACCGACCTACTTCGACAAGGCCGGAAAGTCGCGGCTCGCCACCGACCCCGCCTTCGAGGCCGGCTTCACGATGCAGAAGAAGCTGGTGGACGAACTCGGCGGGTTCAGGAAGCTGGAGACCTACCGCTCCAAGCTCGGCGACGAGTGGGGCCCCAAGCACCCCTTCCACACCGGTCAGGTCGCCATGCAGCTGGACGGCGAGTGGCGCCTGGGGATGGCCCTGGACGCCAAGCCGAAGTTCGACATCGGCGTCGCCCCGCTGCCCGTCCCCGACGACCAGGCGAGCCAGTACGGCAAGGGCTACATCACCGGCACCATCGCCGGCATCGCCGCCACCAGTCACAAGCAGAACGCGGCCTGGGAGTTCGTCAAGTACATCACCACGGACACCGACGCGGTGGTGGGCTTCTCCAACGGCATCCACAACGTCCCCTCGACGCTCGCGGCCCTGAAGTCGCCGAAGCTGAAGTACGACCCGCGCTTCAAGACGTTCCTGGACATCGCCGCGAACCCGAACTCCACCACGTCGCCCGCCTCCATCAACGGCGGCGTCTACCTCACGACGATCCAGCAACTCGGCTACGACTACGAGAGCGGAAAGGTCACCGATCTCAAGGCCGCACTGAAGAAGACGGCCGCGCAGATCGACACGGACATCGCGCAGGCGAAGTAGATGTCCGCGATCACCCTGACGTCGAAGGGCCGCAGGTCCGGCCTCGCCGCGAAGCGGCGGAAAAAGGCACTGCGCACCCTCGCCTTCATGTCGCCCTGGTTGATCGGCTTCGCGGTGTTCTTCGCGTACCCGCTGATCTCGACGGTCTACTTCTCCTTCATGCACTACGACGGCTTCAAACCGCCGACGTGGAGCGGCACGAAGAACTGGACCTACGTCTTCGAGCACTACCCCTTCTTCTGGCCGGCCCTGCGCAACACCCTGTGGCTGGTGCTGGTCATGGTGAGCCTGAGGGTCGTGTTCGGCCTCGGCGTCGGCATGCTGATCACCAAGATCAAGACGGGCACCGGGGTGTTCCGCACCCTGTTCTACCTGCCCTACCTCGCCCCGCCGGTGGCCGCGACGATGGCGTTCGCCTTCCTGCTCAACCCCGGCACGGGCCCGGTCAACTCGATCCTGGAGAAGGTGGGCATCCCGGCCCCCGGCTGGTTCAACGACCCCTCCTGGTCCAAGCCGGCCCTCACCCTGCTCGCCCTGTGGGGCATCGGTGACCTGATGGTCATCTTCATGGCCGCGCTGCTCGACGTACCGCGGGAGCAGTACGAGGCGGCCGAGCTGGACGGGGCATCCGCCTGGCAGCGGTTCCGGTTCGTGACCCTTCCCAACATCTCGCCGATCGTGATGTTCGCCGTCGTCACCGGCGTGATCCAGACCATGCAGTACTACACGCAACCGCTCATCGCGGGGAAGGTCGCCTCGGGCGTGATCCAGGGCGCGGGCACCCAGTTCGAGCCCGGCTACCCGGACAAGTCGACCCTGACCCTCCCCCAGCTCGTCTACAACCTCGGCTTCCAGCGCTTCGACTACGGCTCCGCGTGTGTCGTCGCCCTCGTCCTGTTCGCCCTGTCCATGGCGTTCACCGCGTTCCTGATGCGGCGCCGGGGCGGTCTCAACCTGGCAGGTGACTGACCATGACCCAAGTCCTGGAGCGGCCGGTGCGGTTGAACGCGCCGGTCTCCCCCGCCGAACGCACCGCCCGCCGCAGGTCGCTGCTGCAGTGGATAGCCGTCCACTCCCTCGGCGTCGCCGCCGCGCTCTTCTTCGTCCTGCCCTTCGTGTTCGTGTTCCTGACCTCCCTGATGAGCGACACCCAGGCCCTGAGCCGGGACCTGATCCCGCACACCTGGGAATGGGGCAACTACAAGAAGGTCTTCGACACCCCCGGCTTTCTGACCTGGTGGAAGAACACCCTGATCTACGCGGGGCTGGGCACGGTCCTCACCGTCGCGTCGTCGATCCCGGTGGCGTACGCGCTCGCCAAGTTCCGCTTCCGGGGCCGCAATCTGTCGCTGATGCTGGTCATCTCCATGATGATGCTGCCGCCCCAGGTGATCATCATCCCGATGTACCTGTTCTGGGCGAAGCAGCTGGACCTCTCCGGCACGCTGTGGCCGCTGATCATCCCGATGGCGTTCGGCGACGCGTTCTCCATCTTCCTGCTGCGCCAGTTCCTGATGACCATCCCGAACGAGTACATCGACGCCGCGAAGGTGGACGGCTGCGGCGACCTGCGCACCCTGCTGAAGGTCGTGATCCCGATGGCCAGACCGGGGATCGCCGCCGTGGGCCTCTTCCAGTTCTTCTACGCCTGGAACGACTACTTCGGCCCGCAGATCTACGCGTCGGAGAATCCCGGCGCCTGGACCCTGTCCTACGGCCTGGAGTCGTTCAAGGGCGCGCACCACACCGACTGGAACCTGACCATGGCCGCGACCGTGCTGGTCATGGCCCCCGTGATCCTCGTGTTCTTCTTCGCCCAGAAGGCGTTCGTCGAGGGCGTCACGCTCACCGGAGTGAAGGGTTAGACACCGTATGAAGCTCACCGTGGTCGGCGGAGGGTCGACCTACACCCCCGAACTCATCGACGGGTTCGCCCGCCTGCGCGAGACCCTGCCCATCGAGGAACTGGTCCTGGTCGACCCGGCCGCCGAGCGCCTGGGACTGGTCGGCGGCCTCGCTCGCCGCATCTTCGCCAAGCAGGGCCACACCGGCCGTATCGTCACCACCTCCGATCTGGACGCCGGTGTCGAGGGCGCCGACGCGGTGCTGCTGCAACTCCGGATCGGCGGACAGGCCGCGCGCGAGCAGGACGAGACCTGGCCGCTGGAGTGCGGCTGCGTGGGCCAGGAGACCACCGGCGCGGGCGGCCTGGCGAAGGCGCTGCGGACGGTCCCGGTGGTCCTCGACATCGCCGAACGGGTCCGCCGTGCCAACCCGGACGCCTGGATCATCGACTTCACCAACCCGGTGGGCATCGTCACCCGCGCCCTGCTCCAGGCGGGCCACAAGGCGGTCGGCCTGTGCAACGTGGCGATCGGCTTCCAGCGCAAGTTCGCGAACCTGCTCGGGGTGACGCCCGCCGACATCCACCTGGAGCACGTCGGCCTCAACCACCTCACCTGGGAGACCGGCGTACGGCTCGGCGGCCCCGAGGGCGAGAACGCGCTGCCCGCGCTGCTGGCCGAGCACGGCGACGCCATCGCCGCCGACCTGCGCCTGCCGCGTGACGTCCTCGACCGCCTCGGCGTGATCCCCTCCTACTACCTGCGCTACTACTACGCGCACGACGAGGTCGTGGAGGACCTGCGCACCAAGCCCTCCCGCGCCGCCGAGGTGGCGGAGATGGAACGGCAGTTGCTGACGATGTACGGCGACCCGGACCTGGCCGAGAAGCCGGCCCTGCTGGCCAAGCGGGGCGGCGCCTACTACTCGGAGGCGGCGGTGGACCTCGCGGCCGGACTGCTCGGCGCAGGAGGGTCGCCGTACCAGGTGGTGAACACGCTCAATCGCGGCACACTGCCCTTCCTGCCCGACGACGCGGTGATCGAGGTGCAGGCGGCCGTGGGCCCCAAGGGGCCGACCCCGCTGCCCGTCCCCGCCGTCGACCCGCTGTACGCGGGGCTCACGGCGAACGTCACGGCCTACGAGGACCTGGCGCTGGAGGCGGCCCTGCGGGGCGGCCGGGACCGGGTGTTCCGGGCCCTGCTCGCGCACCCCCTGGTCGGCCAGTACGCGTACGCCGACGCCCTCAC
Source organism: Streptomyces sp. SLBN-31 (assembly GCF_006715395.1). NCBI lineage: Bacteria > Bacillati > Actinomycetota > Actinomycetes > Kitasatosporales > Streptomycetaceae > Streptomyces > Streptomyces sp. SLBN-31. Next base: position 3,349,213 of record NZ_VFNC01000002.1, read on the forward strand.
CGACCGACTGATCGCACACAACCGGGAGCATCTCGCGTGGGCATGACCGCACGTGTCCTCGCCGTCGACGCGGGCAACAGCAAGACCGACGTCGCCGTCGTGGCGGCCGACGGCACCGTCCTCGCCACGGCCCGCGGCGGCGGCTTCCGGCCGCCGGTGGTCGGCGTGGAGGCGGCCGTGGACGCCGTCGCCGCGGCGGTGGCCAAGGCCTTCACCGCCTCCGGGGTGGCGTCCGTCGACCATGTCTCCGCCTGCCTCGCCAACGCCGACTTCCCCGTGGAGGAGGAGCAGTTGGCGGCCGCGCTGCACGCGCGCGGCTGGGGCGGGTCGGTGGAGGTCCGCAACGACACCTTCGCGATCCTGCGGGCCGGCGTCACCGAGCCGCGCGGGGTCGCCGTCGTCTGCGGCGCCGGCATCAACTGCGTGGGCATGCGCCCAGACGGCCGCACCGCCCGCTTCCCGGCGCTCGGCCGCATCTCCGGCGACTGGGGCGGCGGCTGGGGCCTGGCGGAGGAGGCGCTGTGGCACGCGGCGCGCGCGGAGGACGGGCGGGGCGGACCGACGGCTCTCGCCCGCACGCTCCCGGCCCACTTCGGCCACCCCACCATGCTGGCGCTCATCGAGGCGCTGCACCTGGAGACGGTGGCGCCCGCCCGCCGCCACGAACTGACGCCGGTGCTGTTCGCCACCGCCGCGGACGGCGATCCGGTCGCCCGCGCGATCGTCGACCGGCTCGCGGACGAGGTCGTCACCATGGCGACGGTCGCCCTGACCCGCCTCGGCCTGCTGGAGGAGGAGACACCGGTCCTGCTGGGCGGCGGCGTACTGGCCGCCCAGCACCCGCAGTTGAACGACGGCATCCGCGACCTGCTTTCGGCGCGCGCCCCGAAGGCGGTGCCACGGGTGGTGACGGCGAGTCCGGTGCTGGGGGCGGCACTGCTGGGGCTTGACAGGGTGGGAGCGCAACCTGAGGTGCACGAGCGGGTGAGGGCGCACTTCGAGCGCTGACCTGGTGGGAACCGAACTGATTCCGGCGGCGTATTCATGGGCAGGGGGTGGTGCGGGACTCGGGATCGCGCGCCGGTGTCGTGTCTTCCGGGGGGGGCGACCCCCGGGCCCCCGGCGCAGGAGCACTGCGATCCGATCAAGATCCAGTGAAGGCCGGTGCGGATGTCGGTCCCGGCGGCGATACTGGCGGCGACGGATGGCCATGGGGGAGGTCAACAGTGACAACACCGCCGAAGAGCAGTGCGGCGCCACCGGGTTCCGGCGTGCCCACCCTGCCCGCCGTACCGCCGCAGCCCGGGTCGCCCGCGCCGCCGGGCCCCGCCCAGGCGCCGCAGCCCGCTCCCGCGCGCCGCACCGCCTTCGCCGAGGGCGTCGACCGGCTGCGCGGTGCCGCCACGACGGAGCCGGGGCGGCTGCGCATCATCGGCGCGCTGCTCGCCCTCCTGGTCGTCGCGTTCGGCGCGGTCGCCGCCTGGGAGATGACGGACCGGGCGAGCGCCGCGGACGACGTCCTCAACAGCAGCCAGCCGCTCAGCTCCGACGCGGCCGAGATCTACGCCTCCCTCGCCGACGCCAACACGGCCGCGGCCAGCGGCTATCTCGCGGGCCCGCAGGAGAAGCCCTCGGTACGGCAGCGCTACCAGCGCGACATCGACACCGCGGCGGCCAAGCTGGTCACGGCGGCCGCCAGTTCCAAGGCCGGGTCGGAGTCGGCGAAGACCATCGCCGACCTCAACAAGCTGCTGCCGACGTACAAGGGCCTGGTGGAGACGGCCCGCGCCAACAACCGGCAGGGCTTCCCGGTGGGCGGTGCCTACCTGCGCGCCGCGAACGAGACGATGCAGCAGCGGATGCTGCCGAAGGCCGAGGCGCTGTACCAGCGGGAGAACCAGCGGCTGAACTCCGACTACGCGGACGCCAAGGCGTTCCCGTGGGCCGCGGCCTGCCTCGGAGTCGCCGCCCTGGCCGCACTGGCCTGGTGCCAGCGGCGCAACTACCTGCGCACCAACCGGGTCCTCAACCACGGGCTGGTCACCGCCTCGGCGGCCTCCGTGGTGGTCCTGCTCTGGGTGGTCGTCGGCCACACCGTCGCCCGCGCCGGCCTGAACGACTCCTACGACCACGGCGTCCGCTCGCTGAACGTCCTGCACGACGCCCGCATCGCGTCCCTGACGGCCCGCAGCGACGAGAACCTCAGCCTGATCCGGCGCGGCGCGGACACCACCCTGGTCGGCGACAAGCCCAAGGACGCGTACGCCGTCGGGTACGACACGCAGATCGCGAAGCTGGCCGGCTCCCTCACCAGGGCCCGCTCCCTCGCCGACGACACGGCGGGCAGGAAGCCGGTGAAGGACGCCGACGGCTACATGCAGGCCTGGAAGGACCGGCACGAGGTCGCCCAGAAGAAGAACGACCAGGGTGACTACCAGCAGGCCCGCGACAAGGTCATCGGCGTCGGCAAGGACCCGACGAGCGTGTGCTTCGACAACGTCGACGCGGCGCTGCAGAAGGCGCTCACCCACGAGGACCGCGAGTTCCGGCAGGCCGCGCGCGGCGGCCGGGACGCGCTGGACGGACTGCCGTACGGGGCCGCCGTGCTGGCGGTCCTGGGGGCGGCCGGCGCGGTGCTGGGCATCGGCCGCAGGCTGTCGGAATACCGGTGAGAGGGGGCGTGACGATGAACGCACGGCGTCTGGCACAGCGTCTGCGGGCCGGCCTGCGCGGCTGGGGCGGAGTGAGTGCGATGGCGGTCGTGTGCGCCCTGGCGCTGGCCCTCGTCCTGCTGCTGCCCCGGACCCAGTCCGTCGGCGCTGCCGCGACCGGCGCGGGCCAGGGCCTCGCCCACGGGCTGCGGGCCAAGGCGGACAAGAAGTGTGACAACGGCAAGTACCCGCAGGACCAGAGCCTGTCGCCGTCCGGCACCAGCGCCACGCAGAAGAACGTCGACACCATCAAGACCCGGGGGCGTCTGGTCGTCGGCGTGGACACCAACAGCTACCGCTGGGGCTACCTCAACCCCAACAACGCCGACGGCGAGCTGGAGGGCTTCGACATCGACCTCGCCCACCGGATCGCCCGCGACCTGCTCGGCGACGGGGACAAGGTCACGTTCAAGGCCATCCCCACCAGCCGCCGGATAGACGCCATCAACGACGGCGAGGTCGACATGGTGGTGCGCACCATGACGATCAACTGCGACCGCCTCGGCCAGGTCGACTTCTCGGCGCCCTACTTCAAGACGGGCCAGCAGGTCCTCGCGCCCAAGAACTCCTCGATCACCGGGTACAACGCGACCCTCGCCGGCAAGAAGGTGTGCTCCGCGGACACCTCCACCGCCCACGACAACCTGACGACGGACAAGGGCAAGAGGATTCCCGCCTCCACCGACATCGGCACGGTCGTCCCCAACCAGCTCGACTGCCTGGTGAAGCTGCAGCTCGGCGAGGTCGACGCGGTCGTCACGGACGGTGCGCTCGCCGCCAGCCAGGCCGCGCAGGACCCGACGGTTGAGCTCAAGGGCGGCCTGTTCACCGACGAGTACTACGGCGTGGCGATGAAGAGAGGCTCGGAGGATCTGGTACGCCAGGTCAACCGAACCCTGGCGAACTACATCAAGGACGGCGGCTGGGCCGACTCGTACCAGAAGTGGCTGCACCCCACCATGGACCAGAACGGCAGGAAGTCGCCGTCGGCGACCCCTCCCGAAGCCACCTACCGGTGACCGATCATCGACTGACGGACGACTGACGGATGACGACAGCAGCGAGAGGTGATCGATGGGCGTCACGGACCCCGCCGGGCCGGTGATGGACCGGGACGAGGTGGACCGTGCGCTGGCGCGGCTCGGCGCGGAGCACGAGGCGATCGAGACCTCGCTCCTCGCCCTGCAGGACCACGCGGGCCGCAGGCTCCTCGAAGGTGCCGAGCTGACCGGTGTCACCAAGGAGCGCTGGGCGTCCGCGGAGGCGTCGATCACGCTGCTGTGGGCGTACTTCGACGCCTACTCCGACGCGTTGCGCTCCGCACGGGAGATCCGTGCCCGCCGCCGCTGGTCCAGCCGCGAGGACCTGGTGGAGCTGACGGAACTGCTGCGCGGCGAGTCCGTCACGCTCGCCGGTTCCACGACCGCCGTGGCCAACGCGCCGACCCTGCAGGGCGGTTCGGGCCGGCTGAGCGAACAGTTCTCGCTGTCCGCGCTGGTGGACCGGATGAACGAGCTGTACGCGACGAGCCTGGACATGGTCGTCGCGGCCGACGCGGTGTGGTCGGCGCTGCCCGCCCGGATCGATTTACTCGCCGCGGAACTGCAGCGCACCCGCAAGCTCGCCCACTCCGTCGGTGTGCGCCCCGGTGAGCACCCGGCCGGCGACGACCTGGAGCGCATCACGCGCACGCTGACGTCCCTGCGCGAGCAGGTGGTGTCCGACCCGCTCGCGTACTGGGTCCCGGCGCAGGGCAGTTCGGCGCCCGGCGGCGGCCGGCCGGACCTGACGGTGTACGACCGTCAGGCGCGCGCCCTGGAGGACGTGCGCCGGGAGATCGACGCCGTGCTCACCGTCCGGCAGGACGCCGAGCAGCGGCTGATCCGGCTGCGGGACGTGCTCAGCCGCGCCGACCGCACGCTCGCCGAGGCGCGTACCGCGCGCGGCGAGGTCCTCGCGAAGATCGCCGCGACGGAGGTGCCGGTGGTCAGCGGCCCGCCGACCGCGCTGCAGGAGCAGCTGGCGACGGCCGCCGAGTACCGCAGACACGCCCAGTGGCACCGCCTGTCCCCGCTCCTGGAGTCGCTGGAGCAGAAGGCGGAGGACGAACTGCTGCGCGCCCGCGAGTCGTTGACCGCGGTCACCGCGCCGCTGGCGGTCCGCGCGGAGCTGCGCGGCCGTCTCGACGCGTACAAGGCGAAGGTCGCCCGGCACGGGCTCGCCGAGGACCCGTTCCTGATCGAGCGGTACGACGCGGCGCGCCGCATGCTGTGGAGCGCACCCTGCGACCTGCGCGTGGCCGAGCAGGCCGTGCTGCGTTACCAGCGGGCGGCCGCCGAGCTGCTCGGCGCCCCGCGCGTGCCGGGGCAGGGCGGTCCCGAAGACCGTGGGGGTGAGTCATGAGCCAGGTACAGCAGACCTGCCAGCGGCCGGACTGCGAGGGGTTCTACGAGGACGTCGGCGGCGGCGAGCTGTACTGCGACACCTGCGGTCTCGCGCCGGTCGTCGCGCCAGGGGGCCCCTCCTCCGCGCGAGGCTCCACGGGCTTGCGCCCGGCCGGCGACAACGACGGTTCGGGCAGCGCCGGTTCGCGCCCGACCGGCCGCGGCAGCTCGCGTACGTCGTCGCAGTCGTCGAAGTCCCGGCGCTCGGTGTCGGGGCGGCTCTCGCGCTCCCTGTCGGGCCGGTCCACGGGCCGTTCGGTGTCGGTGCGCAGCTCCGGTTCCAGCTCCGGCACGAGTAGCCGCGGCCGGCTGGGCGCGGGCCTGGTGCAGGTGCCGGACGTGCCGCGGCCCGACCCGCGCGCGATGGTGCTGGAGAACCCGGAGGTGCCCGAGCGCAAGCGGTTCTGCTCGCGCTCGGACTGCGGTGCGCCGGTGGGCCGTTCGCGCGAGGAGCGGCCGGGCCGTACGGAGGGGTTCTGCACCAAGTGCGGCCACCCGTACTCGTTCGTGCCGAAGCTGAAGGCCGGCGACGTGGTGCACGGCCAGTACGAGGTCGCGGGCTGCTTGGCGCACGGCGGGCTCGGCTGGGTCTACCTGGCGGTGGACAAGGCGGTGTCCGACCGGTGGGTGGTCCTCAAGGGCCTGCTGGACACCGGCGACCAGGACGCGATGGCGGCGGCGATCTCCGAGCGGCGCTTCCTCGCCGAGATCGAGCACGCCAACATCGTGCGGATCTACAACTTCGTGGAGCACCTCGACCAGCGCACCGGCTCCATGGACGGCTACATCGTCATGGAGTACGTCGGCGGCAAGTCGCTGAAGGAGATCGCCAACGGCCGCCGCACCCCGGACGGCAAGCGGGACCCGCTGCCGGTGGAGCAGGCGTGCGCGTACGGCATCGAGGCGCTGGAGGCGCTCGGCCATCTGCACAGCCGCAACCTGCTGTACTGCGACTTCAAGGTCGACAACGCCATCCAGACCGAGGACCAGCTCAAGCTCATCGACATGGGCGCGGTGCGCAGGATGGACGACGAGGAGTCGGCCATCTACGGCACGGTGGGCTACCAGGCGCCGGAGGTCGCGGAGGTCGGCCCGTCGGTGGCGAGCGACCTGTACACGGTGGCCCGCACCCTGGCCGTGCTGACCTTCGACTTCCAGGGCTACACGAACGTCTTCGTGGACTCCCTGCCCGACCCGGACCACATCGAGGTCTTCCGCGAGTACGAGTCGTTCTACCGCCTCCTGGTCCGCGCCACCGACCCCGACCCGGCCCGCCGCTTCGCCTCCGCGCAGGAGATGGGCGAGCAGCTGACCGGGGTGCTGCGGGAGGTCGTGTCGCTGCAGACGGGACGGGCGCGGCCGGCGCTGTCGACGCTGTTCGGCCCCGAACTGCGGGTCACGGACGCGGAGTTGTTCCCGAAGCTGGACGGCGAGGTGTCCCGGCTCGGGGCGCGGGCGGTGCTGCCGCGCAAGGGGCGGGCCCCCTCGCCCGGGTCCGGCGGCGGTTCCCCGGCGATCGTCAAGCCGGTGAACTCCCCCGCCGCGGCCCTCGCGCTGCCGATCCCCCGCGTCGACCCCGCGGACCCCAACGCCGGTTTCCTGGCGGGCCTGATGACGACCGCGCCGGCCGAGCTGCTCGGGGCGCTCGCGGCGGCGCCCGCGCAGTCGGTCGAGACCCGGCTCAGGCAGATCCGGGCCTGGCTGGAGAACGGCGACTCCGAGGCCGCCGTCACCTCGCTGACCACCCTGGAGGACGAGGAGCCCGACGACTGGCGGGTGGTCTGGTACCGGGGCGTGGCCGCGCTGGTCACCGGCGACCAGGAGGGCGCGGCGCTCGCCTTCGACGCGATCTACGACGCCTTCCCCGGCGAGGTGGCGCCGAAGCTGGCGCTGGGCCTGTGCGCGGAGGTGCTGGGGCAGCTGGACAACGCCGCCGAGTACTACCGGCTGGTGTGGTCGACCGACCCGAGCTACGTGAGCGCCGCCTTCGGGCTGGCCCGCGTCCAGCTGGCCGCCGGGGACCGGCGCGGTGCCGTGGGCACGCTGGAGTCGGTGCCGGAGTCGTCCATCCACTACACGGCCGCGCGGGTGGCCGCCGTACGGGCGCGGCTGCGCGGACGCACGGCCGTGCCCGGGGACGTACCGTTCCTCGAGGACCTGACGGCGGCCGCCGGGCAGGTCGAGGCGCTGGACGCGTACGGTCTGGACCCGGCGCGCCGGGAGCAGTTGTCGGCCGAGGTCCTCGGGTGCGCCCTGGACTGGATACTCTCCGGGGGCCGGGGTTCCGCGCCCGCGGGACGGCGGACGCTGCTCGGCAGCGAGCTGGACGAGCGGGGACTCCGCTTCGGCCTGGAGCGTTCGTACCGCACGCTGGCCCGGCTGGCACGGGGCGGCGAGGAGAGGATCGACCTGGTGGAACGAGCCAACCGTTACCGCCCCCGGACGTGGGTGTAGTTGATGTCGCAGATGCCCCAGTTGTCCGCCTGCCCGAGCTGCGAATGGCCGCTCGAGTCGGGTGACCGTTTCTGCGGTGCGTGCGGATACGACCTGTCCGCACTGCCGCCACGGCCGGACGACCACCCGACGATCGCGCTGAGCAGCCCGGCGGCGGGCCACGACGGCGTGGACCGGCCCGTCGCGCCGGAGCCGGCCGGAGCGGGTACCCCCGCGGCCGCCGCGGCGCCGGCCGAGCCGGGCGGCACGGAGTCGGGCGGTGTCCCGCTGCCGCCGCAGCAGCCGCCGACCGGTTCGCCGGTCTCCCCGGCCTCCGGTGTGCGCTTCGACCGGCCGCCCGAGCCCGAGGAGTACCCGTTGCAGGCGCCCGACCCGCGCGTCGCCGACCTCTCCGCGCCCGGCGGGGAGCCCACGCTGTGCGTGGCCTGCCGGGCGGGCCGCGTGGACAGCGACGGCTACTGCGAGAACTGCGGGCACGCCCAGCCCCGGGAACGCGACCACATGGAGCAGGAGTGCGGCCCGCTGGCCGCCGTCAGCGACCGCGGTCTGCGCCACCACCGCAATGAGGACGCCTTCGGCATCGGCCACACCGCCCTGCCCGACGGCTCCCCCGCCTCGGTGGCGATCGTCTGCGACGGCGTCTCCTCCGCGACCCGCCCCGACGACGCCTCCTACGCCGCCGCCCGGGCCGCGAGCGAGTCGGTGCTCGCCGCCCTGCCCCGGGGCACGCACCCCCAGCAGGCCCTGCACGAGGCGATCGTCGCCGCCTCGCACGCGGTCAACGCCCTGGCCGCCGAGCCCGCCACGGCCCGCGAGCACGCCCCGCACCAGAACGCGCCCGCGTGCACGATCGTCGGCGCCGTCGTCACCTCCGGCCTGCTGGTCGTCGGCTGGGTCGGCGACAGCCGCGCCTACTGGATCCCGGTGGACCGCTCCTCGCCCCCCGCCCGGCTCACCGAGGACGACTCCTGGGCGGCGCAGATGGTCGCCGCGGGCCTGATGAACGAGGCCGAGGCCTACGCCGACGAGCGCGCCCACGCGATCACCGGCTGGCTCGGCGCGGACGCCTACGAACTGGACCCGCACACCGCCTCCTTCAAGCCGGACCGGCCGGGTGTGGTGGTGGTGTGCACGGACGGGCTGTGGAACTACGCGGAGGGGGCCCAGGAGATGGCCGAGGCCGTCCCCGCGGACGCCGACCGGCACCCCCTGCACAGCGCCCGGGTGCTGGTGGGTCACGCCCTGGACGGCGGGGGCCACGACAACGTAACAGTGGCCGTCGTGCCGTTCCCTGCCGTGTCTCAGGGGGCAGGATCGGCCTGAGGCCGAGAACGGGGAGGCCCGGCGGACCGGAGGGGACCGGGCCGCTTCAAGTCATCGCCTCACGGCTGTGAGGTGCGCGAGGGGGATTCGATCAGGCATGGCCAATTTCTCGAAGTCGAACGTGCCGCAGTTCTCGATGGACGTGTACCAGAACGAGTACCTGCCCGAGGGCGGCCGCGAGGTCAACGCGATCGTCACGGTGACCGCCACCGGCGGCGGCACCGTCGGCAGCGCGGTCAGGGCACCTCAGCTGTACTCGCCCGGCCAGGGCCCGTCCGCGGCCGTGGCGGTCATGGTCGACTGCTCCGGCTCGATGGACTACCCGCCGACCAAGATGCGCAACGCCCGCGACGCGACAGCGGCCGCGATCGACACCCTGCGCGACGGGGTGCACTTCGCGGTGATCGGCGGCACGCACGTCGCCAAGGAGGTCTACCCCGGCGGTGGACGCCTGGCGGTGGCCGACGCCACCACCCGGGAGCAGGCCAGGCAGGCGCTGCGCAAGCTCAACGCGGGCGGCGGCACGGCCATCGGCACCTGGCTGCGGCTGGCCGACCGCCTGCTGTCCTCCGCCGACGTCGCCATCCGGCACGGCATCCTGCTCACCGACGGCCGCAACGAGCACGAGTCGCCCGAGGACCTCAAGGCCGCCCTGGACTCCTGCGCCGGACGGTTCACCTGTGACGCACGCGGCGTGGGCACCGACTGGGAAGTGAAAGAAGTCACAGGCATCGCCTCCGCCCTGCTCGGCACCGCCGACATCGTCGCCGACCCGGCCGGCCTCGCCGCCGACTTCACGCGGATGATGGAAACGGCGATGGGCAAGGAGGTCGGCGACGTCGCCCTCAGGCTGTGGACGCCGGTGGGCACGACCATCAAGTTCGTCAAGCAGGTCGCGCCGACCGTCGAGGAGCTGACCGACCGCCGCAGCGAGACCGGCCCGCGCGCCGGCGACTACCCCACCGGCTCCTGGGGAGACGAGTCCCGTGACTACCACGTGTGCGTGGAGGTACCCCCGGCCGGTATCGGCCGGGAGATGCTCGCCGCCCGCGTCTCCCTGGTCGTCCCGCAGCCCGACGGCACCGCGGAGAACCTGGGCGCCCAGGGCCTGGTTCGGGCCGTGTGGACCGACGACATGACGGCGTCCACGTCGATCAATGCGCAGGTCGCCCACTACACGGGGCAGGCCGAGCTGGCCCAGGCCATCCAGCAGGGGCTCGACCTGCGCAAAGCGGGAGATTTCGACGGAGCAACGGCCAAGCTGGGCCGGGCCGTTCAGCTCGCGAGCGTCTCCGGCAACGCCGATACTGCGAAACTGCTTGCGAAGGTGGTGGACGTCGTCGACGCCGCGACAGGTACTGTGCGACTGAAGGCGAAGGTCGCGGAGGCCGACGAGATGACTCTCGAGACACGGTCGACAAAGACTGTTCGTGTAAAGAAGTGACCGTAGAGACCCCACGCGAAGTGACCTAGAACGAACGAAGGAGGGACGCGCCGACATGCCGACCTGCCCGAACGGACACCAGTCGGGTTCCGACGACTGGTGCGAGGTCTGCGGTCACCGCATGGCCGGTGCCGTACCTCCGCCTCCGCCTCCGCCGCCCCCCGCGGGCGGTGGCTACGGCTTCCCGCCGCAGGGCACCCAGCCCGGCGGCCGCCCCCCGCACCTGTCCGCCGTACCGGACCCGGAGCCCGAGCTGTGCCCGCAGTGCCGCACGCCCCGCGAGGGCGGGGCGCCGTTCTGCGAGGAGTGCCGGTGGAACTTCCTGACCAACACGGCGACCTCGTACACCCCGGCCGCCCCGCGCCCGCCGGCCCCCGGCCCGAACGTGCGCTACCAGCAGCCGCCCGGCCCGTCGTACGGCGGCGGTGACTCCTACGAGTACCAGGGTTCCCGCCCCTCGCAGGTGAACCGCCCCGCCGAGTCGATCCCGTCCTTCGGCAGCGAGCCCTCGGGCCCCACCGCCTTCGGCAACGACCCCCGGCCGGGCCCCCCGCCCGGCTTCGGCAACGACCCGCGTCCGGGCGCCCCCTCCGGTTACGGCAACGATCCCCGCCCCGGCGGTGGCCCCGGTTACGGCAACGACCCCCGCCCGGGCGGCCCCTCGAACTTCGGCCCCGACACCTCCCGCCCCGCCCCGCCCGGCCCCGCGCCGACCGCGGGCGGACCGGGCGGTCCCGGCGGTGGCATCCCGCAGGCGTTCCAGCAGCCCGGTCCGGGCCCGTCCGGCCCGCCCGCCCCGCCGGCGTTCCCGCGGGAGACGCAGCGCCCGCCGCAGGGCGGCCCGTCCTTCGGCGGCACCGACGACGACTGGGTGATCTCCCCGCCGTCCTCCGGCCCCGGCGCACCGGGCGGCCCCGGCGGCGGCTACGGCTACCCGCAGCCCGGCTCCACCCAGGCCCCGCCCCCGCCCGGTCAGGGCTTCCAGCAGGCGCCGCCGCAGGCCGGTCCGGCGACCTGGACGGCGACCATCGGGCCGGACCGCGAGTACTTCATGGCGATGATGCAGCGTTCGGGTCCGGAGGCCGCGGGTCTCAACCTGCCCGCGTACTCGCCCGAGCAGCAGCGCACGCTCTCCGGCAACCAGATCACCATCGGCCGCCGCCGCCACTCCACCGGCGACACCCCGGACATCGACCTGTCGGTGCCGCCGGAGGACCCGGGCGTCTCGCACCAGCACGCGGTGCTGGTCCAGCAGCCCGACGGCAGCTGGGCGGTCGTCGACCAGAACTCGACGAACGGCACGACGGTCAACGGCTCCGAGGAGCCGATCCAGCCCTTCGTTCCGGTACCGCTGCAGGACGGCGACCGGGTGCACGTGGGCGCCTGGACGACGATCACCGTCCGCAGGGGCTGAGCGGTCAGCGGGCCGGCAGGGGCCAGACGTACGGCCCCTCCGGATCGTCCAGCCAGACCCACTCGCCGTCGCCGTGGACCGTGACGCCGTACCGCTCACGCCGCGGCATGCCCTCGCGCTCCCACAGGACATAGGCCTCCTGCGGGTCGAGGCTGCCGCGGGTGAGGGCGAACAGGAAACGGAACAGGTCGTCGCCCCGGGCGTGGGCCGGGATGCCGCCGAGGTGCGCCGGTTCCGGCTCGGGACGGCCCTGGCCGCGCAGCGGCACGAAGTAGGCCGGGGTGTGCAGGAAGCGGCCCTCGGCGTGGCCCGCGTCGTCGACGGTCAGGGCGATCAGGCCGGTGACGAGCGGGGTCAGGACCCGGGCGCCCGGCGCGCACTGGGCGAGCCAGGCGAGCGGGACCGAGGTCAGGGTGCAGGTCGCCATGATCCGGTCGAAGGGCGCGCGCTCGGGGACCCCGCGGGCGCCGTCGCCGGTGACGACCACGGGCCGGTGCCCGGCCGCGGCCAGGTGCTGCCGGGCTGCCTCCGTGATCTCGGGGTAGAGGTCGACCGTGGTGACCAGGTCGTCGTCGCCCAGCCGGTGGGCGAGCAGGGCCGCGTTGTAGCCGGTGCCGGTGCCGACCTCCAGGACCCGGTCGCCGTCCCGCACCCGCAGTTCGGCCAGCATCTTCGCCATGAGCGAGGGCTGGCTGCTGGAGGAGACCAGGTCGCCGTCGCGCAGCCGGGTGGCCAGCGGGGCGTCGGCGTACGCGCCGCGCATCCACTTCTCCCGTGCGCCCCGGTCCGGGTTCTCGCCCCACCGCCGCTCGTAGCCGCCCCGGACACCGACGTAGTAGTACGGCACGAACAGGTGGCGCGGAACCGCCTCGAACGCCTCCCGCCACACCGGGTCGCTCTCCCAGGCCCCGCTGAGCTCGATCTCCCGCACCAGCGCCGCACGCGCGGTGGCGGCGAGACCCGCCAGTTCGTCGTCGAGGGTGTGCGTGCCCATACGTCCACTGTGCACCCGGAGAGCACGGGACCTAAGCCTCAAGTCCTGGTTCCCCGGGTCTGAGAGCATGGGGGGCGTGAAAGAGATCCGGCGCGGCACGCTTGAGACGCAGACCTTCTACGAGCAGGTCGGCGGGGAGGAGACCTTCCGCCGCCTCGTCCACCGTTTCTACGAGGGTGTGGCGGACGACCCCGTCCTGCGGCCCATGTATCCCGAGGAGGACCTCGGGCCGGCCGAGGAGCGCCTCACGCTGTTCCTGATCCAGTACTGGGGCGGCCCGACGACGTACAGCGACAACCGCGGCCACCCGCGCCTGCGCATGCGGCACGCGCCGTTCGTGGTGAACCGCGAGGCGCACGACGCCTGGCTGCGGCACATGCGGACCGCCGTCGACGACCTGGGCCTGTCCGAGGAGCACGAGCAGGAGCTGTGGCGGTATCTGACCTATGCGGCCGGCTCGATGATCAACACCCCGGACTGAAACCGGGCTGAGACCGGTCACGATCCGGTCAAGTTCGATCTACAAGCGCTTTCCCGGGACCCCGCGCCTCTGACAGCATCGCCGGAAGGTCCGGACGGCGTCCGGACGGCCACGGGGGGTCGGGGTGACGGGGTTCGGTGCGGTCGCGCGGTTCGTCGTGCTGCGTGCCCGCGCTCACCGCCGGCTCCTGTCCGCCGCTCTGCTCACCGTCCTGCTGACCACGGCGGTCCTCGCCACCCTCACCGCCTACGCCGGCGCGATCGGCGACGCGGCGCTGCGCCACTCCCTGCGGGACCCCCGCAGTGCCGCCGACAGCGCCCTGGTCGTCAAGTCCGAGGTGCCCGCCGACCGGCGGGCCGCCGCCGACACCGCCGTACGACAGGCCGCGCGCCGCACCTTCGACGGGCTGCCGGTGACCGTGCGGACCCTGGTGCGGTCGGGCCCGTACGCGCTGCCCCGCTCACTGCAGCCGCCGGCCGCACGGTCCGGGGAGCCGGACCTCACCTACGTCGCGGCGCTCGATCCCACGCAGGTGCGGATCGTCGAGGGCCGGATGCCCCGGCAGGCCCCCGGCGTCGAGGCGGCCCTGCCGCAGAACGCCGCCCGGCGCCTGGGCCTGAAGCCCGGCGCCCGGCTCACCCTCACCGACCGGCTCGGCGGCCCGAAGGTGCGGGTCACGCTGACCGGCGTTTACCGGCCGGTGGCGGCCGGCGGGCCCTACTGGCGGCTGGACGACCTGGGCGGCCGCGGCATCACGACCGTCGACTTCACGACGTACGGGCCACTGCTCGCCGCCCCCGGCGTCCTGACCGGCGACAAGGTGAGCGCCGGGCAGTCCTCCTGGCTGGTGGCCGCCGACTTCTCCACGCTGACCACCGACCGGATCGGCGAGCTGCGCGCCGCGGCCCGCGCGGGCGGCGCGGCGCTGCGCAGGCAGCCCGCGCTCGGCGGTTCCACGGCCGTGACCACCGGGCTGCCCGACGTCCTCGACCGCGTCGAACGCTCCCTGCTCGTCTCCCGCTCCACCCTGCTGATCGTGGCGCTCCAGCTGGGCCTCCTCGCCGGCTGCGCCCTGCTGCTGGTGGCCCGGCTGCTGAGCGCCGAACGCACCGGCGAGACGCGGGTGCTGCGCGCCCGCGGCGCCTCCCGCGCCCGGATCGCCGCGTTCGCCGCGCTGGAGGCGCTGTTCCTCGCCGTGCCCGCGGTGGTGTGCGCGCCGCTGCTGTCGGGGCCGCTCACCCGGCTGATGGCCGGACAGGGCGCGCTGGCCCGGATCGGCCTGCATCCGGACGTGCCGGCCGCCGGCCGGCCGGGGGTCTGGCTGGTGGCGGCGGGCGTGGCGCTGGGCTGCGCGCTGGCGGTGACGCTGCCGGCGCTGACCGTCGAGGGGCTGCGGCCCGGGCGGGCACGGGCGCTGCCCGGCTCGGTGCGGGCGGGCGCCGACCTGGGGCTGCTGGCGGTGGCCGGGGTGGCGTACTGGCAGCTGGGCCGCCAGACCTCCGGGGCCGTCAGCGGCGACCGTTCGGGCACGCTCGGCATCGACCCGCTACTCGTCGCGGCGCCCGCGCTGGCACTGCTCGCCGGTACGGTGCTGACCCTGCGCCTGCTGCCCCTGGTGGCGCGGCTCGCCGAACGCCGGGCGGCCGGCGGGCGTGGGCTGACCGCCGCCCTGGCGGGCTGGCAGCTCAGCCGGCGTCCCATGCGCGGGGCCGGACCGGTGCTGCTGCTGGTCCTCGCCGTCGCCCTCGGCATGCTGGCCATCGGGCAGGGCGCCTCCTGGAGCCGTTCGCAGGACGACCGGGCCGACTTCGCGGCGGGCGCGCCGGTGCGTGTCCTGGGCGCCGGGGACGGCGGCCCCGGGCGCACCGAGACCTACGCGGCCGTCGCGCACGTACGGCGGACCGCCCCCGCCGTCCGCACCGAACTGCCGCTGTCGGGCGACCGTACGGCGACGCTGCTGGCCCTGGACACCGCGCACGCGGCGGACACGCTGCTGCTGCGCCGGGACCTGGCCTCCGAACCGGTGAGGCCGCTGCTCGCTTCGCTGGGCACGAAGACGCCGTCGGCCGGCGCGAAGGTGCCCGCGCCCACCGCCCGGCTGCGGCTGACGGCGACCCTGCACAGCACACCGGGCACGGCCACGACGGCGGACGTCACGGTGACCGTGGAGGACGCCTACGGCACCCCGTACCAGATACCGGCCGGTGGCCTGCCCTCCGACGGCCGCCCGCACACCCTCGGCATCCCGGTGTCCGCCGGGCCGTTGAAGCTCACGGGGGTGCAGCTCGTGCTGCCGGTGCCGGTCGGCAGGGCGGAGCGACAGCGGCTGACGCTGGGCGCGTTGACGGCCACCGGCACGGACGGACGCGCGCGGAGGATCGATCTGCCCGGCACCTGGAAGGCGGCCTCGTCCAGCGACAGCGACGCGTCGGCGCCGGACAGGAGCACCGACCCCACCACGCCGCGGGTGGGTGGGTCCGGATCGCCGACGGTTAAGTTCGGCACCGGGTACCTGCCGGACGCGATCCACTGGGACGCCGCGACGCTGACCCTGCGGATGCAGGTGGCACAGCCCGCGCCGCGCGAGGTCACGGCGGTGGCCACCGACCGCTTCCTCGCCTCCGTCGGCGCGCGCGCCGGACAGCGGGTGGACGTGACCGTCGCCGGGGAGAACGTGCCGGTACGGATCGCACGCGCGGTACGGGAACTGCCGACGGCCGGCGAGGCCGACGGAGGCGCGCTGCTGATGGACCTGCGGTCCCTGAACCGGCTGCTTCAGACCCGGTACGGGACCGGGGTCACGCCCACCGAGTGGTGGCTCGCCACCGGCCCGGGCGACTCGGCCCGGGTCGCCGCGGCGCTGCGGGCGCTGCCCGACCTGGACCCCGCACAGGTCGTCGTACGGGAGGAGACGGCGGCCCGGCTGCGGGACGACCCGTTCGGCGCGGGGCCGGAGGCGGCGTTCGCCGCGGCTGCCGGCGTGGCGGCGGCGCTGGCCGCGGTCGGCTTCGCGGTGAGCGCGGCGGGTTCCCTGCGGGAGCGGGGCGCCGAACTCGCCGTCCTGCGCGCCCTGGGCGCCCCGCGCCGCCGGCTGGCCCGCATGATCGCCGTGGAGCAGGGTGTGCTGGTGACGATGGCGCTGGTGGTCGGCACGGCGCTGGGGACCGTACTGACCCGGGCGGTGATCCCCCTGATCGTCCTGACCGAGAAGGCCACCCGCCCGGTGCCCGCGGTCCTCGTCGAACTGCCGCTGTCCGAGGTGGCGTTGCTCCTGGCGGCGGTGGCGGCGGCCCCGCTGGCGGTGACGGCGGCGCTGGCGGTGCGGCGGGGCGATCCGGTGGTGTCGTTGCGGGAGCAGGGGGGTGAGTGAGGTGCGTCCGGTCCAGGCGCCCTGGGTCCGTACCCGGCTGCGTTCCGCACCCGGTGCCGCGGTGGCGCTGGCGCTGCTCGTCGTGCTGACGGCGTGTCTGGCGGCGGCGCTGCCGCGGGCGGTCGACCGCTACGAGGACGCCGGTCTGCGACGGGCCGTCGACCGGGCAAGGCCCCAGAGCACCACGGTCGCGGTGTGGGCGCAGCCGCCCTCGCCGCTGCTGTCGCAGGAGCAGCGGGAGGCGGCGCTGCGGCCCGGCCCGCTCGCCGCCCGCTACGAGAAGATCCGGGCCGTCGTCGACAGCCCGCTCGTCCCCGACCGCGGCCAGTCGACGTACGGCGTACGCACCGCCACGCCCATGGAGGCCTCGGACGGCTGGCTGCCGCGGCCCAGCGGGCTGCCCGCGCGGATCTCCCTCGCCGCCCAGCACGGCCTCGGCGCGCACGTCACGAAGGTCACCGGCCGGCTGCCGCGCACCGGCGGACCGGTGACCGCGAGGACGCCCGAGGTGGAGGCCGCCGTCACCGCAGCGACGGCGAAGAGTCTGCACATCCGGCTCGGTGCACGCATCCACGTCCCGGCCGTGGGCCGCGCCTCCCTCGCCGTGCGGGTCACCGGCATCGTCACCCCGCGCGATCCCAAGGGCGCGTACTGGAGCACCCAGCCGCTGCTGCGCACCCCGGCGCTGGCCGTGGTGCCGAGCAACGACCCCAACAAGGACTACTACTGGCTCGGCGCGCTGCTGCTCTCCCCCGACGCGGCCCCGGCACTGCTGGGCACCTCCGCGGTCCCGTGGAGCTACTGGCAGTACGCGCCGACCGCCGGCTCCCTGCACTCGTACGACACCGACCGCCTGCGGTCCGTGATCGCGTCCCTGGAGGGCGGGCCCGGGCTGCGCCGGATCGGCGCGCTGACCGGGCCGACCACCACGGTGAGCACCGACCTCGACCAGGTGCTCGGCACGTACACCGCGCTGCGCGGCGGCGTCCGCCCACTGGTCGCCGTGGCCGCCTTCGGCGCCGGCACGGTCGCGGCCGTCGTCCTGCTGATGGCGGGCGGCCTCGCCGCCGACCGCCGCCGCACCGAACTCGCCCTGCTGCGCGCCCGCGGCGCCTCCCTGCGCGGCCTCACGGGACGGCTCGTCGCCGAGACCGCGGTGGTGGCACTGCCCGCCGGCGCGCTGGGATGCGGCGTCGCGCTGCTCGCCCTCCCGGGCGCCCGCGCCTCGTACGCGATCGCGGCGGCGGCGACCGTCACGGCGCTCGCCTGCGCCACGCCCGCCGTGCGGGCCGCGGTCGCGCACCGGGTCGTCCGCGTGCACGGCGGCCGGGCGGACGTGGCGTCGGTACGGCCGTCCCGGCGCCGTACGGTCGCGGAGCTGACGCTGGCCGCCGTGGCCCTGGGCGCGGTGGAGACGCTGCGCAGGCAAGGCGCGCAGGACAACCAACTCACCTCACTTGCACCGGTGTTGACCGCAGTGGTGGCGGCCCTGCTGCTGGTCCGTCTGCACCCGCTCCCGCTGCGTGCCCTGGCCCGCCCGGCCGCCCGGCTGCGCGGGACGGTGGCCCACCTGTCCCTGGCCCGGGCGGCCCGCACCTCCGCGTCGGCCGTCCTGCCGCTGCTCGCCCTCCTCACCGCCCTCACCACGGCGGCCTTCGGCGGCTCCGTCCTCGCGGGCGTGCACGAGACCCGCGACCGGGCGGCCCTCCTCGCGGTCGGGGCCGACGCCCGCGTCGAGACGTCGGCCCCGCTGCCGCCAGGTCTGGCCGAGCGGGTCCGACGGACGCCGGGCGTGCGGGGCGTGTCCGCGGTGAGCATCGGCTACCAGGCCCAGCCGGGCAACGGCACTCAGTCGGTGCCGCTGGCGGGCGTGGACCCGCGGGCCTACGCGGAGTTGGCGGACCGGACCGGCCTCGGCCGGTTCGGTGAGACCGACTTGACGGCCCGCACATCCTCCGGCGCCGTGCCCGCCCTGGCCTCCCCGGCGGTCGCCGAGCGGTACGGCTCGCGTCCCTTCCCCGTCCGCCTGGAGGACGGCAGCACCATCACCGTCCGCGTCACCGCCGTCCGCTCCCGCACCCCCGCCGTCACCGGAGACGACTTCCTGGTCGTCGACCGCGCCGCCCTGAGCCGCATCGCCGCCCGCCCCAACGCCCTGCTTCTGACCGGCGCCCACCTCGACGGCCCCGCCCTGCGGCGCGCCGCCGGCGACACGGCGAGCGTCCGGCTCCGCGCGACGGAAAGAGCCCGGTACGTCGACTCCCCCCTCCAGTCCGGCGCGGAGAACGTCTACACGGCCGCCGTGGCCGCGGGCGCCGGTTACGCCGTACTGGCCCTGCTCCTGTCCCTGCTCCGCGCCTCTCCCGAACGCGCGTCCCTGCTGGCGAGGCTGCGCACGATGGGCCTGACCCGCTCCCAGGGGCGCCGCCTGCTGGTCCTGGAGTCCCTGCCGCAGGCGGCCCTGGCCGCGGCGGGCGGCGCCCTGACGGGCTGGGCCACCATCCGGCTCCTCTCCCCCGCGATCGACCTGACAACCATCGCCCTGGCCACGCACGACGGACCCGCCGGCCCGGCGGCCCTGCGAACGGACCCGACGTCCCTGGCCCTCCCCGCACTGGCGGTCGTAGCGGTGACGGTGGGCGTGGCAACCGCCCAGGCCTGGTGGACGGGAAGACGGGGCTCGGTGGCGGAACTCCGAGCGGGAGACGCCAGATGACCCCACCACCAACTGCCCCAGCCGCAGGCAGTCCCACCGCTGGGGCAGCACAGACGGCCACACCCCGCCCTCACCTAACCGCAGCCAGTCCCACCGCCGGGGCAGCACGGACGGCCGCACCCCGTCCTCACCTAGCCGCGGGCAGTCGCGCCGCTGGGGCGGCACGGGTGGGCGTATCCCGTCCTCACGTAGCCGCGGGCAGTCGTGCCGCTGGGGCGGCACGGGTGGGCGCGGCGGCGCCCCGCAAGCGCGGGCGAGCGAAACCCCGTGACGGCCACCTCGACCCCGGGCCCCTCACCGACGCCACGCCCAGGAGACCTCGATGACCGCGACCAATCCCACCCTCGCCGACCTGACGACCCGCGCCAAGAACACCCGCACCCGCCCCGCCTACGGCCACGACGCCCTCATCACCTGCGACCGCCTGGTCCGTATCTTCACCACGGACGGCATAGAGGTCCAGGCCCTCCAGGGCCTCGACCTCCTGGTCCGCGAGGGCGAACTCATGGCCCTGGTGGGCGCGTCGGGCAGCGGCAAGTCCACCCTCATGAACATCCTCGCCGGCCTCGACACCCCCACCGCCGGCGCCGCCCGCGTCGCGGGCCAGGACCTGCTCACGATGACCGCGAAGGACCGCCTCGCCTACCGCCGCAGCACCGTCGGCTTCATCTGGCAGCAGACCTCCCGCAACCTCCTGCCCTACCTCACCGCCGCCCAGAACATCGCCCTGCCGATGCAGCTGGCCGGCACCCGCTCCCGCGCGTCACGCCGTGCCCACGCCGAACGCGCCCTGGAACTGCTGGAGTTGCTGGAGATTCCGGACTGCCGCGACCGCCGCCCGCACCAGATGTCCGGCGGCCAGCAGCAGCGCGTGGCCATCGCCGTCGCCCTGGCCAACGACCCCGCCGTCCTGCTCGCCGACGAACCCACCGGCGAACTCGACTCGCACACCGCGGAACACGTCTTCGCCGCCTTCCGCACCGCGAACGAACGCCTCGGCACCACCATCGTGATCGTCACCCACGACCAGGCGGTCGCCGGCGAGGTCCGCCGCACGGTCGCCATCCGCGACGGCCGCACCTCCACGGAGGTCCTGCGCCGCAGCGAGGTCGACGAGACCACCGGCCACGAGACGGTCGTCGCCCGCGAGTACGCCATGCTCGACCGCGCCGGCCGTCTGCAGCTTCCCGCCGAGTACACCGAGGCGCTGGGTATGCGTGACCGCGTCGCGCTGGAACTGGAGCCCGACCACATCGCCGTACGCCCCGACGACAGCGAGGACCGTACGTGATCAGCGGCGGACGCTGACGCCCAGGGCGGCCGCCCCGACTCCCGCCCGTCGTACGGCGATGGACCCGAAGGGAGTACGCAGCCGCAGCCACGCCCCGGAGGAGAACAGGTCCGCGGGCGTCCCGGGCCGCAGGAACCCCACGGACTGAGCGGCGTGGACGGCCCGCACCGGCAGGGGCGTGTCCCCGACCGTGCGGGACCAGATCTCCCGCCCGATCGCGTCCAGTTCGGCCCTGGTACGCCCCTCGGGCGCCAACTCCTGCGTGCGGGACCGGAATTCGGCCACCGCCGCGCCGACCATCGCGCGCAGCCCGTCGGGCGCGGGCAGCCCGGACTCCGGCCGCCAGCCGCCGCGCGGCGGCAGCACGCCGGCCCACGGCGGCCCGGTCACGGCGCCCGGAACGGCGGCCGTGGCGCCCGACTCGTCGACCGTCTCCAGGAGTTCACCGGCGGAGACGGTCACGTCGAGCGTGACGTCGAGACCGTTCTCGTACGGCTTGGCGAGCCGCACCGCGCGGATCGCCAGCACCTCGAAGGACGCCGGCCGCCCGAAGACGGCGAGCGCGGTACCGGCGGCCTGCAGCCGCACGGCCGCCGAACGGTCGTAGTGGATCAGCCTGGAGAGGAAGGCGGCGAGGTCCGCCGCCTCCCCCTCGTCGGCGAGATGGAGCACCGTCATGCGGCGACGGCCTCCTCCTCGGAGTCGTCCCGGTACTCCTCCAGGAAGTCCCGCTCCTCGGCGGTGATCCGGCGCGGCCGCTGGGCCTCGAAGTCGAACGGCACGACCACCGTGGAGGCACGCACGTAGACCACGTCGTCGTCCTTCACCTCGTAGGTGATGGTGAAGGACGCCGCCCGTATCTGACTGACCCACAGCTCGATGTCCACCGGGTGGTGCCGGTGGACGAGCTGCCGCTTGTAGTCGATCTCGTGCCGGGCCACCACCGACCCCTGCTTGAAGTCCTTCTCCGGACGGAAGAGGAAGTCGATACGGGCCTCCTCCAGGTAGCGGACGAAGACCGCGTTGTTGACATGGCCGTAGGCGTCCATGTCCGACCAGCGCAGGGGACAGCGATAGAGATGGCGCAAGATCAGCCCCGGGTCAGCTTCTTGTAGGTGGCACGGTGCGGACGCGCGGCGTCCGGTCCGAGCCGCTCGATCTTGTTCTTCTCGTACGACTCGAAGTTGCCCTCGAACCAGAACCACTTGGAGTCACCCTCGTAGGCGAGGATGTGCGTGGCGACCCGGTCGAGGAACCACCGGTCGTGGGAGACGACGACGGCGCAACCGGGGAACTCCAGCAGCGCGTTCTCCAGGCTGGAGAGCGTCTCGACGTCGAGGTCGTTGGTCGGCTCGTCGAGGAGCAGCAGGTTGCCGCCCTGCTTGAGGGTGAGCGCGAGGTTCAGCCGGTTGCGCTCACCGCCGGAGAGGACACCGGCAGGCTTCTGCTGGTCCGGGCCCTTGAAGCCGAACGCGGACACGTACGCCCGGCTGGGCATCTCGACCTGGCCCACGTTGATGTAGTCCAGCTCGTCCGACACGACGGCCCACAGGGTCTTCTTCGGGTCGATGTTCTCGCGGCTCTGGTCGACGTACGAGATCTTGACGGTCTCGCCGACCTTGATGGAGCCGGAGTCCGGGGTCTCCAGACCCTGGATCATCTTGAACAACGTGGTCTTGCCGGCGCCGTTCGGGCCGATGACGCCCACGATGCCGTTGCGCGGCAGCGTGAAGGAGAGATCGTCGATGAGGACCTTGTCACCGAAGGCCTTGTTGAGGTTGTTGACCTCGACGACGATGCTGCCGAGCCGCGGGCCCGGCGGGATCTGGATCTCCTCGAAGTCCAGCTTCCGCATCTTCTCGGCCTCGGCGGCCATCTCCTCGTACCGGGCGAGACGCGCCTTGGACTTGGCCTGCCGCCCCTTGGCGTTGGAGCGGACCCACTCGAGCTCTTCCTTGAGCCGCTTGGCGCGCTTGGCGTCCTTCTGGCCCTCGACCTTGAGACGGGTCTGCTTGGTCTCCAGGTACGTGGAGTAGTTGCCCTCGTACGGGTACGCGCGTCCGCGGTCGAGCTCGAGGATCCACTCGGCGACGTTGTCGAGGAAGTACCGGTCGTGGGTGATGGCCACGACGGTGCCCGCGTACTTGGCGAGGTGCTGCTCCAGCCAGTTCACCGACTCGGCGTCGAGGTGGTTGGTGGGCTCGTCGAGGAGCAGCAGGTCGGGCGCCTCCAGCAGCAGCTTGCACAGCGCCACACGCCGCTTCTCACCACCGGAGAGGGTGGTGACGGGCCAGTCGCCGGGCGGGCACCCGAGGGCGTCCATGGCCTGCTCCAGCTGGGCGTCGAGGTCCCACGCGTTGGCGTGGTCGAGGTCCTCCTGCAGCTTGCCCATCTCGTCGAGCAGTGCGTCGCTGTAGTCGGTGGCCATCAGCTCGGCGATCTCGTTGAACCGGTCGAGCTTGCCCTTGATCTCGGCGACACCCTCCTGGACGTTTTCCAGGACGGTCTTCTCCTCGTTCAGCGTGGGTTCCTGCATCAGGATGCCGACGCTGTAACCGGGAGAGATGAAGGCGTCACCGTTGGACGGCTGCTCCAGCCCCGCCATGATCTTCAGAACGGTCGACTTACCGGCACCGTTCGGGCCGACAACGCCGATCTTCGCTCCCGGCAGGAAGTTCAGGGTGACATCATCGAGGATCACCTTGTCGCCGTGCGCCTTGCGCGTCTTGCGCATGGTGTAAATGAACTCAGCCAAGAGAAACCGTCCGGCAGCTTGAAATCTGGCAGTGGGCAGATACACCCCATCTTGCCGTACGGCTACCCCTGGGCGGAAACGCGTTCCGGCCGCAGACTCTGACCTGCGGCTTTTACGGCCGGGGTCAGTCGGTGTCGCCGGGGCGTCCGGCGCCCGACCGGATCCAGGGCCAGGCGACGGTGCAGACCACGAAGGGGGCGACGAGCATCGTCAGCATCCACAGGCCGACGCTCGCCGGGGAGTAGATGTAGTACCGCCACCGTTCCGGCAGGAGCGAGGGGGCGAGGAGGAGCACGATCAGGGTGGCTCAGGTGGCCGGCACCGCCGCCGCCATGCGTACCGCCGTCATCGGCGTCGCCCCGGCGACAGGGCGGAAACGGCCACCGCGGCCACCGCCACCGCCCCCACCGCCCCGGCCGCGCGGAAGGCGCGGGTGGAGCGCCAGGACAGGACGGACCAGCGGGACTGTGCGGACAGCACCGAGCCCGTGCTCAGCCATGATCCCGCCGAGATCAGCGACAGCGCCGATCCGAGGGAGCCGACGGACAGCGTGCTGCCGACCGAGGCGGCGGACAGGACCGAGCCCACCGAGCCGATCGACAGGACGGAGTCCTGCGACCACAGGGACAGCACTGAACCAGAGGAGGTGCGGTGTACCCGTGACGCCTGTGGCTCGGTCATGGGGTCATCCTGCCTGCCGACCTTGCGGCTTCGCACGGAATTCCCCGCGCGCTGGCCGCGTCAGCCCCGCGTCCGCGCCTCCTCCTTCTTGCGGACCACGATCAGCGCCGCCCCACCGATCACCACGAAGCCGATCGCGACGCCCGCGATCAACGGGGTCGTGCCGGTGCCACCGGTCGCGGCGAGGTTGGTGTCGTCGGCGGTGCCGCCCACCGTCGCCGGGCTGGGCTCGCTGAGCGTCTGGACCGCGTCGCCGCTCTCGCTGCCCTGCGTCCTGCAGTCGAGGATCCCGGTGAAGCGCTGTTCGAGACCGCCGGTCCCCTTGATGGCGAAGTCGTAGGGCTGGTCCTCCTGCAGCGTGATCGTCATCGTCCGAGAGGCGCCCGCCGGAATGCTGTACTCGGTCCCCATCAGCGAGAACGTGAACGTCTCGTCACCCTGGTTGGCCGCGGTGAGGTCGACACCGCCCTTGGCGCAGTCCCGCACCGCGGAGAGGGCCGGTATGGCCCCCTTCTTCGCCCAGCTCGCGCTCGCGGTCGCCGAGACCGTGGACTCGCTGGAGCCGGCCAGGATCTGCGTCTGGCTGCGGCTGTCGGAGGTGAAGGCACGGCCGACGGGGACGGTGGTCGACCCCTGCACGGTCAGCTCGGCCGAGCCGGCCGTCGCGTCCTCGGGCACGTCGAAGAAGAGCCGGCTGCCGTCGGCGACGGTGGTGAGCGGCTTGCCGTCCTTGCCGACGATCCGTACGCCCGTGATGGCCGCGTCCGCCGGTGGGGTCACCGTCACGGCGGCGGCGTCGGTGTGCACGGTCACCGGACCGAGGAGCTCGCCGGGGTGCCCGGAGACCGCGGGCGGGTCGAGGGTCAGCGAGGCCTTGGGCTCCGCCACGTCGACGGCGCTCTTCTCCAGGTAGTCCGCGAGCCTTTCGGCCTGCGGGTCGACGGCGTCGACGTCGGCCCCGTCCGAGTAGCGCCAGATGGCCACCTGCGTGCCGGCCGCCGCGTCCTGCTCGCTCAGGCCGCCCCGCACACCCGCCTTGGCGGCGAGCGCCGCGAGGTCGTTGACCTGCGGGTAGGAGTTCTGCAGGATCCAGCGGATCCTGCCCGCGTCCCGGTTGGCGCCCAGTGAGGTCCCGCTCCAGGAGGTCTCGTGGTACCGGGCGTCGCGCTGGGTGGGGTTGTGCAGGTCGACGCAGTACGTCTGCAGGGTGCCGCCGCCGTCGACGGACATCTCGAACAGGCCCGCCGAGACCTGCTGGTCGCCGGCTGCCTTGTCGTGGATCACCGCGGAGCCGTAGGTCTTGAGCCCGCCTATGGTGGCGGTCGCCCCGCCCTGGGCATGTGGGGTCTCCGCGGCCACGGCCGCACCCGCACCGGTCAGCGCGCCGGCCGCCACGAGTCCGGACACCACCAACGCGGAGGCGAGCCGGGCCCTGGCCCCTCGCCTTCGCGCGCACAGCGCAGAGAACGAAGCAAACACGAATTCCCCTTCGAGCAGGACCCGTCAGTGTGGGGGAACGGTCCCACCAGCAGAATCAGCGGCCCCGAGCGCACCGGGAGCCATGCCCGGCATCCTAGGGATCCGACGCGCCACCCTTGACAAGTCCGATGATCGGACGGCCGATCCGACTCGGAATCGTTATCGCCGGGACGGTTCGCGGGCAGGGCTTATCGACAAATCCACCGGGTTGTTCGGGCGCATTCGCCGATAAGCCGCAGTCCGGTCAGCTCGGTACGGCTCCTGACATCACGTCACGGGGGCGGGTTCCGCCTCCAGTTGGGCAGGGTCGTCGGAATCGCCGGGCGGGGTCTCCCAGTTGGGCTCCGGCCGCGGTGCCGCGGCCGCCGGGTCCGTCCTGACCGCCCGCCGGAAGGCCGACGTACCGCGGGCGAGGTCGTGGCCGATCGCGATCGCGTCGAGGTCCGCCGACGTCCAGTTCTGTCCCTCGCGCACGTCGGTGCGCACCTTCAGCCTGCCCTGCACGACGACGGGGTCGCCCACGTTGAGGGAGGCCGCCGCGTTCGTGGCGAGCTGCCGGTTGGCCCACACCGTGAAGAAGTTGGTGTGGCCGTCGGTCCAGGTGTTGTTCTCCCGGTCCAGGTACCGCGCGGTCACCGCGAGCCGGAACCGGGCCGACGGTCCCGAGGCCAGCTCCCGGTACACCGGCCGGGTCGCCACGTTGCCCACGGCGCAGATGATCGTCTCGTTCATCGCGTATCCCTCCCTGACACGCGTACGGGCCCGTCCCGTACGGCTGCGTCTGCCGCCGCGACCACGCCTTTCGTGATCGCCGCACCGCCAGACTGCCTCCGTCGGGCCGAGCCCGCAGAGCCCTGTGGACAGCCCCCCGCCTGTGGAGAACTCCGTCACCTGGACGAGCGAACCCCCGTCACACCGCACCCACCCCCGCGACCTTCCCGTACTGCTCCCGCACCTCCCGGTAGCGCAGCAGTTCGGCCGCCACCGGGTCCAGGACCCGGGCCCGTCCGCAGCCGGCGGCGGCCTCCCGAAGTCGCCGTTCCGCCTCCGTGCCGTACCGCCGTGCGGGCCCCCTGGTCGCCATCCGGCAGCTCCACTCGATCAGCGGGCCGCCGACGATGCCGGCCATCATCAGCAGCACCGGCACTCCCAGGTTGGGTGCCATGAAGCCGATGATCTGCCCCAACAGCCACAGTCCACCGACCACTTGGAGGATGGTCATGGCGGCCTGGGCGAGTACGGCGGCCGGCCACCAGCCCGGCCGGGGCGGCCGCCCCGGTGGCAGTCCCGCGCGCGCCGCCAGTTCGTCCAGCGCCTCGGGCAGCCCCTGCGATCCCCGTACGGCCGCCTCGCGCACCGCCTGCGCCCACGGCGCGGGCAGTCCGGCCGAGGCCCGGTCGGCCAGGGTCCGCACCGCATGCTCCACGCGCTGGCGCGCCGTGGCCTCCTCGTCGGCCTGGGCGCGCAACAGCAGTCGTCCGGTGGCCGGTTCGGTCCGGTCCTGGTACCACCGCCACAGCCGCAGCCAGGGTGTCCCGCAGGCACGGTTGGCGTTGCGCGCCCAGGCGCGTTCGGCGGCCTCGCCCGCCGCCGTGGCGCCCACGGCGTCCGCGAGCCGGGCGGCGAACTCCTCGCGCGCCTCCTCGCTCAGGCCGGTCCGCCGCCGGGTGGCGTACACGGGCCGCAGACCGACCGCGGCGGCGTCCACGTCGGCCGAGATCCGGCGCGCCGGGGCGCCGCGCTCCGTCACGAACTGGCCGAGCAGCTCACGCAGTTCACCGACGCCGTCGCCGGTGAGCGCCGACAGGGCGAGCACGGTGGCGCCCGGTTCGCCGTACTCGCCGAGCGCGATCCCGTCCTCGTCGAGCAGCCGCCGCAGGTCGTCGAGGACCTGCTCGGTGGCCTCGCCGGGCAGCCGGTCGGTCTGGTTGAGGACGACGAACATGACCTCGGCGTGTCCCGCCATGGGCCGCAGATAGCGCTCGTGCAGGACGGCGTCGGCGTACTTCTCGGGGTCGACCACCCAGATGACCGCGTCGACGAGTGCCAGGACGCGGTCCACGTGCTCGCGATGCTGTACGGCGGCGGAGTCGTGGTCGGGCAGGTCGACCAGGACGAGTCCGTGCAGTTGGGAGTCGGCGTCGCCGTTCTGCAGCGGGCGCCGCCGCAGCCGGGGCGGGATGCCGAGCCGCTCGATGAGACTGGCCGCCCCGTCGCTCCAACTGCACGCGATGGGCGCGGCGGTGGTGGGCCGTCGTACGCCCGTCTCCGAGATGGGCACCCCGGCGAGCGCGTTGAACAGCTGCGACTTGCCGCTGCCGGTGGCACCCGCGATGGCGACGACGGTGTGCTGTCCGGACAGCCTGCGCCGCGCGGACGCCTCGTCCAGGACGCGGCCCGCCTCGGCGAGCGTGCGGCTGTCGACCCGGGTGCGCGAGAGGCCGACCAGTTCCCTGAGCGCCTCCAGCCGCGAGCGCAGCACGCCGGCGTGCGCGAGCGGGTCGGCGGGCTGCGCGGTGTGCGGGCGGATCTCCAAGGCCGCCGCCTGTTTGGGTGCCGCCCCCTCGGTGACGCGTCGCGCGATGAGCCCGTCGTCCCAGCTCTCGGCCGCTTCCGTGGAGTCGGTACGGCCGGAGTCGTCGTCGCTCTCCACGCGCGCGTGGGCGCGGCCGTCCGCGTCGGTGCGCTTCTGCGCGCGGCCCTCGTCCGAAGCGGCGTCGTCATGCTGGTCCATCTCGGTCACCGTCTCCCCCGCTCGGTCGGCGTGCTCGGTGTGGTCCTGGTCAGTGACGGCGGTCACCGGTCACCTCTCCTTCTGCAGTACGGACAGCGCGGCGATGAGCTCGGCCTGCGGTTCGACGTGCACGTCGAGCGCCTCCAGGGGCGCGAGCCGGCGTTCGCGCTCGGTGAGCAGCACCCGGTCGAGATGCTCGGCGAGCAGCCGTCCGCCCCGGTCGCGCAGCCGCAGCGCGCCGTGCGCGCCGATCCGCTCGGCGAGTCCCTCGCCCGCCGTACGGGCCCGGCGCCCGCCGAGCAGCGTGGTGGCGACGAGCGCCGCGACCGTCTCGGCGTCGGGGGCGACGCCGCGGTCGAGGTTGCGTACCTCCTCCTCGGCGAACTCCTCCAGCTCCCGCCGCCACCGTCGTACGGCCATCCCGATGCGGTGCTCGGCGCTCTCCAGGGACGGATCGCGCGCCGTGAGCTCCGGGGCGCGCGCCGCGGGTTCGCGCCGCCAGGCGTCGTCGACGCGCTCGTCAGCGGCGGTGACGGCGCACAGGAGCAGGGCGCCCAGGCTCTCCACGAGCGCGTCCAGCAGCTCACCCGCCGAACAGTCGAGCGGAAAGGCCCGCCACCGTTTCAGGGCGTCGCCGGCGAGGACGGCCCCGGCCTGCAGCCGCCCGCGCACGCGCGCGTTCTCGCTGTCGTACGCCGCCTCGACGGCCGAGGTGAGCCGCAGCGCGGCCGCGTACTGCGCGGCGGCGGCGCCGGCGAGTTCGGGCATCCGCGCCTTCAGCGAGTCGAGGACGCCGTGCGCGGTACGGGCCATGACGTGCTGCCGGGCGGCCGGGTCCTGCGTCACATGGACGAGCCAGGTCCGCAGCGGCGCCACGGCGCTGGCCGGCAGCAGCCCACCGCCCCAGGCGGACTCGGGCAGTTCGGGCACGGTGAAGCGGGGTACGTCGCCGAGGCCGGCCTTGGTGAGGAGCGCCCCGTACTGCCGGGACACCTCGGAGACCACCTGGTGCGGCACCCGGTCGAGCACCGTCACCAGGGTGACGTCGTACTGCTTGGCTGTGCGCAGCAGCTGCCAGGGGACGGCGTCGGCGTACCGGGCGGCGGTGGTGACCATGACCCAGATGTCGGCCGCGCAGATGAGTTCGGCGGCGAGGACGCGGTTGTCGGCCACCAGGGAGTCGACGTCGGGGGCGTCGAGGAGGGCGAGGCCCGGCGGCACGGTCTCGGCGGTCTCCACGCGCAGCACGCGCGCGGGATCCTCACCGGGCAGCAACAGGTCGTCCGTGGGCTCCCGATGAGGTGCCCACACGCGCGTGAGGTCGGGCAGCACGCGCATGCCGCTGAACCAGTGATGATCCTCCGGATGGCACACCAGGACCGGCGTCCGCGTGGTGGGCCGCAGTACGCCCGCCTCGCTCACCCGCCGCCCGACGAGGGAGTTGACGAGGGTCGACTTGCCGGCGCCGGTCGATCCGCCCACCACCGCCAGCAGGGGTGCTTCAGGCTCTCTCAGGCGGGGCACCAAGTAGTCGTCGAGTTGCGCGAGGAGTTCGTCGCGGTTGGCACGCGCGCGTGGAGCCCCCGCCAGGGGCAGCGGGAAGCGTGCGGCGGCGACACGGTCGCGCAGGGCGGAGAGTGCGTCGAGCAGCTGAGGCCGTACGTCCAAGGTCACCACATGTGAAGAATGCCCAATTTTAGGGGAATTCTGAAGCATATGCGTATGTCTGCGCGCCGACAGGACACAAGGGATGGAAGGGATGACTGGGACGCGGGCACAGTCCAGGCATAACGAGTGCACAACACCCGGTGCGTGAGGGCTCAAAAGCGATGCACGATTCGTACCTGCCTGCGATTATCAGGACCGCTTCACCGAACCTCCACATCGAGCCACGGAGGCGAAGCAACAGGGACAAGGATGCGGGAGCCCTATCCTTGTCCCCGGCAACGTCACGGATCGGCCCACACCCGGGCACCCACGACAGAGGCCACACACCGGCCCCCGTAGCTCAGTGGATAGAGCAGGCGCCTTCTAAGCGCTTGGCCGCAGGTTCGAGTCCTGCCGGGGGCGCACCGTCTCCGCCCTCCTTCGGGAGGGCGTTTTTGCTGGTCAGAGCCAGCATCGGCGGACATGGCAAACCCGGCCCCTCCCCTGGCGGTCAAGGGAGGACTCCGGGGCTGTCCGGCTGTCACCGGGTTTTGGCGGGTGGCCCTGTCGGATACGTGTCGAAGTTCTTTGGCCGAAGATCACCCAGCGTCGAGCAGCTCGGGGAGGTCCCCGGCGGCTTCGAGGTGCTTCTTCAGGTCCGGTAGCTGTCCGTCGACGCGCCGGGCGTCTCGCAGTCCCCAAGTCCCAGCAGGTGCCGGACTTCGGACGGGTCGATCACCTCTTCTCCCAAGCGCCCGACGAAGCATGGGAGCAACGTTCGTGCGGTGACGGCGCGAAGGGCCCGTGCGGCTACCGCTGGGCCGCCCTGCAGATCACTTCCATCGAGGACTTCGACGGCGAGATGCCCACCCACGAGCGGTGGGCACCGGCCCGCCGCAGCATCAGCAAGCCCGAGGAGATCGGTGCGCGTCGCCGGGATGCGCTGTGCCGTCGAGGAAGCCTTCCAGGCAGCGAAGAACGAATGCGGCCTCGACCAGTACGAAGTCCGCCGCTACACCGGCTGGATGCGGCACATCAACCCGGCCATGCTGGCGCATGCCTTCCTGGCCGTCATGGCCGCCGATGCCGCGGCAAAGGGGGCAGCCCTCACCGTGGCAGACGTTCGGCGACTCCTGGCAACTGGCCACTCATCCATCGCTGTTCACCAGCCCTTCTGCGGCGCACGCGCACTGAGATGGTCACACTGGCGCAGAGGACGCCAAGCCGTCGCCCGCCGCTGCCACTATCAGCGTCGGCTGCACACGATCGAGGGGCGGCCCGGAAAAGAGAACACGGGCCGGCAACTAGTAGTCGGCGGCCTTGACCGGCCGGGACGGAACCGAGACGGAGCACCGCAGGGCTGACCTGCGCTTACGGCGCCCTTGGGCTCAATCATCGCCGACTGAGTCGGTCTGCCCGGCCCGCGTCCCCGGTCCTGAAGAGAGCGCCTCGGCCGATCCGAGTCGCCGGTGACGTCACCCGCTCGACCCCGACCGGGGCAACCGTGCCGCGTTCCCCGGCGAGATAGCGGCAGGTCCGGGGGGCCGTACTGATTGCCCTTCGGGCCACTCATTCACAGTAATGGGAACCGCGGTACGAATTTCGTGCTTTAAACGCTTCTGACCTGATGTTTTCTGTCGATCACGGTCTCCTGGCGCCTCCTGCGGCCCGGGGTGAACAGGATGGCTGGATTGCCGCCGATCGCGTTGCGGGGCCTTCTGAAACACGGGGACATCCCCACCAGCTTCCTCATTCGCACACAGAGAAAGGCGCGGAATGCCATCCTTCAAGCGCTTCGGGTCCGCTGTCGCGTCGGCCGCGGTCCTGACCTCCCTGGCCATGGCTCTCTCCCCGGCGGCCACAGCGGCCACGACCCCGCAGATCACCAAGCATGTCCCTGTCGTTCAGGAAGTGAAGACCCAGGCCAGGTCGCTGACCTGCGCCGCTCTGAGCGCTCAGCTTTCTACGCAGCTGGAGGCCGCCCAGACTGCTCTGGCCGCCACGCCGCCCGATGTCGTCGCGGCCCAGGCGGCCATCACCGCGGCCCAGGCTACGGTCGTCCAGCTTCAGGCTCAGCTGTGTCTCCCGACGCCCCCCGTGACGCCGATCTGTGCGGCTCTCGCTCTTCAGCTCCAGCAGGACCTCAAGGCCCTGGTCGCGGCGGTGACGGCCATCCCGCCGAACCAGGACCAGATCACTCTGGCGCTGAACGCGGTGCTCACCACCAGCGCGGCACTCAAGGCCAACGCCTGTGTGAGCGCCGCCTGACCGACCGCTCCTCGCGCAGTGCCGACCCGAGGAGTTGTCAGGGAGGGCCGCTGATTCACTGAGCAAGCCCCACCTCGGTGTCTCCCAATGTGACGTTGGGATGAAGGGTCTTCACAGGCGGCAGCCTGTGAAGACCCTTCTTTCTTCGAGCATGCGGCAGAGCACTCGTTCGTGGGGCACGGTGGGAAAGTCCGTCCCGTCCACCTGACGCCCCGCTACACTCCCCGCCGCCACGCCACTGACCAGGTGCGTGCGCGTGCGTGCGGGTCTTCAAAAAGGGTGACGCACCGATGAACGCCGTGACCCTGCGCGAGGCTCGGCGTTGAAGGGGGAGTGCGACGGCGAGTGGTGCCGACGCACTTGCCTATCCAGAAGGAGAACGTGATGTCTCGCATCGCGAAGGTGGCCGCGGTCGCGCTCGGCACCGGTGCCGTCGTCGTCAGCGGCGCCGGCCTGGCCATGGCCGACGCCGGTGCCCAGGGCGCGGCCGTGGGCTCGCCGGGCGTGCTGTCGGGCAACGTCGTCCAGGTCCCGGTCCACATCCCGGTCAACGTATGCGGGAACACCGTCGACGCGGCCGGCCTGCTGAGCCCGGCCTTCGGCAACACCTGCGCCAACATCAGCGGCCACCACGACAACAGCGGTGGCTACGGGTACGACAACTGACGCACCCGCGGGAAGAGCCCCGGCACCTCTGGCGCCGGGGCTCTTCCCGTATCCGGGGCCGATCAGACGTACCGGTAGATCCGGCTGACGTCCTCCATCTGGTCCGGCGTCACGTCCCAGGGCGGCATCTTCTCGTGCCGGGCGACGATCCGCCCGTGCTGTTCGTCGCCCACGCCGGGCGGCTTGGCCGGCAGATAGCGGGCGCCCTTGTGCCGGGCCTGCCAGCGGGTCCACTGCAGATCGACGAAGGCGTGGTGGAGCCAGAACACCGGGTCGTTGACGGAGGCACCACCGACCATCGCGCCGCCGACCCAGCGGTGCACGCGATTGTGGTTGCGCCAGGTGACACTGCCCCGCCCGGTCCCCCACCCCTCTAGCTTGTTGCGGAAGCCCTTGGTGACGGTGGAGTTCCAGGGCGAGACGTCATAAACGCGCTCGCTGAGTGCCGACTCCAGCTCGCTTCGCGTAGGCAACGCGATGGGGGCACGGGCCCGCCCGAGGTCCCGGGTCAGGAACTTCCCGTCGGTGACACCCTCCTTGATGGTCCAATGGCCGGCCGCATAGGCGAACGGCCCGGTCGTCACCCGGTGGTCCGTGCGGCGCCCGTTCCCGCCGAGCAGGTCCGCGGTCCAGGGCGTCGAGGCCGCGGTGCGGTCGCGGGTCCAGTCCCAGTACGGCACGCTCACCGAGGAGTCGACCCTGCGCAGCGCTTTCTCCAGCTCCAGCAGGAAGCGGCGATGCCAGGGCAGGAAGGAGGGCGTCATATGCGCCGCGCGCAGACCCTTCTCCCCGTCGGAGGTGTAGTGCTCGATGTGCGTCCGCACGAACTCGTCGTACTCCCCCCGCCGTTTGACCTCCAGCATCGCGTTCACGAACCGCCGCTTCTCGCCGCTCGTCAGCGTGCTGACGTTCTTACGCGTGTACGTCATCGTCTTCCCCCATGTGCAGGTGTCCCCCCATGTCCGTCTGTTCGTCGCTCCTCGGCCTTGGCGCCATGTCCCGCAGGTGCTCCCCGGGCCCCACCTCGTCGACGGCGGCGCGGGCGGCCTCCAGGGGAGTCGCGTAGGAGCGGTAGTGGTCGACCATGCTCAGCCAGGTGCCGTCGGCCCGGCGCATCAGATGCAGCGGGCGTCCGTCGATGGTGACCTGCCAGTGCTCGCCGACGGCGCCGTGCGCCGCCATCGCGGTGGCGGTGGTCCTGAAGCCCTGGATGCGCCGGCCGTGGTAGGTCTCGTCGAAGGCCTCCTCGCCGAGCCGGGGCCCCCCGCTCGCGGGCCTCGAGGCGGCGACGACGGGCGCGAGGGCCAGCGCCATCGCGGGCGTCAGCAGCCCCCGCAGCATCTCCCGCCGTGTTCCGGCTCTCGTCGGCTCCCCCTCCGCGCCCACCGCCACCCCGCCTGCACTCACAACCATGACTCGCTCCTCGTCCGATCCGGGTCGCTCGGTTCTCCGAAGCGCTAACCGACCGTCGCGCCGTGCGGTCACCGTCGCGGGACCAACAGATGGACACAGGGTGCGCGGACCGACAGAGACAGTGCGTGGAGGCTGACGGCCGGACACGGGGTGCGGACGCCGCAGACGGCCATGAGCCGCGGGGTGTCGACGGACAGACACGGGCTGCGGGCGGGGGCCGACGGACGGACACAGGCACGTGAGAGGCCCCGGAGTGGTCGCGGTCGTCCGGGCCCGGCGGGTACGTCGTCCGGCTACAACCCGGGAGCGAGACCCAGGTTCGCGCCGGGAACCGTCTGCACGACCGGGGCCGGTACGCCCGCCTCAGGCGGCTTCAGGTCGGGCAGCCCGCCGCTGACCGGCAGCCGTGGCAGGACGTGCTCCGGGATGAGCCGGCCTTTGACGTACCGCGGCCCGCCGGGCCGGCGTCGGCAGGGGGATCTCGCCGCCGAGCCTGGGCAGTTCCATGCCCACCGCCGTCAGCCGCGCAGCCTGCGGGCCGGCAGGACGACGTGCGCCGCCGCGTTCAGGGTCTCCTCGGCGCCCACGAAGGCGGTGAAGGCCTCCGGGTCGACAGGCTTGCCCGGCTCGGCCTCGGGCCAGGGGCGGGAGGTGAACACCAGGTAGGCGTAGCCCCGTTTGGTGACCGCGGCGAGCCATTCCGGCGGCGGGGTGCACTGGGCATTGGAGCCGGGCAGGGTGACGACGGCGTGGCCGCCCTCGACCAGCAGGCTCAGCGGCAGGCTCGGCCTGGCAGCTGCGTCGGTCAGCTCGCCACCGAGGGAGAGACCGACGCTTCCCAGCAGTTCGGCGACGGCGGCCGACGCGGCCTCGAGGCCGGCCGCTGCGTCGCCGAGAGAGTAGACGAGCAGGTAGGGCATGTCGCCATCGGGGGCCTTGCCGCTCCAGGCCATCACGACGAGGGTGCCCAGTTCGGCGGGGCCGAGGGGGCGGGTTCCGCTTGAGGTTGAGGTCACCGCGCGACCTTATCGACGGTCCGGAAGGCCACCGGGCGGCTTCTCACCCGACCGGGGGACGGTCCCCGCCCTCTCCACACGAACGAGGGACTCGCCTCGAACAGCCCACGGTCCTACGCGCATTCGGTTCCGGAGTGCTTCTGTGCTGGAGTGGCTCAGTGCTGGAGCGGAAGGCCGCCGAGCAGTCCGCCCTTCTTGTTCAGCGCACCCGTGGCACCCTTCGCGGTGCTCAGCAGGGAGTCCTTGTTCTCGGTGTCGAGCGCGTTCGACTGGTGCTGCAGCGGCATCACGTCGCGGGGCTCGATGTGTCCGCTGGTGAGCGTGTTCACGGCGCCGTTGAGGCTGGTGGGCGTCACGTCCGAGGCGCTGTAGGCGAACGCGGGCGCGGCGGCGCCGGCGAGGGCGACGGTACCGGCAACGACAGCGGCGGCCTTCAGATACTTCATCGGGTTCCTTTCATCGGGCAACTCACGGCACCAGGGGAAATCTGGCGCCGTGCCCAACGATCCACGCCCAGCAGGGAAACCCCGCACGCAGAAAACGTTTCTCATCCTCATATGAAAGGCCGCCCGGCCGCCTCGCTGAGGATCGGCCGGGCGGCCAGGTGCGTTGAGCTCTCGTCCCCAGGTCACGCGATGGGCAGCGCCGGCGTCGCAGGGAGCGATGGCGTCGACACCGGCAGACCCGGCAGAATCCCGGCGGGCAGGTTGCCGCCGAGCAGGGTCGCG
Organism: Streptomyces sp. SLBN-31; assembly: GCF_006715395.1. Classification (NCBI taxonomy): domain Bacteria; kingdom Bacillati; phylum Actinomycetota; class Actinomycetes; order Kitasatosporales; family Streptomycetaceae; genus Streptomyces; species Streptomyces sp. SLBN-31. The sequence continues at coordinate 3,385,242 of NZ_VFNC01000002.1, forward strand.
GTGACGGTGCTGACCAGCCCGCTCACCACGCTGGTGACGGCCGGCACCACCTGGGTGACGTCCCCGGAGGTGACCGCCTGAAGTAGCGCGTCGATCGCCTTCTTCAGCGCGGCCAGGGCGTCGCCGGTGAGGTCGGCGGCGGCCCGCGGCTTGGCGTCACTGCTGTTCTTGGCGAACGTCAGGACGGACACGGCCGGCCGGGGCCGGCGGAGCGGCAGAGGTCGCGGGCAGGGCAGGCATCGCCGGAGCGGCAGAGGTCGCGGGCAGGGCAGGCATCGCCGGGGTTACGGGCGCCCCCGGGACAGCGGCGGAGACCTTGGCGAGGGCGTCGGTGGCGGCCTTGCCGAGCGTGCTGGCGTCGGCGGCCGGAAGCCGGCCGTTGTCGGCCTTGAGGACGGTGTTCAGCAGGTCGGTGACCGGGGTGAGGACGGTGCCGAGATCGCCCAGGCTCTTGACCGGGGCGAAAAGCGCGTCCGCGCCGGGGACGGGCGCATGGGCCGCGACCCGGACACGCTGCTCCCGAGCCGACGCGCCGTCGGCCGCCAAGGCGGCCGGTGTGGCGATAGCGGCGAGGAGGGCGGCGCAGAGGACGGAGGACGCGATACGCGGTGCGGGCAGAGCACGCATGCGTGTTCCTTTCGGTGGTGCAAGGACCTGTTGCCCACCGTGGAATCACCAGTCGCGCCCTGCAACCGGACGGCCCCGTCCGGGGCAACGCCAACCGGCCGCTCGCCCGCGGAGGAACCACGGGAAGGCGGCCGGCGAAGGGCATTCGCGCCTGGGGCGGCGACGTCGAGGGACGTCAGTCGTTGACGCACTGGTTGCCGAACACGGGGTTCAGCAGACCGGTGGTGTCGGTGGTGTTACCGCAGACGTTGACCGGCGCGTGGATCGGCCTCTGGAGGACGTTGCCCGACAGCACACCCGGCGAGTGGGCGGCGACGCCGTGCGCGTCGGCGTCGGCGGAGGCGAAACCGGCACCGCCGGCGACCGCCGCAGCGGCGGCGGTGGTAAGAACCAGGCCCTTCGCGATACGCGACATGGAGAAGTGCTCCTTGGAGTTGACACAACTTCTGGGCGGATGCCCGTCGCTGTGTCAACGCATGACGCACGAGCGGGTTGTGCCGCCAAAGGAGTGATCCGGCGACAGGCCGTTCTTCATCAATCGGCATTCTTGTGCGATTTCAACTGATTCGCGCGGACAGTGGCCAGAGTCGCGCACCTCCTGACGCAGCCCTGCGGTCGGCCGATCGCACGCTTCTCGCTCTCCGAGGCTGTTCGATCTCGGCACCGCTCTGCAGCTCGGTGGTGACCAGCCGGCCGTCCGGCTCGTTCCCCAGCGGGACGCCCGAGCGCCACCCGTGAGCGAGGAACCGCGCAATGCACCTGCCAGCACCCGACCCCCGACCCCGGGTCCTGCACATCACGCAGCCGGTGGAGGGCGGGGTCGCCCGTGTCGTGACGGACCTGACGCGGGCCCAGCTCGCGGCCGGTCTGCGTGTCTCGGTCGCCTGCCCCGCGAGCCGTCTCGCCGACGAACTGAGGTCGCTGGGCGCCGAGGTACACCACTGGGGGGCGACCCGTTCACCGGGCCCGACACTCGTTCGAGAGGTACGCCGACTGGTGCGAGTGGTCGCCAGGGTGCGCCCCGATCTGGTGCACGCGCACAGCGCGAAGGCAGGGCTGGCCGGGCGGCTCGCGGTGCGCGGGCGCGTCCCCACGGTGTTCCAGCCGCACGCCTGGTCGTTCGAGGCGGTCGATGGGGGCATGGCGGCGCTGGCGCTGCGCTGGGAGCGGTGGGGGGCGCGCTGGGCGTCCCGGGTGGTGTGTGTGAGCGAGGCGGAGCGCGCGACCGGCGCGCGCGCCGGGATCGCCGCCCGCTGGGCCGTCGTGCCGAACGGCATCGATCCAGGGCGTTTCCATCCCGCGGCCGTCGACACGGTACGGGCCGCGCTGCTTCCGGACGCCGATCCGGCGGCCCTGCTGGTGGTGTGCGTGGGGCGACTGTGTCGGCAAAAGGGGCAGGACGTCCTGCTGGACGCCTGGCACACCGTGCAGGACCGGGTCCCTGAGGCCCGGCTGGTGCTGGTCGGGGACGGGCCGGACCACGACGAACTCCGCTCCCGCGCATCCAAGTCGGTGGACTTCGCCGGGGCCGTGCCGGATGCCGCGCCCTGGTACCAGGCCGCCGACCTGGTCGTACTGCCCTCGCGCTGGGAAGGCATGGCACTCGCCCCGCTGGAGGCGATGGCCTGCGCACGCCCGGTGGTCCTGACGGACGTGGACGGAGCCCGCGAAAGCCTGCCACCGGCCCTGCGGCCGGCCCGCGGCCCCCTGAAAACCCCCGCCAACCGGGCTCCCGTCTCCACGCCCGGCCCCCCCGGCTCGCGATCGGGCCACCGCAGTCCGGCCACCAGGACCGTCTCGAGCGGCCCCGACTCAGCACCCGGTCGCCCCGGCCCAGGAGCGAGCTCCCGGGATCCGGGCGCCGCCTCCGCGGCGGGCCGCCACGGCGGCCCCGCGTCCGACTCCGGGAGCCCCGCGGCCGTCCCCCGTTGCCTCGTCCCCCCGGGAGATCCGGGAGAACTCGCCGACGCCGTGTCCTCGTTGCTGCTCGATCCGTTGCTCCGTGAGTCGCTCGGGCATCTGGGGCGCCGGCACGTCCTGTCCACGCACGACGTACGGCACACAGCCGAGGCGGTGGCGGACGTGTACCGCGACCTGCTCGGCGGCGTGTCCGACGCTGCCGCCGTGCCCTCCGAGTACAGGGAGTCCATCCACTCGTGACCGCGAAAGGCACCGTCCCCTGGCCCGGCGGGCAGCAACGGGACCCCGGATTCTCGCCCGTCTCGGTCATGCCCACGCGCATCGCCGCGGCCGGCTTCCGGTTCCCGGCCAACCACCCTCCGGCGCGCCCCGCCTCCCTGGTGCCGCTGCTCGCCGCCGACGTCACCGCCGCCGTCCTCGGCGCCGTGGCGTTCGCGGGCGTCGAGCAGGGCCCCCTGCTGCTGGCCCTCCTGGTCGCCACGTCGGTGCTGCTGCGCCCGCAGCCCCCGCACTCCGCCTCCGGCGTCCTCGACGAACTCCCAGTCGTGTGCGGCCGGATCGCCGTGACCTGGGCGGCGCTCGCGGCGCTCGTCGGGGCGTACGCCCCGGCGCACGCGCTGTCCGCCCGCACCCTGCTGCTGGGCTTCCTGCTCCAGTCGACGGCGGATTGCGCCAGCCGCGGCCTGGTGCACTGGCGCCGGCGCACCGCCCTGCTCAGCCGACCCCGCACCGCCCTGGTCATCGGCCCGGCGGCGACCGCCCAGCGCGTCGCCGCCGCCGTCCTGCGGCACCCGCGCTGCGGGGTGCTGCCGGTCGGGATCGTGGCCGAGCGCCCCGAGGGCACCAGTGGGCTGCCGGTGCTGACGAGCGGTCAGGAGGTGCAGCGGGCGCTCATCCAGAACGGCGTACGGGACGTGCTCGCCGTCCATCCCTCGGTACGGACCGAGCAGGGACCGCTGCTGCGGGCGCTCGCCGAGTCGGGGTGCACGGTGTGGGAGGTCGACGCGGACTCACCGTCGTACGCGACCCGAGACCAGCTCGCCGGGTTCTCCTGCCGACGGCTGGACATGGGGCACGGGCCGCGGCGCGGGAGCGCGGGCAAGCGGCTGCTGGACGTACTGGTCTCCGGGACGCTGTTGCTGCTGGTCATTCCGGTGCTGCTGATGTGTGCGGTGGTGCTGCGGGTCAGCGACGGACCGGGGGTGGTCTTCCGGCAGGAGCGTATCGGCAAGGACGGCCGCCCCTTCACGCTGCTGAAGTTCCGCACCCACCGTCCGGTCGACGAGCGCGAGTCGGCGACCCGCTGGAGCGTGGCCGACGAGGCCCGCATGTCGTGGTTCTGCCGCTTCCTGCGCCGCACCTCGCTCGACGAGCTGCTCCAGCTGTGGAACGTCTTCTGGGGCGACATGAGCCTGGTCGGCCCGCGTCCAGAACGCCCTTACTTCGTCGCCCAGTTCAGCCAGCGCTACCCCGGTTACGCGGCCCGCCACCGGATGCGGACCGGGATCACCGGGCTGGCCCAGATCAATGGTCTGCGCGGCGACACCTCGATCGAGGACCGGGCGCGTTTCGACAACGCGTACATCGACAACTGGTCGCTGTGGCAGGACGTCTGCATCCTGCTGCGCACCGCGGCCGCACTCGTACGGCCGACGGGGAGCTGAGCGACGCCCATGAGCCATGCCCTGTCCCTGCCCCGCGTCCGCGAGTGGCCGCCGGTGCTGCCCGTGCTCGCCGTGCTCGTCCTGCTCGGTCTGCCGCTCACGCCCACCGGGGAGAGCGGCGCGGGCCCCGCCGACACGGTCTCCGCGTTGGTGGTGCTGTTCTGCGCGATCCGTCTCGTACGCGGCCGCCGGCGCCCCCTGTCCCGTACGGCCGCCGTGGTGCTGGGCCTTCCGGTGCTGGGGCTCGCGGTCGCCGCGATGGGGGCGTCCTCGCCGGGCACCGGGATCACCGGTCTCGGCCGTTACCTCCAAATCTTCGTCCTGGTGCCCGCCGCCGTGCTCCTGCTCATCCGCGGCCGTCGTGACTTTCGGCTGCTGGCCTGGTCGTTCGTGGGGCTGGCGGTGTGGCAGGGCGCGATCGGCGTCCACCAGTACCTCACCGGTACCGGCGCCTCGTACCAGGGCGAGGACGTCCGCGCGGTGGGCACCTTCGGGCCGACGGACGTGATGGGCATGGCGACGGTCGTGTCCTTGGGTCTGGTGTGCGCGCTGGGTCTGGCGCTGGGCCGGGCCCCGGTACGGCAGCGGGCCGTCGCCGTGTGCTGCGCGCTCGCGCTGCTCCTCCCGCTCGCCCTGTCCTTCAGCCGCGGGGCGTGGATCGCGACGGCGGCCACCTGCGCGGTGCAGCTGGTGTTCGCGGGGGCGCGGCGGGCGCTGAAGGTGAGCGCCGCAGCGGTCGCCGCCGGGGTGATCCTGGTCGGTGGTTTCGGCGTTGGTTCGGCGATGCTGCGGGAGCGGATCGACAGCATCACGCGGGTCACCGACGCGCCGGACCAGTCCGTGACGGACCGGTACACGATGTGGGCGGCGGCCGTCGGCATGTGGCGCGAACAGCCGCTGACCGGCGTGGGGTTGAAGGGGTTCCCGGACCACCGGGACAGTCACGCCTCACTCGCCCTGTCCTCGGGCAGCGACACGGAGGGTGCGGGCGCGGCGTTCCTCAAGCAGCCGCTGCTGTCCCCGCACAACATGTACCTGCTGGTGCTGGCGGAGCAGGGCCTCGTCGGGGCCGTCGCCCTGATCGGCAGCTGGCTGGCCCTGCTGGTGTGCGGCCTGCGCGGGCTGTGGCGGGCGCGGGTGGCGGGCACGGGGCCGGACTGCGCCCTGATCGGCACGGGCCTGCTCGTCTGGCAGCTCATCGACTTCGCGTACGCGGACATCGGCGGCCCGTCGACGGTGCTGACGGCGGTGGTCTTCGGGACGGTGGCCTGGTGGTCGCTGGTCGGGGCCGACGGGACCGGACCCGGCGCACGGCAGGCACCTCCGGCGGTCGAACCGGCCCTCGGCGGTGCCGAGGAGGCCACGTCACGATGACGGTGACTCCCCCGGACAGCCCGCGGATCACCCACGCCACCGGCCCCGCACCGCACCCCGGGACGCCGACGAACCCGGCGGGGGTACCGGCGGGCCGCTCCTTCAGGGAAGCGTCAGACGTCCCGGCAGTGCCGCCCCCGACGGACCCGTGGGGCGCCCAGGACCACACGGAGGGATGGTCCTCGGGAAGCGCCCCGCACATCGTTCCCGCGGGCACGCGCACCACCGCCACCCCCCACGGCCCCGTCGGCTCCCGACCCTCCCCGATCCCCCCGGCCCCCCGCCCCGGCGACGACCAGGAACCGGCCGGCGACCCCGATGCGGCCACCCCCTCCGGACGGTTTCTCGCCAAGGCCGCTCTCGTCACCGCCGGCCTGTCCGTCGCCGGAGCGTTGCTCGGCCTGGTGCGGGACCAGGCGCTGGCCCGGTTGTTCGGCGCCGGGAGCGAGATGGACGCCTTCCTGGTGGCGTGGACCGTGCCGGAGTTCGCGGCGACCCTGCTGATCGAGGAAGGGCTGGCGTTCGCGCTGATCCCGGCGTTCAGCGCGGCGCTGGCCCGGCGGGCGCAGGGCGGGCCCGGCGACCCCGTCCGCGCTCTGGTCGGCGCCACCCTGCCCCGCCTGACGCTGGGCTTCGTCGCCACGGCCGTCCTGCTCATCGTCACCGCACCGCACCTGGTCGAGGCCCTCGCCCCGGGCCTGCCCCACCCCGCGCTGGCGGTCGACTGCACCCGGCTGACGGCGACCTGCGTGCTCGGTTTCGGGCTGGCCGGCTACTGCAGCGCGGCCCTGCGCGCCCACCGCCGCTTCCTCGCCCCCGCCGCGATCTACGTCGCCTACAACACCGGCATCATCACCGGGATGTTCGCCCTGGGCGGCCGCTGGGGCGTGCGGTCGGCGGCGGTCGGCGTCGCGGCGGGCGGGTGCCTGATGGTCGCCGTACAACTGCCGTCACTGTGGCGGCAGTTGCGCAGGCAGGCGGCGACGGTGGCCGTTTCGGCCCCCGACCGGGCGCGGCCCATGGAGTTCGCCCTCGTGGCCACCGTCCTGCTCTTCGCCCTGTGCCGGCAGTCACAGGTGCTCATCGAGCGGTTCCTCGCCTCCCACCTCCCGGCCGGCGCCATCTCGCACCTGAACTACGCGCAGAAGGTCGCCCAGATGCCGATGGTGCTGTCACTGATGCTGTGCACCGTCACCTTCCCGGTGGTGGCCCGCGCCCTGGCCGAGGGCGACACCGAACGGGCCCGCGTCCGGGTGGAGCGGGACCTGTCGCTGGCCGCGTGCATCGTGCTGCTGGGCACCGCGGTGGTGATCGCCTGCGCCCCGCAGATCGTCGAACTCCTCTTCCAGCGTGGCGCGTTCACCCCCAGGGACTCCGCGGCGACGGCGGGCGTCATGCGCGTGTACGCCCTCGGGCTGCTCGGCCAGACCCTGGTCGGCGTCCTCGTCCGGTCCTACTTCTCCGCGGGCCGCCCCACCTGGTACCCGGTCGGCGCGATGACCGCCGGCATCGTCGTGACGGCCTGGATCGGCGCCTTCACGGTGCTGACGTGGGGTGTCGACGGCATCGCGACCGCCAACGCCGCCGGCATCACCGTCACCGCCGCCCTGCTGCTGGGCGGCATGGGCCGGGGCGGCATCCCGATCCGCACCCGCCGGGTGCTGGCGGAGCTGACCAAGCCGCTGCGCGCCGCGGTGGTGGCGACGCTGGCGGGAGCCTTCGTGGCGCACCGCATCGCCGCCCCCGTGTCCGCCCTCGCCGCCGGCTGCCTCACCGCCACCACGGTCTTCCTCCTGCTCGGCCTGGCTCTCGGCGCCCAAGGCCTCGACCCCGCCCTGCACTCCGTACGCACCGTCACACGAAGGCTCTCGCATGGCCGTTGACTCCCAAGACACCGGCAGACGACTCGTCCCGGGACCGGTTCCGTGGGTGGCGATGTACCACTCGGTGGCCCCGTGCCAGGACGACCCGTACCGCATCACGGTCACGCCCGAGCGGCTGGAGACGCAGCTGCGGTGGTTCCACCGGCGGGGCCTGAGGGCCGTCTCCCTGGCCGAGCTGCTCGCAGCGCGGGCCCGCGGCGAGGGCCGGGACCTGATCGCGCTGACCTTCGACGACGGGTACGCGGACTTCGTCGACAACGCCCTGCCCATCATGGGCCGTTGGGACTGCGGTGCCACCCTCTTCGTCCTGCCGGGGCGGCTCGGCGGCAGCAACGCCTGGGACCCCAGGGGCCCGCGCAAGGCGCTCCTCACCGCCGACGGCATCCGGCACGCGGCCGCGGAGGGCGTCGAGATCGGCTCGCACGGGCTCACCCACCTCGACCTGACGAAGGCGGACGACGCCACCCTGCGGGCCGAGGTCCGCGACAGCCGGGCCGCGCTGGAGGAGTTGCTGGGTGGCCCGGTCGCCGGGTTCTGCTATCCGTACGGGACGATCGACCGGCGGGTCGTCGGTGCCGTCCGGGACGCCGGTTACGCGTACGCCTGTGCCATCGATCCCGGCCCGCTGACGGGCCCGTACGCCCTGCCCCGCGTCCATGTCGGGCAGAACGACCACGCCGTACGCCTCTTCCTCAAACACCGGCTGCACCGGCTGCGCCGCCGTCCCGTCGGGGGGTCGCGATGAAGGTGCTGCACGTGATCACGGGCCTCGGGGTGGGCGGAGCCGAGCAGCAACTGCGGCTGCTGGTACGGCATCTGCCCGTCGATTGCGACGTCGTCACGCTGACCAACCCGGGTGCGGTGGCCGACGGTCTGGTCGCCGACGGGGTGCGCGTCACCGACCTCGGCATGGCCGGCAACCGCGACCTGGCCGCGCTGCCCCTCCTGGCCCGGCTCATCCGCTCGGGTGGCTACGACCTCGTCCACACCCACCTGTACCGCGCCTGCGTCTACGGCCGGCCGGCCGCGCGTCTCGCCGGCGTACGGGCCATCGTCGCCACCGAACACTCCCTGGGCGACTCGCAGATGGAGGGCCGGCGGCTGACGCGCGGGGTGCGTTCCCTGTATCTGGCCAGCGAGCGGCTGGGCCGCTCGACCGTCGCCGTCTCCCCCACGGTCGCCGAGCGCCTGCGCCGCTGGGGCGTCCCGGCGCCCCGGATCGCGGTCGTCCCCAACGGCATCGACCTACCCCGCTTCCGCTTCGACCCCGACCGGCGCCGTCGGACCCGCCGCCGCCTCGGCCTGCCTGACGACGCCTACGTGATCGGTGGCATCGGGCGCCTGGCCCCCGGCAAACGCTTCAACGTCCTCGTCCACGCCCTCGCCCGCCTCCCGCTCGATCACTGGCTGCTGCTGGTCGGCGGGGGCGGCGAGGAGAACGCCCTGCGCCGTACCGCGCACGAGGCCGGCGTTGCCGACCGGGTCCTGTTCACCGGCGAGCGCCCTTACGTGCCCGACGGCACCCCGGGCCCCGACCTGCCCTCGCTCGCCTCCGCGATGGACGTGCTGGCCTCGCCCTCCCCGGAGGAGGCCTTCGGCCTGGCGATCGTCGAGGCCCTGGCCTCCGGACTGCCGGTGCTCTACGCCTCCTGCCCGGCGATCGAGGACCTGCCCCCGCAGCAGTCGGCCCCGGCGCGTCGGGTCCCGTGCGGCGTCGAGGAGTTCGCGGCCGCCGTCGCCGCGACCCGCGCGCGGGGCCCCGCTCCCCGTCCGGTCCCCGAGGCCGCCCGCCACTACTGCATCACCCGCAGCGCAGCCCAGCTCATGGGCGTGTACACGGCCGCGGTGTCCCCGTCGTCCCCGTCTCTCCAGGGAGCCCCCTCGACATGACTGAAACCCTCACCGCCCACCGCAGTCCGGCCGCCGCCCGCTCCAGGACCCTGCCGCCCTGGACCCTGATCGCTGCCGGCATCCTCGCCGGCGGCCTCCTCGGCGGCGGTTACGGCCTGGTGAAGCCGCCGACGTACACGGCCACCAGTTACGTCGTCGCCGTACCGACCTCGAAGTCCGACCCGGCGTCCGCGCTGGGCTTCGCGCAGGCCTACGGCCGGGTCGCCACCCAGCTCGCGGTGCTGGGGAACGCGCAGGTGTGGGCGGGCGTACCGGTGCGGACGCTGCAGTCCAGCGTGCAGGCGGCGACCTCGCCGGACGCCCCGATGGTCGCCATCACGGCCACCTCCTCCCGGCCCGGCCTGGCCGCCGACATGGCCAACGCAGTCTCGCGCGCCCTGACCCAGCACTCCGCCGACACCAGGAGCGAGACCAACGTCGAGCTCCAGCAGTTCGCCCGGGCCGCCAGGCCGACCGCGCCCTCCTCCGCCTCACCGGCGGTGACCGGCCTGGTCGGCGCGAGCGCGGGCGGCCTGCTCGGCGGCCTGGTGCTGCTGGTCCGGCCCCGCCGCACGGCCGACGGATCCGGACACGCCCTGTCCCTGCCGTCCCCCGCCGTCGCCGCCGAAGCCCACGGCCAGCTGTGACGTACACGAGCGAACTGATCACCGACGAGGCCGTCTTCGCCGGGCTCGGCCCGGAGTGGGGGCGGCTGCACGGCCGGTGTGCCGGCGCGACGCCCTTCCAGAGCCATGCCTGGCTGCACTCCTGGTGGCTGTCGTACGGCAGGCGCGGGCGGCTGCGTCTGCTGCTCGTGCGGGACGGCGGTGAGCTCGTCGCCGCCGCTCCCCTGATGCGGGTGCGCCGGCCCGTGCCCGCTCTGGTGCCGCTCGGCGCGCCGATCTCGGACTACGGCGACGTGCTGCTGGACGACGGGCGCGGTGAGGACGCGGTCGCCGCGCTCACCGAGGGCCTGTCCGCCTGCGCCCGGACCTCGCTGATCGACCTGCGCGAGGTGCGGCCCGGCGGGGCGGCCGAGCGTGTGTACGACCGCTGGCAGGGCCCCCGGCGCCGGGTGGCCGACTCGCTGTGCCTGGAGCTGCCCGCCGTGCCCATGGCCGAGCTGGTGGCCCGGCTGCCGTCGTCGAAGGCCCAGCGCGTGCGGGCCAAGCTGCGCAAGCAGGAGGAGCTCGGCGTCGAACGGCATGTGGTGGGGCCGGGCGAGGTGGACAAGGCGCTGCAGCGGCTGCTGGAGCTGCACGAACTGCAGTGGCAGGGGCGGAAGATAACGTCCGAGCATCTGCGGGAGCGGTTCCGTGAGCATCTGGTGCGGGCGGTCGGGCCGATGGTGCGTTCGGGGGACGCGGTCGTCACCGAGTTCCGGCTCGACGACGACGTGGTGGCCGTCGACCTGACCCTGCTGTCCCCGCTGCTGGCGGGCGGCTACCTGTACGGCGCCCATCCATGTCTGCGTGAACGCAAAGCGGACGTGGCGGTGATGCTGCTCGACGCCTGCGCCCGGCACGTCCGCGGCACGCTGAGCCTGCTGCGCGGCGACGAGCCGTACAAGTACCACTGGCGGCCCGAACCCGTCGTCAACCAAAGGCTGTTGCTGGCCCGGCGGCGCACCACCCCGCTGCTGGCCGCGGCCCTCTGCGACGTGGCCGCGCGGCAGCGGGGCAAGGAAGCCGTGCGGGCCGTGCGGAAGTGGAGGGAGCGCGGTGGCGGCGGGCCTTGAGACACCCGCCGCCTCCGGGTCACCGGCTGCGCGACCACCAGTCGAAGCGCAGGCACAGCTTCCCGCCGAGCCAGTACTCGACCCAGTCGCCGAGCTCGACGGGCGAGCAGTTGGCCGGGTGCGTCGGTGTGGGTGTCGTGACCGGGGTCGTGACAGGGGTCGGGACCGGCGTCGGCTTGGTGGGCTGCGGGGTCGGGGTCGCCTCGTCGGTGCGGCCGAAGAGGACGGACCGGTAGACCGCGGACGAGAGCGGGTTCTGCCGGCACTCGAAGACGCCGTGCGGGCAGTAGTCGGTGAGCGTGTTGTAGAGCGGCATGTGCTCGTCCATCCAGGCGAGCATCCGCTTCATGTACTCCGCGTTGTCGCCGTTGCGGAACAGGCCCCATTCCGGGTAGGAAATGGGCTTGCCGTGCGATTTGGCGAAGTCCACGTGTGCCTGCAGGCCGTAGGGCTCTTTCACCTGTTCGTCGAACGACAGCCCGGATGGCTGATCGTACGAATCCATGCCGATGATGTCGACCGTGCCGTCCCCCGGATAGCACTGCGTCCAGGGAATGGCGTCCCGGCCGCGGGTCGGTGCGAAATCGAACCGGAATTTCTGGCCCGGCACCGAGCGCATGGTGGTGACGATCCTGTTCCAGTACGCCTTCCAGGCCTCCCGGTCCGGCCCGCAGCGGGAGGTGTACGTGATGCCGTTCATCTCCCAGCCCAGCACGATCACCGTGTCGGGCACCTTCAGCTCCACCAGCCGCTCCGCCAGGGCCCTGAAGTGACCGTCGAACGTGCCGGCCGCGCCCAGCCGCAGAAGCCGGCTCACGCGCGCGTCGGAGACGCCGTCCTCGTTGTGGTCGAGCATCGGCACGTTGAGGACAAGCATCCGGTCGGCCCGCTCGCTGCGCCAGTCCGCCCACACGTCCAGGAAACCGGGGGCGCCCTCGATGTCGCTCCAGTGGTTGCCGGGCAGATAGGTGTGGCCGACGCGCAGGTCGGCGCCGCCCAGCCAGGTGCTGAGCTCGGCCATACGGGCGATGCCGCTGGCACCCGAGTCGAGAAAGGCACCGAACGCGGGCCTTTCCGGGCGGGGTTGGACGGCCGGCGGGGTGACGACGGCCGACGGGCCGGTGACGACGGGCGGTTTGGTGCCGACGGCCGAAGGCGTCGCGGTCGACGGCAGTGGCAGGGTCGCTGGGAGCGCGGGCGCGGGAGCGGGCGGGTCACCGACCCGCACCACCCCCGCAGCGAAACCGGTGCCCGAGGCCAGCACGGCGGACGCGGCCACGCTCGCCGCCACGACGGCCAGCACCCGGGACCGCGAACGTCGCTTCTTTCGGTCCATGCCCGCTCCTTATCTGAAATCCAGTTACTGACACTCAGTCATACGAACAGGGATTACGCCACCGCCGTTACGGCCGACGAGTGAGAAGACATTCATGACCGTGTCGCTGTTTGACATCCGCGTCCCCGCCGTTCTCCTGCGGATCGACCAGAATCCCTTTCATCACGGCACGCTCGGGGCCGTGCGCTCGCTCGGCAGAGCGGGAGTCGAGGTCCATGTGATCGCGGATTCCACGGGAAGTCCGATTTCCCGGTCGCGTTATGTGCGGCAGATACATCCCCCGCCGCCACCGGGTTCATCCGCGCACGAGATCGCCCTGTCGCTGCGCCGGGTGGCCGCGCGGCTCACCCGTCCGGCCGTGCTGGTCCCGACGGACGACGCGAGCGCCGTCGCGGTGATCCCGCTGCGCGGCGACCTCGTCCCCGCCTATCTGCTCCCGGCGATGCCGGCCGGACCACCCGAACTTCTCGCCGACAAGGCCGAACTGGCCGATCTGTGCGCCGCCCTGGACGTGCCGCACCCCTCCACGCTGGTCCCCGACAGCCCCGCCCAAGCCGCCGGCGACGCCTGGCGTCTCGGGCTGCCCGTGGTGGCAAAGTGGAGCCGCCCCTGTACGTCGACCGAACGGGCCTGGTTGCACAGCCCGGCTGTGCTGGAACGACGTGCCGCCGCCTGGGAGCGCCCCGGGTGGCAGTCGGCCTGCTCACCGCACAGCGGCCTGGGTCCAGGCTGGCGCAACTGGTTCTGCTCCGAACGCCCCGGCCTCTTCCGCCGTCTGCCGAAGCGGACGCGGACCCGAATCACGGCCTCGCCCTGGGGCCGGCGGGCGCCCGGTGGGTACGGGACCGTCCCCCGATCTGCGCGACAGCCTCGGCACCATGACGGACGGTTCCCCCGAGGTCGGCCGCGACTTCGAGTCGTCGTGTCCCGGTCTGTTCCCGGCCGGTCTGGTCACGGCCTCGGGGTTCGGCCCGGCGATGCGGTTCGTGCACGGTGCGGCCTACACAGCGGGCGCGTTGGTGCGGGGGGTGCGGCGCCATTTGCGGGTCCGCCCCCTCAGCGGGACGATCCCGGCGCCCGGACGGCCCTTCCCGAGCGAGACCCGGACGCGGGCGTACGGCTGATCGCTCTCCCCCGCACGGGCGCGGGTGCCGGACGAGAACCCGTCCGGCACCCGGTGTGATCCCCTCGGCACTACCGCCGGGACGCCGCTCGGCCTCGTCGGTACAGCGCGACCCCGGCCACCATCATCGCGGCGCTCGCGCCGGAGGCGGCAAGCATGGCCTCACTGTTGCTCCCGGTGTGGGGCAACTGGGGCGGCGGAGTGTGGTGGTGGCCGCCGCCGTGCGGAGGCGGGGTGCTCTCATCACCACCGTAGGGAGGCGGGGTGCTCTCATCACCACCGTAGGGAGGCGGAGTGCTCTCATCACCACCGTAGGGAGGCGGAGTGCTCTCATCACCACCGTAGGGAGGCGGAGTGCTCTCATCACCACCGTAGGGAGGCGGAGTGCTCTCATCACCACCGTAGGGAGGCGGAGTGCTCTCATCACCACCGTAGGGAGGCGGGGTGTGATCCCCTCCACCACGGGGCGGGGGCGTGGTCTCGCCGTACGGGGGCGGGGTGTGGTCTCCCCCGTCGTTGGGCGACGGAGAGTGGTGCTTGGGCGGTGGCGTGGGGTCGTCGTGTCCGGGAGGCGGCGTGTTGTCGACATGCCCGGGTGGCTGGGTGTGGTCGCCGTGGCCGCCGTAACCGGTGTCGCCGTAGCCGGAGTCGTCGTCGCTGTACCCCGTTTCGTCGTCGTAGGATTCGTGCGATCTCTGGGGTGCGGGGTGCTTGGGGGAGCCCGAGCCGCTTGCACACTGGTTACCGAACGCCGGGGCGAGTCCGGCGACCGCGTTGACGGAGTTACCGCAGGCGTTGACCGGCATCTCGACGGGGACCTCGACATTGTTGCCGGACACGACGCCCGGCGAGCCCTGTACGGCCCCACCCGCCTGCGAGACGGCAAGGGCGGAGCTGCCGTACAGGGACAGGATGGTCGTCGCGGCGGCGGCCGCGACCATTCCCTTGCTCAGGGTCTGTCGCACTCTCGTTGTCTTCCTGCTGGGAGAAGTGGGAAAAGCCGGCCCTGGAACGGGGAGAAGAAGTCCAAGGCCGGCCACGACACAGCCGCAGCGGCTCGTGCGTTGAGCGTTACGTCGTCAGTGGTTGATGCAACGGTTACCGATCACGGGGCTCAGCAGAGAGGTGACGTCGGTCGAGTTGCCGCACTCGTTGAGCGGAGCGTCGATGGGGAACTGGATCACGTTGCCCGAGAGGAACCCTGGGGAACCGATCGCCAGACCCTCGGCCTCGGCGTCCGCGAAAGCCGGGGCGGCCATACCGAGAGCCATGATCACACCCGCGACGACAGCGGCGGTCTTCTTCATGAGCTTTCCCTTCTCTGCGGTCATGTCCTGGTGACGGCCGAAACCGAGCGAGCCCAGCTTGGACGGCTCGCACCATGACCTACAGGCTGCACAACGAGGGATAGACAACCGAAGAAACCGCGGAACGCGCGCTGCAGGATAATTCACTCGAACGCCTCGTGTTGAATCTTCGATTTTCCCCGGGAGGAGTAAGAAGCACCCTCCTCAGGCAGTGTCGGAAACCTGAAAAGCGGCCCGGGCGGTTTGCCCTGAAGGGGGGGTTGTCCGCCCGATCCACTTCCGCCGATCCGCCAGCTGGGTGATCCGCGTGCCCGCAGCCAGCCCTCACTCAAGGCGTCGGTGAGCCGTGACATTACCCAATCAAGGGAGTGGTCGGCGCGGCTGTGGCGATGCCCGGTCCAGCGAAGTCCCTCCGTCCTACAGATAAGTGTTCAGTACTCTGCAAGCCTGGGAAACTCCGTTTTCTGAACTAAGTGCCCGGCCAAGCCTCGATGCCGCGTCGGCGTAAGCCGTACCAGTGAGAATGCGGAGACGTTGGGTGAGGTTGGAAGCCGTCAGACTGCGGGCCGGCAACGGCTTGGGCCCGGCGCCCAGGCCATGCACCCGATCTGCCCAGTAGAATTGATCGCCGAAGAATGGGCAGACAAGCGACGGCTTTCCGGCACGCAGCGCTGCTGCTGTGGTTCCCGCCCCACCGTGGTGGATGATCGCAGCCATTCTCGGAAACAGCCAGTGGTGAGGTGTTTCCCGCACCGCTAGCATGTCGGGCTCACTCGCTCCGGGTAGACCAGCAAGCACTCCGCGCAGTCCTGCTCGTCGCAGCGCCTCCCGTACGAGTTCGCTGGTGGCCGCGGGATCCTTGGGCGTCATGCTGCCAAACCCGAAATAAACGGGTGGTGGGCCATCGGCGAGGAAGTCCAGCAGCTGCCGGGAAGGTTCCCAGGATGGCTCTTCGTGATGCCAGAATCCAGTCATGTGGACGTTCCTGCCCCAGTCGGGCGGTCTCGGCACAATCGAGGAACTGAACGCACACAGTACAGGCGCGCGACGGATACGACGCATCGAAGCCCGCAGGGACAAGGCCGGCAGGCCGAGGCCCTGTCGGCGCCATTCTTTGATGAAGGGACGGAACATGAGCCAGGAACCGGCATCGACCGCGTCAAAACTCAAGCGGTTACCCAAGGAGCCGAGCAGCTTGGCGGCCGGCATCAAAGGATGCGGAAATTTTCTGGTGGGCTGGCTGGGCTGGAAGTGAATGATTGCGTGTGGAACACGCAGGAACTGGCCGAGGTGAACGCCGAGGAAGCCAAAAGAAGGGGCGAGAACCAAGTCGGCCCCCTTCGCGCCAGCCTGTGTCTGTTCCAGTAGATTGGCGATGTGGGGGCTCAATACTCTTCGCATGCCGAGGATGAAGGAAACCGGATTACGCCCCGTTTCCAGAAGTTCCCTTCCCTCTGCTGACTCGATGATCTCTGCGGGGTCCGCAACGAGGGGATGAAAATCAATCCCGGCCTCTCCGATGAGAGGCGAGTGGCGCACGCTGGCGACGATGCGGACTCGATTCCCGCAGCGAATTAGCTCTCTGCCCAAGGCCACACAGGGTTGAACGTCGCCGCGGGACCCCGCAGCGAAGATCATCACTGTTCGCCCCATGCCATCCCTTTCTCGGCCGCGTCTGCATTGCACCATGACCGACAGGACCTCCATGGAAAGCTGCACTACTTGAGTGATCTCATCACGGCAGGCCAGATGACATGCAGTTCTCGCTGCCAATACGGCCAGGCATGCGTGCCCGGCTGATAGAAGTGAGTCGTGACCCCTACGCCCGCCAAGCGGAGCGCAGAAGCGAACCTTTCCATCGGCTTCGGAAGCATCGCTTCAGCTACTGCGCCTACAAGTACCTGATCGTAGCTGCGGTGAAGGTCCAACGGGCCCGGCACGCCATTGCCTGACGAGAGATGCACGTGCGTGCCCCGGAAAGCATGTGGCATGGCGGAAGGGTTGTGCGCCTGCCAGACATCGGAATTCTTGACGGGGTCGCCCCAGACCCGTTTAATGTCGATGCCGTCCCTCTGGGAGCCGAGTGCCAGGGCAATTCGGACAGCGGGGTCGTTCAGATCGACGTAGGAACTCATTGCGCCTACGTACCGGTACATTCCTTGGTGGTGGGCCGCATAATTGAGAGCGCCGAAGCCTCCCATGGACAGACCAATGATCGCCCTCGAGGAACTGGCTCGGTATGTCCTCTGCATAAGGCGCACCAGCTCCCCCGTATGAAACGTCTCCCACCGTGGCTCACCGGCATGCCAGTCACTGTAATACCCGGCTTTCCCGGCATCAGGCATTACCAGGAGCACGTCTGACGACTGCGCCAATTCCTCGATATCGGTCTCGCGAGTCCAGGAAGTGTAGTCGTCATCACCGCCGTGCAGCATGTACAGGACTGGGAAGTTCACCTTCGACTGTGCCCAATTTTTGGGCAGAATGACTCGAACGGGGATGACACTCTTCATGGCCGGCGAACTCACCATGAGGTCCTGCGTGCGGGAGTCGATCCTTTTCACGGAAACAATGTGCGCCTCCGGGGCGACCGGCAGGCCGTCAGTGTCTGCTGCCGCCGTCGACACTCCCGCGGTCATCAGTAGAGTAAGGAGCGAGAGATATGTAACGTGCCGGAGGCTGCGCAGCCGAAGGCGGCCGGCAAAAAATCTGGCCAAAAGATTCACGCCGCGAAGTCTCCTTGAGAGGACATGGAGGTGCCGGGAATGAGGGATCCCGAACCAGACCATGCCTGCATTCCACTGCTAAGTACCAGTGGACACACCGGAGGCAGAGCAAAAAAAGACCCACGCTCTCGCACGCTCCGAGCATAGGAAAAGCTTTACCGGTTCCTTTGCGTCCTTACCGCAATGCACTCCCCCGGCACGCCCCGCCAGAAGGGTGAACATATGCCCTTGGTACTTGCGGCATATGCCGAATGTTGCGTCACTGGAGATATCCAACCGGTAGGCAGCCCGTACCTCTCGGGGGTGCGGCTTGGGTCGCTGTAGCAAAGCAGGAGGCTACGGCCGTGCCCAAGCCGCGATGGGCCACCTGGGGGTGTTGGATCGCCAGTCGGTGCCACGGGTGTGGCACCGACTGGTCGGTTGAGCTGCCTCAGACGGAATTTATCCGTGCTCAGCGGGTCGGTGTTCGACCGCCCTCAGGGACCGCGTCAGGTGGCGAGCGATCGTGGCAACGTGTGGCGGATCGATGAGGGAGAGGTGATCACCCTCAACCGGGACGATCTCGAGGGCGGGGCACAGGGGTCCCCAGCCGAGATCCGCCTCCGACCTGCGGTAGCGCGGGTCGAGGGCCGTGGTGAGCGGTTGCGCTTGCTGAGCACGGTAGAGGACTACGGGACCGTTGTACGGTTGCGGTGTGTAGCGTTCACCGACACGCGCGTCGAGATACGAGGTCCGCTGGTGTTCCATGATCCCAGGGCTCATGTCGAGGCCCGACTCGGCCACCAGGCGCATGACCAGATCGATCTGCTGATCCTCGGGGGTAGCGGCCAGTTCGTCGTACGGCAGTTGAAGGTCATGCCCATAGGTCTTCCGTACGTACTCGGCGAAGCGGCCGAACCGCTCCAGCAGTACGTCCTGCGAGTGCAGGCCGGGCAGAGCAGCGGGAAGGATCGTGTCCACGAGGCCGAGG
Organism: Streptomyces sp. SLBN-31; assembly: GCF_006715395.1. NCBI lineage: Bacteria > Bacillati > Actinomycetota > Actinomycetes > Kitasatosporales > Streptomycetaceae > Streptomyces > Streptomyces sp. SLBN-31. The sequence continues at coordinate 3,403,800 of NZ_VFNC01000002.1, forward strand.
AAGCTGATGTCCTCTCCTGCTGCCCGCAACTGTTGCGCCACTTCGTAGGCGAGGCAGCCGCCGAAAGACCAGCCGAGAAGTCGAAACGGTCCGTGCGGCTGGATGTCTTTCACGAGGTCTAGATAGTGCGCCGCTTTCTCTTCCATCGTATCGAGCGTGCTGATCCGCTCCATCCCGTACACAGGCTGGTCGGGCGGCAGCAGTGCCGTCAGCGGCCGATAGACGGAAGTCGGTCCCCCGGCGGGGTGGAATGTGAACAGCGGAGCCTTTGCCGTGCCTGCCCCAGGCTTTCGCAACGTGGTAATGACGGACTCGGCGGCTGGGTTGACTGCCGGCCGAATGAGGTCTGCCACCCCGGCCAGTGTCCGCTGCGCCAGGATGTCCGCTGCGGTGATGTCCAGGCGGACATCACCGACTCGGCGCCGGATTGCCATCACGAGCTGCTCAGCGGTGCCCCGATCTCCGCCGGCCGTCACGAAGTCGGCTCGTACGTCGCTGGGCGGACTGTGCAGGACCTCCGTCCAGGTGCTGGCAACCAGGCGCTCGGCGGCATCCCGCGGTTGGATCTTCGACGGCAGGACGGGGTGCGGCCGACGGCTGGGTCCGCTTTCGGGCGTGGACGGCGCCTGGTCATTGTCGGCGCCCAGTCCGAGGTCGCTCAGCAGGGCGTCGGCGACCTCCCGCAGCGTCGCGCCCCGCAACATGAGGTCCGTGGGCAGGGTGACAGCGAAGTCCTGCTGGACGGCGTTACGGATGCGTACGGCCATCAGCGAGTCAAGGCCGAGTGCCGGAAGGGAAGCCGTCTCGTCGAGGTCAGCAACGCTGAAGCCCATGATGGCGGCTGTGCGTTTCACCAGCCGTTCGAAGACCTTGTCAGCCGCGTCGGCACCGAGTGCTGCGACACCGTCGGGGCCGGCCCAGTCGTCACCGGCGGTGGTGTCGTCTGCGAGCGTTTCGCAGAAGAAGGGGATGTCGAGCATGCCGGGGAATGCCTCGAGCACTCGACGCGTGTCGAGGTGCACGACACCTGTGTGCGTGCGGTTGCGGATGATGAGGGTGTGCAATGCGTCCAGGCCTTCGGACAAGCTCAGGCCCTCCAGCGCCATGTCGCGCTGGGCAGGGGCGGCGCCGGTGTCGCGCCAGGGACCCCATGCAATCGAGAGGGCGCGCTTGCCTTGGGCCCGGTGCTGGTGCGCCAACGCGTCCAGCCATGCGTTGGCGGCCGCATAGGCGGCCTGGCCCGGCGAACCGAGAAGTGCCGCTGCGGAGCTGTAGGAGACCCACCAGTCCAGTGCGCGGCTGCCGAGTGCCTTCTCGAGTTGCAGTGCTCCCGTGACCTTGGAGCGCAGGACCGCGTCGATGTCGGTCGGGGCGAGGTCGGTGATCATCCGGTCATGGAGGACTCCGGCGCAGTGGGCGATCCCGCGCAGGGTGTGCCCTTCGCTGCATGCGCTGTCGACCAGTCGTGCCGCTACCTCAGGGTCTGCGATGTCTCCCTGCACCACCGTGATCGAGGTGGCGCCGCCCAGCATCTCGGCGATGGTCTTCTGTGCTTCCGGCGAAGGAGGCCGCCTGCCGTTGAGGATCAGGCGGCCCGCGCCTTGGTCGGCGAGGCGGCGCGCCGTCGCCAGGCCCAGACCCGTGAGGCCGCCGGTGATGATGTAGGCACCGCGGCGCCGGACGAACGGCGCCTTGTGCTGCTGTTCCGTCAGGTCGGCGCGGGTCAGACGGGCGACGAGACGGGTTCCCAGCCGCCAGACGACTTCGTCTTCAAGACCGTCGCCAAGCAGTTCCTGGACGAGGTCATCAGCGGAGCCAGGGTGCATGTCGAGGTCCACCAGGCTCGCCCTCAGGCCGGGCTCCTCCAGGCACAGGACGCGGACGAGTCCGCGAAGACAGGCCAGGTCCGGTACTCCGGCTTCAGCCTGTGAGGTCGAAACGGCCCGTTCAGTGACCAGCCAGAGTCGTGGAGGTGTGGCAGGGGCATTGGACGCGAGGTGTCTGGCGACCTGTGCGGCTGTCTGCAGCGCTTCTGCATGGTTGGCCTGTGCTGGAGGGGACAGCAGGAGGACTACGGCTCGGTTGGCGTGGCGCTCGGTGCCGGCCAGCCAGTCGGCGAGTACCTGGTCTGTGTGGTCCTGGGAATATGTGCCGGCTGTGGTCTGTACCCGTCGCTGCTTCAGGGCTGCCTGGAGGGCTGTGGTCACAGTGGCGTTCGACCTCGCGGAGGCCTCGTCGCTCAGCACGAGCGCGCTGTCGAGTCGGCCGGGCAGCGGGGCGGGCGACTTTTGCCACTGGATCTCATAGGTAAACGCTTCCAGTGGCGCCGGTACCTCTGCGCGTTCCGCGGAGTGCAGTTGGACGCCCTGGGCCGTGATGCGCGTTCCTGACCCGCTCGCGACTACGTTCCAGGCCGGCAGGGCGTCGGCCTGGGGCGTCGGTGCTTCGGCGGATGGCGCGGGGTTGGGTGCGGTGGAGTGTGCTCGGATGCTGAGGGGCTCGTCTGCCGTGAGGTTGTGAACGTGCATGCGGTGCACGGCGACAGGCACGGTCTGGGAAGGATCAATTCCGGGGACAGCGTTGTGCGCATCAGCGGTGCTTGTTCCGGCCGGCGCGTAGAGCACTGCAGTGAGCGCTTCTTCGACGGCCCGGGAGACCCATTCCCCCTCTGTGGCTGGTGCCCAGTGGCTGGTGAGGTCTGGATGCGTTCCGGGGGTGTCTTCGGGTGTGTCTTCGGGTGTGTCTTCGGGGGGCTCTCCCAAGACGCGGACCTGAGCTGATGCATAGCGATGCCAGGTGCCGTCGGTGGCACGGGCGTTGATCGTTACGGCGGCGTCTTCTTCGCCGGGTGCCCACATCACAGTGACGGGCGTGCTGCCGGCGATCGGCAGCCATCCGTGCAGGGCCAGGTCCTCGATCCGCACACAAGCGCTCTCGTCGCAGTCCTGGGCTTCCCGGGCTGCCGCGATCATGATGGCGGCGGCTGCGGGCAGGGTGAGGACCGGACAGCCATGGAGGTGGCTTTCGGGAGCGGGGGCAAGGCCGGCTCCCACGTCGGTTTGCCACAGAATGGTGTCGTTGCGCGGATCGTCGGTACGCGTGCCCAGCAGGCCGTGGCCTACGTCGGAGGCAGCGGTTGCCCGTCCTGGGCGGCCGAACCAGTAGCGTTTGTGTCGCCACGCCGGAGTGGGCAGGGCGACGCGCGTCCCGACAGGCCACAGGCGGTCTTCGTTCAGATGAACTCCGGCAAGGTGCAGTCGGGTGAGTGCCGTGCGCAGGTCGACTGTCTCATCTCCCTCCTTGCGCAGCAGGGGGATGACCGCTGCCCCGTGGGCGTGGAGTGTCTCGTTCAACGGGACGAGCGCGATGGGGTGGGGTGAGATTTCGAGGAAAAGGTCGTGCCCGTCTGCCGCGGCCGCCTCAACCGCCTGGTAGAGGCGAACGGGGCGGCGGAGATTGGCACACCAGTAGTCGGCATCGGCGTGGACGTTTGCACGGGGGTCTTCGTGCACGGTGGTGTACCAGGGGACGTCCGCGCGTCGGGGACGCAGCGCTGCCAGCGCGTGGTGGACCCTCGGCAGCACCGGATCGACTGCCGCGGAGTGACCCGCTCCCGCTACCTCGAGGAGCCGGGCGAACACTCCTTGGGCCACCAGTTCTTCCACCAGCGCCTGCACAGGCCGCGCGGGTCCAGCCACGGTGCACCTGAGGGGAGAGGAGTGCACGGCGATGCCGACGCCGGGGTGACGCGACAGGACCGCTGCGCGGGTCTCGAGTGGAAGCTCGACGGCGGCCATCGCCCCGAGGCCCTGTGCGTCGATGGCGGCCAGTTCCTCGGACCGGCGCAGAATCACGCGCAGAGCGTCAGCCAGGTCGAGTGCTCCTGCGGTGACCGCAGCACTGACTTCTCCCATTGAGTGACCGATGACGGCCGCTGGGCGCACACCGTAGGCTTCCAGGGTTCGCGCCAGAGCGATCTGCATGCCGAACAGCAGAGGTTGGACGTGGTCGACGTGGGTGGGAGACGGCGAGGGGGTCAGCATGCTGCTGAAGGGGAGCCCCGTTTCGGCCAGGTAGATCGGGTCGAGGTCGCGCACGGCTGCGGCGAAGAACATGTCCTCTTGGAGGAGTCGCCTGCCCATGCCCTGCCACTGGGATCCGTAGCCGGAGAACACAAAGACCGGCCGGCGGGTAGCGGCCGATCGTCCTGCCGGGTCGTCGGGTGGCGGGGGGACGACGCCCGGCAGCTCCTCGCCGCGCGCCAGAGCGGCCAGTAGTGCTGCAGCGTCCTGGCCGGTGCGCGCGGTAATGGCCGCGCACTTGGGGCCTCGCCGGTGGCGGGCAAGCGTGTGCGCGATGTCCACCAGGGCGGGTGCGTCCTCGGCCGCGGTCAATCGGGCAAGGCTGGCTGCCGCGTCAGCGATGCGATCCGTTGACCGAGCCGAGACCATCAGTACGTGTGGGCCGTCGTGGCAATCGTCTTCCGTCTGTCCTCCGGGAAGGGGCAGGACACGCTTGGTAACGGGTGCCTGTTCAAGAACGACGTGCGCGTTCGTGCCGCCGAAACCGAACGCGGAGACACCGGCCCGCGCAGGCCGGGAAGGCCGCTCCGGCCAAGGGGTGACGGCGGTGACGACCCGCAGCCGCAGGGCCGGGAAGTCGATGTGCGGGTTGGGGGTGTGGAAGTGCAGGCTCTGCGGGATGCGCTGATGGTGCAATGCCAGGACCGTCTTGATGAGACCGACGATGCCCGCGGCTCCCTCGAGATGGCCGAGGTTGCTTTTGACCGACCCGATCAGCAGCGGCTGGTCGACCGGCCGGCCGCAGCCCAGTACAGCACCCAGTGCACTGGCTTCCATGGGGTCGCCCAGGAGGGTGCCGGTACCGTGTGTCTCGACGTAGTCAATGCTGTCGGCCTCAACCTGTGCGTGGTCGAGCGCTGTGCGCAGAAGGCTCTCCTGAGCTGCGGGGTTGGGGGCCATGAGTCCCGCAGAGCGTCCGTCGCTGTTGACAGCGGTGCCCTTGATGACGGCCAGGATCCTGTCGCCGTCGCGCTGGGCATCGGCGAGCCGTTTGAGCACGACAACCCCGCAGCCTTCTCCTCGGGTGATGCCGTCAGCGCAGCCGTCGAAGGGCTTGCAACGTCCATCGGCGGCCAGGGCTCCGGCCTCCTCGAAGGAGGCCGTGACCACAGGAGACAGCAGGATGTTCACACCGGCCGCCAGGGCGGTGTCGCACTCACCGCTCCCCAGGCTCCGGCAGGCATTGTGCACGGCGACCAGGGACGACGAGCAGGCCGTGTCGATCGTGAGGCTGGGTCCGTGCAGATCGAAGACGTACGACAGTCGATTGGCGGCGATGCTCCCGGCCGCCCCGGTACTGGTCCAGGGAGTGAGTCGCGAGGGATCAGACGTGGTCAGATGACCGTATTCGAGGGCGCTCAGTCCGACGAACACACCGGTGTTGGTGCCTTCGATCCCGTGCGCCGGCACTCCCGCGTGGTCCAGGGCTTCGCAGCACACCTCCAGCAGCAGTCGTTGCTGAGGGTCCATGACCTCGGCTTCGCGCGGGGTGATGCCGAAGTAGTCGGCGTCGAAGGCCTCGATGTCGTGGAGGAAGGCACCGTAAGGGCTGGTGTCCTCAAGCAGTTTCGCGGCGCCGGGGCCGGTGGCGAAATCTCGCCACCGTCTGCTCGGCACCTGCCCAGTAAGGTCACTCCCCGTCAGAAGGTGTCTCCAGAAGGTGTCCGCCCCGCTGATGCCACCGGGCAGGCGGCAGCCAATGCCGACCACCGCGACAGAGCATGCTGCCGAAGGGGCCACGCGAACGTGGTCGCTGTCTGGGCCGAGCTCCTCAGCGAGGGGCTGCTCGGGACATGCTCGTGGCTCCCCGCTTTCGACAGCATCTTGTCGGACGGGACACAGGTGCTGCACGAGACGTTCCACGGTTGGGTGTTCCCACACCAGGGTGGCGGGCAGCGGGCGTTTCAGCAGCCGTTCCAGACGTCCGGCCAAGTCGACTGCGTCACGGGAGGTCAGGCCGTAGGCCGCCAGCGGAGCGGCGGGGTCGATTTCTTCCTCTGGCACCCTGCAGAGGTCACTGACGAGTTGACGCAGGGCTGCCCGCAGCCCCGGTGCGGAGATCGGGTCGTCCTCGGATTCCGTGGCCGCTTCGGTGTTGGGTTGCATGATCTCTCCCCGGGTGCTCCGTCGTGTAGGGCCCGCTAATCGCCGGTGCGTGCCGCCCAGGTACCGGCCAGGTACAGGTCACGGCATGCGCTGCGGGCGACCTTGCCGCTGGTGGTGTGGGGAACCGCCCCGGGTTGCACGAGAAGGAAGTCGTGGACGGCAAGTCCATGCTCGGAGGCGACTGCGGCCCGGACAGCGCGCGTCACCTCCTCGAGAACGGAGGCGGCATCCGTAAGGTCCCTGCCGTGCTCAGCGACGACGACCAGGCGTTCCCCGCCGGCAGTGGTCACCGCGAACGCGGCGATATGGTGAGGCCGGATCACCGGATGCGCCTTTTGTACCGTCTCTTCGATGTCGTGCGGATAGTGGTTGGTGCCGTCGACGATCACCAGATCCTTGAGCCGGCCAGTCACGTAGAGTTGCTTGTCGTGCCACACCCCAAGGTCTCCGGTACGCAGCCAGGGCTCACTTCCCTCGAGAACTGCGCGGAAGGTGGCCTCACTGCTTTCGGCGCAGCCCCAGTAACCGCGTCCGATGTTCGGTCCACGAAGCCAGATCTCCCCGACCTGCCCCTCTTCTCGCCGCCTGTGCGTCAAGGGATCCACGATGGCGATCTCCTGGCCGGTCGGCCGGCCGCATGCGACGATTTCGATGACCGCCTCCTGGTCGCCGTCCTCCACGACGTGGGCAACCCCCTCCCGCAGGGACTGCTTGTCGAAGGCGGTGACCGTCGGCTCTTCGCCAACGGGAGAAGCGGAAACGAAGACCGTGGCTTCGGCAAGCCCGTAGGAGGGGCGCATGGTCGTGCGTTTCATACCGACCGCCGAGAATGCCGCCTGGAAGCGATCCAGGGTTCGCGGCGCGATGGGCTCGCTTCCGTTGACCATGGCTGCAACGGAGCCGAGCGCCAAAGCGGCCCGTTCATCGCCAGTCACCCGTTCGACACAGTAGTCATAGGCGAAATTGGGTGCCGCGGTGATGGCACCTTTGTGCTGAGAAAGCAGGCTCAACCAACGGCCCGGCTGTTGGATGAACGCCAAGGGATCCATGAGAACCGAAGGGATATGCCCCATGATGGGCAAGGCGACCGCGAGCACGAGACCCATGTCATGGTAAAGCGGCAGCCATCCCACAGTACAGTTGCGCCCTCGGTGGATGTCATAAGCATCGAGCGCCTGCCGAGCGTTGATGCACACATTGGAATGTGTGATCTCCACGCCCGACGGAATCCGGGTGGATCCGGAGGTGTACTGCAGGTAGGCCACATCACTGGGTTGGGGGTCTCGATCCTCGACAGGAGGCTGCTTCGCAAGCTCCCGCACGTCCCATTCAGTGACGACGCCGCAGCGGGACACGATGCCTTGGGCGGCGCAGAAATCCGTGAGGGGCTGGCGGTGGTCCTCCACGGTCAACATCAGGACGGGGGCCGCGTCCTGAAGGACGGCCGCAAGTTTGTCCTTGTGGCCGGGAAGGAACGGGGTGAACAGCGGGACGGCGATCGCTCCCGCGCAGATGGCACCCAGAAAGCCGACGATGTATTCGAGGGACTGCGGCGCGACGATCGCGACTCTCTCACCGGATGCCCCCATGTGTCGCAGGCCTGAGGCTGTGACGCGTACTCGGGTATCGAGTTGCTTCCACGTCAGCGATGTGACTGTTCCCCCGCTGTCAGTGCTGTGGTCGACGAACGTGAAAGCCGTTTCCTCCGGGGTGCGCGCGGCCGCGTGGGCTAGCTGATGGCTGAGTGTCTCTGTCACCGACGATGGCACTGACTCACCGACCTTCGTTTCAGCACGGCAAAGAGCCCCGGGATCAGTCGGGCACAGCCGAACGGGATATCACACGGCGCAGTTTCTGATTAGGAATGCATAGCAGCACAAAGAGTGAAACACGACATCGACCCCTTCTCCACAGGACACGCCGCCACCTGGACGGCGGGCGGCCCGTACATCGGGCAGGGCGTTTTGGAGCATGCCTACGGCCAATGTCCCCAGGTCGGGTCCGTTGTTCCGGAATTGCGCGCCTCGGCGGGCGTGGAGTCGCGCGGGCTGCAACACTGCGGTCGTCGCGGTAGGCCAGTCGAATGAACCACCGTGGCGACGCCTGGGAGGCCTGCGCTTCGAAGACGACGGCGGCTTCTGCCAGATGCCAGCCGCTGCTCCCCAGACAAGTGGGGGTAGGCCCCGGTTTCTCCCAGCCCCATGGCCGCGTCTGCTGAGAACAGCTCGCCGCGCCGATCGTGTCCCTATGAGACAACCTGGACGTGGCACAAAGACGCCCGGATGAAAAGCGCCTCGACACCCCCGACCACCTGATGCGCCCATCGGCGGGGCCTGCGCAATATCCACCGGGGAAATCGCGTTGATGGATGTCTCAGCGAAACCGGCCTCGCCTGCCTCGCCGCGGCGATGCACACCAGAAAGGTCAGTGGTTGACCGTCACGACAGATTGGTTGCCGACACAAATGTCAGGAGCATCGTGACAGGTAGGGAATCATGGGTCGACTACGTGTACTAAGCATCGTCACAGCTGTCGTCCTGGCGACCTTCTTGACGGCCCTGGACAACACGGTCGTGAATCTAGCCCTCCCGCAGATGCGCACTGAACTCGGCCTGACAGACACTGATGTGAAGTGGGTGGCGACTTCATACCCTCTGGCCCTCGCCAGCTTCTTGCTGTTTGCCGGGCGCCTAACGGACGGAAAGGGTCGACGCTGGTCCCTGCTGACAGGTGTCGCCGTGTTCACGGTGTCGTCGGCCTGCTGCGCTTTGTCGACCACGGGAGTGGTGCTGGCCTGCCTCCGCGGTGTCCAGGGCGGCGGCGCCGCCTTCATCTTGCCCGCGTCGCTTGCCTTGATGTCGCACGATCTCCCTGACCGGGTACGGACTGCGGGCTTTGGCGCAACGACTGCCGCGATGGCCTCTGCTTTGGCCTTTGGACCTGTGATCTCCGGCGTCGTCACGCAGCACGTTGGATGGGAGTGGCTGTTCGTCATGAACGTCCCGCTCGGCGTAGCCAGCTTCGTTGTCGGTGCCCTCGCCCTGCCCAGCGGCCCTCGTTCACAACAGGGCACACATGATGCAGCCGAAGGGTTGCACCGTCACATCGCGCTGGCGTGCCTGTCCATCGCCTCCTTCGTCTACTGCCTGATCCAGGCGCCCTCCACGGGGCTCGGTGAGCCGTCCGTGATCGTCTCAGGGATCACCGCCGTCAGCGGTGCGATCGTGCTGGTGTGCAAGAAGCGCAGCAAGCGCGGCAGTAGCCCCGCGGTGGGGCAACTTCTTCGAGCCCGACCCTTTGCGGGCGGGCTCATCACCCAACTCCTGTGGGGCCTGGGAGTGAGCGGTGTGTACTTCTATACGTCCCAGTTCCTGCAGAGTGCCTTACACCTCAGCCCGACAGAAGCTGGGCTGACATTCACTCCGGTGGTTTCGGCTCTCTTCCTCACAGCCCCATTCGTTTCCGTCATGGCCAAGCGGTGGGGAGATGGTCAAGTCGCCGCTACAGGTCTGATGTCAGTGGCCGTGGGACTGCTGCTGATCGCCCTCGGCAGTCTTCAGGGCAAGCTCCTCGGACTCTTGCCCGGCCTGGCAGCGGTAGGAGCCGGCTCCGCCTTGGCTCTTCCGCTGACGACTCGCGCCCTGGAATCTTCACCCGTCCACCTATCCGGGTTCGCCGCCGGCCTGTTCAGCGCTACCCGCGAACTGTCTGGGGTGCTCGGTATTGTCTTGGTCGGTGCAGTAGTGACAGTTGGAGATTATGCGTCCGTGGCTCGGGGAGCCACACAGGGGCAGGCATTCTTGACGGGCTACCAGCTAGGTCTGTGTGTGGCAGCAGCACTCGTGGCAACCGGAGCACCTGTGGCCGTGTGGGCCCTGCGCCCCATCAAGTGCACGCCCTAGTTGCATTGACCCGCAGGGTTGTTCACGCGGCTGATGGGTGGGTGGCCGCCGAGTGCGGTGTGGCAGCGGTGGTGGTTGTAGGTGTGCGGGAAGTCTGCCAGGGCTGCTGTTCGTTCGTCGTTGCGGGTGTAGGGCCGCAGGTAGGCCCCCTCTTCGAGCAGGGTGCGGTTGAAGCGTTCGACCTTGCCGTTGGTGTGCGGCCGGTAGATGCGGGTGAGTTTGCCGGTCGCGCCGAGGTCGGTCAGGGCCTGCTGCCAGGCGAGGCTCTTGCGGTAGGGCCAGGCGTTGTCGGTCAGGACCCGCGCGAGCAGCCGAAGCGTGCAGACTGTCGTCTCGACCGGTCATGGTGCTGTACGTACGAGGTGCGGGCGGCGGCTGCTGCGCGGGGTTCCGCCCGGGGCCCACCGGCCGGAGGAGTGATGGTCACACTGACCGGTAGCAATCTGCTCAACGTCAGCACCGTGTGGTTCGACACCACCAACGCCGCCTCCTTCACCGTGGTGTCGGCAACACAGATCACGGCCATCGCCCCACCGGGCACGGGCAGTTCACCGATCCACGGTGATCACCCGGGGGGCGCAAGCAACCCTGTCGCCTTCTCCTAGGTCCCCAGACCCGCCCTGACAGCACTGGTGCCGAGTAGCGGTCCGACGTCCGCCGGCACCGGAGTCACCCTCACAGGAACCGGTTTCACCGGGGCCGCCACGGTCGCTTTCGCTGGATCCTGGCGACATCGTTCACCGTGAACTCGGCCGGCCAGATCACTGCCGTGACACCTGCCGGAAGCGGCGGGGCCGCCGTCGTGACCGTCACGACTCCGGGGGGCACCAGCGCCCCGGACGCCTTCCACCACAGCGGGCGGTACCGCCCGCCGGCCGACCTACACCCGCAACCTGCCTTGATCACGATCGAAACGAGCCGCACCCTTCGCCGTTTCGGGCGGGGCTAATATAAAAGCACAGTTGGCCGGGATGCCCGTAAAGCAGTAAGTAAGTGTTGTGATTGATCAGCATTCCCCGCCTCGCACGATGGCCTGCAGGTCTGCCCAACACCCACCCTGCACAACATGTTTGTCTGGCTAATAATTCACCCGTTCGCGGCGCAACCGCCGACCGGGGACGTCGTTAGTCGCTACATGACGAAGGCAAGCGAGGAACAGACCATCGACCCCCTCCCGAAGAGGACTCGCCCGAAAAGTGTCCGTGTCACGCGACTGGGCTCCTTCACTTACATTCCAAAACCCGCCAGCGACGAAACGTTGAACGGGGTTCTCGCGAAGGGGGGACTGTCCATCACGCTTGATGCAACCGATGAGGACCTGCAGGATTTCATGCAGGCTTTGAGTGTTCTGGAAGGCGGTCTTTCAAGACGCTGGATGGAGTTGGAAGCCTGAGTGCCGACACGAAAAGACGGGCAACCACGCCATGCACGAAGAAGGCCCAACCCCCTATTCCGATTTTTCCGCCGAATTTTCGTACGGCTATAATGACGCCAACGAATATCAGGCCCAAGCTGGAATTCTCTATCATCCTTTGACGCCGCCGGAGTCAGACTGGGATCCTGCAGAAGAGCTGGCCTTTATGCTGCGTGATGCTGTCGAGGCGGAGCAGGCCCGAATTCCGGCAGCACGCGGCGGGGAACCTGCGGATGCGAGATCTCATCGGGAGAACTTGGCGCAGATCACCGCAGAGTTGCCCCCCATCAAGGCCGCGACCCCGGGCCATCGCAGGACGCGAGCACGACACAAAGACAAGCTACTCACTCTCAGTTACTGCACTGGCGCAGTGGTGGCCGTCATCGCGGCGACAGTCAGCGTGTTCGGTGGCGTGTTTGCCTACGATCCGCTTCTGTTCATCGCCGCAGGCCCCACCGCCAGCAGCGTCGTCTCCTGGTGGCCTCTCCTGATCTTCGGCCCGTGGCTGGTGGCGTCGCTGTCCATTCTGCGCCACGCGCTGCACCGGCGCCGGTCCTTGCACTCCTGGTGCGTGGTCTTGGTGTTCTCCTCCATCGCCATGGCCTTGTGTATCGCCCAGGCCCCGAACGACCTCATGGGCAGGGCGGCGGCTGCGATGCCGATCTTCGCGTCTTTGACCTGTTTCCAGCAGTTGGTACGCCAGATCACCCTGACCAGGCCACCCCGGCGTCCATTGCGCCGACACCGACTGCGGCCGACGGAGGCGCCCGTTGGTGGCGTGCCGTCGAACAGCGGACCTCACAGCTCCGTCAGGTGACACTGCCGGCAAGACGGCTCATGCGAGCGGACAGCTGTCCATGGTGACCCATGCGAGCCGCTCCAGGCACGCCTCGAGTGGGTCACCCTTCTTCATCACGCAAGAGGGTGGCCGCCGCCAGCACTGGCGGCCCGGATAGTCGCCCACACAGGACCCAAACGGTGCCGCCGCCGCTTCGCCGACAACGGCGGCACCGGGGACCCCTCCGGCCCAGGCGGCGACGTGGGGAGGACCGGATCAGCCCACACCGCAACCCTGCAAGCGGCGCAGCCCCGGCGCCAGCGGTGTGCCGCCGAACGGAGGAGCACAGACTCCGAGCACAACACCAACGGACGCCTGGGGGCGGCCCTCGGATTCCTTGACGGCCCTCGGCTTCCTCCCGAGTCGCGGCTCACCTTCCACGAGCTTCCGGATTGCGAGATCAGCCGTGCGGGCCGAATAAGGGACCCCACGGCTCTCGTGGCGTCGGCGTGGGAACGGTTGTACGGGACCGGCGGAAAGGACCAGCGATCAGACGCGAAGCAGCAGCCATCGGCCGCTCGCCGGGTAATCACGATCCGCGAGAAGCGGATGCCCCTCTCCGCCTATTTACCACGTCCCCGCTCCTCGTCCCGGGTCCGCCGCCCGGCCGGTCACGGCCGGCCGCCGCCGCTGGCTCCGCCGGGGCTCGCACGTTGCCGAGACCCGGCTGACCAGCCACACCGGGCAACGCTGTACCTCGCCATGCATGGCGGCCCGGCAAGCGTGGCAGCCTGTAGGGCTATTTCCAGCAGGTCTGGAGAGTGCAAAGTCCCAGTTCCATTCGGTGGAATGACCCATTTCAGATGTCCGGTGTCACGGTAAGGGGGCGGGACCGCCACCCGACATTCAGAAGCCCACCCTTCGAGCTCTTCTGTGCCTGAGGACGGGGCCGGGAGTGTGCAGCGGGTCCTCCCACAGGACGTTCAGAGCAAGCAGCCCGAGGCTGTCGGGGACACTGAGAACGTTCCAGTAGCGCCCGGCTTCCAGCAGGGCGGTGCCCGTTCCGGAGGCCCATTGCCGTTTGCACGTTCGGGGGTCGGAGGAGGCCGCAGCAAGCCACTCCACGCTGCGCATCCATGCTGAGTTCCACATGTGATCTCCTGAAAGGCCTCGTCGGGAACGCGCCTTACCCATGGCTGTGCACTGAGTGCGCATCTGCAGGTCAAACGGTGATCATGCTGATGGTTGCCGGAAGGCCGGGGAAGGGTGGCGAACCCTGGCGCTTCGGAGATCACCGTTGTGGGTGACAGCAGGCAGCCAGGGCATCGGCAATGTCGCGTGATGCCCGGGTTTGTGCTCGCGAGGTTCCAGGCGGTGAGGGCCATTGAGCGCCGCAGGTCCCATGAAATCGTGTGAGTGCCGGTTTGCGTGACCTATCACGATGCGAATCCCCGCAGTGGGACGCACATGGCGTTCCGGTGCGTAGCGTGTTCAACGGTTCGGGATTTGTGGGTACACTTGCAGCGTTACACGCGGGCATATGGCGGCCGAGCAGGGCCCCTAAGAGATATGTAGCTTACCGGTTAATCGTGCTACCCATGTCTGACTCCATGCAAATGGACCGGCCGGAGTTTCATCAGACCGGTTCCTCGCGTGGAGTTGCAGAGCGGGCCCGACTGTCTCCCTTTCCGGTCGGGCCCGCTCGAGGTCGATTCGGACTTACCTACGGAACGTCCTGAGACGGTGCTCCCCGATCTTCTCGCGGGCGTTTGGATCGGTAACACCCAAGCCGGGATGAGGGGCGAGACACAGAACGCCTACTTTCCCGATGTGCTGATTAGTTTGAACGCTGCGGGCCGCAACCCCGACTTCATCCAAGGTGTATGTCGCGGAAAGGGCCGGCACCACATGCCCCAAGGCGATGAGTCTATTGACTTCCCACTGCTCGTGGAGGTTTGCGCCGTGACTCCCGATGATCCTCTTCAGGCGCATCCAAAGGTATCTGTTGTCATAAAGGTGCTCGTAACCTGTGCTCGATCCACAGGTCACGACGGTGCCCCCACGCCTGGCAAGGAAGACGGAAGCGCCAAAGGTCTTCCTCCCGACGTGCTCGAACACAATGTGCGGGTCCTCCCCGACCATGTCGCGGATGGCTCGCCCCATCCTCTTCCACCCCTCGGGCTGCTGCAGAATCGCGGGGTCACCATCCTCGAGGTCGGCGCGGTTGATGACCGCATGGCATCCGAGCGCCTTCAACAGCTCTGCTTTTTCAGCCGAGTTGACAACGCCGACAGGGATCCCGCCGCCGTTGAGGACGAGCTGAATGGCGTAGGATCCCAGCCCTCCGGTAGCGCCCCAAACAAGAACCACATCTCCTTGCTTCATCTGCGCTCCGCGGTCGCTCACCAACATTCGGTAAGCAGTGCTTGCGCATAGCGGATTGACTGCCGCCTCCTCCCAGGTCAGAGCAGCAGGCTTAGGCATCAACTGGCTGGCCCGCACCACTGCATAATGCGCAAGCCCTCCATAATTGGTCTCGAAACCCCAAGCCTTCTGCCCCTCTCCAAGCATTCCGTCCCGATGGGTGTCGTGGTCCTGCTCGTCGACGTAGGCGGGGGAAATTACAACATGATCACCCACCTTCCATTTTCGTACGGAAGAACCTGTCCTGACGATGACTCCCGATGCGTCGGAGCCGACGATGTGGTAAGGCAAGTCGTGACGTTTCTCCCAGCCGCCGGCCTTACCCATCTGCTTGAGGAACTGGAATGTGGGGATCGGTTCGAACATCGCCGTCCACACAGTGTTGTAGTTAATCGAACTGGCCATGACAGCAATCAACGCCTCATCGGGCGCCAGATCCGGCATGGGTACCTTGTCAATGACAATGGACTTGCGTACGTCCTTGTCCTCCATGGACTGAAAGACGTCGATGTCCTCCTCGCGCACAGTGGCAGCTGGGAAATAGTCTGGGACCGGGAGGCCTTCCAGGTCCGCTGCCTCGGCACCAGCGATGACCGCTTCGGACATGGACGTCTGCATCATGACTCCCTATTGACCAACGTCGGCGACGTTACTGCCCCCGCCCTTTCCGTTCCCACCCCCGCACTTTCCGTTCCCAGGAAGCCCTCACCCAGCCAGTAGCGCAAGCGCAAGGAAAGCAGTGTGCTCCAGCCCCCGGAAAAATCCCAGGTCAACTGGGCAGTGCACACTCCCGGTCCGCCGAGTTCTTCTCCCCTAATGGAGCAGGACGCCGCACCTGCACTCGACCGCGCAGTTCCTCATACCTCGGGTGAGAGGCCAGTGGGACACGCGACGGAGGAGACGGCGCCGGCTGGGGGTGACGCACGAAGCGACCCCGGAGAACGCTTCACCCTGCCGGGGTTCACCTACGGCCATTGGGGTGAAGGGGAGCAACCACGCGGTCCGGGCGGAGTTGTTCAGGGCGCTCCGGTGGACGGGGTTACTCCAGAAGGGACCAGCAAGTGATCAAGAAGGTTATGGCTGCCGCGGTGGTCGCCGCTTCCGTTGTCGGAGCCTCGGCGGTCTTCGCGCCCCAGGCGCTGGCCATCGGGAACGATGGTGGCGTCAGCACCGCCAACGGCAACGGTGCCGCGCAGATCTACGGCAACCAGGCGACGTACGGGAACATGAGCCCGCAGATGGCCCTCATCCAGGGTTCGCTGAACAAGCCCTGCCTCGCCCTGCCCACGAAGGTCAACACCCAGTCCTTGACGACGGTCACCACCGCCCTCCAGGACGTCCCGATCCTCTCGGCTCCGCAGAACCAGCAGTGCACCGAGAACTCCACCCAGGCCAAGGGCGACGAGCCGCTGTCGCACATCCTGGACAACATCCCGGTCCTGTCCGGGAACGGCGCCAACAACAGCTGATCGGGTGACGCACGCAGCGGGCCGCCGGATTCTCGGCGGCCCGTTCGCCTGCCTTCCTCGGATGGCGAAAAACCCTTTCTGTTTCCGGAAATCACTGCGGCGCATACTCATTCCGGGAATGGTGCTGCCGGCTGCCGTCCCTCTTCTCGGTAACTCCGCGTTCCGGGCTTCCGGCGCATCTGGCGAAACTCAACAACGGCTCTGCCGAGGGCGGGGCCCAGCTCACCGTTCGCACCGTGCAGGACATGACCCACGTGCCGATCGACCACTTCCTGCAGATCGACTTCCGACGGTTCATGGACGCCGTCGACCAGGTCGACGGGGTGGAGGTGTGCACGGCGCGCTGAAGGACTCGGCCACCAAGCTCGACCTCGCGCCCGGCCGGCACCGGCTCGGCGGCGGGCGGTCTCTGCAGTACGTCCGCTCACGCCATGTGGACGGTTCGGCTGACCTGGGCCGGATTCAACGTCAGCACCGGTTCCTGGTCGCGGCGTTGCGCGGACTGATGTCCCGGCATGTGCTGACCGACCCGGAAGCGATGCTGCGCATCGGCCGCACCCTCCTCGGCGCCGCTTCCGTCGACCAGGGCTTCGGGACTGGTGACCTGGTGGAGCCGGCGTCCCTACTGAGCCGAGTGCCGCTGTCAGGCACCGAGTTCGCCACGGTGCCGATCGCCGGCTTCAACCCGGCCATCAAGGGCGTCGGCTCGACACTGCGCTGGGACCCGAAGAAGTCCGACCAGGTGTTCGCCGACCTGTGTGCGGACCGGCCGCTGATCCCGGCGGGACAGAACCCCCTCCCCGGCGATCCGCCGGACATGCGCTCCTCCCTGCCCGTCCGGGGAAGTTCACTCGCGTGTCGGTAACGAGATAACACTTTCTCCTCCACACTGGTCCGAATGGGGCAAACGGCGCAACCAAACCCCCACTCGGTGGTTGGTCAAAACGCGGCTCTGCAACGGGGTCCGCTCTCCGAAACTCTGCACCGGAGTCCGCTCTCCGAAGGGAAAGAAACATGAAGAAGCTGTGGGCAAGCGCGGCCATCGCCGCCTCCATCGTCGGCGCCACGGCCGCGACCGCCGCCCCTGCCTTGGCGATCGGCAACGACAACGGGGTCACCACAGTGAACGGCAACAGCTCCGTCCAGAAGTACGGCAACCAGGCCACGCACGGCGACATGAGCCCCCAGCTCGCGCTCGTGCAGGGTTCGCTGAACAAGCCCTGCCTCGCCCTGCCCTCGAAGGTCAACACCCAGACCATCGGGACGGTCACCACCGCCCTCCAGGACGTCCCGATCCTCTCGGCCCCGCAGAACCAGCAGTGCACCGAGAACTCCACCCAGGCCAAGGGCGACGAGCCGCTGTCGCACATCCTGGACAACATCCCGGTCCTGTCCGGGAACGGCGCCAACAACAGCTGACCGCAGCACCGCCGAAGCGGGTCGCCGAGCACATCGGCGGCCCGCTTTCGTGTGCCCGGGCGGCTACTTGGCGTACAGCGCCTCGATCTCGTCCGCGTACGCGGCCCGCACGGCGTGCCGCTTGACCTTCAGGGACGGGGTGAGCAGGCCGTTCTCCTCGTTGAACTCGCCCTCGACCAGCGTGAAGGCGCGGATCGACTCGGCGCGCGAGACGGCCTCGTTGGCGTAGTCGACGGCCCGCTGGACGTCGGCGCGCATCCGGGGGTCCCGTACCACCTCGGACATCGGGGTGTCGGCGGGCAGCCCGCGGACGGACAGCCAGTGGGCGACCGCCTCGGGTTCGAAGGTGATCAGGGCGGCGACGAAGGGACGGTTGTCGCCGACCACGATGCACTGGCCGATCGGCGGGCGGCTGCGCAGCCGGTCCTCCAGGACGGCCGGGGAGACGTTCTTGCCGCCGGAGGTGACGAGGATGTCCTTCTTGCGGCCGGTGATGGTGAGATAGCCGTCCTCGTCGAGCGCGCCGAGGTCGCCGGTGGCGAACCACTCGTCCTGGAGCACGGCGTCCGTGGCCGCCGGGTTGTTCCAGTAGGCGCCGAAGACGATGCCGCCCTTGATCAGGACCTCGCCGTCGTCGGCGATGCGCACCGCGGTGCCGGGGACGGGCTGGCCGACGGTGCCCGGGCGGGGCCGCAGCGGGGGCACGATGGTGGCGGCCGCGCTGGTCTCGGTCAGGCCGTAGCCCTCGTAGACGATGATGCCGGCCGCGTAGAAGAAGAGGTTGAGGTTGCGGTCGAGCGGGGAGCCGCCGCTGATGGCGTAGCGCATGCGGCCGCCGAGTTCCTTGCGGACGCGGCGGTAGACCAGCAGGTCGTAGAGGGCCCAGGCGGCGTACAGGGCGGGGCCCGGGCCCTTGCCCCGGTCGAGGAACTTGTCGAGGTACGCCGCTCCGAAGCGGACACCGACACGGTCGGCGCGGTCGAAGGAGGCGCCCCGGCCGATCTTCTCGGCGGTGGCGCGGCCGGTGTCGTGGATCTTCTCGAAGAGGTACGGCACGCCGACCAGGAAGGTGGGGCGGAACTCCTTGAGGGCGGGCCGGAGTTCGTCGGGCCTGATGCTGGGACAGTGGCCGATCTCGATGCGGGCCATCAGACAGGCGATCTGCAGGGTGCGGCCGAGGATGTGGGCGAGCGGGAGGAAGAGGAGGGTGGAGGCCTGCTGGCGGGTGACCTCCTTGAAGATGGGGTGCAGCAGCTCGACCGTGTTGGCGGCCTCGGCGTGCAGGTTGGCGTGGGTGAGCACACAGCCCTTGGGCCGGCCGGTGGTGCCGGAGGTGTAGCAGATCGTCGCGATCGTGTCGGGCGTCAGGGCGGTACGGCGCTTGGTGACCTCCTCGTCCGGGACGTCCCGGCCGAGGACGGTGAGCTCGGTGAGCGCGTCTTCGTCCAGCTCCCAGGTGCGGGGCGGGGTCTGGTGGCCGGCGGTTCCGGTCGTCACCGTGGCGGTGTTGCCGGCGGTCTCGGTGACGGCGAAGCGGGCGCCGGAGTCGCGGACGATCCACTCGACCTGCTCGGCGGAGGAGGTGGCGTAGACCGGGACGGTCTGGCCGCCGGCCGCCCAGATGGCGAAGTCGAGGACCGTCCACTCGTAGCGGGTGCGGGACATGACCGCGACCCGGCCGCCCGGTTCGAGGCCGGCCGCGATCAACCCCTTGGCGACGGCGCTCACTTCGCGGGCGAAGGCGGCCGCGGTGACCGGCTGCCAGGTGCCGTGCAGCTTGCGGCGCAGGATCACGGCGTCCGGGGCCTCGGCCGCGTTGGTGTAGGGCAGGTCGGCGGTGCTGCCGGTGGTGGGTGTCTTCGCCATCGGCGCGGTGCGGGCCTCGCGCACCGCGCCGGACGCGTCCCTGACGACCTCGACCCTGGTGCGCGCGGCGAGGTCACCGCGTTGTTTCGCCCGCTTCAGATCCTTGCGTACGCCCATGACGGCTCCCGGTCGGCTCGGACTGGGAGCACAACTTACTCGCAAGTAAGGAGGAGTCAATGGGGCCGGATCATTTCATGCCGCTCGCCTCGTCGATCGCCTCCGCCAGCTGGTCGACGTCCTGGTCCTCGGTCTTCTTCGCCTGCGCGTGGGCCCGCTCGCCGAGTTCGCCGAGGCCTGGGTTGCCGGGGAGGGAGCCGACGTCGTCGGCCTCGGAGGCGCGGGTGCGCAGGGTGTCGGCGAAGTAGGCGGCGATCGCGGTGACCTGGAAGCGGCTGGGGGCGCTCCACACGTCGTCGTGCAGGGCGTCGGTCTCCAGCTGGCCGGACTCCTCGTGCGGGGCACGGGACTTCGGGTCGAGCCAGCGGACGCTCGCGGTGGCGAGATGGCCGTCGGCACCGGGCTTGGTGCGCACGGCGTACAGGGCGGTGACGGTGTGGCCGGGGCCGACCTCGCCGCCGTCGACGTTGTCGTCGCGGAAGTCCTCGTCGGCGACCTTTCGGTCGTCGTAGCCGACGAGGTGGAACTCGGCGACGGTCTCCGGGTCGAAGGCGACCTGGGCCTTGGCGTCCCGGGCGGTGAGCTCGATGTTCTGCGGGAGCTGGTCGACGAAGACCTTGCGGGCGTCGTCGTCACCGGAGACGTAGGCGGTGTGGCCGTCGCCCTTGTCGGCGAGGCGTTCCATCAGGGCGTCGCCGTAGTCGCTGCCGACGCCGACCCCGAAGAGGGTGATGCCGTGGTCGCGGCGTGCGCGGGAGACGCGTTCGAGGATGGAGTCGGCATGCGTGTCGCCGGTGTTGGCGAGACCGTCGGAGATCAGTACGACCCGGTTGGTGGCGCCCTCGCGCAGGCCGTCGGTGGCGGTGGCGTAGCCCTTCTCGACGCCCGCGCCGAGGTTGGTGGAGTCCTCGGTCTCGAGGTCGTCGACGGCGTCGTGGACCCTGCCGCGGTGGCCGCCGAGGCGGGTCATCGGCAGGACGGTCCGCGCCTCGTCGCTGAAGGTGACCAGGGCGACCGAGTCGTCGTCGCCGAGCCGGTCGGTCATCGTGTCGAGGGACTTCTTCGCCAGGTCGAGGCGGCCGGGCTCGCCCATGGAGCCCGAGACGTCGACGACGAACGTGAGCGCGGCGGGCGGGCGTTCGCCGGAGTCGGCGGCGCGGGTGGCGAGGCCGACACGGACCAATGACCAACTGGCCCTGTCGGTGCGGGCTCCGTCGACGGTGACCGAGAAGCCGTTGCCGTCGGGGCGGTCGTAGTCCTGGCGGAAGCTGTTGACGAACTCCTCGGGGCGCACCTGGGAGGGGTCCGGCAGCCGGCCGTCGGCGAGGACCCGGCGGGCGTAGCCGTAGGAGGCGGTGTCGACGTCGAGGGCGAAGGTGGAGAGGTGGTCGGCGGACGGACTGTCGTCCGGGCTCTGTCCGCGCTGCTCCCCGGCCGCCGCCGAGCCGGCCGGGGCCGGGAGGCCGCCGGTGCGGTTCGAGCGGTCCGCCGAACTCGTGTTGCTGTCCTGGCCCGCGCTGCACGCCGTGAGCAGCAGGCCGCCCGTCGCCGCGAGGGCGAGCAGGGCGACGCGCAGCCGTCGGGTACGACGGTGTGCCGTGCCGGGCCCTGGTGTTGGGTACCGCTGCTCCATCTTCCGTGCCCCCTCTGCCGATTGACCGGTTGTTCGAACGGCCGTGTTGGCGTCGCCGTCTGTGACTGTGACGGCGGAGGGGGCGGGAACGTGCGTGACGAACCGTTGCGGATGGATCTCGAAGCGGCCACGATCATGGCCCGCCGAGACCGGTGGGTGACCCTCCGTTGACCTAGGAGACCACGTCCTTGCGGGCGAAACCGCGGAAGGCCAGGGCGAACAGGACGAGCGCGTACGTTATGGAAATCGCCGTGCCCTGGATCATGCCGGACCACTCCGGATGCGGCTGCACGGCGTCCGCCCAGGCGAACTGCCAGTGCGCGGGCAGGAAGTCCCGCCAGTGGCCGAGGGCCGTCACGGCGTCCAGGACGTTGCCGACGATGGTCAGGCCGACCGCGCCGCCGACCGCGCCGAGCGGCGCGTCGGTCTTGGTCGACAGCCAGAACGCCAGCGCGGCGGTGACCAGTTGGGATACGAAGATGTACGCCACCACCACCAGCAGGCGCTGCGTGGCCGTGCCGGTGTCCAGCGCGCCGCCGGTGGGGATCTGCAGCGGGCCCCAGCCGTAGGCGGCCGTGCCGACGGCCAGGGCGACCACCGGCAGCAGGATCATCGCGGCGAGGCTGAGGCCGAGTCCGACGACGAGCTTGGACCACAGCAGGCGGGCGCGCGGCACGGGTGCGGCCAGCAGATAGCGCAGGGAGGACCAGCCGGCCTCCGAGGCGACCGTGTCCCCGCAGAACAGGGCGACCGGGATGACCAGCAGGAAGCCGGCCGACACGAACAGGTTGACGGCGGCGAAGTTGGCGCCGGACGCCGTCGCCGTGTCCATCAGCGTCACCCGGCCGTTGCCCTGGCTCGGGTTGCCGATCGCGAAGGCGATCAGCAGTACGAACGGCAGGGCGGCGAGGATCGCGCCCATGACTAGCGTGCGGCGGCGCTTCAACTGCCGTATCAGCTCGACCCGCAGGGGCAGGGTGCGGCCCGCGCGGTAACCGGAGGCGGTCTCGGTGCGCTCGACGAGCGTGCTCATGCGGAACCTCCGATCAGGGTGAGGAAGGCGTCCTCCAGGCGGCGGTGCTGGCCCACCGACTGGACGGGCACTTCGAGCCGTACGAGCTCGACGACCAGGCGCTGCGCGCTGCCGTCGGGGTCGAGCCGGACCAGGAGGCCGCCGTCGGCGGGCACCGCGGAGGCGACGCCCGGCAGGGTGGCGACCTTCTCGACGACCGGCTCCTCCACGGGAGCGGCGGTGCCGACGAGCAGGGTGTCGCCCGAGCCGACGATCTCCCCCACCGGGCCCGCCTGGACGAGCCGGCCGCGGTCCATGACGACCAGGTGCGTGCAGGACTGCTCGACCTCCGCGAGGAGGTGGCTGGAGACGATGACCGTACGTCCGGCGGCCGCGTAGCGGATCATCACCTCGCGCATCTCGCGGATCTGCGGCGGGTCCAGGCCGTTGGTCGGTTCGTCGAGGATGAGCAGGTCCGGCAGGCCCAGCATGGCCTGGGCGATGGCCAGGCGCTGGCGCATGCCCTGGGAGTAGGTGCGCACGGCCCGGGCGAGCGAGTCGCCGAGTCCGGCGATCTCCAGTGCCTCCTCCAGATGGGCGTCCTCTGGCGGGCGGCCGGTGGCCTGCCAGTACAGCTCCAGGTTCTCCCGGCCGGACAGGTGCGGCAGGAAGCCCGCACCCTCCACGAAGGCGCCGACCCGGGAGAGGACCGGGGCGCCGGGGCGGATGGCGTGGCCGAAGACGCGGATCTCACCGGCGTCCGGCTTGATCAGGCCCATCAGCATGCGCAGGGTGGTCGTCTTGCCCGCGCCGTTCGGCCCCAGCAGGCCGAGGACCTGGCCCTTCTCGACGCGGAAGGTCACCTCCCGCACCGCGTACCGGTCGGCGGAGCGGGCGTACCGCTTGCTGAGTCCGGTGATCTGCAGCGGGATGTCGGCGAGGTCGGGGTCGGGCGGCGGTGCCGCGGTCGTGCGGCGACGGCTCGTCAGGAGCAGGGCCAGGGCGATGACCGCGCCGGCCAGCGGCAGCCACCACACCCACGACGGCAGCGGGGCAACCGCGGTCGTCACACCGGGCGCCGTCGGCACCGCCAGGGCGCCCTTCAGCGAGACGGTGTACGTCGCCGGGGCGGTCGGGGAGGCGTAGCCGAGGTCGGTGGAGGCGAGGACCAGACGCAGCCGGTGGCCCTGCTCGACCTCGTGGTCGATCGCCGGGAGGGTGATCGTGACGTCCTTGCCGGCCTTGGCGCCCTCGACGCGGATCGGCGTCACCAGCTGCGAGGGCAGCACGGGGGTGCCGCCGCCGGGCCCGACGTCGTACACCTTGGCGAAGAGCACGGCGTCGTCGCTCGTCGACTTCACGTGCACGGTGACGGTCGGCGATCCGGTGACGCGCAGGCCGGTGCTGAGCGGCGCCGACTCGAACCGCGCGTACTGGCCGGGGAAGTCCAGCGAGACGCCGACGCCGAGCGAGGACAGCTGGGCGAGGCCGCCCGCGCCGCCGAGGCCGGGCAGGGCCGAGACCCCGGGCGGGGTGGCGCCGGGCGGGTTGTCGAAGCGCTGCTGGGTGCCGCGCAGGGCGACCGGGCGCCGTCCGCTCGCCAGGCCCGGGTATGTGGTGTCGGTGGCGCCGCGCAACTGGGCCGCGCCGCTGGTGGAGTCGACACCTCCGGTGCGGGTGACGCGGAAGGCCGGGCCGGTGTCGGTGCCCTTGTCGTCCTTGAGGTACCGGTCGAACCAGGCACGCACGCGTGACTGCGTCCGCCCGGTCTCCATGTCGCCGCCGTCGTGCCCGCCGGCGATCCAGTCGACGTCCACCGGGGCGCCGTTGGCGCGGATCGCCTTCGCGGCCGCGTCCGCCTGGCCGAGCGGGAAGAGGGAGTCGGTCTGGCCCTGCATCAGCAGGGTGGGCACCTTGATGCGGCTGCCGACGGCGGAGGGGGAACGGGCCTGGAGCAGCTCGCGGGCCCGGGCGTCGGGGCTGCCCGACTCGGCGACCCGCTCGTACATCCGGCACAACCGCGGTTCGAATTTCTCGCAGCCGCCGCCGGAGTTGACGAAGATGCCGGCCCACAGCTTCTTGAAGACGCCGTTCGGGAACAGGGCGTCCGCGAGGTTCCAGTAGGTGATCGCCGGGGCGATAGCGTCCACGCGCTGGTCGTAGCCGGCGGCGAGCAGGGAGATCGCGCCGCCGTACGAGGCGCCGGCGACGCCCACGCGCGGGTCGCCCGGCTTGTCGAGCTGGATCTGGGGCTGCTCGGCCAGCCAGTCGATGAGCTTGGAGACGTCCGCGACCTCGCCCTTGGGGTCGTTGAGGCCGATTTTGCCCGTGGACCTGCCGAAGCCCCGGGCGGACCAGGTCAGTACCGCGTAGCCGTCTCTGGCGAGGTCCTCCGCCTGCTGCCGTACGTCCTGCTTGCTGCCGCCGAAGCCGTGGGCCAGCAGCACGGCGGGCCTGCGGCCGGCGGGGCCGGACGTGAAGTACGAGGTGTCGACGCGGACACCGTCGATGGCCATGATGCGGTCGGTCTCGTGCACCGGGGGCTTGCTGTCCGAGGCGACAGCCGTCCACGTTCCCGCGCCCGCGAGTACGACGACAGCGGCCCCGGCGGCCAGCAGCCGTCGGGGCCTCCGCAGCAGCCCTCGCCGGTGGGGCAGTCGAAGATCCATGCGTCAACGGTACGGGGCGTCGCTGAGAGTTCGAAAAGGCCGTGCGCGCCTCCGGTGTGAACTGGACGATCCTGCGTCCGGGCGGCTTCGCCTCCAACGCCTACGCCTGGATCGAGACCGTCCGTACGCGGCGCGCAGTGCTCGCCTCGTTCGCCGACGTGGCGCTGCCGGTCGTGGACCCGGCGGACATCGGCCTTGGGGAACATCGGTACAGCCTTTGGCGCTGAGATGGGTCATGGTCCGGTCGCGTTCGGTGCGACACGGAGTGTCCGGGGTGAATCCACCGCGAGCGCGTTGGATGATGAGGCATGGCGCGCGAGGAGAGCCGCGGGTGGGCTGAGACCGCCATCGCCGGATTGCAGGTCCGTGGCGATGGTGTGGCTGCGATACGTCTCCTCGGGTGGGAGTGCGTTCTGCCGCTCTCGGTAGTCAGGACGGTCGTTGTCGCGCCGCTGGGCGGATGGCCGCCCGTTCCCACGCCGATGACGGTTCCGGGCGTTGAAGCGGCGACCCCGCCCGTGGCCTTGGAGCAGCAGGCGCGTTGAGCCGGTGGACGCGCGCACTTGTACCCCGAGCCGGCGCTCGTGCCGGCGGCCCTCCGATCCCTGCCCGGCACCGGGGGGCCGCCGCGTGTGACGACGGGCTACTCGCCCTGGTCGGAGTACGTGTCTGAGTCCTCGATCTCACCCTGCCCAGCCCACCGCACGCGCCGGTAGGGGACCTGGTAGGGCAGGCGGTAGGGGAATCGGAGGCTGCCTACCGCACAGGCTCGGGCGGACTTACCTGCGCAGTCCGTATCGCTGCGCAGGGCCGATCAGAGGTCACAAGTCGCCGGAGTCGACGTCGCCGACGTGGTCGAACCCCTTCAGTGGGCGTGCCGGCTCGGTCGTGCGTGCCGCCTGACGCGATGGCTGTGACCCGCAACAAGGACTGCTACCTCTGCGCCTATTACCGGCGCATTGCCGCCCGCCGCGGTCGACAACGGGCACTGATCGCTGTCATGCGCAAGCTCGTCAGAGCGATCTGGCACATCCTCCGGAACAAGCCCCGCTACCAGGACCTCGGGCCCGACTGCTTCACCCGACCAGAACCCGAACGTGCCATGCACCGAATGACCAAGGAAGCCAACCGTCTCGGTCTGACCGTACGCTTCGAACGCATAACCGCGACGGCCTGAACACGTGTCAGAGTCAAGGTCGGACGATCGCTGGACCCTTCGTGTCGGCTCACTGAAATGAAGCTGCGGAGATAAGGTGCGTAGGGCTTTGTCAATGCGTGTCGGCTATCTTCGGTCGCCTGCGCAGCTGGTTGCCGCTCGGAGGAAATAGCCGTGCAAATCTGTGTGGTGGCGCTCGGAAAGATCGGCCTGCCGCTGGCCGTCCAGTTCGCGGCGAAAGGCCACTACGTCATCGGCTCCGACGTGGACGAACGAGTCGTGCACCTGGTAAATGAGGGCGTTGAGCCTTTCCCCGGCGAGGCTGAACTCGCTGAGAGGCTGAAGAGCGTCGTCGGGGCGGGGCGGCTGCTGGCCACCACCGACACGACCGCGGCGGTCACGCACGCCGAGGCGGTCGTGCTGGTCGTTCCGGTATACGTCGACGCCCAGGGCATGCCCGACTTCGGCTGGATGGACCAAGCGACGCAGGCGGTGGCGCGCGGACTGCGGCCGGGCACACTCGTGTCCTATGAGACGACACTGCCCGTCGGTACCACTCGAGGGCGCTGGGCGCCCATGCTCGAGCAGGGCAGCGGGCTGACCGCGGGCCGGGACTTCGCTCTCGTCTTCAGCCCCGAAAGGGTGCTGACCGGACGTGTATTCGCCGACCTGTGCCGCTACCCCAAGCTGCTCGGCGGCATCGACGTGGCCTCCGCCCGCCGAGGTGTCGAGTTCTACGAGTCCGTCCTCGACTTCGACGTACGCGACGAACTGCCTCGTCCCAACGGCGTCTGGGACCTCGGCTCGGCGGAGGCCGCGGAGTTCGCGAAGCTGGCCGAGACGACCTACCGTGACGTGAACATCGGGCTGGCGAACCAGTTCGCACGGTTCGCGGACCGCATCGGCATCGACATCGAGCTGGTGATCGACGGCTGCAACTCGCAGCCGTACAGCCACATCCACAGGCCTGGCATCGCCGTAGGCGGTCACTGCATTCCCGTCTATCCGCGGATGTATCTGTGGAACGACCCGGACGCGACAGTCGTGCAAGAGGCCCGTACGGCCAATGCCTCGATGCCCGAGTACGCGGTACGGCGGCTTGCGGAGGTGTACGGCGACCTGACCGGCGCAGGCGTGCTCGTATTGGGCGCCGCCTATCGGGGCGGCGTCAAGGAGACAGCGTTCTCCGGGGTGTTCCCCGTCGTCGAGGCGCTGCGGGCGCGCGGCGCCGAGCCGTACGTGTCCGACCCGCTGTACACGGCCGATGATCTGAGGGCACTCGGCCTGCCGCCGTACAGCGGACAGACAGTCACCGCCGCTGTCGTCCAAGCCGATCACGGCGAGTACCGAGAGCTCGGATCCGACCGGTTCCCGGAGGTGCGCGTCGTGGTCGACGGGCGGCGGATCGCCGACCCCGATCGATGGGCCGGGGCCGAGGTGATCCTGCTCGGTGCGCCGACCCGGACGGCTCAGCGGGCTTGAGATCCGCTCACACGATCTTCCAGCGCCCGCACCACACGGGGTGCTGCTTCGCCGTCGCCGTACGGCACGCCGCGTGAGCTCTTGGGCGCAGGACGCAGGACGGTGTCACGCCATGCCTGGGAGCCCAGTGCACAGGGATCCGGCACGAGTGCGTTCCAGCCGCCCCGGAGCGTTTCGGGCCATTCCGTCTCCGTACGGAGTGTCGTGCAGACGCGCTCCAAGAGGAACGCCTCTTTCTGGAGTCCTCCCGAGTCCGTGATCACACCACGCGAGCCGAGCACCGTGCGGATCAGCTCGGCGTAGGGAAGGGGGCGGCCGATACGGAGGGAGCCGCTGTCGAGCTTGATGCCGAAGTCCTCTGCACGTGCGAGCAGCCTGGGATGGGCGGCCAGGGCGACGGGAACCGGCAGACTGGACAGGGCATCCACGAGAGCGGCCAGGCGATCGGGACGATCCGTGTTCTCGGCCCGGTGCAATGTGGCGAAGAGGTAGGGCTCCTGGGCGTCGACGAAGGCCGGAAGTGCGGCGGTGGCCTTGTCCCTCAGCACCTTGTCCCTGATGCGCAGGCACGTGTCGACCATGACGTCCCCGGTCAGGACCACACGGTCGGCCAGGCCCTCGGCTGCCAGGTGGTGCACCGCCTCCTCGGTGGGTGCGAGCAGCAGATCGGCAGCGTGGTCCGTGAGGACGCGGTTGTGCTCCTCGGGCATCCGCCGGTTGAAAGAGCGCAGGCCCGCTTCCAGGTGGGCAACGGGGATGTGCTGTTTGGCAGCGGAAAGGGCGCCGGCAAGAGTGGAGTTGGTGTCTCCGTAAACGAGCACCCATTCAGGGTGTGCGGCGGCGATGACGGGATCGAGGGCCGCCAGGATGGTACCGGTCTGCACTCCGTGGGTGCCCGAGCCGACGCCCAGGTGCACATGGGGCTCGGGGATGGAGAGGCCGGTGAAGAAGACGTCGGACAGATCGGCGTCGTAGTGCTGACCGGTGTGGACGATCATATGATCGTGCTCTGTATCGCCGAACGCTGCGGCGACTGCGGCAAGTTTGACGAATTGGGGTCGCGCCCCGACTACGCTCATGACCTTCATGGGCTCGACTTTTCTCGGTATTGAGCTGAAAGCTCCGTCAGAATTCCGTCGTTCTCCGAGTAGAGATTCCCATTGCTCGGGCACTCCCAGAGTCCGACCCGATCCGGCAGTGCGCGCAGACGCTCGCCGGCAGGTCCCACCCATCCGATCCGTTGGGCAGGGACACCGGCGACGAGGGCGAAATCCGGCACGTCCTTGGTGACGACGGCCCCCGCGGCGACCATCGCCCAGCGGCCGATGCCGACCGGAGCCACACACACTGAGTGTGCGCCGAGTGACGCGCCCTCAGCGACCCGGACCCCGACCGCCTCCCAGTCACCGGCGCGCTTCAGACGTCCGTCCGCGCCGACGGCGCGAGGACTGCGGTCGTTCGTGAGGACGACCGCGGGCCCGACGAAGACGCCGTCGGCCAGCTCGGCAGGCTCATACACCAGCGCATGGTTCTGAATCTTGACCCTGTGGCCGATCTTCACCCCGGGTCCCACATAGACACCCCGGCCCACGACGCAGTCGCAGCCGAGCACGGCTTCCTCGCGGATCTGCGCGAGTTCCCACACAGTCGTACCCGGGCCGAGCACGGCCGACTCGTCGACCTGCGCACCGGGCGCGATCCGCACCTGCGCAAACGCCACCTCACCGCTTTGGTTCATGTGCTGAGCAACGAGCACTGACTGCTCCGGGTACTGGTCTCCGGGTACTGCTCTGCGGGTAGCCTCGCCAGGCTGGTTCCTGGCCCCCGGCAGGGGTGCTCGTCATGACCGCTGGGGGACCACCGCCAGGGTCGGCGTGCGCGGGCTTCGCAGGCTCACGGATGCCTTCCGCCGTGCCGAGTCGAGGACCGCCTCCGCCACCTCCACCGTCCTCAGCCCCTGATCGAGCGTGACAATGTCCGTGGCCTTCCCGTCCACGGCATCACGGAACAGCTCGTGCTCGACGAGGAGCGGCTCACGCTTGGGGATGGCGTAGCGGACCATGTCGCCCTCGGCCACACCGCGGAAGGCGCGCAGGGCCTCCCACTCGGTGGCCACCGCTCCGTTGGCGTGGAAGGTCAGGTCTGCCGTGAGAGTGTCGGCGACGAGGCAGCCACGCTCGCCGGTCACCGACGTGTAGCGCTCCTTGTGGGGGCTGAGCCAGTTGACGAGGTGGCTGACCAGGGTGCCGTCGCTGAGGTCGCCGACCACGGAGACCATGTCCTCATGGAGTCGGCCGCTCTTGGACACCGTGCGCGCGCAGAGCGAGACGTAGTCGTGGCCGGTGACCCAACTGGTGAGGTCGATGTCGTGGGTGGCCAGGTCCTTGACGACCCCGACGTCGGCGATGCGGTGCGGGAAGGGTCCCTGGCGCCGCGTGACCACTTGGAAGACGTCCCCGAGTTCTCCCGCCTCGAGTCGGCAACGCAGGCTCCGCAGGGCCGGGTTGAACCGCTCGATGTGTCCGACACCGGCGACCAGTCCCGCTCTGTCGAAGGCGTCGACCAGTCGCTGTGCGGCCGTCGCCGAGTGGGCGAGCGGCTTCTCGATCAGCGCGGGCACGCCGTTGTCGGCCAAGGCCAGGCCGACCTCCTCGTGCGACGCCGTGGGACAGGCGACCACCGCGTAGTCGAGTCCACGCGCGAGCAGCTCATGCAGGGTGGGGACGACAAGGGTGTTCCGGCCGGCACCCGTGGTATCACCTGCCGGGTCCATGACGCCCACCAGCTCGACGCCGTCGAGCGACGACAACACCCGGGCATGGTTGCGTCCCATGGCTCCAAGGCCGATGAGCCCGGCCCGCAGGGTGCGCCGGCTCACCCGACTCTTCCGGCATCGTTCACGGCCTGTGCGATCCGCTCCAGCTCGGCCTGCCGCAGGGTCGGGTGCACCGGGAGGGACAGAACCTCCGTCGCTGCCCGATCGGTCTCGGGCAGGGGCGGGCTGCCCTGGTCCTGATAGGGCCTGAGTCGGTGGATCGGGGTCGGGTAGTACACCGCGCTGCCGATGCCCTGTCGCGCCAGGTCCCGCTGCACGGAATCCCGGAGACCGCCCGGGATGCGGACCGTGTACTGGTGGTAGACGTGCCGCGCACCGTCGGCCTCCTGCGGAACGGACAGCGCCTCGATGCGGGTGTCGAGCACCTTGGCGTTGGCTCTCCGCCGCTCCGTCCAGGCCGGCAGCTGCTTCAGCTGCTCACGGCCGACGGCCGCCGCGACGTCGGTCATCCGCATGTTGGCCCCGACGATCTCGTTCTCGTAGCGCTGCTCCATGCCCTGGTTCCGCAGAAGCCGAAGGGTGCGGGCGAGGTGCGGGTCGGCGGTCGAAATGATGCCGCCCTCGAGAGCGTGCATGTTTTTCGTGGGATAGAAGCTGAAGCATCCCGCCTCACCGAAGGTGCCGACGGGGCGTCCGTGCAGCGTGGCTCCGTGCGCCTGACAGGCGTCCTCCAGTACGGCGAGCCCATGGCGTGCGGCAACTTGCATCAGCTGGTCCATGGGCGCGGGGTGCCCATACAGATGCACCGGCATGAGCGCGGCGGTGCGCGGACCGATCATCGCTGATACGGCGAGCGGGTCGAGGCAGTAGGTGCTTGACGTGATGTCGGCGAAGACTGGATCGGCGCCTACCAGGCGTACTGCGTTGGCGGTCGCCGCGAACGAGAACGAGGGCACCACGACCTCGTCTCCCGGTCCGATGCCCAGAGCCATGAGGCTCAGCTGCAGGGCGGAGGTTCCTGAGTTGACCGCTACGCAGGCGCGGCCGGCGACCAATTCGGAGAACGCGTCTTCGAACGCGGCCACTTCCGGGCCCTGGACGACACGGCCACTACGCAGAACGCGTACGGCCGCAGCGATCTCGGCTTCTCCGATCACGGGTCTGGCCGCCGGGATCGATGGAAGGGAGCGGGTCACTGGACTTCTCCGTTCGGGGGGCGAAAGAGAGTCGACCCACGTTCAACTGCTGCTTGCCTCGTCCGGTTTTCCTGCGCGCCGCGCATCCACCCTTATGGATGATCGCGGTACGACCGGCTCCACCGCCCGAGGCGAGACGGCGACATCGATGACGCATCGCTCACAGCCGAACCAGTCCGCTCACCTCCCTGGCGATCTCCAGGGCACACTCGTACAGCTCCTCACGAGGCCCGCCCCAGGGGTCCGAGATGTCGTCCTCGGTCTGCGGGACCGGGGCCGCGGTACCGCGACGGTTGGCAGCCGCTGCCACCACGGCCTCGAATCCGCCCCGACCCTCCCCTGCGGTTCCCCCGTTCGCGAGCCGCACGAACTCCTTCAGGGTGAAGCAGCGCCGCATCGCCGCCGGGGCGAGGCGGACGGCCGCCTCGCGGTGCTCGCGCGCGAGTCCGAGGACCAGTGGGGCACCCGCCATGAGCTGTGCGGTGAGCGGCCGGGAGACGAATCCGGAGCCGTCGCCGCCCAGCCGTTCCAGGACCGCCCGTGTGGTCTCCTCCATGCGGGGACGGTGACACGCCTGCGTACCGGCGCTCTCCGGCCGCAGGACCGAACCCGGCGGCAGCCTCGCCGCCAGAAGGCGCTCGGCGAGCACCGAGCGGTACACGTTGGCCGTGCAGACGAACAGGATCCGAGTCATGTCCCGTCCGTGGTGCGCGTCACCGCCGGGGCGGCCGCATCCTCCGGCGTGGCCGACGTACGCGGAGCGGGCAGCTCGCCGTAGGCGCCGTAACGGCCGTAACGGCCGCCCTTGGCAACCGGAGCCATGCTGAACACGGTGCCGAGCACGCGCGCGCCCACGCGCTCCAGCGATTCCTTGGCGGTGCGCACCTGGTCCCGGTTGGTCTTCCCGGCCCGTACGACGAGCAGCGCGCCCTGGGTGAGAGAGGCGAGCCCCGCGGTGTCGGCGACCGGCAGCAGCGGCGCCGTGTCGATGATCACGACGTCGTACATGTCCGCGAGCTCGCGCAGCACCTCTTCCATACGCGCCGAGGCGAGCAGTTCCGCGGGGTTCGGCGGCACAGCGCCGCTGGCGAGCACCGAGAGCCCGCCGGCGACCTTCTGCATCACATCCTCGACACGGGCCTGTCCGATGAGCACCGTGGTCAGACCGCCGTCCTGGACGAGGCCGAAAGCCGGTGCCACGCAGGGGCGGCGGAGGTCGCCGTCCACGAGGCAGGTGGAGACGCCGGCCTCGGCGAGGGACCGGGCGAGGTTCATCGCGATGTTCGTCTTGCCCTCACTGGGCACCGAGCTCGTCACCATGATGATCCGCGGCGGATCGTCGACCTGTGAGAACTGCAGGTTCGTCCGCAGCTTGCGGAACGCCTCGGCACGCTCGGAGTACCCGTCGGCACTGATCAGCGGCTGCCTTGGGGCGTTCCTGTCGTACGGGATGGTGGCGAGGCCGGGCATGTCGGTGAAAGCACCCAGTGCCTCGCTCGTCTTGAACGTGGTGTCGAGCATCTCAAGGAGGGCCACCAGCCCGGCGGCGAGCAGCAGGCCGCCCACCACACCCGCGGCCAGGTTGAGCAACGGGCGGGGCTCTGTGGGAGAGGTCGGGGCGACGGCTGCCTCGGTGACGCCCAGGGAGACCGGGGAGACCGGGCGTACGGGCGCGTCGTCATCGGCCCCGTCGCCCTTCTTGGATGTCGAGGAGACCGGCCGCTTGGGGGTCTCCAACTGCTCGACGACCGAACTGAACCGCTTTGCCACGGCGTTGGCGATGCGCGCCGCGCGCCGGGGCGAGGTGTCCCGGACGGTGATGTCGATGAGCACGGTCTTGAGCGGGACGACGGCGGTGATCCGGGACGCCAGCTCCTCCGGAGTGGTGTGCAGCCGCAGCTGTTTCACCACCGGAGCGGTGACCTGACGGGTCCTCACGATCTCGGCGTACGACTGCACGCGCGCCTGCGAGAACGTCTGCCCCTGGTTCAGATCGATGGTGTTCTCGCCGGCGCGGGTGGCGACGAAGAGCTGCGTCCTCGCCTCGTAGACGGGGGTGCTCGCGCTTGTCACGGCGAGCGCCGTCCCGACCGCGAGAACCAGACAGACCACGACCGTCGGCCATCGTCTGGCAAGAGCCTTCAGGAATCCTTGGAGATCCAAGCTGCACCCCTCACGGGACTGAGGGAACCACCCGAATCGGGGCTTTCTGTTCCCTATGGACGATGTCGACCATAGGGACTCGGACTCGTCGAAAGAGGGATCCGCCCCTTGTGTCGCCCCCTCGAAAGTCCCTTGCGACGCGCACCGCGCGAGCCGGGACTGGGCCAATCCGGTGACTTCTCGCGCCATCAGACCAACGAGTGTCGTTATGTTCTCTTTGCGCCATGTATCCAGGTCTTGGTGTCCACACCGAATGACGGCCGCCGCACGATCAGGCCCGGACCCAAGTCGAGGAGATTGAAGAAGATGACAGCATCACGCAGATGGCGGGCCGCTCTGGTGTCGGCGGCCTCGACTGCCATTCTCATCGGAGCACCGCTGATCGGGGCGCAGGCCGCCTCGGCGCTGCCGTACCCGCCGCCGCCCCCGCCCCTGTCCGTCAGCACCACGACGGTGACAGCCGGGGATTCCCTGGACTTCAGCACCGCCGCCGGGGTGTTCGCCCCCAGGTCGAGCGTCACGGCGCTGCTGGAATCGACCCCGGTCGTGCTCGGCCACTTCCGGGCCCGGGCCGACGGATCGGTTTCGGGGACCGTGACCATCCCGGTGAACACCATCACCGGCTGGCACGTGTTCCGGCTCACCTCGTCTCATCCCGACCCGAGCGTCGGCGTCAGCATCTACGTGCAGGGCAGTGTGAAGCCCACCCCGCCCCCCAGGCCGCCCCACCACCCGGGCAAGCCCGGGCACCACGGCACGCCGGGACACAGTGGCCACAACGGAGGTGGCGTCGGACGCAGCGACTCCCACGAACTCGCCGCAGCCGTCGACCCGGCGAGCTACCCGGACGTGAGCCGGCACACCGAGAAGCTCGCGGCGACGGGCAGTGACAAGGCCCTGGTGATCGGCGGCACCGCGACCGCCCTCCTCACGGCCGGTGGTGGCACGATGCTGGCCGTGCGCCGTCGTCGCAGCTCCTGACGATCAGAGCGTGCCCACAGCAGGACCACGGCGTCCCGGCCCCGGCCGGGGCGCCGTCCGCGTGCCCGGCACCAGCCGTTGCGGCAACGGGTGGCGCGGCGTCGCCGCACGGTGCTCCTGGCCACCGCTCCCTGTGCATCGGAGCCACCGCGCTTCTCTCCCGATCCGAGCCGGTCGCGGCCCGGGGGCGTCCCAGCAGTGCCCGACGATCCGGCCTGCCGAGGCCGCACTCACCGACGGCAGGCCGGCCTCACCAGGTCGAACACGAGGACCGACCCCGGGGCTTGGGGAGGGTTTCGAGGACCTTCGCCCGCAGGCTTCGGCGGCGAAGTCGCCTCCGGCTCCCCTCGTCCGGCATGAGGTACCCCTGGCGGCCCCTGGGCGTCCAGTCGGGTCACATCGTCCCCGCCCGAACCACATTCCTGTACAGCCGTTCGAGCTCGGCGACCTTCAGGGAACCACGCTCGGTCTGGCCGATCAGCTGGATGTTGGCAAGGCGATCGGCGGCATCCAGTGGCCCCGTGCCTGAGAGGGCATCAGCCAACGTGCTGACCAGCGGATCGGGAAGCAGATCCGCCAGCAGGCCGTCCGCCAGCAGTTCCCGGTAGGGCGCGATGTCGGAGAGCAGCAGCCGGCACCCGGCAGCCGCGGCCTCGAGCACAGAGGAGCTTCGCTGGTCGGACCGGGGGACCGAGATCGCCACATCGCTCGCGCGCATCAGGCTGAACATCTCGGCCTGGCAGAGTCGCTGATCGACGAGGGCGACCCGGCCGGCCAGGTCTTGTGCCCGGGCGCGCAACAGCCCGAGATATTCCTCCTGCGCCTGTCTGGCGGCCGCGTGAACCGGCTGGTGACCCGCCACCAGCAGGAGGAACAGGTCCGGCCGGACCCGCGCGACGCGGGAGAAGGCCGCGAGGATCTCGTGTGTCCGGTAGACCTCCGACGTGCTGCGGACCGACAGCGCGACCGTGGCTTCCGCCGGAATGCCGTACTTCGCGCGTGTCACCCGGGGGTCGGCGTCGTGTCCGACATCCAGCAGCACGTCCGGTACTCCCCAGGACAGGACCGTGATCCGTGAGCGGAGGATCCGGTACCGGCTCGCGACCAGCTCAGCCATCTCCCGGGAGGTCGGCACCACGCGCGCGGCCCGCCGCAGCGCCAGCCGAGCGACCAGCGCCCGGCCGGGATGCCGGTCCGCCGCGCGCAGTTCGGAGCCCCACGGCGTGACAAGCAGCGGCACTGCCGGGCGGGCCGGCAGCAGAAGGGAGAGCGCCCCGTGCACACCGAGCGAATGCACGTGGATGACATCCGGCCGCGCCCCGCGCACCTCGCGGCGCAGCCAGTGCCCCGCGCGCAGCACCCGCAACGGCCGGCCCCCTCCGGCGGGGGCGGACGTGATTCGCCAGTCGTCGGGACCCGGGCCCCCGTGCCAGCTGCAGACCGTCACCTGATGGCCCCGCAAGGCCAGGTCGTCCGCCCAACGCCGGGTGTGCGCCGACGTGGCCGGCGCGAGCAGGACGACGCGCAGCGGCGCGTCCGACGCAGCGTCCACGCCCCGCCGTAGCGGGACGTGATCACGATCCTGCACGGTGCTCCCTGAGTACGAAACGGCCCTTGCCCGCCGCTGCTCGCAGCCGCCTGGTCGGGCTCCTCGTGTAGCGCTCCCACACGGTGCCCACCGCCAGCCATCGTGGGTCGGCGAGCGCGCGTCCAGCCGCGGTCAGCAAAGCGGTGTGCAGGCAGTGGTAGGCGAAACTGGCGGGCGCGTGGTGCCGCAGGTCGTATCGGGTCCAGTACCCCAGGTCGAACTCGGGCAGCGCCTCGCGCAGCCGGTCCGCCACGCGCTCGTGGACGGTCCCGCCCTGATGCCCACTCAGCTCGCACAGACCGAAGAGGGCGAAGACCGCACCGTTGAGAATGTGACTGACCGGGTCCGACGGGCACTCCTCGGGGAAAGGGCGCCCCAGTTGGTCGTAGTGCGAACAGCCGCCCGCCTCCAGCGGCCGGAGCATCAGTTCCACCGCACCCTCGCTCGCATCGAGAAAGGACCGCTCGCCGGTCGTGGCGTATGCACGCAGCATCACGGACACCGCCAGGCCCTGAGCCATGGCGGAGTACCAGCCCGGGCGTACGCCGTACCGGGGCACCGGTACCGGATAGCGCCAGCCGCCATTGCTGTCCTGGCCGGCACGCAGCCAACCGGCCTGGGTCAGCAGAGCCTGGATGCCCGGCGGCCGGTCGTCCGCAGCGGCAGGGGACCATCCGACGGCGAGCGCGCGGGTGTGCTGGGCGAGCGCGTACAGGCTGACCGAGACCGGGTTCCGGTACGTTGCGCCGGTCACGGCGCGCGTCAC
The DNA here is from genome assembly GCF_006715395.1 of Streptomyces sp. SLBN-31. Lineage (NCBI taxonomy): Bacteria > Bacillati > Actinomycetota > Actinomycetes > Kitasatosporales > Streptomycetaceae > Streptomyces > Streptomyces sp. SLBN-31. The sequence goes on from NZ_VFNC01000002.1 coordinate 3,440,799, forward strand.
CACGACGTGCTCGTGGTCGAGCACGCTCCCGGCGGTCATCGGCCGCAGGTCGAGCGGGTATCTACCTGGTTGGCCGGTCGGCGTGTCACCTGGCGGTGTCGTCACGTCGACCGGGAAGCTCGGCCGCCGCAGATCGCGTACCGCCTTCCCCGCCATGCCGGCAAGGGTTGCCGTGGACCACGTCCTGTCCTTCATGCCTTCCTCCAGCGGAGCGGCCGGCGTCGCCCCCGCGCGGCCAGCGCCTGGTGGTACAGCTCGTCCACCTGGCTCACTGTCCCGGCGATGTCGAACTGCCGGAGCGCGAGTTCGCGGCCGCGGCCGGCCATGCGGAGACGTGCTGCTGGATCGGCGACCAGTGCGTTCACGGCCTGTGCCAGTGCCGCCGCGTCGGCGGGCGGGACCAACAGGCCGGTACGGCCGTGCTGGACGGTGTCCGGCAGGCCACCGACCTCAGTCGCCACCACGCCCTTACGCATGAGCAGCGCCTCCACCACGGTGTAGCAGGCGGACTCGTCCATGGAGGGGTTCACCAGTACGTCCAGCCCGGCCATGACCGAGCTGATGTCGGACCGGAAGCCGGTGAACCGGATCCGGTCGGCGACGCCGAGCCGGGCGGCACGGCGTTCCAGCTCTCTCCGGTACTCTCCGTCGCCGACCAGCTCGTCGCCGACCACGAAGAACCTGGCGTCTGCGTTCTGCCGCAGAATCAGCGGGACGGCGTCAATGAAGACTTCATGCCCCTTGACGCCGACCTGGCGGAACTCGCGCAACTTGCTCGGATACATGTAGGCGACCATGCCGATGGCCGGCGTGTCGCCGTCGAGCCCGAACTCCCGGCGGAACGGCCCCGGCGGCGTTGCCGGATCGAACCGGTGCACGTCGCAGCCGTAGTAGCTGACCGCGACCGACCGCGCTCCCATGGCCTGGTAGCGGTGAGCGATCGCCCGGCATGACCCGAGCACCAGGTCATCCCGACGCAGCGAGAGCCACTCCAGGATCCGGAAGGGAGCCATCCGTAGATGCACCAGTCCTGGAACCTGGGACACGACCAGCGCCGGCCCATGGGCAAACGACGCCACTCGTGCCGCGAGCATCGCGATGATCAGATGCGAGTGGATGACATCCGGCTTGTACTCCCTGACGAACTTCATCAGCCGCCACTGCGCGGCCATCAGCCCGGGCAACTGCCTGATACGACGGGACAGTCCGAACCCGATGATCTCCACCCGGACGCCCCCGACCTTGCGCAGCCGGTCGGCGAGCGGCCCTTCGCGGGGCAGCACCGCGCAGACCTCGTGGCCCAGCTCGGCCAGCCCCCGCACCTGATCGTGGAACCAGCTCCCACCGACGGCGGTCGAGGTGATCTGAAGGATGCGCAACCGCCGCGGGTGCTTCCCGCTCCCGAACGTACTCATGACGCCACCGGCGCAGGCTCCGACGCCAGTACCGGTGCCGACGCCCGTAGCGGTACTGATTCCGGCACCGGTGCCGGTGCCGGTTCCGACCCCCGTGATGGGCCGACCGGAACCGGCTTCGCAGCCAGAATGATCAGCATCAGGGCGGCCAGCAGAGGGGGCACCAGCAGCACCTCACCGAACAGCGAGCAGACCCCGGCACCGACCATGGCCAGCAGCGCCGCCTCACCCGCAGGATCACCTGAGCGGATCGCCCGCCAGGCCCGGCGGCCGCCGAGCAGGGCAAGTGCGCCGATCCCGAGCGCCCCCACAAGCCCCGTCTGCGAGAGAACGGTCAGATACGTGTTGTGCGCGAATTCCAGGAGCGGGAACTGTAGGAACATGACCTCGTAATCACCGGTGGCTTGGTAATAGGCGGGCAACTGGGCGGCGAAGTTCAGGTATCCGACGCCGAAAGCCGGGTGCGCCTCGAACATCCGCAGGGCGCTGCTCCACAGATCGAGCCGTACAGCGGAGTTGGCGTCCGGGGCGCCGCCGAGGATCGAGTCGAACCGGGCCGCGATCGCCGCGGGCAGCAGCGGCAGCATGCAGGCCGCGCCGGCACCCAGGGCCAGGGCACCGCGCAGTGATCTGCGGGCGGCATAGAGCGCGATCATCGCGATGCCCGCCAGATAGGCCGCGCGGCTCAGCGAGTACGCAACCCCCAGTGCGAGCACGACGACCGCGGCGGCGGTTGCCAGTCGCGTCAGGCGCCCCCGGGCGGCCGAACAGCGTCTGATCAGGACCGCGGTCGCCATGACGAGCAGAGCCCCCACGGCGTTGTGGTTGGCTGTGCCCTCTTGGGTGATGGCCAGAACAGCAGTGTCGGCGGGCGTGAGGTCCGCCTTCATGGCGAAGATGGACCCGGCTTGGGCGATTTCGATCACCGCCAGAATCACACTGCCGCAGCAGAACACCGTGAGCGCTCGGTCAAGAGCGGGTCCCGGTGGCGCGATCAGTGGTACGAGCAACAGCGGCGCGCACGTCAGCAGCAGGTACTGCCAGTTTCCGGTTCCCTGCAGCCGGGTGTCGCCGACCACGGCGCTGGCGGCCGCCATATAGGCGACCGTGCCCACGGTGATCAGGGCGCCGATCAGTTTCGGCCACGCGATTCCCGCGCCGGAGACGACGCGACCCAGCAGGCAGACGAGCATCAGGGCGGCCAGCCGTCTCGGGCTGATGAGCGATGTCCCGATGTCCGACTGCGAGAGCGGGATCGCGGCTGCGAACACATACAGACCCGCGTCCGGGATCAGCAGGCAGGCCACGACGACGACCGCAAGGCCGACGGCGGCGCTGACCAGGCTGACGGCGGGGCCGTACGCCATCGCGAGGTAGCCGACACCTGCCACGGTCACAAGTCCCGCCGCGACCAGGGGGGTTCGCCTGAACATCATGGACCTCACGTACCTCGGATACACGGTCTGCCGGCGGTCGCCGCCCCACTTGGCCACCAGTCGGCCGACCGGTCGGCGCGCAGGGGCGGGCTGCCCGCTCTCGGTGGCGGGCCGAGCCGGAGGGTGCTGGCCGGCGCGGACGCCCCACCGCACACCCCTGCCGATCAGCACCGCGAACACCAGGTATCCGGCCGAGTCGGCCACGCCGGCACCGACTGCCGCACAGCGGGGGGTCAGGACTGCGAGCAGAGCGACGTTGACCATCCCGGCGATCACGGTGGCCACGATGACCGGCCGAAGCAGGTCGGTGGCCGCCAGATAGGCCTGCAGCGAGCGGCCCATGCTGAACAGCACCAGGCCCGGGAGCATCGCCCAGATCACCTGCACGGCACCGGAGTACGGCCGCCCGTAGACCGCCGGGATCAGGATGGGCGCAGCTGCCGCCACCATGGCGGCGGACACGGCGGCGGCGGCGAAAACGGTCCGGGCGATCCTGGCCGCCGCCCGCGCGTCGACGGCACCCGACGTGACCGCGGGAAACATCACCAGTGCGACCGCCGTCGGAAGCAGGAACATCGCCTCGGCCACGGGCAGTGCGACGGCGTACATGGCCACGGCCGTCGCCCCGGCGAGCAACTGGATCACCGGCACATCGAGACGCAGCATTCCGTAGTGGATGAGATTCGGGAGATAGGCCCTGAGGGCGAAGCTGCCGAAGGTCCGGGGGGACACCCGTTCACCATCGTCGTGGACCCGGGTCGTGGTCGCGATCAGCAAGACCCCGGCGCAGAGCAATTGCCCGGTCAGCGCGGACAGAAAGCAACTGGTGGGGGTCAGTGACCCTGCGGCGAACAGGCCGCAGACTCCGACCAGGTGGCAGGCCGCGGGGACGGTGCTCGCGAGGTTGTACGTCCTGACCCGGCCGCGGCCGATCTCGGCCGTGCCGAGCAGCGTGGTCAGCAGGGTCACCGGGCACATGGTGGCCGCGACCAGAGCAAGCCGGAACGGCACACCGAGCAGCACGGCCGGCAAGAGATGACCGAGCAGCAGCCACAGCCCCGCCAGTGCCGAACCGGGAACCAGGGAGAACGCCACGGTCCACCGGACGATCTGGCGGTACGCGGTGTGCGAGGTTCCGGCGAACCGGGCGTTGGCGCTGTCCATGCCCAGGACCGTGACGATGCTCAGCACAGTGGGGACCGAGATCATGACCGCGAATGTGGCCCGGCCGTGCACCCCCAGGTCCCGCGCTGCGATGACGCCCGCCGCGAAGCTCATCGCCGTGGCGAGCAGTCGCGTGGTCAGTGTGCCTCCGATGGCGGCCGGGCTGACTCCCGGCAGTCGGACGCGGAGACCTTTCATGATCGACTGCACCACGAAAACGGCCTCCGGAGTTGCGAAACGGGATCGGTACCGCAGGGACGGCGGATGTGGTCACCGCCTCGGCACGCGCACAATGTAGCGGCATGAGTAACTCAAAGTGGCAAGTTGAGCACACAGAGTAGTAGCGTTTCTCCGCGTCGAGCCGGTTACCGCCGGCGTATGCAGACGCCGGACAGGGCTGTTGCGGCGTGGACGACCCGGCCGGACAGGGGAACGCCGTGGTGAAAGTGCTCAGTGTGGTCGGAGCACGTCCGCCGTTCGTCAAGCTTGCGCCGATCGCGTGGCAGCTCACCCAGCCGGCCGGGGCCGACGGACTGATCGCCGACTCCGGCGACCTACAGAAGGAGGGGCCGGCGCTCGGTGCCCCGTGCGGCACCGCAGGGCGGCTTCGGCGGAGGTGAGGACATGAGGATCTGGATCTTCAACCATTACGCGGCCCCGCCCGACGGCGCCGCCGGCACCCGGCACTACGAGCTGGGACGTGTGCTGGCGGCGAAGGGGCACGAGGTTACCGTCTTCGCCAGCAGCTTCAGCCATTTCAGCAGGCGCGAGGAGCGGCTCACGCCCCGGCAGAAGATGGCCACCCGGACCATCGACGGCGTCCGCTTCGTCTGGGTCCGCACTCCGCCGTACACCGGCAACGGACACCGCCGCGTGTTGAACATGGCCCACTACGCGGCCCGGGTGCTCGCGGTGCAGCTCCGCCTGAACCGGCCGGACGTGATCGTCGGCTCCTCGGTGCACCTGCCCGCGGTGCTCGCCGCCTGGCTGGCGGCCCGCGTCCGCCGCGCGCGCTTTGTCTTCGAGGTGCGCGATCTGTGGCCGCAGACCCTGATCGACATGGGCGCGCTGCGCGCGAACGGGCTGCCTGCCCGGCTGCTCCGGCTGGTCGAGTCCTTCTGCTGCCGGCAGGCCTCCGCCGTCATCTGCCTCCTGCCCGGGGCCTCCGACTACCTGCAGGCCCGCGGCGTCCCGGCGCACAAGATCCGATATGTACCGAACGGGATCCCCGACCTCCCGCCGCCGGGGGATCCGAGCCTGCCTGTCGGCCCGGACGGTGAGGACTCCGCGGACCCGGCCGCCGACCTGATCGACCGGATCAGGCGCTTGCGCAAGGACGGTTTTCTCACCGCCGGCTACATCGGCTCGCACGGTCCGGCCAACGGGGTGGCGACCATTGTCGCGGCCGCGGCGGAGTTGCGGACCGCCGGCCATCCGCGGGTCGCTGTGGTGCTGGTCGGCGACGGCCAGGAGAAGGCCGCGTGCCAGCAGCTCGCGCTCCGGCACGGCCTGGACAACGTGCTGTTCTGGCCGCCGGTGCCGAAGCGGGCTGTGCCGGCCGTGCTGGCCGAGCTGGACGTGACGCTGTTCTGCCTGCGCGATATCGCGGTCTTCAAGTACGGCCTGAGCAGCAACAAGCTGTTCGACTACTTGGCGTCCGGCAAGCCGGTGCTGTTCGCGAGCAATGCGCCCGGCGGCCCCGTACGCGAGTCCGGCGGCGGCGTGTGCGTGCCCGCCGAATCCCCGGCGGACATGGCGGCCGGGCTGGCCGGGCTGGCCGCGATGAGCCGGTCCGAACGGGAGCGGATGGGTGAGCGCGGCCGCCGCTGGGTGTACCGGCATCATGGCATGACCGCCCTGGCGGACGCGTTCCTCGACGCGGTCTCGGCACCGGCGCGGCGCGAGGAGCCGGTGACGGAGGTGCGGCCGTGACGCTGCACATCGTGGGCGCCGGCGGCTTCGGCAGGGAGACGCTGGACGCGGTGCGCGCGATGGCCGCGGCACCCGAGGTGGTCTTCGTGGACGAGCACCCGGCAGCCGCCGCGGTGGCGGGCTGTCCGGTGCTCGTTCCCGGGCAGTTGGCCGCGCCCGACGGACAGCGCAACGAGTTCGTCGTGGCGATCGCCGACGCCGACGCGCGCCGCAGGCTGGCCCGGGAGTTGGAGGATCGTGGCATGCGAGCGGCAACCGTGATCGACCCCCGGGCGGTGGTCTCCCCCGGCGCACGGATCGGGCGCGGCTGTGTTGTGCTCGGCCAGGCGTTCATCTCCACCGGCACCGTCATCGGCGCACATGTCCAGGTCAACTACCAGGCCAGCATCGGTCACGACACGGTGCTCGACGATTTCGTGACGATCCTGCCGGGGGCCAACATCGCCGGGAACGTCACCGTCGGCGCAGGGTCCACGGTGGGCAGCAACGCCGCCGTGCTGCAGGGCCGGCGGATCGGGCCGTCCGCGATGGTCGGCGCCGCGGCACTGGTGACCCGCGATGTCAGACCGGGTCAGTTGGTCGTGGGCGTGCCCGCCAGGCCCCGGGAGTCCTGACCGTCCGGTTCGGTCAAGGGCTCCTGGGCACCGGATCCCGACGCGACCAGGCCCACCCCGAGCATCGCGGCCGGGACCCGGGCGCGGTTGTGGCCCTCGCGCCCAAGTCGTGCGGGCCGGCACGTCATTGCGCGGTCAGCGGGCACCGACCGGCATCGGCCGGTCCATTGCGTTCGCCGCCGTGGTCGCCCGCTCTACGGCGGTGCTCACCGCGTCGGCGATCTCGGCCACCTCCGCCTCGGTCAACCGGTGATGAACCGGCAGCGAGAGCATCGCCTGGGCGACGGCCTCGGTCACCGGCAGTTCCGCGGCGAGCCCGGTGCCGCCGCCCAGCCGGGCGAAGAGCGGCTGCCGATGAACCGGCGGGAAGTAGATCCGTGCCTCGATTCCCCGGTCCAGCAGGTCGGCGAGCACTTGGTCTCGGATGCCGGGAAGCAGGCAGGTGTAGAGCGCCCAGGTGCCCCTGGTGTCGGACACCTGATGGGGCGTGGTCAGGCCGGGCAGCCCGGTCAGCCGCCGGGTCAGCGATCGAACGATCTGCTGTTTGCGCCCGAGGATGCCGTCCAGCTTGCGCAGCTGCACCCGGCCGATCGCGGCCTGCATCTCGGTCAACCGCCAGTTGTAGCCAAGGCTTTCATGCTGGTAAAGACCGGTCTGACCATGGTTGCGGAGCAGTCTCAGCCGCTCCGCGACGCCCGGGTCGTCGGTCAGCACGATGCCGCCCTCACCAGTGGTGATGTTCTTGGCCGGGGTGAAGCTGAACATGGCCGACCGGCCGACGGTGCCGACCGGTCTGCCGCGGTACTGGGCGCCGGCCGACTGTGCGGCGTCCTCCAGCAACGGCACGCCGGCCGCGGCGCACACCCGCGCCAGCCCATCGAGGTCCCCGGGCTGCCCGGCGTAGTGCACGGTCATGACGGCCCGGGTGGCCCCGGTGATGCGGGCCGCGACCGATACCGGGTCGAGGTTGAAGGTCCGGGGATCGATGTCGGCGAACACCGGGGTGGCCCCGACGTGGCACACCGATGTCGCGGTGGCGACGAAGGTCATCGACGGGACGATCACCTCGTCGCCGGGACCGATGCCCTCGGCGAGCAACATCGCTTGCAGCGCGGCCGTACCGGTGCAGAACGTCACACCGAACCGCGCCTGATGCCGGTCGGCGAACTCCTGCGCGAAGGCTTCGTTCTCCGGGCCGTTGGTGAGAACACCGCTGCACAGGACCCTGCGTACCGCCTCCGCCTCCTCCTCACCGAGGTCGGGACTTGCGAGCCGGATCCGGACGTTGCTGTCAGGCACCTGAGAGCATCCTTTCTGGACTGCGGGCGATCGGATCTTTGTCGTGGCTGGCGGTGGCTCCGCCCCCGGCCAGGACCGTCCAGACGGTGAGGAACATGATGGCCAGGTCGAGCCGGAAGCTCTGGCGCAGGACGTACCGCAGATCCCACTCGATGCGCTCCGGCCAGCTCAGCCGCTGCCGCCCGTGCACCTGCGCCAGGCCGGTCAGGCCCGGGACGGCCAGCAGTCGCAACTGCTGACGATCGGTGTACCGGCGTACCTGGTAGGGCAGCGTCGGCCGCGGCCCGACCAGACTCATCTGTCCGCGCAGCACGTTGACCAGCTGGGGCAACTCGTCGAGAGACGTACGGCGCAGTACCCGTCCGACTGCGGTCACCCGGGTGACGTCGGCGTCACCCGGTGTGTCCGGTCCGTCCGGGACGTTCGTCATCGTGCGCAGTTTCAGCAGCACGAACGGGCGGCCGCCGCGGCCGACGCGCTGCTGCCGGAACAGGACGGGTCTGCCGTGCGCGAGCAGGTGCGCCAGCGCGGCGATCGCGCAGAGCAGCGCGGCCGGCACGATGATCAGGCAGACCACGACCAGGTCCAGTAGTCGCTTGCCGCGGTACGGCTTGCGGTGAGGCAGCTGGTTGCCGCCGGGCCGCGCGGTGGACGCCTGCGCAATCGCCCAGCCTGCCCGGTGCCGGCCCGGTACGGGCGGGGCGGTCACCTGCTGGCCTCCGCTCTGCCGGGCTGGCCGGGCAGCACGGCCTGGTCGGCCGACTCCTCGGGACCGGCCGCCGTGGCGAGGAGCGCCAGGGCGGCGCGTACCTCTTCGGGATCGGTGAAGTGAGCGATGCCGGTGACCTCACCGGCATCGAGTGCCGGCACCGGCACCTGTCTGACCAGCGGATGCCTCGGCCGGTGGTCACGTTCCCCGGCGCCCAGCAGGTCCTCGGTCAGCTTTTCGCCGGGCCGCAGCCCCGTGAAGACGATCTCCACGCGCCGTGACGCTGCGGCGGCCATCCGGCGGGCGAGGTCGACGATGCGGACCTGGTCTCCCATGTCGAGGACGAGGACCTCGCCGCTCTCCCCGACCGTCACAGCCTGCAGCACCAGCTGGACGGCTTCGGTGGCCGTCATGAAGTAGCGGGCGACGTCCGGATGAGTCACGGTGACGGGGCCGCCCGCGTCGATCTGCGCGGACAGCGAGCCGAGCAGCGAACCCCGGCTGCCCAGGACGTTGCCGAACCTGACCGACACCCAGGTCCCGGGAGACTCACCGGCCATGTGCGCGGTGAGCCGCTCGGTGATCCGCTTGGAGGTGCCAAGGACGCTCACCGGGTCGGCCGCCTTGTCCGTGGAGACGTTCACGAACGACCGCACGCCGCAATCCGCTGCCGCTCGCAGCACGTTCAGCGTGCCGGTCACGTTCGTCTTCAGCGCCTCTGCCGGATACCGCTCGAGCAGCGGCAGATGTTTCACCGCCGCCGTATGGAACACGATCTCGGGGCGGGCCTGCGCGAAGACTTCATGGATGCGGGAGGCATCCGTGATGTCGGCCAGCACGACCTCGTCGGAATCGAGCAGCGCACGGCCGTGCAGCGCGAGCTGGATCGCGTGCAGAGCTGATTCGTCCCGGTCGAGCATCACCAGCGACGCGGGTCCCAGACGGTGCAGCTGGCGGCACAGCTCCGAGCCGATCGAGCCACCGGCGCCCGTGACGAGGATGCGGCGCCCGGCGAATTGAGCGGCAGCCGACTTCATGTCCAGGCGGACCGGATCGCGACCCAGCAACTGGGTGATCCGCGGGTCGCGGACGTCGTCGATCCGTGCCGGGCCGGCGACCAGTTCCTCGATGCGCGGAATCACCTTGGTGGACAGACCGACCGACTCGGCCAGGGTGATCAGCTCGCGGATCACCTGGCCGTCGCGGCACCCGCCGGCGATCGCGATCACCATGACCGTCGCCCCGGTCTCCGCGGCGACCTCCGCCAGCCACTCCCGCCCGCCGCGCACTCGGATCCCACAGATCCGCAGTCGGCGCTTGGCCGGGTCGTCGTCCAGCAGGGCGACCGGTTGGTACTGCGCGCCAGGCTGACACATGAGCCGTTGCACCAGTTGCGCTCCGGCACTGCCCGCGCCGAACACGATCACCTTGACGGCGGTCGGCGCGGGCCGTCGAGGTCTGCGCCGGACGGTCGCCGCCGCTGCCCTGACGGTGATCATGCCAAGCACGCCGACCAGCGCGGCCAGTCCCGCCACGGCCGGCCTGACTCCTGCCAGGGGCAGTCCCGCCTGACACATACCCCACAGAAGGAGCCCGGTCAGCGCCGCGGAGACCAGTACCGCACTCAGTTCCGGGCCGGTCTCGGCCTGGTAGCGCCCGGAGTAGAGCCCGCACATGGCCCCGGCCAGCACCGCTGCCACCCCCGTGACAGCACAGACGACGACCGGATCGCCGGGTCCGACGAGCAGGTCGGAAGCGCCGCTGCTGGTCATGCCTGCGATCAGGAGGCCGCATGTCCAGGCGACCGCGTCCAGGGCGGCCTGCACCGCCGGTCGGCGACACCGGCCGACAACGCCGGACCAGCCCCTCGGCCGGGCCCGGCTTTCCTGTGCGGTGTGGAATACCGCAGGATGAACCGCTGTCAGCTTGTCTTTGCCCGCGCATTCCCCACGCAAGGTGAACCCCGATCAGCAGGATGTCAATTGCCGAAGACCTATTTCGGCACTTCATTGAGGGCATGTCCACGGACGCTGCCGCGTCCTTTCGGGTGGATCAGAATATTTCTTGTGATCCCGCGGACTTTGATTTTCCGTGGGTACGATTTCGCCGCCTGCCTGAACGACTCCCGCTGCACCCTTCTTGAGCGGGTGTGGGCCCCTCGAGATTCACTCGATCGGCCCGACTACTTCACGCACGGCTGCATACGCACCTTGGTGATCTGCGGCCGCGCCAACGGCTGCGAGGGCACCACGGGGGGCCGATCCGAAGCCGGTTCCACCAGACGAACGTCCACTTCTCGCGTCTGACCGGGCAAGAGTTCCACCTGCGTCCCGAGCACCGGGTGACCACGCTCCTCGGTCGACGACAACAGAAGTCGCCGCCCGTCCAGCGTCGCGCCGGCGAACCGCGCACCGGAACTGGCGTACAACGAAAGCCAGATGCTTGTGGAGCCCGGGGGGTGTGAGTGCCGGGGATCGTCGGAACGGAGAGTGACGAGGGGAGGCAGGCCCACAGCGGGAGCACCGTTCGTCAGCCTGATCCGCACCACGCTGGAACGGGTACCGCCCTCGCAAGGACCAAGCTCGTAGGCCAGCGACCGCCCCAGGTAGTAGTCCATTTTGTTGCCCGCCGAATTGTTGACCACGAGATAGGCGAACGGCCCTGTCCTCTCGGGGACATCGCCGGCCAGCCCGGCTTTTTCGAGTGCCGACTCGGTGGAGGCGTCTCTGCTCCACACACGCAGTCGGCCATCGCCGGCGTTCTGCCCCAGTGCCTGGAGGAGGGCCACCGAATCGTGCCCGTGGCCCAGCAAGGCAGCAGCGACTGACTGCGCGACCTGCACCAGGAAACGTTTTCGCTCGGCATTGCTGTACGACGCGTAAAGGGTGCTCTCGGTGAGCTCCACGGTGTTCTCCGCCGTCAGCAGCTTTCCGTCCGGAAGTCGGACCGGGCCCGTGGCTTTGAGGACACGGGCGAGTCCTACAGGATCGGTTGCGATGGCCCCATCGAGACGTTGCCCCGTAAGTCGCTGCCACAGGCCCACCCAGACCTGCGCCGCATACGGAAAATGAGCGGACAGATTGGAATTGGCCAGCCCCTGGGTACTCTCGGTACCGCTGTACCGGCGGTCGAACGCCGGTCCGAAGTTCGCCACGGGGGTGTTGGTACGCGGCAGCGTGTCATCCGACGCAAAGTCGTGCAAGGTGATGCCACCACGGTCGGCGGTCAGGATACCGAAGGCGCCTACCAGGCCACCGGTGCCCCGGGCCTCGGCATTGTTCTGGAAGGCAAGAAAGTAGGAGCGTGGCGCCGTGCCGCCCAGAACAGGCATGAGCAGCCGCGTCGTCGACTCCGCCTCGGAGACCGAGTCGGAAAGGCGCGCCACCCGGTCGGACAGCCGCTGCCGTGCCAGGTCGAGGCGACTGACCATCGTCGAGCCGGGCAAGCCATCCAAAGTCGTTTGGACTCCGGCCAGTTGACGGTGCACGCCCCCCAGCAGGTCCGTGACGGACGAAAGCCGGCGGAGGTCGACGCGCCCCTGGTGCACCATCCGCCCGGACGCGAGCATCTGCTGCAGTCGCACAGCCTCCGGCAGCACCCCGGTGACCATGTCGTCGGCGGCGACGCTCAGCCCCCGGGCAGAACGGAGCGGGGGGCCCATCAGTGGAAGACTCTCGGCTGCGCTCCACACCGGCGTGCCGGCCGCGCTCCGGGCGGCCGCTGTGTGTTTCCGGATGTCGTCCAGCACCTCGGCCGAGGGCTGACGATGACCGATCATCTCCGTTTGCAGTCGGTCAGTGGCCACCTGAGCAGCGGCAAGATTGGTCTGGACCGTGCGGAGCTCCCACACCAGGACACCGGCCAACGCTGCGGACAACAGACCGACAGCTCCGGCGCCCCAGAGGACGGTTCGGTGGCGGCGCCGTAGCATCACGCCCGCGAATGCCCGCGTCCTCGCCACAGCGCCCTTCCGGCTGCATCCCGGATCCTTCCCTGCCTCCCCTGCCTTGCCTGCCTTCCCTGCCTTCATCGCCTACCCATGAATCGAAGGGTCCACCGGAACCAAGCATTTGGATTGGATCAGTAATGACAGTCACTGAGACCGTTGCAAACTTCACCGCGCCACGTGGCGGGAAAGTCGGTCCGAACGGCCTATCAGGTTGACTCGTGAAGTCCGGGAGTCTCCCCGGGGCCGGGACGACAGGAGTCCGGGCCCCAGCCCGGGGACGAGAGCGACTACAGCGCGGATTCGAAGAACGCGGCCTGGTTCTTGCCTGCCGTCTTGGCTTTGTAGAGAGCGGTGTCGGCGTCCCGCAGGGCTTCTGCAGGCGTGATCGGTCTGGTGACGCTCCTGACCCCGATGCTCGTCGTCACGTGCACCGAATGGCCGGGCCCGAGGGTGAAGGGGGCCGTGATGGAGTCGAGAATGCGCGTGGTGTATTCGTGCAGCGTGCTCGCGTCCACGCCTTCCACGAGGAGTGCGAACTCGTCGCCGCCGAGTCTGGCCACCAGGTCCTGCTCGCGGACCCTGCCCGTCAGCCGCCGTGCGACGTCCACCAGCAGTTCGTCTCCGACCGAGTGTCCCAGCGTGTCGTTGACGTCCTTGAAGCCGTCGAGATCGAGCATCAGCAGTCCTGCGCAGGCAGTGGTGGAGCACCGCTCGAGGGCGGTCTCCAGACGTTCGTTCAGGAGCGTGCGATTGGCCAGACCCGTCAACGGGTCATGGGTCGCCTGATGACTCAGAAGCTTCTGGAGCTCCGCCTGCTCCTGCAGGGAGGCGGCGAGGGCCAAGGCTCGCGTCCGCGCGGCGGCGGCCGTCTCCTGGGCGTACTGGGCCAAGAACGCGATGCGCAGCACCAGCAGCAGCGACAGGGCCGCCATCATGCCGACGATCACGGTGACATGCATTGGTTGATCCCGAACGCCACCGACGTCGGCGAGCACGATCAAGGGCCCCATCAGGATGAGCGCGATCAGGATCGAGAGTCGCCGCCGGGGCATCCTCTCCTGGGTCTCGGCGAGTCGCAGCGGCCGGGCAACGGAGGAGTGCAGCGCCGCCGACCCCAGCAGGAGGGACGAGACCATCCACCCCACTTCGGACACGTTCTCCGCGAGCGCGGTCCCATGCGTCGCCTCGGTCCCGTAGTAGAGGCCGTCGGAGGCGAGCAGGACGAGCAGCCATCCGATGCACATCAGGAACGACGGTGTGCGCGTGCCGGTGGTGAACATCAGCCACGCGGCCAGGGACAACAGCACCAGGTCGGTGACGGGATAGGCGGTGGACACCGCCATCGGCCACGCGGCAAGCCGGCTGCGCAGGTAGGGGGCGATGATGAACGCCCATGCCAGAGTGGCGAATCCCAACGTGACGATTCCCGCGTCCAGCAGCCCCGCCCAGTGCAGCCGGCCCGCGTGCTTCCGGGCCAGGGTCACCAGACCGGCGGTGAACAACACGTAGCTGCCCAGGTAGAACAGGTCGGCCACGCCGGGAAACGGAACCTCGGCACCGCGGATCTGGTAGAGACCCCAGATCGTGTCCGCCACCGCGTACGGTGCCATGGCTGCCGCGAACAGATACCACGGAAGGGCCGACGGCGGCTTGTTCCTGGCCACCCCCACCAGGATCGCGAAGACGACCGAGGCAGAGATCAGCACGGCCAGCATGTAACGCGCCGAGGAGGAGGTGAGCAGGAAGGTGACGATCACCGCGGTTCCTGTTGCCGCGTACGTCCAGGCCGCAGCCTCCCGGCCGGCGAGCAGCCCGGCCCGAACGTTGACCACGTCCTCATCCCGGTCCGCGTCGGCGAGGACGGGACCGGAGCGTCTCCAGGGTGCGGCAGGCTCGGTCGAGCTCCTCCTGAAGGCGGGGGGCGGCCTGAGTCAGCGGGGCCGGATCTCCGGCCTCGGCGTAGTGTTCCAACTCCGCGCAGCAGTCGGCGAGGCCCTGGGCTCCGATGTTGCCGGCAGCGCCTCTGAGACTGTGTGCCACCTCTGCGATCTCCTCGCTGTCGTGGCGGTCCAGCGCGTGGAAGAGTGCGCTGGTCATCTCGGGGGCGCGGACGAGAAAGTGGTCCACCAGCCGGTCCACCAGTTCGTTCTCGCCCGGGGAGCCGTCGCCGCGCAGTTCGTTCAGCCGCTGCTCGATGGAGTCGCGCGGCACCTCGTCGTCTGTCTGCTGGTCGGCCGGGTTGACCCAGCGGGCGAGGGTTGCTTCCAGCTCGTCCGCAGCGACGGGTTTGGTGACGTAGTCGTCCATGCCCGCGGCCAGGCATCTCTCGCGGTCCTCGGCGAGAGCGCTGGCGGTCATCGCGATCACCGGCAGGTGCGTGTCCCCGTGCGCTTCGCGGCGGCGCAGTTCCCGGGTGGCGGCGTAACCGTCCATCCGGGGCATCTGACAGTCCATCAACACACCCTGGTAGGTGTGTTCTTCGACCATCCGCAGGGCCTCGATGCCGTCGGCAGCGGTATCCGTGCTGTAGCCGAGGCGGGCGAGCATGCCATGGGCCACCAACTGGTTGATCTCGTTGTCCTCGACCAGCAGCAGATGGCCGCGCCGGGGTGGCCGGGGGATGGCCGGAGCGGGCGCCGTTGCTGCGGTCGTCACGGGAAGTGTCCCGCTGGCGACTTCGACCAGGGCATCCATGAGTTGGGACTGCTGGACGGGCTTGGCCAGACTGCGGGCGATGCCGGCAGCGTGCAGTTCGGCAGCGGGCAGTTGGGCGCCGGAGCTGAGCAACAGCAGCCGTACACAGGCGAAGGTCCGATCGGTGGTGATGCGGCGGGCCAGTTCCAGGCCGTCCATCCCAGGCATGTGCATGTCCAGGAGGGCCAGGGTGAAGGGGCGGCCCGCAGCCGCTGATTCGTGCAGGGCGACCAGGGCCTGGGGGCCGCTGGAGACCGTCGTCGGCTGCATGTGCCATCTGCGCAGCTGAGCATCAAGGATCAGCCTGTTGGTGTCGTTGTCATCGACGACCAGGACCCGCAGCCCACGGAGCGTGCCGGGGTCCAGAGGGGCCGGGGGTGGTTCAGGGGTGTCCGGTGTGCGCACGGGTACGCGGAAGAAGAACTTGCTGCCCTGGCCGGGCCGGCTGCTGACGCCGATGGAGCCGCCCATCGCCTCGGTGAGCCTCCGGCAGATGGCCAGGCCAAGACCGGTTCCTCCGTAGCGGCGGGTGGTTGAGGCATCGGCCTGGGAGAAGGCGTCGAACATCCGCTCCTGATCGGCCTCGGCGATGCCGATGCCGGTGTCGGCCACTTCGAAGCACAGCCATGGCACATGCCCTGTGGATGGCCGGGGCCGGTCCGGGCGGACGCTGAGTACGACCTCGCCCGCTTCGGTGAACTTCACCGCGTTGGATGCCAGGTTGAGCAGAATCTGCCGCAGTCGGCCGGCATCCCCGTACACCGTCGCGGGCAGTTCGGGATGGCAGTCGCTGAGCAGTTCCAGGCCCTGGGCCTGGGCGGTCTGCGCCACCAGCGAGACGACCTCTTCCACCAGCACCTGGGGGCTGAAGGCAACGCTGTCCAGTTGGATCTTGCCGGCTCCAGCTTGGAAAAGTCCAGGATGTCGTTGATGAGCGACAGCAGTGCCGAGCCGGCGGCCTGAATGCCCTCGGCATAGCGGCGCTGCTCGGCATCCAGCGTGGTCCCCAGCAGCAGGTCGCTCAGCCCGATGACGCCGTTCATGGGGGTACGGATCTCATGGCTCATCGAGGCGACGAACTGAGACTTCGCCTGGGACGCGGCGATCGCCTGGTCGCGCGCCTCCGCCAGGGCGGCTTCGGCATGCTTGCGCTCGCTGATGTCACGGACGAAGGCGTTGAAGCAGCGCGCCTTCGCCGACTTCATCCGCCACACTGTCAGTTCGACCGGGATCTCGTGGCCGTCGTGGTGCAGGGCGCTCAGCTCGATGCGGCGGCCCAGCACATGAGTCTCACCACCGGCCAGCACCCGCTTCAGACCTGCCATGTGTGCGGCGCGGTACCGTTCAGGGAGAATCGTCTCGCTCAGCGGACGCCCCATCACCTCGCGGTGGCTTAAACCGAACAGCTGCTCGGCGCTGCGGTTCCAGTCGATGACCAAGCCGTCCTCGTCGATGGAGACGAAGGCGTCCCGGGCGGTCTCGATGACCGAGCGGGCCTGCTCCTGCAACAACCGCAGGGCTTCCTCCCTGCGCCGCTGGCCCTCCGCCTCACGGACGAACCCGCGCACTTCGAGGGGCTCGCCCGCGGGGTCCCGCACCACCCAGGATGTCGTCTCGGTCCATATCCAGTGCCCGTCGGCGTGCCGCAGCCGCAGACACACCACCACCCGGCCGTCGCGCAGCAGATCCCGCTCAGCCCACTCGAACTCCTCCACGTCGCCCGGATGCACCCAGGAACCGACCTTCGTCCCCACGATCTCCTCCGCCGGCCGCCCGAACAACGCCGACGCCGACGCGGACACCTCCTGGTAGACGCCCGGGACCGTGCGGCGGAAGACCATGTCCGCGGAGTTCTTCACCAGAATCCGAAACCGCTCCTCGTCGTCGGCCGCGTATTGCCCTGGTGCGTCCGGGGGCTTGGGTTCCATCATCCGCCTCCACGTGTCGTGCACGACCGCAAGCTGCGGCCGGGACTGCCGACAGACCGGTCGCGGTCTCGTCGGCACGGCGTCTGCGAGCGACGTGTGATGAGCAGCGTCCGCTCACGGTGCGACCCCGAACCACAAGGTCAGCCACCTGCCCAGCGGTTGCGGTTGCGTAGGACTCTTCAAGCGAAGGACGAACGAGGGAAGATCGCAAATCGGGCCACGGGCCGCGCCCTTGGACGGAGTGGGCAGGCCTGGCCAGGACTTACCGGCGGGCTGCGGCATTCGGGTGACCGGTTGCCCGTCACCACTTGCCCGCCGCGTCGTGGACCAGTCCCCTGACGGTGACTCGGTTCCGCTTGACCGCTCACGCACGATCGCCTCCGCGCTCCTTCACCTGACCGGAGGTGCCGAATCCGGAGCGGGTCATCGAGCCCCACGCCTGGGGAGTCCGGCACAGCGCGTCCCACAGACCGCGCAACCGCCACCACGCCGTCAACTGGCGGTATCCGATGTTCTCCGCGACCACTCCGACGAGGGCGCCCCAGACGTCCCGCCATCGTGTGAAACGGTGGAAGGCGTACTCCTCCACCGCGACCGAGACCAGGCTGACGACGATGGCGTAGGCGTAGGCGGCGAGCAGGAAGCGCCACAGGAAACCGACGTCGACCGCGCCGATCAGCACGCCGAGCGGGACCAGGACGAGGCTCGCGAGCTCCACCACCGGGGCCAGCAGTTCGAAGACCACGTAGAAGGGCAGGGCCACGAGGCCGATGCGGCCGTAGCGCGGGTTGCAGATCATGCCACGGTGCTTGAGCAGGATCTCCGTCAGGCCCCGGTGCCACCGCCGCCGCTGATGACCCAGAACCTTCAGCGTCGAGGGCGCCTCGCTCCAGGAGATCGGCTCGGTGACGAAGACGATGCGGTAGTCGCGGCCCTGCTCGCGCATGTACCGGTGGAGACGGATGACCAGTTCGGCGTCCTCCCCGATGCAGTCCCGGTCCATCCCGCCGACCGCCACGACCGCGTCCCGGCGGAAGAGACCGAAGGCGCCGGCGATGATCAGCAGGCTGCCGACCTTGGACCATCCGGTGCGGCCGAGGAAGAAGGCGCGCAGATACTCGACGACCTGAACCCGTCCGAGGAGGTCCCGGGGCACATGCGGCTCGACGACCCGTCCGGCCACGACGGTGCAGCCGTTGGCGAGGCCCACCACACCGCCCGTGGCCACCACCCGCATGGGGTCGTCGCTGAAGGGTCTGGCAACCGCGAGCAGCGCCTGCGAGTCGAGGATCGAGTCGGCGTCCACCATGCACAGCAGCGGATAGCGTGCCAGGTTGATCCCCACGTTGAGCGCGTCGGACTTGCCTCCGTTCTCCTTGCGGGCCACCACCAGGGGAACCGGCCCGCCTCTGGGCAGATGGACCGAGGTGATCCTGCCGCGTACGGGGACATCGTCGGGCACCACGTACTCCACCTCAACCAGGTCGAAGGCGTCCCGCAGGGCGTCCAGCGTGCCGTCGGTGGAGCCGTCGTCGACCACGACCACCTCGAACATGGGATAGCGCAGCAGCAGCATGGCCCGGATCGCTTCGACGATGCCGACCGCCTCGTTGTGGGCGGGCACGATCACGGACACGGGCGGGGTGAAGGGGCTGCTGGACGCGTCGTCGTACCCGGCGAAGGACGCCCGCCGCAGCCGTCCGACGAACTCCACGACTGCAATCAGGATCAGCACCAGGTAGGAGGTGTTGATGGCCAGGAAGTAGACGATGACCACTTCGTCGCAGACGGCGATCAGGCTGTGCGCCGAGCCGGTCAGCCACGCCCACGGATCCGCGGCGACTGTACTCACAGCGCCACCTCCGCACGGACGTCGTGGTGTGCCCCACCGACCGCCGCTTCGGCCAGTACGGCCCTGGCCTGGGCGGCGGCCGGACCACCGGATGGATCGTCCGCCGCCGCGCGCAGCGCCGCACGCCCTGTCGGGCCGAGCCGTAGCAGCGCTCGGGCTGCGGTGCCCGCCACATGTGGGTCGGGGTCGTCGAGCAGGTCCGCGAGCGGGCCGGTCGCGGCGACGGCACCCAGATTGCCGAGTGCCCCGGCGGCCACCATGCGCAGGGCGACCGGCCGTCCCGGCCGGACGGCCGCGAGCAGCGGCTCCAGGCCCTCGGGCATGCCCAGCCTGCCCAACGCCCGTGCAGCTTTGATCCGCACCTCGATGGAGGGGTCCTGGTGCTGCGCGCGAGCGATCCGGGAGGTGTGGGAAACCGCGCCGGTCGCGCCGAGAACCTCGATCGCCACGGCCCTGACGAGCGGCTCCCGGTGCTCCAGTCCAGCCGCGACATTCCGATGTGCCTCCGGTCCCAGGGAGACCAGCGCCATGGTGATCACGCCGGGGGGTTGCCTCCGCGCTCCGCAGAGGGACTCCAGAAGGTGCGGGACGGCCGCCGGTCCCCCGCACCGGCCCAGCGCCCGTGCGGCGGCCAGGCGTACATCCGGGTCACGGTCGGTCAGCAGTCGGCACAGCGACTCGGCCGCCGGGCGGTGGGAGAGTTGCCCGAGCACCTGTGCTGCGCGTCCCCGCCGAACCGCGCTGCGGCTTCCCAGGTCGGCGACTGCGTCCACGGCGGCCCCACGCAGCTCGTACAGCCGGATCAGCGCGGTGCGGGCTCCTCCGGAGACCTTCTCCAGCAGCGCCGTCAAAGTCGGCTCCAGAGCGATCCAGGTCCTTTTGTCGATCCCCGCCAGCAGGTGCAGCAGCTCGGTCTGCTCGTCCTCCTCGGCGCACAGGAACTGCAGCAGGGGACCGCGCACAGGTGCCACGATCCGCTGGCGTCTGGCCTGCCGGTGCTTGCGGAAGCCGCGGGCACAGACGATCAGCAGGCACATCGTCAGGATGACGGCCGTGAGGCACAGCACCGCTCTGATGACGAAACCCGTGGGGATCATCGCTCAACCCGGCTGAGCACCGCGATGACCCGGCTGGACAGCTCCCGTGGGCTGAACGGCTTGATGATGTAGTCGTCGGCGCCCGCCGCGAATCCGACCTCGACGTCTCCCTCCTGGGACCGGGAGGTGATCATGATGACGGGGAGCGAGGCGGTCTCGGGCGTGGCGCGCAGTTCCCTGCAGACGTCCAGACCTGACATCCCCGGCATGCGTATGTCGAGCAGGGCCAGTTCAACCGGCTGTTCGCGCACCGCGCGGAGCGCGGCCATGCCGTCCTCCACGGCCGTGACCCGGTGACCGTTCTGCGTCAGCTTGAAGGCCACCAGATCCCGGATGTCCGCGTCGTCGTCGGCTATCAGGACATGCGCCATTGTTCTCCCTGGGGCTCCTGGGCCACGGAACTCCGGTACGACCCCCGGGGGGCGCACGGCGGCCGGCAGCCGGAAAGGGTTGGATCAGATCTCCATAGACAAATTAGAGTCAATTGTCCACTTCCACCACATATGCCACATCGTCCGAGCGGCAGTGCCCGGCCTGCTCACCGTGCGCCTGCGCGGGTCAGCCGTGGCAGGGCGAGACAGACCGTCGAGGCGGCGAGCAGAGCCGCCGCGCACGGCACCCGATAGCCCGCCGCCGCCCCCGCGGCGTCGACCACCCACCCGGCCGTGGCGTAGCCCAGCGCCACACCGACGGAGAGCCCGGAGACGATCCAGGTGATGCTCTCGGTGAGTTGGGCGGCAGACGCCAGGTGGTCCACCAGACCCATGGTGGTGATCAGGGTCGGTGCGACGGCCATGCCCGCCACGAAGAGCATCCCCGCCAGGGCCGCGAGACCCGGCGCGAACAGCAGCGGTGCCGTCGCCGCCACCATCGCGCCGACGCTGAGCAGCAGCCGCCGCGTGAGCGCTCCCCGCGGCCCGATCGCGCCGACGACCGCGCCTGCCAGGCCCGAGCCGAGTGCGTACAGGCCCAGCAACAGTCCGGAGAGCGCCTTGTGGTGGTGTGCGCCGGCGAACGCCACCGTCGCGACGTCCACCGCACCGTAGGACGCGCCCACCGATGTAAGCGTCAGCACCAGCAGGCCGAGGCCCGGAGTGCGCAGCGCCGAGCCTCTGGCGTGTCGCGGCCCTGAGCGCACCGGCGGTTCCGTACGCCCCTGGACGGCGAACAGCAGCACGCCGACGCCGAGCAGTACCGCGGCCGCCAGCGGCCCGGCCCCGGCACGGACCTTGGAGGACAGTGCGATCGCCAGGATCGGGCCGACGACGTAGATCAACTCGTCGAGAACCGACTCCAGCGAGTACGCGGTGTGCAGCAGCCACGGCGAGTCCCGGTGCATCTCCGCCCAGCGGGACCTGACGAGCGCGCCCATGCTGGGCATGCAGCCCGCCACCGCCGCCGCCACGAACAGCGTCCAGTCCGGGGCGGCGAAATGGGCGCACAGCAGGAGCGCACAGATGGCGGCGACCGTCACCGCCGTGGCCGGGAGGACGACGCGACGCTGACCATGCCGGTCGACGAGCCTGGAGATCTGAGGCCCGACAGCGGCGGCGGCGAGCGCCTGTGTGGCGGAGACGGAGCCGGCGAGCCAGTACTCACCGCCGAGTTGCGACAGCATGGTGACGATGCCGACGCCGATCATCGACAACGGAAGGCGTGAAATGAAGCCCGCGGCAGAGAAGAGAAGACTGCCCGCAGGAGAGAAGATCCGACGGTAATCGGAGAGCATGAGACTCCACGCTCCGTCAGGAGCCGATCGTCACTGTGGGATCCGGTGCGGTTTCTGCGTCCTCCATCTTCAGGCATGCGGCGGTGACTCGCGACGCGACCCGGAATCCGCCGTCCAGGTGCGTGAGAGTGCGTGAAATGGTGAGCCGGGTTAGCTTGATGGAAGACACGCACATGTGAAGACACGTCGATGTCCCGGCGAGAAGGAGCCCGCACCAACCGGCGCCCGCGATAGGCGCCCGCGATTTCGCAGGCGGCGCGTAGCGATTCCCGGACCCGGAGAATTCTCAATTACCAGCTGGCCCCACGGGTTTCTCCGTCGCAGCCGGGTGCTGTTCGCCCAGCTCCGTCCGCCCCGTCACGTTGCCCTACAGGGAGGTGAGTTGGGGTGAACCCGCGATTGCGAGGCCAGGCCGTGACGGCCGTGGTCTGCGCATCCATCGTCGCGCTGACCGCGTTCTACTACGCATTTCCTGAACAACGGATGATCTTCGTCGCCATTGGTGCGACCGGTGTCATCGGCATTATTCTTGGGATCGCCATCAACGGTCCAGCGCATCGACTCCCGTGGGTGCTGCTCGCCGTGGGAAATCTCGCATTCGCCGCCGGCGAGGCCGCCCAGATCATTCTCATCCAGCTCGAACAGACCGCATTCCCGTCGATCGCCGACGGCTTCTATCTTGCGGCATATCCGCTCTATGCGGCCGGGCTGCTGGGCTTCGTCCACTGGCGCACCGGGCGGCGCGACCGCGGGAGCCTCGTCGACGCGCTGACGCTGACCATCGGCCTGGCACTGCTGTCGTGGCTCTTCCTCATCGAGCCGTACGCCCACGCGGCCGGCCTCACCTGGGTGCAGAAGGCGTTCTCCATGGCCTACCCGCTGGGCGACATCCTCGTCCTGGCGATGCTGCTGCGCCTGCTCGCCAGCCGGGGCGGCAGGAGCCCCTCACTCATGCTCCTGACCGCGGGCACCGTCGGTCTGCTCACCGCGGACGTGCTGTACGGCCTGATTCAGCTGCACGGGACGTGGCGCACGGGTACCGCGGTCGAACTCGGCTGGGTCGTCCTGTACGGCGCCTGGGCGGCCGCCGCGCTCCACCCTTCCATGCGGTCGGTGACGCAGTTCGTGCCATGGCGGGCCGAGACGGGCGCGGGCGGCCGACTCAGCCTGCTCACGCTGGCATCGCTCATCGCGCCGGCCACCCTCATGGTCGAGGCGGTGCGCGAGGGGAGCGCCAACATCGGCGTCATCGGGGTGTTCTCCGCAGTGCTCTTCCTTCTCGTGCTCTACCGTCTGGCAGGCGTGGCGACGACCCACCGGCAGGCGGTCGGCCGGGAGAAGGTACTTCGTATCACGGTGTCGTCGCTGGGCGGCGCGAGCGATCTGGGGGAGGTGGCAGCCGTCGTCCACTCCGCGGTGACGGAACTGGTGCCGCACGGTCCGCCGCGTTCGGCGCTCCTCATCGTGCCGGACGACGCCCTCTGGGTGAACGGGGAGCACGGCGGCGCGGCCGGGCCCGTGTCCGAGCAGGTGACCGCGACCATACGGGAACTGACCGCGCCCGGCGAGAGCCGCCTGGTGGCCCTGGACGGCGTGGGGCCCGATCTCGCCGCCCGCCTCACGGATCTGGGCGAGGAGCCGCCCCACACGGTCCCCGCGCTCGTCTGCCCGCTCGTCTCGCAGGACCACCCTTCGGGAGATCCGCTGATCGGGGCGCTCGTACTGGCCGGGCCCGAGCAGAACCTGCTCATGGTCCGTGAGACGCTGGCCACTCTCGCCGCGCAGGCGGCACTCGCCGTGGCACGGATCTCCCTCGCCGACGAGGTCAACCATCGCAACAGTGAGGCGTACTTCCGCACGCTGGTGCAGAACGCCTCTGACGTCATCCTGATCCTCGACGACGACGACCGGGTCCGCTACGCCAGTCCTTCCGCCGACCAGCTGCTCGGCGTTCCGGAGCTGGAGGGCACCCACCTCATCGGCCTGGTGCCGCCGCAGGACAGCCGCAGGGTGGTCGAGACGCTCGGCCGGATACGCAGCGGCGATTACCAGACCAGGCGCGAGCACTGGCGCATGATCCGCGTCGACCGGGCGACCATCGAGGTCGAGGTGAGGTGGAGCGATCTGCGCGAGGAGGCGACCGTAGGCGGGGTGGTGCTCACCCTGCGGGACGTGACCGAACAGCGCAAACTCGAACGCCAGCTCACCCATCAGGCCTTCCATGACTCGCTCACCGGCCTGGCCAACCGCGTGCTCTTCCAGGAGCGGGTCAACCACGCCCTGGTACAGGCTCAGCGCGACGGCACGGTGGTCGGCGTACTCTTCCTCGACGTGGACGACTTCAAGGTCGTCAACGACATACACGGCCACGGTGTGGGCGACGAGCTCCTGGTCGCGCTGTCGCTCCGGCTGCAGACCGCCGTCCGTGCCTCCGACACCGCCGCACGCATCGGCGGAGACGAGTTCGCACTCCTGGTGGAGGGTTCCGCCACAAAGGACGGCGTGGAGCGGTTCACCGAAAACCTGATGTCCGTGTTCGTCGAGCCCTTCCGGCTCAGCGTGGGGCCGGTGAGCACCTACGCCAGCGTCGGCGTGGCGACGACGGAAGACAGCGTCGACTCGGTCGAACTGCTCACCCACGCCGATCTCGCGCTGTACGCGGCGAAGACAGCAGGCAAACGCCAGTGGCGTCACTACCGCCCTGAACTGCAGAGCGGCATGGCCGAGCGGGCCATGTTGCAGGAAGGGCTGGACAGTTCGTCGATCGAGACGTCGTTCATGGTGCTTTACCAGCCCATCGTGGAACTGACCAGCGGTCGGATCGCCGGCTTCGAGGCGCTCGTTCGCTGGCCGCACTCCCCGCACGGCATGATTTTGCCGGAGCAGTTCATCACGCTGGCCGAGGAGAGCGGGCAGATCGTCCCGCTGGGCGCCTGGGTGCTCGATCAGGCCGCGACCGAGGCTGTCCGGTGGCGGGGCTCCATGCAACGCCAACTGACAGCCGACCGCAAGGATCCCTACGTCAGTGTCAATGTGTCGCCGCGTCAGTTCCGGGACCAGGATTTCTACAACGTGGTCCGGCGCGCCCTGGATCTCTCCGGCATCGCACCGTCGTCCCTGGTACTGGAACTGACCGAGAGTGTGCTGCTGTACAACGACGAACGTATTCTGCGTGAGATGAGTTCGCTCACCGACCTCGGGATCCGCATCGCGATCGACGACTTCGGAACCGGGTACTCGTCGCTGAGCTATCTGCGTGAGTTCCCCATCTCGATCCTCAAGATCGACAAGTCGTTCGTGGACGAACTGGGGCACTCACCCGAACACTACGCCCTGGTCGAGGGCATCACGCATCTCGCGGACTCGCTCGGCCTGACGGTGATCGCCGAAGGAGTGGAGAACGTGAGACAGCAGGAGCTGTTGATCTCCATGGGCTGCCCGCTCGGCCAGGGGTACTTGTTCGCCGAGCCGATCAGCGCCGAGGAGGCGGAACAGCTCGTCCTCGCAGCGCCGCTCGGCCACCTGGCCGCGCTGCCTGCGGTGCCCGAGGAACGGAACCCGTGATGGCGGGGCCACTCCCGCGAGGGGTTCGGGTCGTGCTCAGCAGAACGCCGCGCGAGGCAGGAGACGCAAGGTGTTGAAACCTGAGGACCCGTCGGCAGAGCTGGCTGAGCTGTGCCTCGTGCTGCGCAACGACGAGGACCAGTACGCGATCTGGCCCGCCGGGCGTCGTATTCCGGCCGGATGGTGCCAGATCACCGGACCGGCGTCCACCGCGAGATGTGCGCGCCTGGTCGAGCGCCTGTGGACCGACATGCGGCCCGAAAGCGCCCGCACCGGGCGGCAGCCCCCGGGATCCGGGCCGGCTACGGTGCCCGAGCTGGTCCGGGAGCGGGCGCGACAGGCCCCGTCCGATCTCGCCGTGCTCTCGGACGAGGGTCGGCTCACCTACCTCGAACTGACCGACCGCGCCGACCGACTGGCCCACGAACTGCGGGAGTCCGGCGTCGAGGCGGAGTCCGTCGTCACCGTGTGCCTCGACCGCGTGCCCGAGCTGATCGTCGCGCTGCTGGCGGTGCTGAGCTCCGGCGGCGCGTTCCTGCCCCTCGACCCGGCGACTCCGCGGCAACGGATCGTCGGGCTGGTGGAGGAGACCGGTTCGCGTCTCATCGTCTCGAGCCACGAGCATGCCCCGATGTTCGCCGGCTGCGAGGCCCGGATCCTCGATCCCGGGGCCGCCGGGGAACCGGCCACGCGTACCCCGCCGCGGGGAACCCGAACGGCACACGGTTCCCGCCCGGACGACCTCGCCTACGTGATCTACACCTCCGGATCCACCGGCCCTCCCAAAGGTGTGATGATCACCCACCGGTCGCTTGCCCACTCCCTCACGGCGGTGGCCCGGGCATACCAACTGAGGCCCGGCGACCGGGTGCTGCACGCCGCGGCGCTCGGCTTCGACACCTCCCTGGAGCAGATCTTCGCCACGCTCATCAGCGGCGCGACGCTGGTCCTCGCGGGCACCCGGACGTGGGCGCCCACCGAACTGCTGCACCGCTTCCCGGAGTACGGGATCAGCGTCGCCGACCTCACCCCCGCCTACTGGCAGCAGACCGTCTCCGTGGCGGACCGTGGCGAGAGCCTCGCGTCGCTGAGGCTCGCCATCGTCGGCGGCGAGATCGTCACCGCGAAGGACTGCCGCGCCGTTCTGCGCCGGATCCCCGGCGTGCGGCTCGTCAACGCCTACGGGCTCACCGAGACCACCATCACCTCCACGCTCTGCGAACTGAACGAGGAGGTGCTCGCGGCGCCGGACAGCGCAGTCGCCCCGGTCGGCAGGCCCCTGGAGGGGACTCACATCCATCTGCTCGACGCCGAACTGCACCCTGTGCGGCTGGGCGAGCGCGCCGAGATCTACCTCGGCGGCCCGGGGCTGGCGCGCGGTGTCTGGCGGCAACCCGCCCTGACCGCACAGCAGTTCCTCCCCGACCCGCACGGCTCCGCGCCGGGCGACCGGATGTACAGGACCGGGGACCTGGGCCGCATGCGCTCGGACGGCAACCTGGAAATCCTGGGCCGGGTCGACGACCAGATGAAGATCCGCGGGTTCCGGGTCGACCCGGCCGAGATCGAGGCCGCGCTCGTCTCCCGCCCCGAGATCGGCCAGGCGATGGTGGTGGCCCGGGCGCGCGACCACGGCGAGCCGGAGCTCATCGCGTACTACACCCCGGCCTCGGCGTCGGCCGGCTGCGAGACGACGCTGCCCGCACGGCTGCGGTCGGCACTCGCCGAGGTCCTGCCGGGATACATGATCCCGACAGCCTTCCGCCTGATGGAACGGCTGCCCGTCGCGCCCAGCGGAAAGCTCGACCGCAGGGCCGTGCCGGAACCCGGAACCGCGGCGACCGCAGCCGCCGCGGACATCGAGACCAGCGAGCGTCCGGTGCCGCAGGGAATGGCCCAGTTGTGGTGTCAGATCCTGGGTGTGGACTACGTCCGTCCGCACGACGACTTCTTCGAACTGGGCGGCAACTCACTGCTGGCCATGGAGATGCTCGCCCGGACCCGCGTCATCTTCGGAATCGGCGTCACACAGATCCGCGACCTGACCCGGTCACTGCTACGGCAACCGATGCTCGCAGCGTTCGCCGAGTCGGTGCGCCAGGCGCGCGCCGGCACGCTGGCGCACCCGGACGGCGGGAGTGTCGACTTCGCGGCCGAGACCGATCGGCCCGTTTTGGCGGTCGGCAGCGACGCGCCGACTCCGCATCCTCAGCACCCCGGGGACGTGCTCCTCACGGGGGCGACGGGGTTCTGCGGCGCATACATGATCGACGAACTGCTGCGCACGACGACGGGACGGGTCCTTTGCCTGGTCAGGGCCTCCGACGAGCAGGAAGGAATGAAGAGGATCCGCGCGAGCCACCAGCGGTACGTCCTCAGCGACCTGTCCAGCCCGCGCGTCCAGGCGGTCGTCGGCGACCTGGCCAAGCCCCGACTGGGGCTGTCTGCGGACCGGTTCGAGGAGCTGGCAGCGACCATCGACGCTGTCTACCACTTCGGCGGCCAGGTCAACTTCATCTACCCGTACCACGACTTGCGCGCGTCCAATGTCGACGGCACATACGAGATCATCCGCCTCGCCGCCCGCCGGGCAGTCCCCGTCCATTTCACCTCCAGCATGGCCGTGCTCGCCGGCTTCGGGCCGGCTGGGGTGCGCGAGGTGACGGAGAGCACGCCGTTGCGCTTCCCGGAATACCTGTCGGTGGGATACGTGGAGACCAAATGGGTGGGCGAGGTGCTGCTCAAGAAGGCCTCCGATGCGGGCCTGCCGGTCACCGTCTACCGCTTGATGGACATCACGGGCAGCAGCGGTACCGGCGTGATGAACACCGGAAGCGAGATGGCCGCCCTCATCGACTTCATCGCGCGAACCGGGCTGTGTCCCGACATCCAGCTGCCGCTGGACTTCCTGCCGGCCGACTGCCTCGCCCGCGCCATCGGACACATCTCCACCCGGCATCCCGCGCGCGGCGAGGTCTACCACCTCACCAACCCCCGTCCCACGCTGCTGGCCTCGCTCGCCGAGCGCCTGCGCGGACGGGGTTACCCGATCCAGGAGATCCCGTATGCCGACTGGATCGCCATGCTGGTGAGGTACGCGGCGGGGCACCCCACCGACCCGATGACCGCGTTCGTCCCGCTCTTCGTCGACCGCTGCGCGCACGCCGACATGACCGTGAGCGAGATGTACTTCCATGACGTCTTCCCGAAGTTCACCCGCGACAACGCGGAACGGGAGCTGAAGGACGCCGGCATCTACATTCCTCCGGTGGACGCGGAGATGCTGGACCGCCACGTCGACTTCCTCCAACACGACGACCTCCAGCCGGTGCAGAGGCGAGAACGCGGAGCGCCACGGTGGTGAGCCGATGCGCTGACTGGGAGGCACTGGACATGCTGGAGGCAGCGCCCGAGGGTCCGGTGGCCTTCTCCGCCGACCTCAGTCCCACCGCCCTCCTGGCGGCCTACCGCGCCGGGGCCTATCCGTTCCCGGCGGCCGACGAATACACCCGCGCGCTCAACGAGGCGCTGTTCGACGATCAGGTCCAGGCGGGCCGTATCCGGCTCGTGGGGGCGGATTCGGCCGATCCCTACGCCGTCTCCTGGTGGTCTCCCGACCCCAGGCCACTGCTGCCCGTCTCGGCCACTCACCTCGGTCGCAGCCTCGCCCGACGGCTGCGCAACCGGCTGCCGTGGTCGACCAGCCTGGACCGGAGCTTCGAGCGGGTCGTCCGCGAGTGCCGGGCCGGCCGCGCCCCCCTGTGGCTCACCGACGAGCTGATCGATGGCCTGGTCCGCCTGCACGATCTGGGGCATGCTCACAGCGTCGAGGTGTGGGAGGACGGCGAGCTGATCGGCGGCGTCTTCGGCATCCAGATCGGGACGGTCTTCAGCATGGACTCGATGTTCTTCCACCGTTCCGATGCCTCGAAGGTCGCGGTGGCCGACCTCGCGGCGCGCTTTGCACAGGCCGGCGGTGTACTGCTCGACGCACAGCGGGACAGCCCGCACGTCCGCGACCTGGGCGGCATTCTCGTACCGCGACAGCAGTACGTGCGAAACCTGCGCGGTACGGGGCGCGACAGCCTCCCGATGTCCACGGCCACCTTGCCGGCTCGCCGCCTCGTCCAGCCGACGGAATGACGCTGACCGTCTTCGTCGAGCGGCACGGCGCGGCGCGGCGCGGCGCTTTGTCCGATAGCCGCATGGCCCCGAACGGGGGATGCAATCTCATCCAATACGGGCGATGCCCGTGTACAGGCGTACCACCGGCATACGACGGCGCGTTGCCGATGCATGGATTACACCGTCACCACCGAATGTCTCTTCTTCGAGTGGGAAGAACAGCCGCCGTACCGAGAGCGGCCCCGGGCGGCCCAGGAAGACCCACCCATCTACGCCGCCCTGGTCAGCGAGTGGCGGGCCCGCGGCCAGATGGTCCCGGGCACCTGGGACGCGCGATGGACCGCCCTGGTATCCGCGAGTTCACCGACCGGGCGGCACCGACGCTCGATCTGCGTTCCGCCTCCGGTCCTGTGGGAACGTGTCGCCAAACCACCCCTCGTGAGTCGCGACGAGATGGTGCCCGCTCCCAGAAGCGCACGGTGATGCGCGGACGCCGACGTCAAGCGCCTGCCGCGGGGCCGGTTTCACAGCCGCGGAAGCGAACAGGGTGCCGATGCCGTCGGACGGAACCAGTCAGTGCAGACGCCCCGCCATCCGATCGCGGACACCGTCGATCGCCATGATGCGGTCGGTCTCGTGCACCAGGGGCTTGCTGTCCGAGGCGACAGCCGTCCACGTTCCCGCGCCCGCGAGTACGACGACGGCGACCCCGGCGGCCGGCAGCCGTCGGGGCCTCCGCAGCAGCCCTCGCGGGCGGGGCAGTAGAAGATCCATGCGTCAACCGAAAAGGACACCGCCGGCAAAGGGGGCAGATCCCGGGGTGAACCTCCGGCCATCCCATGGACGTACGGTCCGCCCGGTCCGTACACCGGGTGCGGTAGGAAAAGCTATGCCCGGGCGTCCTCCGGGATCGACACCAGCCACCTCGTGTCCTTGCGGGGGCGGAGGTACAGGGCCCAGTACAGGGTCGCGGCCGCGGTGATGCCGCCCGTCCAGAGCAGGTAGGTCGTCTCCTGCTGGGTGAGGATGTAGGCCAGGACCGCGATGAGGAGGACCGGCATCGCGGGCCACAGGGGCATCCGCCAGGCCGGGGTGTGCTTGTGGGAGCCTCGGCGGGAGAGCAGGGCGGCCACCGCGACCAGGAGGTACATGCCGGTCACCGAGACACCCGTGACGCCGTACAGGGTGTCGAGGTTGACGAAGCAGAGCAGGGCACCGGGGACGCCGACGGCGAGCGTGGCGACCCAGGGGGAGCCGAAGCGGCCGAGCCGGGCGAAGGCGGTGTTGACCGGGGTGGGCCAGGCCTTGTCGCGGGCCGAGGCGAAGAGGACCCGCGAGTTCTGGATGACCATGACGATGCCCGCGTTGATGATCGCGAGGGCGACGCAGAGGCTGACGAAGGTGCCGACGGCGGAGTTCGACCAGGCGGTGACCATGGAGCTGATGTCGCCGCCGCTCAGTTCGGAGATGTTCGACGCGCCCATGGTGATGGCCGCGACCGGGACCAGGATGATCACCGTCGAGATGGCGAGGGTGGCGAGGACCGTGCGGGCGACGTTGCGGCGCGGGTGCTCCAGTTCCTCGGAGAGGTAGACCGCGGTCGAGAAGCCCTGGGTGACGAAGAGGGCGATCGCCAGGCCCGAGACGACCAGCATCGCCGTGACGGTGTCCGGGTGGCCGTGCGCGTCGGCCACCTGCATCGACATCAGGCTGTCCACACCGCGCTCGCTGTGGGCGAAGCCCAGGACCGCCACGACGGCCGCCGCGATGACCTCCAGGACCAGGAAGACGCCGGTGATCCAGGCGTTGGCGCGCAGGTCGAGCAGACCGGCGAGGGTGGCCAGCAGCATCACGCCGGCCCCCGCGATCGACGGGTCTAGGTGGACGACCGGGGCGAGGTAGTCCGCGGTGCCCATGGCGATCACCGGCGGGACGATCATGACCACCAGCAGCGACAGGACGAAGACCAGCCAGCCCGCGAGTCGGCCGGCCATCGTCGAGACCATCGCGTACTCGCCGCCCGCGCTGGGGATGAGGGTGCCCAGCTCGGAGTAGCAGAACGCCACGGCGATACAGAGGAGGGAGCCGATGGCGATCGTCAGGGCGGTGGCGGTGCCGAGGGTCCCGAACAGGTCGGGGACGACCACGAAGAGGGTGGAGGCGGGGGTGACGCAGGAGAGGGTGAGGAGGGTTCCGCCGACGATCCCGATGGAGCGTTTGAGCGCCTTGGGGTTGCTGTCCGTTGCCTCTGGGACGGCGGTGTCGACAGGGCGGAGCGTATCGGTCATGAAGCGGTTCCGATCGGCTGGTGCGGATTCCTCCGGCGGCTGGGGTTGCTGCATGGAACCCCGACGAAAACCAGCCCGTCAATACCCGTTTACCTACGGAATCCGTAGATCGGAAGGCCTTTCGATCCCGTATACGTCACTCCACTCCCCTATTTCTTCGATTTTCACCCGTACGGGAACCGCAGCGCGCTCGCACAAAAAAATGGGGCCGTCCGCAGTGCGGACGGCCCCGGGTGCCTCGGTCAGTGGTTGCGCGGGAAGCCGAGGTCGACGCCGGCGGGGGCGTCGGCCGGGTCGGGCCAGCGGGTGGTGACGACCTTGCCGCGGGTGTAGAAGTGCGTGCCGTCGTTGCCGTAGATGTGGTGGTCGCCGAAGAGGGAGTCCTTCCAGCCACCGAAGGAGTGGTAGCCGACGGGGACCGGGATCGGGACGTTCACGCCGACCATGCCGGCCTCGATCTCCAGCTGGAAGCGGCGGGCGGCGCCGCCGTCCCGGGTGAAGATCGCGGTGCCGTTGCCGAACGGCGAATTGTTGATGAGGGCCACGCCCTCGTCGTAGGTGTCCACGCGCAGGACGCACAGCACCGGGCCGAAGATCTCGTCCTGGTACGCCTTCGCCGAGGTGGGCACCTTGTCCAGCAGGGAGATGCCGATCCAGTGGCCGTCCTCGAAGCCGTCCACGGTGTGGCCGGTGCCGTCCAGGACGACCTCGCAGCCCTCGGCGGCGGCACCGGCGACGTAGGAGGCCACCTTGTCGCGGTGGACCTTGGTGATCAGCGGGCCCATCTCGGAGGCCGGGTCGTTGCCCGGGCCGATCTTGATCTTCTCGGCGCGCTCGCGGATCTTCCCGACGAGCTCGTCGCCGACGGAGCCGACCGCGACGACCGCGGAGATGGCCATGCAGCGCTCGCCCGCGGAGCCGTAGGCGGCGGAGACGGCGGCGTCGGCGGCGGCGTCGAGGTCGGCGTCCGGCAGGACCAGCATGTGGTTCTTGGCGCCGCCCAGGGCCTGGACGCGCTTGCCGTTGGCGGAGGCGGTGGTGTGGATGTAGCGGGCGATGGGGGTCGAGCCGACGAAGGAGACGGCCTTGACGTCCGGGTGCTCCAGGAGGCGGTCGACGGCCACCTTGTCGCCGTGGACGACGTTGAAGACGCCGTCGGGCAGGCCGGCCTCGGCCAGCAGCTCGGCGATCTTGACGGAGGCCGACGGGTCCTTCTCGCTCGGCTTGAGCACGAAGGTGTTGCCGCAGGCGATGGCGATGGGGAACATCCACATCGGCACCATCGCGGGGAAGTTGAACGGCGTGATGCCGGCGACCACGCCCAGCGGCTGGCGGATCGAGGAGACGTCCACGCGGCTGGCGACCTGCGTCGACAGTTCGCCCTTGAGCTGGACGTTGATACCGCACGCGAGGTCGACGATCTCCAGGCCGCGGGCGACCTCGCCGAGCGCGTCGGAGTGGACCTTGCCGTGCTCGGCGGTGATCAGCTCGGCGATCGCGTCCCGGTTGGCGTCCAGGAGCGCCCGGAAACGGAAGAGGATCTCGGTGCGCCTGGCCAGCGAGGACTGGCCCCAGGACAGGTAGGCGTCCTTGGCGGCGGCGACCGCCGCGTCCACCTCGTCGACCGACGCGAACGCGACCTTCGTCGTTACGGCGCCGGTCGCCGGGTCGGTGACCGGACCGTAGTTCCCCGACGTGCCCTCGGCGGACTTGCCGCCGATCCAGTGGTTGACGATCTTCGTCATGCCCAGATACTCCTTCACAGATGGCGGCGTCGGGTGGAGACGTGCCGTTCGTACAGCTCACGTGCCTTGACCGCCGACGGCCGGGTCGCGGTCTCGGCCACAGGAACATCCCACCAGGCCTGCGCCGGGGGCGCGCCCGACACTGTGTCTGCCGTTTCGGTCTCGACGTAGACACATGTGGGAGTGTCGGCGGCCCGGGCCTCGGCGAGCGCGTCCCGCAGGTCGCTCACGGTCTTGGCGCGCAGCACGCGCATGCCCAGGCTGGCCGCGTTGGCGGCGAGGTCGACGGGCAGCGGGGCGCCCGTGCAGGTGCCGTCGTCGGACCGGAAGCGGTAGGCCGTGCCGAAGCGCTCGCCGCCGACCGACTCGGACAGACCGCCGATGGAGGCGTAGCCGTGGTTCTGGATCAGCAGGACCTTGATCGCCACGCCTTCCTGCACGGCCGTCACGATCTCCGTCGGCATCATCAGGTAGGTGCCGTCGCCGACCAGGGCCCAGACGGGACGCTCGGGCGCCGCCATTTTCACGCCGATCGCGGCCGGGATCTCGTAGCCCATGCAGGAGTAGCCGTACTCCAGGTGGTACTGGTCGCTCGAGCGGGCCCGCCACAGTTTGTGCAGGTCGCCGGGGAGGGAGCCGGCCGCGTTGATGACGATGTCCGATTCGTCGACGATCGCGTCCAGCGCGCCCAGCACCTGCGGCTGGGTCGGCCGTACGTCCGGCTCGTCGGCCTCGTAGCAGGCGTCGACGCGCTGCTCCCAGCGCTCCTTGTCCTCGGTGTACTCGGCGACGTAGGAGGCGGCGACCCGGTGGCCGTGCATCTCAAGCGCGGCGGTCAGCTCCTGCAGGCCCGAACGGGCGTCCGCGATCAGCGGCAGGCCGGCGAGCTTGTGGCCGTCGAAGGGCGCGATGTTGAGGTTGAGGAAGCGGACGCCCTCGCCGGTGAAGAGGGTGCCGGAGGCCGTGGTGAAGTCGGTGTAGCGGGTGCCGACGCCGATCACCAGGTCGGCGGTGCGGGCGAGTTCGTCCGCGGTGGCGGTGCCGGTGTGGCCGATCCCGCCGACGTCCTGGGGGTGGTCGTGGCGCAGGGAGCCCTTGCCTGCCTGGGTGGAGGCGACCGGTATGCCGGTGGTCTCGGCGAACTCGGCGAGTGCCGCCTCGGCGCGGCTGTGGTGGACGCCGCCGCCGGCGATCACCAGCGGCCTGCGCGCGTTCCTGATCGCGGTCACGGCCTCGGCGAGCTCGGTGGGATCGGCGCCCGGGCGCCGTACGACCCAGGTGCGCTCGGCGAAGAACTCCTCGGGCCAGTCGTAGGCCTCGGCCTGGACGTCCTGCGGGAGGGCAAGGGTCACGGCGCCGGTCTCGACCGGGTCGGTCAGGACGCGCATGGCGTTCAGGGCCGACGGGATCAGCGCCTCGGGGCGGGTGATCCGGTCGAAGTACTTCGACACCGGGCGCAGGCAGTCGTTGACCGACACATCGCCCGCGTACGGGACTTCGAGCTGTTGCAGCACCGGGTCGGCGGGGCGGCCGGCGAAGACGTCGCCGGGCAGGAGCAGGACCGGGAGGTGGTTGATCGTGGCCAGGGCGGCGCCGGTGACCAGGTTGGTGGCGCCCGGGCCGATGGAGGTCGTCACCGCGTGGGTGGACAGCCGGCCCGACTGGCGGGCGTAGCCGACGGCCGCGTGCACCATGGCCTGTTCGTTGCGGCCCTGGTGGTACGGCATGTGGTCCGCGTACTCGACGAGCGCCTGGCCGATGCCGGCCACGTTTCCGTGGCCGAAGATGCCCCAGGTCGCGCCGATCAGCCGCTGTCGTACGCCGTCGCGCCGGGTGTACTGCGCGGACAGGAAGCGCACCAGCGCCTGGGCGACCGTCAGCCTCGTCGTCGAGGTGGTCGGAGTCATCGGTAACCCTCCGTGTGGTCCGGGTGGAAGCAGATCCGCCACTCCCGTGTCCCGCCCGGCCCCGCCATGACGTTGAGGTAGTACATGTCGTGGCCGGGCTGGGCGATGGACGGGCCGTGCCATCCGTCGGGGACGAGGACGGCGTCGCCGGAGCGGACCTCGGCGAGGACGTCGGATCCGCCCTCACGGGAGGGAGATACGCGCTGATAGCCGAATCCGTTCGGGCCGTCGATCTCGAAGTAGTAGATCTCCTCCAACTCCGCTTCGACGCCCGGCCGGTGCTCGTCGTGCTTGTGCGGCGGGTACGAGGACCAGTTGCCGCCGGGGGTGATCACCTCGACGGCGATGAGCTTGTCGCAGTCGAAGGCGTCGGCGGAGGCGAAGTTACGGACGTGCCGCAACCGGTTGCCGCTGCCGCGCTGTTCGACGGGGACCTCCGGCGCGGGGCCGTAGCGGGCGGGGAGTCGTCGCTCGCACTTCGCTCCTGCCAGGGCGAAGCGGCCTCCCGCGCCGGAGGCGATCTGGGCCCGGGCGTCACGGGGAACGTACGCGAAGTCGGTGACCGACGCGAAAACGCTTCCCCTGCCCAGGAGTTGGAACTGTTCGTCAGCCGTTCGCACGGTACATCCGCCTTCCAGCGGAAGCACGATCCACTCGCTGTCGCCGGTGGCGAACGTGTGTGTCTGCCCCGGCGCCAGTTCGACGACGCGCAGACTGCTGTACTCCCAGCCTGCCCGCTCGGGGCCGATGTCGAGCACGTGATCGGCGTCGGCGGTGGCGCCCCGCGGAACGTACAGCTCCTTGCTGCTCATGCGGCCCTCACAGCAGTCCTACGGCGGTGTCCACGGCGGCGGCCACATCGCCGTCCGCCGGGTACAGCAGTGAGCGGCCGACCACCAGGCCGCGCACGGTGGGCAGTTGCAGGGCGCCGCGCCACTTCTCGTACGCGCCGTCCTGGTCGTCGCCGACCTCGCCGCCCAGCAGCACGGCCGGGAGGGTGGAGGTCTGCATGACCTCGGCCATGTCGTCGGGGTTCTCGGTGACCGGCAGTTTCAGCCAGGTGTAGGCCGAGGTGCCGCCGAGCCCGGAGGCGATGGCGATGGACCTGGTGACCGCCTCGGCGGACAGGTCGTTCCTGAGCCGGCCCTCGTCCGTGCGGCGGCTGATGAACGGCTCGACGAACACGGGCAGCCGGCGCGCCGCCATGTCGTCGACGGCGCGGGCGGTGGACTCCAGGGTGGTCAGGGAGCCCGGGTCGGAGTAGTCGATGCGCAGCAGCAGCTTGCCGGCGTCGAAGCCGAGCCGCTCGATGTCCTCGGCGCGGTGGCCGGTGAAGCGGTCGTCGAGTTCGAAACTGGCGCCCTGCAGTCCGCCGCGGTTCATGGAGCCCATG
Source organism: Streptomyces sp. SLBN-31 (assembly GCF_006715395.1). Lineage (NCBI taxonomy): Bacteria > Bacillati > Actinomycetota > Actinomycetes > Kitasatosporales > Streptomycetaceae > Streptomyces > Streptomyces sp. SLBN-31. The sequence continues at coordinate 3,477,639 of NZ_VFNC01000002.1, forward strand.
ACGACCTTGCCGTCCAGGGCGCCGAGGAGCAGCAGGTCGTCGAGGATGTCGGCGGTCGCGAGGACGCCGTCGACGCCGGGGCGGGACAGCGCAAGGCAGAGGCGTTCGAGCAGGTCGGCGCGGTTGGCCATGGCGAAGGCGCGGTCGCCGACGCCGAGCGCGCCGCGGGCCGGGTGGTCGGCTGCGACGATCATCAGCCGGCCGGAGTCGTTCAGCAGCGGGCGGCGGGTGCGGCGGGCGGCGGCCTCGGCGATCGCCTCGGGGCGCTGGGCGCGCAGCCGGACCAGTTCGCCGACGTCGACGCTGCGCACGGCCGCCGCCGCGCCGGTCGCGCCCACGTCCGTCGCCTCGCCCTCGGTCCCGCGGACCCGGCCGGCCCTCACAGCACCGCTCCGGCGGTGAGGGCGGCCTCGATCTCGTCCGCCGTCGGCATGGCCGACGAGCACTCCAGCCGGGAGGCGACGATCGCCCCGGCCGCGTTGGCGCGCCGCATGATGGTCTCCAGGTCCCGGCCCGCCAGCAGGCCGTCGCAGAGGGAGCCGCCGAACGCGTCGCCGGCGCCGAGGCCGTTGAGGACGTTCACCGGGAGCGGGGGCACCTCGGCCGAGTCGCCCTTGCTGTCGACGGCGAGGACGCCCTTGGGGCCCTGCTTGACGACCGCGAGTTCCACGCCCGCGTCCAGCAGCGCCTCGGCGGCCGCCCGGGGTTCGCGGACACCGGTGGCGACCTCCACCTCGTCGAGGTTGCCGACCGCGACGGTGGTGTGGCGCAGGGCCTCCTTGTAGAAGGGGCGGGCCGAGGCCGGGTCCGCCCAGAACATGGGGCGCCAGTCGAGGTCGAAGACGGTGGTGCCGGCCTTGGCGCGGTGGGCGAGCGCCGCCAGCGTCGCCGTACGGCTGGGTTCCTCGCTCAGGCCGGTGCCGGTGACCCAGAAGACGCGGGCCTCGCGGATGGCGTCGAGGTCCAGGTCGTGGGCGTCGATCTCCAGGTCGGGGGCCTTGGGCCGCCGGTAGAAGTACAGCGGGAAGTCGTCGGGCGGGAAGACCTCGCAGAAGGTGACCGGCGTGGGCAGGCCCGGCACGGGGGTGACCCAGCGGTCGTCGACGCCGAAGTCCCGCAGCGCTTGATGGAGGTAGGTGCCGAAGGGGTCGTCGCCGGTGCGGGTGATCACCGCGGTCCTGCGGCCGAGGCGGGCGGCGGCCACCGCGACGTTCGTCGCCGAGCCGCCGAGGAACTTGCCGAAGCTCGTCACCTGCGGCAGCGGGACGCCGGTCTGCAGTGGATACAGGTCCACTCCGATCCGCCCCATGGTGATCAGGTCGTACGCCATCGGCATCCCTTCGTCACGGCTCTCCCCGCGTTTGTAGCCCTGTCCGAGCGACCCTGTCAATGTTTTGTCCAGACATTCGGACGAGACCTTGACAGCGCTTACTCGGGCCGCTGAAGCTGACGGGCATGACGCCGTTGTCCTCCCAGTCCTCACTGTCCCGCATCCGGATCGGGTCGGCTCCCGACTCGTGGGGTGTGTGGTTCCCCGACGACCCCCGCCAGGTGCCCTGGCAGCGGTTCCTCGACGAGGTCGCCCAGTCCGGCTACGAGTGGATCGAGCTGGGCCCGTACGGGTACCTGCCGACCGACCCCGCGGTGCTCACCGAGGAGGTGGACCGGCGGGGGCTGAAGGTCTCCGCGGGCACCGTCTTCACCGGGCTGCACCACGGCGAGGCCGTCTGGGACAAGACCTGGGCGCACGTGGCCGACAACGCGGTCCTCGCGCAGGCCATGGGCGCGAGGCACCTGGTCGTGATCCCGTCCTTCTGGCGGGACGACAAGACCGGCGAGGTGCTGGAGTCCTCCGAGCTGACCCCCGAGCAGTGGGGCAACCTGACCTCACTGACCGAGCGGCTGGGGCAGCGGGTGCGGGAGGAGTACGGCCTGCAGATCGTCGTGCACCCCCACGCGGACACGCACATCGACAGCGAGGAGAACGTCGTCCGGTTCCTGGACGGCACCGACTCGTCCCTGGTCTCGCTGTGCCTGGACACCGGGCACTACGCCTACTGCGGCGGCGACAGCGTCAAGCTGATCGAGACCTACGGCGAGCGGATCGGGTACCTGCACCTGAAGCAGGTGGACCCGGAGATCCTGGCGGACGTGCGGGCCAAGGGGACGCCGTTCGGTCCGGCCGTGGCGCAGGGCGTGATGTGCGAGCCGCCGGCCGGAGTGCCCGAGCTGGGGCCCGTGCTGGAGGCGGCCCAGCGGCTGGACGTGGACCTGTTCGCGATCGTCGAGCAGGACATGTACCCCTGCGAGCCGGACAAGCCGCTGCCCATCGCCCAGCGGACCCGGGCGTTCCTGAGGTCCTGCGGGGCCTGAGCCCTGTCGCACCGGGGGCCGCCCTCCGGTCGATGTCAACGCACCGCGCCGAAGCGCCCGCATACGCCCGTGCACCACTCCTGTCACGAACGCCTCTGTCGTGTCACACATGTCGCGGGTACGCGGGTCTTGGGTCACACCCGGCGCACAGACCCTGACCGGCTTTCCTGCCACGTCGTTCACCGGGCGCAGGCTTTGTGATCGCCAGCGCAGCGCCCGGCTCCCCGACGGCCCTCCCCGGCCGCCCCCGCGGTGCGCGCAGGGAGGTGCGACTCGTGTCAGACCGACGGTTGTGGTCCTACAAGGAGATCGCCGCGCACATCCGGGTGCAGCCGGACACCGTGCGCTCCTACCGCAAGCACGGGCTGCTGCCGCCGCCCGACCACGTCGAGGGCGGCAAACCCTTCTGGTACGCCGACACGGTGCGGGCGTGGGTGGCCTCCCGGCCCGGCAACCGGGGCCGCAGGGACGAGTGAGCCGCGGGCGGGCCCGGTGGTCCTACGCGCGCCCGCTCCACGGCTCGATGACCGTCACCCCCGCTCCCGGCGCCGTGCCCAGCGCGGCCAGTGCGGCAGGGGCCGCGTCCAGGCCGATGGTGGCGGTGACGAGGAGGTCGGGGCGCAGGACGCCCGCGCGGACCAGTTCCAGCATCGGCGGGTAGGTGTGCGCCGCCATGCCGTGGCTGCCGAGGAGCTCCAGTTCCAGGGCGACGGCGCGGGCCATGGGAACGGGGGTGGTGCCGTCCGGTGACGGCAGCAGACCCACCTGGACGTGCCGGCCGCGCCGGCGCAGGCCGTTCACGGAGGCCGCGCAGGTGACGGGCGAGCCCAGGGCGTCGAGGGACAAGTGGGCGCCCCCGCCGGTGAGTTCCAGGACGGCGGCGGCCGTGTCCGGTGTACCCGACGCGTCCACGACCTGTGCCGCGCCGAGCCTCCGCGCCAGTTCCAGGGCAGCGGGCGACACGTCGACGGCGACCACGCGCGCCCCGGACGCCGCCGCGATCATCACCGCCGACAGGCCCACTCCCCCGCACCCGTGCACTGCGACCCACTCCCCCGCGGCCACCCGGCCCTGCTGCACCACCGCCCGGAACGCCGTGGCGAACCGGCAGCCCAGGGAGGCGGCCGTGGCGTACGACAGGTCGGCGGGGACGGCGACCAGGTTCACGTCGGCGTGGTCCAGGGCCACGTACTGCGCGAAGGAGCCCCAGTGGGTGAAGCCGGGCTGGGTCTGCCGCTCGCAGACCTGGTGGTCGCCCGCCGCGCAGGACGGGCAGCTCCCGCACGCGCACACGAAGGGCACGGTGACCCGGTCGCCGGGGCGCCAGGCCGTCACCCGGTCGCCGGCCGCCTCGACGACACCGGCGAGTTCATGGCCCGGCACGTGCGGCAGCGTGATGTCCGGGTCGTGGCCCTGCCAGCCGTGCCAGTCACTGCGGCACAGGCCGGTGGCCTCGACCCGGACGACGACCCCGTGGGGGGCCGGACGGGGGTCGGGCAGTTCGCGCACCTCGGCCGGCTCGCCGTACCGCTCGAACACCACAGCCCGCATGCCTGCTCCCGTCGTCGTCCGCGTGTGCGCGTACAGGATGCCCGGCGGGGGCACCCGCGTGGCGAGGGACGTGATCAGAACGGGCGCCCCGAACTGCGCGGCGGGCGGTATCTCAATAAAGTTCCCGTAAATCCGCCCTGTACGAGTATGAGGGGATCCGCCGTGACCCACTCCTCGCCGCCCAGCGCCCCGCGGGCCCGCATCCCCTCCCCACGGGAGCCCCGGCGGCCGGATCCGCGCATCCGCTCGCGACTGCGGGCCCTGTTCCTGTGGGGCGGGCTGACCGTGTCGGCCCTGGCCCTGCTGCTGGCGTACGCGGCGCGGCCGTGAACGTGACGCGGTCCACGTCCTCCGGCGGCGCCGACCCTTGGAGTCATACCCCCTAGGGGTATAGTGTGGAGAGTGCGGGGCCCACCGTGGGTTCCGGCAACCCCATACGCCTCCTTGAGGAGAACGACATGACCGCGCAGAGCGACACCCAGGGCACCGTCACCGCCGTCTACAAGGTGAGCGGGATGAGCTGCGGGCACTGCGAGGGGTCCGTCTCGAGCGAGATCTCCGAGATCGCCGGTGTCACCTCGGTGAAGGCCGTCGCCTCGACCGGCGAGGTCACGGTGGTCTCCGAGGCCCCCCTCGACGAGGCCGCGGTGCGCGCCGCGGTGGACGAGGCCGGCTTCGAGCTCGTCGGCCGGGCCTGAACGCCGGCACTCTCCGTTCCTGTTCTCCGACCGGCCGTACCGACCAGCTGATACTGGCTCCGTACGGACCGGTCCGATGTCTGGAGTCCGGACATGACCAGCACGACAAGCACGACCGACAGCGCAGAGACACCGATAGCCGACGCCTCCGAGGTCGAGCTGCAGATCGGCGGGATGACCTGCGCCTCCTGCGCCGCCCGTGTCGAGAAGAAGCTCAACCGCATGGACGGCGTCACCGCCACGGTGAACTTCGCGACGGAGAAGGCGAAGGTCACCTACCCCGCGGGCATCCAGGTCGCCGATCTGATCGCGACCGTGGTGAAGACGGGGTACACGGCCGAGGAGCCGCCCCCGCCGCAACCCCCCGCCGAGACGGCGCCCGCCACCGGGAAGGACGCGGAGGACCCCGAACTCACCGCCTACCGCGAGCGGTTCACCGTCTCCGCGCTGCTGGCACTCCCGGTCGTGCTGCTGTCGATGATCCCTGCGCTGCAGTTCGACAACTGGCAGTGGCTGTCGCTCACCCTTGCCTCACCCGTGGTCGTCTGGGGTGCGCTGCCCTTCCACCGGGCGGCCTGGACGAACGCCCGGCACGGCGCGGCCACCATGGACACGCTGGTCTCGGTGGGCACGCTGGCCGCGTTCGGCTGGTCGTTGTGGGCGCTGTTCTTCGGTGACGCGGGCATGACCGGCATGCACGACGAGTTCCGGCTGACCGTGTCGCGCATGGACGGCGCCTCCACGATCTACCTCGAAGTGGCCTCGGGAGTCGTGGCGTTCATCCTGCTGGGCCGCTATCTGGAGGCCCGCGCCAAGCGCCGCTCGGGAGCCGCGCTCCGGGCGCTGATGGAGCTGGGCGCCAAGGACGTCTCCGTCCTGCGGGGCGGGCGCGAGGTGCGCATCCCGGTGTCCGAACTGGCGGTCGGCGACCGATTCGTCGTACGCCCCGGGGAGAAGGTCGCCACCGACGGCACCGTCGTCGAGGGCGCGTCCGCTGTGGACGCGTCGATGCTGACCGGCGAGTCGGTGCCGGTGGACGTGGGCGTGGGCTCCGCCGTCACGGGCGCGACCGTGAACGCCGGCGGACGGCTGGTCGTCGAGGCCACGCGCGTGGGCGGCGACACCCAGCTTGCGCGGATGGCGAAGCTGGTGGAGGACGCGCAGAACGGCAAGGCCGAGGTCCAGCGGCTCGCCGACCGCATCTCGGCGGTCTTCGTGCCGGTCGTCATCCTGATCGCGCTCGGCACCTTCGGGGTCTGGCTCGGCGTCACCGGCGACACGGTCGCCGCGTTCACCGCGGCCGTCGCGGTCCTGATCATCGCCTGCCCGTGCGCCCTGGGCCTGGCCACGCCGACCGCGCTGATGGTCGGCACCGGCCGGGGCGCGCAGCTGGGCATCCTCATCAAGGGTCCCGAGGTGCTGGAGTCCACGCGCCGCGTCGACACCGTCGTCCTGGACAAGACCGGCACGGTCACCACCGGCCGGATGACCCTCCAGGAGGTGTACGTCGCCGACGGCACCGACGAGAAGGAGGTGCTGCGGCTGGCGGGTGCCGTCGAGCACGCCTCCGAGCACCCGGTGGCCCGGGCGGTCGCCGTGGGTGCCGAGGAGCGGGCCGGACGGCTGCCCGAGGTCGAGGGCTTCGAGAACGTACCCGGGCGGGGTGTGCGCGGGCGCGTGGAGGGCCGCGAGGTGGCGGTGGGACGGCTCTTCGACGAGCTGCCGCCGGAGCTGGCCCGTGCCAAGGACGAAGCCGAGCGGGGCGGCCGTACGGCCGTCGCGGTCGGCTGGGACGGTGCGGCACGCGGTGTCGTCGCCGTCGCGGACGCCGTGAAGGAGACCAGTGCGGAGGCGGTACGGCGGCTGCGGGCGCTCGGGCTGACGCCGGTGCTGCTGACCGGGGACAACCGGGCCGTGGCCGAGGCGGTGGCGCGGGAGGTCGGGATCGAGCAGGTGATCGCGGAGGTCCTGCCCGAGGACAAGGTGGACGCCGTACGACGGCTGCAGGACGAGGGTCGGGTCGTCGCCATGGTCGGCGACGGCGTGAACGACGCGGCGGCGCTGGCCACCGCCGACCTGGGGCTCGCCATGGGGACGGGGACCGACGCGGCGATCGAGGCCGGCGACCTGACGCTGGTGCGTGGCGACCTGCGGGTGGCCGCGGACGCGATCCGGCTGTCCCGGAAGACCCTGTCGACCATCAAGGGCAACCTCGTGTGGGCCTTCGGCTACAACGTGGCCGCGCTGCCGCTGGCCGCCGCGGGACTGCTGAACCCGATGATCGCCGGAGCCGCGATGGCGTTCTCGTCGGTCTTCGTGGTCACCAACAGTCTCAGGCTGCGGACATTCCGATGAACTCCTGAGAAGTTACTGGTGGTTACTCCGAAGTCGTGACCAGAGGACCTCTGGAGTCCGGCGCCGGGCTCACATAAGCTCTTCACAAGGCTCGCGCATCATCCTTACGCTTGAGTCCCGATCGCTGCATCGGGGCTCTTGCGTATCAAACGGACAAATGCAAGAGACGCAGATCACAGTGATGCGAACGTAACCATCGAAGGGGTTCGAAGGTCTAAGTTGGCGATGTCAGTAAGCGTCTTGGGGGGCGCGAACTGGCATCTGGGGATGTCTTGGGGGACTTCCTCAGAGATGCGTTGCCGGGGCACGCACTTCGGGAAGCTTTGAGCGGCCCTCCCGAGCGTGCGTTGTCCCGGCAGATCGCACACAGGAGTAGTACGGCGAGTTTTGCTCGTTCTGCTCAACGGCAGTACCAGCGGTACCGGAAGAACAGCGATTCAGGCGCTGTCCTCTCAGGCGCCCGGCCGGATCCCGTGGGGGGAATCCGCACCGGGACATGGGAAGGCGCCCTGGACGTCGGCCCGTGGGGGGACCGACGCCAGGGCGCCTTCCGCTTTCGTTCAGCTCTTGAGGGGGCTCAGTGCAACGCCCTCAAGGGGCGCGGGGAACTGCGCGACCAGCCACCACGGGCCCGCAGCCGCCCACCCCCTCCGGGGTACCGACCTACTAGACGATCGGCACCCCCGCCGGAGGCGTCAGCGCTGCTCGACGGGGACGAAGTCCCGCTCCACCACGCCCGTGTAGATCTGGCGCGGGCGCCCGATGCGCGAACCCGGCTCCTTGATCATCTCGTGCCACTGGGCGATCCAGCCCGGAAGGCGGCCGAGGGCGAACAGGACCGTGAACATCTCGGTCGGGAAGCCCATGGCCCGGTAGATCAGACCGGTGTAGAAGTCGACGTTCGGGTAGAGGCTGCGCGAGACGAAGTAGTCGTCGGAAAGCGCGTGCTCCTCCAGCTTCAGCGCGATGTCCAGCAGCTCGTCGGACTTGCCGAGAGCGGAGAGGACGTCGTGCGCGGCGGCCTTGATGATCTTGGCGCGCGGGTCGAAGTTCTTGTAGACCCGGTGGCCGAAGCCCATCAGACGGACGCCGTCCTCCTTGTTCTTCACCTTGCGGATGAAGGAGTCGACGTCGCCGCCGGAGGACTGGATGCCCTCGAGCATCTCCAGCACCGACTGGTTGGCGCCGCCGTGCAGGGGGCCCCACAGGGCGTTGATGCCGGCCGAGATCGACGCGAACATGTTCGCCTGGGACGAGCCCACCAGGCGGACCGTGGACGTCGAACAGTTCTGCTCGTGGTCCGCGTGCAGGATCAGCAGCTTGTCGAGGGCCGCCACGACGACCGGGTCGAGGTCGTACTCCTGCGCCGGCACCGAGAAGGTCATCCGCAGGAAGTTCTCGACGTAGCCGAGGTCGTTGCGCGGGTAGACGAACGGGTGGCCGATCGACTTCTTGTAGGCGTACGCCGCGATCGTCGGGAGCTTGGCGAGCAGGCGGATCGTCGAGAGGTTGCGCTGCTTCTCGTCGAAGGGGTTGTGGCTGTCCTGGTAGAAGGTGGACAGCGCGGAGACGACCGAGGACAGCATGGCCATCGGGTGGGCGTCGCGCGGGAAGCCCTTGTAGAAGTTCTTGACGTCCTCGTGCAGCAGGGTGTGCTGCGTGATGTCGTTCTTGAACACCGAGAGCTCGTCGACGGTCGGCAGCTCGCCGTTGATCAGCAGGTAGGCGACCTCCAGGAACGTCGAGCGCTCGGCCAGCTGCTCGATCGGGTAGCCGCGGTACCGGAGGATGCCCGCCTCGCCGTCGAGGTAGGTGATGGCGGATTTATATGCGGCCGTGTTGCCGTAGCCGCTGTCCAGGGTGACCAGCCCGGTCTGGGCGCGGAGCTTCCCGATGTCGAAGCCCTTGTCGCCGACGGTGCTGTCGATCACCGGGTAGGTGTACTCGCCGTCGCCGTACCGCAGTACTACAGAGTTGTCGCTCACGTCTTCCCTCACCGACGTAGTGCCTCATCTTCGAGGTTGCCCTGACTGTCTCTACCATCCCCCAATTGGCTCAGGAGACTGCACTCGGGGTCGACCATCGGGCCTACTGGCGGCACTGAGTGCCGCCAACTTGCACATCCTGCCCCCTCGGTTCCCCATCCGGAAGGGCTCTGTGACCTTCGCGACTCATTTGATCGATCATTTTTTGTGATGCCTGCCTCAGCGCCCGTTCTCACGGCTCCACGGGGCGGGGTGAGAGCCGGAAGTCGAGCGCGGTGCAGCGGCGTCCCGCCGAGACCGTGCGCACCGCCTGGCCGATCGCCTTGCGCGAGCCGACGAGGACGACCAGCCGCTTTGCCCTGGTCACGGCGGTGTACAGCAGGTTCCGCTGCAGCATCATCCAGGCACCGGTGGTGACCGGGATCACCACCGCGGGATATTCACTCCCCTGCGAGCGGTGAATGGTCACCGCGTACGCGTGTGCCAGCTCATCCAGTTCGTCGAACTCGTACGGCACCTCCTCGTCCTCGTCCGTCAGCACCGTCAGACGCTGGTCGACCGGGTCGAGCGCGGTGACGACGCCCACGGTGCCGTTGAAGACACCGTTCTTTCCCTTCTCGTAATTGTTGCGAATCTGGGTGACCTTGTCGCCGACCCGGAAGACCCTGCCGCCGAATCTCTTCTCCGGCAGGTCGGGACGGCCCGGGGTGATGGCCTGCTGGAGCAGACCGTTGAGGTTGCCGGCGCCCGCGGGGCCCCTGTGCATGGGCGCGAGCACCTGGACGTCCCGGCGCGGGTCGAGTCCGAACCTGGCCGGAATCCGCCGGGCCGCCACGTCCACGGTGAGCCGCCCCGCCTCCTCCGTGTCGTCCTCCACGAACAGGAAGAAGTCCTTCATGCCGTCGGTGACGGGATGCTGCCCGGCGTTGATCCGGTGCGCGTTCGTGACGACCCCCGACTGCTGGGCCTGCCGGAACACGCGGGTGAGGCGTACGGCGGGGATGGGACCGCCGTCGGCGAGCAGGTCACGGAGCACCTCGCCCGCGCCCACGGAGGGGAGCTGGTCCACGTCCCCGACGAAGAGCAGATGAGCACCCGGCGGTACGGCCTTCACCAGCTTGTTGGCGAGCAGCAGGTCCAGCATCGACGCCTCGTCGACGACGACCAGGTCGGCCTCCAGCGGGCGGTCCCGGTCGTACGCCGCGTCGCCACCCGGCTTCAGCTCCAGCAGGCGGTGCACGGTGGAGGCCTCGGCGCCGGTGAGCTCGGCGAGGCGCTTGGCGGCACGGCCGGTGGGGGCCGCGAGCAGGACCCTGGCCCTCTTGGCGCGGGCCAGTTCGACGATCGAGCGGACCGTGAAGGACTTTCCGCAGCCGGGGCCACCCGTCAGCACGGCGACCTTCTTCGTCAGCGCCAGCTTGACGGCGGCCTCCTGCTCGGGGGCGAGGTCGGCGCCGGTCCGGGCCTTGAGCCAGCCGAGCGCCTTGTCCCAGTCGACGTCCCCGAACCCCGGCATCCGGTCCTCCTCGCTGCGCAGCAGCCGCAACAGCTGGCCGGCGAGGGAGAGTTCGGCCCGGTGGAAGGGGACGAGATAGACGGCGGTGACCGGTTCGCCGTCCTCGCCGGGGACCTTCTCCCGTACGACACCGGGGTCCTCGCCCTCCTCGGGCGGCTGGGCCAGCTCCGCGAGGCACTCGATCACGAGGCCGGTGTCGACCTGGAGCAGCTTCACCGCGTCGGCGATCAACCGCTCCTCCGGGAGGTAGCAGTTGCCCTGGTCGGTGGCCTGCGACAGCGCGTACTGAAGGCCCGCCTTCACCCGCTCCGGGCTGTCGTGCGGGATGCCGACGGACTGGGCGATCTTGTCGGCGGTGAGGAAGCCGATGCCCCAGACGTCGGCAGCCAGCCGGTACGGCTGGTTCTTGACGACGGAGATGGAGGCGTCGCCGTACTTCTTGTAGATCCTGACGGCGATGGACGTCGACACCTCGACCGTCTGGAGAAACAGCATCACCTCCTTGATCGCCTTCTGCTCCTCCCAGGCGTCGGCGATCTTCTTCGTCCGCTTCGGACCGAGGCCGGGCACCTCGATCAGCCGCTTCGGCTCCTCCTCGATGATCTGCAGGGTGTCCAGGCCGAAGTGCTGCGTGATGCGGTCGGCGAAGACGGGACCGATGCCCTTGACGAGCCCCGAGCCGAGGTAACGCCGGATGCCCTGGACGGTGGCGGGCAGGACGGTCGTGTAGTTCTCGACGGTGAACTGCTTGCCGTACTGGGGGTGCGACCCCCAGCGCCCCTCCATCCGCAGGGACTCCCCCACCTGGGCGCCGAGCAGCCCGCCCACGACCGTGAGGAGATCGCCGGCGCCCCTGCCGGTGTCGACGCGGGCGACGGTGTAGCCGTTCTCCTCGTTGGCGTAGGTGATGCGTTCCAGGACGCCTTCGATCACCGCCTGATTGGACATGATCCGACGGTACTGGTGAGCACTGACAGTCAGCGAAGGGATGTGGATTTCAGGGCTTCGAGGAAGGTGGTGAAGGCGGGGGTGGGGAAGGTGAGGGTGGCCCGGGCGGGGGTTTTGCTGTCGCGGACGGCGGTGTGGGTGGGGGTGGTGGCTATCTCCACGCACTCGTTGCCGTCGCCGGGGCCCGAGTAGGAGGACTTGCGCCAGTTGTCCATGGGGGTCCTCACAGTTCCTTCATCAGCCTGTGGATGAACTCACGCGACTGTCCGGGGTCGAGTGACGCGTCCTCCACCTTACGAAAGCCCGTTCGGTACGTGTTGAGCTGGGCCTCTGAATCGAAGAACGCCGAGCCGTGCAGCGCGTCGCGCACCACCGTGTCCAGCTTGGGCACCGGGCCGCCCACGTACGTCATCGTGCTCGCGGCGCTGGCGAAGCCGTCCTGATCGAACGGGATGACGCGCACAGTGATGTGGTCCGCTTCGGAGAGCTCGATGAGCCGGGCCAGCTGAGCCCTTGAGGTGGCACGGTCGCTCACTCTGATCCGGAGTGCCGCCTCGTGGATCACCGCCTCGTACGGAACAGTGAACTGCTGGCGGGCCTTCCGATGCCGAATGCGCAACTCCACCTCTTCGGCGGTGAGTTCCGGGAGTCGGCACGAAAAGACGGCACGCGCGTAGTCCTCGGTCTGCAACAGACCCGGCACGTACAGGATCGCCACGTGGCGCTGGAATCGGGCGTGGTATTCCAGCTCGGAGAGGTCCAGGAACGGCGTGGGCAGCAGGCCGCGGTACTCCTCCCACCAGCCGCGTGTGCGATCGGTGGCCATCGCGACCAAGGCGTCGATGAACTCCTCGTCCGTACAGGCGTAGTGAGACGCGAGACGTCGGAGCCGCTGCTCGCTCACCCCCGCGAGCGCGGACTCGATATGAGTGATCTGAGCCGGGCTCACACCGAGAAGTGATGCTGCCTCGCGGGAGTTGAGCCCCGCGGCCTCACGGAGCCTGCGCAGCTCAGTGGCCAGACGCATCTGACGTGCCGTCGGTTCGCGCCGCTTCACCATCGAACGGTCCTCCCTTTCGGCGTCAGATTACGCGATCGGCTTGCCGCGTCCCTATATTTAGATCTACCGTCAGTGACGCGACGAACACTCTGCGGAAGTGCACCGCTCCGTCCTGCCTGCCCTGACGGCCGCGGCGAAGCCACCGCAACCCCCCACCACCGAAACGGAGTTGCCGCATGCCCGAAAACACCCCAGAAGCCTGGGAGTACTGCCTCTCCATCCCCAACGACCCACGCGCCGTCACCGTCAGCCGCCGCACCCTCCGCCTGATCCTCACCGCGCACGGCCTGATCGCCCTCGTCGACGTGGCCGAACTGCTCGCGACCGAGCTGATCACCAACGCCGTACGGCACACGAAGGGTCCCGCCGCCCTACGGGTCCGCTGGGCGCCGCCCGGCACGCTGCGGATCGGCGCGTGGGACGCGGACCCCGAACCTCCCGAGCCACCGGTGCCGTTGGCGCGGCTCGGCGAGGCGGAGGAGGGCCGGGGGTTGCTGCTGGTGCGGGCCTGCGCCCAGGTCTGGGGCTGGCACCCCCTGTCCCGGCACGGCAACCGGGGCAAGTACGTGTGGTGCGAACTCGCGGCGGCGTAGCTCGTTGATCAGCGCGATGGAAAGGAGAGCTGATGGTCGGCTCGTCGCATGAGGCGCTGCACCGGATCTTCCAGAAGGATCCGACGCTGCTGACGAAGGCGTTACAGAAGGTGCTGCACGTGCCCTTCCCAACGCCTCGGGAGATCGCCGCGCTGAACGTGGACCTCACCGAGATCGAACCGGTCGAGCGCCGCGTGGACACCCTGCTGCGGGCGGAGACGGACGAGGGCACATATCTGCTGGTGGTGGAGTCGCAGGGCAAGGTGGACGAGCGCAAGCGAGGCAGCTGGCCCTACTACCTCTCGTACTTGTACGAGAAATACCGCTGCGAGCCGGTGCTCATCGTCATCACCCAGAGCAGCAAGACGGCCGAGTGGGCGTCCAGGCCAATCCGGTTCGGCTTCCGTGACTGGCACTCGCTGACGGTACGACCCCTCGTGCTCGGCCCGGACAACGTGCCGATGATCGCGGACGAGCGGCAGGCCGAGAAGGACGTACCCCTTGCGGTGCTCTCGGCCATGACGCACGGCCGCGGCCCCCAGGCACCGGCCATACTGGAATCCCTGGCCGCCGCCCTGCGGACCATCGACCCGGACAGCGCCGCTGTCTTCGTGCAGTTCGTCGACTCCTGCCTGGCCGACCCCCAGGCAAAGCAGATGTGGAGGGACCTGATGACGGCGATCCAGTACTTCTGGCGACACCCGCTGGCGGAACAAGTGCGCGAGGAGGGGCGGGAGCAAGGCCGGGAGGAAGGCCGTATCGAGGAGCGCCGAGAGACAATCCTGCGCACTCTGGATTGGCGCGGCATCCCCGTGCCCGACTCCGTCCGTGAGCGCGTGGAAGAGTGCACGGACCTCGCCCGGCTGGAGACCTGGGCCCAACGCGCCCTGCGCGTCACGGAGCCGACGGAGCTGTTCAGCGACGAGTAAGCATCGCCGTTCCGCTGCCGGCGGCCATCTTCCCGCCGGCAGCGGGCTCGGCGCGCAAGCGGTTCGGACAGTTCCAAGGCACCGGAGGAACCCCTTGACGAGCATCCAGTACTTCTGGCGACACCCCCTCGCGGAACAGGTGCGCGCGGAGGGCCGGGAGCAGGGCCGACTCCAGGGCCGTCGGGAGATCATCCCGAAGATCCTCGAATGGCGAGGCGTCCCACCCGACTCCGTTCATGAGCGCGTCACGGCCTGTACCGACCTTGATCAGCTCGCTGCCTGGGCCCGGTGCGCCCTGAACGCCACGGACGCCGGAGAACTGTTCGCCGACGAGTAAGAGGCCGGCCTTCTCCGCGCCCGCCTCCATCACGATCCGGTCTCAAGGGCTTGCCAAGCCCTCGTGTAATCGATTCCAATCCATCCTGCACGAAGTCGTGTAATCGATTCCACGAATTCCACGAGGAGGTGGAGCGGCGATGGCGAGCATCAAGGACGTCGCTGCCGAGGCGGGGGTCTCCGTCGCCACGGTGTCGCGTGTCCTGAACGACCATCCGTCGGTCAGCGCCGACGCACGCACGCGCGTGCTGGCCGCCGTCGAGGCGCTGGGCTACCGCCCGAACGCCGTCGCCCGTTCGCTGCGCACCGACCAGACCCACACCCTCGGCCTGGTCATCAGCGACGTGATGAACCCCTACTTCACCGAGCTGGCCCGCTCCGTCGAGGAGGAGGCCCGCGCGCTCGGCTACAGCGTCATCATCGGCAACGCCGACGAGCGGCCCGATCTGCAGGATCATCACGTACGGACGCTGCTCGACCGGCGGATCGACGGTCTGCTCGTCTCCCCCACCGACGGCGGCTCCCCGCTCATGCTGGACGCCGCGCGCAGGGGCACGCCCATGGTGTTCGTCGACCGGTGGATCCCGGGCGTCGACGTGCCGGTGGTGCGGGCCGACGGCCGGGCGGCGGTACGGGACCTCGTCGCGCACCTGCACCGGCTGGGCCACCGGCGGCTCGCGATCATCGCGGGGCCGGCGGCCACCACGACCGGACGTGAGCGCATCGAGGTCTTCCGGGAGGCGCTCGCCGAGTACGGGCTGGAGCTCCCCGACGTCTACATCGGGCAGGGCGACTTCCAGGCCGAGAGCGGGCGGCGGGTCACCGAGGGGTTCCTCGACCTGCCCGTGCCGCCCGAGGTCGTCTTCGCCGCCGACAACCTGATGGCGCTGGGCGCCCTGGACGCCGTACGCGCGCGTGGGCTGCGCGTTCCGCAGGACATCGCGCTGGCCGCGTTCGACGACATCCCGTGGTTCGTGCACACAGATCCGCCGATCACCGCGATCGCCCAGCCCACGGGCGAGCTGGGCCGGGCCGCCGTACGGGCCCTGATCGACCGCATCGAGGGACGGCCTCCCCAGTCCGTCACCCTCCCCGCCCGGCTCGTCGTACGCCGCTCGTGCGGCGAGAACCCCACCGAAGTGCAAAGGAGCACGTCGTGAGCAACCGGGACGAGTTGCTGCGCATCGAGGGCATACGGAAAACCTTCCCCGGCGTGGTCGCGCTCGACGGCGTCGACTTCGATCTGCGCCGGGGCGAGGTGCACGTACTCCTCGGTGAGAACGGCGCAGGCAAGAGCACGCTCATCAAGATGCTGTCCGGCGCCTACCACCCCGACGAGGGCCGGGTCCTGGTGGACGGCGAGGAGGTGCGCATCCGCGGGGCGCAGGACGCCGAACGGCTGGGCATCGCCACCATCTACCAGGAGTTCAACCTCGTACCGGACCTGACCGTCGCCGAGAACATCTTCCTGGGGCGCCAGCCGCGCCGGCTCGGGATGATCGACCGGAAACGGATGGAGGCCGACGCCGAGGTGCTGCTGAAGCGCGTCGGCGTCAGCGTCTCGCCCCGCGCGCGGGTGCGTGAACTCGGTATCGCGCGGCTGCAGATGGTCGAGATCGCCAAGGCGCTCAGCCTGAACGCGCGCGTGCTCGTCATGGACGAGCCGACCGCCGTGCTGACCTCGGAGGAGGTCGAGAAGCTCTTCGCGATCGTGCGGCAACTGCGCGAGGACGGCGTGGGGATCGTCTTCATCACGCATCACCTGGAGGAGATCGGCGCCCTGGGCGACCGGGTGACCGTCATCCGCGACGGGAAGTCCGTCGGGCAGGTGCCCGCCACCACGGCCGAGGACGAGCTCGTACGGCTGATGGTGGGGCGGTCGATCGAGCAGCAGTACCCGCGTCAACAGCCCGAGAGGGGCGCCGCGTTGCTCACCGTCGAAGGGCTCACCCGGGACGGCGTCTTCCACGACGTCGGCTTCGAGGTGCATGCCGGTGAGGTGGTCGGCATCGCGGGGCTCGTCGGAGCCGGACGCACCGAGGTCGTGCGGGCCGTGTTCGGCGCCGACCCGTACGACAGGGGCGCCGTGAAGGTCGCCGGGACCGCGGTGCGGCGCGGTGACGTCAACGCCGCCATGGCCGCCGGGATCGGGCTGGTGCCCGAGGACCGCAAGGGCCAGGGGCTGGTGCTGGACGCGTCCGTCGAGGAGAACCTCGGGCTCGTCACCCTGCGGACCGCCACGCGCGCGGGGCTCGTCGACCTCAAGGGGCAGCACGAGGCCGCCGAACGGATCGCCGGGCAGCTCGGCGTGCGGATGGCCGGACTCGGGCAGCACGTGCGCACCCTGTCGGGTGGCAACCAGCAGAAGGTCGTCATCGGCAAGTGGCTGCTCGCCGACACCAAGGTGCTGATCCTCGACGAGCCCACCCGTGGCATCGACGTCGGCGCCAAGGTCGAGATCTACCAGCTGATCAACGAACTGACCGCGGCCGGGGCCGCCGTACTGATGATCTCCAGTGATCTGCCCGAGGTGCTCGGCATGAGCGACCGGGTGCTGGTAATGGCCCAGGGCCGGATCGCGGGCGAACTCGGGGCCGGCGAGGCCACCCAGGACGCCGTGATGGCCCTCGCGGTCAGCAACCCCAGGAACCAGAAGACCGGAACGGAGGCCAGCCGTGGCCACTGACACGCTCAAGAGCACTACGGGCGCCGGTGGCGCCACCGGCGGCCTGCGCCGCCTGCTCCTCGACAACGGCGCGCTCACCGCGCTGATCGTCCTCCTCATCGCCCTGTCGGCGCTGTCCGGGGACTTCCTGACCACCGACAACCTGCTCAACGTCGGCGTCCAGGCGGCCGTGACCGCCGTCCTCGCCTTCGGCGTCACCTTCGTGATCGTCTCGGCGGGCATCGACCTGTCGGTGGGCTCGGTGGCCGCGCTGTCCGCCACCGTCCTCGCCTGGAGCGCCACTTCGCACGGCGTGCCGGTCGTGCTCGCGGTCGTGCTGTCCGTGGCGACCGGCGTCGTGGCCGGACTGGTCAACGGCTTCCTGATCGCGTACGGGAAACTGCCGCCGTTCATCGCGACGCTCGCCATGCTGTCGGTGGCCCGCGGTCTGTCGCTGGTGATCTCCGAGGGCTCCCCGATCCCCTTCCCCGACTCCGTCTCCCACCTCGGTGACACGCTCGGCGGCTGGCTGCCGGTGCCCGTGCTGGTCATGGTGGTCATGGGGCTGCTGGCGGCGTTCGTGCTCGGGCGGACGTACATCGGCCGTTCGATGTACGCGATCGGCGGCAACGAGGAGGCCGCACGGCTGTCCGGGCTGCGGGTGAAGAAGCAGAAGCTGGCGATCTACGCCTTCTCCGGGCTGTTCGCGGCCGTCGCCGGCATCGTGCTCGCCGCCCGGCTGTCCTCGGCGCAGCCGCAGGCCGCCGACGGCTACGAGCTGGACGCGATCGCCGCGGTCGTCATCGGCGGGGCCTCGCTCGCGGGCGGTACCGGCAAGGCGTCCGGCACGCTGATCGGCGCGCTGATCCTGGCGGTGCTCCGCAACGGGCTGAACCTGCTCAACGTCTCCGCGTTCTGGCAGCAGGTCGTCATCGGCGTCGTCATCGCGCTGGCGGTGCTCCTCGACACGCTGCGGCGCAAGGCGGGTGCCACGCCGGTGGCCGCGGGTACCGGGGGCAACAAGTCCAAGCAGGCGGGGACCTACGCCCTCGCGGCCGTCGTCACCGTCGCGCTGGTCGGCGCGACCTCCTTCCTGCACAACGGCGGCTCGTCCTCGGCCACCCCGAAGGTGGGCCTGTCGCTGTCCACCCTCAACAACCCCTTCTTCGTGCAGATCCGCTCCGGAGCCCAGGCCGAGGCGAAGAGGCTGGGCGTGGACCTGACCGTCACCGACGCACAGAACGACGCCTCACAGCAGGCCAACCAGCTGCAGAACTTCACCAGTTCGAGCCTCGGCGCGATCATCGTCAACCCGGTGGACTCGGACGCGGCGAGCAACTCCGTGAAGGCCGCCGACAAGGCGAAGATCCCGGTCATCGCCGTCGACCGCGGTGTCAACAAGGCGACCGTGGACGCCCTGGTGGCCTCCGACAACGTCAAGGGCGGTGAACTGGCCGCGCGGACGATCGGCGAGAAGCTGGGCGGCAAGGGCAAGATCGTGATCCTGCAGGGCCAGGCGGGCACGTCGGCGGCGCGCGAGCGCGCGGCGGGCTTCGCGGCCGGTCTGAAGGCCTACCCGGGCATTCAGGTGGTCGCCCAGCAGCCGGCCGACTTCGACCGCACCAAGGGACTCGACGTGATGTCGAACCTGCTCCAGGCGCACCCGGACGTCCAGGGCGTCATCGCCGCCAACGACGAGATGGCCCTCGGCGCGATCAAGGCGCTGGGCTCCAAGGCCGGCAAGTCGGTCCAGGTCGTCGGATTCGACGGCACCCCGGACGGTCTGAAGGCCGTCGAAGGGGGGACGCTGTACGCGTCCGTGGCGCAGCAGCCCTCGCAACTGGGCAGGATCGCCGTGGACAACGCGCTCAGGGCCCTGCAGGGCAAGAAGGTCGAGGAGATGGTGAAGGTGCCGGTGAAGGTCGTCACGAAGCAGAACGTGGCCGGCTTCACCGGCTGACGACGGCAACGGCCGGGACGGTCGGGAACGACGGGGAACGGGCGGGCGGCCAGGGGGACCGCCCGCCCCAGGACACTCATCCGGGAGTCTTTTCATGTACGACTACGACCTGCTGGTCGTGGGTTCGGCCAACGCCGACCTGGTCATCGGTGTCGAGCGACGGCCGGAGGCGGGCGAGACCGTGCTCGGCTCCGACCTGGCCGTCCACCCGGGCGGCAAGGGCGCCAACCAGGCCGTCGCCGCCGCTCGCCTCGGGGCCCGTACGGCCCTGCTGGCGCGGGTCGGCGACGACGCGAACGGCAGGCTGCTGCTGGACTCGCAGCGGGCGGCCGGCGTCGACACGGTGGGCGTGCTGGTGGGCGGGGCGCCGACGGGGGTCGCGCTCATCACCGTCGACCCGTCGGGGGACAACAGCATCGTGGTGTCGCCGGGCGCGAACGGCCGGCTGACCCCGGCCGACGTCCGGGCGGCGGCCAGCCTGTTCCAGTGCTCGCGGGTGGTGTCGGCGCAGCTGGAGATCCCGCTGGAGACGGTCGTGGAGGTGGTACGCAGTCTGGCGGAGGGCAGCCGGTTCGTGCTGAACCCGTCGCCGCCCCGGCCGCTGCCGACCGAGGTGCTGGCGGCCTGCGATCCGCTGATCGTCAACGAGCACGAGGCGAAGGTCGTCCTGGGCGAGGCGTGCGTGTCCGAGCGGCCGGAGGACTGGGCGCGGCTGCTGCTGGCGAAGGGACCGCGGTCGGTGGTGATCACCCTGGGCGCGCAAGGTGCGTTGGTGGCCTCCGCGGAAGGGGTGGAGCGGGTGCCGTCGACGAAGGTGGACGCGGTCGACACCACGGGCGCGGGCGACGCGTTCACGGCGGCGCTGGCCTGGCGGCTGGGCACGGGCTCCGGCCTGGCCCAGGCCGCCGCCTACGCGGCCCGCGTCGGGGCGGCCGCCGTCACCAAAGAGGGCGCCCAGGAGTCCTTCCCGACGGCGGAGGAGGTCGAGTCCCTGTGCTGTACCGGCCCGGGGGGCGACCCCCGGACCCCCGGCAGAGAGCCGGACGACGCGTCCGACACCGGCCGACGAGGTGAGTCCCTGTGAAGAAGGCGGGGATCCTCAACCGGCACCTCTCCGGCGCGCTGGCCGAGCTCGGGCACGGGGACGGGGTGCTGGTGTGCGACGCGGGCATGCCGATCCCGGACGGCCCGCGCGTGGTCGACCTGGCCTTCCGTGCCGGGGTGCCGTCCTTCGCGACGGTGCTCGACGGCCTGCTGGCCGAACTCGTGGTGGAGGGGGCCACGGCTGCCGCGGAGGTGCAGGACGCCAATCCCGGGGCCGCCGCCCTGCTGACGGGCGAGTTCCCCCAGCTGGAGCTGGTCTCGCACGAGCGCCTGAAGGAGCTGTCGGCCGGGGCACGGCTGGTGGTCCGCACCGGGGAGGCGCGGCCGTACGCGAACGTGCTGCTGAGGTGCGGGGTGTTCTTCTAGCCGCCCGCACGCCGGACGAAATTCGAGGGGGCCCGATCCGTCGACCGGGCCCCCTCGGCTTTTCCCCTCCTGCATCAGAACCCCCGCGATCCCCCCAGATCCCCCTCCAAGAGTCCTGACACCAAGTACGACCGGGCAGGTGGGGAAAGGGTTGTGCGGCATTTCCATGATTTTTTCAGATGGCCGGTCGGGTGAGGTAGCCGAGGAGCTTGTCGAGGAGGCCCTCCCCCGTCACAGGGTCGATCGTGTAGCGGGTGACCGATGTGCTGCCGGGGAACTTGGGCAGGTCGTCCGCGCTGTGTTCGGGGAAGACGACCCGCAGGATGCGGCGGTGCCAGGTCTTGGGGTTGTCGTGGGCGTAGTCCCAGATGTAGGCCCCCTCCCAGGTCGCGCCGAGTCCCTTGCCCTCGGCCTCCTTCTGCTCGACGCGCCGCTTGTAGGGGGTGGAGGCCACCATGACGATGAAGTCGGCCGCCTCGCACTCCTCGCTGCACCAGCGGGCCCAGTTCTGGGGCTCGTCCTCCGCGTCGAAGTCCGCCCTGACCTCGACGTGGTCGCGCAGCAGCTTGATCAGGGAGCGCACCCGTTCGCGGTGCTCGGGGTCGTCCTCGTCGTGCGCGTACGAAATGAACACCCGCGGTCGTCTCGGGTCCGCCGCCGGCTTCCGCTGAGGCGGCACCTTGGCCACCGGACCGGCCTCACGGCGCGGGAATGGCAGTACCAGATCGCGCAGTTCGTCGGCGGACACCACGGGCGGGCTGCTTTCGTATCCGGCACAGACGGCGGCGGCGATGCCGTCGACGGCCTGACGGTACGCCGCGCCGAAGCCCTCGGCGAAGATGATGCCGTACAGACCCGTGCAGGCGTAGCTGTCCGTGGCCTCGCCGCTCAGGATGGGGGCGAAGGGCACTCCGGGGGGTGCTACGGCGGTTCGCCAGCGCACCAGGACACGGGCCGGTGAGTCAGAGGGGCGGAGCCGGGGGGCCACGAGGTGCAGACGGCGTTCGAAGACCGCCCAGTCGGCGCCGCAGTCCGGGTCCTTGTAGTAGGCCTCCGAGCACAGCGCGACCAGGACACGGGCCTCGGCGACCAGTGGACGGTTGGCCTTGCCCTCTCCACCACGGCACATGGCCGCATGGATCGCGTGCCCCCTGCGCCGCCCCACGGCCGCGGCCAGATCCTGGTGGAATTGCGCCGCATAGGCAAAGTGCTCGACGGCGGCGAAACTCGTGACGAAGTCGTGTGACATGCGCACCCCTTCACTCCCTCTGCCCCGCGCATCCCTGGTCACGCCCAAAAAGGTGCTGACGTTGGCCAGTTGGCTCCTCATCGGGCACCGGTCGTTCCTCGTACGCTGAGCGGGGGGACACACATGGCCGCGCCGCCTGCGCCTCGGCGTGATCCGAACCGCCCCCCGGTGACGAACGGGGGCCGGATGCAGGGAACTTCGCCGAGCCTTGACACTACGTCAATGGTGGCCGTCCCGAACAGACGTGAGGGACCCACGTGGGACGACAGCACCCCACCCGCGAATCATTGGCCAGAACCTCGGATATCCGTCACCGAAGACGGCCGGACAACCCTGCGGGCATTCGACCAATTCATCGTCAAGCTGAGCAGCCGGTGCAATCTTTCCTGCGACTACTGCTACGTATATGAATTGCGTGACTCGGGATGGCGCCACCGCCCCCGGATCATGCCCGCGCCGGTGCGCGAACGGCTCGTATCACGCATCACGGAACACGTACGACGACACCGCCTGGACCGTGTCAGGGTGCTCCTGCACGGTGGGGAGCCGCTGCTCGCCGGAGCCCGAGTGATCGCAGATCTCACCACAGCGCTCCGCCGGGCAGTGCTCGCGGCCGGCGCCGGGGTGGACTTCGCGCTCCAGACCAACGGCGTCCTGCTCACCGAGGCCCTCCTGGACCTGCTGCTGGATCTGGACGTCCAGGTCGGGGTCAGCCTGGACGGCTACGCGGAGGCGCACGACCGGCACCGCCGCGGACCGGCGTCGCGGTCGCGGCCGGGCCCGGGCACCTACGCCCGGGTGACCGCCGCGCTCCGTCTGCTGGGCACCGCGCCCTACCGGCCCCTGTTCGGCGGTCTGCTGTGCACCATCGACCCGGCGAGCGATCCGGTGCGCGTCTTCGACGCCCTCGCCGCCCACCGGCCGCCGGCCGCCGACTTCCTTCTGCCACACGCGACTTGGGACCATCCGCCGATCAGCACCGACGGCGGAACCCCGTACGCGGCGTGGCTGTGCGCCGTCCACGACCGGTGGCGGGAGAGCGGGCGTCCGATGCGGATACGGCTCTTCGAGTCGGTCGACTCCCTGTCCCGGCACGGCGGAAGCAGCAGCGAGGTACTGGGCACCGTTCCGGCGGCGGCCGTGGCGATCGAGACGGACGGGGCGGTGGCGTGGACGGAGTCACTGAACGCCGTGGCAGAGGGAGCGGCCGGCACGGGCGGCTCGGTATTCAGCCACTCGTTCGACGCCCTGCTGGGTCTTGCCTGCGCGCCGCAGTACGGCACGGGCTCCCTGTGCCGTACCTGTCAGGAGTGCCCCTTGGTGCGCGTCTGCGGCGGTGGGCTGCGCGCCCACCGCTTCGGACGCGGCCGGGGTTTCGCCAACCCCTCCGTCTACTGCAAGGACATCTCCGCTCTCATCCGGCACATCGGGCCCCGGCTGGATCGGTGACCGCATTTTCCGGGACACCCGGCCGAAAAACGGAGGCTACCAGCGCAAATGTACGATGCTACACGCCCTTTTGAGCGAGGGAATAGTCGATGTCGGGTTTTCGGGGGCGTCGGGAGGGCAAAACCCCATAGCATAGGGACCAATTGGCGTGGGGGCACGTACAACTGAAACCCACCTGCGTGCTTCACGTCCATGTGAGTCCATGAGCAAGGACCAAGCCGTGGTTGCAGCAGGAGGCAGGCCCTTGGGGGGATGCGATGGGGCCGTTGTTCTTTACCAGCTACGCCAGCTCGACCGGTGACAGAGGACCGGTCCAACGGTTCCACATCGATGTCCAGAACGAGATCTACAGCGTGCTGGGCCGCACGCCGTCCGCCGAGGGTCGGCTGAAGCGCCCGGAGCCCGCCGCGGATCCGGACGACGTCGTTCTGAACTGCCGCGCCCTGCTGGTCCTGTACTCGGCGGAGTACGTCGACGACCTTCAGTGCGCCAGGGAGTGGTCCGTATTCACAGAGCGCATGGACCGCCGTATGCGACGCACCGGTGAGCGACCCGACTCACTGGTCGGTGTCGTGTGGCGCACCGACGCACTGGTGCTGCCCCGTCCCGTCACCGCCATACGGCACATCGTCGACGAGGAGTACCAGGGGCCCGGGGTGCTCGGCCTCCAGCGGGACCGGCACAGCCGGAGCCGCTACCAGGGAATCGTGCGCCGCGTCGCTGCGGAGCTGATGCGGGCCGCCGAGTCACCGCCGCCGGTCATGTCCGAGGCGGAGAGCCGCGGCGTGATCCCGCGGTTCGGCCCGAGCCGGGCGGTGGCCCGCGCCAGGCCGGCCGCAACCGAGCCGGAGTCCTCGCGGGCGCACGCGGCGGAACCGACCGCCGACCTTGCGGGCCGTCACGTGTTCCTGCTCCTGGTGGCCGGCACCCGCAACCGGATGCGGCACCTGCGCGAACAGGTCGGCCATTACGGGCGGTCGGCCGAGGAGTGGCGGCCCTTTCGCCCGTACAGCGAGGAGACCGTGCCCTCCACCGTCGGCCGGGCGGCACGGGCCTGCGGGATCGACCGGCTCGGCGTCGTCACGCCCCGGCCGGACGGCTGCTTACCCGACGAGCTGGACGAGTCGGCGACGGTCCTCGTCGTCATCGATCCCTGGCTGACGGGCGATCCCGCGTTCCCCGCACTGTGGGAGCGGATCGCGCGGTCACCGGCACGCGTCGCCGCCGTCGTCGTCGTACTCACCCGCACGGACGAGGAGAGCACCGCCAACGCGGCCCGGCTGCGCGAGGCGGTCTCCCGGACACCGGCGCGGGTGCTCGGCGCGGCGCACCAGGAGGCGGGCAGCCGGGACGCGCTGGCGCACATCGTGGCGGCCGTACTGGCCGACGCCGCCACACGCCCCGAGGCCGGCAACGGCCGTGCACGCGGCAGAACGGAGGACCTGTCCATCGAGAGTCCGGCCGAAAGACGCGTCCGCAGGCACCGGGAGCGCGCCGGCTGGCTCAGGCACGGGGCGAACCCGTGGCCTTCGATTCTGAGCAGAACGCCCGGCGAGTCGCTGGGCCCGGGCTGAGCGTATGGGGCGGGGGATGAGTACCACAGGTTCAGCAGGTACAGAAGGTTCAACAGGTGCGGCGGGACCGGGGGGTTCGGCGATCGCGGCAGGTCCGGCGAAGATCATCTCCTTCTACTCCTTCAAAGGCGGAGCCGGCCGCACCATGGCGCTGGCCAACGCCGCCTGGATCATGGCCAGCCAGGGGAAGTCGGTGCTGGTCATCGACTGGGACCTGGAGGCGCCCGACCTCCACGTCTACTACGGCACCTTCCTTCCGATCCAGGACCTCACCTCGGCCGACGGAGTGCTGGACATGTTCTCCGCCTTCGCCAAAGCAGCTGCCGCCATGGACGAGGCGGAGGACCCGAGCGCCCTGCACCCCGACCACACCGACGTCGAGCGCTATCAGATCCGCCTCGAACACGACTTCCCGAACGGCGGCCGGCTCCACTACATGGGCCCCGGACGCATGGGCGGCGACTACGCCGACCGCCTGGCCAGGATCGACTGGAACGGCTTCCGCACCAGCGACGACGGCAGCGAGTTCCTGGAGGCGCTGCGCGCGCGACTGCTCGACAGCGACTACGACTACGTCCTCATCGACAGCCGTACCGGCTTCTCCGGCGGTGCTGAGATCTGTACGCTCGCCCTGCCCGACACCGTCGTCATCGCGCTCACCATGAGCCGGCAGGCCATCCAGGGCGCCCGCAAGATCGCCGAACGGATCTGCCGGTCCCTCAGACCCATCGGTCTGCACGTCGTGCCCACGCGGGTCGACAGGGGCGAGCAGGACCGGATGCACCGGCGCCGCGACGAAGCACGCCGGTCCCTCGACCCGTACCTCGGAATCACCGACGCGGATGCCCTGGCCACCTACTGGGGCCAGGTGAAGGTGCCGTACGTGCCCTACTACACGTACGGCGAGGAACTGGCGGTGATGCGGGACGACCCCCGCGACACCGACAGCCTCCTCGCGGCGTACGTCAGCCTCGTCGACCGGGTCACCGACGGTGCCGTACGGGAGTTCCAGCCGGTGCCCAGCGCCAAGTCCCGCGCGTACCGGCAGCAACTCGCCCACCGGGAGCGGCTGGAGGCCGAGCAGGAGGCCGAGCCCTGCACGGTCACCATCCTGCACGCGCCCAACGACCGGCTGTGGGCCGACTGGATCGGCGAACTGCTGGCCCCGACCCGGATCCAGATCGTCCAGCCTGGCGACAAGCCCGCCGACTCCTTACCCGACAGCACCTACGTGCTCGCCCTGCTCTCCCCGCATCTCGCGGGCACGCCGGCCGGTGAGACCGTCGCGCGACTCACCACGGGCGCGCCCGTCGGCGCCGGCCCGGGCGACCAGCAGGTCATCGGTGTGCGCGTGAGCACCGCGCGGCTGGCCCCGCACTTCGAGTTCGACTGGCACGACACGATCACCCTGGACGGCCAGAACGAGGAAGTGGCCCGCCAGGAGTTGCTGGGCCACTTCGGACTGTCCGCGGGGGCCGGGGAACCGGCGGCCGCCTGGGCCGGTCCCCGGTTCCCCGGACGGCAGCCCGAGGTGTGGGACCTGCCCATGCGCAACGCCGAGTTCATCGGGCGGGTGGAGCAACTCAACGCGCTGCGCGAGGGGTTCGACTCCTTCGGCGGGAACTCCTCGCCGCCCCAGGTGCTGTGCGGCCTGGACGGTGTCGGCAAACAGCAGATCGCCCTGGAGTACGCCCACCGGTTCGCCTCGCAGTACGACATGGTGTGGTGGGTGCCCGCCGCGGAGAACGTCCAGGACTCCCTCACCAGGCTGGCCCGCGCGGTCGGCGCCTCCGGCGGTGGCCCGCACACCGGCGAGGACCGCCAGGCGCTGCTGGAGCGGCTGCGGCAGGAGCGGCGCCGGTGGCTGCTGGTCTTCGACGGTGTGAAGGACCAGGAGGCGGTCAAGGACCTCATACCGACCGGCGGCTCGGGCCACGTCCTGATCACCTCGGGCAGCATGGAGTGGGCTCCCGAGTTCACGAGGCATCCCGTCGACCCCTTCACTCCCGAGGAGAGTGTGGCCCTGCTCAGCCGCAGGCTTCCCGGGGCGTCCGACGAGGAACTGCTGCGGCTGGCCGAGCGGCTCGGGCACCTGCCGATCTGGGAGAAGGCCGCGGCCAACGTGCTGCGGGCCTGCCCCCAGGACATCGACCTCTTCATCGAGGAGCTCGACAGCCGCGGCACGGCCTCCCAGGAGGAGGTCTCGACGGAGTACCGAGACTTCACCGAGGTCTGCAAGCTGGCCTACGAGGATCTGCGCTCGCAGTCCCCGGCCGCGGCCCGGCTGCTGGACCTGTGCGCCTTCCTGTCGCCGGACGGGGTCGGCATGAACGTCGTCAAGTCGGACCGGATGCTGGAGCTGCTGAAGCAGTCCGACCCCGAACTGAACGACGCCGACTTCATCATGCACCGCCACCTCAAGCTCCTGGGCGACCAGGCGCTCGCCGTCCAGGACCCCCGGCTGCGTACGCTCAAGGTGCCCCGCGTGGTGCAGGACCTGGTCCGCGGCTGGATGACCGAGGAGGAGCGCGACGGCACCCGCGCCGAGGTGCTGGGCGTCCTCGCCGCCATGGTTCCGAACGACCTGGAACGGCACGAGCCGGAGCACGCGAGGACCTTCGTCGAGCTCGACCGGCACGTCATGGTCTCCGGGGCCGTGGACAGCACCAAGCTGGCCGTGCACCGCTGGCTGGTGAGCCAGGTGTACCACCGCTGGATGTCGGGTGACTGGAAGCGCGCCCGTGAGCTGGGCGAACTCGTCTTGGAGCGCTGGCGGCAGGCGCTGGGACCGGAGCACCTCATGGTGCTGCGCATGGAGTCCCAGCTCGGCGCGGCCTGCCGGCTCCTCGGCGATTACCGCACGGCGCTCGAACTCACCACCCACGCGGCGGGCACCCTGCGCGCGAATCGCAGCAACGAGGCCGACATCCTGCTGGCCCGGCGCGGCTACGCGGCCGACCTGCGGGCCGTGGGCAGGTTCCGGGAGGCGCGCGACGAGGACCAGGGGACCTTCTTGGGGCTGAAGAGGGCTATCGGCGAGGACGCCAACGGAACGCTGGCCGCCTCGCACAACCTCGCCCTGTCGAAGTTCTACGTCGAGTCGGTCCCGGCCGCGATCCGCCAGGAGCAGCAGGCGCACGAGTGGCGCGAGCAGATCGCGACCAAGAAGGACCCCAAGCCGTGGGTGTCGTACGCGCATCTCGGCACGTACCACCGGGAGGCGGGCGACCTGGCCACCTCGGAGCGGTACCTGGACGAGGCCCGCACCAGGCTGAACAGCCTGCTGGGCACCGGTTCCCACCAGACGCTGGGCGCCGTCGCCAGCCTGGGCATGACCATGGTGCGCCGGGGCGAGGTGGAGCACGGCCTGACGCTGGTCAAGGACGCGTACGTCGCCTACCGCGACACCTGGGGCGAGCAGCACCCCCGCACGATGTCCTGCGGGCTGTCCCTCGCCATCGGCCTGCACGCCCAGGGCAGGACCCCGGACGCCGTGGCCTACACCCGGGACATGCTGGGCCACTACGTCGAAGTGTTCGGCGACGACCACCCCTTCACCGGCATCTGCCGCAGCAACCTCGCGCTGTACCTGCTGGACTTCGGGCAGGCGGAGGAGGCGAAGGAGCACGCCGGCGCGGCGCTGGTCCAACTGCGGGACGCGTTCGACCGCAGGCACCGCTACACGTTGGTCGCCCGAATAAACCACAACAACTGCATGGCGGCGCTGGACGAGCTGAGCACCGGGGAGCTGGCCCTCGAGGATCAGGACATCTACGACGGCTGCAAGGAGCAGTCCGCGTGGGGCGAGAGCCACCCGGTCACACTGACCGCGATGGCGAACCTGCTCGCCTCCCGTCCCCCGGCCGACGGAGAACTCGCGGCAAGCCTCGAACGCAAGGTCGCCGAATACTTCCCGAAGGACCACCGGCTCGCCACGGCACTGCTGGCCGAGCCGTATCTGAGGATCGGCGCCGATCTGGAGGTGCAGGGTGTCTGACCCCTACACGGCGCCGGCGTACGCCCCGGCACACGGACTGGACGGAGTGAACAAGAAGATGAGCGAGCTCGATTTACGGCTCCGTCAGTTGCTTCAGTCATGTCAGCTGACGCATCTCGCGTTCTACGACCGGGACCGGGCGAAAATGTTCGCCGCCGAAACTCCGCGGCCGCCCGAGGACTTCCCGGCGGAGCCGGGATCAGAGCGTCTCGAACACGACGGGCGGCAACTCTTCTACATTCTCGAGGAATTGGCGCCTGATTTCGCGGAATTACGCACCGGCGCACTCATACGCACGGTGGTGCGCGTTCCCAGCGGAGCGCTTCTCTACCATTCCGTCGCGGCCGACTTCCATCTCTGCTGCGCCACGCGCCAGGACCGGATAACCGAGCTGATCGCCCGTATGAACGAGGGGATGGACGGCCTCCGGCCGGCCGTCCGTTACAGCATGCTGCACCGCCGCGCGTATGCGAGCAGGTACGCCGCCGCGGGCGCTTCGGCGAAACCGCCCGCAGGCGAGGACGACACCGAGGCGGACGACGTCGCCGAAGGCAACCCGTACATGGTGGACACCGGCGCCGACAGGGCAGCCGGCATCGGCGACCTGCTGCGCGCGGCCCTGGGCATCCATGGCCTGCACTACGTCGCGTACTACGCCGCCGGTGTCCCCGCCTGCACGGCCGACATCTTCCGCCACCCAGCGCTGCGCAGCCACTTCGGCTCCGCCACGCCGCAGCAGCGACGGGACAGGTACGGCCTGCTGGGACAGCTACTCCCCGGCGTCACGGACCGTATGAACACCTCCCTGCACGCACTGCTCGAAGGGGAGATCCAGCAGATCGTGCTGAACGTGGAGCAGGGAGCCGTGTACTTCCAGCAGCTCTACGACCGCCACTACCTGCTGGGCGTCTCCCTGAACCAGGCGCGACTGGCCGAGGCGGACCAGCACATAGAGCGGCTGGGCAGAGAACTGGCTGACGAGGCGGGGTAACTGCCTCCGAGCGGCTGGAACGGAGATCCGTGCGGACGGCCGCTCGGTCCTCCCACCGAACGGCCGTCGGCACACCGGCTCAGCGGAACCGGTGGCGCGCGCGTGTGCCTCCCGCACTCACCGGATCACGTGCTCCACGAAGCGGTGCGCCGTCTCGTTCAGGACCTCGCGGCCGTCCCGTGCCCACAGGACGTCGTTGAACAGCTCGACCTCGATGGCGCCGGTGTAGCCCGCCGCCTCGACGTAGCCCTTCCACTCCCGCATGTCGATCGCGCCGTCGCCGATCTGGCCGCGGCCGTTGAGGACGCCCTCCGGGAGGGGGGTGGTCCAGTCGGCGAGCTGGAAGGTGTGGATGCGGTTGCCCGCCCCGGCGCGGGCGATCTGCGCGGGCGCGTTGTCGTCCCACCAGATGTGGTACGTGTCGACGGTGACGCCGACCTGGTGCGCGGGGAAGCGTTCCGCGAGGTCGAGGGCCTGGGTGAGGGTCGAGACCACGCAGCGGTCGGAGGCGAACATCGGGTGCAGCGGCTCGATGGCCAGGCGGACACCGTGCCGCTCGGCGTACGGGCCGAGTTCCGCGAGCGCGTCGGCGATCCGCTCGCGGGCGCCGTGCAGGTCCTTGGAGCCGGCCGGGAGGCCGCCCGAGACCAGCACGAGGGTGTCGGTGCCCAGGGTCGCCGCCTCGTCGACGGCGCGGCGGTTGTCGGCCAGGGCGGCGGCGCGCTCGGCCGGGTCGATCGCCGTGAGGAAGCCGCCCCGGCACAGGGTGGTGACCGTCAGGCCCGCGTCGCGGACCAGCTTGGCGGTCGCGTCGAGGCCGTACGACTGCACGGGCTCGCGCCACAGGCCGACGTTGCCGATCCCCAGCTCCCGGCAGGCGTCGACCAGTTCGGGCAACGACAGCTGCTTGACCGTCATCTGGTTGATGGAGAAACGCGTCAGGTCGGGGTCGTTCACTGGGGCACTCCGTACAGGGCGAGCAGGTTCCTCATCCGCTCCTCCGCCAGCTTCGGGTCCGGGAACAGGCCCAGTCCGTCGGCGAGTTCGTAGGCGCGGGCGAAGTGCGGCAGGGAGCGGGCCGACTGCAGGCCGCCGACCATGGTGAAGTGCGACTGGTGACCGGCCAGCCAGGCCAGGAAGACCACGCCCGTCTTGTAGAAGCGGGTGGGCGCCTGGAAGAGATGGCGGGACAACTCGACCGTGGGGTCCAGGAGTTCACGGAAGCCGGCGACGTCCCCGGTGTCCAGGACGCGGACCGCCTGCGCCGCCAGGGGCCCCAGCGGGTCGAAGATGCCGAGCAGGGCGTGGCTGAAGCCCTTCTCGTCACCGGCGATCAGCTCGGGGTAGTTGAAGTCGTCGCCCGTGTAGCAGCGCACGCCCTGCGGCAGGCGGCGCCGGATGTCGATCTCCCGCTGGGCGTCCAGCAGGGAGACCTTGATGCCCTCGACCTTGTCGGGGTGGGCGGCGATGACCTCCAGGAAGGTGTCCGTGGCCGCGTCGAGGTCGGCGGAGCCCCAGTAGCCCTCCAGCGCCGGGTCGAACATCGGGCCGAGCCAGTGCAGGACCACCGGCTCGGCGGCCTGGCGCAGCAGATGGCCGTAGACCTCCAGGTAGTCCTCGGGACCGGACGCGGCGGCCGCCAGCGCGCGGGAGGCCATCAGGATCGCCTGGGCGCCGCAGGACTCCACGAGGGCGAGCTGCTCCTCGTAGGCCGCCCGGACCTCGGCGAGGGTTCCGGCGGTGATCTGGTCGGTGCCGACGCCGCAGGCGATCCGGCCGCCGACCGCCCTGGCCTCGGCGGCGCTGCGGCGGACCAGCTCGGCCGCGCCCGTCCAGTCCAGGCCCATGCCGCGCTGGGCGGTGTCCATGGCCTCGGCGACGCCGAGCCCGTGGGACCACAGGTGGCGGCGGAAGGCGAGGGTGGCGTCCCAGTCGACGGCCGCCGGCGAGTCGGGGGTCGTGTCGGCGAACGGGTCGGCGACGACGTGCGCCGCCGAGAAGACCGTACGGCAGGTGAAGGGGGCGCCGGGGCTGACGGCGAACGGTTCGGGGCGGGGCTCGTACGTCCTCAACCCGCCCGTGGAGTCCGGGAGTCGGATGGTCACAGCTGGATCTCCGGTACGTCGATGCGGACGCCCTCGGCCGAGGACTTCAGGCCCAGCTCGGCGAGCTGGACGCCGCGGGCGCCGGCCAGGAGGTCCCAGTGGTAAGGGGCGTCGGCGTAGACGTGCCGCAGGAACAGCTCCCACTGGGCCTTGAAGCCGTTGTCGAAGTCGTCGTTGTCGGGGATCTCCTGCCACTGGTCGCGGAAGGAGTAGGTGGCCGGGAGATCGGGGTTCCAGACCGGCATGGGCGTCATGGAGCGGTGCTGGACGCAGCAGTTGCGCAGGCCCGCGACGGCGGAGCCCTCGGTGCCGTCGACCTGGAACTCGACGAGTTCGTCGCGGTTGACGCGCACCGCCCAGGAGGAGTTGATCTGGGCGATCGCGCCGCCGTCGAGCTCGAAGATGCCGTAGGCGGCGTCGTCGGCGGTGGCGTCGTAGGGCTTGCCGTTCTCGTCCCAGCGCTGCGGGATGTGGGTGGTGGCGATGGCCTGCACGGACTTCACCCGGCCGAACAGCTCGTGCAGGACGTACTCCCAGTGCGGGAACATGTCGACAACGATGCCGCCGCCGTCCTCGGCACGGTAGTTCCACGACGGGCGCTGGGCACTCTGCCAGTCGCCCTCGAAGACCCAGTAGCCGAACTCGCCGCGCACGGACAGGATCCGGCCGAAGAAGCCGCCGTCGATGAGGCGTTTGAGCTTGAGCAGGCCGGGGAGGAAGAGCTTGTCCTGGACGACGCCGTGCTTGATGCCGGCCTGGTTCGCGAGGCGGGCGAGCTCCAGCGCGCCGTCCAGGCCGGTGGCCGTCGGCTTCTCGGTGTAGATGTGCTTGCCCGCCGCGATGGCCTTCTTGATCGCGTCCTCGCGGGCCGAGGTCACCTGGGCGTCGAAGTAGATGTCGACGCCCGGGTCGGCGAGGACCGCGGCGACGTCCGTCGAGATGTTCTCCGGGGCCAGGCCGTGCTGCTCGGCGAGCGCCCTGAGGGCATGCTCGCGGCGGCCGACCAGGATCGGTTCCGGCCACAGCACGGTGCCGTCGCCGAGGTCGAGGCCGCCCTGTTCGCGGATGGCCAGGATCGAGCGGACCAGGTGCTGGCGGTAGCCCATGCGTCCGGTCACGCCGTTCATGGCGATACGCACCGTCTTGCGTGTCACGTCATTCCCTTCGTACGCGGGGACCGCGCCGCGTACGCCCCGTCTTTCACTGATGAGCGTCACAGCAAGCGCTTTCTATGACATAAGAAGCTAGCCTCTGACCAGCGGTCTGGACAAGACCGTAACGAGGTCGAGTTGTTCGAGGGGGCGAACAACCCGGGGGTGTGCCCGTAAGGTCTGGTCGAAAACCATGGCCGGGGTCCCCGCGAAACCGCGGCCGTGTCCTGTGCGTGTACAACGAGGTACGACGATGATGCGCGACCGGAGGACGACGAGATGACGGTGACCCTGGCGGACGTGGCGGCCCGCGCGCAGGTCTCGCCCGCGACGGTGTCGCGCGTGCTGAACGGGAACTATCCCGTGGCCGCCTCCACCCGTGAGCGGGTGCTGAAGGCCGTGGACGAGCTGGACTACGTACTGAACGGGCCGGCGAGTTCGCTGGCCGCCGCCACGTCGGACCTGGTGGGAATCCTCGTCAACGACATCGCGGACCCCTTCTTCGGGATCATGGCGAGCGCCATCCAGTCGGAGATCGGCGGGCCCGGCGGACGGGCCGGCGGTGAGCGGCTGGCGGTGGTCTGCAACACGGGCGGTACGCCGGAGCGCGAGCTGACGTATCTGACACTGCTGCAGCGGCAGCGGGCGGCGGCCGTGGTGCTGACCGGCGGGGCCGTGGAGGACGAGCCGCACGCGACGGCCGTGGCGGCGAAGCTGCGCAAGCTGACGGAGGCCGGGACGCGGGTGGTGCTGTGCGGGCGGCCGCCGGCACCGGAGACCGGGGCGATCGCGCTGACCTTCGACAACCGCGGGGGCGGGCAGCGGCTGACCGAGCACCTCATCGGGCTCGGGCACCGCAGGATGGGGTACATCGCGGGCCCGGAGGAGCGGACGACGACCCGGCACCGGCTGGAGGGCCACCGGGCGGCACTGGCCGCGGCGGGCATCGAGGAGGACCCGCGCTGGACCGTGTGGGGGCGCTACGACCGGCAGTCGGGGTACGAGGCCACGCTGGAACTGCTGCGCCGGGACCCGTCGCTGACGGCCGTGGTCGCCGCGAACGACTCCGTCGCGCTGGGGGCGTGCGCCGCGCTGCGGGAGTCCGGGCTGCGGATTCCCGAGGACGTGTCGGTCGCCGGGTTCGACGATCTGCCGTTCAGCGTGGACGCGGTGCCGGCGCTGACGACGGTGCGGTTGCCGTTGGCCGAGGCGGGGGCTCGGGCGGGGCGGATCGCCATGGGGCGCGAGGAGCCGCCGCCCGGGGGGATCGCGACGGTTCGGGGGGAGTTGATGGTGCGGGGGTCCTCCGGGGGGCCGCGGGTGTCTTGAGGCGCCGGTCGTTGTGAGGAGCCGCTTGTTCGTGCGGGCGTCTGCTGGGGGCTGCCGCCCCCAGACCCCCGCTTCGGCCTGAACGGCCTCGTACTCAAACGCCGGACGGTCTGAAAAGGGCTGGTCGCCCCGGCGTCGGTGACCTAGGCTCGATATCTCTGACTCAGTCAACCATCCGGAAGGTCGACGATCATGACCGTCCAGGACATCCGGGCCTTCAACCGCTTCTACACGAACGTGATCGGCGCGCTCGACTACAGCCGGCAGCTGTACGCGCCGTACACCCTGACCGAGTCCCGTGTGCTGTACGAGCTCGCGCACTCGGCGCGGACCGACGCGGCCGATCTGCGGGGCGAACTGTCGTTGGACGCCGGGTATCTCAGCCGGATCCTGAACAGGTTCGAGGAGGCCGGGCTGATCGAGCGGACCGCCTCCACGTCCGACCCCCGGCGGCGGCGCGTCACCCTCACCGCAAAGGGCAGGGAGACCGCCGCACTGCTGGCCCAGCGGGCCGACGAGTCGGTCGGCGCGCTGCTGGCCACCGTCCCGCCCGACGACCGGCCCCGGCTGTCCGAGGCGATGCTGACCGTGCGGACGCTGCTGTCCGACGGGCGTCCTCCCCATCGCCGGGAGGACGTGCTGCTGCGCGAGCCCGGTCCCGGCGACCTCGGCTGGATCGTGCAGCGCAACGCCGCGCTGTACGCGGCGGAGTACGGCTGGAACGCGGACTACGAGGGGCTGGTCGCCCGCATCGTCGCCGACTTCGCCGAGGACCACGACCCGCATCTGGAGCGGGTGTGGATCGCCGAGCTGGACGGGCGGCCGGTGGGGTGCGTGATGTGCGTGCGCGACGAGGCCCCGGCCACGGCGCGGCTCAGGTTGCTGCTGGTCGAGCCGGAGGCCCGCGGGCTCGGCATCGGCGCCCGGCTGGTGCGGGCCGTGATCGACTTCGCGCGCGGCGTCGGCTACCACGAGCTGGTGCTGTGGACCAACGACGTCCTCGCCGCCGCCCGCAGCATCTACCAGCGCCACGGCTTCGTCCTGGCCGCCGAGAAACCGCACCGGTCCTTCGGGAAGGACCTCAACGGTCAGGACTGGCGGCTGGACCTGCACGGCACACGGGAGTGACACGGCAGGGTTGCTTCGGGGATTCCCGGTGACAATAGGGACCATGCGACTGGCCTTCTCCACCCTCGGCGTCCCCGGCCTGCCCATCCCGGACGTGGTCCGGCTCGCGGCCACCCACGGCTACCACGGCGTGGAACTGCGCGCCCATCCGGAGGAACCCGTCCATCCCGGCATCGGCGCGGGCGAACGGGCCGACGTGGCGGGCGAGTTCAAGGCGGGCGGCATCGAGATCCTGGGCCTCGCGGGATACGCGCGGGTGGCCGCACCCGGCGACGACGGCCCCGTGATCGACGAGATCCGCGAACTCCTCGACCTCGCCCACGACCTCGGCGCCCCGTACGTGCGGGTCTTCCCCGGCGCGGACCGCGAACAGACCCGCGAGCGGGCCGACGCCATCGCCGCCCGCCGGCTGGG
Source organism: Streptomyces sp. SLBN-31 (assembly GCF_006715395.1). Taxonomy (NCBI): domain Bacteria; kingdom Bacillati; phylum Actinomycetota; class Actinomycetes; order Kitasatosporales; family Streptomycetaceae; genus Streptomyces; species Streptomyces sp. SLBN-31. The sequence continues at coordinate 3,513,465 of NZ_VFNC01000002.1, forward strand.
CACCGCCGCGGAGTACGCCGGCGACCTCGGCGTACGCATCCTGCTGGAGACCCACGACTCGCACCGCACCGCCGCCGACGCGATCCGGATCCTCGGCCTCGTCGGCCACCGGCACGTCGGCGCCCTCTGGGACGTCATGCACACCTGGCTGGGCGGCGAGCAGCCCGCCGAGACCTACGCGGCCCTCTCTCCCTACCTCGGCTACGTCCAGGTCAAGGACATCGCCTCCGCCGACGACACGACCCCGTTGCCGCTCGGCGCCGGCGTGCTGCCGCTGTCCGACGCCGTGGAGGTGCTCTCCCGCCACGAGTGGGACGGGTGGCTGTGCTGGGAGTACGAGAAGCGCTGGTACGAGGAGGCGGCGCCCCTGGAGGGCCTGCTGGAGGCGGGGAGCGCGCATCTGGGGCGGCTGCTCAACGATTCGGCGTGATGCGGGTGGCCGGGTCCAGGCACCAGTTGAGGACCGCGGGCCAGTCGCCGTAGCCGGCGTCCAGGTCGAGGTGGGCGGCGCCGGGGAGGACGTCGGTGGGGATGCCCAGGGGGTCTCCGTAGAGTGCGCGGGCGCCCTCCGGGCAGTAGGGGTCGTCGTCGCCGGCCACCAGCCGGGTGGGGGCGGGGAGGGTGAAGTCGAGGGCGGGCGGCGCGAACGCGGCGATCTCCGGGTGGCGCAGGAGGACGGAGGCGGCGGGCGGGGCGACCAGGAGTACGCGGTCCACGGCGCCGTCCGGCACCAGCCCGCGCGCGACGGCGTGCAGCCACAGCACCGCGGAGGCGCTGTGCGCGACGACGACACGCTCGGCGTCCGCGCGCAGACCGGCCAGGTGGCCGGTGAGCTCCGACAGCCAGGTCTCGAGGTCCGGGTCGTCGGGGTCGGGGAGCTGGGGGTAGGTCACCGGGTGACCGAGTGCGGTGAGGCGGTCGGCGAGGCGGTGCTGCCAGTGGGCCTCGGGGCGGCGGTTCTGCCAGCCGTGCAGGATCAGGACGTGAGTGGTCATGGGTTCACCTTCGTGATCGGGCACGGGTGATCAGGTCCGAGTGATCAGGTCCGCGTGATCTGGATCGTCGTGCCTATGCCCGGGCCAGGAACCCCGCCACCCGCTGCTCCAGCCGTTGTCGGCACAGCGGCCACTCCCGCTCCGTGATGGAGAAGATCGCCGAGTCCCGCAGCCGGTCCTCCTCCCCCGGCGCCCAGGACCGCGACCAGTTGCGCAGCACGCCCTCGAAGCGGGCGCCCACGCTCTCGATCGCCGCCCTGGAACGGCTGTTGCGGGCGTCCGTCTTCAGGTCGACCCGCGACACGCCCCATACCTCGAAGGCATGGCGGAACAGCAGCAGCTTGGCCTCCGCGTTCACGCCGGTGCCCTGCGCCGAGCGGGCCAGCCAGGTGAAACCGACCTCGACCGCGTCGAGCCGGTCGTCCGTGTGCCAGCACCGCGGCTCCCAGTACGCCGTCGCGCCCACCGCCCGCCCGGTCGCGTGCGACACCTGGGCGTACGGCGCGAGCCGCCCGGTCGACGCCCGCTCCAGCTGCGCTTCGATGTAGCCGGCCACCTCGTCGGCCCTCGGCACCCAGGTGAAGGCGTACGTGTCCCGGTCCTCCTCGGCCGCCGCGGCGAGGTCGGCAGCATGCCGGGCCGTCAGCGGCTCCAGACGCACCGACTCGCCCTCGAGCAAAGGGCCTTGCAGCTTGTATCCCACCGGGTCGAACCCTCCTTCGTCGCGGCACAGGTCGGTGACCGCGGTCAGCCGCCCAGCCCGCTCCGCAACTCCGCCGCGAACTCGGCGAACGCCTCGTGAAAGCCGGGGAAAGTCTTGCGCACGCAGTCGGGGTCGTCGAACGAGATTCCCGGCACGCGCAGCCCGGTGACCGCGAAGGACATGACGATGCGGTGGTCGCCGTACGAGGTGATCTCCGCGGGCGTGGGCCGCGTGCCCGGGCGGATCTCGATCCAGTCCGGGCCGGTGGCCACGTCCACGCCCAGCCGCCGCAGGTTGTGCGCGCAGGCCTCCAGCCGGTCGCACTCCTTGACCCGGGTGTTCGCCACGTCCTCGATGCGCACCGGGCCGGAGGCGAAGGGCGCGATCGCCGCGAGTGTCGGCATGGTGTCGGAGATGTCCCGCATGGCGACCGTCAGGCCGCGCAGCCCGCCCGTGCCGCGGACGGTCGTGGCGTCCGCGCCCACCGTCACGTCCGCGCCCATCCGCCGCAGGACGTCGACGAAGCCCAGGTCGCCCTGGAGGGCGCCCCGGCCCAGGCCCGGTACCGTCACCTCCCCGCCCGGTGTCACCGCGGCCGCCGCGAAGAAGTAGCTCGCGGTGGAGGCGTCGGGCTCGATCGGGTAGGTGGTGGCGCGGTAGCCGCCCGGGGGGACGACGAAGACGTCGCCGTCGCGTGTCACCTCCGCCCCGAACGCCCGCATCATCGCGATGGTGATGTCCACGTACGGGGCGGAGACCAGGTCCGTGACCCGGATGCGCAGGCCGTCGCGGGTCAGTGGGCCGAGCAGCAGCAGCGCCGTCAGGTACTGGGAGGACTGGCCGGCGTCCAGGGTGACCTCACCGCCCGCGACACCGGCCGCCCGGACCGTGAGGGGGTGGTGGCCCTCCGCCCCTTCGTGCCGCAGGTCCACCCCGAGGTCACGCAGCGCGCGGGTGAGCGGCAGCAGGGGGCGGCGGCGCATCTGGGGCGAGGCGTCGAAGCGGTACGTGCCGTGCCCGGTCGCCGCCAGCGCGGGCAGGAAGCGGGCCGTCGTGGCGCCGTCCCGGCAGTACACGTCCGCCTCCCCCGCGGCCGGGCCCTGCGGGCGGCCGTCGACCTGCCAGGCGTCCGGGGTCCTCCCGACCCGGTAGCCGAGCCGCGCCAGGCCTTCGGCGAAGCCCTCGGTGTCGTCCGAGCGCAGCGGTCGTACGAGGGTGGTGACACCGTCGGCCGCGGCGGCCAGGAAGAGGGCGCGGGCGGTGATGGACTTGGAGCCGGGGATGTCGACAGCGGGCATGGTTCATGATCGGCCGAGCACGGGTTCGGGCGCCGGTCCGTCCACGGGATGGACCGCTTCCCGTCGCCGCCCGGTCACCGAAGCGAGCCCCACGCCGCCCACCAGGAGTGCCGCCGCGCACCAGCGCAGGCCGCTCACCGACTCGCCGAGGAACAGCGCCGCCGACGACATGCCGAAGACCGGCACCAGGAGGGAGAAGGGCGCGACCGTCGACGCCGGGTGGCGGCGCAGCAGCCAGCCCCACGCCCCGAAGCCGAAGACCGTCGTGACCCAGGCGACGTAGACGACCGTGCCGGCGCCCTGCCAGTCGAGGGCGCGCAGGGCGTCGTAGTCCCGTGACGGGCCCTCCAGGACGAGGGACAGGGCGAGGAGGGGGAGGACCGGGACCGTGCTGACCCAGACCATGAAGTTCAGCGCGTCGGGCGGGGCCGCCTTGCGGGTGAGGACGTTCGAGACGCCCCAGCAGGCCGCCGCCGCGATGACGAGGGCGAACGCGCCGAGCGGGCCCGAGGTGCCCTCGTCCACCGCGGCGACGGCGATGCCCGCCAGGGCGACGGCCATGCCCACCACCCGTGTGCGCGACGGGCGTTCGCCGAGGGCGACGAAGGCGACGGCGCCGGTGAACACCGCCTGGATCTGCAGCACGAGGGACGACAGGCCCGCCGGCATCCCCACGTCCATGCCGACGAACAGCAGGCCGAACTTCGCCACTCCCAGGACCAGCCCCACCGCCAGTACCCACTTCCAGGCCACCTTCGGGCGGCCCACGAAGAAGACCGCCGGGAGGGCGGCCGCGAAGAAGCGCAGGGCCGAGAAGAGCAGCGGCGGGAAGTGGGCGAGGCCGATCTCGATGACGGTGAAGTTGACGCCCCAGACGGCGGCCACGAGGACGGCGAGGGCGAGGTGCGCGGGTCTCATGCGTCGAGCATCACTTCCCCCGACCGTGAAGCACCAGCGATGATTACTGCATGGTCGGATGAAGCATCGCTGATGAATGAGGGGTTTCGCCGTGCTCGATCTCCAGCGGCTGCGCGCCCTGCACGCCGTGTCCGTCCACGGCACCGTCGGCGCGGCGGCGTCCGCGCTCGGGTACACGCCCTCCGCGGTGTCCCAGCAGATCGCCAAGCTGGAGCGGGAGACCCGGACCGTGCTGCTCGAACGCGAGGGGCGCGGGGTGCGGCTCACCGCCGAGGCGCACCGACTGGTCGACACGGCACAGGAGTTGCTGGCCATCGTCGAGCGGGCCGAGACCGAGCTGGAGGAGCGGCGCGGGATGCCGGCGGGGCGGCTGACGATCGCCGCGTTCGCGTCGGCCGCGCGCGGGCTGATGCCGGCCGTGCTGGCCGACCTCGCCGTCCGGCATCCGGCCCTGGACGCCCGGCTGTCCGAGATCGACCCGCACCTGTCCGTGGACCTGGTCGCCAAGGGCGCGGTGGACCTGGCCGTGGCGCACGACTGGGACATCGCGCCGATGCCCGTGCCGCCCGGCGTCGAGCACGCGGCGATCGGCGACGACCGCAGCACGCTGCTGGTGCCCGAGGGGCATCCCTTCGCCGGGCGGGAGTCGGTGCGGCGCGAGGAGCTGGGCGGGCAGCGGTGGGTGTGCCAGCCGCCGGGCCGGGTCTGCCACGACTGGCTGCTGCGGACGATGCGCGCGGCCGGGCACGAGCCGGAGATCGTGCACCAGGCCGACGAGAACCCCACGCTGGTCGCCCTGGTCGCCGGCGGCCTCGGCATCTGCCTGGTACCACGCCTGGGCCGCGGCCCCCTGCCGCCCGGGGTCGTCGAGGTCCACCTGGACCCGACCCCCGTTAGGCACCTGTATGCCCTGTGGCGCAAGGGAGCCGCCCGTCGTCCGGCGATCGCAGAGACGGTACGCACTCTGCAGGAGATGTGGCCGGAAGTGGCGGCACAACCGTCCCGCTGACCCCTCCCTCACCAACTTCCGGCAGTCGCGCGGAAGGCGGGAACCCACCCCGAACACGGTTCGTCCAACCCGCAGGCTGCCGGATGAGTCTCCGCCGTGCGGTGTCGGCCCTCGCTGCTGGCTGCGATCGCTGACCTACCCTCTCCGCCGTACTGCGGCCGGCAGCGCAGCCGCCATCGGCGCGCCCCCTCCAACAGCGCCGATGGCGGCCCCTTCTTGATCTAGCGTGCGCATTGTCTTGACTGGCAGAAACTTTCTGGATATCTCATCTCCACGGAAGTTTCCTTCAGCGGATCTTCTCCGGAAGGAGCGCACGTGCCCTCCAGACGTACCGTTCTCGCCGCGACGATGGGTGCCACCGCGGCCCTCGCAGTCGGCGGCACCGCCCGGGCCGACGACGACCGGCTGCGCGCCCTCGTCGCCCGTATGACGCTTGAGGAGAAGGTCGGCCAGCTCTTCGTCATGCGGGTCTACGGCAACTCCGCCACCGACCCCGCCCAGGCCGACATCGACGCGAACCTCAAGGAGATCGGCGTCCGCACCGCGGCCGAGCTGGTCGCCAAGTACCGCGTCGGCGGCATCATCTACTTCACCTGGGCGCACAACACCGAGAACCCGCGCCAGATCGCCACGCTGTCCAACGGCATCCAGCGCGCGTCCCTCGGCCTGCCCCGCGGCCTGCCCGTGCTGATCGCCACCGACCAGGAGCACGGCATCGTCTGCCGCGTCGGCAGGCCGGCCACCCTGTTCCCCGGCGCCATGGCCATGGGCGCCGGTGGCTCCCGCGGGGACGCCCGCACCCTCGGCCGTATCTCCGGCGGCGAGCTGCGGGCCATCGGCATCAATCAGGACTACTCCCCCGACGCCGACGTGAACGTCAACCCGGCCAACCCGGTCATCGGCGTACGGTCCTTCGGCGCCGACCCGGACGCGGTGGCCGCGCTGGTCGCCGCCGAGGTCCAGGGGTACCAGCGCTCGCGGGTCGCCGCGACCGCCAAGCACTTCCCCGGGCACGGCGACACGGCGGTCGACAGCCACTACGGCTTCCCGGTCATCACCCACACCCGGGAGGTGTGGGAGAAGCTGGACGCCGTCCCGTTCCGGGCGGCGATCAGGGCGGGCATCGACTGCATCATGACCGCGCACATCCAGTTCCCGGCCCTCGACGACTCCGGTGACCCGGCGACCCTTTCCCACCCGATCCTCACCGGCATCCTGCGCGGCGAACTCGGCTACGACGGGGTCGTGGTGACCGACTCCCTGGGCATGGAGGGCGTCCGCACGAAGTACGGCGACGACCGCGTCCCGGTCCTCGCCCTCAAGGCCGGCGTCGACCAGCTCCTCAACCCCCCTGACCTCGCCGTCGCCTGGAACGCGGTCCTGAAGGCCGTACAGGACGGGGAGCTGACGGAGGCGCGGCTGGACGAGTCGGTCCTGCGCATCCTGCGGCTGAAGTCGAGGCTGCGGCTGTTCGACGACCCGTACGCGCGGCAGGCCGACGTGGACCGCAGGGTGGGCACGAAAGCCCACCTGGAAGCGGCCGACCGCATCGCCGACCGGACGACGACCCTGCTGGTCAACGAGGGCGGTCTGCTGCCGCTGTCCCCACGCACTCAGAAGAAGGTTCTCGTCGTCGGCGCCGACCCGGCTTCTCCCTCCGGCACCACCGGCCCCCCGACCGGCGTCCTCGCGGCGGCCCTCACCGAACTGGGCTTCACGGCGACGGCCTTGTCGACGGGCACGACCCCGTCAGCCACCACGGTCGCCAAGGCGGTCACGGCGGCGGGGAACGCGGACGCGGTGGTCGTCGCGACCTACAACCTCACCGCGACGAGCGCCCAGAAGACCCTCGTCGAGCAGCTGGTGGCGACCGGGAGGCCGGTGGTCGCCGTCGCGATCCGCAACCCCTACGACGTGGCCCAACTACTGACCGTGAAGGCCCACTTGGCGTCCTACTCGTGGACCGACGTCGAACTGCGCGCGGCGGCCCGGGTGATCGCCGGGAAGGTCGCGCCGCGCGGACGGCTGCCGGTGCCGGTGCAGCGGGCGGACGACCCGGCGCAGGTGCTGTACCCCATCGGATACGGACTGTCGTACTAGAAGGGACGTAGGGCACCGTACGTCGCACAACCGGCGTACGCCCCCCAAGGGGCCCAAAGCATCCCGCGCGTCTGGCGTGCGCCCGCTGTGGCGGGTCACGCTGGGCGGGGGGTATGTGGGGGGAATGCGATGCGTGCGAGATGGTCGGTGGGGGCGCTCGGCGTGCTCCTGTTCCTGGTCGCCGGGGTGTCGAGCGGGTGCGGGATGCTGCCGCGGTCCGGTCCGGCCGGGGACGGGGTGAGCGGGACGCCGACGGGGAGCGCGGCGGTCGCCTCGGCGCGGCCGTCGGGGTACGGCGCGGTGTTCCTCGCCGTCGACGAGTGCAGTTCCTTCGGCACGAGCACCTTCACCGAGGTGCCGTGCACCAGCGAGCGGGCGGCGGCCCGGGTGGTGGCCCGCTTCGACGGCGCGGTCGCCCAGGGGCCGCTGTGCCCGGCGACCACCGACTTCGTGCTGCACATCAGCGAGCGGAGCCCGTCGTCCGACGAGGACGGCGACGGCTCGGTGCCGCAGGGCTACGCATGCATGCGCAACCTGGAGCCGCCGCATCCCGGCGATCCGGGCGGCGGGGGCGGCCCGCGCACCATCGTCGGCGACTGCGTCTACGGCTCCGGCGACGGACAGGTCCGCGAGACGGCGTGCGACGGCAGCGGAAAGAGGAAGCCGCAGTACGAGGTGGTGAAGGCGGCGGCCGTGCGGGCCGAGTGCCCGCGGGACACGGCCCTGTACGTACGGCTGAGGGGGACGGACCCGGTGGGCTGCGCCCGGCGGCTGTGACGACCGCCGGGCGCAGCACGCGGGTTACGGCCGCAGCGCCGGCTCGCGGTCGACGTCCCGCACGTCCAGCGCGGCGTCGAAGCGGGCCAGCGGCTTCGCCTGCGCCGTGGACACGGCCGGGACACCGGCCCACTGAAGGATGCGGGCGGTCGCGAAGGTCTTCTCGTCGGCGACCAGACCGGCCACGTTCGCGCCGTGGTTCATGCCGGGCGCGGTGAGGACGTAGGAGTCCTTCGCCCCCTTGTCGACGCGGAACCGCTCCGAGCCCCACGGATCGTTCTGGCCGTACACGTAGAGCGTGTGACGGGCGTCGTGGCGCACCCAGTTGTCGACGTCCCGCATGGCCCACGGCTGGAACCGGGTCGGGATCTCGCGCGGGACGAAGTTCCGGGGCGGCTGGTAGCCGTAGCGGACGTACCGCTTCTCGATCGACGGGAAGTGGATGGTCGGCGCGCCGAGTTGGGTGGCCGCCTGGTAGTAGTACGGCGTGTACGGCTCCAGGCCCTGGTCGGCGTAGGCGGAGAAGCCGGAGATCGTGTCGATGGAGTTCCAGATCTGGTCGTCGCTCGCGCGCTGGGCGTCCGGCGGGATCAGGCTGTCGTCACCGCAGTTGGCGAGCAGGTTGTACTGCCAGAAACCCCACACGTAGTCGAGGACGACCGCCTCGTACGCCTTGTCGAGGCTGCCGACGGTGGTGAAGGTGTAGCCGTTGTCGGCCGCGTACGCCGCGTACTTCTTCTCCAGCGGCTCCCGGCGCACCAGGGCCTCGCGCTGCACCGCGTTGAGCCGGTCGCGGCACTGCTTGGTGCCGACCTTGGTGAAGAAGCGGTCGTAGGCGGAGTCCTCGCTGTTGACGACGTCGTTCGGGGCGACGTAGGCGACGGTGCCGTTCATGTCGCGGGGGTAGAAGCGCTCGTAGTACGTGGCGGTCATGCCGCCCTTCGAGCCGCCGGTGGCGATCCAGTTGGCGGAGTAGATCGGCTTCAGCGCCTGGAAGATGCGGTGCTGGTCGCTGGCCGCCTGCCAGATGTCCAGCTTGGACCAGTCGGCCGGCGCGGGACGGGACGGGGTGAAGAAGCGGTACTCCATGGAGACCTGGTTGCCGTCCACGATCTGGGTGGGCTCGCGGCGGCTGGCGTTCGTGGAGACGTTGTAGCCGCTGGTGTAGAAGACCGTCGGGCGGCTGACGTCCTTGTGCAGCACGGTGATCCGCTGCTGGAAGGTGCCCTTGGACGGGTGCCGGTGGTCGACCGGCTGGGTGTAGTTCAGGACGAAGAAGCGGTAGCCGGGATACGGCTTCTCCTCGATCATGCTCATCCCCGGTATGGAGAGCAGCCGATCCTTGATGTCGGTGCCGGTGGCCTCCGACTGGGCGGCGGTGGCCGCTCCGGTCGTGCTCAGCGTGCCTATCAGCACCGCGAGCGCGAGCAGCCATCTGAGCGCCTTGCGCATGCACCCTCCCCTGTGAGTACAGATGTCCGCCGGAAGCTAACCGAGCAACGGACGCGTGCGAAAGGGGAGTTCAAGAAATACCCGTGAGAATCCTGTGATTCAGCAAAGGATCCAGCCGGAGCTGACCGTGCCCCGGCCCACGGAGCCGGTGATCCACACGCAGCGGTGTCCGGCGTGCACGGTCACCGGGCCCGCGTGGTGGCTGTAGCGGCCCCTGTCCACGACGGGGCGGTTGCCACGCGCCTGGACGCCGACGGACATGGAGCGCCTGGCGGTCGACGGCTTGGCGGGGAAGGTGACGGCGCAGACGTAGCCGTCGTGCTTGTAGACGTGCACGACCCCGGTGGAGAACGACAGGTCCTTCACCTTGCGCCCCCCGCAGTACGAAGCGGCCTGCGCGTCCCCGGGCGCCGCGAGCGCGAGCAGTGCGGACGCGCTCAGCACGGCCATGCCGAGCGCGATCCGCCGACGTATCGCACCAGTGTCCACCGTCGTCCCTCCCCTACCGCCGCCAACGAACGTACTGATGTACGGACGCATGACGTATGTCGGATGGTTGCACGACGGTCAGTGGGAGGCGGCGACGGGCTCCTCGGGGTCCGGCTGGCCGATGAACGTCCGCCACAGCTCGGCGTACCGGCCGTCGCGGGCGAGGAGTTCCTCGTGCGTGCCGTCCTCGACGACCCGCCCGTGGTCCATCACCACCACCCGGTCCGCCCGGGCCGCGGTGGTCAGCCGGTGGGCGACCACGAGCGTCGTACGGCGGCCGGCCAGCCGGTCCGTCGCCAGGTTGACCTGCGCCTCCGTGGCGAGGTCGAGGGCGGCGGTCGCCTCGTCGAGGAGCAGGATGTCGGGGTCGACGAGTTCGGCGCGGGCCAGGGCGATCAGCTGCCGCTGGCCGGCGGAGAGGTTGCGGCCGCGCTCGGCGACCCGGTGCAGGTAGCCGCCCTCCAGCGTGGCGATCATGTCGTGCGCGCCGACCGCGCGGGCCGCCGCCTCCACCTCGGCGTCGGTGGCGTCGGGGCGGCCGTAGGCGATGGCGTCGCGGACGGTGCCCTGGAAGAGGTACGCCTCCTGCGGGACCACGCCCAAGCGGTGGCGGTAGGCGGTGAGGTCCAGCGCCCGCAGGTCGGTGCCGTCGACCGTGACCCGGCCGCCCGTGGGGTCGTAGAACCGGGCCACCAGCTTCACCAGCGTCGACTTCCCGGCGCCCGTCTCGCCGACGAACGCCACCGTCTGCCCGGCGGGAATCTTCAACTCGATGCCGGCGAGGGCCTCTTCGTCGTCACCGTAGGCGAAGTGCACGTCCTCGAAGGCGACTTCGCCGCGCAGGGACGGGACGTCGAGGGGTTCCTCGGCGGCCCGGGTGGAGGTCGGCTCCCGGAGCAGTTCCTGGATGCGGCCGAGGGAGACGGTGGCCTGCTGGTAGCCGTCGAAGACCTGGGAGAGCTGCTGGACCGGCGCGAAGAACAGGTCGATGTAGAGGAGGTAGGCGACCAGGGCGCCCGTGGTGAGCGTGGTGTCCTCCACCCGCCCCGCGCCCGTGTACAGCACGGCGGCCGCCGCGACGGACGACAGCAGCTGCACGAACGGGAAGTAGACGGAGATCAGCCACTGTCCCCGGATACGGGCCTGGCGGTAGCTGTCGCTGCGCTCCGCGAACCGCGCCCCGCCGTCCCGCTCGCGCCGGAAGGCCTGCACGATCCGCAGCCCGGAGACCGACTCCTGAAGATCGGCGTTGACCAACGCGACCCGCTCACGGGCGAGTTCGTACGCCTTCACGCTCGCCCGCCGGAAGAAGTACGTGCCGACGATCAGCGGCGGCAGCGTGGCGAACACGACGAGCGCCAGCTGCACGTCGATCACCAGCAGGGCGACCATGATGCCGAAGAAGGTGACGACGGAGACGAAAGCGGTGACCAGGCCGGTCTGCAGGAACGTGGAGAGGGCGTCGACGTCGGTCGTCATCCTCGTCATGATCCGGCCGGTCAGCTCCCGCTCGTAGTAGTCGAGGCCGAGCCGCTGGAGCTGGGCGAAGATCTTCAGCCGCAGCGCGTACAGGACCCGCTCGCCGGTGCGCCCGGTCATCCGGGTCTCGCCGATCTGCGCCGCCCACTGGGCGAGCACGGCGGCCAGACCGAGCAGCGAGGCCGCCCAGACCGCGCCGAGGGCCAGCGCGTTGACCCCCTTGTCGATGCCGTGCCGGATCAGGACCGGCAGCAGCAGGCCCATGCCGGCGTCGACGGCGACCAGCGCGAGGCTGATCAGCAGCGGCGGCCCGAAGCCCCGCAGCAGCCGCCTGAGCCCGTAGGACACCTCGGGCCGCACTGCGCTTGCCTCGTCGATGTCCGGGATGTCGGTCGCCGGGGGCAGCGCCTCGACCTGCGCGAGGAGTTCGGGGGTGGCCGGCATGCCCTCCGTCGCCGTGTCGCGCGGCGTGCGCTCGCCGGCCCACAGCCGCGGAGTGATGCCCCGCTCGGCGTCGAACTCGGCGTCCAACTCCTCCCGGACGGAGGTGTCCTCGCGCGGGCAGGCGGGCTGGGTGTGGCCGGGCGAGACCCCGCCGAGTTCGTCGGGGTCGGTGAGCAGGCGGCGGTACAGGGCCGAGCGTTCCTGGAGCTCTTCGTGGGTGCCGATGTCGGCGAGCCGGCCGTCCTCCAGGACGGCGATGCGGTCGGCGAGGTTCAGGGTGGAGCGGCGGTGGGCGATGAGCAGGGTCGTACGGCCCCGCATGACCTGCTTGAGGGCCTCGTGGATCTCGTGCTCGACCCGGGCGTCCACGGCCGAGGTGGCGTCGTCGAGGACCAGCAGGCGGGGGTCGGCGAGGATCGCGCGGGCGAGGGCGACGCGCTGGCGCTGGCCGCCGGAGAGGGTCAGGCCGTGCTCGCCGACCGTGGTGTCGTAGCCGTCCGGGAGCTCCGCGATGAAACGGTCCGCCTGGGCGGCGCGGGCGGCCGTCAGGATCTCCTCCTCGGTCGCGTCGGGGCGGCCGTAGGCGATGTTGTTGCGGACGGTGTCGGAGAAGAGGAAGGAGTCCTCGGGGACCAGGCCGATCGCGGCCCGGAGCGAGTCGAGGGTGAGCTCGCGGACGTCGTGGCCGCCGACGAGGACGGCGCCGTGGGTGACGTCGTAGAAGCGCGGCAGCAGCAGGGAGACGGTGGACTTGCCGGAGCCGGAGGAGCCGACGACCGCGAGGGTCTCTCCGGGGCGGATCTCGAAGGACAGGCCCCGCAGGACGGGGCGCTCGTCGTCGTAGCCGAAGGACACGTCGTCGAACTCGACGGTCGCGGGCGCGTCGGCGGGCAGCGCCTTCGTGCCGTCGGTCATCGACGGCTCGGTGTCGATCAGCTCCAGGACGCGCTCGGTGCCCGCGCGGGCCTGCTGCCCCACCGTGAGCACCACGGCCAGCATGCGGACGGGGCCGACGAGCTGGGCGAGGTAGGTGGAGAAGGCGACGAAGGTGCCGAGGGTGATGTGCCCGCCGACCGCCAGCCAGCCGCCGATCGCGAGCATGGCGACCTGGCCTAGGGCGGGGACGGCCTGCAGGGCCGGGGTGTAGGTGGAGTTCAGCCGGATGGTGCGCAGCCGCCCGGCGAAGAGCCGTCGGCCGACCTCGCGCAGCTTCGCGGTCTCCTGCTCCTCCTGCCCGAAGCCCTTGACCACGCGTACGCCGCTGACGGCGCCGTCGACCACGCCCGCGACGGCGGCGGCCTGGGCCTGGGCGTACCAGGTGGCGGGGTGCAGACGGGAGCGGCTGCGCCGGGCGATCCACCACAGGGCGGGGGCGACGGCGAGGGCGACCAGGGTGAGCGGCAGCGACAGCCAGGCCATGATGACCAGGGAGATCAGGAAGAGCAGGATGTTCCCGATGGTCATCGGGAGCATGAAGAGCAGGCCCTGGATCAGCTGAAGGTCGCTGGTGGCCCGCCCGACGACCTGGCCGGTGGACAGCTCGTCCTGCCGGCGGCCGTCGAGCCGGGTGATCGTCCCGAACATCTCGGTCCGCAGGTCGTGCTGGACGTCGAGGGCGAGGCGGCCGCCGTAGTAGCGGCGGACGTAGGTGGCGGCGTAGACGAGGGCGGCGGCGCCGAGCAGGGCGCCGACCCAGGGGCTCATGGAGCGGCTGTGGTCGCCGATCACGTCGTCGATGATCACCTTGGTGATCAGCGGGACCACGGCCATCACGGCCATGCCGGCGAGCGAGGAGCCGAGCGCCAGGACGACGTCCTTCGGATACCGCCACGCGTACGCGGCCAGTCGCCGTGCCCATCCCCGTTGCTCGCTCACGCGGGTGCCCTCCGTCGAATGTCCTGGTCTGCCGGAAGGCACCAACACACGAGGAAGCGGATTTCATCCCTCCGCAACAAAACGGGGCGCGGCGCTCGGCTCCGTACCCGCGGGTCGGCTCAGATCCGTACCCGCAGGTGGTAGAACCGCGTCGTCTGTACCGCGTTCTGGTTGTCGTCGCTGACCAGCAGCACCTTCAGGCGGCCCTTCGAGTACCCCGTGACGGCCATGCCCTCGATGTTGTCGAGGACCGGGTTCGGCTGGGGCTGCCTGGCGGTGGCGCCGAGGGAGGGGCAGGCGGCGATGTCGGCGAGGAGGGTCTTCCGGATCGGCCGGAAACCCGGCTGACCGGTCAGGTTCTCGACGCCGGAGGTGTCCGTGGCGTGGCGCGGGTCGGCCAGGTAGAGGCGGACGGTGTTGCCGACGCCGGAGGTGAAGCCGCGTTCCAGGACGAGGAGGCGGCCGTCGAGGGTGGCCTGGACCTCGGGGACGCCGAGGCCGGGGTCGACGGGATAGGCGTACTGGGCCGCCGGGCGGAAGTGGCCGCCCTTGGCGCGGGTCCAGGTCTGGAAGCGGACGAGGATCGCCGAGTCGCCGGAGAGCGCGTTCTCCATCGAGGCCAGGAGGGTGCGGCCGCCGGGCAGGAGGGTCAGGCCCTCGAAGGTCTGGTTGGCCGTGGCCCGGCCGGCGGGGGCGATGAGGAGCGGGGACGGGACCGGGAGCCGGTCGAGGATCCTGCCGTCGGCGCTGTAGCGGCGGATCGACGGCTCGGTCTCGGAGCTGATCAGGCGGGTGCCGTCCCGGTCGATGGCGAGGCCCTCACTGTCGAGCGCGGCGCCGCTCTCGTCCGCGAGCGGGACGACCCGCTTCGGGGCGAGGGTCCGGGCGTCCAGGTCGAACAGGGAGGAGCGGTCCTCCAGGGCGGCGATCGAGCCGTCCTCGTCCACCGCGAGCGCGGAGAAGTTGCCGACGAAGGTGCCGTCGTACGTCGTCTTGTCGAGCGCGTCGGAGAAGCGGTCGAGGGAGACGGTCGGCGAACAGGCATGAGAGGCCTGCGGGGTGGCCGTGGCGGGCCCGGCGGCGGAGAGACAGGTGGCCGCCGCCAGGGCCGCGGTGGTGGTCGCGAGTACGGTTCTCAGGCGCATGGGCGCCACCGTAGGGCGGGACGGTGACGAGCGGGAGACCGACGGGCGTCAACTGGCCGCGAGGTCCTTGTGGATGACCTTCGCCACGCCCTGGATGGTGTTGATGCCGTAGCTCATGGTGCTGTTGCCCCAGGTGAGCACCGTGATCATGTAGTCGTGGCCGCCGCCGTTGAACGTGCCGAGGCTGTGCACCCGCCAGCCGTGCGTGGAGCGCTGCAGCCAGCCGTTCTTCACATGCCAGGTGACCCCGGACGGGGTGCCGTACGGCGTTCCCCAGCGCTGCGAGGAGATGACCTGGCCCATCAGCTTCAGGATGTAGGCACGGGAGTTGTCGCTCAGCACCGAGTTCTTGCCGGTGATCAGCTTCAGCAGCTTCTGCTCGTCGGTGACGTTGACCTGCGTCAGCCCCCAGTATCCGTCGGCGCCGGGGACGGTCTTCGTCATCCCGGCGGCGGTGAGGAAGCCCTTGATCTTCGTCAGGCCGAGTTGCTTCCACAGCTTGCTGGCCGCCGTGTTGTCCGACTGGGTGATCATGACCTTGGCGAGCGAGACCTCGGTGTCGGTGAGGTAGCGGTTGTGCTTCTTCGCGTCCCACAGCAGCGTGGCGAGGATGGTGACCTTGACGATGCTGGCGGAGTCGTAGGAACTGGTGGCGCGCAGCGAGCAGGTCGTGTTGGTGGTGCGGTCGTAGAGGCCGACGGCGATGGTGCCCGAGCGGCCGGCGACGGCGGCGGTGATGTCCTTCTGCAACTTGGTGGCCAGGGCGGCCTTGGAGGACGTGCAGCTGACGGCGGTGGCGGCCGCCGCGGGCGTGGCGGCCACGACGGGTATGAGGACGCCGAGTCCGACGGCGCCGGTGACGAGCGCTCTGGCACGTCTGGTGGAAGTCCCGAGATTCATGCCCCTGTTGACACACAGGTTCGGGTGAAAGGTTGTACGCGTCACCGGCCGCGTTGGGCAAAGCCTGTCCAATGTGCTACCGCGGCTTGGCCGATTCACAGCCGGGAGCAAGGTCCGGCACAGCCCGCACCCACGCCCCCTCTGCACGATGCACTCGTGACATCTGCCACCGATCCGCATCCCCCCACCGAGCCCGCGTCCGCCGACTGGCCGCCGCCCGCCCCACCGACGGCACCCCCGGAGCAGGCACCGCGCTGGTCGCTGCCCGCCCTGCTCGCGATCCTCGTCCTGGCGGCCGTCCTGTACGCCTGGAACCTGTCCGGGTCCGGCATGAACACCTTCTACAGCGGTGCCATCTGGGCCGGCACGCAGAGCTGGAAGGCCTGGTTCTTCGGCTCGCTGGACCCCGGCAACTTCCTGACCGTCGACAAACCGCCGTTCGCGCTCATGGTCATGGGCCTGTCGTGCCGCGTCCTGGGCTTCGGCACCTGGCAGATGATGGTGCCTCAGATCGGGGCCGCCCTCGCCACGATCTGGATCCTGCACTCCTCCGTGAAGCGGGTGTCGGGCCATGTCGCGGCGACCGTCGCCGCGCTGGTGCTGGCACTGACCCCGATCACCGTCGCCATCAACCGCGACAACAACCCCGACACGCTCCTGGTGTTCCTCATGGTGGCGGGCGCGGCCCTCGCGCTGCGCGCCACCCGTGACGAGCGGCTGCTGCCGCTGCTCGGCGCGGCGGCCTGCTTCGGACTGGCCTTCAACACCAAGCTGCTCGCGGGCTGGATCGCCCTGCCGGCCGTCTTCGCCCTCTACGTCTACGCCTCGAAGGCCCCCTGGGCCAGGCGGATCGTCAACCTCGCACTGGCCGCCGTCGTGCTGGCCGTCTCCAGCTTCTGGTGGGCGATCGCCGTCTCCCTGGTCCCGGCCGACGACCGGCCGTACATCGGCGGCTCGACGGACGGTTCCGCCTGGGACCTGATCATGGGCTACGACGGCCTCGGCCGCGTCTTCGGCGGCGAGGGCAACGGCGGAGGCGGCGGTGGCGGAGGCGGCTTCTCCGGCTCCGCGGGCCTCGGCCGCATGTTCAACGACATCCTCGGCGGCCAGATCTCCTGGCTGCTGCCCTTCTCCGCGATCGCCCTCGTCGGCGGCCTGGTGCTGTGCGGGCGGGCCCCGCGCACCGACCTGAAGCGGATGGCGCTGGTGCTGTGGGGCGGCTGGACCGTCCTGCACTACGTCATCTTCGCGACCGCCCAGGGCACCATGCACCCGTACTACACGACCGCACTCGCCCCGGGCATCGCGGCACTGTGCGGCGGCGGTGGCGTGATGCTGCTGGACGCCTTCCGACGCGACCGGCGCTGGGCGTGGGTCCTGCCGGTCGCCTTCGGCGTCACCGGCCTCTGGGCGATCGTCCTGCTGCGCCGCGCCTCCGGCTGGAACGGCTGGCTGTGGCCGGTGGTCGGCGCCCTGACGGCGGCGGGCATCGTGGGCATGCTGGTCCTGCGGTCCGGCAACCGGGGCCGGCTGCTGACGGTGTCCGTGGCGGCGGCCGCGGTCGCCGCCCTCGCGGGTCCGACGGCGTACGCGGCGTCCGAGCCGTTCGGCTCCACCGGCGGCGGCATGGGCGGCACCAACCCGACGGCCGGCCCCTCCACGGGCAGCGGCTTCGGCGGACCCGGCGGCGGCACCCGGGGCGGCTTCCCGGGCGGTGGCGAGATGCCGGGCGACATGGGGCAGAACCGACAGAACGGCCAGGCGGGCGGTTTCCCCGGGGGCGGCGAGCTGCCGGGCGGCGGTGAGCCGGGCGGCGGGCAGGCGATGCCCGGCGGCGGCAACGGGGAGCTGCCCCAGCAGGGCAACGGGACCGCTTCGGGCCAGACTCCGGGCGGTACGGCACCGGGCGCGACCGGTGAGGCCGGGCAGCGCGGCGGCATGGGCGGCGGGCCGGGCGGCATGGGCGGCGCGGACAGCGAGCTCATCGCGTACCTGAAGAAGCACCGGGACGGCGCCAAGTGGCTGCTGGCGGTGTCCAACTCCCAGTCCTCCGCGCAGATCGAGCTCAGCGCCAGGGAACCGGTCATCTCCATGTGGGGCTTCACCGGCTCCGACAACGCGATGACGGTCGCCAAGCTCAAGGAGCTCGTGAAGAAGGGCGAGCTGCACTACGTCCAGATCGGCGGCGGCATGGGCGGCCCGGGCGGTGGCAACAGCGTCAGCACCGCGGTGTCGAACTGGGTGAAGAAGCACGGCACGGTGGTCAAGGAGAGCGCCTACAGCAAGAGTTCGACGTCGTCCTCCACAGCGGGCACGTCGGGCACGGACTCCTCGTCCCTGTACCGGCTGGACCCGTCCGACGCCGGCTGACGCGCGGCGACCTTACGAGAACGGCTCCCGACCACCCGGTCGGGAGCCGTTTTTAACGTCCAGTTCATCGACAAGCCCGCATGTCCATGTCACCCTCCCTGTTGCCGCCTTCAATCAACCCGCGTAGATGGGACAACCTTTATGCCGGCGACACGCGTACGGCGATGGAAGTCGGTGGCCCTGGCCACCGCAGCCGTGATGGCGGGCCTCACCGCCCCGGCCCTGACGGCCTCCCCGGCCGCCGCCACGACGACCGCGTACGACTCGACGTACTACAAGAACGCGGTCGGCAAGACGGGCACGAGCCTGAAGTCGTCCCTGCACACCATCATCGGCTCCGGTGTCACCAAGCTGTCGTACTCGGCGCTGTGGGACGCGCTGAAGAAGACCGACCAGGACCCGGACAACAGCAACAACGTGATCCTGCTGTACTCGGGCATCTCCCGCAGCAAGTCGCTCAACGGCGGCGACAGCGGCGACTGGAACCGCGAGCACGTGTGGGCCATCTCCCACGGCGACCTCACCACCTCGACCGGTCCGGGCACCGACCTGCACCACATCCGCCCGGAGGACGTCGCGGTCAACGGCAAGCGCGGCAACCTCGACTTCGACGAGGGCGGCTCCACCTTCACCAACAGCGGCGGCAGCAAGGTCGACTCGGACTCCTTCGAGCCGCGCGACGCCGTCAAGGGCGACGTGGCCCGCATGATCCTCTACATGGCCGTCCGCTACGAGGGCGACGACGGCTTCGCGAACCTGGAGCCCGACGACAAGGTGGCCAACGGCTCCAACCCCTACATCGGCAAGCTCTCGGTCCTCAAGCAGTGGAACGACGAGGACCCGCCCTCCTCCTTCGAGGAGAACCGCAACAACGTCATCTACAACACGTACCAGCACAACCGGAACCCGTTCATCGACCATCCGGAGTGGGTGGACGCGATCTGGTAGGTGCCGCCGCTGCTGCACTCCCCTTCTTCTCACGGGGAGTGCAGCCCGACTCGTCATCTCGAACGGCATCCAGTCGACACCGCGTTCCCGCAGTCAAGCACGCAATTGTCGCAGGGGGTTCGGATGCCCCGGCATGTTCCCGACGCTCAGCACCTGCACTCCCCCGGCCTGCTGCACCGGTTCCCTCTCCTCCTCCGGCTCGAAGCCTTTCACCCGTCCACTTCGCTCTCGTCGTCGTCCAGAAGCCACCCGCGCTCAACCATGCGCTGCCTGAGCCGCTCCACCTGTTGAGCAGAGGGTTTCCGGACGGACAGCGCCGCCGCCATCCCATTGCGCACCACGTGCCGCTCATGCCCGAAGGCGGCCTCGACCACGACGCCGAGATTCCGCTCCGACAGGACGTCCCAGAGGATGACGAGCAACGGGTCGTAGTCGGCGTCGCCTTCGCGCACCCCCTCGGGAAACACCGCACGCAACTGAGCGACGACGTCGGCGAGATACGGCTCGACGTGCATCGGTCCTCCCACGGAAACCCTCACTCCTGTCACGCTCCGGGCCCTCGGACCAGGGGTGGGCGGTCGGGGTCGTACAAATCCGCGCCCGACGCGAGCAACACCCCCAGCCCGTCGGCATGGAGAGCTGTCCGCTCAGAGGGATAAGCGGGATGGGCGCCGACGATCTCGATGAGTTCGCCGGCATCCGCGCCCTGAACGGCCACATCGATCGGGTCCGCGAGGCCCAGCCCGGGTGCAGGCAGGGCCAGCACAAGGCTGTTGAGACGGGAGGGCGGTACGTACGGCCTCTTGTAGCCGATCACCATTCCCGGGTCGAACAGGCACACGCCCCGCAGCGCGGCCACGGTGATGGCCGGCACCTTCGCCCATCGCGGATCGGCCGACCGCATCGTGATGCAGAGCTCGCGGACCGGCGCCTGCCCCTTCGCCCGCCGGAACGGTGACAGCCCGTAGGTGAAGCCGGTCACGAACCCGCGCTCGGGCACGCCCGAGCACACCAGGGCGAAGACGCGCCCGTCACCGGGCACACGCGGTGGAACCTCCTCGACGTCCGGCTCCGCGCCGAACCTCGTCCTCAACCGCTCCATGAAACGCCCGAGCCGCTCGTAGCCGTCCGTTGGCACCACCTGGCCCTAGCCTCCCCTCATGCGAACCGTGCACCAGCAGGACGAGCGTGGGACGGTTCAAGTCTCGATGGACAAGGCTTTCGGCCCCCGGCCGACAGGGGCGGGGGCCGGAAGCCTTCTCACATCACGGCCGACGGTCGTGTGTCATGGTCGCCGTCAGTCCAGCCGCTCAGGACGGACTCTGTCGACCAGATGCACCAACGCTTCCTCCGGGCTCCCGCCATAGAGGGCGAGAAACGCATCGTAGGCGCCGTACGTCCGGCCCCCCTCGGCGACGAGGAGCACAAGAGGACCGGAAGCCGCCGTGCCCACGGGCGTCAGCTTCTCTCCCGTTCGCTGCTCGTATCCCCTCAGCTTTTCGCCGTTGACGATGCGACTCGCCCGCTCGGCGTTCACTTCGCAGCTGTGCGTCCCCGGATCGAGCGGATGGCGCGGGTAATCGAAGCCTGTTCCGTTGAATTCCTCGACGAAACGCAGCGCCCTGGGCGAGCAGTGGATTCCCAGCTCATCCCATACATCCCTGACATGTCGAATGTCCGCCTCGGAGGCCACCCACCGGGCGTCCTCCGCCAGGATGTCCGCCAGCCTTTCCCGCAGCCCTGCCTCGCGGGGGCTGTCCGGCCGCTCCGTCACTCGCGCCGCCTCCTCCCAGAATTCTTCCGCACCAATCGCACGACGGGAACGGTGCTCAGTCCGCCGCAGCCAGCGGTGTGCCGTCCACGATCGAGAACCCCTGGCACGGCGCAGGCGTTCCGCGAGAGGTATCTGATCCGGGGGCGATCTCGTCCAGCCCCTTGCCGCCCAGGCCGACGTAGGCATGGCCGTCCGGGCGGAGGCCGTTTCAAAGAGTTACTGATGCGTCGGCGCGAACATCCGCAGCAGTGCCGGGAGTACGACGACCGCCGGGCCCGGGGAGGCGAGCGCCTTCGTCAGGTCCTGTTCCAGGGTCTCGGGGGTGGTGCGGACCCCCGGGACGCCGAAGGCCTCCGCGAGGGCGACGAAGTCCGGGCGGGTCAGTTCCGTCGCCGTGGTCTCGCCGAAGGCGTCCGTCATGTACTCGCGCAGGATGCCGTAGCCGCCGTCGTCGACGATGAGCCAGGTGACGTTCAGGTCGTGCTGCCTCGCCGTCGCCAGCTCGGCGACGGAGTACAGGGCGCCGCCGTCGCCGGAGACGGCCAGCACCGGCCGGGTCGGGTCCGCGACGACGGCTCCGAGCGCGGCCGGGAAGGCGTAGCCGAGGCCGCCGGCGCCCTGGGCGGAGTGCATGGTGTTGGGGCGCCTGGGGTCGAAGGCGGACCAGGCCCAGTAGGACAGGATCGTCATGTCCCACAAGGACGGGGCGTCGGCGGGCAGCGCCGCGCGGATCGACGACAACAGGCCCTGTTCCAGGGAGAGTTCCTGGGCGGCGAGGCGCTCGCCCACCCGGGACAGCAGCTCCCGCACCCGCTCCGGCGCGGTGGCGTCCTCGCGCGGCGGCACCGTCTCCAGCAGGGCCTGGAGCGCGAGGCGGGCGTCGGCGTGGATGCCCAGCGCCGGGTGGTTGGCCTCCAGTTTGCCGAGGTCCGCCTCGATCTGGATCACCCGGCCGCGGGGCCTGAACGTGTGGTAGTTCGAGGAGAGTTCACCCAGGCCCGAGCCCAAGACGAGCAGGACGTCCGCGTCTTCGAGGAAGTCCGTGGTGTGCCGGTCCTCTAGCCAGGACTGGAGGGACAGGGAGTGGTTCCAGGGGAACGCGCCCTTGCCTCCGAAGGTGGTCACCACCGGGGCCTGGAGGCGCTCCGCCAGCTGCCTCAGCTTGCCCGAGGCGTCCGCCCGCACCACTCCGCCGCCCGCGAGGATCACCGGACGCTCGGCGCGCGAGAGCAGGTCGGCGGCCACGGCGGTCAGTTCGGGCCGCGGGGGCAGCTCGTCGGGCGTCGCGTCCGCCGCCGTCACCACCGGCAGCGCCGTCGCGGCCGCGAGCACGTCCTGCGGGATCTCCACCCACACCGGCCCGTGCGGGGCCGTCAGCGCCGACTTCCAGGCCTCCGCGATCGCCGAGGGGATCTGGGACTGGGCGCGGACGGTGTGCACGGACTTGACCACGCCCCGGAACGAGGCCGCCTGGTCCGGCAGTTCGTGCAGGTGGCCTCGGCGGCCACCGCCCAGCCCGGCCGTGGGGACCTGGCTGCAGATCGCCAGTACGGGCGCGGAGGCCGCGCGCGCCTCCTGCAGCGCCGCGAGCGAGGTCAGCGCGCCGGGGCCGGTCGACAGCAGCAGCGGGGCGGCCTCGCCGGTGATCCGGCCGTAGGCGTCCGCCGCGAACCCCGCGTTGTTCTCCACGCGCAGGCCCACGTAGCGCAGGTCGGAGCGGCGCAGGGCGTCGAAGATGCCGAGCGCGTGCTGGCCGGGCAGGCCGAAGACGGTCGTCGCGCCGAGCCCGGCGAGCGTCTCCACGACCAGGTCTCCGCCGGTGCGCCCGGGCGGAGGGTTCAGCGCGGCCTCCGTCTGGGCCGGCGTCGGGCGGAGCTCCAGGTCGTGGTCGTGGGTCACTTCGCGCGGGCCTCGGCAATCTGGCGGGACATGATGGTGGTCAGTTCGTACGCCGTGTGGGACGCGGCCACCGACGTGATCTCCGCGTGATCGTACGCGGGCGCCACCTCCACGACGTCCGCCGAGACCAGGTTGCAGGACGCGAGGCCGCGCAGGATCTCCAGCAGCTCGCGGGAGGTCATGCCGCCCGCCTCGGGGGTGCCGGTGCCGGGCGCGTGGGCCGGGTCCAGGCAGTCGATGTCGATGGAGATGTACAGCGGGCGGTCGCCGATGCGCTGCCGCAGCTGGTCGGCCACCTCGTCGGCGCCGCGGCGGTAGACGTCCGCCGAGGTGACGATGCCGAAGCCCATCTTCTCGTCGTCGGTGAGGTCCTGCTTGCCGTAGAGCGGGCCGCGGATGCCGACGTGGGAGAGCGCCTCGGTGTCGAGGATGCTCTCCTCCACCGCCCGCCGGAACGGCGTGCCGTGCGTGTACTCGGCGCCGAAGTAGGTGTCCCAGGTGTCGAGGTGGGCGTCGAAGTGGAGCAGCGCGACGGGGCCGTGCCGCTTGGCGACGGACCTGAGCAGCGGCAGCGCGATGGTGTGGTCGCCGCCGAGCGTCATCAGCCGGGCGCCGGTGCCGAGGAGGTCGTCGGCCGCCGCCTCGATCGTCTCGACGGCCTCGTTGATGTTGAACGGGTTCACGGCGATGTCCCCGCCGTCCGCTACCTGGGCGAGGGCGAAGGGGGACGCGTCCTGCGCCGGGTTGTAGGGGCGCAGCAGCCGGGACGCCTCGCGGATCGCGTTGCCGCCGAAGCGGGCGCCGGGCCGGTAGGAGACGCCCGAGTCGAACGGCACGCCCACGACGGCGACGTCGGTGCGGCCGACCTCGTCGAGGCGGGGCAGCCGGGCGAACGTCGCGGGTCCGGCGTACCGCGGGACGCGGGAGGAGTCGACGGGGCCGCGGGGCGTCTCGTTGCTGCTCATGGGGTCATGCCTACTTTCCTACGCTTCGTCGCGTATGCGCTGCTTCCGCTACGACTCTAGTGGGCGGCCGGAACCGGCCCGTTGCCGAAGCCGACGGCACCGGCCGCTTCGACAGTAGGTGGCCGGACGGCGGCGGCGAAGTGTACGTTTCATCCATTCGAGCCGTACGGGATGGAGGAAACGCACATCATGCCGGAGCCGGCCGTCCCGCCCACGCCGCCCGTGACCCTGGCGGCCCTGCTGGCCCGCGAGGACCTGGCGCTGCGGCAGATCGCGGGGCCCCGTGACCGGGCCACGGCGATCCACTGGGCCCACGCCTCCGAGATGGCCGACCCCTATCCCTATCTGCTGGGCGGCGAACTGCTGCTGACGGCGGGGGTGCACATTCCCGAGGCGGCGGGTTCGGGCACCTCCTTCGACGACTACGTCTCCCGGATCGTCGCGGCGGGCGGCGCGGCCCTCGGCTTCGGCGTGGCGCCGGTGCACGACACGGTGCCGCGGGCGCTGGTGGCGGCCTGCGACGCGTACGGGCTGCCGCTGGTCGAGGTGCCGCCGCAGACCACGTTCTCGCAGGTGGGCCGGGCGGTGTGGCAGCTGATGGCCGAGGCCCGGCTGGCGGAGCTGCGCCGGGTGACGCAGGCCCAGCGGTCCCTGGCGGCCGCCGCCTCCCGCCCGGACCCGGTGCCGTCGGTGCTGCGGCAACTGGCCCGGCGGATCGGAGGGCGGGCGGTGCTGTACGGGCCGGAGGGTGCGCGGGTCGGGGCCGCGGGGCGGCCGGCGGGGAGCGGCGCCGAGGAGGCGCTGGACGCGCTCGCGGAAGTGGTGCGCCCCTCGCGGCCGGGGACTCCCGCCTCGGCCACCGAGACCGCCGCCGGCGTCCACCTCGCCGCCTACGCCCTCGGCACCGGTCAGGGCTTCGTCCTCGGTGTCGCCGCCCCACGGCGCGAGCAGGGCGACCACACGATCGCCTCCGTCGCGTCGGTGCTGCTGTCGCTGCTGACCGGTGAGCACCACGAAGGCACCGGCGCCGCCCGCTCGTCGGCGCTGGTCCGGCTGCTGCTGGGGGCTGCGCCGGAGGACGTCGCCCCGCTGCTCGGCGCCGGCCGCTGGCTGGTCGTGCACGGCTGCCCGGACGCGGGGTCCGCCGACGCCCTCGCCGCCTCCGCCCTCGGTACGGCGCTCGGGTCGCCGCTGGTCGACCCGGCGGACGATGTCGTACGGGTGCTGCTGCCCGCCGACCGCGATCCGGACCCGCAGCCCGGCTGGACGCTCGGCGTCAGTGCCGCCGTCGGCCCGGACGCCTTCCCCGCCGCGGACGCCCAGGCCGCCGGCGCCCTCGCCCGCGCGCGGGCCACCCGCGGCGCCCTGGTCCGGCACGGCGAGCGGGCGGCGCTCGCCGACCTGGTGCCGGAGGACCTGGCAGCCGCGCACGCCCGTACTCTCCTCGCGCCGATCGCCGGCACCCCGGCCCTGACCGAGACGCTGCGCGCCTGGCTGTCGCTGCACGGCAGTTGGGACCGTACGGCCGTAGCGCTGTCCGTGCACCGCAACACCGTCCGGCAGCGGATCGCCCGGTGTGCGGCGCTGCTCGGCACCGACCTGGACGATCCGGACGTCCGCATGGAGCTGTGGTTCGCGCTGCGGCGGCAACAGGCGGCCGGCAATAGGTAGCGGTGCTCAGGACGATGAGTACGTGACCCGCGTCGCAGCGTCCGGGACGCCAGGGACGCGCACAGTCGGCTGCCTCACAATGGGTTTCATGCCGATACCCGGGACACCCAGCCGCGCCGAGCTCGTCGACCACCTCGTACGGACCCGCATCGCGGGCGACGTGGCGACACCCCGCGAGAACAACCTCAACCACTACCGGAAGCTGGCGAACGGCGACCGCCACTACTGGCTCGGGCTGGAGCTCGGCGACCGCTGGCGGGACGAGCAGGACGTGCTCGCGGTGATGGCGGAGCGGGTCGGCGTCAACGACGACCCGGAGTACCGGTACGGCCAGGACACCATCGACCCCGAGCTGACGGTCGCCGCCCTGGAGCGGATGGCGGGCCGGCTGCGCAAGGCGGCCGAGGGCGGGCAGCGGGTGCTGCTCGCGACCGGCCACCCGGGCGGCCTGCTCGGGGTGCACAACGCCACGGCCGTCGCGCTGCGGGCCGCCGGCTGCGAGATCGTCGTCATCCCGGACGGGCTGCAGACGGAGGAGGGTTACGTCATGCAGTTCGCGGACGTGGCGGTCCTCGAACACGGCGCCACCCTGTGGCACACGCACTCCGGCGAGCCGATGCGGGCCATCCTCACCGCGCTGGAGCGCGAGGGCCGCCCGCTGCCCGACCTGGTCGTCGCCGACCACGGCTGGGCGGGGTACGCCGGCCGGCACGGAGTGGACTCCGTCGGCTACGCCGACAGCAACGACCCGGCCCTGTTCCTCGCCGAGGCGGAGGGAACCGTGCAGGTGACGGTCCCGCTCGACGACCACGTGGTCAGCCCGCGCTACTACGACCCCATGACCGCCTACCTGCTGGCGGAGGCCGGTCTCGCCTAGCCCGAGCCCCGCCTAGATCCCTGCGATCGAGGCGGGCGCCCGCTCGGCGCGGGACAGGGCCCGGACGACGTCGGCCGGGCCGTGGCGGCGGACCGCGAGGCGGGTGAGCAGGTCGATCACCGGGGCGGTCACGGACTCCGGGAAACCGGGGGTCGGCAGGCCCACGCTGCACGCGAGGTCGTCGCTGTGGACGACGAGTTCCATCGCCCGGGTCAGCAGCAGGTCGTCCAGCTCCAGCGACCACTCGCCCCAGGTGGCCACGTGCACGGGGCGTTCGGCGGGGACGTCCGGCAGCAGGCCCCGCAGCACGGCGAGGACCTCGTCGACGCGCCGGCGCAGCGCCTCGTGCCCGTCGGCCGCGGCGGCCTCGCCACCCTGTCGGATGCGCCCACTGACCGGTGCGTCGACGCCGGCGTCCAGCCAGGTCACCCGCTCCAGGTAGTAGGCGCGCAGGGAGACGACCGGCTCGGCCGGAACGGGCGCGGCGAGCATCCCCGGCAGCGCGAACTCCGGCCAGAACATGTGCCCGGCAAGCCCCCTCACGCTCCACTTCGGCAGCACGCTCGGCCTGTCCCACGCCTCGGCGACGGCGGGCTCGGCCACCAGGCGGCCGGCGATGTCCGCGGCCTCCAGGTAGGCCTCCCGGATGCGTCCGCCCCGCCGGTTCCACGACTCGGTCATGGACTCATCCCACCCGGAACGCCCCGCCGCCTCAACCGAATTCAGCGCGGGACGCGCACCACGCCCTCCTGGATGACGGAGATGGCGAGGCGGCCGTCCTGGGTGTAGATGCGGGCCTGTCCGAGGCCGCGTCCGCCGTGCGCGGACGGCGACTCCTGGTCGTACAGGAGCCATTCGTCGGCCCGGAAGGGCCGGTGGAACCACATGGCGTGGTCCAGCGAGGCGCCGACGACGTCACCGACCGCCCAGCCGCCGCGGCCGTGCGCGAGGAGGACGGAGTCGAGGAGGGTCATGTCGGAGACGTAGGTGGCGAGGACGACGTGCAGGAGGGGGTCGTCGTCGAGCTTGCCGTTGGTGCGGAACCACACCTGGGAGTGCGGTTCGCGCGGTTCGCCGAACTTCCCGTACGGCGGTTCCTCGACGTACCGCAGGTCGACGGCCTCGCGGGCCTCCAGGAACCGCTCGACGACCGCCGGGGCGAGGTGGTCGTAGCCGCGCAGCCGCTCGTGGGAGGTCGGCAGCGTCGCCGGGTCGGGCGCGGGCGGCATGGGGGCCTGGTGGTCGAGTCCGTCCTCATGGGTCTGGAAGGACGCCGACAGGTGGAAGATCGGCTTGCCGTGCTGGACGGCGACCACGCGGCGGGTGGTGAAGGAACGTCCGTCGCGGATGCGGTCGACGCTGTAGACGATGGGCGCGCCCGGGTCGCCGGGGCGCAGGAAGTACGCGTGCAGGGAGTGCGCGGGGCGGTCGGCGGGGACCGTGCGCCCGGCGGCGACCAGTGCCTGCGCCGCCACCTGTCCCCCGAAGACCCGGGGGACGACGGCGGAGCGGGACCGGCCGCGGAAGATGTCCTCCTCGATCTGCTCCAGGTCGAGCAGATCGAGGAGGTCCTGAAGTGCCTGGCTCATGGCGTCCAGTTGTAGCGGCCGGTGGTTGCGGTGGGCTTACAGACCCATGTCCTTGGCGATGATCGTCTTCATGATCTCGCTGGTGCCGCCGTAGATGCGGTTGACGCGGTTGTCCGCGTACAGGCGGGCGATCGGGTACTCGTTCATGAAGCCGTAGCCGCCGTGCAGCTGCAGGCAGCGGTCGATGACGCGGTGGGCGACCTCGGTGCAGAACAGCTTGGCGCTGGCGGCCTCGGCGGGCGTCAGCTCACCGGCGTCGAGGGCCTCCAGGGCGCGGTCGGCGACCGCCTCGGCGGCGTCCACCTCGGCCTTGCAGGCGGCCAGCTCGAACTTGGTGTTCTGGAAGGAGGCGACCGGCTTGCCGAAGACGGTGCGGTCCGTCACGTACTGCTGGGCGAACCGGACGGCGGCCTTGGCCTGCGCGTAGGCGCCGAAGGCGATGCCCCAGCGCTCGGAGGCGAGGTTGTGGCCGAGGTAGTAGAAGCCCTTGTTCTCCTCGCCGAGCAGGTCCTCGACGGGGACCTTGACGTCGACGAAGGCCAGCTCGGCGGTGTCGGAGGTGCGCAGGCCGAGCTTGTCGAGTTTGCGGCCGATGGAGTAGCCCTCGGACCTGGTGTCCACGGCGAACAGGGAGATGCCGTGGCGGCGGTCCTCGGCGGTGGGCGCGGCGGTACGGGCGCACACGATCACGCGGTCGGCGTGGACGCCGCCGGTGATGAAGGTCTTGGAGCCGTTGAGGACGTAGTGGGTGCCGTCCTCGCTGAGCTTGGCGGTGGTCTTCATGCCCGCGAGGTCGGAGCCGGTGCCCGGCTCGGTCATCGCCAGGGCCCACATCTCCTCGGCGGAGACGAACTTCGGCAGGAAGCGCTTCTTCTGCTCGTCGGTGGCGAGCATCTTGATGTACGGCAGGGCGAGCAGCACGTGCACGCCGGAGCCGCCGAAGTGGACACCGGCACGCGCGGTCTCCTCGTACATCACGGCCTCGAACTTGTACGAGTCGATGCCGGCGCCGCCGAAGTCCTCGGGGACGTTGATGCCGAAGAGGCCCAGCTCGGCGAGCTTGTAGTAGAAGTCGCGCGGCGCCTGGCCGGCCGCGAACCACTCGTCGTAGACGGGGACGACCTCGGCCTCGATGAAGGCGCGAAGAGTCTCCCGGAACGCCTCGTGGTCCTCGTTGAACACCGTACGGCGCACTCCGCCACCTCCAGCTGGCTCGATAGCTCCATGTCTAAGCGCTTGCTCAGATCACTAAGGTACCGGCGGGTAGGGAGGGGCGTCCAGAGGAGATCCCGTAACGCTCGTCACTCCGCCCCGGCCGCCGCGAACGCCCCCCTGGCCATCCGGTGCAGCAGCTCGGCGGTGGCCCCGCGGCCCGGCAGGGAACCCGGGCGGCCCAGGTGCGGGGTGGAGTTCAGCAGGCCGAAGACGGAGTGGACGGCGGAGCGGGCGGCGGGCTCCGCCAGGCCCGGATAGACCTCGCGCAGGACCGAGACCCACAGCTCGACGTACTGCCGCTGGAGCTGGCGCACCAGCTTGCGGTCGCTGTCCCGGAGGCGGTCCAGCTCGCGGTCGTGCAGGGTGATCAGGGGACGGTCGTCGAGCGCGAAGTCGATGTGCCCCTCGATGAGCGAGTCGAGGACCGCCTCGGCCGGAGTGCCGTCCACCTCCGCGAGCCGACGCTTGGCGCCGGTCAGCAGCTGGCCGCTGATGCCGACCAGCAGCTCGGCCAGCATGGCGTCCTTGCCCGCGAAGTGGCGGTACAGACCGGGGCCGCTGATGCCGACGGCGGCACCTATCTCGTCGACTCCGACCCCGTGGAAACCGCGCTCGGCGAACAGCCGCGCGGCCTCCTTGAGGATCTGCTCGCGGCGGGTGGGGGCGTCGGTTCTGGTGGCCATGAAGGCAATTCTAGACAGGGAGGTTAGCGGTCGTTAACCTAAAGGAAATGGTTAACGCTCATTAACAGTCGACCACTGGGTGAGGGGACCGCAAGGATGCACGAGGCACCGGAGCTTCACAGCGCGGCCGACCCCGCGTCGGAGGCCTGGAAAGCCAACGAGCGGGCTCATCGCGCGCTCGCCGAGGAGCTGCGCGGCAAGCTGGCCGCGGCCCGCATGGGCGGGGGTGAGAAGGCGCGGGCGAGGCACACCGCGCGCGGGAAGCTGCTGCCCAGGGACCGGGTGGACGCCCTGCTCGACCCCGGCTCGCCCTTCCTGGAGCTCGCGCCCCTCGCCGCCGACGGGATGTACGACGGCGCGGCCCCCGCGGCCGGGGTGATCGCCGGGATCGGGCGGGTGAGCGGCCGCGAGTGCGTGATCGTCGCCAACGACGCCACGGTCAAGGGCGGCACGTACTACCCGATGACGGTGAAGAAGCACCTGCGCGCCCAGGAGGTGGCCCTCGACAACCGCCTGCCGTGCGTCTACCTGGTCGACTCCGGCGGCGCCTTCCTGCCCATGCAGGACGAGGTCTTCCCGGACCGGGAGCACTTCGGGCGGATCTTCTACAACCAGGCCCGTATGTCCGGTGCCGGTATCCCGCAGATCGCCGCCGTCCTCGGCTCCTGCACGGCCGGCGGGGCGTACGTCCCCGCGATGAGCGACGAGGCCGTGATCGTCCGCAACCAGGGCACGATCTTCCTCGGCGGACCGCCGCTGGTGAAGGCGGCCACCGGCGAGGTCGTCACGGCCGAGGAGCTGGGCGGCGGCGAGGTGCACTCCCGGATCTCCGGCGTCACCGACCACCTCGCCGAGGACGACGCGCACGCGCTGCGGATCGTGCGGAACATCGCGGCGACGCTCCCCGCGCGCGGGCCGCTGCCCTGGGAGGTCACCGAGTCCATCGAGCCGAAGGTCGACCCGTACGGCCTGTACGGCGCGGTCCCGGTCGACTCCCGCACCCCGTACGACGTGCGCGAGATCATCGCGCGCGTGGTCGACGGCTCCCGCTTCGCGGAGTTCAAGGCCGAGTTCGGGCAGACCCTGGTCACCGGGTTCGCCCGCATCCACGGACACCCGGTGGGCATCGTCGCCAACAACGGCATCCTGTTCTCCGAGTCCGCCCAGAAGGGCGCCCACTTCATCGAGCTGTGCGACCAGCGCGGCATCCCGCTGCTGTTCCTGCAGAACATCTCCGGGTTCATGGTCGGCAAGGACTACGAGGCGGGCGGCATCGCCAAGCACGGCGCCAAGATGGTGACCGCGGTGGCCTGCACGCGCGTGCCGAAGCTGACGGTCGTGGTCGGCGGCTCCTACGGCGCGGGCAACTACTCGATGTGCGGCCGGGCCTACTCGCCCCGCTTCCTGTGGATGTGGCCCGGCGCCAAGATCTCCGTCATGGGCGGCGAGCAGGCCGCCTCCGTCCTCGCGACCGTCAAGCGGGACCAGTCGGAGGCGCGCGGCGAGGAGTGGCCCGCGGACGACGAGGAGTCGTTCAAGGCGCCGATCCGGCAGCAGTACGAGCGCCAGGGCAACGCCTACTACGCCACCGCCCGCCTGTGGGACGACGGCGTGATCGACCCGCTGGAGACCCGCCAGGTGCTGGGTCTCGCGCTGACCGCGTGTGCCAACGCGCCGCTGGGCGAGCCCCAGTTCGGCGTCTTCCGGATGTAAGGGGGGAGGGACCATGTTCGACACAGTGCTCGTGGCCAACCGGGGCGAGATCGCCGTCCGCGTGATCCGTACGCTCCGCTCACTGGGCGTGCGCTCGGTGGCCGTCTTCTCCGACGCGGACGCCGACGCCCGGCACGTCCGCGAGGCCGACACGGCGGTACGGATCGGTCCGCCGCCCGCCTCCGAGAGCTATCTGTCCGTGGAGCGGCTCCTCGAGGCCGCCGCCCGCACCGGCGCCCAGGCGGTCCACCCCGGCTACGGCTTCCTCGCGGAGAACGCGGCCTTCGCGCGCGCGTGCGCCGACGCCGGGCTGGTCTTCATCGGGCCGCCCGCCGAGGCCATCGCCCTGATGGGTGACAAGATCCGTGCCAAGGAGACGGTGCAGGCGGCCGGAGTGCCTGTCGTGCCCGGCGGCCGCGACCCGGAACTGGCGGAGGCGGCCCGCGCTTTGGGCGCACCCGTGCTGCTGAAGCCGTCGGCCGGCGGTGGCGGCAAGGGCATGCGCCTGGTGCGCGACCTGTCCGTGCTGGAGGACGAGATCGCCGCCGCCCGCCGTGAGGCCCGCGCCTCCTTCGGCGACGACACACTGCTGGTGGAGCGCTGGGTGGACAGCCCCCGGCACATCGAGATCCAGGTCCTGGCCGACGGCCACGGCAACGTCATCCACCTCGGCGAGCGCGAGTGCTCGCTGCAGCGCCGGCATCAGAAGATCATCGAGGAGGCGCCCAGCGTGCTCCTCGACGAGGCGACGCGGTCCGCGATGGGCGAGGCCGCGGTGCAGGCGGCGCGCTCGTGCGGGTACCGGGGCGCGGGCACGGTGGAGTTCATCGTGCCGGGCGAGGACCCGTCGTCGTACTACTTCATGGAGATGAACACCCGGCTCCAGGTCGAGCACCCGGTGACCGAGCTGATCACCGGCCTGGACCTGGTGGAGTGGCAGCTGCGGGTGGCGGCGGGTGAGCGACTGCCGTACGCGCAGGACGACATCACGCTGACCGGGCACGCCATCGAGGCGCGGGTGTGCGCCGAGGATCCGGCGCGCGGGTTCCTCCCCTCGGGCGGCACGGTGCTGAGGCTGGCCGAACCGCAGGGCGACGGCGTCCGCACCGACTCCGGGCTCAGCGAGGGCACGGAGGTCGGCTCGCTGTACGACCCGATGCTGTCCAAGGTGATCGCGTACGGGCCCGACCGGGCGACGGCGATCAGGAAGCTGCGGGCGGCCCTGGCGGAAACCGTGACGCTCGGGGTGCAGACCAACGCCGGGTTCCTGCGCCGGCTGCTGGCGCATCCGGCGGTGGTGGCGGGCGAGTTGGACACCGGGCTGGTGGAGCGCGTGGTGGACGACCTCGTCTCCACGGACGTGCCCGAGGAGGTGTACGAGGCCGCGGCGGCCGTACGCCTGGACGCGCTGCGGCCGCGCGGGCGGGGCTGGACCGACCCGTTCTCCGTGCCGAACGGCTGGCGGCTCGGCGGCACGCCCAGGCCCGTCGGCTTCCCTCTGCGCGTGCAGGACCCCGTCGAGTACGTGCCCCGCGGCACCCACACCGTCACCGACGACACCGTCTCGGTCACCCTCGACGGTGTCCGCCACACCTTCCACCGCGCCGCCGACTGGCTCGGCCGCGACGGCGACGCCTGGCAGGTGCGCGACGGCGACCCCGTGGCCGCGTCCCTGACCCGCGCGGAGCACGCCGGCGCCGACTCGCTCACCGCGCCCATGCCCGGCACGGTCACCGTGGTGAAGGTCGCCGTCGGCGACGAGGTGGCCGCGGGCCAGTCCCTGCTGGTCGTCGAGGCGATGAAGATGGAGCACGTCATCTCCGCCCCGCACGCCGGCACGGTCGCCGAACTGGACGTCGCGCCGGGCACCACGGTCGCCATGGACCAGGTGCTCGCCGTCATCACCCCGGCGGAGGAGGACCAGTGACGCTCCCCATGGTCGTACCGGCCCCGGACCTGCCCGCAAGGGTCCGCATCCACGAGGTCGGCGCGCGCGACGGCCTGCAGAACGAGAAGTCGACCGTGCCGACGGAGGTGAAGGCGGAGTTCGTGCGCCGCCTGGCCGACGCGGGACTGACGACGATCGAGGCGACCAGCTTCGTGCACCCCAAGTGGGTGCCCCAACTGGCCGACGCGGAAGCGCTGTTCCCCATGGTCCGCGACCTGGCCGTGGACCTGCCCGTCCTGGTGCCCAACCAGCGCGGGCTCGACCGGGCCCTCGCCCTCGGCGCGCGCCGCGTCGCCGTCTTCGCCAGCGCCACCGAGTCCTTCGCGAAGGCCAACCTCAACCGCACGGTCGACGAGTCCCTCGCGGTGTTCGACCCGGTCGTGCGGCACGCCAGGGACGAGGGCGCCCATGTGCGCGGCTATGTCTCGATGTGCTTCGGCGACCCCTGGGAGGGCGCGGTCCCGGTCCCCCAGGCCGTCCGCGTGTGCCGGGCGCTGATGGACATGGGCTGCCAGGAGCTGAGCCTCGGCGACACCATCGGCGTGGCGACACCGGGACACGTGGGCGCACTGCTCGCCGCGCTGAACGCGGAGGGCGTGCCCACCGACGTCATCGGCGTGCACTTCCACGACACCTACGGCCAGGCCCTCGCCAACACCCTGGCCGCGCTCCGGCACGGCGTCACGACCGTCGACGCCTCCGCCGGCGGACTCGGCGGCTGCCCGTACGCCAAGTCCGCCACCGGCAACCTCGCCACCGAGGACCTCGTGTGGATGCTGCGCGGTCTCGGCATCGACACCGGAGTCGACCTCGGCCGTCTCGTCGCCACCAGCGCGTGGATGGCCGAACACCTGGGCCGACCCAGCCCTTCCCGCACCGTCCGAGCCCTGTCCCACGAGGACACCGGCGCCCCCGAGGAGCAGTGACCATGGACTTCCGTCTCTCCCCCGAACTGGAGGAACTCCGCCGCACGGTCGAGGCGTTCGCCCACGACGTCGTGGCGCCGAAGATCGGCGACTTCTACGAGCGGCACGAGTTCCCGTACGAGATCGTCCGCGAGATGGGCCGCATGGGCCTGTTCGGGCTGCCGTTCCCCGAGGAGTACGGCGGCATGGGCGGCGACTACCTGGCGCTGGGCATCGCCCTGGAGGAACTGGCCCGTGTCGACTCGTCGGTGGCCATCACCCTGGAGGCGGGCGTCTCCCTGGGCGCGATGCCGATCCATGTCTTCGGCACGCCGGAGCAGAAGGCCGAGTGGCTGCCCCGGCTGTGCTCCGGCGAGATCCTCGGCGCCTTCGGCCTGACCGAGCCCGACGGCGGCAGTGACGCCGGGGCGACCCGGACGACGGCCCGCCTGGACGAGGCGACGAACGAATGGGTGATCAACGGCACGAAGTGCTTCATCACCAACTCGGGCACCGACATCACGGGGTTGGTGACGGTCACGGCGGTCACCGGGCGCAAGCCGGACGGCAGGCCGCTCATCTCCTCGATCATCGTCCCCTCCGGCACCCCGGGTTTCACGGTCGCGGCGCCGTACTCGAAGGTCGGCTGGAACGCCTCCGACACCCGTGAGCTGTCCTTCCAGGACGTGCGGGTCCCGGCCGCCAACCTCCTGGGCGAACAGGGCCGCGGTTACGCCCAGTTCCTGCGCATCCTCGACGAGGGCCGGGTGGCCATCGCGGCGCTCGCCA
This sequence comes from Streptomyces sp. SLBN-31, assembly GCF_006715395.1. Classification (NCBI taxonomy): domain Bacteria; kingdom Bacillati; phylum Actinomycetota; class Actinomycetes; order Kitasatosporales; family Streptomycetaceae; genus Streptomyces; species Streptomyces sp. SLBN-31. The sequence continues at coordinate 3,548,395 of NZ_VFNC01000002.1, forward strand.
CGGGGCTCGCCCAGGGCTGCGTGGACGAGTCGGTGAAGTACGCCAAGGAGCGGCACGCCTTCGGCCGGCCGATCGGCGCCAACCAGGCCATCCAGTTCAAGATCGCCGACATGGAGATGAAGGCCCACACGGCCCGGCTTGCCTGGCGGGACGCGGCGGCCCGGCTGGTGTCCGGCGCTCCCTTCAAGAAGGAGGCGGCCCTGGCCAAGCTGCACTCCTCCACCGTCGCCGTCGACAACGCCCGCGAGGCCACCCAGATCCACGGCGGCTACGGCTTCATGAACGAGTATCCCGTGGCCCGCATGTGGCGCGACTCCAAGATCCTGGAGATCGGGGAGGGCACGAGCGAGGTGCAACGCATGCTGATCGCCCGCGAGTTGGGGCTCGCCGGCTGACGCCGGGTTCGTAGCGGCACAGGCTGCTCGCAGGCTCGGTGCGGAGCGCAGCACCCACTGGACATCGACTGAGGTTAGGCTAACCTACATTCGAACCTGTCCGGCGGGCGCTCCGCCCCGTTCGAAAGCAGTCATACCCATGCCCCATGCCCGTGCCACCCACCTTTCCCGACGCGGCGTCCTCGCCGCGGGCGGGGCCCTCGGCCTCGGTGCCGCGCTCGCGGCCTGTGGGGACGACGACGCGAAAAGCGGGAGCTCGGGCAGCGGCGAGACGGCGGCCGCCAAGTCCGGTCCCTGGTCCTTCAAGGACGACCGGGGCCAGACCGCCAAGGCGGACAAGGTCCCCTCGAACATCGTCGCGTTCGTCGGTGTCGCCGCCGCGCTGTACGACTACGGCATCCAGGCCAAGGGCGTCTTCGGCCCGACGAGGACCAAGGACGGCAAGGCCGACGTCCAGGCCGGCGACATGGACGTCAGCAAGGTCACCGTCCTCGGCAACGAGTGGGGCCAGTTCAACATCGAGAAGTACGCGGCCCTCGCGCCCGACGCGCTGATCTCCACGATGTTCGACGACGCGGGCACGCTCTGGTACGTCCCGGAGGAGACGAAGAAGAAGATCCTCGCCGTGGGCGCGCCGAGCGTCGGCATCTCCGTCTACGACCGCCAGCTCACCGAGCCGCTGCAGCGGATGCTCCAGCTCGCGAAGTCCCTCGGCGCGGACACCGCTTCGAGCAAGGTGACGGCGGCGAAGAAGGCCTTCGAGGACGCCGCCGCCCGGCTGCGCGCGGCCACCAAGGCCAACCCGGACATCAAGGTGCTGGCCGGCTCCGCGAGCCAGGACCTGTTCTACGTCTCCGGCTCCAACCTCTCCATCGACCTGGAGTACTTCAAGGCCCTCGGCGTGAACCTCGTCGAGCCGCCGGAGAAGGCCAAGGCGAAGGGCGGCGGCTGGTACGAGTCGCTGAGCTGGGAGAACGTCGACAAGTACGCGGCGGACATCATCATGATGGACAACCGCACCTCGGCCATCCAGCCCGCCGACATCACCGAGGCGACCTGGAAGAAGCTCCCCGCGGTCAAGGCGGGCCAGGTCATCGCCCGCAACCCCGAGCCGATCCTGTCCCACGACAAGTGCACGCCCCTGCTGACGAGCCTCGCCGAGGCCATCGAGAAGGCGAAGAAGGTCGCTTGACATGACTACGGCCGTAGCCGCCCCGTTCCGTTTCTTCTCCCTCCAGGTGACCCGGACGAGGCGGCTCGGCCCGTCCCTGGTCCGGGTCACCTTCACCGGCGAGGACCTGGCCCAGTGCCTCTCGCACGGCCTCGACCAGTCGCTGTCGCTGTTCGTGCCGCACCCCGGCCAGTCCGCGCCCGTGGTGCCGCTCGACCTCGGTGACGGCTGGTGGCAGGCCTGGCGCGAACTCCCGGACGACGTACGGGCCGTGATGCGCTCGTACACGCTCCGGGCGCTGCGCCACGATCCCGACGAGATCGACATCGACTTCGTGCTGCACACCCCCGCCGGCCCCGCCTCCGCCTGGGCCGCCCGGGCGGTCGCCGGCGACAACGTGCTGATCCTGGGTCCGGCGATCGCCGACAACCGCGCGATCCGCTTCCGCCCGCCCGCGGACACCGACCTCATGGTGCTGTGGGGCGACGAGAGCGCCCTCCCCGCGGTCTCGTCCGTACTGGAGTCCCTGCCGCCCGGCACCCCCGCCCGGGTCTGGCTGGAGGTGCGCGACGCCGGAAACATCCAGGACCTGCCCACCGCCGCGGACGCCGAGATCACCTGGCTGGTCCGGGACGACGGCCCCGCCCCGTGCTCCCCGCCGGCCCTCGACGCCCTGCGCGCCGCCCAACTCCCGCCCGCGCAGAAGCCGTACGTGTGGATCGCGGGTGAGTCGGGCTGCGTGAAGGAGCTGCGCAGGCACTTCGTGCGCGAGCGGGGCATCGACCGCCGGCGGGTCACCTTCGTCGGTTACTGGCGCCAGGGCCTGAGCGAGGAGCAACTGCGCGCACAGGAGTGACGCCGGTCACTGGAGGGAGAGGATTCGACGCGAGGAACTTAGGTTAGGCTAACCTAAGTTGAAGCCGAGGCTTCCTTCTCTCTCCCACCCCGCACGGACTCCCCACCGGAGGGCCCCCACATGCGCTCGCACCTGCTCAATGACCTCACCGCGGAGCACTACCGCCGCTCCGTGACCGAAGGAGTAGAGCGGGTGGCGGCCAAACTCGCCACCACCGACCGTCCGTTCACCGGTGTCACCGTCGACGCCCTCACCCCCCGGATCGACGCCGTCGACCTGGACCGGCCGCTGGGCGACACCCGCGCCGTCCTGGACGAGCTGGAGGAGGTCTACCTCCGCGACGCGGTCTACTTCCACCACCCCCGCTATCTCGCCCACCTCAACTGCCCGGTCGTCATCCCGGCCGTCCTCGGCGAGGCCGTCCTGTCCGCCGTCAACTCCTCCCTGGACACCTGGGACCAGTCCGCCGGCGGCACCCTGATCGAGCGCAAGCTCATCGACTGGACCGCCGCCCGCATCGGCCTCGGCCCCGGCGCGGACGGCGTGTTCACCTCCGGCGGCACCCAGTCCAACCTCCAGGCCCTGCTGCTCGCCCGCGAGGAGGCCAAGAGCGACAGCCCGGCGAAGCTGCGCGTCTTCGCCTCCGAGGCCGGCCACTTCAGCGTGCAGAAGTCCGCGAAACTCCTCGGCCTCGGCCCGGACGCCGTCGTCACCGTCCCCGTCGACCACGACAAGCGGATGCAGACCGTCGCCCTCGCCCGCGAACTGGAGCGCTGCCGCGAGGACGGCCTGATCCCCATGGCCGTCGTCGCCACCGCCGGCACCACCGACTTCGGCTCCATCGACCCGCTCCCCGAGATCGCCGAACTGTGCGCCCAGTACGGCACCTGGATGCACGTCGACGCCGCCTACGGCTGCGGACTGCTGGCCTCCCTCAAGCACCGGCACCGCATCCAGGGCATCGAGCGCGCCGACTCCGTCACCGTCGACTACCACAAGTCCTTCTTCCAGCCGGTGAGTTCGTCCGCCGTCCTGGTACGCGACGCCGCGACCCTGCGCCACGCCACCTACCACGCCGAATACCTCAACCCGCGGCGCATGGTGCGCGAGCGCATCCCCAACCAGGTCGACAAGTCCCTGCAGACCACCCGCCGCTTCGACGCCCTCAAGCTGTGGATGACGCTGCGGGTGATGGGCGCCGACGGCGTCGGCGAACTCTTCGACGAGGTCTGCGACCTGGCGGAGGAGGGCTGGCGGCTGCTGACCGCCGACCCCCGCTTCGACGTCGTCGTCCGGCCGACCCTGTCCACCCTCGTCTTCCGCTACGTCCCGGCCGGCGTGACAGACCCCGCCGAGATCGACCGCGCCAACCTGCACGCCCGCAAGGCCCTGTTCGCCTCCGGGGCCGCCGTAGTCGCGGGCACCAGGGTCCACGGCCGCCACTACCTGAAGTTCACCCTGCTCAACCCCGAGACGACGGCCGAGGACATCGCCGCCGTCCTCGACCTGATCGCCGGCAACGCCGAGCAGTACCTGGGAGAGTCCCTTGACCGCGCTTGCTGAACCCGCCCCGCACACCTACGACTTCGTGGGCATCGGGCTCGGCCCCTTCAACCTCGGCCTGGCCTGCCTGACCGAACCGATCACCGAACTCGACGGCCTCTTCCTGGAGTCCAAGCCGGACTTCGAGTGGCACGCGGGCATGTTCCTGGACGGCGCCCACCTGCAGACCCCGTTCATGTCGGACCTGGTCACCCTCGCCGACCCCACCTCGCCCTACTCCTTCCTCAACTACCTGAAGAGCAAGGGCCGGCTGTACTCGTTCTACATCCGCGAGAACTTCTACCCGCTGCGCGTCGAGTACGACGACTACTGCCGCTGGGCGGCCGGCCGGCTCAGCAGCGTCCGGTTCGGTACGACGGTGCGCGAGGTGACGTACGAGGACGGGCTGTACGTCGTGCGCACCGAGGCCGGCGACACCTTCCGCGCCCGCCGTCTCGTCCTCGGCACCGGTACGGTCCCCTACGTCCCGGAGCCCTGCCGGCACCTGGACGGCGACCTCATCCACACCGCGCAGTACGTACACCGCAAGGCGGAACTGCAGCGCAAGGCGTCGATCACGGTCGTCGGCAGCGGGCAGAGCGCCGCGGAGATCTACCACGAACTCCTCGCCGAGATCGACGTCCACGGCTACGAACTCAACTGGGTCACCCGCTCCCCTCGGTTCTTCCCGCTGGAGTACACCAAACTCACCCTGGAGATGACCTCCCCGGACTACATCGACTACTTCCGCGCGCTGCCCGAGGAGACCCGCTACCGGCTGGAGAAGCAGCAGAGGGGCCTGTTCAAGGGCATCAACTCGGATCTGATCGACTCGATCTTCGACCTGCTCTACCAGAAGGACGTCGAGAGCGGCGACCGCCCGGTCCCCACCCGCCTGCTCACCAACTCCTCGCTGAACAAGGCCTGTTACCAGGACGGCCACTACACCCTGGTCTTCCACCAGGACGAACAGGACAAGGACTTCGAGATCCGGACCGAGGGTCTGGTGCTGGCCACGGGCTACCACTACGAGCCGCCGGCCTTCCTCGCCCCGATCCGCGACCGCCTCCGTTTCGACGGCCACGGCCGCTTCGACGTCGCCCGCAACTACTCCATCGACACCACGGGCCGGGGCGTCTTCCTGCAGAACGCGGCCGTGCACACGCACAGCGTCACCTCCCCCGACCTGGGAATGGGCGCCTACCGCAACAGCTACATCATCCGCGAGCTGCTCGGCACCGAGTACTACCCGGTCGAAAAGACCATCGCCTTCCAGGAGTTCGCCGTATGACCTTCACCTTCCGCCCCCTGGACCCGCTGCGGGACGCCGAGCTGCTCCACGCCTGGGTGACCCATCCGAAGGCGGCGTTCTGGATGATGCAGGACGCGAAGCTGGAGGACGTCGAGCGGGCCTACATGGAGATCGCGGCCGACGAGCACCACCACGCGCTGCTCGGGCTCGACGAGGACGGCGTGCCCGCCTTCCTCATGGAGAGGTACGACCCGGCGCACCGCGAACTCGTCGGCCTGTACGAGCCGTTGCCCGGGGACGTGGGCATGCACTTCCTCACACCGCCCACCGACACACCCGTCCACGGCTTCACCCGCGCCGTCATCACCGCCGTCATGAGGCATCTCTTCGAGGACCCGGCGGTCAGGCGCGTGGTCGTCGAACCGGACGTCTCCAACAAGGCCGTCCACGCCCTGAACGAAGCCGTCGGGTTCATACCCGAGCGGGAGATACAGAAGCCGGAGAAGAAAGCGCTGTTGAGCTTCTGCACACGCGAGCGGTTCGAGAAGGCGGTGCCGGCATGACCCTCGCCGACGCCGTCTCCCACCTCTCCCCCGAACGGTGGGAGAAGGCCAACCGCCACCTGATCCGCAAGGCCCTGGCCGAGTTCGCGCACGAGCGGCTGATCACGCCGGAGGAGGACGGCGACGCGTACGTCGTCCGCGGCGACGACGGCCTGACCAGCTACCGCTTCACCGCCGTCCGCCGCGCCCTCGACCACTGGCGGATCGACCCCGCCTCCCTCTCGCGCACCCGTGCCGGAGCCGAACTCCCCCTTGCCGCACTGGACTTCTTCGTCGAGCTGAAGGACACCCTCGGCCTGAGCGACGAGATACTCCCGGTCTACCTGGAGGAGATCTGCTCCACCCTCTCCGGCACCTGCTACAAGCTCACCAAACCGCAGGTCCCGGTCGCCGAACTGGCCCGCTCCGGCTTCCAGGCCATCGAGACGGGCATGACCGAGGGCCACCCCTGCTTCGTCGCCAACAACGGACGGCTCGGCTTCGGCATCCACGAGTACCTGTCGTACGCCCCGGAGACCGCGAGCCCGGTCCGTCTGGTGTGGCTGGCCGCCCACCGTTCCCGCGCGGCCTTCACCGCGGGCGTCGGGATCGAGTACGAGACCTTCGTGCGCGACGAGTTGGGCGAGGCCACCGTCGAGCGCTTCCACGGCGTCCTGCGCGAGCAGGGCCTGGACCCCGCCGACTACCTGTTCATCCCCGTGCACCCCTGGCAGTGGTGGAACAAGCTCACCGTCACCTTCGCCGCCGAGGTGGCCCGCCGCAACCTGGTCTGCCTGGGCGAGGGCGACGACGAGTACCTGGCCCAGCAGTCCATCCGGACCTTCTTCAACCGCTCCCACCCCGAGAAGCACTACGTCAAGACGGCCCTGTCCGTCCTCAACATGGGCTTCATGCGCGGACTCTCGGCCGCGTACATGGAGGCGACGCCGTCGATCAACGACTGGCTGGCGCAGCTCGTCGAGGGCGACCCGGTGCTGAAGTCGACGGGGCTGACGATCATCCGGGAGCGGGCCGCCGTCGGTTACCGGCACCTGGAGTACGAGAAGGCGACCGACCGCTACTCGCCGTACCGCAAGATGCTGGCCGCGCTGTGGCGCGAGAGCCCGGTGGCCGGCCTCCGGGACGGCGAGTCGCTCGCCACGATGGCCTCCCTGCTGCACGTCGACCACGAGGGCGCGTCGTTCGCGGCGGCCCTGATCGAGCGGTCGGGTCTGGCGCCGGTCCAGTGGCTGCGGCAGTACCTGCGGGCGTACTTCGTGCCGCTGCTGCACAGCTTCTACGCCTACGACCTGGTCTACATGCCGCACGGCGAGAACGTGATCCTCGTGCTGAGGGACGGCGCCGTGCAGCGCGCGATCTACAAGGACATCGCCGAGGAGATCGCCGTCATGGACCCGGACGCGGTGCTGCCGCCGGAGGTGCGGCGGATCCGGGTCGAGGTGCCGGAGGACAAGAAGCTGCTGTCGATCTTCACCGACGTCTTCGACTGCTTCTTCCGCTTCCTCGCCGCGAACCTCGCCGACGAGGGCGTCCTGGAGGAGGACGACTTCTGGCGGACGGTCGCCGAGGTCACCCGCGAGTACCAGGCGTCGGTGCCCGAACTCGCCGGGAAGTTCGAGCGGTACGACCTGTTCGCGCCCGAGTTCGCGCTGTCCTGCCTCAACCGGCTGCAGCTGCGGGACAACCGGCAGATGGTCGACCTGGCGGACCCGTCGGGCGCCCTCCATCTGATCGGAACCCTCGACAATCCCGTCGCCCGGTTCTGATCACGGCGGGCGGGCACCCCGGAGTACGGTCCTCGGGGGTGCCCGCCCGGCATCAGCGGCCTACCGCGCGGGCCACGGCACCTGCGGAGACCGGTAGTACCCGATGCCCAGCGCGTCCCACCGCGGCCCCTGCGCGGCGAGGCGCACCCGGTAGGCGTCCCAGCCGAGCGCGGACGCCCGCGACCAGCCGAGTTCGGCGGCACCCGCGAGCCGCGGGAAGGCCATCTGGTCGATGTCGGCGCTCGTCGCGATCGTCTCGGTCCACAGCGGTGCCTCGACGCCCTTGACCGCCGAACTCGGCGCTCCGGGAAGGTAGTCGCCGGGATCCCAGTCGTAGGACCGCCTGACCTCCACCAGGCCGGCCCAGTCCTGGCCGAGCGGGGTGTCCTCGGTGTACTTCATGTCGAGGTAGATCCGGTCGGCGGGCGAGAGGATCAGCCCGGTGCCTGCCTGCGCGGCCTTCGCGACCTGCTCCTTCTCCGCGGCGCTGGTGTCGTCCAGGCCCCAGTACTGGGCGAGGGCGCCCTTGGCCGGGTGCGCGCCGGTCAGCTGGTGCCAGCCGATCACCGTCTTGCCGTACTTGGCGACGACCGGCTGCACCCGGTCCATGAACTTCACGTAGTCCTCGTGGCTGGTGGAGTGCGCCTCGTCGCCGCCGATGTGCAGGTAGCGGCCGGGCGTGAGCGCCGCCAGCTCGCGGATGACGTCGTCCACGAAGTCGTAGGTGAGGTCCTTGCCGACGCACAGCGAGCTGAAGCCGACGTCGGTGCCGGTGTAGAGCGGGGGTGCCACTCCGTCGCAGTTGAGGTCGGCGTAGGAGGCGAGGGCCGCGTTGGTGTGGCCGGGCATGTCGATCTCCGGCACGACCTCCAGGTAGCGGGAGGCCGCGTAGCGGACGATCTCCTTGTAGTCGGCCTTGGTGTAGTGGCCGCCCGCGCCGCCGCCGACCTCGGTGGAGCCTCCGTAGGTCGCCAGGCGTGGCCAGGAGTCGATCGCGATGCGCCAGCCCTGGTCGTCGCTGAGGTGCAGATGCAGCTTGTTGATCTTGTAGAGGGCCAACTCGTCGATGTAGCGCTTGACCTGGGCCACGGTGAAGAAGTGGCGGGAGACGTCGAGCATCGCGCCGCGGTAGGCGTAGCGCGGGCGGTCGGTGATCCTGCCGCCCGCGACCAGCCACGGTCCGGGCTGTACGGAGTCCTTCTCGACGGCCGCCGGGAGCAGTTGGCGCAGGGTCTGGATACCGTGGAAGAGGCCGGCGTGCTCGTCGGCCGTGATGCGGACGCCGTCGGGTCCGCTGTCGAGGCGGTAGCCCTCCGGCCCGAAACGGCCGTGGGTCAGGCGCAGTTGGATGCCGGTGCTGCCGTGTGTGACCAGGGGCAGCCGGTAGCCGGTCGACGGGCGCAGGATGTCGGCCAGGTACTGGCCGAGCCGGCGCGCTTTCAGGGTGTCGTCGACGCGGATGACGGTGGAGTCGGTGATCCGGTACGAGCCGCCGCCCGGTCTGACCGACTCGGGGGCCGGGACCACCCTGTCGAGGGGGGCCGGACTCGCTTTCGTCACCGAGGTCACCGTGGTCGCTCCTACCGTGAAGGTGCCTGCCGCCGCCACGAGCAGCAGCGATCCCAGAACGCGGTGCAGTCTCACATGCACTCCCTCCGATTGGTAGAGACCACTCTCCCGCACAACCGGTGAAACAATCCCCCCATGGCGGAAATCATCCAGAAGGACGGCACGTGGGCCTTCGACGGCGATGCCCTGCGGCTGACCCCCGGACGGGACAGAAACGTCAGCCTCCTTCGCCGGACCCTGGGTGAACTCATCGTCCCTCTGGGCGCGTTGGCCGGTGTCTCGTTCGAGCAGGGCAAGAAGTCGGGGCGGCTCAGGCTGCGGCTGCGCGACGGCGCCGACCCGCTGCTGCACGCCTCCGGGGGCCGTCTGACCGAGCCCAACGACCCCTACCAACTGCTCGTGGAGTCCGACCGCTACGGGGTGGCCGAGTACTTCGTGGACGAGGTCCGCAGCGCCCTGCTGCTGGACGAGGTTCCGTCCGAGCCGGTGAACGAGTACCTGCTGCCGGGTCCCTCCGTGCCCCTGTCGGTCTCCGCCGGGGACGGCACGGCGAGCTTCGACGGCGAGCACGTACGCCTGGAGTGGAACTGGAAGACGGAGGACGCCAAGGCCGCCGCCGGTACCCGCACGCTCGCCGTCACCGATCTGCTCGGGGTGGAGTGGCAGCCGGCCGTCGGCCTGGAGAACGGGCATCTGCGGTTCGCGGTGCGGGGCGCGCAGACGAGCGCGCCGGCCAAGTACGACCCGAACTCCGTGGAGCTGTGGGGCTTCAGGAAGGACCCGCTGATGGCTCTGGTCGCGGCGGCCGTCCAGGCCCGGCTGCCGCACCCGTCCGCGGCGACGTCGGCGGCGACGTCCGAGGAGCCGCGGAAGGAGCTGCGGGAAGCGCCCCGGGACGACCACGACGCGCTGCTGCGCCGGCTGCGCGAGCTCGGGGAGCTGCACCGCACGGGCGTGCTGACGGACGAGGAGTTCCAGATGGCCAAGCAGGCGGTCCTCAAGCGCATGTGAGGACCGTGTCGGGGGCGGTGGTGAAGGTGCCCAGGGTGCCCAGCAGGTGGGCCTCGGCCGGGTCGAAGCCCTCGTGGCCGACGCCGTAGTAGTACGTGCGGCCGGGGCGCAGGTGGGTGAGCCTGGCGTGCAGGTAGTACTGCGTGTGGTCGCCGCTCGCGCCGACGCCGGCCGGGGTGTGCAGGCTGCGGACCTCGGCCTCGATCCTGCGGGAGAGGTCCCAGGGGTGGGCGCCGACGCGGATGAAGGGCTTCTTCACGGTGACCGGGACCTGCCAGGAGATCGTCATCTCGGTGCGCGGGTCGTTGCCGAAGGCGAGGTGGCGGCCGAAGGGGGCGACGAGCGCGCCGTCGACGTACTCGGCCCGGTTCTGGCTCTGGGTCGGCACGGCTGCCCGGGCGACCGCGCCCGGCACGAACGCGCCACCGGCGACGGCGCCTATCGTGACGGCGCCGCCTCTCATCAGGTTGCGCCGGGAGAATCTGGCGCGCAGGTACTCGTGCTGCTCGGCCATGCTCATGCGCTCGGCGAGCTGCTCGGGTACGCCCATACGAGGAATGTCCATGGCGTCTGAAACTCGTCCACACGAGCGACCGGACACCAGGCGGGGGATGGCCGGGCCGCAAACAGAGGTTCATGAGAACCCCAAAGAACGCCTCCAGGACCTTGCCCGATATCGGGCAGGATTCTTGCGAAAGCCTCGCTCTTACCCCAGGATCTACCGGGTGCACGACGAACTCGTTGATCATCTGACGCGGTCCACGCCTCTGAGCCGGGGCGAGGCACTGCGGGTGATCCAGGACGTGCTCGCCTACTTCGACGAGACGACCACGCAGTACGTCCGTCGCCGCCACCGCGAGCTGCAGGCCCAGGGCCTGGTGAACGCGGAGATCTTCGAACGGATCGAGGCGGACCTGCACTACCGTGCGGTGGCTCCGCCGGAGCTCACGCTCAGGCAGCTGCGCCGCATCGTCTACGGCTGACTCCTACGGCCAGAGAAACGGGATACCTATACATGTGCGGAATCGTCGGATACATCGGGAAGCGTGACGTCGCCCCCCTGCTGCTGGAGGGCCTGCAGCGCCTGGAGTACCGCGGCTACGACTCGGCGGGCATCGTCGTCACCTCTCCGAAGACGGCCGGCCTGAAGATGGTCAAGGCCAAGGGCCGGGTGCGCGACCTGGAGGCGAAGGTCCCGGCCCGCTTCAAGGGCACGACCGGTATCGCCCACACCCGCTGGGCCACCCACGGCGCCCCGTCCGACGTGAACGCCCACCCGCACATGTCGGCCGACCACAAGGTCGCCGTCGTCCACAACGGCATCATCGACAACGCCTCCGACCTGCGCCGCAAGCTGGAGGCGGACGGCGTCGAGTTCCTCTCCGAGACCGACACCGAGGTCCTCACCCACCTGATCGCCCGCTCGCAGGCCGAGAAGCTGGAGGACAAGGTCCGCGAGACCCTGCGGGTCATCGAGGGCACGTACGGCATCGCCGTGATGCACGCCGACTACCCCGACCGCATCGTGGTGGCGCGAAACGGCTCCCCGGTCGTCCTCGGCATCGGCGAGAAGGAGATGTTCGTCGCCTCGGACATCGCCGCGCTGGTCGCCCACACGCGGCAGATCGTGACCCTCGACGACGGCGAGATGGCCACCCTCAAGGCCGACGACTTCCGCACCTTCACCACCGAGGGCACCCGTACGACGTCGGAGCCGACCACCGTGGAGTGGGAGGCGGCCTCCTACGACATGGGCGGCCACGACACCTACATGCACAAGGAGATCCACGAGCAGGCCGAGGCGGTCGACCGCGTGCTGCGCGGCCGCATCGACGACCGCTTCTCCACCGTGCACCTCGGCGGCCTCAACCTGGACGCCCGTGAGGCCCGGCAGATCCGCCGGGTGAAGATCCTCGGCTGCGGCACCTCGTACCACGCGGGCATGATCGGCGCCCAGATGATCGAGGAACTGGCCCGCATCCCCGCGGACGCCGAGCCGGCCTCCGAGTTCCGCTACCGCAACGCGGTCGTGGACCCCGACACCCTGTACGTCGCCGTCTCCCAGTCCGGCGAGACCTACGACGTCCTGGCCGCCGTCCAGGAGCTCAAGCGCAAGGGCGCGCGGGTGTTCGGCATCGTCAACGTGGTCGGCTCGGCGATCGCGCGCGAGGCGGACGCGGGCATCTACGTCCACGCCGGCCCGGAGGTCTGCGTCGTCTCCACGAAGTGCTTCACCAACACCACGGTCGCCTTCGCCCTGCTCGCCCTGCACCTGGGCCGCACCCGTGACCTGTCGGTGCGCGACGGCAAGCGCATCATCGAGGGCCTGCGCAAGCTGCCCGAGCAGATCACCGAGGTCCTTCAGCAGGAGGACGAGATCCAGAAGCTGGCCGAGCAGTACGCCGACGCCCGCTCGATGCTCTTCATCGGCCGGGTCCGCGGCTACCCGGTGGCCCGTGAGGCCTCCCTGAAGCTCAAGGAGGTCTCCTACATCCACGCGGAGGCCTACCCCGCCTCGGAGCTCAAGCACGGCCCCCTGGCCCTCATCGAGCCGGCCCTTCCCACGGTGGCGATCGTCCCCGACGACGACCTGCTGGAGAAGAACCGCGCCGCGATGGAGGAGATCAAGGCCCGCAGCGGCAGGATCCTGGCGGTGGCCCACCAGGCCCAGGAGAAGGCCGACCACACGGTCGTGGTGCCCAAGAACGAGGACGAGCTGGACCCGATCCTGATGGGCATCCCGCTCCAACTACTCGCCTATCACACGGCACTTGCCCTCGGCCGGGACATCGACAAGCCGCGGAACCTCGCGAAGTCGGTGACGGTCGAGTAGTAACCACCGTGTCCGCGGCGGGAGATGAGCGGCGCGGACGTGAACGACCCCCTGTGTGCCACCAACACAGGGGGTCGTTCCTTCAGGGACCGGAACCGCCCAACGCTCCGGTCCGCCGCTGCGTCAGCCGGTGGCCGTCACCCCCCGGCCTGCAGCGCGTCGCGCAAGAGGTATGCCCTTCACAAGGACACAAACACCTCTACGCGCGAGTAGTTTCGCGCTGCACAAGGGAGTTGGGAGAGCGGGGAACTCAGGGGATGACGATGACGGGCCGCTTCGCCCGCTTGGCGAGCCGCCCCGCGACGGAGCCGAAGAGCCGTCCGACGATGCCGTGCGTCGACCCGACGACGATCGCGTCGGCCTCGTACTCGCGCCCCACCTCTTCGAGTTCGTGGCAGATGTCACCGCCGCGCTCGACCAGGATCCACGGCACTTCGGCGAGGTAGTCGGCGCAGGCGAGTTCGAGCCCGAGCACCTCGGTCCGGTGGTCCGGCACGTCCACGAAGACCGGCGGCTCACAGCCGGCCCACACCGTGGTGGGCAGCCGGTTGGCGACGTGCACGATGATCAGGCCCGAGCCGGAGCGGTGGGCCATGCCGATGGCGTACGCGAGGGCGCGCTCACTGGACGTGGAGCCGTCGAAGCCGACGACCACGCCGTGCTTGAAAGCGGGATCGCAGGAATGGCGTGGCTCTTCCGCCGCCAGGGGCTCGGCCGCCGTGGGGTCGGCGACGGGCCGCTTGCGGTCCCTGGGTTCGAAGAATTCGTGACCGGCCATGGCTGTCTCGGCGTTGTGATCCTTTATGGGAGGGACGACAGTGTGCGGCGGAGCTGTCCGGGAATCATCTTTCCCGCCCCATACCCCCAAGGGTACGGCGGCACGCCTCCTTAGCCCAGATCCTGCCCTCCGTCGGTGGGGGTTCCAGGGAGCATGCACGAGGGGGCGCCCGTAACGCAATGGTTGCTGCGCTGTACAGGCGGTTCGCGCAGGATTCACCCGGCGCGGGCCCACATCCGGCACGGACGTGCAGTGACCGACCGGTCGAACACGCGTTGAACCGCGTGACTCGTCCCCCAGGGAGCACGTATGCCCGGACCGCCCCACGCCCCCGACCCGTCCCGCCCGCCCGAGAACCCGGCGACCGACGTCGTGCGCTGGGCGGCCTTCAGCTGCGTCCTGGTGCCCGTGGTCCTGCTCTGGTACGGCACCTCGCTCGCCGGAGCGGCGGGAACCGCCCTCGGCCTCGCCGCCGTCACAGCGGTGTGCAGGCTGCTGCTGCGCCAGTCCGAGCGGGGCGCGGCCCGGCTCCCGGCCGAGGAGAGCGCACCCCACCGCGGGCGCCGTCACAGAACGGGTACGGGCGCTCACCGAGGCGGACGTCACACCGGCGGAAGCACACCGGTCGGCTGACCGGTTTCCGCGCACGCGCCCGACACTTTTCAGCCAACTTCCGATACCCGCGCATCCCACCCCCGGACCACCCCCCAACCCCCGTTCGACCTGCACGGAAAGGGGGTACGGGGCCCCGCGTACCCTATGTGGATTGGCCACCGCGACAAGGCGCACTTCCCTGCACGGCCCACGAGTGCAACGCTTCGTGATCGAATGCTTCACGCCAAGTTGCCATGTCGACAATGTGCCGGTTCCCGAACTGGGTCACCCCGGCACCACGCAACACAGTAAATTCGATCTTGACGTCTTACGGCGGGGGACTCGTGCAGGACCGAGGGGAAACGTGCAGGAGCGACACAACCGAGGAGCCGCGACCACCGAGGGGGGCTTAGCAGTATGAGCCACGACTCCACCGCCGCGCCGGAAGCCGCGGCCCGGAAGCTTTCCGGGCGACGCCGCAAGGAGATCGTCGCGGTGCTGCTGTTCAGCGGCGGCCCCATCTTCGAGAGTTCCATTCCGCTGTCGGTGTTCGGGATTGACCGCCAGGACGCCGGCGTGCCGCGCTACCGCCTGCTGGTGGCGGCCGGCGAGGAAGGCCCGCTGCGGACCACAGGGGGCCTGGAACTCACCGCGCCACATGGCCTGGAGGCGATCTCACGCGCCGGGACGGTCGTCGTACCGGCCTGGCGTTCGATCACCTCACCGCCGCCGGAGGAGGCGCTCGACGCTCTGCGCCGGGCGCACGAGGAAGGCGCCCGCATAGTCGGGCTGTGCACCGGCGCCTTCGTGCTGGCGGCGGCGGGCCTGCTGGACGGCCGCCCCGCGACCACACACTGGATGTACGCACCGACGCTGGCCAAGCGCTATCCGTCGGTGCACGTGGATCCGAGGGAACTCTTCGTCGACGACGGAGACGTACTGACATCGGCCGGTACGGCGGCCGGAATCGACCTCTGTCTCCACATCGTCCGCACGGACCACGGCAACGAGGCGGCCGGCGCGCTCGCCCGCCGCCTGGTGGTCCCGCCGCGCCGGACAGGAGGCCAGGAACGCTACCTGGACCGCTCTTTACCCGAGGAGATCGGCGCCGACCCGCTCGCCGAGGTCGTCGCCTGGGCGCTGGAGCACCTCCACGAGCAGTTCGACGTGGAGACGCTCGCCGCGCGCGCGTACATGAGCCGCCGCACCTTCGACCGCCGTTTCCGGTCGCTGACGGGCAGCGCCCCGCTGCAGTGGCTGATCACGCAGCGGGTGCTGCAGGCCCAGCGTCTGCTGGAGACGTCGGACTACTCGGTGGACGAGGTCGCGGGCCGCTGCGGCTTCCGCTCGCCGGTGGCGCTGCGCGGCCACTTCCGCCGTCAGCTGGGCTCGTCCCCGGCGGCGTACCGCGCCGCGTACCGGGCCCGGCGTCCGCAGAGCGAGAAGCCGGCCGACGTCGAGGGCGCCGCCGGCCCGCCGCCCCTGCTGCACCCCGACCAGCCGGTGCCGCTGCAGAGCCGGCGGGCGGCGGCGAGCGCGGTGGGAGCGGGACCGTCCCTGTCGACGGCGACCGCGTCCGCGGACAACGGCCGCGAGGCGTACATGGCCGGCCGCGCGAGCGTGCCGGGCCAGCGCAGCGGTACCTGACCTCGGAACGCCGGGCGGATTCCAGCCCGTCCGGCGTTTGAGGACGAGGCCTTCGGGCCGAAGCGGGGGTCCAGGGGGCGGCAGCCCCCTGGGACACCGACCCCGACACCGGTCACCTAAAAAGCAAGCGCCAGCTTTAGGGTGGTCGCATGAACGATCGCATGGTGTGGATCGACTGCGAGATGACCGGCCTCTCGCTGTCCGACGACGCGCTCATCGAGGTGGCCGCCCTCGTCACCGACTCCGAGCTGAACGTACTCGGCGACGGAGTCGACATCGTCATCCGGCCGCCGGACCAGGCCCTGGAGACGATGCCGGAGGTGGTGCGTCAGATGCACACCGCGTCCGGGCTGCTGGCGGAGCTCCCCGGCGGCACGACGCTGCAGGACGCCGAGGACCAGGTCCTCTCCTACGTCCGCGAGCACGTCAAGGAACCCGGCAAGGCTCCGCTGTGCGGCAACTCGGTCGGCACGGACCGCGGCTTTCTGCTGCGTGACATGCCGACCCTCGAGGACTACCTCCACTACCGGATCGTCGACGTCAGCTCCATCAAGGAGCTCGCCCGGCGCTGGTACCCCCGCGCCTACTTCAACAGCCCCGAGAAGAACGGCAACCACCGCGCCCTCGCCGACATCCGGGAGTCGATCGCCGAGCTGCGCTACTACCGCGAGGCCATCTTCGTACCGCAGCCAGGACCGGACTCGGACACCGCCAGATCGATCGCGGCGAAGCACGTCCTGCCTGCTCAGCAGGGGTGACACGGGTCGCCGGAGGGGGGCCGCGAAAGCCGTGCGCGAGCACCCCTTCGGACCCTGTACACTTTTTCTCGGCCGGTCGGAAAGACCCCAAGTCCTCGACCGGTCATGGTGGGTGTAGCTCAGCTGGTAGAGCACCTGGTTGTGGTCCAGGATGTCGCGGGTTCGAGTCCCGTCACTCACCCTGAACAATCAGCCGGTGGCTCCGTGAAGACGGAAGCCACCGGCTGATTCGCGTTTCGGGCATAGGGTGCCGACGATGACCGAGACCACTTCCCTCCTCACGGAGCCGTTCCGCACGGCCCGCCTGGACGCGGTCCCACTGGCCGTCGGCCACGCCGACGAGATGGCCGCCGTACTGGCGGACCCGGCGCTGCACACCTTCATCGGCGGCAGCCCGCACTCCCCCGAAGCCCTCCGCGCCCGCTACGAACGTCTGGTCGCCGGCTCCCCCGACCCGGGCGTCTCCTGGTGCAACTGGGTACTGCGGCGACGGGAGGACTCCCGGCTGGTGGGAACGGTGCAGGCCACCGTCGCGGGATCGGACGCGGAGATCGCCTGGGTGGTCGGCACGCCCTGGCAGGGTCGCGGCTACGCCTCCGAAGCGGCCCGCGGACTCGTGGCCCTGCTCGGCCGGCATACCTCTGTGTTCACGGTGTCGGCGCACATCCACCCCGACCACGCGGCCTCCGCCGCCGTCGCCCGGGCAGCCGGCCTGACCCCGACGAACGAGGAACACGACGGCGAACGCCGCTGGCACCTGGCACTGCCCCGCTGAACGCGGGGCCCACTACGACACCGACGAAAGCGTGCTACGTCCGCCTGCCGGACGGCCCTACGACGACGCCCGTGCCTCCAGCTCCGTGGCGAGGACCACCTGCCGGCGCTCCAGCCCGCGGGACGCGGCCGGGCGGCGGTCGGCGATCTCCTCCAGGAGGAGGTCGATCATGCGGCGGCCCATCTCCTCGATGGGCTGGCGGACGCTGGTGAGCGGCGGGTCCATGTGGCGGGCGATGGCCGAGTCGTCGTAGCCGACCAAGGCCACGTCATCGGGGATGCGGCGGCCCTCCTCGCGCAGGACCTGGCGGGCGCCAGCCGCCATGACGTCCGAGCCGGCGAAGACCGCGTCCAGGTCGGGGCAGCGGGACAGCAGGCGGGTCATCGCACGGCGGCCGCCCTCCTCGGTGAAGTCGCCCGGCTCGATCAGGGCCTCGTCGACCTTCTGGCCCGCGTCGCGCAGGGCGTCGCGGTAGCCGTCGACGCGCCGCTGGGCGCCGTAGACGTCGAGGCGGCCGGTGATGTGAGCGACCTTGCGGCGGCCCCGGACGAGCAGGTGCTCGGTGGCCGAGCGGCCGCCGCCGTAGTTGTCGGAATCCACCGAGGTCAGGGTCTCGGCGGCCGAGCGGGGGCCGCTGATGACCGCCGGGATCTCCAGCTGGGCGAGCAGGTCGGGGAGCGGGTCGTCCGCGTGCACCGAGACCAGCAGGACGCCGTCCACCCGGTGCGCGGCCAGGTACTGGGCGAGCCTCCTGCGCTCCCGGTCGCTGCCCGCGAAGATCAGCAGCAACTGCATCTCCGTGTCGGAGATCTCCGCGCCCACGCCCTTGAGCATGTCCGAGAAGTAGGGCTCGGCGAAGAAGCGCGTCTCCGGCTCCGGGACCACCAGGGCGATCGCGTCGGTGCGGTTGGCGGCCAGGGCGCGCGCTGCCGTGTTGGGGACGTAGCCGAGTTCGGCGACCGCCGCCTCGACCGCCGCACGGGTCGCCTGGCTCACCCGGGGAGAGCCGTTGATGACCCGGGAGACCGTGCCGCGGCCCACGCCGGCGCGCGCGGCGACCTCTTCGAGGGTGGGCCGGCCTCCGCTTCGACCCCGCGCTCCGTGGCCTGTTGCCATTGGCTCCGCCCTCCCATGGACCTACGTTGGCTGGAATCTAACAGCCCCGCCAGCAGCGGTGACTGCCACAGGGTGCCGTCGTCCCCGGGCCGGGGACCGTCCGGAGGGAGCAGGTCACGGACCCCGCTATTCCACTTAACGGCCCGATAACTGAACGCATAACTCCGCGTCTGCTCCCTTGACACCCCCGCCCGAACCGACGAACCTTCAACACATCACCTGTGGGAGCGCTCCCACGGTACCTGACACATACACATCCCGCACGTTCCCCGCCCGAGCCGCAGCGAGCACGAACGGGCCCAACAATGCCGTTGGCCGGGGGGTCGGCACGTCAGGCAACAGGAGGACGCAAATGGGCACGAGTACCCGACGGTCCCGCAGGCTCATGGCCGTCGCGGCCGTGGCCGCGCTGGCCACGGGGCTGCTGGCCGGCTGCTCCAAGGACTCGGACAGTGGCTCGTCGAACGACGGCGGTGGCAGTGGCAAGGGCAAGACCACACTGACCATCGGCACCTTCGGTGTGTTCGGCTACAAGCAGGCCGGCCTCTACGACGAGTACATGAAGCTGCACCCGAACATCAGCATCAAGGAGAACGTCACCACTCGTACCGACGTGTACTGGCCGAAGGTGCTCACCCGCCTGCAGGCCGGCTCCGGCACGGACGACGTCCAGGCCATCGAGGTCGGCAACGTCACCGAGGCCGTGCAGACGCAGGGCAGCAAGTTCGTCGACCTCGGCAAGGACGTCGACAAGTCCCAGTGGCTGGACTGGAAGAACGCCCAGGCCACCACGAAGGACGGCAAGCTGATCGGGCTCGGCACGGACGTCGGTCCCATGGCGATCTGCTACCGCAAGGACCTGTTCAAGAAGGCCGGCCTGGAGACGGACCGCACCAAGCTCGCCGCGCAGTGGAAGGGCGACTGGGCGAAGTACGTCGACCTGGGCAAGGAGTACATGAAGAAGGCGCCCAAGGGCACCAAGTTCGTGGACTCGGCCTCCTCGATCTACAACGCGGCCCTCGGTGGCGCGAGCGAGCGCTACTACGACAAGGACGGCAACGTCATCTGGGACAAGTCCGCGGGCGTGAAGAAGGCCTGGGACGTCGCGATGTCGGTGGCGACCAGCAACATGTCGGCCAAGCTGAAGCAGTTCGACAAGCCGTGGGACCAGGGCTACGCGAACGCGTCCTTCGCCACGGTGGCCTGCCCGGCCTGGATGATCGGCTACATCGAGCAGAAGTCCGGTGTCGCCGGCAAGGGCAACTGGGACGTGGCCGCGGCCCCGACCGCGTCCAACTGGGGCGGCTCCTTCCTCGGCGTGCCGACGGCGGGCAAGCACCAGAAGGAGGCCATCGCCCTGGCGAAGTGGCTGACCGCGCCCGAGCAGCAGGCGAAGGTGTTCGCCAAGCAGGCCAGCTTCCCGTCGACCCCGTCGGCGTATGCGAGCCTGAAGCCGGCCGCCGACACCACGGCGTACTTCTCCGAC
The DNA here is from genome assembly GCF_006715395.1 of Streptomyces sp. SLBN-31. NCBI lineage: Bacteria > Bacillati > Actinomycetota > Actinomycetes > Kitasatosporales > Streptomycetaceae > Streptomyces > Streptomyces sp. SLBN-31. The sequence goes on from NZ_VFNC01000002.1 coordinate 3,568,507, forward strand.
GCACCGATCACGCAGATCTTCGGTGACTCGGCGAAGACCATCCCGGTCCAGGTCTTCGGCATCAAGGACCAGCCGATCAACACCGCCCTCACGGACGTCGGCATCCTGCAGGTCGAGCAGAAGGGCAAGAGCCCCTCGCAGGGCTGGGACGCGGCCAAGAACGAGATCAAGGACGTGCTCGGCCAGTGACCAGCTCCAAGGCTCTCGCGCAACCCGCGACGAGCGCCGACGCCGCGCCCGGCACTTCGCCGGGCGCGGCCCGGGGCGCTCACGGTCGCGGTACACCCCCCCAGGGCCCCTCGTCCTGGCGCAGCCGGCTGTACCGCTGGGACATGAAGGCGTCCCCGTACGCGTTCATCGCTCCCTTCTTCGTCATCTTCGGGGCCTTCTCGCTGGTCCCGCTGCTGTACACGGCCTGGTACTCGCTGCACAACGTGCAGCTCTCCTCGCTGGACACCCAGACCTGGGCCGGCCTGGACAACTACAAGAACCTGCTCAGCTCGGACTTCTTCTGGAACGCCCTGAAGAACACCTTCACGATCGGCCTGATCTCGACGGTGCCGCAGCTGATGGCCGCGATCGGGCTCGCCCACCTGCTGAACTACAAGCTGCGCGGCTCCACCGTCTGGCGGGTCGTGATGCTGACCCCGTACGCCACCTCGGTGGCGGCGGCGACGCTCGTCTTCACGCTGCTGTACTCGTGGGACGGCGGCATGATCAACTGGATCCTGCACTTCGTCGGGATCGATCCGATCAACTGGCGTGAGTCCGACTGGGGTTCGCAGTTCGCGGTGTCGTCGATCGTCATCTGGCGGTGGACCGGCTACAACGCGCTGATCTACCTCGCGGCGATGCAGGCGATCCCGACCGACCTCTACGAGTCGGCGGCGATCGACGGGGCCAACCGCTGGGAGCAGTTCCGCCACGTGACGATCCCGCAGCTCAGGCCCACGATCCTGTTCACCGTGGTCGTCTCCACGATCGGCGCGACCCAGCTCTTCGGCGAACCCCTGCTGTTCGGCGGGGTCAGCGGCTCCAAGGGCGGGTCGGAGCACCAGTACCAGACGCTCGGTCTGTACATGTACGACCAGGGCTGGATCATCGGCAACCTCGGCAAGGCGTCGGCGATCGCCTGGACGATGTTCCTGATCCTGATGATCATCGCGGTGATCAACCTGCTGTTCACCCGACGCCTGAGGAAGTCCCAATGACCACGAGTGACCTGACGCTGCCTCAGGCGAGGCCGAAGAAGACCCGCCGTGTGATGGGCGCGGGCAAGCAGCTGCACGCGGGCCCGATGACCTACGTCGTCCTGGGTGTCTTCGCGCTGGTCTCGCTGGCGCCCCTGGTGTGGACGGCGATCGCGGCCTCGCGCACCGACCGGCGGCTGGCCCAGACGCCCCCGCCGCTGTGGTTCGGCGGCAACCTGTTCAAGAACATGCAGGCCGCCTGGGACCAGGCCGGCCTCGGCACGGCGATGCTCAACAGCGTGATCGTCGCGGGCACCATCACCGTGAGCACGGTGGTGTTCTCCACGCTCGCCGGGTTCGCCTTCGCCAAGCTGCGGTTCAGGTTCTCCGGGGTCCTGCTGCTGCTGACCATCGGCACGATGATGATCCCGCCACAGCTGGCCGTCGTGCCGCTGTACCTGTGGATGTCCGACCTCGGCTGGTCGAACCAGCTGCAGACGGTCATCCTGCCGACGCTCGTGACGGCCTTCGGCACGTTCTTCATGCGCCAGTACCTGGTGCAGGCGCTGCCGAGCGAGCTGATCGAGGCGGCCCGGGTGGACGGGGCCAGCAGCCTGAGAGTGGTCTGGCACGTGGTCTTCCCCGCGGCACGGCCCGCGATGGCCGTCCTCGGCCTGCTGACCTTCGTGTTCGCCTGGAACGACTTCCTGTGGCCGATCATCGCCCTGACGCAGCAGAACCCGACCGTGCAGGTCGCCCTGAACTCGCTCGGCACCGGGTACGTCCCCGACCAGGCCGTGATCATGGCGGGTGCGCTGCTGGGCACGCTGCCGCTGCTGATCGCGTTCCTGCTGTTCGGCAAGCAGATCGTCGGCGGCATCATGGCCGGCGCGATCAAGGGCTGACGCCCTGACATCCCTCTTACGAATTCTCCGGTCCGTACGACCTCTCATGGGAGCGCTTCCATGCCTCAAGCCGCAACGCCGGCCACCCCGGTGACCTTTCCTCCCGCCTTCCTCTGGGGCGCGGCGACCTCCGCGTACCAGATCGAGGGGGCGGTGCGGGAGGACGGCCGTACGCCCTCGATCTGGGACACCTTCAGCCATACGCCCGGCAAGACCGCCGGCGGCGAGCACGGTGACATCGCTGTCGACCACTACCACCGCTACCGCGACGACGTGGCGCTGATGGCGGAGCTGGGCCTGACGGCGTACCGGTTCTCGATCTCCTGGTCGCGGGTGCAGCCGACGGGCCGGGGACCCGCCGTCCAGGTGGGCCTGGACTTCTACCGCCGCCTGGTCGACGAGTTGCTGGACCACGGCATCAGGCCGGCCGTCACCCTCTACCACTGGGACCTGCCCCAGGAGCTGGAGGACGCGGGCGGCTGGCCGGAGCGGGACACGGCCTACCGGTTCACCGAGTACGCGCAGATCGTCGGCGAGGCGCTGGGCGACCGGGTGGAGCAGTGGATCACGCTCAACGAGCCGTGGTGCAGCGCCTTCCTCGGTTACGCCTCCGGCGTGCACGCGCCGGGCCGCACGGACCCCGAGGCGTCGCTGCGGGCCGCGCACCACCTCAACCTGGCCCATGGGCTGGGCACTTCGGCGCTGCGCGCGGCCATGCCGGCCCGCAACACCGTCGCGCTCAGCCTCAACTCCTCCGTGGTGAGGCCGCTTTCGCCGCAGGACCCGGCGGACCTGGCCGCGGTGCGGAGGATCGACGATCTGGCCAACGGGATCTTCCACGGCCCGATCCTGCACGGCGCCTACCCCGAGTCGCTGCTGTCGGCGACCGAGTCGATCACCGACTGGTCGTACGTCCTCGACGGCGACCTGCGCGCGATCCACCAGCCGCTGGACGCGCTGGGCCTCAACTACTACACGCCGTGCCTGGTCTCGGCGGCGGGTGCCGAGGTGACCGGTCCGCGCACCGACGGGCACGGCGCCAGCGAGCACTCCCCGTGGCCGGGCGCCGACGACGTCGCCTTCCACCAGACGCCGGGCGAGCGCACGGAGATGGGCTGGACGATCGATCCGACGGGCCTGCACGAGCTGATCATGCGCTACACCCGGGAGGCACCCGGTCTGCCGCTGTACATCACCGAGAACGGCGCCGCCTGCGACGACAAGCCCGACCCCGACGGCCGCGTCCACGACCCCGAGCGCATCGCCTACCTGCACGGGCACCTCTCGGCGGTCCGCCGCGCGATCACCGACGGCGCGGACGTCCGCGGCTACTACCTGTGGTCGCTGATGGACAACTTCGAGTGGGCGTACGGCTACGAGAAGCGCTTCGGCGCGATCTACGTCGACTACGCCACCCTCGCCCGTACGCCGAAGTCGAGCGCCCACTGGTACGGGCAGGCGGCGCGGTCCGGAACGCTGCCGCCGGTGATCTCCGACTGACGGCAGAACGCCGCCCGGTCGGGCCGGGCGGCGGGAGAGCGGGGGGCGGGGCGCGGCGGCCGACGGGCGCCGCGCCCCGGCTGCGTTCACGACCGGTCAGTTGAAGGCGCCGAAGGCCTTCGAGAAGGCGAACGCGCTCTGGGTGATCGAGCTGCACGTGGCGTCGGCCGTGGGCTTGGTGCCGCCGGGACACTGCTTGTCGCGGGTCGCGGACCACATCGACAGGCCGCCCAGGCCCTTGGACTTGGCGAAGTCCACCAGCTGGGTGGCGTCGTCGACCTTGAAGACCTCGGTGGAGACGTCGTTGACGCCGATCATCGGGGTCACCGCGACCGTCTTCCACGCCGCGCTGTCGGAGAGGCCGAGGACGCTCTTGACCTGCGCCTGGGTGGCGGTCGCGGCCTGCACGGCGTAGGTGCCCATGTCACCGCTGTACGAGGCGCCGTAGTCCATGGCCATGATGTTGACGGTGGAGGTCTTCACGCCGTTGGACTTGGCGTTGGACAGGAGGTTCACACCGTCCTGGGTGAGGCCCTCGGGCATCACGGGCAGGGTGAACGACACGTCCAGGCCGGGGTGCTGTGCCTGGAGCTTGGCTATCGCCTGGGCGCGGCGGGTGTTCGCGGCCGTGTTCGGCAGCGCGCCGCCCTCGACGTCGAAGTCGACCTTGGTCAGCTTGTACGCGTCCACGACCTTCCCGTACGCCGCGGCCAGCGCGTCCGCCGAGGAGCAGGTCGTGGCCAGCTCCGAGCCGGAGGCGCCGCCGAAGGAGACCCGGACGTCGCCGCCCTTGGCGCGCAGCGAGCCGATCTGCGCGGCGACACCGTCGCTGCCGAGGTCCGTCACCCCGCCCCACTTGGGGGTGCAGCCGCCGCCGTCGGTGACGAACGCGAGGTTGTAGGTCTTCACACCGGTGGCGTCGGCGCTCGCGAGGAGGTCGAAGGCCGGGTAGAGGGAGGTGTCGACGTAGGGCGCGAAGCCCGCGCTCGTCGTGGTGCCGCTGCCCGTGCCGGTGCTCTGCGAGGGGGACGCGGTGGGGGTGGGGGTCGCCGTCGGCTTGGGCGTCGCCGTGGGGGTCGGGGACTCGGTGGGGCGGCCGCTCGGCTCGGGCGCCGGGCCGTCGTCCGCGGAGCACTTGGCGCCGTCGATGACACAACCCCGCGGGTCCGCCGTGCCGTTGACGACGAAGCCGACGGTGACGGACTTGCCGGGCGCGAGGCCGTCGGTGTCCCACTTCGCCGGGGTGACGGTGACGTGCTGCCCGCTCACGGCCGACTCGGCGTTCCACAGGGAACTGAGCTTGGCGCCCGACGGAAGGTCGAACTCCAGCTTCCAGGTCTTCTCCGTCGCGCCGCTGTTGTTCGTCACGACGTACTGGGCGGTGTACCCCGTCGACCAGTCGCTGGTCTTCGTGTACGCGGCGCCGACGCCGGCCGCGTGCGCGGTGCCGGTGAGGAGGACCGCGCCACCGCCCACGACGGCCGCGGCGACGACACCGCCGATGACCTTGTTCCTGCCGCTGACCTTGTGTCGATGCATGCTCATGGCGAGGCACGCTAGCGAGCCGGAATCGGGCAAAGTTCCTGATCCGGGCGGGGGTTGAGGATCTTAGGGTGCGCTTAAGGAAGGGATCGGGGGCGGTTAAAGGTCGAGACCAATACGCCTTCGGCGTCGCTCCGACTCACCTCGCGACGGCCCGTCTGCGCCGGCGCACCGACCGGTGGCCCCGTCCGCCCGGCGTCCGTGCCCGCCCGTCCAGCTGGATCCAGATCCGCACCTCGGTGCCGCCGAGCACGGACGACCCGATCCGCACGTCACCGCCGGTCGACTCCGCGAGGCGCCGCACGATGTCCAGTCCGAGGCCGGTGGAGCCGTCGCTGCCCGATCCGCGGCCGCGCGCCATGGCCGCCTCGGGGTCGAGGATGCCCGGGCCCGCGTCGGAGACGAGCACGATCACCGCGTCCTCGCCGTTGTGCAGGTCGACCGCGAAGGCCGTGCCCTCGGCGGTGTGCCGGAAGACGTTGCCGAGCAGGGCGTCCAGCGCGGCCGCGAGATCCGCCCGGGCCACGGGTATCCGCACCGGCCGGTCGGCGCCGGCCACCCGCCACTTGCGGCCCTCGTCCTCGGCCAGCGCCGACCAGAACGCCATCCGCTCGCGCACCACCTCGGCCGCGTCGCACCCGGCGCCCGGCCCGGCCGCGGCGGTCTGCGGCTTGGCCTCCCGGGCGGTGCGGATGATCGTGTCGACCTCGCGCTCCAGCTGGGCGACGGCGGCCCTGGTCTGATCCGCGGCGGGCCCCTCGCCGAGCGAGGCCGCGTTGAGCCGCAGCACGGTCAGGGGGGTGCGCAGTCGGTGGGACAGGTCCGCAGCCAACTCGCGCTCATTGGCCAGGAGTTGTACGACCTGGTCGGCCATGGAGTTGAACGCGACCGCCGCCAGCCGCAGTTCGGTCGGCCCCTCCTCCGGCACCCGTGCCCCCAGCTTGCCCTCCCCCAGCTCGTGCGCGCCCTCGACCAGCCGCTGGGCGGGCTGCACCATCCGCACTCCCAGCCGGTCGGCGACCGCGACGGAGCCGACGATCAGCGCGACGCCGACCCCGGCGAGCACCGCCCAGGCCGTGCCGACGCCGTTGCTGACCTCGGACTCGGGCACGAACACCTCGACGACCGCGATGGCGCCGGAGCTGACCGCGACCGGCGAGAGCAGGGTGAAGCCGCCGGGGACCTCGGTGGTGGAGGCGCGGCCCAGCTTCCGCACGGTGGCGATGTCCTTGCCGGCGGCGCGGCTGCGCCCGATGTCGACGGCAGCCCTGCCGTCGGCCGACGGTATGTGCACGGCCACTTCGGCGTCGGAGCCCGCCGAGGCGACGACCTTCTCCAGCTGGTCGCGCTCGGTGGTGATGGAAAGCGCCGGGGCGACGGCGGCGGCCTGCCGCTCGGCGTTGGAGAACGCCCGGTCCCGGGCCATCTCCTTGATGACGAGCCCGAGCGGCACGGCGAAGGCGACCACGACCATCGCGGTCACCGCCAGACAGACCTTGACCAGCGCCCATCTCATCGGGGCACCTCCCCGCCGGGCGGCTCCAGCTTCACGCCGACGCCCCGCAGTGTGTGCAGATAGCACGGTTGCGCCGCCGTCTCGCCCAACTTCCGCCGCAGCCAGGAGAGATGGACGTCGATGGTCTGGTCGTCTCCGTAGGACTGCTGCCAGACCTCGGCGAGGAGTTCCTTGCGGGCCACGACGACTCCGGGGCGGCCGGCCAGAAAGGCGAGCAGGTCGAACTCGCGGCGGGTGAGGTCGAGCCGGACGCCGTCCAGCTCGGCCTGGCGGCGCAGCGGGTCGACGGTCAGGCCGCCGACGCGCAGGACGCTGGACGGCGGTACGTCGCCGGCGGCGGTGCGGGAGCGCCGTAGCACCGCCGCCATCCTCGCCGAGAGGTGCTCCACCGAGAACGGCTTGGTCAGGTAGTCGTCCGCGCCCGCGTTCAGCAGCCGGACGATCTCCGTCTCGTCGTCCCGGGCGGTGGCGATGATCACGGGCACGTCGGTGATCCCGCGCAGCATCTTCAGCGCCTCGGAGCCGTCGAGATCGGGCAGACCGAGGTCCAGGACGACCACGTCGAAACGGAAATGGGCGACCTCGCGCAGCGCCTCCAGCGCCGTCCCGACACTGCGCACGGTATGCGCGGCATCGGTCAGGTGCCGGATCAGCGCCGAACGTACGAACTGGTCGTCCTCGACCACTAGCACACTTGCCATGCGCGGCACCGTACGCCATGCGGGCGGGCCGCACCGGAGCCTGTGGATAACTCCGAGCATGTGCGGCCCGTGGGACTCGTGAGGCAGTATGACGGCGATGCGCAGAGGACTCGTACACGTACTGGCTTGGTCGCTCGCCACGGGCGCGGCGGTCACGCTGTCGTGGTGGGGCGTCCACACGGTGATGGCCGGCACGGCCTACGACCCGCCGCGCGCCCTGCCCATCACGGCGGCCGGCGCCACCACGCAGGAGGCGAAACCGCTGGCGTCGTCGACGAGGCGCCCCTCCCCGACGCCGTCGCGCAGCCCGTCGGCGAAGCCGTCCCGGAGTCCGGCGCCGACGCCCTCGAAGACCCCGTCCCCCACCGCGTCCCCTACCGCCTCCGGGCACGTCAAGAGCTATGACACCGACGGCGGTCGGGTGGTCTTCGACCTCGGCGCGAGTTCGGCGACGCTCGTGATGGCGGCCCCGGACACCGGCTGGTCGATGCAGACGTGGAAGACGGACACCTGGATCCGGGTGGAGTTCACCTCGGGCACGGACAAGGTGTCGGTGATCTGCGCCTGGCACGACGGCCCGCCCCATGTGGACGTGGGGAACTACTAGCCGGCCCTAGCGGAAGACCGAGGGCGGCGGGGCGGGGGACGCGGTCGCCTCGGCGTCCGTGACGGGGAGCGCGCCGCCGGTGAAGTCCAGCAGGGCGCGGCCGTGTTCGACGCGGGCCGGGTGCGGGTCGGAGGCGGCGCGGCGGGTGAGTTCGGCGATGGGCAGCGGGGTGTCGGAGGCGACGAGGACCGCGTTGCCGAAGCGCTTGCCGCGCAGCACGGCCGGGTCGGCGATCAGGGCGAGTTCGCGGAAGCGGGCGGCGGCGGTGGCGATCTGGCCGCGCAGATGGGCCAGCGGGGGGCCGTCGGCGAGGTTGGCGGCGTAGGTCCCGCCCGGCCTGAGGGCCCGGCGTACGTCGTCCAGGAACTCCGTGGAGGTCAGGTGGGCGGGCGTGCGGGCGCCGCTGAACACGTCCGCGACGACGAGGTCGGCCCAGCCGTCGAGGACCTTGGCGAGACCTTCGCGGGCATCCGCGGAGCGCACTTTGACACGGGCGTTCTGGTCCAGCGGCAGCCGTTTTCGCACCAGTTGGACGAGGGCCGCGTCGCGCTCGACGACCTGCTGGGTGGAGCGGGGGCGGGTGGCGGCGACGTAGCGGGCGAGGGTGAGGGCGCCCCCGCCGAGGTGCACGGCGTGCACGGGCTTTCCGGCCGGTGCGGCGAGATCGATGACGTGGCCGAGCCGGCGCTGGTACTCGAAGGAGAGGTGGGAGGGGTCGTCGAGATCGACGTGCGACTGCGGCGCCCCGTCGATCAACAGCGTCCAGGCGCGCGCCCGGTCCCGGTCGGGTATGAGCTCGGCGAGTCCGCCGTCGACGGCCTCGACGACGGCTTCGGCGCCGGCACCGCCGCGCCGCGGACTCCTGGACTTTCCCATTGCGCCATTATCGGCACGCCGGGACCGCCCCGCCCGCCCGGACCGGGCTCACCGGCAGTTGTCGGCGGCCTCGATCAGCCGGGCCGCCTCGCCGAGCGCCGCACGCAGCACCGCCGGATCGGTCGCGAGGTCGACCTCGCCGGGGGGCAGCAGCCAGTCGGACCCCTCGACGAGCGGCTCGGGGTTCAGGCTCATCCCCCGCCCGTCGGTCTCGGTGCAGGTACTGCCCGGCACGTCCCAGGCGGCGGCCGTGCCGGGCGGGACCAGGAAGCCGAGAGTGTCGCAGCCGTCGTCGTGCAGGACGGGCCCGACGGCGTCGCCGGCCCCGCGGCGCAGGATGTCGACGGCCTCCAGTCCCTGCCGGGCCGGCACGGTGACGAGGTCGCAGGGGCCGTCGGTGAGGGGCGGCGGGCTGTGGTCCGGGGTCGGGGCGCGCCCCGCCGTCGTCGATGACGTCGTCTTCATCCCGGCATCCACCACGGAACCCCTCCTTGAACGAAGCGGGTCGGGAGTCGGGCGGCTCCCGGTCCACCGGGTTCAACGCGGGCGCGTGTCAACGGCTACGGCGGAAGTGCGCCACAAAGGATGGCAGTTCATGGCAGATCCGGGATGAGATATCCGCTTTGTAGCCAAACCCTGCGTGGCGGGTCCGGCACAGCGGGTACGTTCTTGCCCGCCGGAAACGGGGTTTCACAGTTCAACCCGTCCCAAACCCGGCATGGTTCGACGGTTCGCACGAGAGGACCCGGCCATGGCGTCGTCAAAGGTGACTTCGTCCCAGCCCCTGCCCGCCCGCCCGACGCGGCCCAACGCCGCCTTCCGCCGACTGCGCGGCCGGCGCTCGCCGGCCGAGTTCGCCGCGGCGGTGCGGCGGGCCGCCCGGGAGATCGGGGAGCGGGTCAGCTGCGACGCGCGCTACGTGGGCCGGGTGGAGGCGGGCGAGATCCGCTGCCCCAACTACGCCTATGAGCGGGTGTTCCTGCACATGTTCCCCGGCCGCACGCTCACCGACCTGGGCTTCGCGCCCCGGTCGTCCGTACGCGGACGCCGGGCGCGCGCGGACGAGGACGCGCCGCTCGCGCCTCCGGCGAGCCGGGCGTGCGCGACCGGTGAGACTCCTGGGGCGCAGGAGCCGTATGACACACCGAACCACGAGACCTACGACGACTTCGAGGAGAGCGACGTGCTGCGTCGCGCATTCATGACCGGCGGCGCCACCGTGGCCGCGGCCTCGCTGGGGCCCATCGGGCTCGCCTTCGACGCCGCGGCGGCGGGACGGCCCGTCCGCCGCGCCGGGACGAGCCAGGCGCACGCGCTGGAGGAGGCCGTCCGCAGAATCCGGCTGCTGGACGACCGGCACGGCGCGGACGGCCTCTACCGGCGCGCGTCGCTTCCGCTGCGCGCCGCCTACGCGCTACTGGACGCCGGCGCGACCCGTCAGGCGACCGCCGACCGGCTGCACTCGGGCGCCGGCGAACTCGCCATCTCGGTGGGCTGGCTGGCGCACGACTCGGGGCGCTTCGACGACGCCCGCTCGCACTACGCGGAGGCCCTCGCGACCGCCCGGATGACCGGCGACGACGGCTTGGAGGCGCACGCCTTCTGCAACACCGCCTTCCTCGCGCGCGACGCGGGGCGGCCGCGCGAGGCGGTGCGGGCGGCGCAGGCCGCGCAACGCGTCGGCCGCAGTGTGGGATCCGCCCGCCTGATGTCGCTGCTCGCGCTGCGCGAGGCGGGCGGCTGGGCCGGCCTCGCCGACCGCACCGGCTGCGAACAGGCGCTCGCCCGCGCCCAGGTCCTCTTCGAGCGGGGCCCCTCGGACGCCGACCCGGAGTGGATGAGCTTCTACGGGGAGGCCGAACTGGAAGGCTTGGAGGCGCAGTGCTGGTCCACGCTGGGCGACTGGCCGCGCGCCGCCCGGCACGCGCGCCGCGCCGCGCGACTGCAGGACCCGCACTTCACCCGCAACATCGCCCTGTACACGGCGGAGCTGGCGGACGACCTCGCGCGGGGCGGCCGGCCGGACGAGGCGGCGGACGCGGGGATGCGAGTGCTGGACCTGCTGGACCAGGTGCAGTCGTCCCGCGTCCAGACGATGCTGGCGGGGACGGCGAGAGTGCTGCTGCCGCACCGGCGGGCGTCGGGGGTCTCGGGGTTCCTCGAGCGCCACGCGTCGGTGCCGCGCACGGCATGAGAACCCCGGCGCGCCCGGGGCTGGGCCGCCAGGGCCTAGGCCAGGTGCCCCGAGTCGTTCCAGCTCTCGATCGCCGGCTCCCCGTAGGCCCAGCCCAGCACCGACAGCGACGTCGGGTTCAGCCTGACGCGCGCCGCGAAATCGACCGGCAGCCCCAGCCAGCGCGCCCCGATCGAGCGCAGGATGTGCCCGTGCGCGAACACCAGCACGTCCCGGTCGGCCGAGCGCGCCCAGGCCACCACTTCGTCGGCCCGGGCGGTCACCTCCGACAGCGACTCCCCCTGCGGCACCCCGTCCCGCCAGATCAGCCAGCCGGGCCGCACCGCCTGGATCTCGTCCGGCGTCATGCCCTCGTACGCGCCGTAGTCCCACTCCATCAGCGCGTCCCAGACGGCCGCCCGCTCGCCGAACCCGGCGAGGTCGCACGTCTCACGCGCGCGTACCAGCGGGCTGGTGCGCACCTCCACCCCGGGCAGGCCCTCGAACGGCGCCCGGTGCAGTCGCTCGCCGAGCACCTTCGCGCCGCGTCGGCCCTCCTCCAGGAGCGGCACGTCGGTCCTGCCGGTGTGCTTTCCGGACAGCGACCACTCGGTCTGTCCGTGCCGGGCCAGCAGGATGCGCGGTGCCATGAGGTGGAAACCCTTCCGGAAGAGAAATCGCAGGCGGAACCGTTCCATCATCCCGCACCCTGTGCGGGGGCAACCCGACGGTCGATCTCTGCGTCTTTGAGGGCCGGGGGCGCCCCACGGGGTGGCGCGCGTACACCGTAAAGTGGCACGACCCGATCACCAGGTGCCGCGCGAGAATGAAGGGGGAGGCGATCGGATGCCGAAGACCGAGACGACACCGGGCATCGAGGCAGCAGCCCCGCGTACTCGCCTGCGCTGGTGGACCGAGCTGCCCCTGATCCTCCTGGTGTACGCCTGCTACTCGGCCGGCCGGCTCGTCGTGCGCGGTGACACGGCCGGGGCCGTCGACCACGGCCTGGCGATCCTGCGCATCGAGAAGTTTCTGCACCTCAACGCCGAGCACCCGCTCAACAGGCTGTTCACGCGCGAGGCGTGGCTCGGCGTCCCGGCCGACTTCTGGTACGCCTCGCTGCACTACGTGGTCACGCCGGCGATCCTGATCTGGCTGTTCCGGTCGCGGGCCGTGCACTACCGAGCGGCCCGCATCTGGCTGATGACGTCCACCTTCATGGGCCTGATCGGCTTCACCCTGCTGCCGACCTGCCCGCCCCGCCTGCTGTCGGCCGGCCACGGCTTCGTGGACACGATGGCCCAGTACAGCTCGTACGGCTGGTGGGGAGGCGCGGCCAGCGCCCCGAAGGGTCTCGGGGGCATGACGAACCAGTACGCGGCCATGCCGAGCCTGCACGTCGGCTGGGCCCTGTGGTGCGGGGTCATGCTGTGGCGGTACGGCAGGACGCGTACGACGAGGGCCGCCGCCGTGGCCTATCCGCTGCTGACCACGATCGTGGTCATGGGCACCGCAAACCACTACTTCCTGGACGCGGTGGCGGGCGCGGCCGTGATGGGCGTCGGACTGTTCCTGACGCCGTACGTCATGGGGGTCGCGGACCGGCTGTGGGGGCTGCTCTTCTTCGGCTCGCAGCACTCCGGTACCTCAGGTTCCTCAATTGTCAGTGGCGGATGCCAGACTTCCGCGGGTGAGCGATATCCACGGCAGCACGAGTCCCTCGCCGGGTCCGGATCGAGAGGCGAGCCGGGTGCCTCCCCCACGGACGCAGGGGAAGGCGCTGCGGCAGCGGCTCGCTGAGCTGCGCGGCCCCGCCGTCCCGGCCAAGGCGCTGGACGCACGCGCCCTGGCCGCCCTCGCCGCCAACCCCGGCTGCAGCCGCCGCGCCATCCTGGACGGCGCCGGGGTGAACAAGGCGGCGCTGGCGAGCGCGCTGGGCTCGCCGTCGGTCTTCGGGCAGTCGCAGTTCGCCCTCACCCGGGGCAACGCCTTCGAGGCGAAGGTCAAGGCGGACGGCGGCGCGGAGTTGCTGCGACTGGTGCAGGAGAAGCTGGACCGCGGCGCCGAGCCGCCCGCCGACGCGAGTGTGCCCGACCTGTCCGCGGCCGGCCCCGAGGGCCGGGCGGCGCGCACCGCGCTCGCCCTGCGCGAGGCGACCGCCGCGGCCGGCACCTGGACGCTGCTCGACCATCCGATGCTCGCCCTGGACGTGGCCGGCTCACCCGCCTTCCTGGAGCCGGACGCCGTGGTGGTCCACCCCGACGGCAGCTGGACGGTCGTGGAGATCAAGTCGTTCCCGATGCTGGACGGTTCGGCGGACCCGGCGAAGGTGGGCGCCGCGGCCCGGCAGGCGGCGGTGTACGTGCTGGCGCTGGAGGAGGTCGCCGCAAGGCTCGACCCCGCTCCGGTCGTACGGCACCGGATTCTCCTCGTCTGCCCCAAGGACTTCTCCAACCTGCCCACCGCCTCGGCCGTCGACGTCCGCAAGCAGCGTGCCGTCACCGGCCGCCAGCTGGCCCGCCTCACCCGCGTCCAGGACATCGCCGACGCCCTCCCCGAGGGCACCTGCTTCTCCCCCGAACTGCCCGCCGCCGAGCTGACGTCGGCCGTCGAGTCGGTCCCGGCCACCTACGCCCCCGAGTGCCTGTCCGCCTGCGAACTGGCCTTCCACTGCCGCACCCGGTCCCGCGAGGCCGGCGCGGTGACCGCCCTGGGCCGCTCGGTCCGCGCCGAGCTGGGCGGCCTGACCACGGTCGAGGACGTGCTGTCGGCGGCCCGCGGCGAGAGCGGCGACCCCGAGGATCCCGCGGTGGCGGCGCTGCGCAGAGCCGCCCGGCTGCGGGCCGAGGCCCTGGAGCAGGAGGCCGCCCCATGTCGCTGATCTCCACCCTCGCCCGTCTGGAGGCCGTCAGCACCGGCCGCGCCCAGGTCGCCGCCACCGTGCGGCACCGGCACCTCGCAGAGCGGCCCCTGGTGCTGGTGCCGCTCACCACCGCCGGTGAGGCCGGCGCCCCGCTCGGCGCGCTGGTCGGCACCGACCGGGACGCGCCGCGCCTGCTCGTCGTACCGCAGCCGCGCGACCGCGACCTGAGGTTCGCGTTCCTGGCCGAACTGGCCGATGTGGTCCTGCCGTACATCGACGCGTATGCCGACCAGGTGGAGGCCGCCGAGCGCAACGAGACCGACCCGGAGACCGGCAAGCGGGTCAAGGTCGAGGTCGAACTGTGCGCCGACGCACCCCAGTTGATCGTCCCCAGCCGCCCGGGCATCGACTTCCTGCGGCTCCTGGGCCGCTCCATGCGCTTCAGGCGTACGGCGGAGCAGGACCCGGAGACGCCGTATCCCGCGCCCCCGCGCGTGCCGCTGCTCGGCCGCTGGCTGACCCACTTCGGGGAGCGGGCCCGGGTGCCCGGCTCCTCCCTCCTGCTCGCCATGACCGACGTCCTGTCCCGGCACTGGGCGACCGGCCAGTCCACCCTGGAGGACCAGCACCTGGGCGCCCTGCTGGCCTGGATCGACCCGCCGGACGGCACGACCGGCGCCCGGGCGGCGCTGAACGCCGAGCTCGCCCGGGACGCCAAGGGCCAGCTGCTGTGCCCGCCCGCGGGACCGGCCACCGACCCGGCGTTCGACAACAAACTGCTCGCCCCGGCCATCGAGCGCTACGACCGCGCGCGCACCGCCCTCGCCGCCGCCGAGGACGGCCCGGAGGCGGACGACCGGCTCGGTGAGTTGACGGCCGCCGAGCGCGGCATCCGCGAGCTGGTGCTCAGCCGCACACTGCCCACCTGGGAAAAGATCTGGCAGGGCCTGGACCTGCTGCGGGCGCTGCCCGTCGGCGCGCACGTCGAGGAGCGGTGGACGCGCGACCGCTGGTCGTTCACCGCGCACCGCGACCGGATCGCCGCGGGCGAGCCCCCGCAGCCGCGCCGCGACGACGCGGTGACGGCCGCGAACAAGCTGGCCTCGCGCGAGCGCGAGCAGGCCAGGCTGGAGGCCCAGGAGGCCCTCGACGACCCGCTGGTGATGGCCGGGCGACGGCTGTCCGGGGAGGCGTTCGCGGGCGAGGTCACCGAGGTCGTGATGGCGTACAGCGAGAGCAAGCGGCCGAGCCCTCGCCCGCTGGTGACGGTCCGCACGGACGACCGGCCGCATCTGGGCGAGCGCGCCAAGGTCTACCGCTCGCTGGGCGGCAAGCCGCAGACGGCGGAGTTCGTGGGGCTGGAGGACTCCCCCGGCGGGGGCGCCCTGGTCGTGCTGCGGGTCCTCGACAGGATGGGCCGGGGCAAGGAGCCGGAGGCCGGTTCCGTGCCGGACAAGGGCGACCGGCTCTGCTTCACCCTGTTCGAGCACGAGCAGCGCGGCGGCCCGAAGCTGCCCGACCCGGAGCAGACGCCGTGGACGCACGGCGGGCCGCCCGGTGAGACCGCCACGGAGGCGGCCGACCCGATGACCGCGGAGGACGTCCTGTGACCACCGTCTTCGACCCCGGTGCCGCGGCCGCCGAGGCCACCGACGCGATCCTGCGCGACACCCTGCACGGCACCGCCCGGGGCGTGGTGGTGGACTCGCCGCCCGGCGCCGGCAAGTCCACGCTGGTGGTGCGCGCGGCGCTCGAACTGGCTGACGCGGGGCGCCCGTTGATGATCGTCGCCCAGACGAACGCGCAGGTCGACGACCTGGTCCTGCGTCTCGCGGAGAAGAGCCCCGAGCTGCCGGTGGGACGGCTGCACAGCAGTGACGCCGACGCCTACGACAAGGCGCTCGACGATCTGCCGAACGTCCGCACGTCGGCGAAGGCGGGCGATCTGGGCGGTCTTCCGGTGGTCATCTCCACGGCCGCCAAATGGGCGCACGTGAAGACCGACGAGCCGTGGGGGCACGCCATCGTCGACGAGGCGTACCAGATGCGCTCGGACTCGCTGCTGGCCGTGGCCGGGCTGTTCGAGCGGGCGCTGTTCGTCGGCGACCCGGGACAGCTGGACCCGTTCTCCATCGTGGGCGGCGAGCAGTGGGCGGGTCTGTCGTACGACCCCTCGGCCTCGGCGGTCACCACCCTGCTGGCGCACAACCCGGAGCTGCCGCAGCACCGTCTGCCGGTCTCCTGGCGGCTGCCCGCGTCGGCCGCGCCGCTGGTCTCCGACGCCTTCTACCCGTACACGCCCTTCCGCAGCGGCACCGGCCACGAGGACCGGGCTCTGGCCTTCGCCGTACCCTCGGACGGTTCCGGCCCCGACCGGGTGATCGACGAGGCGGCGCTGTCGGGGTGGGGCCTGCTGGAGCTCCCGGCCCGGCACACCCCGCGCACCGATCCGGAGGCGGTGCGGGCGGTGGCGACCGTCGTACGGCGCCTGCTGGACCGGGGCGGCGCGGCCACCTCGGAGCGCTCGCCGGAGCCGGCGCCCCTCACGGCCGACCGCGTCGCCGTCGGCACGGCCCACCGCGACCAGGCGGCGGCGGTCCGGGCGGCGCTGGCGGAACTGGGCGTCGCGGACGTCACCGTCGACACGGCGAACCGTCTGCAGGGCCGCGAGTACGACGTCACGGTCGTCCTGCACCCCCTGTCCGGCCGCCCCGACGCCACCGCGTTCCACCTGGAGACGGGCCGCCTGTGCGTGCTGGCCTCCCGCCACCGGCACGCGTGCATCGTGGTCTGCCGGGCAGGAGTGAGCGAGCTGCTGGACGCCTACCCCTCCACGGAACCGGTCCAGCTCGGAACGCTGGTGAAGTTCCCGGACGGCTGGGAGGCCAACCACGCGGTGCTGGCGCGGCTGCGGGAACACCGGGTGAGCTGGTCACCGTGACCGCCCCGCCGACGCCGGGGCGGTCGGCCGGGGAACATCGGGTGGGCCGGGCGGATTGATATCGCCGGAGCCACAGGCAACTGCCCTCTTGCATACCCGCGGGACAATGGACGGTGGCCCACGCACGGCCGGAGGTCGGCCGTGACGGACGAGCGTGACCTACGAGGAGGAGAAGACATGGCGGAGCAGACGCCGCGTCGGAACGAACCGCGGCTGCGCCCCGCGCCCCTGCTCTTCGAGCCCGCGGAGGCGGCCACGGATCCGGAGCACTTCTTCGACCTGGAGTCGATCGACGACCCGAAGGCGCTGCTGACCCGCGCGACCGAGCTGACGCACGCGTTCCGCGCGGCGGCGGACCGGGCGGTGGAGTTCCAGGCGCTGGCGGCCGCGCAGCTCGCGGATCCGCGGCGGTTCGACCGGCTGACGACGGCGGACATCGCGGAGCGGGCCGAGTGGACCGAGGACTACGCCAAGAAGATGGTCGAGTTCGGGCGCGACCTGATGCGTGGCGCCGAGGGTCGCGGGTCGGCGGACCCGGTCTGATCTGAACACGGCGCACTTCGGTTTGGCATATGCCAGGCGGGCAAGATACCCCGGCTCACCTCCCGATGTCCCGATTTTCGGCAACCCTCGGGAACGAGACGTTCACCGCCGGTAGATGTAGTTGCCATGACCAGCAACCTCACCACCCCGGACGGAGCAGCGTGGCTCGCCTCGGCAGGAACGTATCCGCGTAGCACGCTCGCCCTCTGGCAGGAGCGCCCCGAGGCGCCGGTCGTACTGCCCTGCGGCTCCGCCTTCGACGTCGTCAGCGCGCCCGCGGTCTTCGGGCGCCGCATGGTGGACCGGCTGTGGGACGAGGGGCCGGGATCGGGACCCGTGGCCACCTTCCGCGGCCGGATGCTGCTGTTCGCCGCGCCCGGCACGGCCCAGCGACTGCCCTCGCTGCTGCGGTGGGAGGAGTTCGGCCGTACGGGCGCGATCCCGCCCCTGCTGTGCCACGGCAACGGCGACGCGGTGACCGCCCCGGCCCTGCTCGCCGCCGACCCCGCGACCTCGGGCGATTCCCGCTGGCTGGTCGCGCCGGACACCCGCCGCCCATGGCTGCCGGGCCCGGAGATCGTGCTGTGGGCGGCCGTACGGGCGGCCCGCGCCGCCGTGCGGATATCGATTTCGTCGTCCGCCGATCAGGATGCTAAGGTCTACGACGTCAGCAGGCGCCGCTAGCTCAGTTGGTTAGAGCAGCTGACTCTTAATCAGCGGGTCCGGGGTTCGAGTCCCTGGCGGCGCACGTTGTCGATGGCGAGGCATGTTCGCGGAGAACGCGAACCGGCCTCGCCATCGTCGTTTCCGCGCGGCTGCGCCGCGCGCCGTGGGGGCTTCGCCACCCACACCCCCTTCCCCGTCGGCCCGGGCAGCCGTCGGCCGAAGTCTCACCGGGTCGTGATCTTCACCGTCCACGCCCCCGAAGCCGTGCGGTCCTCCGCCTCCACCCGCACTCCCGCGCCCGGCACGGTGAAGCTCTCGCCGAGGGCGACCGGGGCGTCGGCGAGGGGTGGGTAGACGGAGTTCTCCCAGCAGGCCTCGGTGTGCGGGTGGGCGTCGATCACCTGGACGGGGCCGTCGCCGGAGGCGGTGTCGCCGTTGACGCGATAGACGAGGACGCCGGAGCGGCAGGCACCGACGTCATTGCCGACCGGGCCGCGCGCCTCGAAGGCGAGCACGCTGTCGGGGCCGGTCCGCACCAGCGCCAGCTTGGTGCCGTCGCCGAGCCCGAAGGCGGGCGCCCCCGCCGTGCCCGTCACCGGCGTCTTCGGCCCGGCGCTCAGCGGCTCCAGGGTCAGCCGGGTGGTCCGCCGTACGCACACCACCTGCCGCGGCCGCAGCCAGCCCAGCTTCCACTTGTGCCAGCCGAGGAAGTCCGGGGCCAGTGCGAACTGGCTGCCCATCAGGTCCCAGTCGCCGACGTAGGTGTCCCAGTCGCCCTTGCCGTCGGCCGGCCGGTGGTAGAGGTCGGGCAGGTCGAAGACGTGGCCGGTCTCATGGGCGAGAACCAGCCGGTCCGGCGGATGCTTCTCGAACACCGTGACGACCCGCCGGATGTCCCGGCCGTCGGCCCGCAGCGGGGTGTCGAGGTTGACGACCTTCGTCGCGTCCGAGTCCACGCCGGGGGCGTCCGGGTCGGCGACGAAGTACACGATGTCGTAGCGGGAGAAGTTCACCCGGGGATCGGCGGCGGTGAGCGCGTCGCGCATGTAGGCGGCCCGGTCCGCGGCAGACCAGTCGCGCTGTATGGCGTACGCCGTCGACGGCTTCGGCATCCGGATCCACCGCTTGAGGGGATGGGCGCGCAGGGTGAACCGGCCGTAGGAGGCGCGCTCGTAGAAGCGGCTGGTAGCTGGGAAGTGGTCGGCGGTCAGCTCGGCGGGCGTGGTGCGCGGGACCGAGTCCGGGAAGGAGAGGAAGACCAGCACCGCGTCCAGCCGGCGGGTGGGGCGCGGATAGGCCGCGTTCCAGGTGTCCACCCCCTCCGAGTGGTGGGCCCCGGTGCGCTGCAGGGCGCACGGTCCCGCCGAGAAGGGTTCGGCGACCGAGGGCCCGGTGATCAGCGAGGTGGCGGCGAGCGCGGACAGCGTGGTGCACACCGCGGCGGTGCTGCGCAGTCGGGGACCCCTGAAGCGCGTGCGGGGAAACTGACGCAGCACAAGCACCTCCGGGAGCGGTTCACGGGACACCGCACCCAGCCTGTGTGAATTTGTCGTACTACGCCCTGTTTGTCTGCCCCAGATGAGTGAGTGAGCCGACGCTCCCTCAGATCCGACACCCCCGAATCGCTCACGGAACGTCACAACTGGTCGAGGGCCGAAGAACCCGTCCAGTTGCGGGCAGAAACGATCTGTCAGAAGTGGCGTCGGATCCGGGACACTGGACATCGGGTGGAAGGCCCCCGGGTCTGCCTCTATGATCGGCACACTTTCCGGCACGGACAGGGATCGAGTGCACTGCGGGAGCTAGCGGTGAGCGGAACGTCCGAAGGGCCGGCGCCCACGGCAGACCTCGACCGGGGCGCCGCAACAGAGAGTGACACCATCTACCGGTCCGTCTTCGCGGACGCCCCCCTCGCCATGGCGGTGGTCGACCGCGAGGGTCTGGTCGTCAGCGCCAACGACGGCTTCGGCGCCCTGCTCGGCAGTCCGCCCGGGTCCCTGGTGGGCCGGATCGCGGCCGACCTGGTGGATCTGGCCTCCGACGCCCGGACCTGGCACGCCTACCGCGAGGTGCTGCGCGGGCGGGAGGCCCGGCTGCGCTGCACCCGCCGGCTCAAGCACCCCGACGGGCAGTCGGTCTGGGCCCAGGTCGCCGTGCACCCGCTGCCCGCCCCGGCCGACGGCCTACTGATGTCCGTCACGGACATCAGTGCCCAGCGTGAACTCCAGGGCCGTCTGCGGCACTTGCAGATGTACGACCCGGTGACCCGGCTGCCCAACCGCACCCTGTTCTTCGAGCGCCTGACGGCCGCGCTGGAGGCGGAGGCGTACGAGGACGGCGGGACCGGGCGGATCGGCCTGTGCTACCTGGACCTCGACGGCTTCAAGGCGATCAACGACACCCTCGGCCACCGCGTGGGCGACCGGCTGCTGGCCGCCGTGGCCGAGCGGCTCACGCGCTGCGCCGACGAGGCGGGTTACGCCAGAGCCAGCGCGCCGCTGGTGGCGAGACTGGGCGGCGACGAGTTCGCCCTGCTCGTCGAGGA
Source organism: Streptomyces sp. SLBN-31 (assembly GCF_006715395.1). NCBI lineage: Bacteria > Bacillati > Actinomycetota > Actinomycetes > Kitasatosporales > Streptomycetaceae > Streptomyces > Streptomyces sp. SLBN-31. The sequence goes on from NZ_VFNC01000002.1 coordinate 3,589,075, forward strand.
CTCGACGGGCACCGACCAACTGGCCGAGCTCGCCGAGTCGGTGCTCAGGGCCGTCCAGGCGCCCTTCGACCTGGCGGACCGCCGGCTGTCGGTCTCGGCGTCCATCGGCGTCGTCGAACGGCACGCGTCCGGCACCACACCGACCGCCCTGATGCAGGCCGCCGACACCACCCTGTACTGGGCCAAGGCCGACGGAAAGGCCCGCTGGACGCTCTTCGACCCGGAGCGCAACGCCCACCGCATGACCCGCCAGGCCCTCGCCTCCACCCTCCGGCCCGCCATCGAGCGCGGTGAGTTCGTCCTGGAGTACCAGCCGCTGGTGGGGATGGAGGACGGCCGGCTGCGCGGTGTGGAGGCCCTGGTCCGCTGGAACCACCCGCAGTTCGGTGTCCTGACGCCGAATCGGTTCATCGGACTGGCCGAGGAGGACGGCTCGATCGTGCCGCTGGGCCGCTGGGCGCTGCGCACGGCCTGCCGTCAGGCGCGCCGCTGGCAGCTGGACCATCCGGACCGGCCGCCGCTGTTCGTCAGCGTCAACGTGGCCGTGCGCCAGGTGTGGGACTCCGACCTGGTGGCCGACGTGGCGCAGACGCTCGCGGAGACGGGCCTGGCGCCCGACCTGCTGCAGCTGGAGCTGACGGAGTCGGCCGTGATGGGCTCGGCCGGCCGTCCGCTGCAGGCGCTGCAGGCCCTCAGCGACATGGGCGTCCACATCGCCATCGACGACTTCGGCACCGGTTACTCCAACCTCGCCTACCTCAGCCGGCTGCCGGTGTCGGTCCTGAAGCTGGACGGGTCCTTCGTACGGGGCTTCCAGTACGAGAGCGACAAGGACGGGGCCGTGCCGCCCAACCCGGCCGACGAGGTGGTGGTGGAGGCGATGATCCAACTCGCCCACCGGCTGGGCCTGACGGTCACCGCGGAGTGCGTGGAGACCTCGGCCCAGGCGACCCGGCTGCGCCGCATCGGCTGCGACACCGGCCAGGGCTGGCTGTACTCGCGGCCGGTCTCGCCGGGCCGCATCGCGGAGTTGATGGGGGATCAGGCGTACGCGGTCGGCAACCCGTAGGCGTCCGCGATCAGTTCGTAGGAGCGCAGGCGCAGCTTGCCGGTGTGGGCGTGCGAGGTGAGCATCAACTCGTCGGCGCCGGTGCGCTTGTGCAGGGCGTCCAGGCCGGCGCGCACCTCCTCCGCCGAGCCGTGCACGATGTTGGCGGTCCAGGACTGCGCGAACTCCTCCTCGTACGGGCTGAATTCGTGCTTCTCGGCCTCGTCGGGGTCGGGGAAGAGACCGGGGCGCCCGGTGCGCAGGCGGATCATGTTGAGCGCCATGGCCCGGGTCTGCCGCCGCGCCTCGCGCTCGTCGTCGGTGGCGAGGGCGGAGACCCCGATGAGGGCGTAGGGCTCGTCGAGGACCTCGGAGGGACGGAAGGACTCGCGGTACAGCTCCAGCGCCGGGACGGTGTTCTGCGCCGAGAAGTGGTGCGCGAAGGCGAAGGGCAGGCCGAGGGCGGCGGCGAGGCGGGCGCTGAAGCCGGAGGAGCCGAGCAGCCAGACCGGGGGCCGGTGCGGGGACTGGACGCCGCCGGGGCTGCTCCCCTGGATCGGGCCGGGGATCGCGCGGATGCGGCGATAGGGGTGGCCGTCGGGGAAGTCGTCGTCCAGGAAGCGGGTGAGCTCCATCAGCTGCTGGGGGAAGTCGTCGGCGCCCTCGTTCAGGGTGTCGGTGCGGCGCAGGGCGGCGGCGGTGGCACCGTCGGTGCCCGGGGCGCGGCCGAGGCCGAGGTCGACGCGGCCCGGGGCCAGGGCCTCCAGCGTGCCGAACTGCTCGGCGATGACGAGGGGCGCGTGGTTGGGCAGCATGACGCCGCCGGAGCCGAGGCGGATGCGGTCCGTGTGGGCGGCGAGGTGGGCGAGGATCACGGCCGGGGAGGAGGAGGCGACGCCCGGCATGGAGTGGTGCTCGGCGACCCAGTAGCGGTGGAAGCCGCGGGACTCCGTGAAGCGGGCCAGGTCGACACTGGTGCGCAGGGCGTCGGTGGCGGTACTGCCCGCTCCCACGGTCACCAGGTCCAGCACGGAGAGGGGAACGGGGGCGGTGCCCTGCACCACGCCTCGGATCTCGTCTGCCACCACGGTGGATGCCTCCTGTTCGGTACGACGCGGGGTGCGCGCAGCCGTAACAGGAGGCACTCTCCGTTTATTCCCGGGGGCCGCTCACGCCTGCACGATCGGCTCCCTCGTGAACAGCGCGCCCAGCCGCGGCGCGTTCACCCGCCGGTCGGCCAGCCGCAGGCCCTCCCAGACCGTGACCTGGTTGGCGGTGAGGACCGGCTTGCCCAGTTCCTTCTCCAGGGTCTGGACGTGGGCCGCGGTGTGCAGGGCCGTGTCGGGCAGGAGGAGGACGTCGGCGTCGGGGCGGTCGGCCTCCCGGGCCAGCGCCAGGACCTCCGCCTCGCCCCAGGTGCCGACCTCGGCCGCGGTGACGATGCCGGCGCCGTGGACGTGCGTCACCTCGAAGCCGCCCGCCCGCAGGAAGTCCGCGAAGAGGCCGGCCACGTCCTCGGGGTAGGTCGCGCCGACCGCCACCCGGTGGGCCTTGATCTCCCGCAGCGCGTTGACGAAGGCGAAGGACGTCGAGGAGGCCGGCATCCCGGCCGCGACGGCGAGGCCGCGCACCTGCTCGTGGGCGCCCTCCCAGCCGTAGACGAAGCTGCCGCTGGTGCACGCCCAGACCACGGACTCGGCGCCCGCCATGCGCAGTTCCTCGACACCCGCCGCGAGCCGCTCGGCCGAGCCCATCCGCCGCAGGGCGTCGACGCGGTGCGCGTCCTCGCCGATCTCGGTGTGGATGACGTCGAGGCGGATGTCGCTGCCGAGCAGCTGCTCGAGGCGCGGGTAGTCGTCCTCGGCGGAGTGGCCGGGGTAGAGGAATCCGAGTGCGGTCATGCCATGCCTTCCTGCTGTTGTTCACCGTCCGGAAGTTCCGGCAGTACGGGACCCGACCGCGCCGCCGGATCGATCAGCGCCTGATAAGGCCCCGTGGCCCGAGTACCCATTCGGGCGAGCGCCGCCCACATCGTGACCTGGTTGGCCGAGATCACCGGCATGCGCAGTTCGGCCTCCAGTTGGGGGATGACGTCGTAGGTCGGCAGGTTGGTGCAGCTGATGAACAGCGCGTCCGCGCCGCCCGCCGCCGCGCACGGCCCTGCGGGCCATGGCCACCACCTCGCGGTACGGCACCGTCCAGATGTGCCTGGTCAGGCCCATGAACGCGCATCCGGCGACGGTGACGCCGGCCTCGGCCACGTACTCCTCCAGCGCGCGGGTGACCGACACGGTGTACGGGGTCACCAGCGCCACCCGGTGCGCTCCGAGCGCCGCCAGCGCCTCGAGGAGCGCGCCCGAGGTGGTGACCGAGGGCACCGCGCCCGCGCGGGTCATCGCCACGCACATCGCCCGCTCGCCGGCGATCCCGCCGACGAAACTGCCCGAGGTACAGGCGTAGGCGACGACCTCGGGGGAGATCGCGGTGAGCGTGCGCACCGCGTCGTCCAGCGTCTCGTGCTCGCTGACCAGCCGGGCCAGGTCGAGACTCACCTCGACCGGCACGTACGGCGTCCGCGTCAGATGCAGCGAGACGTCGTCGGGGACCCAGCGCCACAGCTCGCGGTCGAGCGCGAAGTCGAAGGGTGCCACGACTCCGACGCCGCGTTGCGGCCGCGGTCCGCCGAGGAAGGAGACATCCATGACGGGCACCGCCCTCACTGTGCGAAAGGGGTGGGCAACGGACCGTGCGCACGCTCGTGTTGACGAAGGTAGGTTCGGGTGCGAGCGTGGTCAAACCTCGCATGTCAGACGGCCGCCACCCACCGGAATCGAGCCTTCCTGCATGACTGTCCCCACCCTTCTGGTCCTGGACGCCGACCCCCTCCCCCGCCTCGGCAGGCTCACCGGCCGGGCCCGTGTCGAGCACGCCGACGGCTCCACGCTCGCCGAGCGGCTGCCGCACGCGGACGTGCTGCTGGTCTGGGACTTCACCTCGCGGGCGGTGCGGGACGCCTGGCCGGGTGAGGGCCCGCGGCCGCGCTGGGTGCACACGGCGAGCGCGGGTGTGGACCATCTGATGTGTCCGGAACTGGCCGCGTCCGACACGGTGGTGACCAACGCGCGCGGTGTCTTCGACCAGCCGATCGCCGAGTACGTCCTCGCCCTCGTCCTGTCCATGGCGAAGGAGTTGCCGGGGACGTGGGAGTTGCAGCGGGAGCGCACCTGGCGGCACCGGGAGAGCCAACGGGTGGCGGGCACGCGCGCGGTGGTGGTCGGTTCGGGGCCCATCGGCCGTACGATCGCCCGGCTGCTGAAGGCGCTCGACGTGACGACGGCGATCGTCGGGCGCACCCCGCACACCGGTATCCACGGCCCCGAGGACCTCGACCGGCTGATCGCCCGCGCCGACTGGGTGATCGCGGCGGCACCGCTCACCGAGCAGACGTACGGCATGTTCGACAAGCGCCGGTTCGGGGTGATGCAACCCTCGGCCCGCTTCATCAACATCGGTCGGGGCGGTCTGGTGGTCGAGGACGCCCTGACGGAGGCGCTGGCCAAGCGGTGGATCGCGGGCGCCGCACTGGACGTCTTCGACCACGAACCCCTCCCGCCCGACAGTCCGTTGTGGGAGGTCCCGGGTCTGATCGTGTCCCCGCACATGAGCGGCGACACCGTCGGCTGGCGCGATCAGCTCGGTACTCAGTTCGTCGAGTTGTGGGAGCGCTGGGAGGCGGGCAGACCGCTGCTGAACGTGGTCGACAAGAAACGCGGGTACGTACCGGGACGCTGAACGGCCAGGCGATGGAGGGCAGATGACGGACCCCGACCTCACGGAACTGACCGCCGCACGACTCGTGGAGGGCTATCGCAAGGGCGAGTTCAGTCCGGAGGAGGCCAGCCGGGCCGTGCTGGAAAGGGCCGAGCGCATCCAGCCGGAAGTGAACGCGTTCGTACGGCTGTTGCCCGAGCAGGCCCTCGCGCAGGCCCGGGAGTCGACGGAACGCTGGCGGCGCGGCGAGCCGAGGGGCCTGGTCGACGGGGTCCCGACGACCGTGAAGGACATCATCCTGCTGCGCGGCGCCCCCACCCTGCGAGGGTCTAGAACCATCTCCGAGAAGGGCCGTTGGGAGGAAAACGCGCCTTCCGTCGCCCGGCTGCGCGAGCACGGCGCGGTGTTCGTCGGCAAGACGACGACCCCGGAGTTCGGCTGGAAGGGCGTGACGGACTCACCGCTGTCGGGGGTCACCCGCAACCCGCACGATCCGTCCCGTACGGCCGGCGGCTCCAGTGGCGGCGCGGCGGCCGCGGTGGCCCTCGGCGCGGGTCCCCTGGCCCTCGGCACGGACGGCGGCGGCAGTGTCCGTATCCCGGCGGCCTTCTGCGGCGTCTTCGCGCTGAAGCCGACCTACGGCCGCGTCCCGCTCTACCCCGCGAGCGCCTTCGGCACGCTGGCGCACGTGGGCCCGATGACCCGGGACGCGGCGGACGCGGCGCTGCTGCTCGACGTGATCGGGACGCCGGACTCCCGCGACTGGTCGGCACTCGGCCCGGCCCCCGGGTCGTTCTCGGCGGGGCTGGCGGGCGGGGTGCGGGGGCTGCGCGTGGCGTACTCTCCGACGCTCGGCGGGCAGGTGGCCGTACGTCCCGCGGTGGCCGCCGCGGTACGGCGCGGGGTGGAGCGGCTGGCGGAACTCGGCGCGTACGTCACCGAGTCCGACCCCGACTTCGCCGACCCGGTGGACGCCTTCCACACCCTGTGGTTCTCGGGGGCGGCCCGGGTGACCTCGCAACTCGGTGCGCGGCAGCGGGAGTCGCTGGACCCCGGGCTCAGGGAGATCTGTGCGACGGGGGCCCGGTTCTCCGCGCTGGACTACCTCGCCGCGGTGGACGTCCGTATGGAACTCGGCCGCCGCATGGGCCGCTTCCACGAGTCCTACGACCTCCTCGTCACCCCCACCCTGCCGATCACGGCGTTCGAGGCGGGCGCGGAGGTCCCGAAGGGCTCGGGGCACCGGCGCTGGACGGGGTGGACGCCGTTCACCTACCCGTTCAACATGACGCAGCAGCCGGCGGCCACGCTGCCCGTCGGCACGGACGCGGACGGACTGCCCATCGGCCTGCAACTGGTGGCCGCCCGGCACCGGGACGACCTGGTGCTGCGGGCGGCGCACGCGCTGTACGAGGCCGGGGTCAGCGGCGGCGGAAGCTGAGGGTCTCCCCCGCCGCTCCCGTGCGCCACAGGTCGTTGCAGGCCTCGGCCATCGCCTCCAGGCCCTCGACGACCTGGCCCCAGACGATGCCGGGCACCCAGCCGACGTCGGCGTTGAGCAGCAGGTTGTTGCGCTCGTAGAACAGGGCCAGGTCGACCACCGTGGTGCCGGGGCGGACCTCGCGGTCGTAGCCGTAGGCCCTGGTGCCCAGTTCGGTACCGGCGAAGGAGAAGTAGCACAGATCGCCGGGGATGGGGGTGACGGTCGGATTCTCGAGGGGCGGTTCCCGGTCGGCGAACGGCGGGAAGAGGGCGTAGATCTCGTTGCGCGCGTACTTGGCGTGGTAGACGTCGCCGCCCAGCGGAAGGGCGTCCCACACCGCGGCGCAGGTGCGGGGCGCGCGTTCGTCGAGGAGTCTCGCCGTGCAGCTGACGCCCCGCTTGTCCAGGGAGACTTCGATGTGACGGTCGGCCATGTGCCCTCCTGTCGGCCTCTGCCTTCCCTGTTGTTGCCCGCGCAGGAGGAGGCCACGCGTGAGCGAGTGTGAAGCATCGGCGCACCCCGCTCGGGCGGCGCCCGCGCCCGCTGTGAACGGCCGCAAACGACCGGCATAGGCGCAATCGACTTGGGTAGGCGCGCGCCCATGGCTCCACCACAGGGGAAGAAACCAGGAAACGGCACGAGAACCCACGAGGTGAAAGGCATCCGCCGCCGCTCGCTGCTCGCGGGGGTAGCGGCGCTCGGCGTGGCGGGCGCGACCAGCGGGTGCAGCAGAGTAGCGACAGCAGACACCGGCGACGGCGGGCATCTGCTGGAGCAGCTGCGGGCGAAAGGCGTGGTCCGCCTCGGCCTTGCGGGCGAGCAGCCCTACGGTTACATCGGCAAGGACGGAAAGATGACGGGCTCGGCACCCGCCATCGCCGAGCGCATATTCAAGCGGCTCGGCGTCGAGCGGGTCGAGCCGTTCGCCACCGAGTTCGGCTCGCTCATCACCGGCCTGAACTCCCTTCAGTTCGACTGCGTCGCGGCCGGCATGTACATCACGCCGGAACGTTGCGGCCAGGTCATCTTCGCCGACCCCGAGTACCAGATGCGCGACGCCTTCATCGTGCCCAAGGGGAACCCGAAGAACCTGCGCACCTACAAGGACATCGCCAGGACCGGCGCCCGGATGGCCACCGGCGTCGGCTACGCGGAGATCGACTACGCCAAGGAGGCCGGGGTAAAGCACATCACGACCCTGCCCGACCAGCTGGCCGGTCTCCTCGCGGTCGAGCAGGGCCGCGTCGACGTCTTCGTCGGCACGGCGGTCACCGTGCGCAACGTGGTGAAGGAGACCGGCACCACGAAGGTCGAGGGGACGCCGGAAGTCACCCCGTACATGGACGGGAAGCCGGTCATCGACGTCGGCGCCTTCGCCTTCCGCAGCCCGGAGACGCATCTCCGCGACGCCTTCAACCGCGAACTGCACAAGATGAGGCGGAGCGGTGAACTGCTGGACGTCATGCGGCCCTTCGGATTCACGAAGGACCAGATGACGACCATCACCGCCAAGGAGAAGTGCAAGCCATGAGCGAAATCAGCTGGGGTTTGTGGAAACTCCTCCTCAACGGCGTGTGGATCACCGTCCAGCTCACCGTCTTCAGCGCCGCGCTCGCCGCCGCGGTGGCCTTCGCCATCGGGCTGGCGCGCACCCACCGCCTGTGGATCGTGCGCTTCCTGTCCGGCGCCTACTTCGAGATATTCCGCGGCACCTCCGCGCTGATCCTGATGTTCTGGATCTTCTTCGTGCTGCCGATCGGCTTCGGCTGGCAGCTGGTGCCGATGTGGGCCGCGGTGCTGGCCCTGGGCCTGAGCTACGGCGCGTACGGCTCGGAGGTGGTACGCGGCGCGGTCCAGGCGGTGGCACCGGCCCAGCGTGAGGCGGGCATCGCGCTCAGCTTCACGCCCGCCCAGCAGCTGCGCAAGATCATCCTTCCGCAGGCCTGGCCAGAGATGGTCCCGCCGTTCAACAACCTGCTCATCGAGCTGCTCAAGGGCAGTGCGCTGGTCTCGATCATGGGCGTCGGCGACATCGCCTTCGGCGCCTCGCTGGTGCGCAACGCCACCGGCCAGAGCGCGCCCGTGTACACGGTCATCCTCGTCATGTACTTCGTGCTGGCGTTCATCCTCACCCGCGGCATGCGGCTGGTGGAGCGGCACGCCAAGGCGAACGTCGGCCGTGCCCCGCAGCGGCGCGAGGGCCTGCGGACCCGGATGAACGGCGGCCGCACGGACGACCTCGCGTCCTCCGGCGCGACGACCGCGGGAGGTGCCCGATGACGTGGGACTGGAACGCCGTCGGCGACTTCATGCCGATGTTCTGGCACGGTCTGCTGGTGACCCTGGAGGCACTGGCGCTCGGCGCCCTGCTCGCCTTCACCCTGGGCCTGGTGTGGGCGGTGCTGCAGCGCTCGGAGCACGCCGCCGTGCGCTGGCCGGTGACGGCGGTCACCGAGTTCGTCCGCAACACCCCGCTGCTGGTGCAGCTGTTCTTCCTCTTCTACGTGCTGCCCGAATGGGGGCTCACGCTCTCGGCGCTCACCACCGGCGTGATCGGCCTGGGCCTGCACTACTCGACGTACACCGCCGAGGTGTACCGCGCCGGCATCGACGGCGTGCCCGCGGGCCAGTGGGAGGCGGCCACCGCGCTGAGCCTGCCCCTCCCGCGCACCTGGTTCGCGGTGATCCTGCCGCAGGCGGTCAGGCGCGTCGCGCCGGCGCTCGGCAACTACGTCGTCGCGATGCTCAAGGACACGCCGATGGTCTTCGTGATCGGTGTGCTGGAGATGCTGGGCGAGGCGCGGCAGTACTCCGCCCAGACCTTCCACACGGTCGAGCCCATCACGATCGTCGGCATCGCCTTCATCGTCATCTCCTACCCGGCATCCCTTCTCCTGCGAGTCCTGGAGCGTCGTCTTGTCCGCTGACAGCAACCTCTCGAAGGAAAGCGCCGCGCTCCTGGCGGCCAACCCCGCGGTGGACGGCAGCGAGCTGATCCGCTTCGACAAGGTCACCAAGCGCTTCGGCGCCAACACCGTCCTCGACTCCCTCGACTTCACGGTCTCCTCCGGCAAGCACGTCACCCTCATCGGCCCGTCCGGGTCGGGCAAGACCACGATCCTGCGGCTGCTGATGACCCTGACCAGGCCCGACGAGGGCACGATCAAGGTCGACGGCGACTACCTCACGCACGAGGAGCGCGGCGGCGGGCTCGTCCCGGCCGGCGAGAAGCACGTGCGCGAGGTCCGCAAGAAGATCGGCATGGTCTTCCAGCAGTTCAACCTGTTCCCCAACATGAAGGTGATGCGGAACATCACCGAGGCCCCGGTCCACGTCCTCGGCCTGTCCGCGGACGAGGCGGAGGCGCGGGCCCGCGAGCTGCTGGAGCTGGTCGGTCTGACCGAGCACGCCGACAAGTACCCCACCCAGCTGTCCGGCGGCCAGCAGCAGCGCGTCGCCATCGCCCGCGCCCTGGCCATGCGCCCGCAGGTGCTGCTGCTGGACGAGGTGACGTCCGCGCTCGACCCGGAGCTGGTGGCCGGGGTGCTGGACGTGCTGCGCGACATCGCGCACACCACGGACATCACGATGCTGTGCGTCACCCACGAGATGAACTTCGCACGGGACATCTCCGACGACGTCCTCATGTTCGACGCGGGCCGGGTGATCGAGTCCGGCTCCCCGGAGAAGATATTCAGCGAACCCGACCACGAGCGCACCCGGCAGTTCCTCAGCGCGGTTCTGTGACCCACCGCGGTGCTCGGACGTCAAAAGTTGAACAAGGTTTAAGTTCCGAGGTCCGAGCACCGGGGGCATGACCCTGGCATATGCCGCTGGTTCTGCGTCCCTGCTCGGAGCAGTGCGCGACCCGCAGAATCCGGTCAACAGCCGCTCACAACACGGTTCTTGGCCGTTATCGTGGATGTGATTCGCTGTCCAGGACTACGGCCAAGTTGTGGAGCGACGCTTACAGACCGGCGTCGCGGAGCTACCGAGCGAGCGCAGGGGGAACACCGTGGCGCTGAAGCACGAGCCGACCGCGCCGTACCACTCGGCCCAGGACGCCCTGCGCGTCCTGGAGACGGTGGCACGGCACACGACCGGAATCAACGACACCGAGCTCGTCCGGCACACCAACCTCGACCCGGAGCGGCTGACCACCCTCCTGAGGATGCTGCGCCGCGAGGGATACGTGGAGCAGATCACCGACGGGGGGTACATCTCCGGCGACGCCCTCAGTCGCCTCGGCTCCGCGCAGGGCCGGGAGAAGGCGCTGCGCGACAAGATCCAGCGCAGGCTGGACCGGCTGCGCGACTCCGTGGGCGCGGCCGTCTACTTGAGCCGATACGTCGACGGCGAGGTGAAGATCTCCCAGTACGCGGACGGCCCGACCACGCCGGTGGTCAACGAGTGGGTGGACTTCCGCTACTCGGCCCACGCCACCGCGATCGGCAAGAGCCTGCTCGGCCAGCTCGACCTGGCCGGCCGGCGCGACCACCTCGCCCGCCACAAGCTGCCGAGGCTCACCTCGCGCACCATCACCAGCGACCGCATGCTGCTGTCCCGGCTGGAGTCCCAGCCGCCCACCGTGCCCCACCTGGACCTCCAGGAGTACGCGATCGGCACGGTCTGCGCGGCCGTACCGATCACGGCAGGGTCGACGGTGGGATGCCTGGCACTGTCCCTGCCGGTGGAGCACGCCCACCGGCTGCGCCGGGCCGCGGACACACTCAACCGGAACGCGGCTCCGGTACTGCTGTCGCTCACGATCTGACCGCCCGGGGGGTGGTCGGAACCACCCCCCGGGACCGGGTAGTATTTTCTTCGTCGCCGACCACAGGCCCCCAGGTCAAGTGGTTGGTGAGAGTCATGCGCCGCTAGCTCAGTTGGTTAGAGCAGCTGACTCTTAATCAGCGGGTCCGGGGTTCGAGTCCCTGGCGGCGCACCGGACCGATGGGTCCCTCGTGGGAGCGAGGGGCCCATCGGCGTTTTCCGGGGTCAGCCTCCGGTAGGCCCGCTCCCCCGGCGGCCGCCACCACACCGGCTCGGGGCACCGGAAGCCCTCGCGTCTGAGCCCCGCCCGGTGGATCTTGTTCGTGGCGGTGACCGGCATCCGCTCCACCACCCGCACGAACCGGGGCGCCATCTTCGTGCCGAGATCCGGCTGGTCGGCCAGGAAGGCGGCGAACCCCGCCGGCTCGAAGCTCCCGGCGATCGTCGCCATCACCTGGTCGCCGGTCACGGGGTCGGGCACCGCGTACACGGCGACGGCGTCGGCGCCCTCGTAGCGGGCGAGGATGTGCTCGATCATCGCCGCGGCCAGGTTCTCGCCGTCGACGCGGATGCGGTCGTCGGTGCGGCCGGCGAAGTACAGGTATCCGTCGGCGTCCCGGTAGAAGAGGTCACCGGTCCAGTAGGCGCCGCCCCGGCGCCGCTCGGCCTCCGCCGCGGGGTTGCGCCAGTACCCCTCGAAGGGGTTCGGACCGCGGTTGACCAGTTCCCCTATCGCCTCGTCCCCGTTGAGCAGCCGCCCCTCGGCGTCGAACCGGGCCGTCCCGCACTCCCGCCCCGTCTCCCAGTCGAGTACGACGAGACCGGGCCCCGCCCGCCCCACCGCCCCGGCCGGCGTCCCCGGCGACCACTGGATCGCCGCCCCGCCCTCCGAGGAGCCGTACCCCTCCACCAGCCGCACCCCGAACCGCCGCTCGAAGGCCGCCGCGTCCACGGCCCCCGCCTCCGTGCCGAAGCCGAGCCGCAGCGGGTTGTCGCGGTCGTCGTCGCGCTCCTCGGTCGCCAGGACGTACTGCACGGCCCGACCGACGTAGGTGAAGTACGTCGCCTCGAACCTCCGTACGTCCGGCAGGAAGCCGGAGGCGGAGAACCGTCGCCGCAGCGCCACCCCCGCTCCGGCCACCAGCGCGGGCGCCCAGTCGGCGATCACGGCGTTGCCGTGGAACATCGGCATGCAGACGTAGTGCACGTCCTCACGCCGCACGCCGAACTGGCCGACCAGGGAGGCCCCGGCGGCGGCCAGTCGGCCCTGGGTGCAGATCGCGGCCTTGGGGGCGCCGGTGGAGCCGGAGGTGAAGTACAGCAGCAGCCGGTCCTCGGGACGCGCGCGGGACGGGTCCGGCACGGCGGCCGTATACGGGGCGAGGAGGTCGTCGTACTCCTCGCCGTCCGTCAACAGCAGGCGCACGTCCGAGAGTTCGAGGCCGGTGAGGAGCTGGAGGCCGGCGTGCTCGGTGACGACGATCCGGCACTCGGTGTGCAGGATGTCGCGGGCCAGTTCGGGGCCGCGTCGGGTGGGGTTGATGCCGGCGACGGCGGCCCCGGCGAGGGCCGCGGCCGCCAGCCACAGCGGGTACTCCGGGGTGTTGTCGAGCAGCACGCCCACGTGCGGTTCGGCGCCGGGCGGCAGGAGGTCGGTCAGCAGGGCCGCCCGGGCGGCGGCACCGGCGGCGAACTCGTGATGGGTGAGCACCCGGTCCCCGCACCACAGGCCGGGCCGGTGGTCCCCCCACCGCTCGGCCACGAGCTCCGCGACCGTGCGCCTCTTCACCCCACTGGTCTCCATGGCGGCGCACGGTAGTTGACGGATCGTCAGATGTGGAGGGCTACGGCATCACCTCGTGCGCCGCGCTGAAGCCGACGTGCACGACGAGCATGAAGAAGAGGCAGAAGGCGATGAACACACCGAAGAAGGCGATCAGGCAGCCCTGTTCGGCGAGCAGCCGGCCGGGCCGGGGCGGCTTCGCCGTGGCCCGCTCCGGGTGTTCGGCGGTGTAGCGCACGGTGACGATGTCGCCGGTGACGATCGTCCCCGGGCCGTTGTGCTCCTCGAAGCGGACGGCCCGGCCCTCGCGGGTGGTGAACTCGTAGACGTGGTGCAGCGTCGTGGTCGCGGAGCTGTCGCCGCCGCCCCCGCTGGTCGTGGTGTAGGTGTTCAGGCAGCGCGCCTCGGCGGTGAGCCCGCTGTTCCAGGCGCCGCTGATGTGCCGGGCGCGGCGCAGCACCGTGATCAGGGCGGTGAGCGCGCCGGCGATCATGAGGCCGGGCACGACGTAGAAGAAGAGCTCCATGTGCATCCCCCGAGGTCGAAAACGCCGGCCTCGGACGGCCGGCGTGGCAGGAACCTACCCACGCCGGCCGGGCGATTGGCTCAAGGAACCCTCAGAAGGTGACGTCCGAGCAGGCGTAGAACGCGTTGCCCGTGTCGGCGATCGTCCACACGGCGACGATCACATGACGTCCGCTGAGCCCGGACGGCAGGGTGCCGCTGTGCGAGAGGGTGGAGGGAGGACGCTGACCGCCGTAGGGGACGGTCAGGAACGGTGTGGTGTTGAGGTCGGAGCGGGCCAGGTTGTGGTTCTGGTTCCAGCCCTGCCTGGTGACGTAGTACTTGAAGTCGGTCGTGGCGTGCATGGCGGTGAACTGCCAGCGGAAGGTGTAGCTCTGGCCGCCCGTCACCCTGGTGGCGGGCCAGGCTCCGCCGGACGGCGTCCTCGGGCTGTCGAGCTGGGCGAAGCGGGTGTTGCCGCCGGAGCAGATCGCGCCGTCGGCCGGTCCGGAGGCCGGGAAGCCCTTGGGGCCCTCGACGCTCTGCGGCTCGTACTGGATGTCGCCGCAGTTGGTCACCGTGCCGTTGGCGCAGAGCTTCTGCCTGCTGATGGGGAGGTCGGTGTAGCCGTGGCCGCTGGCGCCGCCGGTGGACAGTACGAGTGCTCCGGTGGTCGCGAGGCCCACCACGGCCCCGTAGAACTTGGTCTTTCTGCGCATGCTGCCGCTCCTGGAGAACGTGGGGGAAGTTCCGTGAGGCGTGCAGGTCTAGACCAAGTCCCAGATTATTGCCGTGGGTTGACCATGTCCATACCATTCACGGCGTCTGTTCTCCGCGTCCGGCGCAGAAGGCGACCGTCAGGTCCTTCACCAGCGCCTTGCGTTCGTAGTCGTCCAGTTCGACCAGTCCCCGCACGGTCAGCCGGGTCACCGTGTCCTCCACCGAGTCCACCACCGACGTCAGCACGCTCGCCCGGTGCTGGGCGTCCAGCGCGGCGATACGGCGGCGGTGCATCGCGGCGGCGACCTCGGGGGCGTACTCGATGCGCACCGGACGGACCGAGAACACCTCGAGACCGACCGGTGCCGCGTCCGCCGCGACCACCCGGGTCAGCGCCTCCCCGGCCGCCTCGACCGAGTCCCGCGGCCCGCCGGGCATCTCCACCGGCACCCGCGCCAGCCCCGCCTCCACGCACTCGCGCAAGTACGTCTCGTGGTCCTCGACGCCGAGCACCGCCCGTGCGGTGTCCCGCACCCGCCACACCACCAGCACCACGACCCGCAGCGCCACCCCGTTGCCGTCGGCCGCCGGCATCGGCTCGCTCCGCCAGTGCCGCAGCCGCACGTCGACCCGGCGGCGCAGCAGCAGCGGGTTGACCCACATCAGGCCGGTGCGCCGGACCGTCCCCCGGTAGCGGCCGAACAGCCCGAGCACCCAGGCCCGCCCGGTACGCCCGCGCGCCAGACCGCCGAAACCGAACAGGCCGAGGGTGCCGGCACCCGCGTACGCGGCCCACTGCGCGGGACCGAGACCGCCACCCGCGCACCCCGGCAGCCTGAGCGCCTCCACCGCGAGCGGCGGCAGGACGCCCGCCCACCAGGAGTTGGCCAGAGCGCCGGCCAGCCCGCACGCCCCGGCGAACACGCCCGCCGCGCCGGGCAGCACCCTGGCCGGGCGTTCGGCCAGTTCGGAGTCGACCTGCGGGGCCGGGCGGGGCCTGGCGGGCGCCGGGCGGCGCAGGCGCGGCTGTTCGCCGGTGCCCTGCCGCCGTCCGACGATGGCGGGGCGCACCGGCACCGGCGCCGGGTCGGGGTCGTCGCGGAAGAGCAGGTGGACGGGGATCTCCATGGTCGCCTCGTTCTGGATGAGACGTGCGGGTCCGGGTCTGCTCGGCCCCTCGGAATCAGGGGTCGGTGAAGTGGTCGTCGTGCTCATGCGTGCCTCCAGCCTCCGCGCCAGATGCGTCACAACAGATGGGTCACCACGGGTGGATCACAACAGGTGGTCACAGCCGAACGGCTCAGGAGAACAGGCGCCTCCAGGTCTCCGGCCCCGGAAAGCCGTCCGCGGCGCCGCCCCGCCAGCCCTGGGCACGCTGGAAGGCCTCGACGTTACGACGGTCCGCCTCGCCCCAACGCGGACCCGGACCCGTCCTGTAGTACTTGCCGAACCCCTTCTTCACCAGCTGCTTCCCGAGCAGCGTGACGTACTGGTTGTTCGCGCCCGGCCGGAACATCGCGCGCCCCGGGTAGCCGGGCACCCCGTGCGAGGCCGGCGCTCCCGCGGCTCCCGTCGACGGAACCGTGCCCGTGCCGTCGGCCGGGGTCGTGCCCGCCGCCGGGACGTTCCTGCCCTCCCCCGTCACCAGCAGCGCCCAGGTCTGCGGCCCCGGCAGTCCGTCGGCGTCCGCGCCCTGCCAGCCCTGAGCCAGCTGGAAGGCCTGGGTGGCCCGCCGGTCGGCGTCGGACCAGCGCGGGCCGGGACCCGAGGTGTAGAAACGGGCGGCGCCGCGCGCCACGAGCATCTGACCGAGCTGGGTGACGTACTTGTTGTCGGCGCCGGGGCCGAAAGAGCCCGCTCCGGGGAACACCGTGGCGGGGTGGTCCGAGGAGGCCGGCGTCACCGGCGTCGAGCCCGTCCCCGGGTCGCCCGCGTCCGCCGCTAGCCCCTTGTACCGGTAGGCGAGGTACTGGTCCGAGTGGCTCCAGTAGGCGTACGGGGTGGCCTGCCGGCGGGCGTGAGGGCGGGTCTCCTCGTAGGCGATGTAGTAGGTGTGGGTGTAGTCGGTCCAGCCGCCGAAAATGACGACGTGCGAGCCGTTCTCCGGGTTCGCCGGATTGTGGAACAGCAGAATGTCGCCGGGTTCCAGGGCATCCTTGGGAATCCGGTCGCCGTACTTGTCGAGGCTGCCCGTCCATTCGTTCCCCGGCAGGTTCCAGGCCATCGAGACGAAGCCCGAGCAGTCCTGCCGGTAACCGTCGGGCCAGTAGTCCGTCATGCTGTACGGCACCTCGGCGGCGACCCATTTCTTGGCCCGGTTGATGATCTCCGCACGGGTGGTCGTGGGCGTCCTGAGCGTCTGCGCCGGCTTGACGGGCCTGCCGCCCGGTCCGTGCAGCGGGGCCTTGCCGCCCTGCGGGGTGGTGGGCTCGTCCCCCGTGTCACCTGCGGGAACGCCCGGACCCGGGGGTGCTTGCGGGGCGGCGACTGCGGGCACCGCGTACCCGGCGCCGAGGGCCGCGGCGGCCGCCGCGACGATCACCGTCCCGGCGGTCCCCCCGCCCGGGCGCAGCCGGGAACGGTGGCGGGCAGCGGGGTGGTGGAACGCCTTGGAGGGGGAAAGCACCCGGCGCCAGTGCAGGCATCCGGGGCAGTCGCAGTCGCTCACGGGATCGAATTCCTCGAATACCGGAGTCTCCATGCGATTCCCCTCACACTCCAGGCCGAAATCTCCGCACTCGTGCACGTCTGCCAGTTTCCCAACTGTGTTCCGCGCGCGCATTCTGACGGTCCGAATGACGTAACGCCCCTCACCCTCCCCCCGGCCCCTTGGCCCGCCCGCGGTCGGGAGCAGCCCCGGAGATCGGGTAGAGTTGCGGCGTCAGCAGGCGCCGCTAGCTCAGTTGGTTAGAGCAGCTGACTCTTAATCAGCGGGTCCGGGGTTCGAGTCCCTGGCGGCGCACGTTGTCGATGGCGAGGCATGTTCGCGGAGAACGCGAACCGGCCTCGCCATCGTCGTCTCCGCGCGGCTGCGCCGCGCGGCCGCATCGGGCGCAAGGCCCTCCACAGCAGTGGGGGCCTTTCGCATGTGGCCGGAACGGGGGCCTCGCCCTGTTTGGCCGGATACCCTCTCGCCATGGCAGCCCGAGACCTCCAGGAGCGGATCAAGAAGCTCATCATCGACCGCAGGCTGCCCTCCGGGGCCCCGCTGCCGACCGAGCCCGAACTGATGGAGTTCCTCGGCGCGAGCCGGAACTCGGTGCGCGAGGCACTCAAGGCGCTGCAGGCGATGGGCATCGTGGAGATCCGGCACGGCTTCGGGACGTACGTCGGCCCGATGTCGCTGGCCCCGATGATCGAGGGCCTGGCCTTCCGCACGGTGGCCGGGCACCACCGCGGCGAGAACTCCCTGCTGCAGCTGCTGGAGCTGCGCGAGGCGGTGGAGACGGGGCTGGTGTCACGGCTCGCGGGGCGGATCCCGGAACGGGACCTCGTTGAACTCGACGCGCTCGTGGACCGTATGGAACGGGAGGCCGCACACGGAGGTGCCGGCCTCGCCGAGACCGACCGCGCGTTTCACGCCACCCTCTACCGGGGTCTGGACAACGTGTTGCTGGGCGAGGTCCTGGAAGCGTTCTGGGACACCTTCCACCGTGTGCACACGGATCTGGGAGGTGCTCCGCCCGACCACAGGATCACCTGCGAACAGCACCGGGACATCCTCGACGCGGTGCGGTCCGGCGACTCGGTACGGGCGGAGGAGGCCATAAGAGAGCACTTCGGCAACCTGCGCGCACGGCTGTCCACCACTGGTCCACAAGACCCCCACACGCACCGCAATGAACGCGTATGACCGGTAAACAGCGCGTTTCGCATCTTGCGATCATGCTGAACGCCGTAGAACCCTGTTTTCCAAGATGCTGCGGATACGCGGCAGTTGGGGGACTAGTAAGCGGTTGCGGCGTTCTGCGGGGATAGGGGGCCCTGTTCACGAGCCGGTGCCGAGGGGGGCATCATGCAACCGGAAGGGCGCGGTTCCATGTCTACCCGTGTGGAAAGCGTGGTGGCCGCGGCCCGCCGCTGACACGCCTGTGAGGGGTCGAGGGGGACCGTTCACCGGTGGTAAGGAAACGACACGACACGCGCTCACCCGCGTGTGGGGGGATGACTCATGACGTCGACGCCGACGGGCGCCCGGCATAACTTCGACCCGTCCGAAACCACCCAGCCGAGAGTGGATCCTCACCGGAACAGCACGACGGGCCAGTTCCGGCGGATCAAGAAAACCCTGCCGAGATACGACTACGAGCACTACAGCCGACTGGCCGGCCCCCTCACCCAGCCCGACCCGGACAAGCCCTACAAGGTGCAGTACCGCTCACTGCTCTCGCAGGAGCCGCACCGCATAAGGGCCGCCCTGATGCTGGGCGCGGCCCCGCTGCTGTCCCTGGTCCTGCTGGCCTGGCTGCTGCAGCCGGAGCACTGGACCGAACGCGACTACCCGGCCTTCGACTTCCTGCCGGTGCTGGACGTCGTGATGCTCGTCTCGATCGGTCTGATCGAGTTCTTCCGCTGCATGAACGTGCTGTCCAACGCGCACGCCACCCTGGTCGCCCGCGACCCGGTCCCGGTGGTGCCGGAGACCGGCACGAGAGTCGCGTTCATCACGACGTACGTGCCCGGCAAGGAACCCCTGGAGATGGTCACGAAGACCCTGGAGGCGGCCGTACGGCTGCGCCACCGGGGCCTTCTGCACATCTGGCTCCTGGACGAGGGCGACGACGACGAGGTCAAGGCGGTCTGCGAGCGGCTCGGCGTGCACCACTTCTCCCGCAAGGGCGTGGAGCAGTGGAACCAGAAGAAGGGCCCGTTCCGTGCGAAGACCAAGCACGGCAACTACAACGCCTGGCTCCAGGCGCACGGCGACGACTACGACTACTTCGCCTCCGTCGACACCGATCACGTGCCGCTGCCCAACTACCTGGAGCGGATGCTCGGCTTCTTCCGCGACCCGGACGTCGGCTTCGTCATCGGCCCGCAGGTGTACGGCAACTACGACAACCCCATCACCAAGGCGGCCGAGTCCCAGCAGTTCCTCTTCCACGCCCTCATCCAGCGGGCCGGGAACTTCTACGGCGCCCCCATGTTCGTCGGTACGTCGAACGCCGTACGCATCAAGGCCCTGAAGCAGATCGGCGGCCTGTACGACTCGATCACCGAGGACATGGCGACCGGCTTCGAGATCCACCGCCACAAGAACCCGTCGACGGGCAAGAAGTGGCGCTCGGTGTACACGCCGGACGTGCTCGCCGTCGGTGAGGGCCCGGGCGCCTGGACGGACTTCTTCACGCAGCAACTGCGCTGGTCGCGGGGGACGTACGAGACGATCCTCAAGCAGTACTGGAAGGGCTGGTTCTCGCTGCCTCCGGGCAAGCTCTTCAACTACACGATGATGATCATCTTCTACCCGATGTCGGCCCTCAACTGGATCCTGGCGGCGCTGAGTTGCGCGCTGTTCCTGGGCCTGGGCGCCTCGGGTGTGAACATCGACCCGACCGTGTGGCTGATGCTGTACGGCAACGCCTCCGCGCTGCAGATCGGCCTGTACGTCTGGAACCGCCGGCACAACGTCTCCCCGCACGAGCCCGAGGGCTCCGGCGGTGTGGCGGGCATGGTGATGTCGGCGCTGTCGGCTCCGATCTACGCCCGCTCGCTGATGGACGCGGTGCTGCGGCGCAAGAGCAAGTTCGTGGTGACGCCCAAGGGCGACTCGGCCAGCCCGGACACTCTGTTCGGGACCTTCCGCGTCCACCTGTTCTTCATCCTGGTCTTCGGCGCCTCCATCGGTGCCGGTTTCGCGCTGGGTCACTCGCACCCGGCGATGATCACCTGGGCCACGTTCGCCCTGCTGATCACCGCGTCACCGATCTTCGCCTGGCGGTACTCGCTGCGGAAGGCGAAGAAGGAGCCGGTTCCCGTGTACGCGGAGCCGCAGGACGCGCCGCCCGCCGTGCCCTACCAGCCGCGGCCGCTGCCGGAGCGGCAGGCGACACCGCCGCACGGCACCGGGCACAAGCCCACCTGGGCCGCCGCGGACGGCGCCTCGGAGGCGGGAAACGACCAGACGATGCAGATCGCGCTCGGTGGATTCGGGGGACGTAAGGAATGAACGACCGTGCAGGCCGCCGCCGCGCCCGCAGGCTCGCCATCGGGACGGCGGTGGTGCTCGCGCTGGCCGGGATGAACGGTCCGTGGCTGTACCGCTTCGGGACGGCCAAGTATCACCAGTACCAGATCAACAAACCCGAGTACAAAGCGGACAACGGCCACTGGCAGATCGTGGAGTTCCCCAAGGAGTACCGCCAGGACACCATCCACGCGGCGCTCCTTCGCACCGGCAAGGTGCTGATGATCGCCGGCTCGGGCAACAACCAGGACAACTTCAACGCCAAGAGGTTCGACACCCGGATCTGGGACCCGGTCAAGGGCACGATCAAGAAGGTCCCGACGCCGAAGGACCTGTTCTGCACCGGGCACACCCAGCTCGCCAACGGCAATCTGCTGATCGCCGGCGGCACCAAGCGGTACGAGAAGCTGAAGGGGGACATCACCAAGGCCGGCGGCCTGATGGTGGTGCACAACGAGAACCCGGACAAGCCGATCACCCTGCCGGCGGGGACCGTGTTCACCGGCAAGGAGAACGGCAGGACCTTCGTGTCCAAGGACCCGGTGCTCGTGCCGCGCGCGAAGAAGGTCTTCGACAAGGCGACCGGCAGGTTCCTGCGCAACGACCCGGGGCTCGGCCGGATCTACGTCGAGGCGAAGAAGAGCGGCACCAGGTACGAGACCGGCACCCAGGACAACTACCGCATCCAGGGCCTGACCGGTGCCGCGGCGCGCAACACGTACGGCATCGCGCAGAAGCTCGCCCTCGACAAGAAGGACTTCCAGGGGATCAGGGACGCCTTCGAGTTCGACCCGGTCGCCGAGAAGTACATCAAGGTCGACCCGATGAACGAGGCCCGCTGGTACCCGACGCTCACCACGCTGAGCGACGGCAGGATCCTCAGCGTCTCCGGGCTCGACGACATCGGCCAGCTGGTGCCGGGCAAGAACGAGATCTTCGACCCGAAGACGAAGACGTGGACGTACACGTCGAAGATCCGGCAGTTCCCGACCTACCCGGCGCTCTTCCTGATGCAGAACGGCAAGATCTTCTACTCGGGTTCGAACGCCGGCTACGGGCCGGACAACGTCGGCCGTGTTCCGGGCATCTGGGACGTCGCCACGAACAGGTTCACCAAGCTGCCCGGGCTCAGCGACGCGAACGAGATGGAGACGTCCGGGACGGTGCTGCTGCCGCCGGCGCAGGACGAGAAGTTCCTGGTGATCGGTGGTGGCGGGGTCGGCGAGTCCAAGCTGTCCAGCAACAGGACCCGGCTCATCGGCCTCAAGGACAAGAACCCGAAGTTCAAGGACGGGCCGACGCTGGAGAAGGGCACGCGGTATCCGCAGTCGTCGATCCTGCCGGACGACTCGGTGCTGGTGTCGGGCGGCTCCGAGGACTACCGCGGGCGCGGCGACTCCAACATCCTGCAGGCCAGGCTCTACCACCCGGACACCAACACCTTCGACCGGGTGGCCGATCCACTGGTGGGACGCAACTACCACTCCGGGTCGATCCTGCTGCCGGACGGGCGCGTGATGTTCTTCGGCTCGGACTCGCTCTACGGCGACAAGGCCAACACCAAGCCCGGCACGTTCGAGCAGCGCATCGAGATCTACACGCCGCCCTATCTGTACCGGGACTCCCGGCCGTCGCTGTCCGGCGGACCGCAGACGATCGCGCGCGGCGGGACGGGCACGTTCACCTCGCCGCAGGCCTCCGCCATCAAGAAGGTGCGGCTGATCCGGCCCAGTGCGTCGACCCATGTGACCGACGTCGACCAGCGGTCGGTCGCCCTGGACTTCAAGACGTCGGGGAACAAGGTGACGGTGACCATGCCGAAGAACCGGAACCTGGTCACCGCCGGCTGGTACATGCTGTTCGTGGACGACGACCAGGGGACGCCGAGCAAGGCACAGTGGGTCAAGGTGCCGTAGCGCGCGGCTACTCGGCAGCCTTGGCGAGGGCGAGTGCGTAACTCGCCCACCACTGCCCGGCCGCCGGGCCGCCCCGGCAGGTGCCGTCCGACTCCCCCGGCCGCTTGACCCACAGGTAGGCGTCCACGAGGGGGTCGGCGGTCCTGGTCGTCGGCGCCTCCCCGAGCGCCCGGCCCGGCGGGTTGCACCAGTTCTCGGCGGGCTTCCCACCCGTGTACGGGCCGTTGCCGTTGCGGCTGGTGTCGATGACGAAGTGCTTGCCGCCGACCTTGGCGGAGAGCCGCTTGCCGTAGGCGATGGAGTCCTTCGTCGAGTAGAAGTTGGAGACGTTGACCGAGAAGCCGTCGGCCTGGGCGATGCCCGCGCGCTGGAGGGGCTGGAAGATCTGGTCGGGGTGGCCCCAGCCGGCGTTGCCCGCGTCCAGGTAGACCCTGGTGGACTTCAGGGACTTCAGCTTGCTTATGGCGTAGTCGAGCAGGGCGTAGCGCTCCTCCTGGAACTGGCCCGGCGTGCAGCCGTCCACCAGGTGCAGTACGGCGTCGGGTTCCAGGATCACCATCGCCGGGCGGTCCTGGATGCCCGCGGCCACCCCGTCGATCCAGGCGCGGTAGGCGTTGCCGTCGGCGGCGCCGCCCTGCGAGTACTGGCCGCAGTCGCGGTGCGGGATGTCGTAGAGCACCAGCAGGGCCGTGCGGCCGGCCTTGTCGGCGGCCTCGGTGAAGCCCCTGGCCTCCTGCTCCGGGTTCTCCGGGCCGATCCACTCACCGGTCGGCTGCTCGGCGATCTTCCGGATCCGCTCGGCCTCGGTGTCCTTGCCGGCCTTGGCGTACGCGGCGACCTGGCGGGCCGCGTTGCCGTCCGGGTTGACCCAGAACGGGTCGCTGTCCTTGGGCTGTTGGGTGATCCTGGCGCCGGCGTCGCCGTCCTTGCCGTCACCGCCGCCGGAGGAACACCCCGCCACCAGCAGCGCCGCCCCCAGCACCACCGCGGAAGCCCTCATCGCGGTCCCGAAGGCGAACCCCGACCCAGCCCCCCTGCTGCCGTACATCCAACTCCCCCTTGGGTGCACCGGTCCAAGTCTCAATCCTGACATAGCGGCGCGCCGCCCACGAGATCGCCCGAGCCTTGTCGGGGAGCTGTTACAGCACCGACGGGCAAGGGCCGCGCAGCACGCCGAGTCGTGGCCCGCGCGGGAGCGAGACCGTGCTGACGCGGCACTGGAACGACGAGCCACCAGGGCCTATGACACAGAGCCACCGGAGCGGAACCTGGCGTCATAACCCTCTAGGCTCTGGCGCTCATTCGTTCTAGGGTGTTCTCACATGGCCCCGGCCCCCGGCCATTCGGTCACCACCGGAACTTCCGCACCTCCCGCGCCGGACGCCGGGTTACTCCCGCAACCCGTGCGCGCGCGGTCGAGGACCAGCCCGGTCGACGGCTTCCGGGGGAGCGGGCCGTCGACCGGGCCAGGTACCCCTGGGTCTCATGCGCCGGTTCCGGTGAGGTACGCCGACACGACCACGTTCGCCGTGTAGCTGCGGTCGGCCGGGTCGAAGGTGCCGCCGCAGGTGATCAGGCGCAGTTCGGCGCGGCCCGGCCGGTGGACGCCGTAGGCCTGCCGGGCGTCGAAGTGGTCGCGGGTGAGGACCCGGACGTCGTCGACGGTGAACTCGGCGACGTGGCCGTCGTCGCGGACCACGCGGACGGTCCGGCCGGGTGTCAGGGTGCTGAGCTTGTAGAAGACGGCGGGCCGGGTCTCGGTGTCGACGTGCCCCACCATCACGGCGGCTCCCGCGGCCCCCGGCTCGGCGCCGGCCGCGTACCACCCGACCACGCCCGCCTGGTCGAACGGCGGCGGATCGACCGCTCCCGCCCGGTCCAGCCCGCGCGCCACCACCGGCGCCTGCACGCCGAGGGCCGGAATGTCGAGGCGCTGCGGCAGCGCGTTGCCCAACGGGCGGGCGGCGGGCGGCAGTTCCACGGCCGGGGGCCGCCCGATCGCCGCCATGTCACCGGTGGCCGGCCCGGAGATCCCCGGCCGCACCTCGGTCACGTCCCGCCCCCACAGCCACAGCCCGAGCAGCAGCACGGCCCAGGCGCCACCGGTCAGCAGCCGCCCGGACCCCGTGGAACGGCGCCGGTCGAACTCGCCGTCGCGGAAGTCGTCACGCATGGGCGGGACGTTCCGTCAGCGGGGCCGGCCGGGAGCGGAGGGAGCGGGGAGCAGCCTCCGAGGCACCGTCCGGGCGGGGTCCGGCGGGGGCGGCCGGCGGAAGCGGAAGGCGAGCGGGGGGTGGGGCGGTGTCGAAGGCATGTGCGCGGAGGGCGGGGGCGGGTGCGGGCATGGGCCGGTCACTCCGTCTCACGGCGGCGGCGGGCGCTCAGTACCGCCACGGTGGTCGCGGCGACTCCGGCGAGGATCAGGCCCGTGATCGCGTGCGCCGTGCCGGGGCCGGTCGTCCGGGTGTCGACGGTGGCGAAGTGGGCCGTACCGCCGCCGCCCGCGTCGACCGGGGCGATCGGCGAGGCGGGTGTGGAGGGGTGCGTCCCCTGCGCCACGACCGTGATCGTGGCCTTGATCTCGACGTCGGCGCAGCCGACCTTCACGTCGTAGGCGCCGGGTTCCGCCGAGGAGCGGATCCTGGTCTCCCCGGCCAGGGCTCCGTCGGGGCCGCCCGCGAGCCGCGCGTCCGCGACGAACGCCTTCGAGACCGCGGTGGCCGTCTTCCCGGTGCACCCGGTCACCCGCAGGCCGACGTCGGCGCCGGCGGCCGGGGACGACGGGGTCACCGAGACGGTGCCGCCTCCTCCGTCCGTCGCGTACGCCGCCGGGGTGAGGGCGCAGGCACCCAGAAGCCCTGCACAGAGAGTGAGGCGAAGTGAGCCCATCGTGAAACCTCCAGATATCTGGAGACTCCCCCGCACACCCCGGCCCCGCATCCTCAAAAGGGCCCGCACTGCTCCGAACGGGGTAAGAAGGGTTTCAGCGCCGTCTGCCCGCGTTGTCGGGCGCCGTCGTCAGATCAGCTCGACGAGATCGGCGATCGAGTCGACGACGTGGGACGGCCGGTACGGGAAGTCCTCGATCTGCCCCGGCCCGGTCAGCCCGGTGAGGACCAGGAACGTCTGCATCCCCGCCTCCATCCCGGCGAGGACGTCGGTGTCCATGCGGTCGCCGATCATCGCGCTGGTCTCGGAGTGCGCCCCGATCGCGTTGAGCCCGGTGCGCATCATCAGCGGGTTGGGCTTGCCCGCGAAGTACGGCTTCCTGCCGGTCGCCTTGGTGATCAGCGCGGCGACGGCGCCGGTCGCAGGCAGCGGACCCTCGTGGGAGGGGCCGGTCTCGTCCGGGTTGGTGGCGATGAAGCGGGCGCCGTTGCGGATGAGCCGCACCGCCTGCGTCATGGCCTCGAAGGAGTACGTACGGGTCTCGCCGAGGACGACGTAGTCCGGTTCGTGGTCGGTGAGGATGTACCCGATGTCGTGCAGGGCGGTGGTCAGCCCCGCCTCCCCGATGACGTACGCCGAGCCGCCCGGCCGCTGGTCGTCCAGGAACTGGGCGGTGGCCAGCGCGGAGGTCCAGATGGACTCGACCGGCACGTCCAGGCCCATGCGCCGCAGCCGGGCGTGCAGGTCGCGCGGGGTGTAGATGGAGTTGTTGGTCAGGACCAGGAAGGGCCTGCCGGACTCGCGCAGCTTCTTCAGGAAGGCGTCGGCACCGGGGATCGGTACGCCCTCGTGGATGAGCACACCGTCCATGTCGGTGAGCCACGACTCGATGGGCCTGCGTTCTGCCATGTGCGGGATCTCCTGCCGTACGCATGTACGCGGTGCTGCGTGGGCCCAGCCTAGACAAAGGTCGGATCTTGAGGGAATGGGCGTCTCACCGGCGCCCTCGCGATCGGCGGGCCAGGAGGAGTGCCCCGCCGACGGCGAGGAGGAGGACGGCGGTGGCGGCGAGGGCGGCACGGGGGGTGGGGATGCCCGTCCGGGCGAGTTCGTCGGCGAACGGGAGGTCGTCGCGGCCCCGCCCGGGCGGGGCGGTTCCGGGGCCGCCGGTATTGGTGCCGGTGCCGGTGCCGGTACTGCTACCGGTGCTCGTGGGGGTGCTGGTGCCGGGCTCGGTCGGTGTGTCGTGCCGGACGTGGAAGCGGTAGTCGTTGGACTGGCCGATCCAGTCGCCGTCGTCGTCGTGCCGCTGGACGACGGCCGCGTTCGCGGTGACCTCGTCGGCCACGGCGTCCGAGGTCAGCGCGAGCCGGACCTTGACGGTGACGGTCCGGCGGGGGCCAACGGTGAAGCCCGGGAAGCCGTCGTCGAAGGCGCCGACGAGCTCCGCCTCGTCGGTGGCCCGGAAGCGGACCGGGTGGTGGCGCGAGCCGTCGTAGAACTCCAGGCGGGTCTGGGAGGGCTTCAGTGTCCGGTCGTCGTCGACGAGTACGACCACCGGGTGCACGGACGCGCAGGTCCGGGTGGTGGTGTTGGTGAGGTCCAGGTACCAGGTGCCGTATCCGCCGCCGGCCTCATAGGTGTCGGGGGCGTCGTGGATACGGGTGGTGAGGGGGAAGTCCGGGCCGCTCGCGCAACTGGCGACGGCGGAGGCGGGAGACGCCGTGGGCAGGAGGGCGGCTGCTGCAAGGCAGAGGGACAGGGGCGTGCACAGTCGCATAAGCACATGAGCATGCCGGTGGGGTGCGGGCGAGGGCGGCCGCCGCTCCGGACGGCCGGGCAAGTCCCCCCGATCGGCGCACGCCGGTGAGTGAGCCGTCGGTCCGGCCGGCCGGCGCACGCCGGTACGTCAGCCGTCGGTGCGCCCGAACACGGGTCCCAGGACCAGCTGCGCGGCCCCTTCGGCGACCCCGTCGGAGGCGACCCGCACGGGTACCGCCTCCTCGCCCGCGCGCCGGGCGCGTTCGTCCAGTACGGCGGCCACGCCCCGTGCGAACTCCTCGGGCGCGGCGGCGACGGTACGGCCGCCGAGCAGGACGAGGTCGACGTCGAGCAGGGCGACCAGGTTCCCGGCGCCGACGCCGAGCACCCGCGCGGCCCCGGCCAGGTCGCCGCGTGCGACGGCGTCGAGGCACAGCGCCTCCACGCAGCCCCGGTTTCCGCAGCCGCACGGCGGCCCGTCGAGCTGCACCACCTGGTGCCCGAACTCCCCCGCTCCGGTACGGGCACCGCGGTGCACGGTCCCGCCTATGACGAGCCCCGCCCCGAGCCCGGTACCGAGGTGCAGGTAGGCGAAGGACCCGGCCTCGCCCGCCACCGCCAGCCCCAGCGCCGCCGCGTTGGTGTCCTTGTCCACGACGACCGGCACGCCGAGCCGCCGCTCGAGCGCGTCCCGCAACGCAAAGCCGTCCCACTCGGGGAACCCGGTGACGCGGTGCAGTACGCCGCGGGCGTGATCGAGTGGCCCGGGCAGAGCGATCCCCGTTCCGAGCCCGCCCCCCGTCAGCCCCTTCACCTCCCGTGCCACGGCCTCCACCACCGCGTCCGCGCTCACCCCCAGATCCACCGCGGTCCGCCGCTCCGCCACCACGGCTCCCGTCAGATCGACCCGGACCGCGCGCAGTTCGTCGCGGTCCAGGTGGACGCCGACCGCGTGTCCCGCCTCCGGCACCAGCCGCAGTACCGTCCGCGGCTTGCCGCCGGTGGAGGCCCGGCGGCCCGCCTCCGTGGCGAGTCCGTCGGCCCGCAGCCGGGCGGTGATCTTGCTGACGGCCTGCGGGGTCAGGGCGGTGCGCTCGGCGAGCTCCAGCCGGCTGATGCCGTCCGGGCCGGCAGTGCGCAGCAGGTCGAGGACGAGTGCGGTGTTGTGGCTGCGCAGGGCGAGAAGGTTCACACCCTCGATTGTCCTCGGCGCTTGCACTTTGGCAACAGCGTTGCGAAAGTGGACGGCATGACTGGTACCACTGCCTCTCCCCGCCGCGTCGGCCTCGTCGGCTACGGGCTGGCGGGCTCCGTGTTCCACGCCCCGCTCATCGCGGCCACCGAGGGCCTCGCCCTCGACACGGTGGTCACCTCGAATCCGCAGCGGCAGGAGCAGGCCCGCGCCGAACATCCCGGGGTGCGGGTGGCCGCCACCCCGGACGAGCTGTTCGCACGCGCCGCCGAGCTGGACCTGATCGTCGTCGCCTCCCCGAACCGCACGCACGTCCCGCTCGCCACCACCGCCCTCAAGGCCGGTCTCCCGGTCGTCGTGGACAAGCCGGTCGCCGGCACCGCCGCCGAGGCGCGCGAACTCGCCGACCTCGCTGAGGAGCGCGGGCTGCTGCTCTCCGTCTTCCAGAACCGGCGCTGGGACAACGACTTCCTCACCCTCCAGCGACTGCTCGCCGAGGGCGAGTTGGGCGACGTATGGCGCTTCGAGTCGCGGTTCGAGCGATGGCGGCCGCAGCCGAAGGGCG
This sequence comes from Streptomyces sp. SLBN-31, assembly GCF_006715395.1. Taxonomy (NCBI): domain Bacteria; kingdom Bacillati; phylum Actinomycetota; class Actinomycetes; order Kitasatosporales; family Streptomycetaceae; genus Streptomyces; species Streptomyces sp. SLBN-31. The sequence continues at coordinate 3,617,667 of NZ_VFNC01000002.1, forward strand.
GCTGGCGCGAGTCCGGCGACCCGGCAGAGATCGGAGGTCTCCTCTACGACCTCGGCAGCCACGTCGTCGACCAGGCGCTGACCCTCTTCGGCCCGGCCACGCAGGTCTACGCCGAGTCGGACGTCCGCCGCCCCGGTGCCGAGGCCGACGACGACACCTTCATCGCCCTCACGCACGCGAGCGGCGTCCGCTCCCACCTGTACGTCTCCGCGACGGCCGCCCAACTCGGCCCGCGCTTCCGGGTGCTGGGTTCGAAGGCGGGCTATGTGAAGTACGGGCTCGACCCGCAGGAGGCGGCGCTGCGGGAGGGCGAGCGCCCGGGCCGGGACTGGGGACGGGAGCCCGAGTCGGCGTGGGGCACGATCGGCGCCGGGGAGTCTCCGGCGAGCGGCGGCGGCACGCCCGTACCGACCCTTCCCGGTGACTATCCCGCGTACTATGCGGCCGTGACCAGGGCCCTCGACGACGACGGCGCCAACCCGGTGACCGCCGTCGAGGCGGCCGCGGCCCTCGATGTGATCGAGGCGGCCCGCCGTTCGGCCCGCGCCGGAGTGGCGGTGGAGCTGTGACGCACAACACCGAGCTGACCCCGAAGTTCCACCCGGAGATCACCCCGTCCCTGGAGGAGCTCCAGGCGCAGCAACGGCGCCTGGTCTTCCGCCGGTTCACGCACGAGGACGCGTGGGCCCTGGGCTCGCTGCTCGTGGAGCTGGCCCGGGAGCGCCAGGCCCCCGTCGCCATCGACATCCACCGGGCCGGCCAGCAGCTCTTCCACGCGGCGCTGCCCGGCTCGACCCCCGACAACGACGCCTGGATCGCCCGCAAGCGCCGGGTCGTCGAGCGTTACGGCGAGGCGTCGTACCTGGTGGGCGCCCGTTTCCGGGCCAAGGGCACGACGTTCGAGGACTCCTCCCGCCTCGACCCCGACCGGTACGCGGCCCACGGCGGCTCGTTCCCGATCACCGTCGAGGGCGTCGGAGTGATCGGCGCGGTGACGGTGAGCGGGCTGCCGCAGTTGCAGGACCACCGGTTCGTGGTGGAGGCGCTGGAGGAGTTCCTGCGCGAGGACTGAATCCGCTGGGGGTGCGGAGAACCGCGCGACCGGCCGCCGAACGGCCCGAGGCCGACAAGCCGTCGCAGTTCTCCCGCACCTCCCGCATCTCCCGGTTCTCCCGGTTCTCCCGGTTCTCCCGGCGGAGTGTTTACGCGTCCTTCAGTTCCTGGCGCTGCCTGCCCAGGCCCTCGATCTCGAGCTCGACGACGTCGCCCGCCCGCAGGAAGGGCTTGGGCTCGGGCTGCCCGAGCGCGACGCCCGCCGGTGTCCCGGTGTTGATGACGTCACCGGGGTACAGGGTCATGAACTGGCTGACGTAGCGCACGACTTCGCCGACGGGGAAGATCTGCTCGGCCGTCGTGCCGTCCTGCTTCAGCTCCCCGTTGACCCACAGCCTGAGCGACAGGTTCTGCGGGTCGGCGACCTCGTCCGCCGTCACCAGCCAGGGGCCCAGCGGATTGAACGTCTCGCAGTTCTTGCCCTTGTCCCAGGTGCCGCCCCGCTCGATCTGGAACTCCCGCTCGGACACGTCGTGGGCGACCGCGTACCCGGCGACATGTCCGAGCGCGGCCTCGGCCGACTCCACGTAGCGCGCCGTCCGCCCGATGACGACGGCCAGTTCGACCTCCCAGTCGGTCTTCACCGACCCGCGCGGCACGAGCACCGTGTCGTTCGGTCCGACCACCGTGTCCGCGGCCTTGAAGAAGATCACGGGCTCGGTGGGCGGCTCGGCCCCGGTCTCCCGGGCGTGGTCGTGGTAGTTCAGGCCGATGCACACGATCTTGCCGATCCGGGCGACCGGCGGCCCGGTCCGCAGCCCGGCCGGGTCCAGGGCGGGCAGCTCACCGGACTCGGCGGCGGCGCGGACGCGGCCGAGCGCCGCGTCGTCGGCGAGCAGCGCGCCGTCGATGTCGTCGACGATGCCGGACAGGTCCCGCAGGACACCCTCGGCGTCCAGCAGCGCGGGCTTCTCCGCTCCGGCCGTACCGACTCGCAGCAGCTTCATGGTCACTCTCTCCCTCGATCGCGGGCGGTCGTCCGAGGGGTGCAGCCATCGGATGACTGGCCGATCGTCCAAGGTCGGCGTCCACTCCGCAATACCCGGTTCACGGACTGGACCGCTCGCCCGGCCGGCTCAGGAGTGGAGCACGGCCCGCTCGACGGCGCTCCAGGTCGTGCTGGTCACCACGTACAGGGCGGCGGCCAGCGGCACCACGGCGACGGTGAAGAGCGTGAAGAAGGACATGAACGGCATCACCTTGTTCATCGCGCCGAGCCCCGGCACCTGCTGCCCGCCGTCCGCCGGCGCGAGCTGGACGGCCGCAGCCATGGTCCGCCTGGTGCGCCGGTAGTTGAAGGCGGCGACGGCCGCGACGAGCGCGAACAGTCCGAGGTACACGAGCCCGGCCCCACCCAGCAGGCCGCCGCCCAGCGCGTCGGTGAACCGGCCGCCCAGCGGCGCGGCGAACAGCTGGTGGTCCAGCAGGGCGTTGGCCCTGCCGCCGATGCTCGTGCTGGAGAACAGGCGGTAGAGCAGGAAGAACGCGGGCAGTTGCAGCAGCCCGGGCAGACATCCGGACAGCGGCGACACCTTCTCCTCGGCGTGCAGCTCCAACACCGCCTGCTGGAGTTTCCGCGGATCCTTTGCGTGCTTCCGGCGCAGTTCGGCGATCTTCGGCTGCAGTGCGGTGCGTGCCTTCTGCCCGCGGGCGGCGGCCCGGGACAGGGGGTGGACGAGGAGTCGTACGAGCGCGGTGAACAGGACGATCGCGGCCGCGGCCGCGGTGGCGCCGAACAGTGGCTGGAGCAGGTCGGCGAGGTCTTCGACGAGCTGGGCGAAGACGGTGAAGACGGACATGGGTGAGCCCTCCGAGGGTCATGCCGGAATGGAGTCGTGCGGAAACGGCATGACGACCGCGCGAGGGCCGGTGAGAGGTGTGGGTGCCCTACGCGACGATCGCCGGAAGGGCGGACCCCGGGGCCCGGGGACGGGTGCGGCCGCGGGCGTCGGGGTCGCGTTGCGGCAGGAAGGCGGTGCGGCGGGCGCGGTCCCGGATCGCCGTGCGCACCCGCGTGGGCGGTACGGCCGGGGCGCAGCGCGCGGCGACCAGGGCGCAGGCGGCGAGCGCGGAGCCGGCCGCGGCGGTGGCGGCGAGCGCGACGGTGGCGGCGAGGGTGCCGGTGTCGAGCAGGGCGATCTGCAGGAGCAGCAGGACGAGCACGGCGAGGGGACGCGCGCCGACCCGGTCGCGGATCACGGCTCCCCCTCGCTCTTGCGTACGGCTGTCTTCCCTGCCGTCGGTTATACCTGACCGGTCTCGATGGGCTCCAGGAGCCTCTTCGGTGCGAGCAGGGCCCGGCTGACGGGGTCCGCCGGGTCCGGGCTCAGTCCGGGCCCCGGCTCCATGATGACGTCCGCGACCGGTACGACGGTTCCGCAGGCGGGGCATTCGCCGTACGCGCCGAGCTCGGTGCCGCAGTCGGCGTGCCGGAAGACGCGCAGTTGCTCCTCGGCGAAGTGCTCGCGGCCCCAGCGGGCGAGGGAGCGCAGGGTCGGCCACAGGGCGATGCCGCGCTCGGTGATCACGTACTCGTCGCGCGGCGGCGACTGCTGGTAGCGGCGCTTCTCCAGGATTCCCTCCGCCGTCAGCGTGTGCAGTCGGGCGGCGAGGACCGCGCGGGGGATGCCGAGGTGGACGAGGAAGTCGTTGTAGCGCCGGACGCCGTACAGCGCGTCGCGGACGACGAGCAGGGTCCAGCGCTCGCCGATGATCTCCAGCGCGCGGGCGATGGAGCACTCCTGTGTCGCGTAGTCCTTGCCCAGTGCCATGGCGCCCACTGTAACCATTTACCCGCCATAGGTTCAATGAACGAACCTTGAATGCTACGGTTCACGGCATGGCTAGGTTCAATGAACGAACTCTCACTCGGGTCGACGCGTCCACCGGGCCGCGCGCCAAGGCACCGGAGCCCCCTGCGGAGGCACCCCCGCACCCGCGGGCCACGCTCGCCCTGACCAGCGCGGCGACGGCCGTGACCCTGATGACGTACACCGCGCCGATGGTCACGCTCCCCGACACCGCGGCCGCCCTGCACACCTCGCTCTCCGCCCAGGCCTGGCTCCTCAACGGCACCCCGCTGGGCCTGGCCGCCCTCCTGCTGGTGGCCGGCAGCCTCGCCGACGACTACGGCCGGCGCAGGATCTTCCTGCTGGGCACCCTCACCCTCGGCCTCACCACGGCCCTCGGCGCGCTGTCCTCCTCCACCTGGCAGTTCACGCTGGCCCGCATCGCCCAGGGCGCGGCGAGCGCCGCCATCCTGGCGAGCAGCCTGGGCCTGCTGGTGCACGCCTTCCCCAGCCCGCGCGGCCGGCTGCACGCGACCGGCGTGTGGGGCGCCTTCGTCAGCGGCGGCATAGCGGTCGGTCCGCTGATGGCGGGTGCGCTCCCCGGCTGGCGGGTGGCCTACGCCGTACTGGGCGCGGCGACCCTGGCGGTGGCCGCGGCGAGCGTGCGCCCCCTGTCGGAGTCGCGCTCCCCGAGAGGCGGACGACCGGACATCACGGGCGCCCTCACCTTCGGGCTGGCGCTGGTCTCCCTGGTCGCCGCCCTCACACTGGGGCGCGACGGCTGGCTGCGCCCGCAGGTGGGCGCGCTGCTGCTGGCGGCGATCGTCCTGGTGGGCGTCTTCGCCTGGCTGGAGCGCCGTACGACGACCCCCATGATCGACCTCTCCCTGCTCCGCCACCCCCGCTTCCTGGCCTCCTCCGTGAGCGGGCTGTTCACGGGCCTCGCGGTGATCGGCCTGTTCAGCTTCGTGCCGGCGCTGCTCCAGCAGGTGCTCGGGCTGTCCGCACTGGACACGGCCTGGCTGCTGCTGCTCTGGTCGGGCCTGTCCTTCGGGGTGGCCCTGCAGGCCAAGCGCCTGGCGGGCCGGGTCTCCACCCGGTGGCAACTGGCGGTCGGCTTCGCCCTCCACGCGGCCGGCGTCCTGACCATGCTGGGCGCCATCGGCTCGGGCTCCTGGCACCGCCTGCTGCCCGGCCTGATCGTGGGCGGCATCGGCAGCGGCCTGCTGAACGCCGCCCTGCCCCTGCTGGCGGTGGAGTCCGTGCCGGCGGCCCGCGCCGCCATGGGGTCCGGCGCCCAGCAGACCTTCCGCTACATCGGCTCCTGCGCCGGCGTCGCCCTGACCATCGCGCTCGTCACGTCATCGGGCGGCGGCCCGGGCCACGGCGCCGACATCGCGATGATCGTGTCGGCGGTACTGGCACTGGTGGCGGCGGTGGCCGTGGTGGCGCTGCGGGAGCGGGCGTGAGGGGGAAGCCGGCGATCGGGTGGCCGCTTCACCGCGGGCGCATGGAGACGAGCCTGCCCCACACCACCAGGCGGTAGCGGGACGTGAACTCCGGTGTGCAGGTGGTCAGGGTGATGTAGTAACCCGGCTCGCGGTACCCGTACCCGGGCCTGACGAGGGAGCGCGGGATCGCCCGTACGACCCCCGAGTCACGGGCCGAGGTCTGCGGCAGCGTCCGGTCGACGGCGTACGTGTACGTCGCGCCGCTCGTCTCCACCTCCACCAGGTCCTTCGGCCGCAGCCGGTTGATGTACCGGAAGGGCTCACCGTGGGTGTTGCGGTGCCCCGCGACGGCGAAGTTGCCGGCCTGGCCCGGCTGTTGGGTGCCGATGTAGTGACCGACGTAGCCCTTGTTCAGTACGTTCTGCTTGCTGACGCCCTCGGCCACCGGGACGCGCAGTCCGAGGCGGGGGATGACGAGGACGGCGTAGGCCTGGGACCGGACGGGGCGTGAGGGCCGGGCGGTACCGGTCCGACCCCGGACACGGACGCCGGCCTCCTCGTGAGTCGGCGGGGCCGAGGCGGCCGTACCGGAGCCCTCCTGGTCACCGCCACCGCCACCGGCACCCCACTCCCGCTCCAGCGCCTGCACCCTGTGCTCGGCGCCGCGCCTGGCCTCCCGGTTGGTCCACCACAGCTGATGCACGACCAGCAGCAGAAGCACCAGGCCCGCGGTGACGAGGAGCTCGCCACCGGTCCACAGCGCACGGCGCCGCCGGAGCGACCGCCGCAGGCCGCTGTGCTGCACGACGGGAACCCGCATCCGCACGCCTCGCCTCCCGGCCCGGCAACCAGCCGCCCGCACGATAGGCGCAGAGTCGTGAACCCACCAGCGGCAGGCGCCGTTCGACCCTTCGTACACAGGTTTTAGAAAGTGCTGTCGCAACCCTCGACAACCCCACGCGGCACACCCGATGCTTCGTCGTGGCATGCACGGGACACGCCACCCCGCCGGGTCGCGCGCCAGCTCAGGGACCGGCCCCGACAACCCGTCGAACGAAGCGGAGCAGAAGCCATGATCCGACGCAGAACCCTGCTGACAGCGGCCGGCGGCGCCGTCCTGGGCAGCGCCCTCGCCACCGGCACCGCACGCGCCGACGCCACGATCGCCGTCTCCCCCGGCACCTCCTACGGCACCTGGGAGGGCTGGGGCACCTCCCTGGCCTGGTGGGCCAACGTCTTCGGCGCCCGGGACGACTTCGCCGACATCTTCTTCACCACCAAGTCCACGACGTACAACGGCACTTCGCTCCCCGGCCTCGGCCTGAACATCGCCCGCTACAACCTGGGCGCGTGCAGCTGGAACACCGTGAGCGGCGCGAGCATGGTCGCCTCCGCCAACATCCCCTCCTTCAAGCAGATCGAGGGCTACTGGCAGGACTGGAACAACGAGGACCCCACCTCCTCGGCCTGGAAGTGGACGGCGGACGCCACCCAGCGCGCCATGCTGACGAAGGCGGTGGCCCGCGGCGCGACCACCGAGCTCTTCGCCAACTCCCCCATGTGGTGGATGTGTCTGAACCACAACCCCTCCGGCGCCTCCGACGGCGGCAACAACCTCCAGTCCTGGAACTACCGCCAGCACGCCTCCCACCTCGCCGCGGTCGCCCTCTACGCCAAGAACAACTGGGGCGTGAACTTCGCGACGGTCGATGCCTTCAACGAGCCCTCCTCGTCCTGGTGGACGGCCACCGGCACCCAGGAGGGCTGCCACATGGACGCGACGGTCCAGTCGGCCGTACTGCCGTACCTGCGTAGCGAGTTGGACAAGCGCGGCCTGACGGGCACCAAGATCTCCGCGTCCGACGAAACGAGCTACGACCTGGCCCGCACCACCTGGAACTCCTTCTCCTCCACCACCAAGGGGTACGTCAACCGCGTCAACGTCCACGGCTACCAGGGCTCCGGCGGCCGCCGCGACCTGCTCTACACCGACGTCGTCACAACGGCGGGCAAGGCCCTGTGGAACTCGGAGACCGGCGACAACGACGGCACCGGCTACACCCTCGCCTTCAACCTCCTCTACGACTTCCGCTGGCTGCACCCGACCGCCTGGGTCTACTGGCAGGTCATGGACCCCTCCACCAACTGGGCGATGATCGCGTACGACGCGAGCACGCTGCAGGCGGGCGCGGTGCAGACGAAGTACTACACAATGGCCCAGTTCAGCCGTCACATCCGCCCCGGAATGAAGATCCTCGACACGGGCGTGAGCAACGCCGTGGCCGCCTACGACTCCTCCGCCAGGCGCCTGGTGATCGTGGCCCTGAACACCTCCACGTCCGCGCAGACGTTCACCTTCGACCTCTCCAAGTTCACGACGGTGACCGGCGGTTCGGGCGGCCTGGTGCCGCGCTGGAACACGGTGACGACGGGCGGCGACCTCTACAGGTCGTACTCGGACACCTACCTGAACGGGAAGTCGGTGGCGGTGTCGGTGGCGGGCAAGGCGGTGCAGACCCTGCAGGTCGACGGAGTGACGATCTGACGCGGGAGGACTCCGACGCGCCGGCGCCGGTGCGGGAGGGTGCGTGGGGGCGGACCGGGACACCGACCGCCCGTATGCCGGCCGGTCTTCTCGCCCTGGCGCTCGGCGGTTTCGGCATCGGCCTGACCGAGTTCGTGATCGCCGGACTGCTGCCGCAGGTGGCCCGCGACTTCGGCGTCTCCGAGGCTGCGGCGGGCCGGCTGATCTCCGGATACGCCCTGACCGTCGCGGTCGGCGCCATCGCGGTCACGGCCGCGACGGGGAGACTGCCCCGCAAACCGGTCCTGACCGGCCTGGTGGCCCTGTTCGTCGTCGGAAACCTGCTCTCGGCGCTCGCGCCCGACTACTCGGTGATGCTCCTGGGCCGCGTGGTCGCCGCCCTCTGCCACGGCACCTTCTTCGGCCTCGGCTCGCTGGTGGCGCGCCGAATGGTCGCCCCGGAACGGGCGTCGAGGGCGGTGGCGGTGATGTTCGCGGGCCTGACGGTGGCGAACGTACTGGGCGTCCCCTTCGGCGCCCTGATCGGCGACCGCTGGGGCTGGCGGGCGACGTTCTGGGCGATCACGGGGGTCGGGGTCGTGGCGGCGACGGCGATCGCGGTACTGGTACCGAGGTGGGCGGGCAGACAGGAGCCGGGCGAGGACGGGCTCACTGCCCTGCCGGCCCAGCTTCGCTCCCTTCGCTCCCGCCAGGTATGGCTGACCCTGACCGCCACGGCCCTCGGCTACGGCGGGATGTTCGGCGCCTTCAGCTACATCGCGTACACCTTCACCGAGGTCACGGGCTTCTCGGACACGGACGTGGCCTGGCTCCTGGTGGTCTACGGCAGCGGACTGGTCGTGGGCAACATCGCGGGGGGCCGGGCGGCGGACCGCAACCGCGACCGCGCCCTGCTGGTGTCCCTGGCCGCGCTCACGGCGACCCTCCTGGCGCTCGGCCTGCTGGCCGGCAGCCCGGTGGCGGCCGTACTCCTCACCTTCCTCCTGGGCGTGTCCGGCTTCGCCCCCGTCCCGGGCCTGATCACCCGCGTCACCGACGCGGCCCACGGAGTCCCGCTCGCGGCCGGCGCCAACGTCTCGGCGTCGAACGTGGGCAACGCGCTCGGCGCATGGCTGGGCGGCGCGGCGATCAGCGCGGGCCTGGGCTACACGGCACCGCTGTACGTGGGCGCGGGCCTCGTGCTGGCCGGCCTGCTGACGATGGCCCGGGCGGCACGCGAGCCCGTACCTCGCCGCCGTTGAGCCGTCCCTTGACCAGCACGGACCTCTTCACCGTCACCGATGGGCAGTACGGTTTCCCTCATGCGCCCCGACACGCCTGCCGAGAACGTCGACCACACCGCCGAAGCGGCCCGCCTGGAGCGAACCGCCGGCCTGTATCCCGAGGACGCCGAGGCCCTGCTCCTCCAGGCCGCGGCCCACCTGGAGCTGTCCGGCGACCGCCCCGCCGCGACCACCCTCTACGACCGCCTGCTCTCCTCCGCGGACGGCCTGGAGAACCCCTATCTGGTACGGGCCCTGAAGGCCTCCAACCTCTGGGAGTACGGCCACGAGGCCGAGGCCCGGGCGATCATCACCGGCATCCGTGTGGCAGCACCCCGCGACCCGGCGCCCTGGGTGATCGTGGCGGAGTCGCTGGAGGCGCACGACGAGCTGGAGGCGGCCCACGAGACGTTCTCGGAGGGCGCGCGGCTGCTGCTGACGGACGTGGCGGAGCCCCCGTACTCGACGCACCCGCTGCTGTTCGGCCGTCACCGGGTGCGCCGCATGCTGGGCGCGGCGCACGACGACTGGGACGTCCTGGCCGACACCCTGTCCTCGTCACCGGTCCCCCTGGACGAACTGCACGACCCCAAGCGGGTGTGGTCCCTGGGCTCGGACAACCCGGCGGAACTGGAGGCGGAGATCTCCCGCCTGCGCGCGGAGCTCGGCACCTACCGCGAGGCCCTGTCCCGCCCCTTCCCGGTGGCGGTCCTGCACTGGCCGGAGAGTGAACTGAGGGAGCTGGTGGGCGCCTATCCCACCCTCGCCGAGGAGTACCCCTCCCACGAGACCCACCTCGCGACCATAGAGGCCTCCCTGCGCGAACTGGCGGCCAGCGGCACCCCGAACCTCGGCATCGTCACGGGCACCGTGCCGTCGTACGAGGCCTTCGCCGCCTCGGAAGCCACCTCCCCGTCGGACACGGACCTGCTCCCGCAGTACGCGACGACACTGGCCGCGCGCGGGCGGGCGGTGGAGTGGCCGCCGCAGCGGGGGGCGGAGTGCTGGTGCGGGTCGGGGCGGGGTTATGAGGGGTGTCACGGGGCGTAGTTCCTGGCAGTACGGCTCCCGAGTCGGCCTTGGCGGTCCCGCTCCCTGATGGGGCTCTTGCCGTACTTGGCCGACTCGCCCCCTGTCCGAAACGATCATCTTTCAATGGAAGTGCTTCGACTGTCAGCGACTGCTGTTAGAACTGATCTCGATCGACTCATCGGATCGAGGGGGCAGTTGTGGCGGAACCGGGGGGCTCGACTGAGCCCATAGCGGGCGCGTACGAGCAACTCGTCACTCGAGCTCTGCACGACCGCATGGAGGCGCTCGAAGCTGCCGGCTGGAAGGCCATCTCGGAAGAGGTCAGCGAAGAGTCGGCGCCTCATGTCCTCTCTCGGTATATCGGTGAGGCCGTCGGACGCAGGCTCAGCCAGCTGCCGCACGACAAGCAGGTGACAGTCGCTAACCAGCTCCTACAGTCATTGGCCACCTTTGCCCCTGCCCCGGACGTGGATGAGGTCGTTGGCGCTATTGCCGACGGCCCCCGGCAGCTTCTGGCGCTTGCCGAGCAGGAGGCCCCGGGTGTCTACGCACTTCGCCCCCTTACGCCTCTTTCAGAAACTGCTCTGATCACCAACGCCCCTGACGATCCCAACCTGGGCACGGAGTTGAGAGCGGAGCTCGCCACTGCGGACCGCGTCGATCTGCTCTGCGCATTCGTGAAGTGGTACGGGATACGAGTCCTGGAGGACGCTCTTCGAGCTGCAAACGAGCGGGGCGTCCCGATCCGGGTCATCACGACCACCTACATCGGCGCGACGGACCGGCATGCCCTTGACCGGCTAGTCCGCGAGTTTGGCGCCGAAGTGAAGGTCAATTACGAACTCCGTTCCACACGGCTGCACGCGAAGGCGTGGCTGTTCCGTCGCAACACTGGCTTCGATACGGCGTACGTGGGGAGTTCTAACCTCTCGAAGGCTGCCCTCTTGGACGGCCTCGAGTGGAACGTCAGGCTGTCGTCTGTCGCCACCCCCAGGGTGCTGGACAAGTTCGAAGCCACGTTTGACGCCTATTGGGCCGACGCAGCATTCGAGTCCTACGATCCTGACCGCGACGGCGAGCGACTAACCGAAGCCCTCTCTCGGGCGAGCGGTACAGGGGCAAGCGGTGATCTGAAGATCAGCCTCTCCGGTCTCGAGGTACACCCGCTCCCGCATCAAAAGGACATGCTGGAACGGCTCCGGGTCGAACGAGAGGTGCGTGCGCGCCACCAGAATCTGCTGGTCGCGGCGACAGGCACCGGCAAGACGGTGATGGCGGCTCTCGACTACCGGAACATGCGCAATGAGCGCGCCGGGCAGCTACCGCGGCTCCTCTTCGTGGCACACCGCAAGGAGATCCTGAAGCAGTCCCTGCGCACGTACCGCGAAGTACTCGACGATGCGTCCTTCGGAGAACTGCTCCATGGCGGCCAAGAGCCCCGCGACTGGACGCATGTCTTCGCCAGCGTGCAGTCACTCAACCTCCAGCGGCTGGAACAGCTCGCGCCTGAGCACTTCGACATCATCGTCATCGACGAGTTCCACCACGCGAAGGCAGCCACGTACCAGCGCGTCATAGCGCACTTCAAACCCAAGGAAATACTTGGCCTGACCGCGACTCCGGAGCGCATGGACGGAGTCAATGTTCACGACGAGTTCTTCGACGGGCGTATCGCCGCCGAACTGCGACTGTGGGAGGCACTGGAAAACGACTTGCTGTGTCCCTTCCACTACTTCGGCATTCCGGATGGAACGGACCTGACACACCTCAACTGGCGATCGGGGACCTACGACCGCGACCAGCTCGGCAACCTCTTCACGGCGGATCACGCGCGGGCACGCATCGTCATCAAGCAAGTCAAGGACAAGATCTCCAATCCCGCCGGTATGCGGGCCCTGGGTTTCTGTGTGACCAAGGCACATGCTCACTTCATGGCTGAGTGCTTTCGCAAGGCGGGCTTCCAGGCAGCGGCGCTCGACAGCGACTCCTCCCCCAACGAGCGCGAACTCACCCTCGATGACCTCAAGGCGGGACGGATCCAAGTGATCTTCTCCGTCGATCTGTTCAACGAGGGCCTGGACATCCCCGATGTCGACACACTGCTCCTTCTCCGGCCGACGAACAGTGCCACGGTCTTCCTCCAGCAGTTGGGCCGCGGGCTACGCCGGACACCCAACAAGCCAGTCCTCACAGTGCTCGACTTCATCGGCCAGCATCGAGCAGACTTCCGCTTCGAAGCACAGTTCCGGGCTTTGACCAACCTCTCCCGCAACCGCCTGGTCGACAGCATGGAGCGGGACTTCCCGCAGCTGCCTTCCGGCTGTCAGATCATCCTTGAAGGTAAGTCCAAGGACCTCGTGCTGGCCAACATCCGCACGCAGCTCAAGGCCACCATCACCACCTTGGCGAAGGAAGCCAGGGACTACAGCACCGACAGGCTGGCGGACTACCTCAAGGAGAGCCGCCGGGAGATCAAGGAGTTGTACAAGGCGAGCAACTCGTGGACGTCGGTCCTGCGTCGCTCGGGCCTTGCTGATCTACCGGAACAGGCTGGTGAGGACGACCTGTTGAAGCGAGTACATGCGTTCTTGCACGTCGATGATCAGGGGCGGGCTGATGCGTACACCCGTCTTCTGAGCGACGAAGCACCAGCCTACGAAGCCTTGAATCCTCGAGACAAAACGTATGCACGCATGCTCTTCTTCAACCTCTGGGACAAGGCCGGTGGCTTTGGCTCCTACGCGCAAGGGCTCGAATCGCTCCGCAAGCAGCGAGCCTTCCGCAGCGAGCTGCGCCAGGTCCTCGACCACGTGATGGGCCAGGCCGACCACCTCCCCATCCCGCTGGAGGGCCCACACTCGCATCTCCCTTTGAAGATCCACAGTGCTTACAACCGCTCGGAGATCCTTGCCGCACTGGGCGTCGCACGCCTGGGCGGACAGATGCCCGGCTCGTTCGCCCAGGGCGTTCTGTGGGACGAGTCAAACCAGACGGACGCCCTACTGATCACATTGGAGAAGAACGAAAAGGACTTCTCGCCCACCATCCGGTACAAGGACTACGCGTTGAGCCCTTCCCTCTTCCACTGGGAGTCACAGAGCACGACGGCAGAGACCTCGCCCACCGGCTTGCGCTATCAGCAGCACGCCGAACGCGGCAGCCACGTACTGCTGTTCATGCGGCGCTACAAAGACACCGACATCGGCAAAGCGCAACCATGGATGCTCCTCGGCCCCGCAACGTACGTCCGACACGAAGGCAGCAAGCCCATGGCCATCACCTGGCAGTTGCATCACGACCTGCCTGCGGATGTCTGGTCGTACTCAACTATCACCGCAGGCTAGGAGGGCAAGACCCGGCTAGCTGACCGGCTGCCGCGGGTCACGAATGATTTCGCCGGCCCGCTGCAGGAAGGCGGCGTGCGCTTGGATCATTTCCTCTCTAGCCTGGTCAAAGATGGACCAATCTGCGCGCGTGTCAGAGGAACCTTGGTTGCGCATATGCAGCAAGGCGCGCACAGTGGCGACCGACTTGCGCGTTAGCGCGTAGGCCAAAGCATTTGCTTCACTTGGCCCCCAAAGCGCCAATTGGCTTGTTTTAGCCTGAAGTTCGAGCGTACATTCTCGGACCTCACGCCCCGTTTCCGGGTCTAGCCCGCCGCCGCTTCGCACCTCGGGCGTGATACGGACGACCACCTCATCAAGGGCGGCATAAGCCGCAATAAGGTCGGCAAAGGATTGATGTCGCTGACTCCGCACCCACTGCCAGTGCTCCACCGCTGCCTGACCATGTACCTGCGCTAACGCCGCCTCAACCGCCTTGCGTCCGCCCGTTTCTGCGCCGTGCTTGGCATACCTACCGGCGATCACGGCTCCTATGACCGCAGCCGCGAATGCGACAATAGCCGAGATAACAGTCCCCGTTGCATCACTCATCCCACCATCCTCGGCCGCACCCAGTACTGCCACAACACCCCTTCACGCGACCTACGTCACCTCGTGCACTCGCGTGCAGTGAGACCACTAACCTCGACTCATGACGACGCTCGCACCCCGGTTTCAGCCCGGAGACATCCTCACACGTGCGCAAATCCATCCCGTACTTGGCGGCAGCGGCTATGCCGGAATCTGTCCGGCCCAAGAGAAGCGAAACGTACTCTTATTCTCGGACAGCAAGGTTGGCGAGCGGTACGGATATCGGGACGGATGGCTTGCAGAGGACGACGAACTGGGCCCCATCTTCACCTACACCGGAGCCGGTAAACGAGGCGACCAAACTCCTACCGGCGGAAACGCTGCAATACTAGGGCACGCCAGTAAGGGTCGGACGCTGCATCTCTTCATAGCCGTCGGCAAGGTGGCCGGCACCGACACGCGAACACATAAGTACATAGGCAGATTCAAGCTCGATGAGCAGAGGTCCTTTGAGATACGGGAAGCCAAAGACGAACTAGGCCAGAATCGCAACGTCATCGTCTTCAGGCTCCGCCCTATTGACCCATACATCAGGGAAGCAGCCGACACCCTCCCACCCGCGCCCCGTTCCAGACTGCGTCTCCAACAGACTGCCGGCCGACTGGCCCGTGCCTACCGGCGCCAAAGACGCCAACTGCAGCAGGCAACCCAGGCTGACCTCATAGACGCAGCCCGCGACGACCTGGCCGATGCCTTCGAGCAGCACGCGCTTTTATCTGGAGAGAGCATCACCCAAATGGAACTGTCGATGCGGAACTCAACAACTCAACTTGCGTTCGATCTCTACAACCAGACGAACAACACACTGTACGAGCCGACGGCCAGTACAGCGAGAGACTCAATCACGCAAGCTCTCGCTCAGCTTCTCGACGCACGTCGCTACTTACGAGAAGTGATCACCGACCAGCCCTTCCACCTTATGGTGCTCACCCCGTCACTTCCACGCGAAGATCTCCGCGACCTACTCGCCGAATACAGCATTGGCATCGTGTACCGAAACGAAGAGGGAGGCTTCTCCGAGTTCGAAACCAACGCCACGCCGATTAGCACCCCACGAGCCTTCCGCTGTGCGGATTGCCCAGTAGGAAGCTAGGTAGCCGCCCGCTACCTGCCAGGTAATGGCCTCCGCCCGGACCAGCCGCCAGGATCGTCAACGCAAGACGGACACAGCTTGTTGAACCCTTCAGGACCAGGACCGACCCGGGAGGACCCCATGCCCGCCTACGCCATAGCCCACCTCCAAGAAGCCGCCCCCCACCCCGAGATCGCCGAGTACATCGAGCGGATCAGCGGCACCTTCGAGCCGTTCGGTGGGCGGTTTCTGGTGCATGCGGCGCAGCATGAGGTGAAGGAGGGGAGTTGGCCCGGGCATGTGGTGGTGATCGGGTTTCCGGGGATGGAGGAGGCCCGGGCCTGGTGGGACTCGGCGGCGTATCAGGAGATCGCGCCGTTGCGGTCGCGGCACATCGTCGGAGACATCGTCCTGGTTCCGGGCGTGCCCGAGGAGTACGACCCTGCGACAACCGCGAAGGCGATGCGGGAGGGCATGGCCGAGCGGTAGCTCCTCAGAGGACCGGTCCTCGACGGGCCTGCGGATGAGAGAAATTGGGGCCCTCAGGGGTCCCCGGGATGGGGGCCTGTGGGGCTTCCGCAAGGCCCCCGGCGAGTGATGGCCCGTGTCTGCGGGCTCTCCGCCGACCGCCTCCTCCTGGACGCGCTGACGTCCGCCCACACCTTCGCCAAACCAACTCTGACCTGGCGTTTTACCGGATTCCCCATAGGCTGGGGACATCTGCTGGGCGCCCAGGGGAGGGCTTTCGTGAATGCGGACGGTGTGGAGTACAGCATTGCTGACATCGAGGTGTTGGAGGGGCCGGAGGCCATTCGTAAGCGGCCGGGGATGTGGGTCGGTTCGGTCGGGGAACGTGGGCTGCATCGGGCGGTGTTCGAGGTCGTCGGTCGGGCCGTGAACGCCGTTCTGGCCAGGGGCGCCGGCTCCGTCGATGTCACGCTCACGCCCGACGGCGGCGTGCGGGTCGTCGACGATGGCGCGGCGGTGCCGTTCGAGGCAGACAACTCCCCCGGCCTCGACGCCCAACTGACCTCGTTGCAGCCCGCGTCCGGGCCGTGCGGCCGGGGCCTCGCCCTCTTGGGTCCCTTCGCACTGGGCCCCTTCGTCACCAACGCCCTGTCGAGCCGACTGACGGCGGAGGTGCGGTACGGCGGCCGCCGGCATGTCCGGGAGTACGTGCGAGGGGTCCCTGTCGGCGCGCCGGTGACGGTGGGGCCTGCGGCCCACGACGGCACGACCATCGTCTTCCGGCCCGACGCCGGGATTTTCGAGACGACGGCGTGTTCGTTCGCGGTGCTCGCGGAGCGTTTCCGGCAGGTGGCCTTCCTCAACCGGGAGCTGGTCATCTCCCTGACCGACGAGCGCCCGGCCGACGGCCCCCGAGTCGTGCGGTTCCGTTTTCCGGACGGCGTGCGGGACTTCGTAGCGGCTCTGGAGGTGGAGGCGGGTGCGGGGCTCGGCCCGGACGTCATCGGCTTCGAACGTGAGGACCCGCGGATGGCGGGGGCGATGGAAGTCGCCCTGGCGTGGGGCGGCTTGAGCGGGGTTCGGGTGCGGGGCTTCGTCAACAGCCGGCGCACTCCGGAGGGCGGCACCCACGTGGACGGCTTCCGTGATGGCGTGACGGCCGCGATCATCTCGTACGCCCCCGGTCTCGCCCCCTCTCGGGTCGACGAGTCGCTGACGGCGGTCGTGTCCGTGAAGCTTGCACAACCCGAATTCCTTGGCGCCACGAGGGGGTTGCTCGGTAACACGGAGGTGCGCGTCTGTGTCGCGGAGGCCGTCCGCGAGCACCTCTGCGCCTGGTTCGAGGCGCACCCGGAGCGGGCCGCGGAGGTCATCCGTCGGATCGGCCGGGGCGGCGAACCCGACTGACGCGACGGGCCCTCCGTAACCTGGCCCCATGCCCGGACCCGACAGCCCGATCACCGTCCTGCGCCCCGCGGTCCCCGCTGACGTGCCGGCCGTGGCCGCCATCTGGCGCTCCGGCTGGTGCGACGGCCACCGGGGGCACGTACCGGATGAGCTGGTCGCCGTCCGGACGCCCGCGTCCTTCGCGGCCCGTGCCGCCGCGCGGGTCGGAGACACCGTCGTTGCGACAAGGGACGGTGCCGTGGCGGGCTTCGTCGTGGTCGTCGGTGACGAGGTCGAGCAGCTCTATGTGGCGGCCGAGCACCGGGGCGCCGGCGTGGCGGGCGCGCTTCTGGCGCGAGCCGAGGAGGTCGTACGGCGACGGGGGCACCGTCGGGCGTGGCTCGCCGTCGTCGCCGGGAACGCCCGCGCGCGGCGGTTCTACGAGCGTCAGGGCTGGGCCGACGAGGGGCCGTTCGAGTATGCGGCGGAGGGGCCGGGCGGGCCGGTGCCCGTGCCGTGCCACCGGTACGTGAAGCAGTTCCTCGTCCCCTGACCCCTCGCCCTCTCAGGCCGTCGGCTCGTTCAGGCGCTGGAGCAGCTTCAGCAGCGTCCCCCGCTCTCCCTCGTCCAGCCCGGCGAAGCACTCCTCCAGCACCGCGTCCGCCACCGTGTGGCCGGCCTCCAGCACACGCTCCCCCGCCTGCGTCAGGTGGTGCTCGATACGGCGACCCCGTCCCGGACGCCGGTCGACCAGCCCCTGTGCCGTCAGCCGGCCCGCCAGGGTGCCGAAGGCCTGTTCGGTCTGGAAGGTGGCGGCGGCCAGCTCGCGGGCCGACGCTCCCGGCGTACGGCCGATCGCGCGGAGTGCGTCCCACTGGGCGAGCGTGGTCCCGACCTCGGCCAACGCGCCGTCGAGCGCCCGATGTTGGCGGTACTGGGCCTGCTTCACCGACCGGCCGAGGAGTTGCAGCTGAACGTGCAGGTCATCGCGCATGAGCCAAGCCTACCCTGTTGACTAAGCTAGCTTATATAAAGATGTTTAGTTACAGTGGTGCCATGACTACCCACATCAAGACCTCAACCACCGCCCGCCCCGTCCTCGTCCTGCACGGCGGCGGGGGTCCTGCCACCGTCGCGGGACTGGCCCAGCACTTCTCCTCGACCGGCGCGCCGACCATCGCCCCCGTCCACCCCGGCTGGGACGGCACCCCGCGCCCCGACTGGTGCACCGGCATCGACGACCTGGCCCTCGGCTACCTGCACCTCCTCGAGGACAACGACCTGACCGACGTGGTGGTCGTCGGCTCCTCCCTCGGGGGATGGATCGCCGCCGAGATGGCCGTACGGGACAACGCCGGACGCGTCGGCGGGCTCGTGCTGATCGACGCCGTCGGGATACACGTCGAGTCCGAGCCGATCACCGACTTCTTCGCCCTCGACCCGCGCGCCGCCGCCGAGCACTCCTGGCACGAGCCGGGCCGCTTCTACGCCGACCCGGCCACCCTTCCCGCCGAGGAACTCGCGCGCCGCCAGGGGAACATGGCCACCATGCGGCTGCTCGCCGGCGACCCCTACATGCACGACCCCAAGCTGATGCGACGCCTGGGGCGGGTACGGCAGCCCGCGCTGCTCGTCTGGGGAGAGAGCGACCGGATCGTCACGCCGGAGTACGGGGCGGCGTACGCGAAGGCATTCGGGAACGGACGCCTGGAGGTCGTTCCCGAGGCCGGTCACCTTCCGCACATCGAGCAGCCGGACGCCACCTTCGCCCTCATCGACGCCTGGCTCCGCGCCTAGACCGACGACTCAGCCTCTCCGCGCGAGCTTCGTGCGAGCTCCGCGCGGCCGAACAACAGGGCGTATCCGGTCGGCAGTTGAGCCAGTACGCGGTCGATCAGCCCGGCGTCGGACTCCTCGATCAGCTCGCCCAGCACACTCAGGACCGAGCTGACGTCCCAGCGGGCGGTGGCCGGGGTGGCCCCTGGAATGCGGGCGACCACCGAGTCCACGAACTCCGCGGCGGTCAGCGGGCGGGTGGCCGGTATCTGCCCGGCGACCACGCGGGCCGCCTCCTCCGGCAGGGCACGGGCGAGGTCGACGCGCTCGTCTCCGACGACGTGTCCGCCGAGCGCCGACAGGACGACACGGGTGACGCGTTCCGCCTCGGCGCGGGTGGGGTACTGCCCCGACTCCCGGACTCCGTCGATCAGTTGACTCCACCGGGCCGCCGAGGTGGTCGTCGGGTTCGCGTCCAGGGTCGTCGCCGCACTCATCTGGTGGCTCCTCCTCCGGTGTGCTGGGGTGCGCCGCGTCCCGCCGACGGTGCGCGTCGGCGGGACGCCTCTGGCTGGATGGGGGATGTGTGGATGTGGGATGTGTGAACTGCTCGGCGGACTAGTGGCCGATCTCCTTGCGTCCGCCGCCGCCCCCGCTGATCTGGATGCGGCGCGGCTTGGCCTGTTCGGCCACGGGGATGCGCAGCGTCAGGACCCCGGCCTCGTACGAGGCGTCGATACGTTCCGTGTCGAGGGTGTCGCCGAGGAAGAGCTGGCGGGTGAAGGCGCCCGTGGGACGCTCGGCGACGATCATCTCCGCGCCCTCGGGGGCGGGGTTGCGGCGCTCGGCGCGGACGTTGAGGACGTTGCGCTCGACGTCGAGGTCGATCGTCTCGGGGTCGATGCCGGGGAGGTCGAAGTGGACGATGAAGTCGTCCCCGGACCGGTAGGCGTCCATCGCCATCGCGGCGGGACGGGCGGCGGTGGAGCCGAGGACCTGCTGCGCGAGACGGTCGAACTCGCGGAACGGGTCGGTACGCATGAGCATCACGGGTCACTCCTCTCATCAGGTGCTGAGGTGCGATGCCCTACGACTTCTTATATAGCTCCATGGAGGAAACTTGACAAGCCTGGACTCAGGTACGAGTCCTCGCGCGGCGCGGATTAGCCTCGGGGCGGATCGATCGCCTGCGCATCGCGAGGAGGCAGACATGGCCAGGGTTCCCAGTGCGGCGGTGGCCGCGACCGGGCTCGTCGGCGGGTACGGAGTGGCCCGCTGGACGAAGAAGCGGCAGCTGGGCGGGGCCGTGCTGGCCGTCGCCGGGGCCGCGGCCGCGCAGCAGTGGCGGCAGCGGGCGGGCGGGAAGGCGGCCGGGGCGCTGACGGCCGCGTACGTCGCCGCGTTCGCCGGCTCGCATCCGCTGGCCAAGAAGGTGGGCGCCTGGCCGGCCGTGTTCGCAGTGGCGGGAGCGGTGGCGCTGGCGTCCTGGGCTGTGGCCGACCGCAACGCCTGAAGCGGACCGCCCCTGCGGTGACTTGGGGGTGGGAAGCGCGGCCCGGCGCGACGGGGTGCCGCCGCGCCCACCCGTGCCGCCCCAGGCGGCACGACTGCCCGCGACGGCGGCGAGCCGAGCGCATCGCGGGCTCGCCGCACCCCCCGCGCCCCCGCACCCTCCAACGGGCCCTCGGCGTCCGCCTACGCCGTCGCCGGCCGCTCCTCTCCCCGCTTCCGCGTCACCGCGGACGCCGCCGCCGTCAGCGGCCGGGCCACGTCCTCCAGGGAGCGGCGTTCCGCTCGTACCGCGAGAGCCGCCGCCACCAGCCCCGCCGCGCACATCAGCCCCGCGCCGATCTGGAAGGCCAGGACCGTGTCGGCGACCTTGCCCGTCGCCGTCAGGTCGGCGAACAGCAGCGGACCGCTGATGCCGCCCGCGGCCGTACCGAGGGCGTAGAAGAAGGCGATCGACATCGCCCGGGTCTCCATCGGGAAGATCTCGGACACCGTCAGGTAGGCGCTGGACGCCCCGGCGGACGCGAAGAACAGCACTCCGCACCAGCAGGCCGTCAGCGTGCCGGCGCTCAGCGACCCCTGGCTGAACAGCCAGGCCGTGAGGAACAGCAGCAGCCCGGAGATGATGTACGTCGACGAGATCATCACCCGTCGCCCGACCGTGTCGAACAGCTTGCCGAGCAGCAGCGGCCCGCAGAAGTTGCCGATCGCGATGACGGCGAAGTAGTAGCCGGTGTCCCCGGTCGGCACGTCGAAGAACTTCGTCAGGATCGCCCCGAACCCGAACGTGATCGCGTTGTACAGGAACGCCTGGCCGATGAAGAGCGAGAACCCGAGCACCGACCGCCGGCGGTAGTCGGAGAACAGGGTGCGGGCGATCTCGGTGAACTTCACGTTGCGCCGCTGGTGGATGGTGATCTCACCTTCGGGCCGCTTCAGCGGCTGCCCCTTCTCCGCCTCCACCTGCTCCTCGATGGAGGAGACGATCTCCTCGGCCTCCCGGTCCCTGCCGTGGATCAGCAGCCATCGTGGACTCTCCGGAACGTGCCGTCGTACGAGAAGGATGACCAGCGCGAGCACGGCCCCCAGCGCGAACGTCAGCCGCCAGCCGACGTCCTTGGGCAGGTAGGCGGTGTTCAGGGCGACGATCGACAGCAGCGAACCGCCCACCGCGCCCAGCCAGAAGCTGCCGTTGATGATCAGGTCCACACGCCCCCGGTACAGCGCGGGGATCAGCTCGTCGATCGCGGAGTTGATGGCCGCGTACTCGCCGCCGATACCGAAACCGGTCAGGAACCGGAAGGCGAAGAACCACCAGTTGGAGAACGACACCGCGGTCAGCGCGGTCGCCGCCAGGTACACGCCCAGCGTGATCATGAACAGTTTCTTGCGACCCCAGATGTCCGTCAACCGCCCCCAGAACAGGGCTCCGGCACACGCACCCGCCACATACAGTGCGGCCGCCATGCCGGTGACCTCTCCGGAGGAGATCGGCAGTCCGCTGCCCGACTCGGACAGACGGCTCGCGATGTTGCCGACGACCGTGACCTCCAGGCCGTCGAGGATCCATACGGTGCCGAGTCCGATGACGATCGTCCAGTGCCAGCGCGACCAGGGCAACTGGTCGAGCCTTGCAGGGATGTTGGTCGTCACGGTGTGGCCGCTCGCGGTCTCCGCGGTGGTCATGGGCTCCCTCCTCAGCGTCCTCTCGCCCTCGAGAGACACTGAGCACGTGTGCCCGCACTCCGCCGCCCTAAGCTCGCCTCACGCCCCCAGCGCCCGCGACACGGTGTAGATCAGCAGCCCCACCAGGGAACCGACCACCGTGCCGTTGATCCGGATGAACTGCAGGTCACGCCCGATGTGGGCCTCGATCTTGCGAGTGGTGTGCTCGGCGTCCCAGCCCGCCACGGTGTCGGTGATCAGGGAGGTGATCTCCTTGCGGTACGTCGTGACGACGTACACGGCCGCCCCCTCCACCCACCCGTCGACCTTTCCTTGCAGCTTCTCGTCGACGGCCATCCGCGCGCCGAGGGACAGCAGCGAGGCCCGTACCCGCAGCCGCAGTTCGCTGCGTTCGTCCTCGGCGGCGGACACGATCATCGACCGTACGGCGGTCCAGGCGGAGGCGATGAGGTCCTGCACCTCGCCCCGCCCGAGCACCTCGCCCTTCAGCCGTTCGACACGCGCGCGCGTGTCCGTGTCGGACTGCAGGTCGGAGGCGAAATCGGTGAGGAACCGGTCCAGCGCTCCGCGCGCCGGGTGGGAGGGCATGTCCCGCATCTCGGTGACGAACCGCAGGAGTTCCTTGTAGACGCGTTCGCCGACCTTCTTGTCGACGAACCGCGGGGTCCAGCCGGGCGCCCCGCCCTGCACGGCGTCCATGATCTCGGTGTCGTGCCACACCAGCCAGTCGTGGGCACGGGTGACGATGAGGTCGACGACCCTCTTGTGCCCGCCGTCGGCGACGACCTTCTCCAGCATCTTCCCGATGCCGGGCGCGATCTCCTGCGCGTCGGCCCGCCGGGTGATGGCCTCCCCGACCACGGCCTGGACGTCGGAGTCCCGCAGGACGGTCATCGCGCCACGCAGGGCGGCCGACAGTTCGGCGGTCACCCGGTCCGCGTGCTCGGGCTCGGCCAGCCACGCGCCGAGCCGGCTTCCGATGCCGACGGCCCGCAGCCGCTGCCGTACGACGTCCTGGGAGAGGAAATTCTCCCCGACGAACTCCCCCAGCGAGACGCCCAGCTGGTCCTTCTTCGTCGGGATGATCGCGGTGTGCGGGATGGGCAGCCCGAGTGGCCGGCGGAACAGGGCGGTGACCGCGAACCAGTCGGCCATGGCGCCGACCATCCCGGCCTCGGACGCGGCGGCGACATAGCCCGCCCACGCGCCGGCGCCGGAGTTGTGGGCCCATGTGGCGAGGACGTAGACCAGGGCCACGAACAGCAGCAGCCCGAGGGCGGTGAGCTTCATACGGCGCACCCCGCGCTGCTTCTCCAGGTCGGCCGCGCTGAAGGTGGTCATCGCGCGGGCGGCGGAGGCGGGGACGCCCCGTGGACCAGCCGCCGCGGGTCGGGCATGCCCGGCCCCCGCGCCCAGGGCCGCCCTGTCCTCCCCGGCTTCCACCCCGCGCCTCGCCCCATCTCCCGCTTTGTCCGGGTCTGTACGTTCCATTCACTCCACCCGTTCGTGATCCCGTGCACATATTGTCCCTTCCTGACCGACTCCTGGAACGAATCGAGAGTTCCCGGCGTCTGTGAGGAGGGGGAGTTCGTCGTGAACTCCAGTGGCCCAATGGGGGGTCCTGCCGAGCACCCTCGTCCCAGGCCGCATCGTCCATGCCGCATCATTGGGATGATCACTACGGAGCCTCGGGGCTCCACTGCCCGAGGAGACACCCACCGCATGACCAAGCGTCACGGTTATGCCCTGCTTTCCGCGATCGTGGCCCTGATAGTGGGCCTGTCGACCGCGATATATGTCGGCGTCACCGCCGACGACGGCACCACCACCAACGCCCTCGCGGGCGGCGGCCTCCCGCACAACCCGGCCGCCCCCGCCTCGACCGGCACCTGGGTCGGCGCCTGGTCCGCCTCCCCGGGGGGAGCCGAGCCCGGCACCGAGGTCGAGGGCATGGCGGGCCGCTCGGTCCGCAACGTCGTCCACGCGAGCGTCGGCGGTACGAGTGCCCGCATCACGCTCTCCAACCTCTACGGCCAGTCGGCGCTGACCATCACGCACGCCTCCATAGCCGTGGCCGCCGCCTCCGACACCGCCGCGGCGAACGCGGAGACGATGCGCAGGCTGACCTTCAACGGCGGCACCGCGGTCGTCATACCGGCCGGCGGCCAGGTCCTGAGCGACGCCGTCCGCATCGTCGTCCCGCAGGGGGGCGACATCCTGGTCACCACGTACTCCCCGACCGCGTCCGGCCCGGTCACGTTCCACCAGCACGCGCGCCAGATCTCCTACGTCGGCCAGGGCGACCTCACCGAGGACGTGACCGGCACCGGATACACCGAGCAGACGCCGTACTGGCGTTACCTCACCGCCCTCGACGTGCTGAGCAACGACGCCGGCGGCACCGTGGTCGCCTTCGGCGACTCGCTCACCGACGGCATCACCTCCACGCAGGGCGCCGACCACCGCTGGCCCGACGTCCTCTCCGACCGGCTGCGCTCGGCGGTCGCCTCCGGCCAGGACGTGCCCCGCTACAGCGTCATCAACCAGGGCATCAGCGGCAACCAGGTCCTCGCCAACGGTCTGGGCCGGCCGGCCGACAACCAGAGCGGTCTGCTGCGCTACTCCCGTGACGTGCTCTCGCGTACGAACGTCAAGGTCGTCGTGATCGACCTGGGCGTCAACGACATCCTGCGCAACCCCCGGCTCGCCGACCCGGACAAGATCCTCACCGGCCTGCGCACCCTGGTCCGCCAGGCCCACGCCCGGGGCATCAAGGTCATCGGCGCGACCCTCATGCCCTTCCAGGGCCACCGGGGCTACACGCCGGCGCGGGAGGCGGTACGGGAACAGGTCAACGCCGAGATCCGCGCGGGCCGGGTCTACGACGCGGTCGTCGACTTCGACCAGGCCCTCAGGGACCCGTACAACCCGCGCAGGCTGCGCTCCGACTACGACTCGGGCGACCACCTTCACCCCAGCGACAAGGGCTATGCGCGCATGGCCCAGGCCGTCGACCTGGACGAGCTCAAGGGCGCAGCCCCGGCAGAGCTGTAGACGGCCGCCCGGCGGCGACTTCAGTACTCGTCGCGGCGGCGCCTCTCGCGACGCTCCTCGTGCCGCTCGCGCTGGCGTTCGCGGCGCTCGTCCCTGAGGTCGCGCCGCCACTCGCGGTGCTCCTCGAGCATCCGCGTGTGGTCGCCGAGGCCCTCGTCGAGTGCCCGGCCGGACCTGCGCTCCAGGCGTTCCTGGCGGCGCTCCTCCTTCAGCCGGCGCCGCTCCTCGCGGGTCAGCTTGCGCTCGACGCCGACGCCGCCCATCAGGGCGAAGCCGGTCACGACCACCCGGGGGGCGCCCGGCGCTGGGGGCACGCCCTCCTCGGTGTGGTCGAAGCCGCCCATGATCCCGATGCCGCGCACCACGACCTCGACGCCGGGCGGCACGATGACGTTCACCCCGCCCATGATCGTCACGCAGTTGATCTCCACCTGGTGGTCGGCGAAGTTCGCGTCCCGCAGGTCGAGTTCGCCGCCGCCCATCAGGGCGAAGCAGTTGAACCGCCTGGGCACGGTCCAGCGGCCCTTGCGCTCGAAGCCCGACATGACGGCGACGGCCCAGCTCGACGAGCCCTCGCCGCCGACGATCCGCCCGCCCCAATCCCCGCTTTCCTGTGGGTCCTTGACCAGGGACACGGCGGGATGGGTGACCTGCCCGACGGGCAGGTCACGGGTGATCGGCGCCAGCTCGCCGTACGTCCGCGCCTGGTACGTGGCCTCCAGCCGCTCCTCGAACTCCGCCATGTCCAGGCGCCCCTCCGCGAGGGCGTCCCGCAGGACCTCGGCGACTCGCTCACGGTCGGCGTCGGATGCGCGGAGTTCCGGGACTGCGGCGTCATCGGTCATGGACAGCAGCCTACGAGCTCCCCCGGCGGGAGGCTACGACACCGCTTTCTCCGCCTCGTCCGCCGTCCCGCCCGCGTACATCCGGGCGATCACCGCCTCGATGTCGGGCTCCCGCACCGAAAGGTCCACCAGCGGGTACCGCGCCGCCATCCGCGCCACCAAGTCCGCCGCCGACTGCGCCGCCGGGAACGCCAGCCACTGCCGCGGGCCCTCCACCCTGACGACCCGCGCGGGCGGGGCCTCGATCGGCGGCAGCTCCCGCTCCAGGTCGACCACCAGGGTCCGCTCGCTCTCGCCCACCTCGTGCAGTCCGGCGAGCGCACCGTCGTACATCAGCCGCCCGTGGTCGATGACCATCACCCGCGAGCACAGCTGCTCGATGTCCTGCAGGTCGTGCGTGGTCAGCAGCACCGTCGTGCCGCGCTCGGCGTTCAACTCCCGCAGGAAACCGCGCACCTTGGACTTGGAGATCACATCCAGCCCGATCGTCGGCTCGTCCAGGTAGAGCACCTCGGGTTCGTGCAGGAGCGCCGCCGCGATGTCGCCCCGCATCCGCTGCCCCAGCGACAGCTGCCGTACCGGGACGTCCAACAACTCGCCCAGCTCCAGCAGTTCGACGCAGCGCTCCAGATTCTCGCGGTAACGGGCGTCCGGGATGCGGTACATGCGGTGCGCCAGCCGGTAGGAGTCGATCAGGGGCAGGTCCCACCACAGCGTCGTACGCTGCCCGAACACCACCCCGATCCGGCGCGCGAGCCGCGTCCGCTCACGGGAAGGGTCGATGCCCGCGACCCGCAGCCGGCCGCCGGACGGGGTCAGGATGCCGGTGAGCATCTTGATCGTCGTCGACTTGCCCGCGCCGTTCGGCCCGATGTACCCGACCATCTCGCCGCGCGCGACGGTGAAGGACAGGGAGTCGACGGCGCGCACCGACCGCCGCTCCCGGCGCAGGAACCCGGTCTTCCTGCGCACGTCGAAGACCTTCTCGACCCGGTCGAGTTCGATGAAGCCGTCGTCCATCAGTCCTCCGCAGCCCTTTAGGTTCTCGCCGGCCCTCAACTGCCCGTGCTCCGGTACGACCTGAGCCCCGCCCGCCACGCCAGCCCAGCCAGCCCCACGCACACCGCGGCCACCAGCGGCGACAGGAACGCCGCCCACTCCGGCAGCCCCAACGGGTAGGGCAGCCCCAACACGTAGGTCGCCGGCAGCCAGTTGACGAACGCCAGCGGCAGCACGTACGTCACCCCGCGCAGCAGCTCCGTCGCGAACACCGTCGGCGGGTACTGCAGCAGCGTCGTACCGCCGTAGGTGAACGCGTTCTGCACCTCGGCGGCGTCCTGCGCCACGAACTGGAAGGCCGCGCCCGCGATGAACACCGCGCAGAAGATGGCGCAGCCGCTCACCAGCATCACCGGCATCAGCAGCACCTTCAGCGGCGTCCAGTCGATGTCGAGCCGCAGCAGCGCCCACCCCAGCACCAGCGCGCCCTGGCTGGTACGGCCCAGCCGCCGCAGCGCGAACTGGTCGGCGGCCATCTGCGCCAGCACCGGCGCCGGCCGCACCAGCAGGGTGTCCAGTGTGCCGTCGCGCACCCGCCGCCCCAGCCGCTCCATGGAGCCGATCACCATGTCGGCGAGCCCGAACGTGGTGCTGGAGACCCCGTAGAGGAAGGCGACCTGCTGCAGCGAGTAGCCGCCGAGCGCGTCGACGCGGGAGAACATCAGCAGGATCGCGACGAAGTCGAGCGCGGTCGTCGCGAAGTTCGTCAGCGTCATGAGGGCGAACGACGTGCGGTAGGCCATCGTGGAGCGGATCCACATGCACGCGATCAGGAAGTACGCCCGCACCCCCTCCCGGACGCGGCCGCCCGGAACCTCCTCGGCCCTCCGGTGCACCCCGGCGTCCAGCCGGCAGCTCTCAGCCACCCTGCACCACCACCCTGCGCGTCGCCGCCGACTGCACCATCCGCCCGGCCGCCAGCAGCACCACCGCCCACACCGCCTGGAAGGCGTACGTGCCCAGCGGATCGGCCTGCCCGAGGAACACGTCGGCGGGCGCCTGCAGCAGCGACGACCAGGGCAGCGCCCGTACGACCTCGCCCAGCGCGCCCGGGAAGACGTTGAGCGGCAGCAGCATGCCCGAGCAGAACCAGCCCAGCAGCCACGCCATCTGGATCACACCGGTGCCGTCCATCAGCCAGAACGCGCTCAGCGCCACCAGATACCGGATCGCGAAACTGACCAGCATCGCAAGCGCCACGGAGACCAGGAAGGCCAGCCAGGTGGTCACATCCGCGGGCAGCGCCATGTCGAAGAACAGCGCGCCGAACACGAAGGGCACCACCCCGCGCCCCAGGAACTCGAACCCGGCCCGCCCCAGGTCCGTGGCCAGCCACCACAACTGCAGGTCGGCCGGCCGGTACAGGTCCACGGCGACGTCCCCGGTGCGGATCCGCTCCATCAGCTCCGTCTCGACGCCCCCGCCGCCGTTGGCCAGCGTCTTGAACAGCGACTGCCCGATCCACACGTACGTGATCGCCTGCGGAAGGTCATAGCCCCCGAGGTGCGGCCGCTCGTCCCACAGCGCCATGTACGTGTAGACGAGGATCAGCCCGAACGCGGTGTTGGTGAACACCCCCGCAACCGTCGCCGCCCGATACGTCGCGTATCTTCTGAATCCCCCCGCCGCGACGGCGACGTACAACCGCCCAGCGCCCACACCACAGCCCTCCTCGGCCCGCCGACACCGAAGCGCAGGAGCCTAGCGGCGGGCCGACGGGCCGGGCCACC
Organism: Streptomyces sp. SLBN-31; assembly: GCF_006715395.1. NCBI lineage: Bacteria > Bacillati > Actinomycetota > Actinomycetes > Kitasatosporales > Streptomycetaceae > Streptomyces > Streptomyces sp. SLBN-31. Next base: position 3,646,418 of record NZ_VFNC01000002.1, read on the forward strand.
GATTTTCCGGGCGCCGCCGACCCGGCGGCTTTCGGCCACGGGGATGCGTGCCGCGGTTCGGGGAACTGATCGACGGATGGGACAGTCTTCATCAAAGGAGGCGTGAGTAGCCTCCTCTCACGAAGGCGCCCAAAGCGCGCCAGAGACGTACGGGCCCTTCGGATCGTACGAGGTACCGCAAAACAGGAGTCTCCGCACACCATGAGCGACGAGCCGCAGCCGCAGCAGCCGGCCCAGGGACCGGCCACCAAAGAGCCGCAGGCGGCCCAGGCGGTGGCCGAGGTCCCCGCCGGACCGGCGGACCCCGGGGGCAAGAAGCCCAAGCGGCCCAAGCGGACCGGCTGGCGCCGGCTGCTCCCCACCTGGCGCATGGTCCTGGGCGGCTTCGTCATCGGCGTCCTGCTGCTGGTCGGCCTGTTCTTCCTCGGCTACTCCATGGTGCAGATCCCCACCGCCAACGACCTCGCGACCAAGCAGGCCAACGTCTACCTGTACGCCGACGGCACCCAACTCGCCCGCGACGGCGAGGTCAACCGGGAGAACGTCACCCTCGCCCAGGTCTCCAAGGAGGCCCAGCACGCCGTCCTCGCCGCCGAGGACCGCGACTTCTACACCGAGTCCGCCGTCGACCCCAAGGCGATGCTGCGCGCCGCCTGGAACACCGCCACCGGCAAGGGCAAGCAGTCCGGCTCCACCATCACCCAGCAGTACGTGAAGAACTACTACCTGGAGCAGGAGCAGACCGTCACCCGCAAGGTGAAGGAGTTCTTCATCGCGATCAAGCTCGACCGCGAGAAGTCCAAGGACGAGATCCTCGAGGGCTACCTCAACACCAGCTACTTCGGCCGCAACGCCTACGGCATCCAGGCCGCCGCCCAGGCCTACTACGGCCAGGACGCCACCGACCTCGACGCCGCCCACGCCGCCTACCTCGCCGCCCTGGTCAACGCGCCCAGCGAGTACGACGTCGTCGCCCACCCCGAGAACAAGGCCGCGGCCGTCGCCCGCTGGAACTACGTCCTGGACGGCATGGTCAAGAAGGGCTGGCTGACCGAGTCGCAGCGGGCCGGCCTGAAGTTCCCCGCGCCCAAGCAGCAGACCGCCTCCACCGGCATGTCCGGGCAGCGCGGCTACATCGTCCGCGCCATCAAGGAGTACCTGGACAAGCACCACATCGTCGACGAGGACACCCTCGCCCGCGGCGGCTACCGCATCACCACCACCCTGCAGAAGAGCAAGCAGGACGCCTTCGTCAAGGCGGTGAACGACAAGCTGATGTCCAAGCTCGACAAGAAGGGCCGCAAGGTCGACAACTACGTCCGGGCCGGCGGCGCCTCCGTCGACCCGAAGACCGGCAAGATCGTCGCCATGTACGGCGGCATCGACTACGTCAAGCAGTACACCAACGGCGCGACCCGCGAGGACTTCCAGGTCGGCTCCACCTTCAAGCCCTTCGTGTTCGCCTCCGCCGTCCAGAACCACTCCCAGACGCAGGACGGCGACACCATCACCCCCAACACCTACTACGACGGCACCAACAAGCGCCCCGTCCAGGGCTGGAACGGCACCTACGCCCCCGCCAACGAGGACGACGTCTCCTACGGCGACATCACCGTGCGCACCGCCACCGACAAGTCCGTCAACGCCGTGTACGCCCAGATGGCGGTGGACGTCGGCCCCTCCAAGGTGAAGCAGACGGCCGTCGACCTCGGCCTCCCCTCCGACACCCCCGAGCTGTCCGCCTACCCGTCCATCGCGCTCGGCGTGGCCAGGGCCAGCGTCCTCGACATGGCTCAGGCCTACGCGACCCTCGCCAACCACGGCGAGCACGGCACGTACACGATGATCGAGTCGATGACCAAGGACGGCCGGCCCGTCACACTGCCGAAGGGCGCGACCACGCAGGCCGTCAACCGCGAGGCCGCCGACACCACGACCTCGGTGCTGCAGAGCGTCGTCGACAACGGCACCGCGACCGCCGCCCAGGCCGCCGGCCGCCCCGCCGCCGGCAAGACCGGCACCGCGGAGAAGGACACCGCCGCCTGGTTCGCCGGCTACACCCCCGACCTCGCCACGGTCGTCGCGGTGATGGGCCAGGACCCGGTGACCGCGGCCCACCAGCCGCTCTACGGCGCCCTCGGCCTGCAGCGCGTCAACGGCGGCGGCCCGCCCACCGAGATCTGGGCGCAGTACACCCGGGATGCCCTGAAGGGGAAGCCGGCCACCGACTTCGACCTCCAGCTGCAGCCGGGCGCCGACCAGATCCCGGCCCCGCCGACCGACGTGGTCACGCCCGGCACCGGCGGCCAGGACAACGGCGGCACCCCGGGCACCGGCGGCCAGGACAACCAGGGCCAGACCCAGGGCCAGACCACCGGCGGCACGCCCACGAACGGCACGACGGGCACCACCACCGGCGGTGACACCACCAACGGCGGCACCACCACGGGCGGCACCACGAACGGCGGCACCACGACGGGTGGCACCACGGGCGGCACGGACACCGGAGGGACGACCGGCGGCACCACGGGCGGCACGGACACCGGAGGGACGACCGGCGGAACGACGGGCGGCACGGACACCGGGGGCACGACCGGCACAACGGCGGGCCCACAGATCACGGGCCGCCGGCAGTAGCCCGGCAGGGAGTACGCGAAAAGGGCTGGTGACCGCGGTCACCAGCCCTTTTCGACGCCGCTGCCACGGCTTACAGATACAGCCCCGTCGTGTCCTCGGACCCCTCGAAGCGGTCGGCGGCCACGGCGTGCAGATCGCGCTCGCGCATCAGTACGTAGGCCACGCCCCGCACCTCGACCTCGGCCCGGTCCTCCGGGTCGAACAGGACACGGTCACCGGGCTCCACGGTGCGCACGTTCTGGCCGACGGCCACGACCTCGGCCCACGCCAGCCGACGCCCGACCGCCGCGGTGGCGGGAATCAGGATGCCCCCGCCGGAACGACGCTCGCCCTCACCGGTCTCCTGCTTGACCAGGACCCGGTCGTGCAGCATCCGGATGGGCAGCTTGTCGTGACTGGTGCTCTGGTCGTTTCTGTTGGCGCTCACGTCCTCGAACCTACAGCTCTCGCTCAGCCCCTGCGCCGCCGGGTACCGAGGGCCAGCAGGCCCACCAGGCCGACGGCGACGAGCGCGACGGGCACGATCCGCTCCAGACGGGGCGCGCCGTCCTGGTCCACGAAGCCGGCCCGTACGTCGCTGACGGCCTTGTTGACGCCGACGTAGGCCCGCCCGAGCGTGTGGTCGATATTGGACACGACCTTGGCCTTGGCGTCGCCGACGATCGTCTTGGGGTGTACCCGCACCCCGATCTCGTCGAGGGTCTCGGCCAGCACATCGCGCCGGCGCTTGATGTCCGCCTCGATCTGCGCCGGGGTTCTGGTGTCCGACGTGTCCGCCACGGTTGGGCCTCCGAAGTCAGCCGATGCCTGTTGCTGTTCTGGACAGTCTGTCAGTTCCGCCGTCCACCGCACTGTCAGGACCCCCGGTTACGCTGGTCCGATGAGCGAGCGACTCCAGCCGGGGGACGTGGCCCCCGACTTCACCCTCCCCGACGCCGACGGCAACGACGTGTCCCTGTCGTCCCACAAGGGCCGCAAGGTCATCGTCTACTTCTACCCGGCGGCCCTCACTCCAGGCTGCACCAAGCAGGCGTGCGACTTCACGGACAACCTCGACCTCCTGGCCGGCGCCGGCTACGACGTCATCGGCATCTCCCCCGACAAGCCGGAGAAGCTGGCGAAGTTCCGCGAGAAGGAGTCCCTGAAGGTCACCCTCCTCGCGGACCCGGAGAAGACGGTCACCGAGGCCTACGGCGCCTACGGCGAGAAGAAGAACTACGGCAAGACCTACATGGGCGTCATCCGCTCCACGATCGTCGTGGACGAGGAGGGCAAGGTCGACCGAGCCCTCTACAACGTCCGAGCGACAGGCCACGTAGCCAAGATCATCAAGGACCTGGACATCTGAGCCCCGTCCCCCCTGCATGAACGGCCCGCCCCGGGGCGACCCGGCGCGGGCCGCTTCACATGTGCGGCGTGACTGTCGGACGGCCTGTTCGTTGATCCGTTTGAGATGCGAACACGCGGCCGGGACGGAGGGGGCTCAATGGGGACCAGTGCATACACCAAGGAGCGGCTGGAGGCGGCGGCCCGAGGGGCGCGGACGCTGTCGGAGGCGTTGGAAAGACTAGGCGTGGATGCGCAGAGTCCGACGCGGCGCTATGTGCTGGAACGGATGCGGAGACTCGGAGTGGACACGTCTCACTTCGAGCGTGAGGTCAAGTGGACCAGGGAGATCCTTCAGGAGGCGGTGTCGGCCTCCATGACCATGTGCGAGGTGCTGCGTCGGCTGGGTCTGGAGGTCGTCGGCGGACACCACACGCACATCAGCCGCCGGATCAAGGCGTACGGCATCGATACCTCGCACTTCCAGGTCTCGCCCCGGCGCAGCGGGACCCGACACCGCCGGACGCCGGAACGTCTGCTCGTCGAGCAGCCCCTCGGCCGGGCCCGACGCGTTCCGAGCGACCGCCTCAGGTGGGCGATGACGGAGTCGGGGGTTCCGGAGCAGTGCGCACTGTGCGGTACGGAGGCGGTCTGGCGAGGTCGACCGCTCCCGCTGGAGGTCGACCACATCGACGGCAACTGGCGGGACAACCGGATCTCGAACCTGAGGCTGCTGTGCCCCAACTGTCATTCGACGACCGATAGTTACCGGGGGCGTGGCAAGGGGATGGGCAGGAGCCGAGCGTCTTGAAGAAGGGCGTGCACTACACCCGTGAACGCCTGGCCGAGGCGGCGGCGCTCTGCGCGGACATCGATGAGGTCATCGCCTTCTTCGGCACCCGGCCGTACGGCAATCTCCGCCGCCATCTCTTCCAGCGCTTTGACCACTTCGGGATCGATGTCTCCCACATGCCACGCCAGAGACGGCGCGGGACGCCAAGCAGGCCGCCCGCTGAGGAACTCCGGCGGGCGGTTGACAATGCGATCTCCGTGGCCGGTGCGCTGCGCGAACTGGGTCTGACCCCCTACAGCCGACGGCTGCGCGCCGAGTTCCGCACGTGGGTGGCCGAGGACGGTCTCGACACCTCCCACTTCCTGGGACAAGCGCATCAGCGCGGCCGGCCGGGCACCGTGCCGCTTCGCAGTGCTGAGGCAATCCTGGTACAGCACGACGGGGAACGCCGGACGAGAAGCCATCTGCTGCGGCGGGCGCTTGTGGAGGTGGGTGAACCAGAGCAGTGCGCCGAGTGCGGGATCGGTCCCGAGTGGCTCGGCAGGCCCATGACGCTGGAAGTCGACCACATCAACGGGGACTGGAGCGACGACCGGCGCGAGAACTTGCGGCTGCTGTGTCCCAACTGCCACGCGGTCACCAGTACGTGGTGCAGAGGAGGTATCCGGCGACCGCTCGCCCGGTACCAGTAAGGTGTACGCGGGGCCGTAGCCCAACTGGCAGGAGGCACCACTTTTAGGTAGTGGACAGTGCGAGTTCGAGTCTCGTCGGCCCCACTTTTCAGAGCGCGGCTCCCTACAGGGCGCCGCGCTCTTCCCTTCCTCAGCCCAGCAGCTCCCGCACCACCGGCACCAGTGCCCGGAACGCCTTCCCGCGGTGGCTGATCGCGTTCTTTTCCTCCGGGGTGAGTTCCGCGCAGGTCCGGGACTCGCCGGTCGGCTGGAGGATGGGGTCGTAGCCGAAGCCGTTGGTGCCGGTCGGGGTGTGGCGCAGGGTTCCCGGGAGGCGGCCCTCGACCACGCGCTCGGTGCCGTCGGGCAGGGCGAGCGCGGCCGCGCAGGCGAAGTGGGCGCCCCGGTGGGCCTCGTCGATGTCCGAGAGCTGGGCGAGGAGGAGGTCCAGGTTGGCCTTGTCGTCGCCGTGCTTGCCGGCCCAGCGGGCGGAGAAGATGCCGGGCGCGCCGCCCAGGACGTCCACGCACAGGCCCGAGTCGTCGGCGACGGCGGGCAGGCCGGTGGCCCGGGCGAGGGCGTGGGCCTTGAGGAGGGCGTTCTCGGCGAACGTGACGCCGGTCTCCTTGACGTCTGGGATGTCGGGGTAGGCGTCCGCGCCGACGAGGTCGTGGGGGAGGCCGGCGTCGGCGAGGATCGCCCGGAGTTCGGTGATCTTCCCGGCGTTGCGGGTGGCGAGGATCAGGCGGGTCATGGCGACCAGTATCGCGGGCCGCCCGCCGGCTCCGTCAGGAGGTGCAGACCTTGGTCAGTTCGCCCGCGGCGTCGGTGACCGGGCTGACGTCGGGGGTGTTGTCGCCGTTCCTGATGGCGGTGCGGACGTTGTCGACGGCCTTGCCGAGGTCGTCGACCGCCTTGTTGACGTCGGCGTTGTCGGTCTTGTCGCCGATCTTGTCGAGGTTCTTGTCGATGGAGGCGAGGGAGTCGTCGAGCTGGGTGGGGTCGTTGGAGGCGTTCTCCACGGCCTGCTGGAGGTCGGTGACGCTGTCGGCGATGGTGTCGGCGGTCTGGACGCAGTCCAGGGCCTTGTCGACGGCGTCGCAGCCGGTGGTGAGGCCGGTCGTGAGGGCGACGGCCGCCACGGCCGCGAGGGCGGTGGCGATGCCGCGGCTGCGGGCACTCCGGTCACGTCGAAGACTGCGGCGGCCTCGGCTGACGGCCATGGCTGTGGTCCCTCCCTCTGCGTCGGGCCCCGGTGGCCCCGCACTGGTCGGGCGCACGGCGGTGTGCCGTGCGCCCGCATACACAGGGACGCCGGGGTGGGCGCCGGAGGTTGCTTCAGCGGCCGTCTTGCCTTGGGCTTCCCTTTACTTTTCGAGGACCGTATCAAGTGCCTTGCGCTGCAGGGCGGCGAGTTCGGTGCAGCCGGTGACGGCCAGGTCGAGGAGGGCGTTGAGTTCGTCGCGGGCGAAGGGCTCGGCCTCGGCGGTGCCCTGGACCTCGACGAAGCGGCCGTCGCCGGTGCAGACGACGTTCATGTCGGTGTCGGCCCGTACGTCCTCCTCGTAGCGGAGGTCGAGGAGGGGGACGCCGCCGACGATGCCGACGGAGACGGCGGAGACCGTGCCGGTCAGCGGCTGGCGGCCGGCCTTGATCAGCTTCTTGCGCTGGGCCCAGGCGACGGCGTCGGCGAGGGCGACGTAGGCGCCGGTGATGGCGGCGGTGCGGGTGCCGCCGTCGGCCTGGAGGACGTCGCAGTCGAGGACGATGGTGTTCTCGCCGAGCGCCTTGTAGTCGATGACGGCGCGCAGGGAGCGGCCGATGAGCCGGGAGATCTCGTGGGTGCGGCCGCCGATCTTGCCGCGGACGGACTCGCGGTCGCCGCGGGTGTTGGTGGCGCGGGGCAGCATGGCGTACTCCGCGGTGACCCAGCCCTCGCCGCTGCCCTTGCGCCAGCGGGGGACGCCTTCGGTGACGGAGGCGGTGCAGAAGACCTTGGTGTCGCCGAAGGAGACGAGGACGGAGCCCTCGGCGTGCTTGCTCCAGCCGCGTTCGATGGTGATGGGGCGGAGCTGTTCGGGGGTGCGGCCGTCGATTCGTGACATGCCGCTGAGCCTAGCCGCAGGAGCGGAAGCGGAAAGGGGCCCTCCCGTAGGGACAAGGGTTCCGGGTATGGCGAAGGCCCCCGCCGGGGCAGGGGCCTTCGGGGGTGAACCGGCCGGGGTTCACATCATGTCTTCGATCTCCGCGGCGATCGGGTCGGCGTCGGTGCCGATGACGACCTGGATGGCGGTGCCCATCTTGACGACCCCGTGCGCGCCGGCGGCCTTGAGGGCGGCGTCGTCGACCTTGGCCGCGTCGACGACCTCGGTGCGCAGGCGGGTGATGCAGCCCTCGACCTCTTCGATGTTGTCGATGCCGCCGAGCCCGGCGACGATCTTCTCTGCCTTGCTGGCCATTTCGGTCTCCTCACGCACAGGTGGCCCAACTTCGCGAGCGATTGTGCCGTGTGTACCGAAGGATGACGTCACAGCAACCCACTCGTCCACGACTGGTCTACACCACACGACAGGCGGTCGCCAACCGATGACCACGGAAGCCGAGGTGAGCCCGGGCCGCGCCCGCTGGAACAGAGCGTTTCAGGGGCTGCAGAAGATGGGTCGCAGTCTGCAGCTGCCGATCGCCGTGCTGCCGGCCGCCGGCATCCTCAACCGCCTTGGCCAGCCGGACGTGTTCGGGGCGGACGGGCTGGGTTGGGACAACGTCTCGAAGGTGATGGCGGGTGCGGGCGGGGCGCTGCTCGACGGCTCGCTGGGTCTTCCGCTGTTGTTCTGTGTGGGTGTCGCGATCGGCATGGCGAAGAAGGCGGACGGTTCGACGGCGCTCGCGGCGGTCGCCGGGTTCCTCGTCTACCACAACGTGCTGCTGCAGTTCCCGAAGGACTGCCCGCCCGGTTCGAAGGCCCTGCCCGGTATCGGCTGCCAGGCGACGGTCGACAACTCCGTGGCGGGGTTCACGTACCAGAACCCGGGGGTCTTCGGCGGCATCGTGATGGGGCTGGTGACGGCGTTCTTCTGGCAGCGCTATCACCGCACGAAGCTGGTGGACTGGCTGGGCTTCTTCAACGGCCGGCGGCTGGTGCCGATCATCATGGCGTTCGTGGCGATCGCGTTCGCGGCGCTGAGTCTGTGGGTGTGGCCACCGATCGGCGACGGTCTGGAGAGTTTCTCCAACTGGCTGAAGGACCTGGGCTCCTGGGGTGCGGGCGTGTTCGGGGTGGCCAACCGGGCGCTGCTGGTGGTGGGGCTGCACCAGTTCCTGAACGTGCCCATCTGGTTCCAGTTCGGCAGTTACACCAAGCCGGACGGCACGGTGGTGCACGGTGACATCAACATGTTCCTGGCGGGCGATCCGAACGCGGGCCAGTTCACGTCCGGGTTCTTCCCGATCATGATGTTCGCGCTGCCGGCCGCCGCGTTGGCGATCACGCACTGCGCCCGTCCGGAACGGCGCAAGGAGGTCGGCGGCCTGATGCTGTCGGTCGCCCTGACGTCGTTCGTCACCGGGATCACCGAGCCGATCGAGTACTCGTTCCTGTTCATCGCGCCCGTGCTGTACGCGATCCACGCGCTGTTGACGGGTGTGTCGATGGCGGTGACGTGGGGGCTCGGGGTGCACGACGGGTTCAGCTTCTCGGCCGGGCTGATCGACTACATCATCAACTGGAACCTGGCGACGAGACCTTGGGCGATCGTCCCGATCGGGCTCGGGTTCGCCGTCGTCTACTACGCGATCTTCCGTTTCGCGATCACGAAGTTCGACCTCAGGACTCCGGGCAGGGAGCCGGAGGAGGAGCGCGAGGACGTCACCAAGGCGTAGGAGCGGGACGCCGTCGAGGCGTGCTCCTCAGGGGTCCTCGGGACGTAGCCGAACGTAGTACCACAGTCACGGGAATCGCGGGTTCCTTATGCCACCTTCATCGTGCTACAACAGGTCTACACCACTGAGTGGTGTAGACCACCACCCGATGGAGGAAGTCTATGAGCACCGCCACCGCGCCCACGGCGGCCCCCACGAAGAAGTGGGGATCAGGCCTGTTCCAGGGCCTGCAGAAGATTGGTCGCAGTCTGCAGCTCCCGATCGCCGTACTGCCGGCGGCCGGCATCCTGCTGCGCTTCGGCCAGCAGGACATCCACGACAAGCTGCACCTGCCCGACAAGGTCACGGCGGTCTTCGCAACGGCGGGTGGCGCGATCTTCGACAACCTGCCGCTGCTGTTCTGCATCGGTGTGGCGATCGGCTTCGCGAAGAAGTCCGACGGCTCGACGGCCCTCGCGGCGCTCGTCGGCTTCCTGGTCTACAGCAACGTCCTCAAGGCGTTCCCGGTCACCGAGGCGAAGGTCCTCAAGGGCGCGGACATAGCCGCGACCTACAACAACCCCGGTGTGCTCGGCGGCATCATCATGGGCCTGCTGTCCGCCGTGCTCTGGCAGCGCTTCCACCGCACCAAGCTGGTGGACTGGCTCGGCTTCTTCAACGGCCGCCGGCTGGTGCCGATCATCATGGCCTTCGTCGGTCTGGTCATGGGTGTCTTCTTCGGCCTGGTCTGGAAGCCGATCGGTGAGGGCATCTCCAACCTGGGCGAGCAGATCACGGGCCTGGGGGCCTTCGGTGCCGGTCTGTTCGGTCTGATCAACCGCGGTCTGATCCCGATCGGCATGCACCAGTTCGTCAACTCCGTGGCCTGGTTCCAGATCGGTGACTTCAAGAACGCCGCCGGCACCGTCGTGCACGGCGACCTGACCCGCTTCTTCGCCGGTGACCCGACCGCCGGTCAGTTCATGTCCGGCTTCTTCCCGATCATGATGTTCGGTCTGCCGGCCGCCGCGATCGCCATCGCGCACTCCGCCCGCCCCGAGCGCCGCAAGGCCGTGATGGGCATGATGATCTCGCTGGCGCTGACCTCCTTCATGACCGGTGTGACCGAGCCGATCGAGTTCTCGTTCATGTTCATCGCCCCGGTGCTCTACGGCATCCACGCGGTGCTCACCGCCCTGTCCATGGCCATCACCTGGGCCCTGGGCGTGCACGCGGGCTTCACCTTCTCCGCGGGCGCCATCGACTACGGCCTCAACTGGAACCTCGCCACCAAGCCCTGGCTGATCATCCCGATCGGTCTCGTCTTCGGCGCGATCTACTACGTCGTCTTCCGCTTCGCCATCACGAAGTTCAACCTCCCCACCCCGGGCCGCGAGCCCGAGGAGGAGGTCGAGGACCTCACCAAGGCGTGAGCCCACGACAGCACGAAGGGCCCGGAGCCGCACGGCTCCGGGCCCTTCGTCGTCGTGGCGTCAGATCTCGTACGTCACCCTCGGCGTCGCCAGCTCCACCGGGCCCGCGTACGCGGCACGCGCGTCGGCCAGGTTGATCTGCGGGTCGGTCCACGGCGGGATGTGGGTGAGGACCAGGCGCCGGGCGCCCGCCCGGGCCGCCGACTCCCCCGCCTCGCGGCCGTTGAGGTGCAGGTCGGGGATGTTCTCCTTGCCGTGCGTGAAGGCCGCCTCGCAGAGGAACAGGTCGGTGTCGCGGGCGAGTTCGTCCAGCACGGAGGTCACGCCCGTGTCACCGGAGTACGTCAGGGACCTGCCGCCGTGCTCGATCCGGATGCCGTACGCCTCCACCGGATGGGCCACGCGTTCCGTGTGCACCGTGAACGGGCCGATCTCGAACGTGGACGGCTTGACGGTGTGGAAGTCGAAGACCTCGCTCATCGAGGAGGCGGTGGGGGTGTCCGCGTAGGCGGTGGTCAGGCGGTGTTCGGTGCCTTCGGGGCCGTAGACGGGGATCGGGTCGCAGCGGCCGCCGTCGTGGCGGTAGTAGCGCGCGACGAAGTACGCGCACATGTCGATGCAGTGGTCGGCGTGCAGATGGCTGAGGAAGATCGCGTCGAGGTCGTAGAGACCGCAGTGGCGCTGCAGCTCGCCGAGGGCGCCGTTGCCCATGTCGAGGAGCAGCCGGAAGCCGTCGGCCTCGACGAGGTAGCTCGAGCAGGCCGATTCCGCGGACGGGAACGACCCCGAGCAGCCGACGACGGTGAGCTTCATGAAACAGAAACCTCCGCTGGCTGGAAATCCAGAGAATCCAGAAGATCGGGGATGGGGCGTCGGGGGTCGTGCGGTCCGTCGAGCGTAAGGCGCAAAACTCCTCGTCGCTCCTCCGCCAAGGGCTGTTGTGGGCGAACTCACCTGTGGTGTCACCGGTTCGGCTGGAAGTGGGGCGCGTGAGGCGTGAGAGAGGGCGCGCGCTGGGCGGTGCGCCCCGGTAACGTCGTCCCCATGGACACGTCCTGGTGGCTTGCGCTCGCGGCCGTGGTACTGCTGGCGCTGGTCGCCACGCTCGTCGACGGGTGGGGGCGCGGGAGGCGGCCCGGGGGGCGGCGGACGCGGCCGCCGGGGCGGCCGGGCGAGCGGGGACGGCAACGGCCCAGGCCCGCCGAGATCTGGTGGGCCGACGTCCCCATCGAGGACGGGCCCGGCGGAAAGGACCGGCCCTGCCTGGTGCTCGTGGTGCACGGGGAGCGGGCGACGGTCGCGAAGATCACCAGCAAGTACCACGGCGAGCGGCCCGGGGTGATCCCGCTGCCGCCGGGAGCGGTGGGCGACCGTCAGGGCCGGGCGAGCTTTTTGGAGACGGACGAGTTGCGCGAGGTGCCGGTGTGGCATTTCCGGCGGCGGGCCGGTGTGGTGGACCCGGTCCTGTGGGACCAGGTCCGTCACCTGGCGACGTGAGGCGCGCCTACGCCCAGAGTTGCCCCTGGAGGGCCTCGATGGCTTCCTCTGTCGTGGCCGCCGTGTAGACGCCCGTCGACAGGTACTTCCAGCCGCCGTCGGCCACGACGAACACGATGTCGGCGGACTCCCCCGCCTTCAGCGCCTTGTTGCCGACGCCGATGGCGGCGTGCAGGGCCGCGCCCGTGGAGACGCCCGCGAAGATGCCCTCCTGCTGGAGGAGTTCACGGGTGCGGGTGACGGCGTCCGCGGAGCCGACCGAGAAGCGGGTGGTGAGAACGGAGGCGTCGTACAGCTCGGGTACGAAGCCCTCGTCGAGGTTGCGCAGGCCGTACACCAGGTCGTCGTAGCGCGGTTCGGCGGCGACGACCTTGACGTCCGGCTTGTTCTCGCGGAGGTAGCGGCCGACGCCCATCAGGGTGCCGGTCGTGCCGAGGCCGGCCACGAAGTGGGTGATGGAGGGCAGGTCGGCGAGGATCTCCGGGCCGGTCGTGGCGTAGTGCGCGCCGGCGTTGTCGGGGTTGCCGTACTGGTAGAGCATCACCCAGTCCGGGTGCTCGGCGGAGAGCTCCTTGGCGACCCGTACGGCGGTGTTGGAGCCGCCCGCGGCCGGGGAGGGGATGATCTCGGCGCCCCACATGCCGAGCAGGTCCCGGCGCTCCTGCGAGGTGTTCTCGGGCATCACGCACACCATGCGGTAGCCCTTGAGCTTGGCGGCCATGGCGAGGGAGATGCCGGTGTTGCCGGAGGTCGGCTCCAGGATCGTGCAGCCCGGAGTCAGCCGGCCCTCCTTCTCCGCCTGCTCGATCATGTGCAGGGCGGGGCGGTCCTTGATCGAGCCGGTGGGGTTGCGGTCCTCCAGCTTGGCCCAGATCCGGACGTCCTCGGACGGCGACAGCCGCGGCAGGCACACCAGGGGGGTGTTGCCGACCGCGGCGATCGGGGAGTCGTAGCGCATGGGGATCAGGCCATACCGCCGGCCACGGCCGGCAGGATCGTGACGTTGTCGCCGTCGCCGAGCTTGGTGTTGATGCCGTCGAGGAAGCGGACGTCCTCGTCGTTCAGGTAGACGTTCACGAACCGGCGCAGCTCGCCGCCATCCACGATGCGGGCCTGGATGCCCGCATGCCGGGTCTCGAGGTCGGCGAAGAGCTCGGCGAGAGTGTCCCCGGTGCCCTCCACCGCCTTCTGACCGTCGGTGTAGGTGCGGAGGATGGTGGGGATGCGGACCTCGATGGCCATGGCTCAGGGCTCCTGTCGGAAGTTTTCGGCTGGTCGGTGCGCGCGCGGCAGCGCAGTCGTGCGGGGGTGGTGCGTGAGGCGCCGCGGCTCACGGCCGTACGGCGGCAGGGGTCAGCTCGGACAGAGGGCGCTGTTCAGCCTGCACAGGTCGACGTGCAGCCGCGCCACGAGCAGGGTGCCCGGCGTCTTTTCGCTCACGTCGTTGGAAACCATGCGGTCATCGTATCGATTCCCGGTCCCCGACCCGGAGTGTGATCTCACACTACGGACGCATTCCGACCGGCTGCTGAGACCGCACAGCTCAGGCGGACGCCCGGGTCACCGGCCGGGCCGGGCGCAGGGGCTCGGTACGGGCTCAGTATGCCTCGACGACGGCGACCTCCTCCTCGGTCACCTCGCCGTCCACGATCCGGAACGAGCGGAACTGGAACTCGCCGAGGCCGTCGGTGTCGGCGGTGGAGACCAGGACGTAGTGGGCGCCGGGCTCGTTCGCGTAGGAGATGTCGGTGCGGGAGGGGCGGGCCTCGGTGGCCGTGTGGGAGTGGTAGATGACCACCGGCTCCTCGTCGCGGTCGTCCATCTCGCGGTAGAGCTTGAGCAGGTCGCCGGAGTCGAACTCGTAGAAGGTCGGCGACATGGCCGCGTTGAGCATGGGGATGAAGCGCTCGGGGCGGTCCGAACCGGCCGGCCCGGCGATGACGCCGCACGCCTCGTCGGGGTGGTCCTTGCGCGCGTGGGCGACGATCTGGTCGACGAGGGCCTGGGTGATGGTCAGCATGCCGGCAAGGATAAGCAGAGGGGCCGCCCCGTACCGAAGGGTGGTACGGGGCGGCCCACATGCTGAACCGGGAGGTCAGCCGACCTTCTCGAGCTCCGGCTCGCGCCGCTCCGCGACCTGCGGGTGGCGGGCCTTCAGCACGGCCCAGCCGACGCCCAGTGCGGCGGCCCAGCCCGCCATCACGTAGAGGCAGATCCGCGAGTCGGCGTCGTAGGCGATGAGCCCCGTGACGAAGAGCAGGAAGACGATGGCGATCCAGCTGCACACCGCGCCGCCCGGCGCCGGGAAGGCGGAGGCGGGCAGCCGTCCGGCGACGACGGCACGTCGGTAGAGCACGTGGCTGACGAGGATCATCAGCCAGGTCCAGATGCCGGCCGCGGTGGCCACCGAGGTGACGTAGCCGAAGGCCTTCTCCGGGACGACGTAGTTCAGGACGACGCCGATGCCCATGAAGAGGACCGAGACGGTGATGCCGAAGGCCGGCGTCTTGGTCGAGGACAGCTTGCGGAAGACCGCCGGGGCCTCGCCGTTGTCGGCGAGGGTGCGCAGCATGCGGCCCGTGGAGTACATGCCGGAGTTGCAGGAGGACAGGGCCGCGGTCAGCACGACGAAGTTGACGATGCCCGCGCCGGCCGGGATGCCGATCACCGCGAACGCCTTCACGAAGGGGCTGACACCGGCCGCGAAGTCGGTCCACTTCACCACGCACAGGATGACGGTGAGGGCGCCGACGTAGAAGAGCGCGATGCGCCAGGGCAGGGTGTTGATCGCCTTGGGCAGCGTCTTCTCGGGGTTCTCGGACTCGCCCGCGGTGACGCCGACCAGCTCGACCGCGAGGTAGGCGAACATGACGCCCTGCAGGGTCATCAGGGAGGAGCCGATGCCCTTGGGGAAGAAGCCGTCGAACTGCCAGAGGTTGGCGACCGCGGCGGTGTCACCGGCGTTGCTGAAGCCGAGGGTGAGCACGCCGAGGCCGATCACGATCATGCCGATCAGGGCGGTGACCTTGACCATGGAGAACCAGAACTCGAGCTCGCCGAAGAGCTTCACCGAGATCAGGTTGACCCCGAAGAGGATCACCAGGAAGACCAGCGCGGTCACCCACTGCGGGACGTGCGGGAACCAGTAGTGGACGTAGATCGCGGCGGCCGTGAGCTCGGCCATGCCGGTGACGACCCACATCAGCCAGTACGTCCAGCCGGTGAAGTAGCCGAAGAACGGGCCGAGGAACTCGCGGGAGTACTCCGCGAAGGAGCCCGAGACCGGGCGGTACAGGAGCAGTTCGCCGAGCGCCCGCATGATGAAGAAGACGATGGCGCCGGCGAGGGCGTACATCAGGATGAGGCTGGGACCGGCCTTGGCGATGTTCGCCCCGGCCCCGAGGAAGAGGCCGACGCCGATGGCGCCGCCGATCGCGATCATCTGGACCTGGCGGCTGCCGAGTCCGCGCTCGTACCCCTCTTCGGAGGTCTGCTCCGAGCCTGTGTCGACCTGAGCGGAGGTCATGTGTGTGGTGCGCCTTTCTCCATGCCGACCCGGGCCTCTCGTCGGCCTCGGATCGGGTCTCGATCCCCCCGGATTGAATGGAGCTGAGCGGGCTGCGGGCCCGCTCGTGCCAGGCCGACGGTCGTCGGCGCTGTGGCGCACCCGGCCGAACATTCGGGTGGTGTTCGCCGGGCGGTCGTGAAGATTTATCACGGCCGCAACGCTGATCACGGGGCGCGGATGTGGCGCATCACACAAGGAGAAGGGACCAAACAGCGCAGAAAACGGACACACCCGGCCGGACCGGTGACTCGATCGTTATCCGGATTTGAGCGTCCTCTGAGCGAACACGGAACCTGCACATTTCAGGGCAGGAGGGTGTTCACCAGCGTCTCCTGGAGCCCGCCCAGCCAGAGATAGGCCATCACCATGGGCTTACGGGGGTCGTCGTCGGGGAGCCGGTAGAGGACGTCGGTGTCGTCCTCGTCGGTGATCTCCAGCCGGGAGCCGATCGCCAGACGCAGGTCGTTGAGGGAGCCCAGCCACTGCCGGGACTGCTCCGGGGACAGTTCGAGGACCGCTCCGCCGTCGGGGGCCGGGGTGAGCGCGTCGAGGGTGCGGACGACCGTGAGCGCGTTCTCCCGCTTGCCGGCGCGCAGGTCGTTCTCGGTGTAGCGGCGGAACTCGGCGGAGTGGGCCTGCTGTTCCTGCGCCTGCCGGGGGCCGGGGGTGCCCTCCGGGTCGCAGTAGGCGTCTGGGAAAAGCCGCTTGAGCACGGGGTCCCCGGGGGGCTCGCTCGGGCCCTCGGCGAAGAGCTCCGCGAGCGGGTCGTCGGAGGCGTCCGCGCCGGGTCCGGGGCCGATGAGTTCCAGCAACTGGACGGCGAGCGACCGGATGATGGAGATCTCGACGTCGTCGAGGGCGACGGCCGCACCGCCGCCGGGGAGCGGTTCGAAGTGTCCTGGCATGGAGGAGGTTCGCTACTTCCGGTCCTGCGCGCGGGAGGGGGTCATTTCCGGTCCTGCTGGAGGGTGGCCCACAGGCCGTAGCCGTGCATCGCCTGCACGTCGCGTTCCATCTCCTCGCGGCTACCGCTGGAGACGACCGCCCGGCCCTTGTGGTGGACATCGAGCATGAGTTTGGTGGCCTTGTCCTTCGAGTACCCGAAGTACGTCTGGAAGACGTAGGTCACGTAGCTCATGAGGTTGACCGGGTCGTTGTGAACGATCGTGACCCAGGGGACGTCCGGCTCGGGTACGGCGAAGACCTCCTCCGCCGACTCGGTGCGTTCGATCTCTACGGGAGCGGGTGACGTCACATGGCCCATGCTGCCACGGCCCCGATAAATCGTCACACTGACGCAAAGGGGTGTAGCATCATTGCCATGCTGCTCACGCCGGGGGACAACCCCCGGACCCCCGGCCGACCCTGGGGCACCCGGAGAAATGTGGCAAGGAGAGTTTTCGTGGATGTAGCGGACCTTGGGCTGCCGGTGGACGTTCCCTCTACGGCGCTCTTCACGGACCAGTACGAGCTCACGATGCTTCAGGCCGCCTTGAAGGCCGGTACCGCCGAACGGAGGTCGGTCTTCGAGGTCTTCACCCGGCGGCTGCCCGAGGGGCGCCGCTACGGCGTCGTGGCCGGCACCGGGCGGGTCCTGGACGCCGTGGAGAACTTCCGCTTCGACGCCGGCGTCCTGGGCTTCCTGCGCGAGAAGGGCATCGTCGACGAGCCGACCCTGGAATGGCTCGCCGGCTACCGGTTCAGCGGCGACGTATGGGGCTACCCCGAGGGCGAGGTGTACTTCCCGGGCTCGCCGATCATGCGGGTCGAGGGGTCGTTCGCCGAGTGCGTGCTGCTGGAGACCGTGATCCTCTCCATCCTCAACCACGACTCCGCCATCGCCGCGGCCGCCTCCCGCATGTCCTCGGCCGCCGGTGTGCGCCCGCTGATCGAGATGGGCGCCCGCCGCACCCACGAGCTCGCGGCCGTCGCCGCCTCCCGCGCGGCCTACGTCGGCGGTTTCTCCTCCACCTCCGACCTCGCGGCCGGCTTCCGCTACAACATCCCGACCGTCGGCACCTCGGCCCACGCCTTCACCCTGCTCCACGACCACGAAAGGGACGCCTTCCGCGCCCAGGTGGACTCCCTCGGCCGGGGCACGACCCTGCTCGTGGACACCTACGACGTCACCGAGGCCGTCCGGATGGCCGTCGAGGTCGCCGGGACCGAGCTGGGTGCCGTGCGCATCGACTCCGGCGACCTGCTGCTGGTCGCGCATCGGGTGCGCCAGCAGCTGGACGAGCTGGGCGCGACCGGCACGAAGATCATCGTGACCTCGGACCTGGACGAGTACGCCATCGCCTCGCTGGCGGCGGCGCCCGTGGACGCGTACGGCGTCGGCACCCAGCTGGTCACCGGGTCCGGGCACCCGACGGCGTCCATGGTCTACAAGCTGGTCGCCCGCGCGGAGTCCGACGACCCCAAGGCGCCCCTGGTGCCGGTGGCGAAGAAGTCCAGCGGCGGCAAGACGTCCGTCGGCGGCCGTAAGTGGGCGGCGCGGCGCCTCGACGCCGACGGGGTCGCGGAGGCCGAGGTCGTCGGCACGGGCCCCGTCCCGGCCGAGCTCGCCGACCGGCAGTTGCTGGTGGAGCTGATCAAGGGCGGCGACGTGATCGCCCGCGAGCCGCTGGACGCCGTACGCGACCGGCACACGGCCGCGCGGGCCGGCCTGCCGCTGTCGGCCACCCAGCTGTCGCGCGGGGAACCCGTCATTCCGACGGAGTACGTACAGGCTCGCTCGGGTAGCCAGTAGCGGGTGCTCACCGCACGCCCCCGCGGATACGCCCTCTCGTGCCCCCTCCCCTGCGCCCCCCGAACTCAATAGGCTCGGAAGTTCACCGGCCGGGCCCGCACCCCCCTTCTCCCCCCGACCCCATAGTCGAAGGACACCGACCATGCGCCGCGCCTTGATCGTCGTAGACGTGCAGAACGACTTCTGCGAGGGGGGCAGCCTCGCCGTGGCCGGGGGTGCCGACGTGGCCGCCGCCGTCACCGAACTGATCGGGCAGGCGGCCGGCTCCGGCTACCAGCACGTGGTGGCCACCCGCGACCACCACATCGCGCCCGGCGGTCACTTCGCCGACAACCCCGACTTCGTCCACTCCTGGCCCGCGCACTGCGTCGCCGGCACCGAGGGCGTCGGCTTCCACCCGAACTTCGCCCCCGCCGTCGCCTCCGGCGCCATCGACGCCGTCTTCGACAAGGGGGCGTATGCGGCGGCCTACAGCGGCTTCGAGGGCGCCGACGAGAACGGCGTCCCGCTGGCCGAGTGGCTGCGCGCCCGGGACGTCGTCGAGGTCGACGTGGTCGGTATTGCCACGGACCACTGCGTGCGGGCCACCGCGCTGGACGCGGCACGCGAGGGCTTCCGCACCCAGGTGCTGCTCGACCTGACCGCCGGCGTCGCCCAGGAGACCACCGACCGCGCGCTCGAGGAGATGCGCGGGGCAGGAGTGGAACTGACCGGCAAGCCGGTGGTCGCGTAGCCCGACCCGGCACCACCGCCTCCCACCCGAAACGGCACCGCCGGACGGCGACGCCGTGGCCGGTCGCCGTCCGGCGGACAAACGACGCGTACCGGCGTATGCGGCGTGGGCCGCAGTGCGATGCCGCCAGCGCGGCCCGACCGCCCCCGGAACGGCACCGCCGGACGGCGACGTCGTGGTTGATCGCCGTCGCGGCGGAGAGAAGGGCACCGGCCTGAGGCACCCGACCGGCTGCCTCGGCCCCCGAAGCGGCCGGCCGACCGCCCCCGCGCCCCGCCGGTCACCACAACGACACGACCGACCCCGAGACGGCACCGCCGGACGGCGACGTCGTGGTTGATCGCCGTCGCGGCGGAGAGAAGTGCGCCTGCGGGGAGAACCGGCCTGAGACGCCCGGTCAGGCGCCCCTGCCCCGAGACGGCCGGCCGACCGGCCCCGCGCCGCCGGTCACCACAATGACGCGACCGACCCGGACCGGCAGCGCCGGACGGCGACGTTGTGGCTGGTCGCCGTCGCGGCGGACAAACAACGCGTACCGGCGTGGTCGGACCGGAGCGGACTGACGCCGCCGGCCGGTACTTCCCCGCGTAAGCGGCGCGGCCGGGCCGCCCCGGACGGCACCGCCGGATCGCGGCGTCGTGGTTGATCGCCGTCGCGGCGGGGAGAGGTGCCCGGGGCCGTTATGCCGGAGCCGCCGGGCGGCGGAGTAGGGCCTTGATCGGGTGCCACAGTTCCTGGACCAGGTCCGGGGCGGGCAGGACACCGTTGTCAGGGGCCGTGCGCCATATCAGGCCGTCGGGATGGTGCAGGACGGCCGTGATCTCGTCCGGGGTCGGCGGGGCCGCGTTGCCCCGCAGGTAGACGGCCCGCATGCCCAGGTTGCGCAGCCTGGTCAGGGCGCGCGCCCGGTTGCGGGCGTGGACGAGGACACGGACGCAGTCCGTGCCGTCGGCGGTGGGGCTGGGCAGGTTCAGCGCCACCACCACGCTGCCGCTCGGCAGCTTGCAGAAACCTCCTGCGGCCATGCAGGTCACACCCCCGTGCGAGTCGGTGTCGAAGGGACTGTCAATAAGAACGGCACAGCACGCACCTAAACACGATCGGCGGCGACCCGCCAAGGGGTCACCGCCGATACGTCTCTGACCTGCGAAAACTCGGACTACTTCAGTGCGGGTCCCACCTCGAGCGAGATCCTCGACCCGTCGAGGGCCTCCCGGACGATCTTGATCTTGGTGTTGGTGTCAGTGACCTTGACACCCGCGGCCGGGTTCGAGGTGTCGTAGTAGGTGCTCGCGTGGTCGTTGAAGACCGGCACCCCCCACGACCACTTGATCTTGGTCGCGACGTCCGCCTTGTGCAGCGTGATGCCGTCCGTCGGGTAGAGGCTGAACGGCGAGTCGTAGGCCTGGATGCGGCCCCGCATCAGCGTGCCGTCGGACCACTTCATCGGCACCGGGTGCGAGTCGATCGGCAGGATCTGACCCGTGCCCGGGTGGTCACCGGTGTTGTTGTCCGGCTGAGAGGTGTCCCACTTCCAGATCAACAGGCCGTTCTGGTACGGGTAGTGCTCCACCCAGTCCGGACGGGTCGTCGAGAAGCCGAAGTTGTACGGGCCGACCTTCAGGGTCTTGTCGTACGACACGTACTGGCGGTTCTCGGCGATGTAGTACTGCTTGTAGTCCTTGGTGAAGGACGCGCCGATGCGGGAGAAGCCGCTCGCGGTCCAACCGGCGTCCGCGGACTCGGCGTTGTCGGAGAAGACCGCCGCACCGTCGGCCGTCACGGTGATCTCGTCGGCCGCGAAGCCCTTGAGCGCCACACCGCCGTCCGTCTGGTAGCGGAAGCGCAGGTCGATCTTCTTGCCCGCGTAGGCGTCGAGCGAGTACGACAGCTTCTTGTAGCCGTCGATCGTGCCCGTCAGCGCCGGCTTGTCGCTGCCGTCGCGCGGGATGGCCTGGCCGTCCACCGTGCCGTCCAGGGCGGTCCAGTTGGCGCCGCCGTCGGTCGAGACCTCGGCGTAGAGGAAGTCGTAGTTCGCCTCGATGTCGTAGTAGCCGTCGAGGGCCAGCGTCGCCGCGGACTTGCCGGTGAGGTCCACCGACCGGGTCAGCGTGTTCTTCAGGTCGTTGCCGCTGCCGCTCCACCACTGGGTCGAGCCCTGCGCCGGGGTGACCACCTCGGTGGTGACCGCCTTGTCGGGCAGCGTGACCACGAGGGCCTGCTTGTTCTTGGTGTTGTACTCGGCGACGCCCAGCTTGTGCTTCGACTTCGTCGCGGCCTTCGCCGTGTCGTAGTTCAGCCAGCCCAGCTGGAGCTTGTCCCAGGCGTTCATGTCGCCCGGCAGGTCGCCGATGGCGTTCTTGCCGGTGCCGAGCCAGGAACCGGAGGACATCAGGGTCCAGAACCCGGTGGAGTTCTCGCCGCCGTTGGTGTCGTACTCGTCCGGCAGGCCGAGGTCGTGGCCGTACTCGTGGGCGTAGACGCCGAGTCCGCCGTTCTCCGGCTGCATCGTGTAGTCGCCGACCCAGACGCCGGTGTCGCCGACCTGGGTGCCGCCGAGCTTGTTGTTCGCGGGGCCGGTGGCGCCGGCGTCGGAGCCGAACGCGTACCAGCGGTGCGCCCAGATCGCGTCGGTGCCCTGCGCGCCGCCGCCGGCGGACTCGTCCTCGCCGGCGTGCACGATCTGGAAGTGGTCGACGTAGCCGTCGGGCTCGTTGAAGTCGCCGTCGCCGTCGAAGTCGTAGCGGTCCCACTGGTCGTACTGGGCGAGGTCCGCCTTGATGTCGGCGTCCGACTCGCCCGCCGCCTTCTGGCCGGCGACCCAGGAGGTCAGGCCGTCGCGCACCAGGTTCCAGACGCTGGAGCAGGTGGTGGAGCCGCAGGCGTTGTTGCCGTAACGGGCCTCGTTGTAGGGCACCTTGACCCAGTCGGTGACCTCGCCGTCGACCGAGTAGCGGCCCGAGGACTGCTTCTCGTAGTACTTCTTCAGCGACTCGGTGTTCTTGCCGGTGCCGAAGTACAGGTCCTGGAAGTGCTGCTGGTCGTAGTCCGCCTGCCAGGCCGTGGAGTTGTCCTTGGCCCGGTCCGGCTCGGCTATCCGGTTGTGCAGCGGGCCGGCGGTGCCGCCGTAGCGGCTGTCGGCCTGGTCGCCGAACTCGACCAGGATCGTGAAGATCTTGTCCGTCTTCTCGCGACCCAGTTCTACGTACTTGGAGTCGCCCTTCTTGCTCTTGAGCTGGACGACCCGCGAACCGTCGCGGTCCTTCACCGAGGTCTTTCCGGAGATGACCTGCTTCAGGGCCTCCTGGCGCTGCGCCTCCTGGGTCTTGGAGAGCGGACCGTCGAGGTCGTGCTCCTTGGTGCTCTGGGCCGCGGCCGGGTCACGGCGGTCCACGGTGGCGGACTTGGCGCTGTCGGCGGCCTGCGCCACGCCGAACGTCGAGAACGTGGCTGTCGCCGCCGCGAGTGCGACACCGACCGCGCCGGTTCTGAACGTCCAATGTTTAAGAGTCACTTGAGTTCCTCGTGGTCACGTTGGTAAGTCAAGTGACGCAATTTGACTAGAGGTCGGTAAGAAAAGACAGACCTTGACTTGAGCAGGACAAGTGCACTATGCGGAGCCGGGGTTCGCTTTGCGGACACCCCGACCGGCGCGTTCGAACGTCCACTTGATGGACGCCATGACTCCGTGCGCCCCCTGTGCACCGGCACTGTTGGTTAGGTCACGCTTACTGTTCGTTCCAGTCGGGCACACACGCGATTAGAGTCGGATGGCGGCACGCCCCGAAACAGGCGGAAAGCCAGGCCGACGCCCCCCGTGGACCCCCACTTCCGAGGACACGATTGCCATGCCTCGTCCGACTGCCGCACAGCTGACCTACGGCTCCTGCACCGTCATCTTCTCGACGCTCGCCATGCTGCTGCTGTCCCAGACGAGTTCGGGCGTGGGGATCGCGGTCATCGCCGTCTCGGCGCTCGCCCTGGGCCTCCTGGTCGCCATGACGGTGCCGCTGCCGAGGACGAAGGTCGTCGCGGTGTCCCGGCCCGCGCCGGAGCAGGCCGAGGAGCCCGTGCCCGCCGTGGCCTCGGGTTCGTCGAAGGCCGCCTGAGACGGTCCCGCCGGTGCCGGTCAGTCGGTGCTGACCACCACCGTCTTCGCCGCCTTGTCGTGCAGGCCCTGCTTGTAGGGCCGGTCGAAGTAGCTCCAGCCGCCCGAGATCGCGGTCCAGATGCAGGCGCAGCAGAACGCGAACGGGATCCACAGCACCGCCGCCCGCGCCAGCGAGGTCTGCACCGAGGGCGTGGAGCCGTTGTCGAGGTTCGCCACCCGCATCCTCAGCCACTTCTTGCCGAGCGTCTGCCCGGAGTTGCTGATCATGAAGGTGTCGTAGGCGACGTAGAGCACGGCGGCGATGACGGACTGCGCGAAGGACTTGCCGACCGCCACGTTGTTGCCGTTGACGGTGTACTCGTGCACGCCGATCGGCCAGGTGACCAGCCAGACGACGATGCCGACGAGGATCAGGTCGATGATCCGGGCCAGTGTGCGCCTGCCGCTGTCGGCGAGCGGGGGCATCCCGGCGAGCGGATCGCCGGGGTGGGGCCCGCCGCCGTAGGGGCCACCGCCGTAGGGCGGCGGCTGCTGACCGTATGGCGGCTGCTGACCGCCTGAGGGCGGTTGCTGGCCGGGTGGAGGCTGTTTCCTGAACGGGTCGTCTTCCGGCGGCTGCTGTCCCGAGCCGGGCGGTTCGGTCGTCATGGCCCGAGTGGACCGCGAACGCCCCGGCTCCGCATCCGGCGGACGGCCGTCCGGAGTACCGATTCGAGTACGCCGTACGGCCGACCCGCTCAGCCCGCGACGAACGTACGCGCCGCCTTGTCGTGCCAGCACTGGCGCCACGGCCGGTCGAACAGGCACCACGCCACGCCGACGACACCGATGCCGAGCAGGCCGGGCACGCAGTAGACGAGCCAGCGGCGCAGGGCCCCGCCGAAGGACGGCGGCTCGTGCGCCTCGATGTCCCGCACCTCCAGGCCGAGCAGCTTCTTGCCGAGCGTGCGGCCCCACCTGGCGGTGGGCATCGCCTCGTAGAGCACACCGACCACGAGCAGGACGGCCAGGATGATGCCGAAGTACACCGAGGTGGTGCCGTCCAGCAGCCAGACGGTGACGGTCCGTCCGCTGAGCCTGGCCTCGTCGATCTTGCCGTTGATGTGGTCGACCGCCTTGGTGCCGAGCGGGACGGCGGCCACGGCGGTGACGCCCGCGACGACGATCGTGTCCAGCAGCCGGGCGGCGAACCGCTTGCCCAGGCTTGCCGGGCGGGCGGCGGCCGCGTTCATGGCGGCCTGCTGGAAGATGTCCGCCACCGGGGGCTTCCAGGGCGCGACGGGCTGCTCCTCCTCGGCGCCCGCGAGCCGGTGCACCTGCTGGGCCCAGGAGGCCTGGCCGCCACCGGGCCCGGCGGCCATCGGGGTGGCGGCGGGCTGGGGACCGCCGGGCTGCGGCGGCACCGATACGGAGGGCTGCTGGGAGAGCGCGGCCGGGGCGGCGCCCTGGGCACCGGCGGCCTGTGCCTGCGCCGCGCGTTCGGCGGCGGCCAGGCCGGCGTTGAAGCCGGGGGCATCGGGCCCGGCGGCGGAGGCCTGCGGTCCGAACGCCGGGCCGCCGGAGGCACCGGCGGACGCGGCGGCCCCGGACGACGGCGGCTGGACGCCGGAACCGGACGCACCGGCCCCCGGGGCCGGCCGTGCTCCTCCCCCGGCGCCCGCGGGCGCCCCCGTGCCGCCGCCCTGCGCCCCGCCCTGCTGCCCCGTGCGCTGGGACACGGCGCGGAAGGTCATGGTGCCCTCGTCGGCGGCGGGGCCACCGGGGGCGGGCGTGGCGGAGGAGCCGTCGGACGCACCGCCCTGGGGGCCGGCGTCGGCGGTCACCCTGCGGAAGACGAACGTCCCGCCGGAGTCGGCCTCGGATGGGTCAGTCCGGGCGGGCGGGATCGTCGCGGAACCGTCCGTGCTGGTCGTGCGGTCCGGGCCGTCGGCCCCGGCAACACGGGGGTCGGCGCCCCAGGAGACGCGGCGGTCCTGTTCGCCGCCGAAGCCGGACTGCCGGGAGCGGTCGGCGCCCCAGGCGGACGCCGGCTCGGGACGGCCGCCCTCAGGGGGTTCCGCCGAGGCCGCCTGCCCCGGCTCGGGGTCCTCGTCGAAGAAGTGCGGGCCGGTCTCCTCGACCAAGGGGACCGAGGGGGCCTGGGCCTGCGCCGGAACCGGGCCCGACCCGGGCGGCGGGTCGAGCGACTCGCCGTCCGACGGCGCCGGACGGCTGGTGCCCGGTACCCAGGCGGCACCGTTCCAGTACCGGACATATCCAGGAATGGACGGGTCCGGGTAGTACCCTTCGCGGGGCCTGTCGTCGCCGGGGGCCGGGGATGGGGCGCTCATGTCCGTCGTCCCGTATCTGCTCGCGGGTGAATATGGGGGCCACCACATCTATCAGACCGGCGCGGGCCGCACCCCCGGTCCCGCCGGACCCACCCTTTTCCGGGCAACCTCATGCACCGGATTCACACGCTCGGAGAAAACTTCTCCGAACCCGCGTAATGGTTGCGGCCCCACCTCTCTCTCCCCTGTACGGGGCTGCCCACAGGGGCCCGTACACCTGCCCGAGAGAGGAACCGGACGTCATGCACTACACCGTCGTGGAACGCGAGTTGGACCTCAGGCTGATCCTGTCTCCGGACCGCGGTATCCCGGTACCGGCCCGGCTCAGCTACCGCACGGACGATCCGTACGCCGTGCATGTCGCCTTCCACATCAACTCCGAGCACCCCGTGGGATGGACGTTCTCGCGCGAGCTGCTGGTGGAGGGGGTGTTCCGGCCGTGCGGGCAGGGTGACGTGCGGGTGTGGCCGACCAAGACCGAGGGGCGCGCTGTCGTGCTGATGGCGCTCAGTTCGCCGGACGGGGAAGCCCTGCTGGAGGCGCCCGCCGGGCAGGTGTCCGCCTGGCTGGAGCGGACGCTGCGGGTGGTGCCCCCGGGGACCGAGGGCGAACAGCTGGGGATCGACGACGCGCTCGACCAGTTGCTCGCCCGGTGACCGCTCGGTCGGCCCGGTCAGAAGAGCTTGCCGGGGTTGAGGATGCCCAGCGGATCGAAGACGTGCTTGATCTGCCGTTGCATCTCCACCCCGACCGGCCCGATCTCGCGCGCCAGCCACTCCTTCTTCAGCACGCCCACGCCGTGTTCGCCGGTGATCGTGCCGCCGAGCTGGAGGCCGAGGGCCATGATCTCGTCGAAGGACTCTCGGGCGCGCCGGGACTCGTCGGGGTCGGCGGCGTCGAAGCAGACGGTGGGGTGGGTGTTGCCGTCGCCGGCGTGCGCGCAGACGCCGATGGTGAGGCCGTACTTCTCGGCGATGCGCTCCACACCCTCCAACATCTCGCCGAGCCTGGAGCGGGGCACGCACACGTCGTCGATCATCGTCGTGCCCTTGACCGCCTCCAGCGCGGTCAGCGAGAGCCGCCGGGCCTGGAGGAGGAGTTCGGACTCGGCGACGTCGTCGGCGGGGACCACCTGGGTGGCGCCGGCGGCCTCGCACAGGGCGCCGAGGGCGGCGAGGTCGGCGGCGGGGTCCGGGGTGTCGAAGGCGGCCAGTAGCAGGGCCTCGGTGCTCTCCGGCAGGCCCATGTGGGCCAGGGCGTTGACGGCCTTCACCGTCGTGCGGTCCATGAGTTCGAGCAGCGAGGGGACGTGGCCGCCCGCCATGATCCGGCACACCGCGTCGCAGGCGGCGGTCGCGGAGGCGAACTCGGCGGCCAGCACGAGCTGCTCGGGCGGCTGCGGCTTGAGCGCCAGGACCGCCCGGACGACGATGCCGAGGGAGCCCTCGGAGCCGACGAAGAGGCGGGTGAGGTCGTAGCCGGCGACGCCCTTCGCGGTGCGGCGGCCGGTGGACATGAGGCGGCCGTCGGCGAGGACGACGTCGAGTCCGAGGACGTACTCGGCCGTCACGCCGTACTTGACGCAGCACAGGCCGCCCGAGGCGGTGCCGATGTTGCCGCCGATCGTGCACATCTCCCAGCTGGAGGGGTCGGGCGGGTAGTACAGGCCGTGTTCGTTGACCGCGCGGGAGAGCGTGGCGTTGACGACGCCCGGTTCGACCACGGCGATGCGGTCGACCGGGTTGATCTCCAGGATGCGGTCCATCTTGGTCAGGGACAGCGCGATGCAGCCCTCGCAGGTGTTGGCGCCGCCGGACAGGCCGGTGCGGGCGCCCTGCGGGACGACCGGGACGCGCAGTTCGGTGGCGATGCGCATGACGTGCTGGACCTGCTCGACGGTGCGGGGCAGCACGACCACGGCCGGGGGGCCGGCGGGACAGAAACTGGCCATGTCGTTGGCGTAGGACGCCGTGACGTCGGGGTCGATCAGGACGGCCTCGGCGGGCAGACCGGTCAGGAGCCGGTCGACGAGGTTTCCGGTGGCTGCGTCGGAGGGCGCTTCGATACGGCTCATGATCACAGCGTCGCACCCGGGGCCATCGGTGTGAACCCCGTCTACGGCAGTGGACGTATGCCGGGTGTGGTCGTCGTACTGGCGCAGAGTGAGCGGCATGGAGAAGGAGCAGGAGGAACGGCGTCCGCGGACCGGCGGGCGGGGGCTGCTCGCCGCTCTCGCCGGGTCCCTGGTGCTCGGCGCGGTGGTGGCGCTGTGGCCCTGGGAACGGCCCGTGACCAGGCCCGTCGTTGCTCCGGCGGCGGGCGCGCAGGCGCTGTCGGCCGTCGTCGCGGGGGCGCCGGCCGGATTGCCGGAACTGGGGACGCTGATCGGGGAGCGGGAGGCGTGGGTGCGGGGGCATCCGGGGGACGCGCGGGCCTGGGCGGTGCTGGGGGCGGCGTACGTGGAGCAGGGGCGGCGTACCGCGGACCCGGCGAACTATCCGCGGGCCGAGCGGGCGCTGCGGACCTCGCTGCGGGTCGCGGGGACACGGAAGGACGTGCGGGTCGCGGCGCTGGACGGGATGGCGGCGCTGGCGAACGCGCGCCGCGACTTCCCGGCCGCGCGGTCCTGGGGCGAGACGGCGCTGAAAGTGGAGCCGAAGCGGTGGACGACGTATCCGCCGCTGCTCGACGCCTACACCGGGCTCGGTGACCACAAGGCGGTCGAGCGGACCCTGGACCGACTGCTGGAGCTGCACAGCGGGCCCGCCGTGCGGGCGCGGGCGGCGGCCGTCTACCGCGACCGGGGCTGGCGCGAGGACGCGGCGGCCCAGCTGTCCGACGCGGCGGCGGGGGCGTCGTCGCCCGCCGAGCGGGCGGCGTGGCTGGAGCGGGCCGGGCAGCTGTCCTGGGAGCGCGGGGACCTTGAGGACGCGCTGCGGCGTTTCCAGGAGGCGGTGCGCATCGATCCCGACCAGCGGGCGGCGCAGGCGGGGCAGGGGCGGGCACTGGCCGCGCTGGGGCGGACGACGGAGGCGCTGAACGCCTACCGGGTGGCCCTCGCCAAGCAGCCGTGTCCCCAGTACGCCCTGGAACTGGGCGAGTTGTACGAGTCGATCGGGCTGGGTCAGGCGGCCCGGGTGGAGTACGACGCCGTGCGGGCGCGGGTGCGCGAGGTGGCCGAGGCGGGGGTCGACGAGACGCTGGTGCTCGGGCGGCTGGAGGCCGACCACGGGGACGCGCGGGCCGCCGTGGACCTGTTGCGCGCCGAGTGGCGCAAGCAGCCCGGCATCGAGGTGGCCGACGCGCTGGGCTGGGCGCTGCACCGGGCCGGGCAGGACAAGGAGGCGCTGCGGTTCGCGACGGCGGCGACGGACCCGGTGCACGGGGGCGGGGTGCGCAGCGCCCTGTACGCGTACCACCGGGGTGTGATCGAGCGGGACTTGGAGCAGTACGGGCCGGCGCGGCGGCATCTGCGGGAGGCGCTGCGCGTCAACCCGTACTTCTCCGTACTGCAAGTCCCCTCGGCGAGGCAGGCGTTGGCGGCGCTGGGCGAGCCGCCGGACGTGCCGGTGCCGGGCGCCGGGGAGAGCAAGGAGCCTCAGGACGAGGAGGATTGAGTCACACGGCGGCGGTGCCGATGAGGGCGTTGCGGGTCACCAGCGCGGCCAGCTGCTCCTCGCCCAGGTCCTGCGTGCCCTCGGGCCGGCGCGGCAGCACCATGTAGCGGGTCTCGGCGCTGGAGTCCCACACGGTGATCTCCGTGGCGGCCGGCAGTTCCAGGCCGAACTCCGCCAGGACCGCCCGTGGTTCACGGACCACCCGGGAGCGGTAGGCCTCCGACTTGTACCAGCTGGGGGACGGGCCGAGCAGGCGCAGCGGATAGCAGGAGCAGAGGGTGCAGACGATGACGTTGTGGGTCGTCGCGGTGTTCTCGACGACCCTCAGGCGCTGGTACGAGCCCTCCATGAAGCCGAGTTCACGGACCGCGGACGTGCCGTCCGCCAGCAGGCGGGACCTGAACTCCTCGTCCAGCCAGGCCCGCGCGACGACGCGTGCCCCGTTCGCCGGTGTCGCCCCGGACAGGGTCGCGTCGATGATCTCGTCGAGCCGGGCGCCGGAGAGGACACCCTTCTCCTCCAGCAGGGTCTCCAGGCGTCGTACCCGACGGGCGATCGTCGCGTCGGAGTGGTCACCGCTCATGCCCGTGATCCTCTTCCAGATAGCTTTCCCACAGATCCAGTACGACGTGGTGGTCGCCCTCGCCCCACAGGTCGCGGGCCGCGAACCGGACCGCGTAGACCTGCTCCACGGGCGCGTCCCCGCGGCCCTGCGCGCTGACGTCGGCCAGTTCCGCCGGTCCCTCCGGTTCGATCACGACGCCCCGCTTGCCGCGGGCGTAGCGCGGCAGGCGGGTGTGATGGGGCGGGTCGTGGTGGAAGGTGCGGACGCGGGTGCCGGGCGGGAAGCGGTCAGCGGGCATCGAGCTCACCCGGCTTCAGCACGCCCTTGCGTTCGAGCAGGATGCGGATCGCCTCGAACCAGCGCGCGTAGTACGACGTCGACAGATACTCCGTCGGCGGCATGGACTCGATCGCGTTCCGGAACTCGTTGGTGTTGAACAGCCCTTGCTCGCGCAGGGCGTTGAGCAGCCCGACGACCCGGGCCTCCCAGTCCGCGTGGAAGGGTTCGGCGTCGTCGGTGATGTCGACCGCACCGAAGCCCTGCGTCCCGCCCACGTCGTTGATCCTGGCCATGCGGACAGGCTACGACGCTGTTCAGTCGCTGTCCTCCTTGACGAAGATCGAGAAGCGGCGCGCTCCGATCTCCCCCGAGGCGAAGCCGAGGTACACCTTCGGGTCGGAGCCCGCGCGCACCGCGACGCCCTCCGGCTCGCGGTAGGTGAGGTTGTAGCCGGCCTGGGTGCGCTGTTGCTGGAGCAGCTTGCCGGTGGTGACGGAGATGCTGGAGACGTAGGAGTTGCCTCGGCCCGCGGCCGGGTTGGTGGTGGCGTTGTAGGCGGTGCCCGCGAGCTGGTAGACGGCGTCGCGGAACAGGGCGTAACCCTGGAACGGGATCTTGGGGTCGGGGTGGGCGCCGACCTGGGCGAAGTCGGCGACCGGGTTGTCGTAGTCGCGGGCCGTGAAGGCGTCGAGGTCCCAGACGCGGTAGCGGGGCCTGTTCGCGTGGTCGCGGTAGCGGACGGCGATGCGGCCCGAGTCCTGGCAGACCGACGGCTGGTTGTTCGTGGAGCCCGCGATCGGCTTGCGGATCTTGACGTTCGCGGCGGTGCGGGTGGCGCCGTCGGCGAAGTGGAAGCGGGTGACGCCCTGCCCGTAGCCGTGGACGGCGGCGGCCTCGGTCCAGATCCAGGTGGAGCCGTCCTCGGCGTCGCGCTGGATGCCCATGCTGACGCCGTGACCGAAGCCCTTGAGGTACATGTGGCCGAGCCGCTTGCCCTTGTAGTCCAGCTTGTTGAGGCACAGGTCGCCGGCCGCGTGGCCGGTGGCGGTGACCTGGAGCACGTACAGGTGCTTGTTCGGCTCGTCGAAGGCGAACGACTGCAGCACCGTCGGCTCCCTGAGCGTGGCCTTCTGCCACAGCCAACGAACCGACGGCACCGCGAGGTTGATCGCAGAGGTCACGGAGAGTTCCCCAGTCCTGTGGGCGCCCCCTCGGCACCCGCAGGACTTGAGGGTGTCAACCGGCGTTCACCGGTCGCAAGGCTTTCGGCTCACAGGTTTCCGCGCTTGGCCTGCTCCCGCTCGATCGCCTCGAAGAGGGCCTTGAAGTTGCCCTTGCCGAAGCCCATCGAGCCGTGCCGCTCGATGAGTTCGAAGAAGACGGTCGGCTTGTCCTGGACCGGCTTGGTGAAGATCTGCAGCAGGTAGCCGTCCTCGTCGCGGTCGGCGAGGATCTTCAGCTCGCGCAGGGTCTCGATCGGCACCCGGGTGTCGCCGACCCACTCGCCGAGGGTGTCGTAGTAGGAGTCCGGGGTGTTGAGGAACTCCACGCCGGCCGCCCGCATCGTGCGCACCGTCTGGACGATGTCGTTGGTGTTCAGCGCGATGTGCTGGACGCCCGCGCCGCCGTAGAACTCCAGGTACTCGTCGATCTGGGACTTCTTCTTGGCGATGGCGGGCTCGTTGATCGGGAACTTGACCTTGAGCGTGCCGTCGGCCACCACCTTCGACATCAGCGCGCTGTACTCGGTGGCGATGTCGTCGCCCACGAACTCCTTCATGTTCGTGAAGCCCATGACCTTGTTGTAGAACTCCACCCACTCGTTCATGCGGCCGAGTTCGACGTTGCCGACGCAGTGGTCGATGGCCTGGAAGGTGCGCTGGGCCGGCGGCTCGACCATCGGGTTGGCGGCGACGAATCCCGGGAGGTAGGGGCCGTCGTAGCCGGTGCGCTCGACCAGGGTGTGGCGGGTCTCGCCGTAGGTGGCGATCGCGGCGAGGACGACCGTGCCGTTGTCGTCCTTCAGCTCGTACGGCTCGGCGACGCTCTTCGCGCCGTGCTCCAGCGCGTAGGCGTACGCGGCGCGGGCGTCCGGGACCTCGATGGCGAGGTCGATCACGCCGTCGCCGTGCTCGGCCACGTGCCGGCCGAGGAAGTGGCCCCAGGTGGTGGCGGGCTTGATGACCGAGGTGAACACGAAGCGGGCGGAGCCGTTCTCGAGCACGTAGCTCGCGGTCTCGCGGCTGCCGTTCTCGGGTCCCGAGTAGGCGACCAGCCGCATGCCGAAGGCGGTGGAGTAGTAGTGCGCCGCCTGCTTCGCGTTGCCCACGGCGAAGACGACCGCGTCCATTCCCTTGACCGGGAAGGGGTCGGCCTGCCGGGCGGTGTCGGGAGTGTGGTGTGTGGTCTGGGTCATAGCGGCAGCCTGATGCGGAGCGGCAAGGTGCGCAATAGTTTGCGTATCCACTGGACAATCTGTTCAGCGCAACGGCCGCGGACGCGGCATTTCTGTACAGGATGACCATCGCACTCGGGAGGCTGCTGTGGCGATCGATCAGCTCGACGGCCGGATCCTCGTCCTGCTGGCGCTGGAGCCGCGGATCGGGGTGCTGGAGATGTCCCGGCGGCTGGGGGTGGCGCGCGGGACGGCGCAGGCGCGGCTGGACCGGCTCCAGTCGAACGGCGTCATCCGGGGCTTCGGGCCCCAGGTCGATCCGGCGGCCCTCGGATATCCGGTCACGGCGTTCGCCACCCTCCAGATCCGCCAGGGCCAGGGCGCCGACGTGCGGGCACACCTGGCGTCCGTACCGGAGGTGCTGGAGCTGCACACCACCACCGGCAGCGGGGACATGCTGTGCCGGCTGGTGGCGAGGTCCAACGCGGATCTGCAGCGGGTCATCGACCGGGTCGTCGCCATCGACGGCATCGTCCGGGCGGCCACCGCGATCGTGATGGAGAACCCCGTTCCGCTGCGGATCATCCCGCTGGTGGAGCAGGCGGCGCGGGATGCCGAGGGCACGTAGCCCCTTGGGAATGGCGATGCCGACCATACAAAGAAGACGTTGCAAAGGTCTCTTTGCAACGCTACCTTTGTATGCGTGACAGAGCCGCCCCGGACCCCGGAGGTCCGCCATCTCGACGCCCGCTCCCTGCGCGGGCTCGCGCACCCCCTGCGCATGCAGCTGCTGGACGCCCTGCGCTTCGGCGGCCCCGCCACCGCGTCCCAACTCGCCGAGAAACTGGGCGAGTCCAGCGGTGCCACCAGCTACCACCTGCGCCAGCTCGCCGCCCACGGCTTCGTCGAGGACGCCCCCGAGCGCGGCAAGGGACGCGAACGCTGGTGGAAGGCGGTCCACAAGGGCTTCAGCTTCGACGACTCCCTGCTCACGGACACCGACCCGGCCGTCCGCGGGGCCGCCGACCTCTACCTCCACGAGATCGCGATGAGCCAGGTCAGGAACCTGTCCACCTGGCTGGGCGACCGAGGTTCATGGCCCGAGGAGTGGAACCGCGTCTGGGACATGAGCAGCGCGACGCTACGGCTGACGCCGGAGCTCACCCGTGAGCTGATCGAGAAGATGCACGCGCTCGTCGACTCCTACCGCGACCTGGCCGTCGAGGACGACACCGCGGCCCAGGTACGCATCCACACGCACGCCTTCCCGATGACCGACTGAGAGGCCGGCCCCGATGCTGCCCCCCGAATCCCACCTCGCCGCGCACCACACCCGCGCCGCCGAACTCCACGCCGAGGCCGCCGCCCACCGCCTCGCCGCCGAGGCCGTACGCCCCCGCGATCTCCGTGCCCGCCTGGGCTGGACGCTCGTGGAGGTGGGCCTGCGCCTCGCCACACCGAGGCCGGCGCTGATGAACGCCTAGAACTCGGCCGACCAGGGCTCAGCAGGCGGCGACGGAGCCCTTCCCGCTCTCCAGCGCCACCAGCGACTCCACGGCGCTCTTCAGCGTCGTCACCGGGATCAGCCGCAGCCCCTCCGGCAGTTCGGACCGGGCGTCGGAGCACTCGGCCCTGGGGACCAGGAACACCGTCGCCCCGTCCCGCCGGGCGGCCTGCGTCTTCAGCGCGACGCCGCCCACGGCTCCGACCTTGCCGTCGGCGTCGATGGTCCCCGTACCGGCGACGGTGCGGCCGCCCGTGAGGTCGCCGCCGCCGCCGTTGCCGTCGAGCTTGTCGATGATGCCCAGCGTGAACAGCAGCCCGGCACTGGGCCCGCCCACGTCGGCGAGCTTCAGCGTGACCTTGACGTCCTTGCCGGTCAGATGGAGGTAGTCCAGCGCGGCCTCGGTCGCGGCGTCCTGGGACTCCTTCATCTGCGCGCTGTTGTGCTGCTCGATCTCCTTGGTGGACTGTCCGCTGGGGTAGACGGCGTCGCGCGGCATGACGGCCCGGTCCGTGGCGAACCACGCGGAGAGCACGTCGCCGAGCGAGACCCGCGTGTCCGGATTGGTCGCCTCGATCGTCGTCATCCGCAACTGCCCGCTGGTCGTACGGCTCTTCGCGCCCGAGATGGTGATCACCGGGGTGCCCTTGTTCTCCCCGAGCACGTTCGCGGTCATACCGGGCTGCGCCAGCGAGAACGGCAGCGGCGCGAAAACCGCCGTGGCGATCAACGCCACGGCGGGCAGCGCGCAGACGGCGAGGGCCTGGGGGCGTGTGAGGCGAGAGAGCACGGGATCAATCTAACGCGAAGAACCCTTTCAGCCTGCTCCGGGCCACTGGTGCTCAAGGGTCCGCGGGCAGGCGTCACCCCACCCTCGGCGGCCCCGCGCACGCGCTCACTGCAGGGCTTCGGCGACCTCCCGTGCCGCGTCCACCACCCGCGGCCCCACCCGCTCGGGCACCGCGTCGGCCAGCATCACCACCCCGACGCTCCCCTCGACCCCGGTGACCCCGAGCAACGGCGCCGCGGCGCCGCTGGCGCCCGCCTCCAGCTCGCCGTGCGTGAGGGTGTATCCGCACTCCGCCGTCGGCTTGGCCCGCGCGGCCAGGATCGCCTTGCCGGCGGCCCCCCGGTCCAGCGGATGCCGGAAGCCCGCTCGGTACGCCACGTGATAGTCGGTCCAGGAGGGCTCGACGACGGCGACCGCCAGCGCGTCCGCCCCGTCCACCAGCGTCAGATGGGCGGTCGCCCCTATGTCCTCGGCGAGCGAGCGCAGGGCCGGCAGGGCGGCCTCCCGGACCAGCGGATGCACCTGCCGTCCCAGCCTCAGCACACCCAGCCCGACGCGGGCACGTCCGCCCAGGTCACGGCGTACGAGGGCGTGTTGCTCAAGGGTGGCGAGCAACCGGTACACCACGGTCCGGTTCACGCCCAGTTTGGTGGATAGCTCGGTGACGGTCAGCCCATGGTCCGTGTCGGCCAGCAGCTTGAGGACCCGTAGTCCCCGGTCGAGCGTCTGAGAGGTCTCCGCGGTCACGACGCCCACTCCTCCAAGTGGTGAGGTCGGCGACCTCCGAGCGGCAGTGCGTCACCGAGTCCCGTCGGCGACGCGCAACAGAGGCCGCCGATCGGCCGGCGACCCGGCCTGTACCGGGCCGCGTCGCTTCACGGCTGCGCTCCGCGGCGGCGCTGCCACGGGGCGTGTGCGTAGCGGGACAGTAGCGAAGGGGGTTCGCTGAGCGGAAGCCTCCGTCCAGAATCCGGGCACGGGGCGAGAGGGAGTACCTCTGTTTGTCCCGATACGCGCACTGGCCTCACGGGCACCGGTGGTCGGGGGCGGTGTCGTCACCGCATCCGCGTGGCCCACTCCTGCACCTTGGCGATCCGCTGCCTGAGCTGTCCCGCCGTCGCCTCCGCGCTCGGCGGCCCGCCGCACACCCGGCGCAGCTCGGTGTGGATGACGCCGTGCGGTTTGCCGCTCTGGTGGACGTAGGCGCTGACCATGGTGTTCAGCTGCTTGCGCAGCTCCATCATCTCCTTGTGCGAGACGACGGGCCGCCGCTCGGCCGGCAGCTCCAGCAGGTCGGCCTCCGAGTCCGGCTTCTTGCGGCTGTGCGCGATCTGCC
The DNA here is from genome assembly GCF_006715395.1 of Streptomyces sp. SLBN-31. Lineage (NCBI taxonomy): Bacteria > Bacillati > Actinomycetota > Actinomycetes > Kitasatosporales > Streptomycetaceae > Streptomyces > Streptomyces sp. SLBN-31. Next base: position 3,682,613 of record NZ_VFNC01000002.1, read on the forward strand.
GGGCCTGCCGCTTCTGCAGCAGCAACTGCACCTGGTCGGGCTCCAGCAGCCCCGGGATGCCGAGGTAGTCCTGCTCCTCCTCGCTGCCGGGGTGGGCCTGCATGCCGAACTCGGCACCGTCGTAGAGCACCCGGTCGAAGACCGCCTCGGACTCCAGCGCCTCGAAGGCGAACTGCTCCTGCTCGCCGGTGTCCTCGTCCTGCTCCTTGTTCGCCTCCTCCATCTCCTTCTCGGACTCGGCGTACGGGTCCTCCTCGCCCTCCTTCTTCGGCTTGTCGAGGGCGTGGTCCCGCTCGACCTCCATCTCGTTGGCGAAGGTGAGCAGGTCGGGGACGGTCGGCAGGAACACGGAGGCCGTCTCGCCGCGGCGCCTGGACCGTACGAAGCGGCCGACGGCCTGGGCGAAGAAGAGCGGGGTGGAGATCGTGGTGGCGTACACGCCGACCGCCAGCCGGGGCACGTCGACGCCCTCGGAGACCATGCGTACGGCGACCATCCAGCGGTCGTCGCTGTTGCTGAAGTCGTCGATGCGCTTGGACGCGCCGGCGTCGTCGGACAGGACGAGGGTGGCCTTGTTGCCGGTGATCTCGCGGATCAGCTTGGCGTAGGCGCGCGCTGAGTCCTGGTCGGAGGCGATGACCAGGGCGCCCGCGTCCGGGATGCCCTTGCGGACCTCGGTCAGCCGCTGGTCGGCGGCGCGCAGCACGCTCGGCATCCACTCGCCGCGCGGATCCAGGGCCGTACGCCAGGCCTGGCTGATCGCGTCCTTCGTCATGGGCTCGCCGAGCCGGGCGGCGATCTCGTCGCCCGCCTTCGTCCGCCAGCGCATGTTGCCGCTGTAGGAAAGGAAGATGACCGGCCGGACGACGTGGTCGGCGAGGGCGTTGCCGTAGCCGTAGGTGTAGTCGGCGGCGGACCGCCGGATGCCGTCGTTGCCCTCCTCGTACGTGACGAAGGGGATCGGGTTGGTGTCGGACCGGAACGGCGTACCGGTGAGCGCGAGGCGACGGGTGGCCGGCTCGAAGGCCTCCAGACAGGCCTCGCCCCACGACTTGGAGTCACCGGCGTGGTGGATCTCGTCGAGGATGACAAGGGTCTTGCGCTGCTCCACCCGGTTGCGGTGCAGCATCGGCCGCACGCCGACACCCGCGTAGGTGACGGCGACGCCGTGGTAGTCCTTGCCGAGCGGCCCCGCGCTGTACTCGGGATCGAGCTTGATCCCTATCCGCGCGGCCGCCTCCGCCCACTGCTTCTTCAGGTGCTCGGTCGGCGCGACCACGGTCACCTGCTGCACGACGTGGTGGTGCAGCAGCCAGGAGGCGAGCGTCAGCGCGAAGGTCGTCTTGCCCGCGCCGGGTGTGGCGACGGCGAGGAAGTCGCGCGGCTGCTCCTGGACGTACTTCTCCATCGCCCCCTGCTGCCAGGCACGCAGTTTGCTGGCGGTGCCCCAGGGAGCGCGGCCTGGGAAGGCGGGAGAGAGGTGGTGGGAGTGCGAGGCGGAGCTGGTGGCGGCGGTGGTAGTCACGATCTCCGGGGGTGGGTCGGGCGGCTCGGTCTACGACGGTCGGGGTCCGGCTCGGTGTGCGAGGTCGGGGTGCGGCTCGGTGTGCGAGGTCGGGTGCGGCTCGGCTACGTATGACAACCGGGCCACCCTACCGGCGAGCCACCGGTGTCAACGCGCGGACAAGGCCGGGTCGCCCGTGGGTGGGACCCACGTCACAGCCGGCTCGACCGCCCCGGCCATGACCGCCCCTGCTACGGCCGTCCTCGCAGCCGGGTGGCCACCCAGGCCCCCACCAGGGCCACCCCGGCCATCGGCAGGAACACCGCCGCGAAGGCCGCCGGATGCGAACCGGACGCCTGGGTCGCCGCATGGCTCACCGCTCCCCCGCCCAGCGCCGCGAAGGCCGCGCCACCCGCCGCCAGCAGGACGGTGTTGGACAGGCCGTCGGAGATCTGGAGGGCTGCGGAGTTCGCGCCGGCCTCCTCGGGGGCGGACAGCTGGAGCAGAAGGACGCTCGTGGACGAGATCACCAGGCCCATGCCGAAGCAGCCGACGGCCCAGGCGACGGCGACGGTCCACACCGGAACCGAGTGGATGAGCACACTGGGCGCGGTGGCGATCGCGGCGGTCACGAGCAGCATGCCCACGGTCATCAGCCGTTCCCGGTACGGCTCCACCCGCGCCCGGGACTGCAGCCACGACCCCAGCGCCCAGGTCCCGCCGCCGGCTGCGAGCGAGAACCCGGCCAGCGTCGGGCTGAGGCCCCGTTCGGTGACCAGCATCAGCGGCACGAAGGACTCGGCGGCGACGAAGGACCCGGCGGAAACACCGCGCAGCAGCACGACGGACGGCAGCCCCCGCGCCGCCCGGTAGGTGCCGCGCGGGAGCAGCCCGAGCACGGCGGGCACGAGCAGCGCGGCGCCGGCGAGGCCGGGGAGGAGGGAGAGCGGGCGCAGGTCCTGGGCGGCGTACTGGAGCAGTCCGGCACCGAGCGAGACGCCGAACGCGAGCCGGATGCGGCGCCGGTCGGCGGAGGGGGTGGCGGCGTCGCCGGGGGCGGCCACCGGACCTCCCGCGCGCCGCCGTATCTGGGGCAGCGCGAGCGCGAGGGGGAAGACGACGAGGACGGGGATGCCGATGAACACCCAGCGCCAGCCGAGGTGTTCGGTGACCGCGCCGGAGGCCAGCGGCCCCACGATCGACGGTACGACCCAGCCGGCCGCGAACCCCGCCATGATCGCCGGCCGCAACCGCTCGGGGTAGGCCCGCCCGACGACGACGTACAGGGCGACGATCACGAGCCCGCCGCCCAGCCCCTGCACGGCGCGGCCCAGGATGAACAGCCACATCGCGGACGCCGTCCCGGCCAGCAGCAGGCCCGCAGCGAAGCACCCGATCCCCGTGGTCAGCGCCCAGAGCGGGCCCCGCCGGTCCGACCACTGCCCGGCGAACACCATCCCGAACAGGCTGGTGGTGAAGTACCCCGAGAACGCGAACGCGTACAGCCCCACGCCGTTCAGCTCCCGCGCCGCCACCGGCATCGCCGTCCCCACGGCCGTCGCCTCGAACGCGATCAACAGCACGACGGAGACGATCCCGACGCTGAGTGCCCGGTACTCCCGCCCCAGCACGCCCTCCTCGGCACTGCCCTTGGTCTGGTCTGCGACGGCGGTGTCACGCGGTTCGAGGACGGTCATGCCCGCCAGCGTAAGGTGCGCAGCCGCCCATCACCCCTGTCGGAGGTCCCCCCGGCCCTCGGACCTTGGTCGTACGCCCGCCCCCTCGCCCGCTTCATGAACGGCGTATGGCAGTCCCGTTGCACCACCCCCGATCCCCTTGAGCCCCGCCACGACCCGCCCCTACGGTCGACTCACCGAGTTCGGGCGAGCCCCACCGCCCACCCGACCCCGGCCGTGTGCCCGAGTGGTTCAGGGACTCGCCTGCAAAGCGAGTTACGCGGGTTCGATTCCCGCCACGGCCTCTGATGCGTTCGTCTCTTCCGCAACAGCGGCACAACCCCGGGTGCCCCTCGGGTGTCCATCACATGACCGGGGGTCGAACCGCCGGTCGTCGTGCTGTCTGTTTTCGACGAGGAGATCCACGTGCGCCAGCACCTGCGCTCGTACATCCGGTCCTCGGCCGCCTTCGTGGCCGCCTTCGCGATCGCCGGGGGCGTCGCGCCCGCGGCGCACGCCGAGGACGCGGGGGCCGATCTGGTGGTCTCGGCGCTGCCGAAGGCTTCGCCCAAGCCCGGTGAGGTGTACGACCAGGACGTCGTCATCACCAACAAGGGCACCGCCGCCGTGGACGGCGTCAGCTTCCGGGTGCGGCTGACCCGCGGGCTGGACTTCCCGGAGCCGGTCGCGGGCTGCAGCTATTCGACCGTCGAGGACCAGGTCCGGCAGGCCGTGTGCGAGATCGACGAGGTCGTGCAGCCCGGCGCCTCCATCAAGACCGCCGTACGGTTCAAGGCGCTGCCCAAGGCCCTGATGGAGGCCGTCGAGTACGGCACCGGCACGACAGGTGAGACGCCGGGCGAGGGCTTCACCGACAGCTACCGGCGGCTGGCCCTCACCGCCGACAGCACCGCCGACCTCGTCGCCGTCGGCGACGACACCGAGGCCCTCGCGGGGGACGCGCAGTCGGTCACGGCGACGCTGCGCAACGACGGCCCCGGCTGGATACGCAACCAGGAGAGCGACGACCAGCCCGCGCTCATGGTGCACATCCCGGCGGGCACCACCGCCACCGAAGTACCCAAGGACTGTTCGCCGTTCGGGATCGACGGCCCGTCCGCTCCGGGCGGGACGCCGGGCGCGGACGTGTACGTCTGCACGCCCGCCGACCACACCATCGAGGTCGGTCAGTCGCTGCTCTACACCTTCATGCTGAAGATCGACGCCGATGCGAAGACCACCACCAGCGAGGTGAAGGCGACCTCGGTCTACGACATCCACCCGGCCTTCGACAAGAACCCGGCCAACGACAAGGCCCAGATCCACATCGCCATCCCCACCGACAACGAGGAGGACCCCACCACCTCGGGCGGCTCCACCGGCGGTTCCACGGACGGCGGTTCCACGACCGGCGGTGCGGCGGACGGCGGTTCCGGCAGCGGTGGCCACGGCAACGACCCGCAGGGCCAGGCGGCCGGCGGTACCGGGTCCGGTGGCGGCTCGGTGACCGGCTCTCTGGCGAGCACCGGCTCCGACGGCGTCCCGGCGGTCGCCGGTGTCGCGGGCGCCGCGGCCGGACTGGGTGGCCTCCTCGTCCTCGCCGCACGCCGGCGCCGCGCGGGCACCGGGGCCTCCTGAGGCCTCGGCCCTCGGCGGACCGCGTTCGGGCACCGGTCGTCCGGCGCCCGGACGCGTCAGAGCACTCCGCCCGCCTCGTCCTGGAAGGCCTGGGTCCAGTAGTGCCAGTCGGCCGACGTGGTCGTGGTCGTCGGGTCGACCGAGGCGAGCACTTGGAGCATGGTCGCGGCGAGTTGGTCGTAGGCCTGGGTCGTGAGCTCGTGGGAGAGGTACTTGTCGATGCCCCGCTCGCGCTGGTGCAGCCAGAGGGTGAAGGCGAGCGTGGAGACGTCCGTGTTGAGCGGGTAGAGCCTCGCCTCCGGCTCGCTCCAGTTCAGGACCTCGCCCGTCGCGCCGTCCACCACCAGGCTGTTGTCCTCGACGAGGTGACCGAGGCGTATCAAGTGGTCGGCGCGCGCGGGGAGTTCGAACGGTGAGGCGGTGCCTGGGCGGTCGTCCGCCGCGTACTCGGCGAGGGTCTGCAGCGGCACCTCGGTGTCGAGTTGGAACAGGACCGTGTCCTCCGGCAGGCCCGTCTCGCGCAGGAAGCGGCGGGTCGGCTCGTGCGTGAGCGTGGCCGGGAAGTCGACGTCCTCGAAGCGGACCACACGCGCGTGGCCGAACTCCTCGTCCAGGAGGCGGGCGGGGACGTCCAGGGTGAGGCCGGTGCGGGTGCCGGGGCCGGCGGCGAGGGCGAGGGGGCGGATCAGCGCCGCGGCCTTCCAGTACGGCGGGACCCGGCCGTCCGTGCCCTCCTCGAACAGGGCCAGCAGCTGCCGGGAGGCCTCGGCCGCCGCCTTGGTGCCGTGGCGTCCGGCGAAGGACGCGAACTGCCCGCGCAGGTCCGCCAGTTCCTCGGTGACCACGGCGAACCGCACGAGCGCCTCCAGCGAGGGCGCCAGGGGGCGGTCGTCCATCGCCTCGAAGAGGTACGCCGTGCTGATCTCGCCCGTGCCGCCGTCGAGGAGGATCGACTCCGCATCCATGCCGGCGGGCGCGAGGAGTTCGCCTATCACCAGCCGGTCCCGCAGTTCCCGATCCGGTCCGAAGGCCCCGTCGGTGCTCTCCGCCAGCGTGCGCACGCCGTCCGTGCGCAGCACGGCGAACGTCAACAGGGCGCCGGAGCCCGGCAGTCCGGGACCCGTCAGCCGCCGCCGCGTCGGGGCGTGCGTGACGTACGGGTCGAGTTGGTCCTCGGTGAACGTGATCGCCGCGACGGCGGTGTCGGTCGTCATGCCCTTTGCTCCCCCGGATTTCCCGCTGCGGCCGGCCCGCTGTGTCCGCCCGCAGTCCCGCACGGGGACAGCCGACCGGACGTGGACGCGGCCTTGCCGTCCGCCTCGTGGCGGGCAGCCGTCCCACTGCTCGGAACAGTACGCCCCACCACTGACAACGGCCCCTCATCACAAGACGCTCGGCGCCCCCTCGCGCGTTCCCTTTCCGCGAGAACCGCGGGAATCGCCGCCACCCCCTGCCCCACGAACACCCGCGAGGTGTCCGGCGACGGCTACTGCGAGGTGACGACCGCGGCCTGCGGGCGGATCGGCAGCCGGTTCACCGGGCGGCCCGTCGCGGCCCGGACGGCGGAGGCGATCGCGGCGGGGGACGTGACCACCGGGACCGCGCTCACCGCCTTCGCGCCGAACGGCGCCACCACGTCCCGCTCCTCCACGAGCTTGACGATGCGGATGTCCGGGGCGTCCAGGGCCGTCGGCAGCGCGTAGCCGGTGAGGTCGGGGTGGCGGATCAGCCCGCGCGCGGTGCGCAGGTTCTCCGTCAGCGCGATGCCCACGCCCTGGATGACGCCCGCCTCGATCCGGGCGGCCAGCTGGGCCGGGTTCAGGACGCGGCCGACGTCCTGGGCGAGCGCCAGCTCCACGACCCGTACCGAACCGAGCTCGATGTCGACGTCGACCACCGCGCGGATCGCGCAGAAGGCCATCCCGACGAACGCGTCGCCCTGGCCGGCGCCGTCGAGGGGCTCCGTGGGGTGCGGCCGGCACTGGGCCGTCGCCCACAGCTCCTTGCCGTCCATCGCCTCGGTGACGGTGGTCGACAGGACCCCGTCGTACGAGGTGATCTTGCCGTCGGTGATCTGGAGCAGTTCGGTGGACATGCCGAACTTGTGGGCCAGCGGCTGCAGGAGCTGGGTGCGGACCATCTTGGCCGCGCGTTCCACCGCGCCGCCGGAGACCCAGGTGTGGCGGCCGCGGCAGCCCGCGCCGGCCGGGGGCTGGTCGGTGTCGACGGGGGCCACGTGGACCTCGTCGATGCCGAGGGTCTCCTGGACGATCTGGCGGGCCAGCGTGGTGAAGCCCTGGCCGGTCTCGACGGCCGCGCACAGCACGGTCGCGACGCCGTCCTGGACCTTCACGGTCGCCGTGGAGACCTCGTCGGCGCCCTCCGCGCCGAGCATGTGGACCATGCCGAGGCCGTAGCCCACGCCCCGGCGCACCGCGCCCGGTTCGCCCGCGCCCTCGGGGCCGCCGGGCAGCAGCCACTCGTCCTCGGGGGTGTCCTTGGGCAGCGCGGGCAGCGGGAAGTCCCGTACGGCCTGCAGCAGTTCCGCGACCGGCGCCGGGCAGGTCACCGTCTGCCCGGTGGGCAGGACGTCACCGGTGGCCAGGACGTTGCGCAGGCGCAGCTCCGCCGGGTCGACGCCGAGCTTCTTGGCCAGCTTGTCCATCTGCGCCTCGTAGGCGGCGCACACCTGCATGGCGCCCTCGCCGCGGACGTGGCCGGAGGGCGGGTTGTTGGTGCGTACGGCCCAGCCCTCGATGAAGGCGTTGGGCACGACGTAGGGGCCGCAGGCGAAGCCCACGGCGGCGGCCAGGGCCTCGGAGGAGGTGTCGGCGTAGGCGCCCGCGTCGAGCAGGATCTGCGCCTCGACCTTGACGAGCCTGCCCTCGGCGTCGGCGTGGTGGCGGTATCTGAGGAGCGTGGGGTGGCGGTGGACGTGGCCGAGGAAGGACTCCTCGCGCGTGGCGGTGAGTTTGACCGGGCAGCCGGTGCGCAGGGCCAGCAGGCCGAGGGGGAGCTGGAAGCCCTGGTCCTCGCGGTCGGCGGTGGCGCCGGGGACACCGGTGACGACGATCTTGACGCGCTCGGGTTCCAGGCCGTAGCAGGCGGCGGCCGTGTCGCGGTCGGCGTGCGGGTCGGTGGAGGCCAGGTAGAGCTCGACGCCGCCGTCCGGGCGCGGGACGGCGAGGCCGGCCTCGGCGCCGATGGGGGCCGGGTCCTGGCGGCCGATGCGGTACAGGCCCTCGACGACGATCTCGCCGGCCGCGTCCGGGTCGCCGTGGCGCAGCGGGATGTGCCGGATCAGGTTGCCGTCGGGGTGCAGCGGCTCGGCCTCGAAGGCCTGCTCGGGGTCGGTGACGGGGTCGAGGACCTCGTACTCGACCATGATGGCCGCGGCGGCCATGCGGGCGGTGTCGGGGTGGTCGGCGGCGACGGCGGCGATGGGTTCGCCGTGGTGGCGTACGACCTCCGAGGCGAAGACCGGGCGGTCGGCCTTCCCGCGTCCGTGCACCGGGGTGCCGGGGACGTCCTCGTGCGTGACGACGGCCCGGACGCCGGGCATCTCGCGCGCGTGGGAGGTGTCGATCGACAGGATGCGCGCGTGCGGGTGCGGGGAGCGCAGTACGGCCGCCCACAGCAGGCCCTCGGCCCACAGGTCGGCCGCGTACGGGAACGTGCCCTCGGTCTTGGCCCGGGCGTCGGCGGCCGGCAGGGAGGCGCCGAGGCCGTGCGGGATCGGCTCGGGAGCGGGTGCTGCCTCCGCGGTGGTGGTCGCGGTGGCGGCTTCGTTGCTCACGCCTGGCCTCCGTCCTGTCCGTACGCCTGGTCGTGCGGGGCGGGGTCGAACGCCGACGGGTTGACACCGCCGGCCCCCGGACCCGCCTGGTGGGGAATACGTGCCTCGTCGCCGTCGTGTTCGGCGTCCGCGGCGTTGTGCGCCTGTCGTTCGGCGACAACCTCCTGGACGGCGTCGACGACGCCCCGGTAGCCGGAGCAGCGGCAGAGGTTGCCGCACAGGGCCTGGCGGGTCTCCAGCTCGGTCGGCGCCGGGTTGCCCTCCAGCAGGTCGTGCACGGTCATCGCCATGCCGGGCACGCAGAAGCCGCACTGGACGGCGCCGCAGCGGGCGAGCGCGCGCTGCACGTCCGACGGCTGCCCGTCCTCCGCGAGGCCCTCGACGGTACGGACCTCGCTGCCGGCGGCGGTCACGGCGGGCACCAGGCAGGAGGCGACCAGGCGCCCGTCGACCTGGACGTTGCACGCGCCGCACTCGCCCTGGGAGCAGCCGTCCTTGGCGCCGGCGAGCCCGAGGCGCTCGCGCAGCACGTAGAGCAGTGACTCGCCGATCCAGGCGTCGGAGACGGGGCGTTCCACGCCGTTGACGCGCAGGACGTAGGAGGCGAGGGGGTGTTCCTCACCGGGAAGCGAGGGCGCGGGTTCCTCGGAGGCGTCGGTGGTGCCGGCGGCTCCGGTGGGGTCCGGGGCGTCGGAGACCGGTGCGGCGTCGTCGGTGTCCGGAGCGTCCGCCGGGGCGGTGGCGGCCCCGGCCGCCGTCGGCTCGGCCGCCTCCGCCCGGTCGTGCGTCTGCGAGCCGTCACCGGGCCCTGTGAACGCCTCTGCGGGCCTCTCGGGGCCCTCAGTGGGCTCCTGGGCCTCCTCGGCCACCCCGGCGGCCTCACGGGCCCCTTGGACGGCCTGTGAGGCGGCCGCTGCGGCGTCGGACGCGGAGGCGTAGCCCTCGGCGGCCCCGGCCGCGTAGTCACCGGCCCGGGCCGGGGCCGCGCCCGCGGCCTCGTGGCCGGCGGGCTCGCTCTCCGGCGGCCGGAGGTCCCGCGGATGTTCGCCGGTGTGCGGGGCCGCGTAGCCGGTGCCGTCGGCGGGCCCGTGGCCGGTGGGCTCCGGGCGTCCCGGCGTCGGCGGTGCGCCGGGGTGCCCGTGGGCCGGGCCGGCGTCCGTGGGCCGGCCGGGCGCCTGCCCGATGGCGTGGTGGCCGGTGTCGTGGTGGCCGGTGTCGGTCCGTCCGTCGTCCGTCCGTCCCGGGGCGGTGTCCGTGCCCGCCGCCGACGCGAGGGGCCGTCCGGCGCCGTCGGTTCCCGTCGGTTCCGCGGTCTCCTGCCCCCACGGCCGGCCCGCGCCCTCCGTCGCCCAGGGGGCGGCCGCGCCGCCGGGGAGGGTCGCCGGGGGTGTTCCGCCCCACTGCTGGACCAGGGACGACGTAGTGAACTCGCCCGATTCGTCCGGAAGATCGCCGTTGGCGACGGGGATCGACCACTGGCCGGTGACGTCCTGGCCGGCCCCGGGGCCGCCCTCGGTGCGCGCCGGATCCTCGTAGGCCCACTGCTGCGTGGTGGCGGGGTTGTACGTGAACTGGTCGTTCCCGGCGCCGTGCGGCACGGCGTTGGGGTCGGGCCACTGGGCGCCGTCGGCCGGTGCGGCCCAGCCGCCCGGGGCCTCCGGGTCGCCGCCCGGCGTGGTCTGTATCTGCGGCGGCACATAGCCGTGGCCGCGCGCGGCGAGCGGGCTGTCCGCGGCGGCGAGGAGCGCGTCGATGCCGCCCTCGGGAAGTTTCACGAAGGCGGTAGCGCCGTCGTCGTAGTCGCCCTGGGGCAGCGGGTCCCAGCGGCCGCCACTCTGGGGCGGGGTGCCCTCTCCGTGCTGGTCGTCGGTCACGACAGCGCCCTCCCCAGTGCTCGTCGGGCCAGCGCGGCGACGGTGCGCCGCAGGTGCAGAACGGCGGGCGGAAGCTGCGGTACGGATCCGTCGGCCTCGGGGGCCGGGTCGGGGATGCAGGCCGCGGCGACGTACTCCCCGAAGGCCTGCAGTGCCTCGGGGACGATCGCGCGGCCGTTGTCCCAGTCGATCAGCCGGGCAACCCACTGCTCGGCGTCCAGCGGACGCAGCGGCATCGGCGCTATGGCGCCGACGGCGCACCGCACTCCGCGCCGCGCGGGGTCGAGGACCAGTGCGACGGAGGCCATCGCGCGGCCCGGTCCGGTCCGGCCGGTCGCCTTCAGGAAGACCTGCGGCGCGTGCAGCAGGGGCACGCGCACGTAGCCGATGAGTTCGCCGCCGCGCAGCATGTCGACGCCGGCCAGGAGGTGCGACACCGGGATCTCCCGGCGGGCTCCGCCCGGGCCCGCGATGATCAGTGTGGCCTCCAGGGCGGCCAGGACGGGCAGCGCGTCCCCGGTGGGCGCGGCCGTGGCGATGTTGCCGCCCAGGGTGCCCGCGTTTCGGATCTGCGGTGGGCCCGCGGCGCGGGCGGCGGCGGCGAGCGCCGGGATCAGGGCGGCGAAGTCGGGGCGGCCCATACGCGCGTGCGTGAGGCCGGCGCCGAGGAGCGCGTGACCGTCCTGGTACTGCCAGCCGCGGATCTCGCTGATCCGGCCGAGGCCGACCAGCGCGGCGGGCCTGAGCTGCCCGGAGTTGACGGCGGCCATGAGGTCCGTGCCGCCCGCCACGGGCACGGCGGCGGGCATGGCGACGAGGGCCGCCACGGCCTCGTCCAGTGTCGTGGGCAGCGTGACGGACTGCGCCGCCTGCGGTGCGTGCGTGGTCAAACCGGCTGCCCCTTCCCGCTGCCCCACCTGGTCCCACCTGTGTTGCCGTACGGTACGTGCTGACAGGGCGGACGTGGCAACTCTGGCACATCTTCGAGGCACCCGAAGACGGGGGTCCACTACGAGGCATTCGCCCCCGCCACCAGGGAGATGGTCTGTTTTGGCGGGCCATAGCCGGTGCGCGCGATTTGCCACTCTTCGGTGATGCTTACGACGGTTTTCCACCGCGCGTTCGGGAGGGCCGGTTGCCCGTTCGGGGACTACCTGTTCGGAGGTGCCCCTCGATCGGGCGGCCGGGCACCCCGGGGCGCCGCTGCCACGGCCGGGGCCCGGACGGTGGCCGATAGCCGACCCCCAGGGCGTCCAGCCGCCGGTAGTGCTCGGCCATCCGCTCCTCGAATCCGGCGAAGTCCCGCTCATCGGGGGCGGGCAGGCGGCTCCAGGCGACCTCGGCGAAGGCGGCGAGCCTGGGGAAGGCCTGGTAGTCCACGCGCGCGTGGTCCTCCATCACCTCGGTCCACACATTGGCCTGCGCGCCGAGGACGTGCGCGGCCTCCTCGGGCGCCAACTGTGGTGGTACGGGCTCGAAACGGTAGACGTCCTCCAGAGTGCGGACGTAGCCGATGGGCACCGGCTCGTCGGCGCCCGCCTCCTGACGGTGGTCCAGGTACACGTACTGCTCGGGGCACATGACGACGTCGTGGCCGGCCCGGGCGGCGGCGACCCCGCCGCCGTAGCCCCGCCAGGAGGAGACCGCGGCCCCCTTCGCCAGCCCGCCCTCAAGGATCTCGTCCCAGCCGATCAGACGGCGTCCGCGCGCGGTCAGCCAGGTGTCGAAGTGGCCGACGAACCACGCCTGGAGGCCGTCCTCGCCGGCGAGTCCGAGCTCCCGGATGCGGGCCTGTGCGGTAGGGGAGCTCCGCCACTGGTCCTTGAGGCACTCGTCGCCGCCGATGTGGACGAACCGCGAGAACTCGGCGGCGTCCGCGGGGAAGAGACCGAGCAGCTCCTCGAAGACGTCCTCGTAGAAGCGCAGGGTGTTGTCGGTGGGGGCGAGTACGTTGGGAGAGATCCCCCAGTCGTCCCAGACGGAGAGGGTGGTGGTGTCGATGACGTCGGTGTTGCCGAGTTCCGGGTACGCGGCGATGGCGGCCTGCGAGTGCCCGGGTACGTCGATCTCGGGGACGACGGTGATATGCCGCTCGGCGGCGTAGGCGACGATCTCCCGGATGTCGTCCTGGGTGTAGTAGCCGCCGTGCGGCTTCTCTTCCCACAGCGGCGAGGCCCGATGGCCGAATCTCGTACGTGCCCGCCATGAGCCGATCTCGGTCAGCCCGGGGTACTTGAGGATCTCGACGCGCCAGCCCTGGTCGTCCGTCAAGTGCAGGTGCAGGACGTTGAGTTTGTGCGCGGCCATCAGGTCCAGGTAGCGCAGGACGCCGTCCTTGGGCATGAAGTGCCGGGCCACGTCGAGCATGAGGCCGCGCCAGCGGAAGCGGGGGGCGTCGCGGACGGTGACCGCGGGCACCTCCCACCGTCGCCGCGAGGTGACGGGGGCGCGGCGGAAGGCGTCGGGGCCGAGGAGTTGGCGCAGGGTCTGGGCGGCGTGGAACAGTCCGGGCTCGGCGGCCGCCCGCAGCGTGATCGCGTGCCGGTCGACGGTCAGACCGTAGGCCTCGGGGTCGTCGGACTCCTCCGGGGCGATGCGCAGCACGATGCCGTCGCCGGTGTGCGGCGGCAGCGGCAGTCCCGTCGCCGCGCCGACGGTGCCGCGCAGCCACTGCGCCACCCGCTCGGTGCCCGGCCCGGCGTCGATGCCGGAATGGGCGACGAGCAGATGGCCAGGGCCCTCGCCGGGCGGTGGCGCCGAGAGTTCGTCGGGCGCCGGGATCAGTCCCGTCCGTACCGTCACATCAGCCCCTCAGCGTCGCGCAAAGGTCCCCGGGGCACGCCGGACGCGCCCCGGGGACCTGACAGATCCCGGCCGGAAACCGGCAGGGCTACTTGTCGCCGCCCTTGCCCTTGTCGCCGCCGCCGGCGCCCATGGAGTCGTAGATCTCCTTGCACATGGGACACACGGGGTACTTCTTCGGGTCGCGGCCCGGCACCCAGACCTTGCCGCAGAGCGCCACGACGGGGGTCCCGTCGAGGGCGCTCGCCATGATCTTGTCCTTCTGGACGTAGTGGGCGAAGCGCTCGTGGTCGCCGTCGCCGTGGGACACCTGTGGCGTCGGCTCTACGAGGGTCCCCGTACCAGTCCCGCGCTCGGGCTCGAGAGTGCTCATATCGCCAAGGGTACTGAAGCTCACACGCATCAGTTGAGCGAAGGGTCGTCCGGGTACGTGGCCACCATCGCGAGCTCGTTGCGCTGCCGGCGCAGTACCTCTCGCCAGAGTCTCTCGGGGGCCGGCGAGGAGACGTCACCCGGCTCCGACTCCACGACGTACCAGGCGCCGTCGACCAGCTCGTCCTCCAGCTGGCCCGGGCCCCAGCCCGCGTACCCGGCGAAGATCCGCAGCGAGCCGACGGCCGAGGCGAGCAGCTCCGGCGGTGCCTCCAGGTCGACCAGGCCGATCGCGCCGTGCACCCGGCGCCAGCCGAGCGGGGCCCCGTCGACCGAGGAGCCGCCGGGGATGACGGCGACGCCCAGCGCCGAGTCGAGGGAGACCGGGCCGCCCTGGAAGACCACGCCCGGCTCGCCGGCCAGGTCGGCCCAGCCCTCCAGGATGTCGCCGACGTCCACGGGCGTCGGGCGGTTGAGGACGACACCGAGGGAGCCCTCCTCGTCGTGGTCGAGAAGGAGCACCACCGCACGGTCGAAGTTCGGGTCCGCCAGGGCGGGTGTTGCCACGAGCAACCGCCCTGTGAGCGAGGACACCTCGGTCATGCCAGACATGATCCCGCATCTTCCGGTGACTCGGGGAGGCAATGGGGGTAAGAAGGGTGATTGCAGCTCAGGGTGTAAGGAAGCGCGCCGGGCGCACATGGCCCTTCGGTGACCCCATGTGCCCGACACGGAACGGCCCGTGTTGTGACACAGCTATGACGTAGCTGGGCGGTACTTGGGCTTACTCAAGGGGGGTGGGCGGCGATTACCCTTTCCCTCCTGGCCCCTGCCCCACTCATCGGAACGCGAGATACATGACCGTCAACGACGATGTCCTGCTTGTCCACGGCGGAACCCCGCTGGAGGGCGAGATCCGTGTCCGCGGTGCGAAGAACCTCGTACCGAAGGCCATGGTCGCCGCCCTGCTGGGCAGCTCGCCGAGTCGACTGCGCAACGTTCCGGACATCCGTGACGTGCGTGTCGTACGCGGTCTGCTGCAACTGCACGGGGTGACGGTCCGTCCGGGTGAGGAGCCGGGCGAACTGGTGATGGACCCATCGCACGTCGAGAGCGCGAACGTCGCCGACATCGATGCCCACGCCGGTTCCAGCCGTATCCCGATCCTCTTCTGCGGCCCGCTGCTGCACCGCCTCGGGCACGCCTTCATCCCCGGTCTCGGCGGCTGCGACATCGGCGGCCGGCCCATCGACTTCCACTTCGAGGTGCTCAGGCAGTTCGGCGCGCGGATCGAGAAGCGCGCGGACGGGCAGTACCTGGAGGCTCCGCAGCGGCTGCGCGGCACGAAGATCCGGCTGCCGTACCCGTCCGTCGGCGCCACCGAGCAGGTGCTGCTGACGGCCGTCCTCGCGGAGGGCGTGACCGAGCTCTCGAACGCTGCCGTGGAGCCCGAGATCGAGGACCTGATCTGCGTCCTGCAGAAAATGGGCGCGATCATCGCGATGGACACCGACCGCACGATCCGCATCACCGGTGTGGACAGCCTCGGCGGCTACAACCACCGCGCGCTGCCGGACCGTCTGGAGGCGGCCTCCTGGGCGTCCGCGGCGCTGGCGACCGAGGGCGACATCTACGTCCACGGCGCCCAGCAGCGCTCGATGATGACGTTCCTGAACACCTACCGCAAGGTCGGCGGAGCCTTCGAGATCGACGACCAGGGCATACGCTTCTGGCACCCCGGCGGGCAGCTGAAGTCCATCGCGCTGGAGACCGACGTGCACCCCGGCTTCCAGACCGACTGGCAGCAGCCGCTGGTGGTCGCCCTGACGCAGGCCACGGGCCTGTCCATCATCCACGAGACGGTGTACGAGTCCCGTCTGGGCTTCACCTCCGCGCTGAACCAGATGGGCGCCCACATCCAGCTCTACCGCGAGTGCCTGGGCGGCTCCGACTGCCGCTTCGGCCAGCGCAACTTCCTGCACTCGGCCGTCGTCTCCGGCCCGACCAAGCTCCAGGGCGCCGACCTTGTCATCCCCGACCTCCGCGGCGGCTTCTCCTACCTGATCGCCGCCCTCGCGGCCCAGGGCACCTCCCGAGTCCACGGCATCGACCTCATCAACCGCGGCTACGAGAACTTCATGGAGAAGCTCGTAGAGCTGGGCGCCAAGGTCGAACTCCCCGGCAAGGCGCTCGGCTGACCCCAGACGCGACTCCCCGGCCCCGGACACGCCGCCTCGGCCGGGAGTCCGGGGGTCATCCCCCGGGCAGACACAGCATGGAGAAGCTCGTAGAGCTCGGCGCCAAGGTCGAACTCCCGGGCAAGGCGCTCGGCCAGCGGTTCATGGCGATGGGGCGGTCACCCGGTTTCCGGGTGACCGCCCCATCGGCGTTCAGGGTGTCGCCCCTGAAGGGGCGCGGGGAACTGCGCGACCAGCCACGACCGGTCCGCAGTCGCCCACGACGCTCATGGCCACGGCGCTCCGAACGGCGCTCGAAGCGGAGCGCTTACTTGCCCTTGGCGGCTTCCTTGAGCTTCGAGCCCGCGGAGACCTTCACGCTGTAGCCGGCCGGGATCTGGATCGGGTCGCCGGTCTGCGGGTTGCGGGCGGTGCGAGCGGCACGGTGGGTGCGCTCGAAGGTCAGGAAGCCGGGGATGGTGACCTTCTCGTCGCCCTTGGAGACGATGTCGCCCACGACCTCGGCGAACGCGGCCAGGACGGCGTCGGCGTCCTTGCGGGTCACCTCGGCGCGGTCGGCCAGCGCGGCCACCAGCTCACTGCGGTTCATGTTGTTACTCCCGTGTTCTTCTTGCCGTTGGGGTGTGCCACCCGGCGAAGCCGCATGGTGGCACAGCGAAGCCGATGCGCTCGCGCCCAGGGACGCATCCTGCCCCTACCTGCGACGGGAAAGCCAATCCGGCACCCGTCGGAGGCGTGAGACCACCCGAGGGAGTCACACGAAGGAGGGCCCCGGGAGGCCTGAGCGCGGCGCCGCCACCCTAGAGGGTGGCGCCGGACGCCTGGTTCCACGACTCGCCGGTACTGACGGTCGTGGTGATGCTCACAAGCCCGCGCACGCCATGGCCGGGCCTACTAGGCACCGTACGCCACGTCTACGGTGCGACGCCCGCCGCCTTGGCCGCCTCGCGCACCGCTCCGGCCACCGCGCCCGCGACCTTGTCGTTGAAGACGCTCGGGACGATGTAGTTCGGGTTGAGCTCGTCCTCGGTCACGACGTCCGCGAGGGCGGTCGCCGCGGCCAGCATCATCTCGGTGTTGACGGTGCGGGACTGGGCGTCCAGCAGGCCGCGGAAGACACCCGGGAAGACCAGCACGTTGTTGATCTGGTTCGGGAAGTCGGAGCGGCCGGTGGCCACGACGGCCGCCGTCTGACGGGCGATCGCCGGGTCCACCTCGGGGTCGGGGTTCGCGAGCGCGAACACGATCGCGCCCTCGGCCATGGCGGCCACGTCGTCGCCGTCGAGGACGTTCGGGGCGGAGACGCCGATGAAGACGTCCGCTCCGCGAACGGCCTCCTTCAGCGTGCCGGTCAGGCCCTCGGGGTTGGTGTTGTCGGCGATCCAGCGCAGCGGCGAGTCGGCGGCGGCCTCGCGCAGATCGTCGCGGCCGGCGTGCACGACGCCGCGGATGTCGGCGACGACGGCGTTCTTCACGCCGGCGGCGAGCAGCAGCTTGAGAATGGCCGTACCGGCCGCGCCGGCGCCGGACATCACGACCCGGATGTTCTCGATCGGCTTTCCGGTGCAGCGCAGCGCGTTCTTCAGGGCGGCCAGGACGACGATCGCGGTGCCGTGCTGGTCGTCGTGGAAGACGGGGATGTCCAGGGCCTCGCGCAGCCGCGCCTCGATCTCGAAGCAGCGGGGGGCGGAGATGTCCTCGAGGTTGATGCCGGCGAACCCGGGGGCGATGGCCTTGACGATCTCGACGATCGCGTCGGTGTCCTGGGTGTCGAGGCAGATCGGCCAGGCGTCGATGCCGGCGAACCGCTTGAACAGCGCCGCCTTGCCCTCCATGACCGGCAGGGCGGCCTTGGGGCCGATGTTGCCCAGGCCCAGCACGGCCGAACCGTCCGTCACGACCGCAACGGAGTTGCGCTTGATGGTCAGGCGGCGGGCGTCCTCGGGGTTCTCGGCGATCGCCATGCACACGCGGGCCACGCCCGGCGTGTAGACCATGGACAGGTCGTCACGGTTGCGAATGGGGTGCTTCGACGCCATCTCGATCTTGCCGCCGAGGTGCATCAGGAACGTACGGTCGGAGACCTTGCCGAGGGTGACGCCCTCGATGTGGCGCAGCTGCTCGACGATCTCCTCGGCGTGCGCGGTGGAGGTGGCCGCGATGGTGACGTCGATGCGGAGCTTCTCGTGCCCGGAGGCGGTGACGTCGAGGCCGGTCACCGAGCCTCCGTGGGACTCGACGGCCGTGGTGAGCTGGGAGACCGCGGTTCCGCTCGCGGGCACCTCCAGCCGGACCGTCATCGAGTAGGAGACGCTGGGCGCCGTTGCCATGGCCGACTTCCTCTGCTTTCACCTGTGTGCTGGTATGCCGTCCGATCGTCGCACCTACCCCTGAGTACGCGGTAGCCGCCTCGGATTGCGGACGTTTTGTTCACAGGGTGGCGCCGGTTTCGGAAAAAGGATTCCACCATACGAGAAGTGATCGGGCAACGAAAGAGGCCCACGTCACGTGGTGACGTGGGCCTCTCGAAACGTTCAGTGGCACCGACCCGCCATGCTCGCCTCGCGGCAAGTGGTCCCTCTGAGGGACGAAGGTTGGGCCCGGGGGCTTGGATCGGGCCGGTGCCACACCCAGGCTAACAAACAGATCCCGTAAGGCCATTCCCGTACCGAGAGTTCATGCGCTTCTAATCCCTCAGCAGGTCCGGCACCCCGTCCCCGTCCGGCTGGTCCTTGTCCGTCGAGACGATCGTGAGCTGCTGCGTGGCCCTGGTGAGGGCGACGTACAGCACCCGCAGACCGGCCGGGGACTCGTCGGCGATCTCCGCGGGCGAGACGACGACCGTGGCGTCGTACTCCAGGCCCTTCGCCTCCAGGCTGCCGAGGGCGACCACCCGGTCGCCGAGCCCGGCCAGCCACCGTGCGGCCTCCTCGCGCCGCCGCATGGCGACGACGACGCCGACGGTGCCGTCGACGAGGTCGAGCAGGCGGGCGGCCTCCGCGCGCACGGACTGCCCCAGGGACTCCCGCGCGACCACGAAGCGCGGCTGCACGCCGGTGGAGCGGACGGCCGAGGGGGCCTCGGAGCCCGGCATGGCGAGCGCGAGGACTTTCGCCGCCAGCTCGGCGATCTCCGCCGGGTTGCGGTAGTTGACGGTGAGCCGGAAGCGGCGGCGCGGGCGGGTGCCCAGGGCCTCGTCGCGGGCCTCGGCCGCCTCGTCGACGTCCGACCAGGAGGACTGGGCGGGGTCGCCGACGACCGTCCAGGTGGCGTGCCGGCCGCGGCGGCCGACCATGCGCCACTGCATCGGCGTGAGGTCCTGGGCCTCGTCGACGATGACGTGGGCGTACTCGGTGCGCTCCTGCGCCAGCCGCTCGGCGCGCTCGCGCTGCGACTCCTCGCGCACCGGCATCAGCTCGTCGAGGCCGGTCAGCTGGTCCAGCGGATCCAGCTCGCGCTTCTTCCTCGGACGGGCCGGGATGCCGAGGATCGCCTGGAGCTCGTCGAGCATGGCGATGTCGTGCACGGAGTGGCCCTCGCGTCTGAGCGAGCGGGCGACCCTGCGGACCTCGCCGGGGTTGAGGATCCGGCGGGCCCAGCGGCCCAGACGCCGTTCGTCGGCCATGGCGGCGAGGACGGCCTTCGGGGTCAGCTCGGGCCACCAGGCGTCGAGGAACTCGATGAAGGAGTCCTCGGAGGTGATGTCCTCGTCGAAGGAGGAGCGCAGTTCGGCCGCGAGCTCCGGGTCGGTGTGCCGGCCGGCGGCGCCCGACTGCTCCCACAGGGCGTCCAGGAGCAGCTTGCGGGCGCGGGGGCGCAGCAGGTTGACGGGTGCCGTGCCGCCGAGGGCGGTGCGGCGGACACGTTCCAGCGCGGGCGCCTCCAGCTCCAGACGGCGCCCGAAGGCGACGACGCGGAGGCGGGTGGGGGTCTCGGCGGGGGCCGCCGGGTCACCCTCGCCGTCGTCGCCGAAGGCGAGCTGCCCGGCGGGCGCGGCACCGGGCCGCCCCAGCTCCAGCGCCCCCCGCGCCGCCTTCCGCAGCACCTTCAGCATCCGGTACGAGCCCTTGGCGCGGGCCACCGCCGGGGAGTCGTACAGCGTGGCCTCGGCGCCGTCGACGAGCGATCCGATCGCGCGGATGGCGACCTGGCCCTCCTCGCCCAGCGAGGGCAGCACGCCCTCGGTGTACGCGACGAGCAGCGGGGTCGGCGAGACGATGAGGATGCCGCCCGCGTACCGGCGCCGGTCCTGGTAGAGGAGGTAGGCGGCGCGGTGCAGGGCGACGGCCGTCTTGCCGGTGCCCGGTCCGCCCTCGACGTACGTCACCGAGGCGGCGGGGGCGCGGATGACCAGGTCCTGCTCGGCCTGGATGGAGGCGACGATGTCGCGCATGGTGTGGCTGCGGGCCTGGCCGAGGGCGGCCATGAGGGCGCCGTCGCCGATGACGGCCAGTTCGCGGCCGTCCAGGAAGGCCTTCAGCTCGGGACGCATGAGGTCGTCCTCGACGCCGAGGACGCGCCGCCCCTTGGAGCGGATGACCCGGCGCCGTACGACCCGGCCCGGGTCGACCGGGGTGGAGCGGTAGAAGGGGGCGGCGGCGGGGGCCCGCCAGTCGATGACGAGGGGCGCGTAGTCGGCGTCGAGGACACCGATGCGCCCGATGTGCAGGGTCTCGGCGATGTCGGCGGTGCCGTCGTCCCGGATGGCGCCTTCGGCGGGTTCTACGGCGGTGTAGGCGCCGTCCGGACCCTTCTTGCCGTCCTTGCCGACAAGGAGATCGATCCGCCCGAACAGGAAGTCCTCGAACTCGTTGTTCAGGCGGTTGAGGTGGACGCCGGCCCGGAAGACCTGGGCGTCCCGCTCGGCGAGGGCGCCGGGCGTGCCGACCTGGCCGCGCTTGGCCGCGTCGTTCATCAGGAACTCGGCCTCGTGGATCTTCTCCTCGAGCCGCCGGTACACCTGGTCGAGGTGTTCCTGTTCGACGCTGATCTCCCGTTCACGACTGGAGTCGTGATCCGAGCCGACCACGGTTTCCTGCTGAGCCTGAGCGGCCACCGGGCCCCCTTCTGACGTGCTGGGCAGCCGTCAACCGTACGCGAAGGGGACCCGGCAAAGCTACGTGGACGCAGGAGCAGTCCTACGCGTCGACCTGCACGAGCTTCTTGCCGTCGAAGGTCATGACCTCGAAATGGTCGATCTCGTTGGGCTTGAAGGCGGCGCCGCCCTGCGCGTACAGGGGCTGCTTCGACTCCGGGGTCTTGCCGTTGGGGATGCCGTACCCCCACTTGGGGACCGCCCACGTCGACATCGTCTCGCGCTCGCCGTTCTTGCCCACCGCGATGAGCGAGCACTTCAGCGGGCCCTTGACGTTGCTGAGCTCGACGACGCCCCAGGTCCCCCAGTCCTTCTGTTCCATGGCCACGGTCGCCTTGACCTTGGAGGAGGCGTCCGTCGCCGAGACCTTGTCGTTGATCGAGGTGAAGGCGGACTTGGCGCCGGCCGCCAGCGGGGTGCCGGTCTTGGCGCCCGAGTCGCCGCCGGTCGCCGCCATGACGGTCAGCGGACCGCCGATGATCAGCGCGGCAGCGGCCGCCACCAGGTAGAACCCCTTGCGCCGCTTGAGCGCACGGCGCTCCGCGACCTCGTCGACCAGCTTCTCGGCGAGCCTCGGGCTGGGCCTGGCGGAGAGGGACTCCCCTATGGCCGGCGTGCCCGTGCCCGGCAGGTCCGCGAGGGCCGCCAGCATCGGCTCCATTCCGGCGAGCTCGTCGAGCTGCCGGGCGCACCATTCACAGGTGGCCAGATGTGCCTCGAAAGCGGTTGCCTCGGCGTCGTCGAGAATGCCGAGGGCGTAGGCACCGACCGTCTCGTGCTCGCTCGGGCCCGGAGATCCCATCATGGGTCCAGACATACCCGACCCACCTGTGCCGAATCCCTGGTTTCCCCCGTAAACACTCATCACGCCGTCACCCCCCGCTCCTCCAGTGCGAGCTTCATCGACCGCAGGGCATAGAACACCCGGGACCGCACGGTGCCACTGGGAATGCCCAGCGTCTCGGCAGCCTCATTGACGGTACGCCCCTTGAAATACGTCTCGACGAGCACCTCCCGGTGGGCCGGGGTCAGGTCGTCCAGCGCATCCGACAGCGTCATCAACCACAGCGCCTTGTCGATCTCGTCCTCCGCGGGGATGACCTCCAGCGGCGACGGATCGACCTCCTGCGGCCGGGCCTGCCGGCTGCGGTGGCCGTCGATGACGATGCGCCGAGCGACCGTCACCAGCCAGGGGCGTACCGATCCGGTCGCTCGATTGAGCTGGCCGGCGTTCTTCCAGGCACGGATGAGTGTTTCCTGCACCACGTCCTCGGCTCTCTGGCGGTCACCCGCGACCAGACGAAGGACGTACGCAAGGAGAGGTCCGGCGTGCTCCCGGTACAGGGCACGCATCAGCTCCTCATCAGGTTCCGAGGGCTGGGACATGCGATGTCGGGCCCTCGATCCACGTTCATTGGCCACGACGGAATCCTTGCGCACGCCCACCTCCGATGTCCGGGGGTTCCCCCAGTCGGTCGCTCGTGCACAGGTACGGATGTGGCATGCGTCATGTTCAAACTACGCCGACACTTTTCTTCGGGGTGTCGTGATGAGAGGGACATGAGAGCACATTCCCACCGCGCGATCTTTACATTTCCACCACACCGGCAAGATCAGGCCGACTGCCCGCGGCGGTTCAAGGCCAAACGGAGTGTTGTCGAAATCACTTCGACACCACACAACCCTGTTCCGCCCAGAACGCGCATTCCGGACAGCTAGGCGCGCGCGACAGCGGCCCGGCGGCGGTGCCGGGCGACCCTTTCCCGGTTCCCGCAGACCTCACTGGAGCACCAGCGCCTCCTGCGCCCCCGGGACGAATCGACATAAACGATCGGGCAGTTGTCCCCCTCGCACTGCCGCAGCCCCGCTCTCGCGACGGGATCGGTGAGCAGTTCCACGGCGTCCCTGGCGACGGCGCCGAGCAGCGCCGCGCACTCGGGCGGACGGTCCAACTCCCTTACGAGCGCCCCGTCCGCACCACGGACGGCGCGCGGGGCCGGGGGCGCGACGAGGGCGATCTCGTTCACCCGGCAGAGCGCGATGTCGTACGACGGCCGGGTCAGGGCGGTGACGCCCACGGCCGTGGCGCGCACCAACTGCCCCACCTGTCCCCTCAGTTCCCGGAACCCCACGAGCCACGACGCGTCGGCGTGCGCCAGCGAGGTGCCCGGTGGCACCAGGCCCGCCCCCACGATCCAGGCGCACAGCACCTCGACCGAGTCGAACCGTTCCTCGGGATGCGTGGTCGCGAGGAGATCGAGGCAGATCCGCCCCGAGTCGAACCGCAGTTCGTACACGGGCGTGGCCGTACCCAGTGCCATGTGCCTGTCACCGCCTAGGGGTTACCAGGGGCCGGGGAAGCGTTCCTTCTTACAGTGCCCTCCCCCGGCCACGGCTGGAACCCCTTCCGCTGGACGGGCGCTTATGCGGTCGCGCGTCTCGGCGATGTCCCGGGCGGAACAGGGTCCGTTGACTGGAGGACATGACACGAAACAGGACCGCCGCGGGACTCGTACTGGGCGCGGCCACGGTCGCCATGGGCCTGATCGCCGGGGTGTACTACATCTTCGCCTGCTGCGTGATGCCCGCGCTGGCCCGCAGCGACGACCGGACCTACGTCCAGGTCATGAACGACGTCAACGACGTCATCCAGAACCCGCTGTTCTTCCTCGCCTTCCTCGGCGCCCCGCTGCTGACGGCCGTCTCGGCGTGGCAACTGCGGGACCAGCCCTGCCGGTCGTGGATCTGGACGGCCCTGGCCGCTTACGCGCTCGGCTTCCTGACGACGATGGCCTTCAACATCCCGCTCAACGACGGCCTGTCCCGCGCGACCGACCCGACGGCGGCCCGGGAGCACTTCGAGCACGCGTGGGTGGCGTGGAACGCGGTGCGGGCGGGAGTGACGGTGGTGGCGCTGGGCTGCCTGGCCCGGGGGTTGGTGCTGTACGGGCGGCGGACCACGCATCCCAGCCCGTCCGGCGTTTGAGGACGCGGCCGTTCAGGCCGAAGCACCCGTCCCGCGGAAGGCAGCCCCAAGGACGGCACCCGAACGCAGGGCACCCTCCCTCACACGTCCGCGTACTTCGCGTCCGCCGCCGGATCCAGCGCCAGCCGGTACCCCCGCTTCACCACCGTCTGGATCAGCTTCGGCGCCCCAAGTGCCGTCCGCAGTCGGGCCATCGCGGTCTCCACCGCGTGCTCGTCCCGTCCCGCCCCCGGCAGGGCCCGCAGCAGCTCCGCCCGGGCCACCACCCATCCCGGCCGCCGGGACAGGGCCCGCAGCAGGGACATCCCGGCCGGCGGCACCGGCTTCAACTCCCCGTCCACCAGCACCGCATGGCCCCGGATCTCCACCCGGTGCCCGGCGATGGGCAGCGCGCGGGCCCGCCCCGGCAGCTCCTGGCACAGCAGTTGCACGAGCGGCCCGAGCCGGAACCGCTCCGGCTGCACCGTGTCGACGCCCCGCGCCTGCAGCGGCAGCGCGGTGACCGGCCCGACGCACGCGGGGAGCACGTCGTGGTGGAGCGCGGCGATCAGCTCGGGCAGCAGTCCCCGCTCCTCGGCGCGGTTGAGCAGCGACACCGCGGCCGGCGCGCTGGTGAAGGTGAGCGCGTCCAGGCCCCGGGAGACGGTGGCGTCCAGCAGCCGGTCCACCGGCCCGAGGTCCTCCGGCGGCATCCACCGGTACACCGGCACGCCGACCACCTCGGCCCCGGCCTCCCGCAGCGCCTCCACGAACCCCGGCAGCGGCTCGCCGTGCAGCTGTATGACGATCCGGCGCCCCTCGACGCCCTCCTCCAGCAGCCGGTCCAGCACCTCGGCCATGGACTCGCTCGACGGCGACCAGTCCTCGGTGAGGCCGGCGGCCCGTATCGCGCCCTTGACCTTGGGGCCGCGCGCGAGCAGTTCGACGGCCCGCAGCCGTTCCAGCAGGGGCTCGCCGAGCCCCCACCCGTCGGCGGCCTCGACCCAGCCGCGGAACCCGATGGCGGTCGTCGCCACCACCACGTCCGGCGCCTCGTCGATCAGGTCCTTCGTCGCCGCCAGCAGTTCGCTGTCGTCGGCGAGCGGCACGATGCGCAGGGCGGGTGCGTGCAGGACGGCGGCTCCCCGTCGCTGCAGCAGTGCGCCCAGTTCGTCGGCGCGGCGGGCGGCGGTCACGCCCACCGTGAAGCCGGCCAGGGGCCCGTGCTGCCCCGACTGCGTTCGCTGCTGTTCGTCGTACATGGCTCTCGTCCCGAACTCGAGTCGTCGTACATGAGGTACGGCGGTACCCACATGCCGATCGAGCCTGTCAACGGTGCGTGACAGGCTCGGTTCGGCTTCGTGTCGCCGGTGTTACGTCACACCTCGGCGTAGCTGAGCTGCGGCTTCGCCTCTGCGGAAGCCGTGGTGGGGGTGGCGGGGGCCGTACGGCGAAGGTATACGGCCCAGGTGATGGCGAAGCAGACGGCGTAGTAGGCGAGGAAGGCGACGAAGGCGCCGGTGCCGGAGCCGTAGGAGAGGAAGGACTGGCGGAAGGCCATGTTGATGCCGACGCCGCCGAGCGCGCCGACCGCGCCGATGAGGCCCATGGAGGCTCCGGAGAGGCGGCGCCCGTACTTGACGGCCTCCTCGCCTTCCAGTCCCTTGGCGAGGGCCTTGGCCTGGAAGATGCCGGGGATCATCTTGAAGGTGGAGCCGTTGCCGATGCCGGTCAGCGAGAAGAGCACCACGAAGGCGGTCACGAACAGGGGCAGTGACTTCTGCATGCTGGCGGCGACCAGGACGGCGGTGGCGGCGGCCATGGCGACGTAGTTGTAGAGGGTGATCTTCGCGCCGCCGTACTTGTCGGCGAGCCAGCCGCCGACGGGCCGGATCAGGGAGCCGAGCAGGGGGCCGATGAAGGTGAGGTACGTGGCCTGCAGCGGCGTACGGCCGAACTGGTTGGTGAGCACCTGGCCGAAGGCGAAGCTGTAGCCGATGAACGAGCCGAACGTCCCGATGTAGAGGACGGACATGATCCAGGTGTGGCCGTCGCGGGCGGCGTCCTTGGCGGCGCCGGTGTCGTTCCTGACGTTCTCGATGTTGTCCATGAACAGCGCGGCGAGGACGGCGGCGACGACGATCAGCGGAATGTAGATGCCGAGCAGCACCCGCGGGCCGCCGCCGGCGCCGATCACGGCGAGGGCGACGAGCTGGATGGCCGCGACGCCGATGTTGCCGCCGCCGGCGTTGAGTCCGAGCGCCCAGCCCTTCTTCCGCAGCGGGAAGAAGGCGTTGATGTTGGTCATGGAGGACGCGAAGTTGCCGCCGCCGATGCCGGCGAGGAGCCCGATCAACAGGAACGTGTCGAACGAGGTGCCCGGCTTCATCACGGAGAACGCGGCGATGCTCGGTACGAGCAGCAGACCGGCCGAGATGATCGTCCAGTTCCGGCCACCGAAGACGGCGACGGCGAAGGTGTACGGCACGCGGACGACGGCGCCGACCAGCGTCACCATGGACGTCAGCAGGAACTTGTCGGCCGGGGTGAGCCCGTACTCCGGGCCCATGAAGAGCACCAGCACCGACCACAGGGTCCAGATCGAGAATCCGATGTGCTCGGAGAGGACGGAGAAGGCGAGATTGCGGCGCGCGATCTTCTCTCCGGTCTGCTTCCAGAAGGTCTCGTCCTCGGGGTCCCACTGCTGGATCCAGCGGCCTCCCCTACTGGATGCGGGGGCTGTGCTCGGGGCTGTCATGACGCCTCCACGGTGCTCCGGACTCGGTGGTGCTCGGGGTGCTGAGCGGTATGAGTCCCGAAGGTAGGGAGGGCGCGTTTCCTTGCTGTGGCACTGGGTGACCGGAAGGGAACGTTGCTCTCACCCCGGACGGGGGCGGGATGAGAGGTACTGCGTCGCTACGTTACGAAGTGCTCCACCGAGCCGACCGACGCACCGTGAGTCAACGTCCTCGGCGGTCGACGGCCGTGAGGTCGATCTCGATGTCGAAGGGGACGGAGACCTTGAGCCGTTCGTGGAAGATGCCGGTGAGGCCGTAGGCCGTGGTGGCCGGATCGAGCTCGTAGACGTGCAGTCGCTTCAGCGTACCCAGGGGGAACGGCGGCGGACTCGGCCGAAGCAGTGATCGGAACGTCAGGGCCCGAGGCCCTCAGGCGCACACGTCCGGAACCCAGCCCCCCTCCGGCACCCTCAGCCACCCCTCCCCCGCCGACAGTTCCGCCGCCGCGTGGCGGAGCGCGTCGAGGGCCGGGTGGGTCAGGCCCCTTCGCCAGACCAGGGACACGGGGGACAGTGGGACCGGGTCGGTCAGGGGGCGCAGAACCGTGCGCGGCAGGGCCGGGAAGTCGGTCACCGCGAGGATCGGGTGCCGCATCTTGGCCATGATCCGTTCGAACTCCTCGTCGCCGACGGCCAGCGGTGCGGGTGGCGCGATCTCGATGTCGCGGCCGTCGAACAGGCGGCGCGCGAGGTCCGTCCACTCGGGGGTGCGGGGGTTTCCGGCGCCCGCGTACACCGTCTCGCCCGCCAGCGCGGCCAGCGGCACCGCGTCCAGGGAGGCCAGGCGGTGGTCGTCGGGCAGGACGACCGCCATCGGCTCGTGGCGGACGAGGAGGTGGTCCAGTCGGCCGCGCAGTGCCGGGTCCAGCCCCCCGTACCGTCCGAACGAGGCGTCCAGCCGTCCGGCCAGCAGTTCCGTCGCCGCGCCGGTCAGCCCGCTCTCGTACCGTGCCATCAGCTCGTGCTCGGGGGCGAGTTCGCGGGCCCGGTGCAGGACGCGGCGTGCGGTGATCGCTTCCCGGTAGTTGAGGTCGACCAGCAGGGGGCGGGCCTGTCCGAAGGCGCCCAGCAACTCGTCCTGCGCCGCCAGCACGCGGCGGGCGTACGGCAGCAGTCGCTCGCCGTCGGATGTGAGCGTCACCTGCCGGGTGGAGCGCACGAACAGGTCCGCCCCCAACTCCCGCTCCAGTCTCCGTACATCCCGGCTGAGCGCCTGCTGGGCGACGTAGAGCCGGGCGGCGGCCCGGGTGAAGTGCAGTTCGTCGGCGACCGTGACGAACGCGCGGAGGAGTCGGGGGTCGAGGTGGCGGGGGGCGGACACGCGGTGAACCTACAGCACCCACTCACAACACAGGTGCGTGAATCGGTGCGAAGCAGGTGTTGGACCCCTTGATCGTCCGCGGGCGACCGTAGTGTCCATGCCGCAGTCCGAGCCCCGCAGGCCACCGATGTTCACCGTCACCGCCGACACCCTCGTCGCCGTCGACTTCAGCTCCCGTACGACAACGCCCGGCCCCTACCGCCGGCTGCTGTCCACCCCCGGCGCCCGCGCCTTCACCCTCCCCAACCTCCTCGCCCGCCTGCCGATGGGCATGTTCAGCGTGAGCGCGGTGGTGATGATCGCCGGCTCGCGCGGCTCGTATGCCCTCGCCGGCGCCGTCACCGCGACCGGCCTCGCGGCGACCGCCCTGGTCGCCCCGTGGATCGCGCGGCTCGTCGACCGGCACGGGCAGGCACGGGTCGCCGTACCGGCGACCGCCATCGCCGTCCTCGGCTCCCTCGCGCTGCTGTTGTGCGTCCGCTTCGACGCCCCCGCCTGGACCCTGTTCGCCTCCTACGCGGCCACCGCCACCACCCCCAACACCGGCGGCATGTCCCGCGCCCGCTGGGCCCATCTCCTCAAGGGCGACGAGCGGGCGCTGCACACGGCGAACTCCTTCGAGCAGTCCGCCGACGAGGCGTGTTTCATGCTGGGCCCGGTACTCGCGGCCTTCCTGTGCGGAACGTTCTTCCCGGAGGCGGGCACGCTGGTGGGGGCCGTGCTGCTGCTCACCGGTGTGCTGTTGTTCGCCGCGCAGCGTTCGACCGAGCCGCCCGCGCGCCGGCTCCCGCACAACGGGCCCCCGTTCCGGGCTCCGGGCATGCCCGCGCTGCTCACCGTCTGCCTCGCCATGGGCGCGGTGTTCGGTTCCATGGAGGTCGTCACCATCGCGTTCGCGGACGCGCGGGGGCACCGCTCGGCGGCGGGGGCCGTACTGGCGCTGCAGGCGGCCGGCTCGTGCGCGGCGGGTCTGCTGTTCGGGACGCTCAGGACCAGGGGGCCGGCCTCCGAGCGGCTTCCCCGGTGCATCGCCGCGATGACGGGTTTGCTCACCCTGCCCCTGCTCACCGCGACCCTCGCCGGTTCACTGCCTCTCCTCGCGCTCGCCCTCCTCGTCGCCGGCATGGCGACCGCCCCGACGATGGTCACGACGATGACGCTGGTCCAGCGGCTCACCCCCGAGGGCCGCCTCAACGAGGGCATGACCCTCGCCGTCACCGGCCTGCTCGGCGGCATCGCCTGCGGCTCGGCGACCGGCGGCTGGACGGTGGACCACATGTCGCCCACGGCCGGGTTCGGGGTGCCGGTGACCGCCGCGGCCGTGGCGCTGATGATCTCCCTCGTCGCGCAGTCGGCACCATCTGCGGACAGCGATTCCCGTCAAAGGCATTGACGCGCCCACAGCGCCCACATACGGTCCCCCGTCGAAGCGCTTCGACGTCACGCATCGAATCGATTCGACGATGGCCCGTTCGCGCGTGACGTCCCGATACCCATCCGACTCTCCTGCGGAGGCACGGGATGTTGACGACACGAAGGCGTGTGATGACGGTCGCGGCGGCGGTCCTGGGAGGGTCGCTGCTCGTGACCGCCTGCGGCGGCTCGGACGGCGGCGGGTCCGCGGACGGCAAGACGCTCAAGCTCTGGCACTACGAGGGTGCCGACAGCGCGATGGGCGCCGCCTGGAACGAGGCGATCAAGGAGTTCGAGGCCAAGCACCCGGGCGTGAAGGTGAAGTTCGAGGAGAAGGGCTTCGAACAGATCCAGAAGACGGCGCCCATGATCCTCAACTCCTCGGACGCGCCCGACCTCATGGAGTACAACAAGGGCAACGCGACCGCGGGCCAGCTGTCGAAACAGGGCCTGCTGACCGATCTGTCGGCGGAGGTCACCAAGCGCGGCTGGGACAAGACGCTCAGCGCGGGCGTGGCCACGACCAGCAAGTACGACACCAACGGCGTCATGGGCTCCGGCAAGTGGTACGGCGTGCCCAACTACGCCGAGTACACGATGGTCTACTACAACAAGGACCTCTTCAAGAAGTACGGGGTCGCCGAGCCGAAGACGTTCGACGAGCTCACGGCCGCCATGGACAAGTTCGTCGCCAAGGGCGTCACCCCGCTCGCCAACGCCGGCGCCGAGTACATGGCCCAGCAGTACCTGTACCAGCTCGCCCTGTCCAAGGCCGACCGCTCCTGGGTCGACAAGTACGAGCTGTACAAGGGCAAGAACGACTTCCACGACCCGGCGTGGACGTACGCGGCCACCACCTTCGCCGACTGGGTGAAGAAGGGCTACATCAGCAAGAAGTCGACCAGCACCAAGGCCGAGGACGCGGGCGTGTCCTGGATCCAGGGCAAGACGCCGATCCTGTTCTCCGGCAGCTGGTGGTACGGCCGCTTCCAGTCGGAGGCCAAGTTCGACTGGGACAGCGGGCTGTGGCCGGGGTCGGACCTGACCCTGGGCTCGGGCGGCAACCTCTGGGTGGTCCCCAAGAACGCCAAGAACAAGGAGCTGGCCTACGACTTCATCGACATCACCATGTCGAAGAAGATCCAGAACATCCTCGGCAACAAGGGCGGCGTCCCGGTCGCGGCCGACACCTCGGCCATCACCGACCCCAAGTCCAAGGAACTGATCTCCGACTTCAACACCGTCGGCAAGCGGGACGGCCTCGCCTTCTACCCGGACTGGCCGGTCAACGGCTTCTACGACGTCCTCGTCTCCGAGACGCAGAAGCTGATCACGGGCAGCGAGAAGCCGGACGCCTATCTGTCGAATCTCCAGCAGGCCTACGACAAGGGCGTGCCGCAGCAATGACGGTCACCGTCGAACGGGGTGCGCGGACCGGCGGCGGGCAGCCGCACGCCGGCCCGCGCCGCCCCCGTACCCGCGACTCCTACGCCCTGTTCCTGCTGCCCGGCTTCCTCGCCTTCACGGCGATCATCATCGTCCCGTTCCTGATGAACACGGGCGTGAGCTTCACCGAGTGGCAGGGCATCGGCACCCCGAAGTGGACCGGCCTCGCCAACTACCGTGATCTGCTGGACGACTCGGAGTTCTGGGCGTCCTTCCGGCACAGCCTGTTCATGGTCGTCGCCATGGCCGCCGTGCCGACGGTGGTCGGACTCGTCCTGGCCGCCGCCCTGTTCGACTACATCGGCAAGCACTTCGGCAGCAAGGTCGCCGCCGTGCTGCGCGCCTGCTTCTACCTTCCGCAGGTGCTGCCGATCGCGGTCGCCGGCATCGTGTGGAGCTGGATCCTCGCGCCCGACAACGGCTCCCTCAACGAGCTGCTGAAGGCGGTCGGGCTCGGCAGCTGGCAACAGGACTGGCTCGGCGACCCCGACATCGCGCTCTACAGCGTCATGGGGGTCATGGTCTGGGTCCAGATCGGCTTCCCGCTGGTCGTCTTCATGGCCGGACTCCAGCGCGTGGACCCTCAGTTGCACGAGGCCGCCGAACTGGACGGGGCCGGCTGGTGGCGGCGCTTCTGGCACATCACGCTGCCGCAGATCCGGCCGGAGATCTACGTCGTGCTGACCTGGTGCACGATCGCCGCGCTGAAGGTGTTCGGCGCGGTGTACGTGCTGACCAAGGGCGGCCCGGGCGGCGCGACCGACGTGCCGTCGTACTTCTCCTTCACCACCTTCTTCGAGAAGACGCAGGTCGGCTACGGCGCCGCGATCTCCACGATCCTCACGGTGATCATCCTGGCGCTCTCCCTGATCCTGCTGAAGCTCCAGACCCGCAGCGAGGAAGGGGACCGCGCATGACGACCGCCCTGCGCCGCTACCCGGTGCTGATCGCCCTGTGCATCGCCGCCCTCTTCATGGTCGTGCCGTTCCTGATCGTCGCGGTCAACGCGGTCAAGTCACCGACCGAGTACTCGCAGAACGGTCCGCTCAGCCTGCCGAAGGGCCTGTACACCACCGGCCTGAAGGACTTCTGGGAGCGGGTCGACTACGGCCAGAAACTGTTCAACTCCGTGCTGATCAGCGGCTCGGTGGCGGTGCTGGCGGCGGCCCTGTCGGTGCTCAACGCGTACGCGATCGGCATCGGCCGGATCAAGGGCCGCACCTGGGTGCTGGCGTTCTTCGTGCTCGCCAACATGCTCCCGCAGGAAGCGCTGGTCTACCCCGTCTACTACCTGAGCAAGCAGGTCGGGCTGTACGACACCAGGCTGAGCGTGATCATCGTGTTCACGGTGATCCAGGCGGCCTTCGGCACGTATCTGCTCTCCTCCGTCCTCGGCCAGTTCCCGCGCGAGATCATCGAGGCGGCCCGGATCGACGGCGCGAACAAGTGGCAGGTGCTGTGGCGGATCGTCGTCCCGGTCAGCCGGCCCACCATCGGCGTGCTCCTGGTCTTCTTCTTCATCTGGACCTGGAACGAGTTCCTGCTCCCCCTGGTCATGCTGATCTCCAACGACAACCAGACGGTGTCGGTGGCCCTCGGCGTGCTGCAGGGCCAGCGCCTGATGGACGCCACCATGACCAACGCGGCGGCCCTGCTCGGCGTGCTGCCCGCCATCGTCTTCTTCCTCGTCTTCCAGCGGACGCTCACCCGCGGCATCGCCGTGGGAGCCGTGAAGTAAGGACCCCCCCACATGAAGTTCACCGACGGCTACTGGCTGCTGCGCGAGGGCGTCACCGCGGCCCACCCGGTCGAGGTCCTCGACGTCACCGCCGCCGAGGGCGCGCTGGACATCCACGCGCCGACCCAGCCCATCCGCCACCGCGGCGACCTGCTGAAGGGACCGGTCGTGACGATCAGCGCGCACGCCCCGATGCCCGACGTCATCGGCGTCACCTTCACGCACTTCGAGGGCGAGCAGCCCCGCGGCCCGCAGTTCGAGCTGGGCAGGCAGGACTTCGCGGTCCACACGGAGTACGACGAGGAGCACGCCACGCTGACCTCCGGCGCGCTCTCGGTCCGGGTGGCCCGCACCGGCCCCTGGCACGTGGACTTCCTCGCCGACGGCCGGACGCTCACCACCAGCGGCCCCAAGAACATGGGCATCATGCGGGACACCGCCACCGGCGCCCACTACCTGCGCGAACAGCTCAACCTGACCGTCGGCACGTCCGTCTACGGCCTCGGCGAGCGCTTCGGACCGCTGGTCAAGAACGGCCAGGTCGTCGACATCTGGAACGCCGACGGCGGCACGGCCACCGAACAGGCCTACAAGAACGTGCCGTTCTACCTCACCGACGCGGGCTACGGCGTCTTCGTCGACCACCCGGGCAGGGTGTCCTTCGAGGTGGGCTCGGAGGCGGTGTCCCGGGTGCAGTTCAGCGCGGAGACCCAGCAGCTGACGTACTACGTCATCTACGGCCCCACCCCCAAGGACGTGCTGCGCAAGTACACCGCCCTCACCGGCCGCCCCGCCCTGCCGCCCGCCTGGTCGTTCGGCCTGTGGCTGTCGACGTCCTTCACGACGTCGTACGACGAGCAGACGGTGACCTCGTTCATCGAGGGCATGCGGGAGCGCGAACTGCCGTTGTCCGTCTTCCACTTCGACTGCTTCTGGATGCGCGAGTTCAACTGGTGCGACTTCCAGTGGGACCCGCGGGTCTTCCCCGACCCCGAGGGCATGCTCGCCCGGCTCAAGGCCAAGGGCCTGCACATCTGCGTCTGGATCAACCCCTACATCGCGCAGCGCTCGCCGCTGTTCGCGGAGGGCAAGGCGCTCGGCCATCTGCTGAAGCGGCCGGACGGCAGTGTCTGGCAGTGGGACCTGTGGCAGCCCGGCATGGCGCTGGTCGACTTCACCAGCCCGGCGGCCCGCGACTGGTACGCCTCGAAGCTGGAGGCGCTGCTCGCGCAGGGCGTCGACTGCTTCAAGACCGACTTCGGCGAGCGGGTCCCGGTCGACGTCGCCTACGCCGACGGCTCGGACCCCGAGCGGATGCACAACTACTACGCCTACCTGTACAACCGCACGGTCTTCGACGTGCTGCGCAAGCACCGCGGCCAGGGCGAGGCCGTCGTGTTCGCCCGGTCGGCGACGGCCGGCAGCCAGAAGTTCCCGGTGCACTGGGGCGGCGACTGCGAGGCGACCTACGAGTCGATGGCGGAGTCGCTGCGCGGCGGGCTGTCGCTCGGCCTGTCCGGCTTCGGCTACTGGAGCCACGACATCGGCGGCTTCGAGGGCACCCCCACACCCGCCCTGTTCAAGCGCTGGCTGGCCTTCGGCCTGCTGTCCTCCCACAGCCGGCTGCACGGCAGCTCCTCCTACCGCGTCCCGTGGCTCTTCGACGAGGAGTCCGTGGACGTGCTCCGGCTGTTCACCCGGCTGAAGCTGAGCCTGATGCCGTACCTGTACGAGGCGGCGCGCACCGCCCAGGCCGAGGGCGTGCCGATGATGCGGGCGATGGTGCTGGAGTTCCCGGACGACCCCGGGTGCGCGCACCTGGAGCGGCAGTACATGCTGGGGCCGGACCTGCTGGTGGCGCCGGTGTTCAGCGACGACGGCGACGTCTCGTACTACGTCCCCGAGGGGACCTGGACCCACTTCCTGAGCGGGCGGACGGTGACCGGCCCGCGCTGGGTACGCGAGCGGCACGGCTTCTCCAGTGTGCCGCTGCTGGTCAGGCCCGGTGCGGTCATCCCGGTCGGCGCGGTCGACGACCGGCCCGACTACGACTTCGCCGACGGAGTCACCCTGCGGGCGTTCGGGCTGCGCCGGGGCGCACGGGTGACGGTGCCGGTCGGGGAGGTCGTCTTCACCGTCGTACGCGAGGGGGACACGCTGCGGGCCTCGTGCAGTGATCCGGCGGCACCGTGGGTGCTGACGGCCGGGGAGCGCACGGCGCGGGCGCAGGCGGGCACCGGCTTTCTCTCCCTGGAGCTGGACTGATGGTGAAGATCACCGATGTGGCGCGGCACGCCGGGGTCTCCCCCAGCACCGTCTCCTACGCGCTCAGCGGCAAGCGGCCCATCTCGGAGGAGACCCGGCAGCGGGTCGAGGAGGCCATCCGCGAGCTGGGCTACCGCCCGCACGCCGGTGCCCGCGCCCTGGCCAGCAGCCGGTCCAACGTCCTGGCGCTCGTCGTGCCCTTACGGGCCGGCATCCATGTGCCGGTGGTGATGCAGTTCGCGGTGTCGGTGGTGACGACCGCACGGCGCCACGACCACGACGTGCTGCTGCTGACCCAGGAGGAGGGCGAGGACGGTCTGCGCCGGGTCGCCGACACGGCGCTGGTGGACGCGCTGATCGTGATGGACGTCCAGCTCCACGACCCCCGGCTGGGGCTGCTGCGCTCACTGGACCGGCCCTCCGTGCTGATCGGCTTCCCCGCCGAGCCGGACGGG
Organism: Streptomyces sp. SLBN-31; assembly: GCF_006715395.1. NCBI lineage: Bacteria > Bacillati > Actinomycetota > Actinomycetes > Kitasatosporales > Streptomycetaceae > Streptomyces > Streptomyces sp. SLBN-31. The sequence continues at coordinate 3,717,968 of NZ_VFNC01000002.1, forward strand.
CTGACCTGCGTCGACCTCGACTTCAAGGCGGCCGGTGAGGCGTGCGTGGAACATCTGGCTCGCCTGGGCCACCGGGTGGTGGCGCTCGTCGGGTCGCCGCCGGAGGTGTACGTGCGCGGGACCGCGTTCGCACAACGGGTCGTCCAGGGGTTCACGGCCGCCGCCGACCGCGGCGGACTGTCGTCCTCCGTGCACCCCTGCGAGGCCACACCGGCGGCCGCCCGGCTGGTCGCCGAGCAACTCCTGCGCGAGCAGACCGCGTTGACCGGGATCGTCGTCCACAACGAGGCGATCCTCGAACCGCTGACGGAAGCCTTCGAACAGCTCGGCCTGCGCGTCCCCGGCGACCTGTCCGTCACCGCCATCTGCCCCGACGAGATCGCCGAGTCCGTCCGCGTGCCCGTCACCTCCGTCGCCCTGCCCTCCGCCGAGTTGGGCGAGCGGGCGGTGCAACTGCTGATGAAGAAGCTGGACGGCAGTGCCGTACCGGACGCGACGCTGCTCGCGCCGCGGATCACGGAGCGGGCGAGCACCGCACCGAGGAACACCTGAAACACACCTGACGTACCTCAACACCCGTCTGCAAGGCCCTACCTGAGGGAGCCGCGTCATGACAGGCAAGAGAAGACACAGATTCGCGTACGCCCTGGCCCTCACCCTCGTCGCCGCGCTCGGCGCCACCGTGCCCGCGCACGCCGACAGCCCCTATCCCTTCCGCGATCCGAGTCTGTCCGTGGACGCCCGGGTCTCCGACCTCCTCGGCCGCCTCACCCTGGACGAGAAGATCTCCCTGCTCCACCAGTACGAGCCGGCGATCCCCCGCCTCGGCATCCAGTCGTTCCGCACCGGCACCGAGGCCCTGCACGGCGTGGCCTGGCTGGGCAAGGCCACCGTCTTCCCGCAGGCCGTCGGGCTGGCCTCCACCTGGGACCCGGCGCTGATGCGGGACGTCGGCTCGGCGGTCGGTGACGAGGCCCGCGGCTTCCAGCAGACCCGCCCGGACGGGTGGGGCCTGAACCTGTGGGCGCCGGTGGTCAACCCGCTGCGCGACCCCCGCTGGGGCCGCAACGAGGAGGGCTACTCCGAGGACCCGTACCTCACGGGCGCGATCTCGACGGCCTACGGCACGGGCCTGACGGGCGGCGACCCCGACCACCTCAAGACCGCCCCCACGCTCAAGCACTTCCTCGCCAACAACAACGAGGTCCACCGCGACACGACCACCTCCGAACTGCGGCCGCGCGTGGCGAAGGAGTACGACGAGCAGGCCTTCAAGCCGGCGATCGAGGCGGACGCGGCGACCGGTGTGATGTCCTCGTACAACCTCGTCAACGGCCGCCCGAACACGGTGAACCCGGCCCTGGACGACACCGTCCGCACCTGGACCTCCCAGCGGCTGCTCAACGTCACGGACGCCTACGCGCCCGGCAACCTGGTCGGCAGCCAGAAGTACTACGGCACCCAGGCGGAGGCGGACGCGGCGGCCCTGAAGGCGGGCATCGACAGCTTCACGGACAACGACAGGGACTCCGGGCCGACCACCGCGGCGATCAAGTCGGCGCTGTCCTCAGGCCTGTTGAAGGAGTCGGACGTCGACAGGGCCGCCGCGGACGTGCTGAGCGTGCGCGTCCGGCTCGGCGAGTTCGACCCGGGCGGCGGAAAGTACGGCTCCATCGACGCGTCGGTCATCGACAGCCCGGCGCACCGGAAGCTGGCGAGGAAGGCGGCGACCGAGGCCGCGGTGCTGCTGAAGAACCAGGGCGGTGCCCTGCCGCTGAAGAAGTCCGCGAAGGACGTGGCCGTGGTCGGGCCGCTCGCCGACACCCTCCACACCGACTGGTACTCGGGCACCCTGCCCTACGCCGTCACGCCCAAGGACGGCATCGAGGCGAAGCTCGGCACCTCCGTCGCCGACAGCGAGGGCGTCGACCGGATCGCGCTGAAGGACACGGCGACCGGGAAGTACGTGACGGCCGGGGCCGGCGAGGCGGGTGCGGCGCTGAAGGAGAGCGCCACGACCGCGGGCCAGGACGCCCAGTTCGACGTGTTCGACTGGGGCTCGGGCATCGTCACCCTGCGCTCGACCGCCAACGGCAGGTACGTCGGCTACAACTGGTCCGGATTCGTCAACGACCAGAAGCAGCCGAACGGCTGGTATGTCCAGCAGCAGTTCAGGCTGGAGGCCCAGGACGACGGCACATACCTGCTGCGCTACGCCGGCTACGAGACCCAGGAGTCCTGGTGGTCCAACCCGGTCTACCTCGGCCCGACGGGCACGGACGGCACGCTGGGGCTGGTGGCGAAGGACCAGGCCGCGCACTACGCCAAGGACGTCGTCCGCAGCGGGGTCGCCGAAGCGGTGGCCGCCGTGAAGGGCCGGGACGCGGCGGTGGTCGTGGTCGGCTCCGACCCGTCGATCAACGGCCGCGAGGCCCACGACCGCACCGACATGGGCCTGGCGCCCGCGCAGGAGTCCCTGGTCGAGGCAGTCCGCGCGGCCAATCCCCGCACGGTGGTGATCGTCGAGAACAGCTACCCGACGACGCTCGGCTCCCTGCAGAAGCAGGTGCCCGCCCTGCTGTGGACCACCCACGCGGGCCAGGAGACCGGCAACGCCCTGGCCGACCTCCTGTACGGCGACGCGAACCCCTCGGGCCGGCTCACCCAGACCTGGTACCGGTCCGAGTCCGACCTGCCCTCGATCCTGGACTACGACATCATCAAGTCCGGCCGCACCTACCAGTACTTCACGGGCCGGCCGCTCTACCCCTTCGGCTACGGGCTGTCGTACACCTCTTTCCGCTACGGCGGGTTGAGGCAGGTGAAGGGCGGCTGGGAGGTCTCGGTCACCAACACGGGCAGCCGGGCCGGTGACGAGGTCGTCCAGCTCTACGTCCACCAGCGCGCCTCCCGCGACGAGCAGCCGCTGAAGCAGCTGAAAGCCTTCCAACGGGTATCGCTGAAGCCGGGCGAGACCCGGACGGTACGGCTGAAGGTGCGGCGGCCGGACCTGGCGCACTGGGACGTCACCCGCTCCAAGTGGGTAGTGGAGAAGGGCACTTACGACGTCCTGGTGGGCTCCTCGTCCGCAGACCTGCCCGCCCGTTCGGCCTGGCCGGTCGCCGGCGAGACGATCCCGCCCCGCGACCTGTCGAAGGTCACGCGCGCGGAGAACTTCGACGACTACTCCCCGGCCATCCACCTCGTCGACGAGTCCAAGGCCGGCGGTACGGCGGTGTCGGCGGCCTCCGACGGGGCGTGGCTGAAGTTCGCCGCCCCCCGACCGGGCAAGGGCGCGGGCCTGTTCAGCGCACGCGTCGCCGGCTCCGCCGGGTCGGTCGAGGTACGGCTGGGCTCGCCCACCGGGCCCCTCGCCGCGACCGCGCACTTCGCGGGCACCTCGTCGCCGTACACGTACACGACGGTGACCGCGAGGCTGTCGGCGGCGGCGAAGAGCCATGAGGACGTCTACCTGGTCCTCGGCAAGGACGTACGCCTGTCGACGTTCAGCCTGCGCTGAGACCCCAGGCCTGCCCGAGCCGGTAGGCGGCGCACAGGTTCACGTCGAGGAGGTAGGCCCCGGCGGCCCCGCACTGTTCGGTGCCGCTGCCGGGGTCCACCGGCTGGCCGTGTCCCATGCCCGTGATGCTGTACGTCTCGACGGCCGTGTTCCCCGCCGGGTCCCTGAAGACCTGATGGGGGTAGCCGGCGACGGTGTCGCTGACGTCGGCGCTCTGGTCGGCGCCGTGCACGTTCGTCCACTGCTTCATCAGGTCGGTCATGTTGACCGGCTTGACGGTGTAGTCGGCGGTGCCCTGGAAAACGGTCAGCGTCGGCCAGGGTCCGGCGTACCCGGGCCGGGCGGCGCGCACCCGGTCGCCCCACTGCGCCGGGGTCTGCGTGGCGCCGACGTACATGCACACGTACGGCGATCCGGCCGCCTGCGCGCACCCGTAGGGCAGCCCGGCGACGACCCCGCCGGCGGCGAACTTCTCCGGGTAGGCCGCCATCATCACGGCGGTCATGGCGCCGCCGGCGGACAGCCCGGTGACGTACACGCGCGAGGCGTCGCCGTCGGCATCGGCGAGTTGCCGGTCCACCATCTGCGCGACGCTCGCGGCCTCGCCCTGCCCGCGCTGGATGTCACCGGTCTGGAACCAGTCGAAGCAGGAGGAGGCGTTGTTGGCGGATGTCTGCTGCGGCAGCACCACGGAGAAGCCCCACCGGTCGGCCAGCTGGATCCAGCCGCTGCCGGTGCCGTACCCGGCGGCGTCCTGGGTGCAGCCGTGCAGGGCGACGACCACCGGGCGGCCGGCGGGCAGACCCGCGGGAACGTACCGGAACATGCGCAGGGCCCCGGGGTTCGACCCGAAACCGGTGACCTCCTGAAGGGAAGCGGCGCGAGCCTGACCCGACGGGACCAGGGCGAACAGAGCGGTCAGGGCGATCAGCAGGGTCGCCAGGCGGGCGAGGCGGCTTGCGGCTCTGGTGTGTGTCATGGGGAGGGACCGTAGAAGCGTGAACCAGACGCCGATATGGAGCCGGACCCCATAAACACACCGAGGGCCCGGTGGTCTGAGACCACCGGGCCCTCACATGAGGAGTGGAGATGGCGGGAATCGAACCCGCGTCCAACGGTGCGGAACCAGGGCTTCTCCGTGTGCAGTTCGCTGCGATTTTCTCGGCCCCGGCGATCACGCGAACAAGTCGCCGACGGGCCCAGTCACTGTTTGATTTCCCTCTTCACCCCGTGACCGGGATCAAGGTTTAGTCCCCTAGCTGATGCCAGGATCCGGGTCGGGAACACCCCCGGGCTGACACTCCCATCAAGGAGCTATTCGATCACTACCTGATCAGGCAGCGAGAGCGAAAAGCTCGGGAGAATCGCTCTTGGAATTGGCGATTATTTGTTTCGGCCTGTGGTTTACGAGATCATGGCCGCTTCCTCGACACGCTTCCCCTGCTTCGACAGCCGCTGTCGAAACCGATCATCCCCATGTTGTGTTTTCAATGCTCACACCGGGTTCAGCCGGTGTTGGTGCCATCCTACAGAACCAACGCGGCACGATGCCACCGTATTCCCGCGAGGTCAGGCGCCCCGCTGCTTGCGCTTCGCCGCCGCGATGGCGCGGTCCGACTCCCGCCGGTCCTGCTTCTCCCTCAGCGTCTGGCGCTTGTCGTACTCCTTCTTGCCTCGCGCCAGCGCGATCTCGGCCTTCGCCCGGCCGTCCTTGAAGTACAGGGCCAGCGGCACGACGGTGTGACCGGTCTCCTCCGCCTTGACGGCCAGCTTGTCGATCTCCTCGCGGTGCAGCAGCAGCTTGCGCTTGCGGCGCGCGGAGTGGTTGGTCCAGGTGCCCTGGGCGTACTCGGGGATGTGGGCGTTGTGCAGCCACGCCTCACCCCCGTCGATCTGGACGAAGCCGTCGACCAGCGAGGCGCGGCCCTGGCGCAGCGACTTGACCTCGGTGCCGGTCAGGACGAGCCCGGCCTCGTAGACGTCGATGATCGCGTAGTCGTGCCGGGCCTTCTTGTTCTGCGCGACCAGCTTGCGCTTGCCGCCCTTCTCGCCGTCCTTGGCCTTGCCGGCGCCCCCGCCCTGCTTGGGCTGGGCCTCCTTGGGTACGTACATTCCCTTGCTCATAGTGCCGTCCATTTTCGCACTACGCAGGGGGGCCGGGGCCAGTCCTTAATCGGCGTCGCCGAGGCCGCTGAGCACGGTCTGCGCCCGCTCGACGGCGAGCGGCCCATCCGCCCGGTCCACTTCCAGGTCGGGGGTGATGCCGTGGCCGTCGACGCTGCGCCCGGAGGGGGTGCGGTAGTGGCCCACGGTCAGTTCGGCGACGGAACCGCCGGGGAGCTTGCTCGGCATCTGGACCGAGCCCTTGCCGAAGGTGCGGGAGCCCACGACGACCGCGCGGCCGCGGTCCTGCAGGGCCCCGGTGAGCATCTCGGCCGCGCTCATCGTGCCGCCGTCGACGAGCGCGACCAGCGGTCTGGCGGTGTCCCCGCCGGCCTCGGCGTGCAGGACGCGCTGCTCGCCGTCGACGTCGTACGTGGCGACGAGGCCGCCGTCGAGGAAGGCGGAGGCGGTGGTGACGGCCTCGGTGACCAGGCCCCCGGAGTTGCCGCGCAGGTCGAGGATGACGCCGGTGTCGGCGGCGGCCCGGCGCACGGCGGTGCGCACGAGGTCGCCGGAGCCCTTGGTGAACGCGGCGATCTTGATGACGGTGACGCCGCCGGGGAGCTTTTGGACGGTGACCGAGTCGGTGGACAGGCGGGCCCGCCGCAGCGTCTGCGTCCACGCGCGCGTGCCCCGCTCCAGGCCGAGCCGGACCGCCGTGCCGGCGGGGGCGTCGGTGGGGTCGCCGCGCAGTAAGGAGACGACCTCGGTGACGGGCTGCCCGTCGACGTCCCGGCCGTCGATGCTGCGCAGCCGGTCGCCCTTGTGGATCCCGGCGTCGGCCGCGGGGGATCCGGAGGCGACCTTGGTGACCGCGATCCGGCCGTCGCGCTCGCGCCGCGCCCACAGGCCGACGCCGGTGTACTGGCCGTCGAGCGCCTCCTGGAACTCCTCGTACTCGCCCTGGGAGTAGACGGCGCCCCAGCGGTCCCCGCTGCGGCTGACGGCGCGCTCGGCGGCCTCCATGGGGGACTTGCCGTCGGCCAGGGCCTCCTCGGCCGCCCTGGTGACGTCCTCGTGGTGCCCGGCCGGAACGGCCGAACGGGCCTGTCCCGCAGCGGCTTTCGGGTCGAGGTCCGGGAAGGAGCCGGTCGCCGCGCCGGCGACGAGGACACCGGTGAACAGCAATGTCAGGGCGGCCCCGCGGCGGCCGCGGCGGGGCTGGCAGAACAGGTCACGACCTGACATGCCGGTGAGTCTAGGACAACGAGAAGGGCCGTACGGCGTCTTGCCCGTACGGCCCTCTTGGCATGCGTCACACCTTCAGGTACTTGCGCAGCGCGAAGAACGCCGCCATCGCGGGCATCAGCAGACTCGTGGCGAGGATGAGCGGCAGCTTGGTCAGCACGGCGTCCCAGCCGATGAAGTTGATCAGGTTCAGCTTGTGGGACAGGTCGAGGCCGTGGTCGATGATGAAGTACCGGGCGATCACCAGGAAGCCGCACGCGACCGTCCCGCCGATGAGCCCGGCGACCGCGGCCTCCATGATGAACGGCGCCTGGATGTAGAAGCCCGAGGCACCGACCAGGCGCATGATCCCGGTCTCGCGCCGCCGGCTGAACGCGGACACCCGCACGGTGTTGACGATCAGCATCAGCGCCACGACGAGCATGAGCGCCATGATCGCGCGCGCGGCCCAGTTCATGCCGTTGAGCAGCCCGAAGAGGTTGTCGAGGATGCCCTTCTGGTCCTGCACGGACTGCACGCCGTCCCGCCCGTCGAAGGCGGTGGCGATGACCTGGTACTTCTGCGGGTCCTTCAGCTTGATCCGGTACGACTCCTGCATCTGGTCCGGCGTGAGGGAGCTGGCCAGCGGGGAGTCGCCGAACTGCTGCTTGTAGTGCTTGTAGGCGTCGTCCTGCGACTCGTAGGTCACCTTCTGGACGACGCCCATCTTGTCCAGGTCGGCGAGGATCGACTTCTTCTGGTCCTCGGTGACCGCGCCCTTGGCGCAGTTGGGGTCCGACTCCGCGTCGCTCTTGTTGCAGAGGAAGATCGAGACGTTGACCTTGTCGTACCAGTAGCCCTTCATGGTGTTGACCTGGTCACTCATCAGGAGCGACCCACCGAAGAGCGCCAGGGACAGGGCGACGGAGACGACGACGGCGAACGTCATCGTCAGGTTGCGGCGGAGACCGACACCGATCTCGGACAGTACGAACTGGGCGCGCATGGCGTGTTGTTCAGGCCTTTCCGTGGACAGTCGTCAGATGCGTCAGTGCTGGTAGCCGTAGACGCCGCGGGCCTGGTCGCGGACGAGGCGGCCCTTCTCCAGCTCGATGACGCGCTTGCGCATCTGGTCCACGATGTTCTGGTCGTGCGTGGCCATGACCACCGTCGTACCGGTGCGGTTGATCCGGTCGAGCAGCTTCATGATGCCGACGGAGGTCTGCGGGTCGAGGTTGCCGGTGGGCTCGTCGGCGATGAGCAGCTTGGGCCGGTTGACGAAGGCGCGCGCGATGGCCACACGCTGCTGCTCACCACCGGACAGCTCGCCGGGCATCCGGTCCTCCTTGCCGCCCAGCCCGACGAGGTCGAGCACCTGCGGCACGGACTTGCGGATCTCGCCCTTCGACTTGCCGATGACCTCCTGCGCGAAGGCGACGTTCTCCGCCACCGTCTTGTTCGGCAGGAGCCGGAAGTCCTGGAACACCGTCCCCAACTGGCGCCGCATCTGCGGCACCTTCCAGTTGGAGAGGCGCGCGAGGTCCTTGCCCAGGACGTGCACCTGACCGTGGCTGCACCGCTCCTCGCGGAGGATCAGTCGCAGGAAGGTGGACTTACCGGAGCCCGAGGACCCCACGAGGAACACGAACTCGCCCTTCTCCACTTCCAGGGACACATCCCTGAGTGCGGGGCGGGTCTGCTTGGGGTAGACCTTGGAGACGTTGTCGAATCGGATCACGGATGCACCACGGGTAGCCGGGGGTAGATGAGCGTGACCATACGCGAGTCCGGTGTGCGACCGCAGGCCCAGACGTGGGTTGGGTACCGGATGCGTCTTTTGTGCCTCGAAGGCGACGAGACGAACAGCACGCACCCTATGAGAGCGACCCCCGCGCACCCTCCCGAGGAACCTGGCACAGTAGAGAAGGGAACGTTCGTCGACCTCCGAGCGTTCTCCCAGTGAAACCGTTGGTCTAGGAGGGCGAGCGCATGACGTACGACCGACTGGTGTGCGCTAACTGCGCGGCGCCCGTGAGCGAGGGCCGGTGCCCCGTGTGCCGCGCGAACCGCGAGCGGCTGCAGCAGGAGAACTTCTTCGCGGGTCTGAACCCCATGGCGCTGATCGCGCTGCTGGCGGTGCTCATCGCCACCGTCGCGCTGCTGGCCCACCAGACCGCGTAACGGCCGTACAGGGGCGCCAGGACGCCCGAAGGGCCCGGAGCGAGGCACGCTCCGGGCCCTTCGTCGTACGTCGTCGCACACGGTGTGCGTGCGGACGGCTACCGTCAGGCAGCCGCACCGCCACGGCCGCCCACGAGACGCGGCAGCAGGCGGAAGCCGATGCCACCGGCGATCATCGTGGCCGCGCCGACCAGCAGGAACGCGGTCTGGCCGGCACCGGTCTCGGCGAGCTGACCACCGCTGCCCTGGGCCGAGGCGTTGGTCGAGCTGCCGGTGTCGGTGAGGGCCGAGGAGCCCTCCTCCTGGGTGGAGTCGTTGGAGCCGCCGTTGGGGTCGGTGTCGTTGCCGCCCGTGGAGCTGCTGCCGCCACCGGTGGAGCCGGAGCCGCCCGAGTCGCCGGAGCCACCCGAGTTGCCGCTGCCGCCGGAGTTGCCCGAGCCGCCCGAGTTGCCCGAGCCGCCGTTGTCGCCGGAGCCGCCGGAGTTGCCGCTGCCGCCGTTGTCGCCGGAGCCGCCGTTGTCACCGCTGCCGCCGTTGTCGCCGCCGCCGGAGCTGTCGCCGCCGGTCGAGTCGCCGCCGCCGATGACACCGCCGATGGAGACATCGCCGCCGACCGTGGCGCCGCCGTCGGTGGTGGAGCCGCCGTCGGTGGTGGAACCCCCGTCAGTGGTGGAACCGCCGTCGGTGGTGGAGCCACCATCGGTGGTGCCGCCGTCGGTGGTGGTACCACCGTCGCTGGAGCCGCCGTCGGTGGAACCACCATCGGTGGAGCCACCGATCACGCCGACGGTGGCACCGCCGTCGCTGGTACCACCGTCGGTGGAGCCGCCGTCGGTGCCGACGTTCACGCCGACACCGATGTCCAGGGCCGAAGCGGCGCCTGCGGCGGTCAGCGATGCACCCGCGGCGATCACGGCGCCCGCGGCTATCCGCGCGACGCGGATCCGCGTCTTCTTCGTCATATGTGTGCTACCCCCAGTAGCTGATCGTCAGTAGGGCGGCGCTCGGGGCCGTGATCGACGGAGACAGCTACGAAGCCCCCCGGTTCACATGCGCCCCAGAGATACGCATGCCACGCTTTACCCTTCCGATTTTTCAAAGCAACGTCAAGGCCATTGCGTGCGCAATGTCCACTTGCGTCTCGTTTACAGGGAGTTGGAACCTGTGAGTGTGATGTAAAACCCAGACAAACGACCAACTGCCGCCCCAGGGGCGGCAGTTACCAAGTCGACAAATGCACTCGGGCAGGCTACTTCTCCTGCTGCTTGCGCCAGCGAATTCCGGCCTCCAGGAACCCGTCGATCTCGCCGTTGAACACGGCCTCCGGGTTGCCGACTTCGAACTCGGTGCGCAGGTCCTTGACCATCTGGTAGGGGTGCAGGACGTACGAACGCATCTGGTTGCCCCAGGAGTTGCCGCCGTCGCCCTTGAGGGCGTCCATCTTGGCCTGCTCCTCCTGCCGGCGCCGCTCGAGCAGCTTGGCCTGGAGGACGTTCATCGCGGTGGCCTTGTTCTGGATCTGCGACCGCTCGTTCTGGCAGGAGACCACGATGCCGGTGGGGAGGTGGGTGAGGCGCACCGCGGAGTCGGTGGTGTTCACGCCCTGGCCGCCGGGACCGGAGGAGCGGTAGACGTCCACGCGCAGCTCGGACTCGTCGATCTCGATGTGATCGGTCTGCTCGACCACCGGGAGGACCTCGACGCCCGCGAAGGAGGTCTGGCGGCGGCCCTGGTTGTCGAAGGGGGAGATGCGGACGAGCCGGTGGGTGCCCTGCTCGACGGAGAGCGTGCCGTAGGCGTACGGCACGTGCACGGCGAAGGTGGTCGACTTGATGCCGGCCTCTTCGGCGTACGACGTCTCGATGAGCTCGGTCTTGTAGCCCTTCTGCTCCGCCCACCGCAGGTACATCCGCTGGAGCTTCTCGGCGAAGTCGGCGGCGTCGACGCCACCGGCCTCGGCGCGGATGTTGACCAGGGCCTCCCGGGAGTCGTACTCCCCGCTGAGCAGCGTCCGGACCTCCATCTCGTCGAGCGCCTTCTTGACGGACGCGAGCTCCGCCTCGGCCTCGGTGCGGGTGTCCGGGTCGTCCTCCTCCTCGGCCATCTCGAAGAGAACGGCGAGGTCGTCGATCCGGCCGCGCAGCGCCTCGGCCTTCCTGACCTCGGCCTGGAGGTGGCTCAGCTTGCTGGTGATCTTCTGCGCCTCGTCCGGGTTGTCCCACAGGGACGGCGCGGCCGCCTGCTCCTCGAGCACGGCGATGTCTGCCCTCAGCTTGTCGAGGTCCAGAACGGCCTCGATCGACTCCATGGTCGAGGAGAGGGACTTGAGCTCTTCGGATACATCGACGACTGCCACGCCCTCCAGCCTAACGGCTCCGCCAAGCGACCAGTGTCCGAGTACGACCCGCCCGCCCGGCGACCAGCACCCAGCTGCACACCCCAGCCGACGTTCACACACGCCCCAGCGTCCGGTCGCACGCCCCAGCCGCGGGCAGTCGTGCCGCTGGGGCGGCACGGGTGGGCGCGGCGGCACCCCGCCCGCGCGGGTGAGCGAACCCACCCCCGGCCTGCCCCCGCACCGGGCACCCCGCATCGGTGCCGGCCTCGCTGGGGCGGCTGCCCCGGACCTCCGCTTCGGCCCTGAACGGGCCTCGTCCTCAAACGCCGGACGGGCTGGTCATGCCGGCCGGAGCCAGGAGCGCCCTCAGGGAGACTCCGGTGCCGAGTGCTTCGTGTCCTGCGGTGTCGCCCCCGCCCCGTCCCCCGAGGTGGCCCACCACGTCCCGACACCGACCGCAGCGACCAGCGCCACCGCACCGGCCCCCAGCGCGATCCGCCGGCGTCGCGTCACCGCGCGGTGCCGTGCCGATCCCGGCCTCGGCGCCCCGGCCGCCCGCGGCACCCGGGCCGTACCCCGGGCCCCGCCCGCCAGCTCGTCCGGCCCCGGCACCCGCATCGACGTGTGGGTGTCCCGGTTGGAGTCGGCCGGCTTCGCGCCCGGCACCAGGGGCACCGCCCCACGCCGCCGCGCCGGCTCCCCGGCCCGCACCGCCGCCGGCGCCTCCTCGGCCTCCTCCGCGGGCTCCACGTCCGGCTCGTCGACGTCCAGCGGCGGCATCCCGGCGATCAGCGGCAGCAGCTCCCGCAGCCGCGCCCCCAGCTCGGAGGCCCGCAGCCGGGAGGCCGGTGCCTTGGCCAGGCACTGGACGATCAGCTGCCACAGCTCGTCGGGGATGCCCGGCAGCGGGGCCACCGTCTCCGTGACATGGCGGCGCAGCACCGCGCCGGGGTGTCCGCCGCCGAACGGGGTGAAGCCCGCGAGCAGCTCGTAGAGGACGGTCGCGAGGGCGTAGATGTCGACCGCGGCCCGTGGCGGCAGGCCCTCCACGATCTCCGGGGCCAGGTAGTCCGGCGTGCCGATGATCTTCGTGGCGCGGGTCCGGCGGGGGGTGTCGATCAGCTTGGCGACGCCGAAGTCGGTCAGGAGGGCCGGGTGCGCGCCGCCCGGGCCCAGCGGGCCCTGCATGTCGAGGAGGACGTTCTCCGGCTTGACGTCGCGGTGCACGACGCCGGCGGCGTGGGCGGCCGCGAGCCCGTCCGCGACGTCGGCGACCATGGCGACCGCCGCCTCGGGGGCGAGGCGCCGCTCGCGGTCCAGGCGGGTGCGCAGATCGGTGCCGCGCACCAGGTCCATGACCAGCGCGAGGTCGTTGCCGTCCACCACGAGGTCGCGGACGGAGACGATGTTCGGGTGCTCCAGTCCGAGCAGTGCCGTGCGCTCCTGCACGAAGCGTCCGACGAGCTCCTGGTCGGAGGCGAGATCCTCGCGCAGCAACTTGATGGCGACGGGCCCTTCCGGTCCCTCGCCCAGCCACACCGTGCCGGCGCTGCCCCGCCCCAGGATCTGGTTCGCGGTGTACCGGCTGCCGATCTTCCGTCCCAAGACTGCTCCTACCGACGCGTGTTAGTCGCTAAAACTACGCGTCCGAGGAGCCAACCTTCACCGCGGAGACGGAAATCACCCGCCTGTTGTCGACAAAGCACCAAACTCGCGGGCGGCGGATCAGTTGCTGCCGCCCGACTTGCTGCTCAGGTCGCCGATCCAGCCGCTGACGTTGTCGTACCAGTGCTTGAGCTCGGAGAAGTAGCCCCGGCCCGTACCGATCCAGTGCTGCAGCGGGGTGAGCTCCCAGACCAGCCAGCCGGCGACGAACAGGATGACGATCATGAACAGACAGCCCTTGAGGCAGCCGAGCCCGGGGATCTTCATCCGGTTGGGGCTGGGCTGGCGGGGCTGCCGGGGCTCACGGACGAGCCGCTGCGGCTCCGGCGCGGGCGCGTACCGCTGGGGCTGCTGGTGCTGCGGGGCGTACTGCTGGGGCTGCTGCTGCGGATAGCCGTAGCCCTGCTGCCCGCGCTGCGGCGGCCGCTGCTGCTGGGGGCGTGGCTGCTGCTGCGGCCGGGCCACCTGGCGTTGCGGGCGCCGGCGCAGCGGGTCCTCGTTCGGGTCGAGGTACTGCACCTGCGTCTGTTCGTTGCGGTCGCGGGCCGCGCGCAGCTGACTCTGCCAGGGGTGCGGCTGCTCGGGCTGCTGCTGCCCCGGCTGCCCCTGGCCCACCGGCGGCATGACCGCGGTCGGGTCGGCGGCCCCCGTGTTCGGGAGTACGGCGGTGGGGTCGGCGGCGCCGACGGGACCCGGGCGTCCGGTCGTCGGCAGGACGTTCGTCGCGGCGTTCGGGTCGAATCCGCCCCCGGTGTGCGGGAGGACCTGCGTGGGGTCGGCGGAGCCGGGGACCGCGGCCGGGGCCGGGTCGGGGGCCAGGAGGACGGCGACGTTGTCGGCGGCGGCGATCTGCGCGGAGTTGGCGTGCACGCCGATGCCCTCGGCGACCACACGCAGGGCGCGGGCGAGGTTCTCGGCGCTGGGCCGTTCGTCCGGGTTCTTGCGCAGGCAGCGCTCTATGACCGTCCACAGGGGGTCGGGAACCGTGGAGGGGCGGCGCGGCTCGGCGCTGAGGTGCTGGTGGAGGACCTCGAGGGCGGAGCCGCCGTTGAACGGCGGACGCCCGGTGACCAGCTCGTACAGCAGGATTCCGGCGCCGTAGATGTCGACCGCGGAGGTCTGCGGGCGGCCCTCGGCGGATTCCGGCGCCACGTAAGCGGGCGTGCCGACGAACTCGTGGGTTCGGGTCAGCCCCGGGGAGTCCGCCAGACGGGCGATGCCGAAGTCCGTGAGCATCGGGTGCATCCGGTCGCCGTACTGGGCGAGCAGGACGTTGGCCGGCTTCAGGTCGCGGTGGACGACGCCGTCGGCGTGGCTGACGGCGAGCGCGTCGGCGATCTGGGCGGTGAGCAGGGCGGCGCCCACGGGGCTGAAGGGGCCGTTCTCCCGCAGGTAGCGGTGCAGGTCGGGGCCCTCTACGAGGTCCATGACGAGCGCCAGCAGATCACCCTCCACGACCAGGTCGCGGACCCGGACGATGTTCGGGTGGGTCAGGCGCAGCAGGACGGAACGCTCTCTGAGGAACCGCATGACGATGTCGGCGTCGTTCGCGAGCTCCTCCTTGAGGACCTTGATCGCGACCGTCTCGCCGGGCTGACCGGGCACGGCCGCCTCGGCCCCCGCGGTCTCTCGCTGGCGGGCTCGCCAGACGGTGCCCGTGGCGCCGCGTCCGAGCGGCTCCTCGAGCAGGTACTTGCTGCCTACCGGCCGCACGTCATGCGCTCCCTGCTTGCTTGCCTGTGTTCCGGTCCACTCTAGTGCCGCCGCGCCCGGCGGCATCCTGTCCGCTTTCTGCGGCTTGCGCCGCGCCTTGTCGCGTGCGCGGTCCTGTGCGCCGTCTGTGCCTCTTACGTTCCGGTTCCCGTCCTTGTTCGAAGGAAAGACACCCGGTTCGAAGGAAAGACGCTCGCTCCGGTCGGCCGGTTGCCCGTGATGGGACGTGACCGATCTCAACTGATCGCCGACGCGCCGCCGGTCAGGCACTTTTAGGGGCAGAGCTGACCAATCAAGATCACTTGGGACCGGGGCATGGGCGTGTTGTCAGTGGCAGGTGCGAGGATGCCTCCAGTACTGGCCGACGTGCTCGTGTGGGGTGGGGGGATTCCGCGCCGCCCGCGCAGAAGGGACCGCTGACGGCGATGCAGATCCGGCTGACCGTCGTAGACCCGCTGGGCCCGCCCGAGAAGGCGCGGGGCCGGGCAGCGAGCCGCGACGTGCTGGTCACGGCACCCGCCGGCACGGCCCTGGCCGCGGTGGCGTCGGCACTGGCCTCGGCGGTCTCCGGTGAGGTCGGCGCCGCTTCCGGAAGCGGCGCGGTCGTGCTGTACGCGGACGCGCAGCGGCTCGACGACCAGCGGTGCACGCTGGGCGAGCCCCCGCTGATCGACGGCGCCGTGCTGTCCCTGGGCGCCCCCGCCGAGCCGGAGGCGCATCCCGAACTCGACGACGCCCCGACCCAGTTGCACGTCGTCTCGGGTCCGGACGCGGGCGGCGTCCACCTGCTGCACGGCGGCGAGATCCGCATCGGCCGCTCCGCCGACGCCGACGTCCCGCTCGACGACCCGGACGTCTCCCGCCTGCACTGCGCGGTGACGGTCGCCGCCGACGGCCGCGTCTCGGTCGCCGACCTCGGCTCCACGAACGGCACCACCCTGGACGGCACCCGCCTCAACACCCGCCCGGTCCGCTTCACCCCCGGCGCACTGCTGCGCATCGGCGAGTCGGCCCTGCGTCTGTCACCGGCCGGGGGGCCGGGCGCTCGGGTGGCGACGGTCGCCGACGGAGAGGGGTACGTGCGGGTCCCTGCCGGGGGTGAGGCGGGGGAAGCCCGGCCCGACGCCGGTACGGACGGACAGGTGTCGGTTCCGTCCGCGAGCGTGGACGGGACGGCAGCCGTTCCGCACGCTCGGGTGGCCGACGGCGAGGACACCGTCCCCGGTTCCCGGAGGACGCCGCACACCCCGCCGCGCGCCTCCGGCGAACCGCCGGTCGTGCCGGGGCAGGGCGGAGCACCCCGGATCGAGAGCCGGGGTGACGGAGCGGGCGACACGCACGCGGGACGGTCCGGCGCGCTGGCGTGGAACACGTCCGGCACCGAGCCGGTCGCGCACGCCCCGGCGCCCGACGAGGAACCACCCGGTGCGCGCACCCGAGGGGCCGCCGACGAGGAGACCTCGGCCCCCGGCCCCGGAACCGGCCGCCGCAAGGGCACGCCCCTCCACGGCACCGACGTTCCCCCGGGTGTGCGCAGGCGCGGTGGGCTGTCCTCGTGGGCGCGGAAGCTGACCGGCGGACGCGCGGAGCAGAGCGCGTCCGCGCCCGAGGCGTACGGCGACTCCCCCGCCCCGGCCGCCGCACCCGCCCCGTACGCCGGTACCCAGATGCCGGAGACCTGGCCGGACCCCGCCGCCCTGCTGCTGACCGCGCTCGGACCGGGCCCGCGGCTCTGGGAGCGCGGTCCCGGGCACCCGGAGGCGCTCACGGTACGGCTCGGCACGGCGGACCGGCCGGCGCCCGACGGCTCCGGTCTGCTGCCCGCGGTGCCGGTGACGGCGAACCTGCGCGAGGCCGGGGCGCTGGGCCTGGCAGGTCCGCGCGCACGGCTGGCCGGACTCGCGCGCGCGGTCCTCGCCCAGCTCGCCGCACTGCACTCGCCCGAGATCCTGGAAATCGTTCTGATCAGCGCGGATCGCTCCCGCCCCGTGGAGGAGCGCACGGCGGAGTGGTCATGGCTCGGCTGGCTCCCCCACCTGCGCCCCGCCCACGCCCAGGACTGCCGCCTCCTGCTGGCCTACGACCGCGAACAGGCGACGGCCCGCACGGAGGAACTGCTGCGCCGACTGGAGGACCAGCAGTCGGACGCGGCAGGCGGAACACGGCCGGCGACCCGCGCACCCCGCTCCGCGCCCGCTCCCACGTCAGCCGAGCACGGCACGTCTCCGGGAGCGGACGGCTCGGCCACGCTGTACCGGGGCGACGGTGCTCTCACGGCTCGTCCCGCGACCACCGCGCGCGCCACCGCTTCCGGCCCCGCGGCCGACGGCTTCGCGGGAGCGGACGGCTCGGCAGCGCCGTACCCGAGCGTCCCGAACGGCCCCTGCGGCCCCCGGCGGTCGGCCGGTGCTTCCGGTGCTTCCGGTGCTTCCGGTGCTTCCGGTGCTTCCGGTGCTTCCGGTGCTTCCGGTGACGATCGTCGCTCTCCGGCTCGCGGGGCTCTTCACCGGCCCTCCTGGGCCCGGGACGACGACGGTGCCGACGGGCCGGAGGGCTTTGCGGGGCCGTACACGGTGGTCGTCGTGGACGGCGATCCCGGCGGCGCCGACGTGCGGGAGGCGGTGGCGCGGCTGGCCGTGGAGGGGCCGGACGCCGGCATTCACGTCGTGTGCCTCGCGGAGACGGCCCCCGCGTCGCCCGCCTCGCCGCTGGCGGAGACGTACGAGGCGGCGTGCGAGGCGGCGCCGACCTTCCGGGAGTGCGGCGCGGTCGCGCTGCTGAGCGGCGACGTGGCGACGGCGCTGCGGCTGATGCGGGTGGCACGGGCCGGCACGGCGCCCGGCAACCCCACCGGCACCACCGGAGCCCAACGCCCCGGCGCCGACGTCCCGCACCCGGCCACCAACGGCACCCGGGGAACCCGCGCCGCCCCCGCCGCCCCCTCCCCCGCGCACGCGTCCACCGCGTCCAACTCCTCCCCGCAGACCGCCCCGTCCGCCGTCAACCCCCCGCACACCGGCCTCATAGCCCCCGGCACGGTCGCCGCCGTCGACGCCGTCTCGGCGGCCTGGGCCGAGCGGTTCGCGCGGGCCTTGGCGCCGCTGCGGCCCGACGGCTCCGGTGCCGACCGGCAGCCGCGGGTGTCCGTGCCGCTGCCCCAAACGGCGCGGCTGCTGGACGAGTTGGGTCTGGCCAGAGCCACCCCGGCGTCGCTGATGGCGCGCTGGGCGGCCGCGGCGGACGACCCCGACTCGCTCGGCGGCCGGGCCTGGGCCGTGCTCGGCGCGGGGCCCCGCGGCCCGGTCAGCGTGGATCTCGCCGCCGACGGACCGCACCTGCTGATCGAGGGCCCGGCGGGCAGCGGCCGTACGGAGTTGCTGCGGGCCGTGGTCGCCTCGCTCGCCGCGGCCGAGCGCCCCGACCGGCTCGGCATCGTCCTGGTGGACGGCCGGGACGGCGTCGGTGCCGCAGCGGGGAGTCACGGCGAGGGCCTGCGGGTGTGCACGGACGTCCCGCACGTCACGACCCACCTGACCGCCAACGACCCGGTGCGCATGCGGGAGTTCGCCCAGTCGCTGAGCGCCGAACTCAAGCGCAGGGCGGAGCTGCTGGGCCGCTCCGACTTCGCCGAGTGGCACACGGGCCGTGAGCTGTCGGGCCGGATGGTGTCCCAGCGGTCCACGGCTGTACGCGGCGCCCAGGCCTCCGGCACGAGCGGCGCCGGCGACCTGGACAGCCCGCCCAGTTCGACGATGCGACTGCGTCCGGCGGCGTCCCGCAGGCAGACGGAGGCGGCGCCCCCACTGCCCCGCCTCGTGGTGGTCGTCGACGACCTGGACGCCCTGGTCTCCCCGGCGCTCGGCTCCCCGGGCCGCCCGGCGGCGGGCTCGGTCGTTCGGGCCCTGGAGGCGGTGGCCCGCGAGGGCGAACGCCTCGGCGTCCATCTGGTCGCCGCGACGGGCCCGGGCGGCCGTACGGCGGAGACGGAACCTGCGCGGCTGGCGACCATCCGAGTGAATTTGGAACCCCCGGGTACCGGCCCGGAGGAGCCCTCCCCGGGCCGCGGACGCCTGACCGCGGCGGACGGCCGGACGACTCCGTTCCAGGGCGGGCGCGTCACCGGCCGCATCCCGAGAACGGCCACCCTGCGCCCCACGGTCGTCCCGCTGGACTGGCAGCGCATGGGCGATCCGCCGGCCCGCCGGCCCGTACGCGAACTGGGCAACGGCCCGACGGACCTGGCCCTCCTGGCCAGCGCGCTGGAGCGAGCGGCACGCGAGGTCTCGGCATCGGAGGTGCCGTCACTGCTGTAGCAGGCGGCCTGCGCCCGCCCGCCGCGCCGCACCCAGGGTCTGCCGTTTGGATCAGGTCGCCTGCAGGGGACGGTGCGTTGCGGCCGAGCCGACCCCGCGACGCCGAGCTGATCCGAACGACAGCCCCTAGTCACGACGTGGTCACGATCCCCGGGTTGACACGGGACGCACACTTGCCGACCCCAGGCCTCAGGCGTAGACCAGATCACACGGGACAGCGCTCGACGTTCGACGAGAACCGAAGAACGGGGCAGTGATGCGCAGCACGAGCAGCAAGAACCGGAAACTCAGGGCCGCCAAACCGGCGGCCGCTCTCCTCGCGACCGCTCTCACGCTCGCGTTGGCGGGTTGCGGCGGCAGTGACAACAAGAGCAGCGGCGGAGGCAGCTCGGAGAGCAGCAGTGGCCTCAAGCTCCCCAAGCTCAACGGCCAGACCCTGGAGGTCGCCGCCGTCTGGACGGGCGCGGAGCAGGCCAACTTCATGAAGGTCATGGACGAGTTCAAGAAGCGCACCGGCGCGAAGATCAACTTCGTCCCGACCGGCAACAACACCTCCACCTTCCTCGGTACCAAGATCCAGGGCGGCAAGCCGCCGGACGTCGCGTTCCTGCCCCAGGTGGGCGTGCTGCACCAGTTCGCGGACAAGGGCTGGCTCAAGCCGCTCGGAGCGGACGCCAAGGCCCAGTTGACGAAGAACTTCTCCAAGGGCTGGGTGGACCTGGGCGCCTGGAAGGGCACCCAGTACGGCGTCTACGCCAAGGCCGCCAACAAGTCCCTGGTCTGGTACAACACCGCGGCCTTCGACTCGGCCGGTATCAAGGACACCCCGAAGACCTGGAAGGACTTCCTGACCACCGCGCAGACGCTGTCCGACGCCGGGTCACCGGCCGTCTCGATCGGCGGCGCGGACGGCTGGACGCTCACCGACTGGTTCGAGAACGTCTATCTCTCGCAGGCCGGCCCGGAAAAGTACGACCAGCTGGCCGCGCACAAGATCAAATGGACGGACCCGTCCGTCAAACAGGCCCTGACCACGCTCGCCCAGCTCTGGGGCAAGAACGACCTGATCGCGGGCGGCAACAAGGGCGCGCTGAACACGGAGTTCCCGAAGTCGGTCACCCAGACCTTCTCCGGCTCCACCCCGGCGGGCATGGTCTTCGAGGGCGACTTCGTGGCCGCCAACATCAACGGCGACACGAAGGCGAAGCTGGGCACGGACGCCAAGGTCTTCCCGTTCCCGGCGGTCGGCAGCCAGGCCCCCGTGGTCAGCGGCGGCGACGTCGCCGTGGCGCTGAAGAGCGGCGCGGGCGCCCAGGCGCTGCTGACGTTCCTGGCCTCGACGGACGCGGCGGAGGTCTGGGCGGCGCAGGGCGGCATCCTGTCGCCGAACAAGGAGATGGACATGTCCAAGTACAAGGACGCCATCACCAAGCAGATCGCCCAGCAACTGCTCGCGGCCGGCGACAACTTCCGCTTCGACATGTCCGACCAGGCCCCGGCGGCCTTCGGCGGCACGGCGGGCACCGGCGAGTGGAAGGACCTGCAGGACTTCCTGCGCAACCCGAAGGACGTCGCCGGCGCCCAGCAGAAGCTGGAGGCCGACGCGGCCAAGGCGTACGGCTCAAGCTGACGGTCCGGCGATGACGTCAGTGGCGAACACGACGGAGGGCGCCGGCGCACTGCCGACGCCCTCCGCCGAACCGCGCAAGAGCGTCACGGGCACACGGCTGTTGGTGGCGGCGCTGTTCCTGCTGCCCGCGTTCGTGCTGCTCGGGGCGCTCGTGGTCTACCCGATCGGGTACTCGGTCTGGCGCAGCCTCTACGACGCCGACGGATCGGGCTTCGTCGGACTGAAGAACTACGGCGACATCTTCTCCAACGACGCCACGCTGACGGCCGTGCGCAACACGGCGATCTGGGTGGCGGTCGCGCCCGCGATCGTCACCGCGCTCGGCCTGATCTTCGCGGTGCTGACCGAACGGGTGCGCTTCGGCACGGCGTTCAAGCTGATCGTCTTCATGCCGATGGCGATCTCGATGCTGGCGGCCGGGATCATCTTCCGTCTGGTCTACGAGCAGGACCCGAACCTCGGCGCCGCCAACGCGGTCGCCAAATCCATCCACGACACCTTCGTGTCGTCGTCCGTCTATCCCAACGCCCGCCCGAACGCGACCGTCAGCGACCTCAAGCCGTCCGGCGGCGGTTCGTTCACCAGCACGGGCACCGTCCACGCGGGCACCCCCGCCCTGCTCCCCCTGGTCGGCATCGCCCCCGCCAAGCTGCCCGGCAACCCCGAGAACGCGAAGACGCCGTCCGGGTCCGGCATCACCGGCACCGTCTGGCTGGACTTCAAGCTCGGCGGCGGCGGGACCAAGGGCAAGGTCGACCCCGGTGAGAAGGCGCTGAAGGGCGTGAAGGTGGAGGCCGTCAAGGGCGGCAAGGTGGTCGCCTCCGCCAAGAGCGGCGCGGACGGCACCTTCACCCTCCCGGCGAAGGCCGAGGGGGCGCAGCTACGGCTGCCGGCGTCGAACTTCTCGGCGCCCTACAACGGCATCGACTGGCTGGGCCCGACCCTCGTCACCCCGGCCATCATCGGCAGTTACGTGTGGATGTGGGCGGGCTTCGCGATGGTGCTGATCGCGGCGGGCCTGGCGGGCGTGGACCGCAATCTGCTCGAGGCGGCGCGGGTCGACGGCGCCAACGAGTGGCAGGTGTTCCGGCGGGTCACCGTGCCTCTCCTCGCGCCGGTACTGGTCGTCGTCCTCATCACGTTGATGATCAACGTGATGAAGATCTTCGACCTGGTCTACATCATCGCCCCGCAGCCCAGCCAGGACGACGCCAACGTCCTCGCCCTGCAGTTGTTCCTGTCGTCGTTCGGCGGTGGCGGCAACGAGGGCGTCGGCAGTGCGATCGGCGTGATCCTGCTGCTGCTCGTGCTGCCCGTGATGATCGTGAACATCCGGCGACTGCGAAGGGAGCGGCAGCGGTGACGACCCTCGACACGACCGTGCGCGCCAAGCGCTCCTTCGCCGCCAGGGTGGCGAGTGGCGCGGGAGGCGGCATCCTGCGCGTCTTCCTCGTCGTGGTGGCGGTGTTCTGGCTGGTGCCGACCTTCGGCCTGCTGGTCTCCTCCTTCCGTGACCCGACCGACATCGCCACCTCGGGCTGGTGGAAGGTGTTCAGCGCGCCCGGCCAGCTGACCGCCAAGAGCTACAAGTCGCTCCTGGAGAACGACGCGATCACCCACTCGCTGTTCAACACCATCTGGATCACGGTCCCGGCGACCCTGCTGGTGGTGTTCTTCGGCGCGATGGCCGGATACGCCTTCGCCTGGATGGACTTCAGGGGCCGCGACTGGTGGTTCCTGGTCGTGGTGGCGCTGCTCGTCGTCCCCGTCCAGGTGGCGCTGATTCCGCTCGCCGACCTCTTCGGCAAGATCGGGATCTTCGGCGAGATCATCGGCGTGGTCCTCTTCCACGTCGGATTCGGCCTGCCGTTCGCCATCTTCCTGCTGCGGAACTTCTTCGCGGAGATCCCCCGCGAACTGCTGGAGGCGGCACGGCTGGACGGCGCCGGCGAGACCCGGCTGTTCCTGACGGTCGTCCTTCCGCTGGGCGCGCCGGCGATCGCCTCGCTGGGCATCTTCCAGTTCCTGTGGGTGTGGAACGACATGCTGGTCGCGCTGGTCTTCTCCGACTCGCAGTCGCAGCCGCTGACGGTCGCTCTGCAGCAGCAGGTACGGCAGTTCGGCAACAACATCGACGTGCTGGCGCCCGGCGCGTTCATCTCGATGGTGATCCCGCTGGTCGTGTTCTTCGCGTTCCAGCGGCAGTTCGTGTCCGGCGTGATGGCGGGCGCGGTCAAGTAGCCGACGCGCAGGGCCTCGAGGGGGACACCCGTTCGCCCGGTGTCCCCCTTATGCCGTACGAAACCGTAACCAAGTCACTCCATCGGCCGTTCCCGGGCAAGGCCCCGTCGTCCGCGCCGACCCCATGGATGTGCCTTGCCCAGGTTCAGTGTCATCGTCCCCGCGTACAAGGTCCAGGCGTACCTGAGCGAATGCCTGGATTCGGTGCTGACGCAGTCGTGTCCCGATCTGGAGCTGATCGCGGTCGACGACTGCTCACCCGACGGATCGGGCGCGATCATCGACGAGTTCGCGTCCCGCGACCCGCGCGTGCGTCCCCTGCACCTGCCCGAGAACCGGGGCCTGGGCGGCGCCCGCAACGCCGGCATGGAGCAGGCGAAGGGCGACTACCTGGTCTTCCTGGACGGCGACGACACCCTCACCCCGCACGCCCTGCGCGCGATCGCCGACCGCCTGAAGGAGACGGGCGAGCCGGACGTCCTGGTCTACGACTACGCGCGCACCTACTGGTCGGGCCAGACCGTCCGCAACGTCGTCTCCGTCCAGCTGACCGAGCAGGGCCCGGCGCCCTTCCGTCTGGAGGACCGCCCCGGGCTGCTGCACCTGCTGATGGTGGCCTGGAACAAGGCCTACCGGCGGGAGTTCGTGGAGCGCGAGGGCTTCGCCTTCCCGCCCGGCTACTACGAGGACACCCCGTGGACGTTCCCCGTCCTGATGGCCGCCGGGTCGATCGCCACCCTGGACCGGGTCTGCGTCCACTACCGCCAGCGCCGCCAGGGCAACATCCTCTCCACCACCAGCCGTAAGCACTTCGACGTCTTCGAGCAGTACGACCGGGTCTTCGCGTACGTCGACCAGCGGCCCGAACTGGCCCGCTGGCGCTCAGTGTTGTTCCGCCGCATGGTCGACCACCTGACGAAGATCCTCGCCCGCCGCGACCGCCTCCCGCGCGGCTCGCGTGCCGAGTTCCTGCGCAGGGCCCGCCTCCACTACCGCCGTTACCGGGTCCCCGGCTCCCCCGTCCCGTTCAGTGCCAGGCTGCGCCACGCCCTGATCCGCTGGGGCCTGCACCGCACGTACCGGGTCCTGCAGTCGGCGGCGGCCGCCCGCCGCCGCATGCTCAAGCCGGCCGTCAAGCTCGTCCGTACCCTCCGGACCGGCGCGCTGCGCCTGCACTACCGCGCCCAGCTCCGGCTCCCCCTGCGCGCCGACCGCGCTGTCTTCGCCTCCTGCGAGGGCGGGGGGAACAGCGGCAACCCGGGCGCCCTGGCGGAGGCGTTCCGCGCGTTCGCCCCGCACATCCGCACGGGCCGGCTGGGCCGGCCCGACACGGCCGCCTACTGGACGGCCCTGGCCCGCTCCAAGTACCTCGTCAGCGACACCGACTTCGAACCCGGCCTGCTCAAGCGCCCCGGACAAGTGCTGATCCAGACCCAACAGGGCACCCCCCTCGGCCACATGGGACTGGACCTGCAGGAACGCCCGGCCGCCGCACGGGACATGGACTTCGAGAGGCTGCTCAGGGGCGTGGACCAGTGGGACTACGTCCTGTCCGCCAACCGCCACTCCACCCTGGTCTGGGAACGCGTCCACCCGGGCACGTACACCACCCTCGAATACGGTCTGCCGCGCAACGACCGTTTCCAGAAGGCCACGTCCGCCGATGTCGCCCGGATCCGCGAGTCGCTCGGCATCACCGACGACACCGTCGCGCTCCTGTACACGCCCGCCCACCGCGACTACCGCCGCACCCAGCACTCGCCCCTCGACCTGGAGCGCGTCCTGCACCGCCTGGGCCCCCGCTACGTCATCCTGGCCCGCCCGCAGGGCCCCGTGCCGAAGGGCGCCGGGATCATCGACGTCACCGGCCGTCCGAGCGTCGAGGAACTCGCCCTCGCCTCGGACGCGTTGATCACCGACTACGCGTCCCTGATGTTCGACTACGCCAACCTCGACCGCCCGATCGTCATCCACGCCCACGACTGGGAGGCGTACGAGGCGGCCCGCGGCACCTACTTCGACCTGCGCGCCTTCCCACCGGGCGCGGTCGCCCGCAGCGAGGACGAGCTGGTCGACATCTTCGCCACCGGCCACTGGCGCGGCTCCCGCTCCACCCGGCTGCGCACCGCGTTCCGCGAGCGCTTCTGCCCGTACGACGACGGGCGCGCCGGCGAACGGGTGGTGCGGCACGTGGTGCTGGGCGAGCGGGGGCTGCCGCCGGTCGTCCCGCCGGCCGACCGCCACCCCGTACCGTCGGCCGCCGGGACCCTCACGCGCTCCCCGCAGGCCACCGTGCCGCAACCGACCGGCCCGCTGACCGTCACCGACAGCCTCTGAACACCGTTCTCATTCCGGGGAGTTCGCATGCCCTCCAGCCCGTCGCGGCCCACGCCGAGCCGGCCGTCCACCTGGCGTCCCGCGGGGCGGCCCGGCCGCCTCGGCTGAGGCCCGCCCGCGGCTCCCGCCGACTCTCGAGAGAAAGAGCAGAATGCCCCGCTTCAGCATCATCGTCCCGTCCCATGGGGTGGCGGGCCGGCTGTCCCAGGCGCTGGACTCCGTCCTCGCACAGTCCTACGGCGACTTCGAGCTGATCCCGGTCTGCGACGGCCCCGACGCGCCCGCCTCGGACGTCACCGCCGGGTACGCCGAGCGGGACACCCGCGTGGCCCCCGTGCACTCGCCCCCGTCGGCAGGCCTCGCCGGGGCGCGCAACACCGGCATGCGGGCGGCGACGGGCACGTACCTGCTGTTCCTCGACGGCGACGACGTCCTGGCGCCGGGCGCGCTGGCGGCGCTGGACGCCCGCCTCACGCAGACGGGCGACGTCGACGTGCTGTACGCCGAGCACGAGCGCGTCCCCTGGTGGGAGGGCGAGCCGACCAACCCGGGCGCACTGCTGCTGCCGAGGACCCCCGAGGGCGCCTTCACCCCCGACCAGGTTCCCCGGCTGACCGGCGTCCAGCTCCCGGCGTGGAGTGCGGCCTACCGTCGCGCCTTCCTCACCGACCGGCGACTGCGCTTCCCCGACGGTCACTTCACCGACGTCGGCTTCGGCGGCCTGGTCGCGCTGCGGGCGGAGAAGGCGGCGGTGCTGCGCGAGGCCGTCGTACGGCATCTGGTGCGGCGGCAGGGCAGCCGGCTGAGCCTGCCGGGTGAGCACCAGCTCCAGCTGCTCGACCAGGTCGAGCTGGTCCTCACCCACGCCGCCGAAATCGGCCTTGACGACGAGCGATCGGTGCCGCTCTTCGACCACCTCTTCGGTGCCGTCCTGAAGACGGCCGCCCACCCCAGGCGTCTGACGACCGGGCGCCGTGCCTTCTTCCGGCGGGCGAGCAGGCTGTACCGGCGGCACCGCCCGGCCGGTTTCCGCATCCCGGCCGGCAGCCTGGGCGTCCAGCACCGGCTCCTCGCGAGCGGCGCCTACGCGGCCTTCCACGCCCTGCGCGGCGCCAACCAGTCGGCCGTACGCGTCCTGGAGGCCGTGCCGCGCCCGCAGGGCCTGCGCACCCGGCTGCGCTACCGCCGTGCCCTGCACCGTCCCATCGACCCCAACCTGGCCGTGTACTGCGCCTATTGGGGCCGCGGCTACACCTGCAACCCGGCCGCGATCCACGCCAAGGCCCGCGAACTCGCCCCGCACATCCGCTCGGTGTTCCTGGTCGAGCCGGACCAGGCGCACACCGTGCCGAAGGACATCGACTACGCGGTGATCGGCAGCGCAAAGTACTGGGACGTGCTGGCCCGTGCCAAGTACCTGGTCAACAACGCCAACTTCGCCGACGCCGTCGTCAAGCGCGAGGGCAGCGTGCACCTGTCCACCCAGCACGGCACCCCGCTGAAGAAGATGGGTGTCGACCAGGCCACGTACCCCGTGGTGGCCGCGGCGACCGGCAGCTTCGCCAAACTGCTGGCACGTGTCGACCGCTGGGACTACAACCTCACCTCCAACCGCCACTCGACCGAGATGTGGGAGCGGGCCTTCCCGGCCGCGCACGAGACGCTCGAGTACGGCTATCCGCGCAACGACGTCTACTACACGGCGACGGCCGACGACGTCGCCCGAGTCCGGCGGGAGCTGGGCGTCCCGGAGGGGAAGACGGCCGTCCTCTACGCGCCCACCCACCGCGACTACCACACCGGTTTCGAGACCGGGCTGGACCTGGAGGCGTTCTGCGAGGAGGCCGGCGAGGACGTCGTCGTCCTGCTGCGCGCCCACTACTTCTACGACCGGGGCAGGACTCGGAACACCGGCCGGATCATCGACGTCACCGCGCACCGCTCCGCCGAGGACGTGTGCCTGGCCGCGGACGCCCTGGTCACCGACTACTCGTCGATCATGTTCGACTACGCCAACCTGGACCGGCCCATGGTCGTGTACGTCGACGACTGGGACGTCTACCGCGAGACCCGCGGCGTCTACTTCGACCTGATGGAGCTGCCGCCGGGTCCGGTGGCCCGCACCCCCGAGGAGCTGGCGCGCGTCTTCCGCGACGGCTCCTGGGCGGGACCGGAGTCCACGGCGGCGCGGGCCGCGTTCCGCGAGCGGTTCTGCCAGTTCGACGACGGGCGCGCGAGCGAACGGGTCGTACGCCGGGTGCTGCTGGGCGAACCACCGGAAGCGATCCCGCCGGTGATCCCGCTCGCCGAGCGCCTGCCCGCCCCCGCCGCGACGACCCTCGCAAGGAGCTGACGTGCCCCGCTTCAGCATCATCGTCCCCGTCTTCAAGGTGCAGGGCTACCTGCGCGAGTGCCTCGACTCCGTGCTGACGCAGTCGTACCCGGACTTCGAGGTCGTCGCCGTCGACGACCGCTCGCCCGACGGCTGCGGCGCGATCCTCGACGAGTACGCGGAGCGCGATCAGCGGGTGCGCGTGCTGCACCTGGCCGAGAACATCGGCCTCGGCCGCGCCCGCAACGCGGGGCTGGAGCAGGCGCGCGGCGACTACGTCCTCTTCCTCGACAGCGACGACTTCTACACGCCGGGCCTGCTGGCCGCCGTCGCCGACCGGCTGAAGTCGGCCGAGGACCCGGACATCCTGGTCTTCGACCACGTGCGCACCCACTGGTGGGGCCGGGGCGGGCCGAGCGACGCCTCCGCGCTGCTGGCCGCGGCCGGGCAGGACGTCTTCAGCCTCCGCGAGAGCCCGCAGTACGTGCACCTGTTCCTGGTCGCCTGGAACAAGGCCTACCGCCGGGACTTCTTCCAGAAGCACGGGCTGCGGTACGCGCCCGGCCTCTACGAGGACGCCCCCGTCACCTACCGGTCGATAGTGCTCGCCGAGCGTATCGCCTGCCTGAACCGGATCGGCGTCGAATACCGGCAGCGCCGGCAGGGGGCGATCACCAAGACGCCGGGGCGCCGTCACTTCGACATCTTCCCGCAGTACGAGGGGCTGTTCGCTTTCCTGGAGGAGCGCGAGGACCTCGCCTGGGCCCGTCCGCTGCTGTTCGAGCGGGCCCTGGACCACATGCTGTACGTCATCGCCCGCGAGGACCGGGTGACCCCCTCCGACCGGGCCGCCTTCCACCGCGAGATGCGGGCCTTCCACCGCCGCCACTGCCCCGAGGGCTTCACCCCGCCCCAGGGCCCGCGCGGTACCGAGATGCGGCTGCTGGCGAGCACGCCCTACGCCTCGTACGCGGCCCTGCGCGGGGCACGCGGGGTGCGCAGGGTCGCCGGGGCGGGCAAGCGGCGGGTGGCGGCCAAGGTCTCGGCGTCGACGCAGGGCGCCTGGTACGCGGCCCAGTCGCGGCTGCCGCTGGATCCGCACCTTGTCGTCTACTCCTCCACGCACCACGCGGGTGTCTCGGGCGACCCGGCCGCGATCCACGCCAAGGCCCGCGAGATCGCGCCGCAGCTGCGCGGCGTGTGGGTGGTGCGCGAGGAGTCGGTGGCCGACGTGCCGCCCGGCATCGACTTCGTGACGCCCGGCTCCCGGCGCTACCACGCGGTCGTGGCGCGGGCCACGTACTGGGTGAACAACGTCAACTGGCCCGGCAGCCTGGTCAAGCGGCCCGGCCAGGTGCACGTCCAGACCCATCAGGGCACCCCGCTCAAGTACATGGGCGCCGACCTGCTCGGCAAGCCCGGTGCCCGGCACGGCTTCAGCGTGCCGAAGATGCTGCACCGAGCCGACCGCTGGGACCTGAGCCTGGTCGCCAACCGGCACTCGGAGCTGGTGTGGGAGCGGGCCTACCCGTGCCACTTCACGTCACTGCGCACGGGCAGCCCGCGCAACGACGTCCTCGTCGACGCCCCGGCGGAGCGCGGCGCCGCCGTCCGCGTCCGTCTCGGCATCCCCGCCGACGACACGGTCGTGCTGTACGCGCCGACCCGGCGGGAGTACCGCAGGGGCGGGCACGTCGACCGGATCGACCTGGCCCGGTTCGCCGCGGACCTGGGCGCCGGCCACACCCTCGTCGTACGCCTGCACCCCTCGCTCGCCTCCGGTACGGCGCGCGGGATGGGGCTGGCCGATCTGCACGGGCGCGGCGTGCTGGTCGACGCGACGGACGAACCGCACGTCGAGGAGCTGATGCTCGCCTCCGACGTGCTGGTCACCGACTACTCGGCCCTGATGTTCGACTACGCCAACCTCGACCGGCCGATCGTCGTGCACGCCGACGACTGGGGCGCGTACGCGGCGAGCCGGGGCGCCTACTTCGACATCACCGCCGAGGCGCCGGGCCATGTGTCGCGTTCCTACCGGGAGTTGGCCTGGCTGTTCGCCTCCGGCACCTGGCGGGACGAGGAGTCGACGGGGCTGCGGGCCGCGTTCCGGAAGCGGTTCTGCGAGTTCGACGACGGACGGGCCGCCGAGCGGGTCGTACGGCAGGTGCTGCTGGGCGAGTCGGCGGACGGTGACGAGGGAGCGGCCGCGAGCATTCCGCGGGCGGCCGACGGTTCGGCCCGGCTGCCTCAGTACAGCTGACCTTCGGGCGCCGCTAGCCGGCGTTCCGTGCGAGGGGGCAGGACCGCGGGGTCCTGCCCCCTTCGCGCGCGACGCCCGGCGTGGCTCTCGATCAGCAGCGGGATGCCGCACACGGGCAGCAGGCTCGCCATCACCAACAGCCGCGGCCCCATGGCCGTTTCGGGGTGCCCGGCCTGGTTGGCGAACCCGGCGACGGCGACGCCGACGACCAGCAGCCCGAACGGGCGGTGGTACCGCAGGGCTCCCCAGGCCCCGGCGGCGAGCAGGAGCAGGTTCAGGGGCTGCACCAGCGCGCCGCGCAGCCACTCCCGCCAGAAGGCGAGGCTCAGGCGGAGGAAATGGTGCAGGAGATGCGGGGGCACGGGCCTGCTGTAGTGGACGGCCAGGAGTTCCTGGAGGCTGGCCCGGGTACCGGGCAGTGCGCATACGGCGATCACGAGCTGAAGCGCCACGGCGAAAAGGCCCGTCACCGCGAGGAGCGTCCCTTCGGGCCGGGGCACTTCCCGCTTCCTGCCCCACCGCACGCACAGGTACAGCGCGAGCACGCCCGCGATTCCCGCGACGGCGAGCAGGGTCTGCGCGTACTTCACGCAGGCGGCCGCGGCGAACGCGGCGACGGACAAGGCCGTACCCGACCTGATACGGCCTTGGAGAACTCGGACGCAGCCGAGGATGCCGGCGAGGAGCAGGCACAGCAGCAGTCCCTCGCACATGGGCTGCATGGATTCCGTGCCCGTCGGCAGCGCGTAGTAGAGCACCTGCCCGAGCAGGGCGAGCGGGGCCGGGACACCCAGGCGGCGCAGGATCAGCACCACGAAGCCGCTGCCCAGGACGGTCACCACGACTGCGGCCGCCCACAGCCCGCGGACCAGCCCGAACGCGCGCATGAAGGGGATGGTGAAGACGGGGTATCCGGGCCTGGTCGCGAAGATCTCGGAGACGCGCGGATCGCTGAACAGCGCCCGGTAACCGGTGATGTCCGTGCGCCGGGCGGTGCCGGCGATGATGCGTTCCCCGCGTGCGCGGCAGTCCCGGTAGGCGGAATTCCCGCCGTCGTGATTCCGGTACGTCGCCAGGTCGGCGCTCGCGTGCCGGGCGGCGGCCACGCGCGCGCTGTCGCAGAAATACTCCAGTGCGCGCCGGGAGGCCTCTTCCCGGCCGACCCCCTGCACCATGTACGCGTGCGCCACGTATTGGCGGGTGTCCATACGGGCGCGCCCCTGGATCTCGGCCGACTGGGCGGCGGCGAAAACCAGGGCGATCAGGGAGAACCAGAAAGGAAGCCGCCACATACTGAAAGGGCCTATCACGCGAGACCGAGCGATTCGGTCAGGCCAGGTCAAATGTCGCGTAGCACAAAAAGCGCCGACCCGCGCCGCTGGTGCCGGTGCGGGTCGGTGGACGTGTGCGGGGACCTACTCGATGACGAGGTCGACGTCGACGTTGCCGCGCGTGGCGTTGGAGTACGGGCAGACCTGGTGGGCGGTCTCCACCAGCTTGCGGCCGGTCGCCTCGTCCACGGTGTCCGGCAGCTCGACGCGGAGGGTCACCTTGAGGCCGAAGCCCTCGCCCTGCTTGCCTATGCCGACCTCGGCGGTGACGGCGGCGTCGCTGACGTCGACCTTGGCCTGGCGGCCGACGAGGCCGAGGGCGCTGCCGAAACAGGCGGCGTAACCGGCGGCGAACAGCTGCTCGGGGTTGGTGCCCTCGCCGTTGCCGCCCAACTCCACCGGCGGCGCGAGCTTGACGTCGATCTTGCCGTCGTTGGTGAAGGCGCGACCGTCGCGGCCGTGGGTGGCGGTGGCGACAGCGGTGTAGAGCGCGTCCATGGATGACCATCCCTCTCGAAGTCGTGTTCCGGCGGCTCTTTGCACGGCCGCCTCACGACCACAAGTAGAGCACACAATTCAATTGTGCACAATTGAATGACGGGCAAGAGCTATCCTGGACGCATGAGCACCTCGCCGACTCCTGCACCCGCGGCCGACTGGCTCCGCCTCGACCAGCAGATCTGCTTCTCCCTGCACGCCGCCTCGCGCGCCTTCGGCGGCCTGTACCGCGTGCTCCTCAAGGATCTCGGGCTCACCTACCCGCAGTACCTGGTGATGCTGGTGCTGTGGGAGCACGGCGACCAGCCGGTCAAGAAGCTGGGCGAGCACCTGCGCCTGGACTCCGGCACCCTCTCCCCCCTGCTCAAGCGGCTGGAGGCGGCGGGCCTGGTACGACGTGTGCGCAGCGCCCGCGACGAGCGCTCGGTGGAGGTACGGCTCACCGAGGAGGGCTCCGCACTGCGCGAGCGGGCGCTGGAGGTGCCGCGGCGCATCGTCACCGCCACGAGCTTCGACGTGGACGAGATCCGCGCCCTGCGCGCCCGCCTCGACGAACTCACCACTGCCCTGGACGAGGCCGCCGTGGAGGCGGCACGGGACGGCTCATAGCCGTGGGCGACGGACATACAGCCCGAGGGTGATCCGGCCGCTCGCGAACCCCTCGACGTGGGTGAAGTGCTCCTCCACGGCGTCGAGCTTGAGCCGGTCGACCGGGTCGCTCGGCACCCAGCGCGACTTCAGGACGTATCCGGGGGCCACGACCCACACCCGGTTCACCGAGGCAAGCCTGCGCCGCAGTTCCCCGGGCGGCGCCTCCAGACCGCTGAGCGTCCCGGACCGGGCCCCGGACTCCGCGAGCGCGACGTCGCGGGCCCGCCCGAAGCCCTTCGGGTACGCCTGCGCCCCGACCCGCCAGAACGACGGCAGGAAGAGCACCGCGTCCCCGGGGCGGGCCTGGCGGGCGACGGCTGCCGAGACGGCGGCGAAGTTCTCGGGACGGTGGTCCGGGGAACGGTTCTCCCGCTGCAGGGGAAGTGAGGCGACGAAGACGAACGCGACGGTCACGACGCCGCCGAGGGGGACGAGACGGCGCAACGGCCGGCGGGGCGCGCGCGGCAGCAGGCGCCCGGCGAGGGTCACGAGCCGGTCGGCGCCCGTCGCCACCAGCAGGGGCGCCCCGGCGAGCGCGTACAGCACGTACCGGTCGTCGTAGAGGGGCTGGATCTGCGACGCGAGCAGCAGGACCGCGGGCGGCAGCACCAGCAGGGGCAGCGCGACCACCGCGGGCCGCCGGGCGGTGAGCCCCACGGCGGCCAGCAGCACGCACCCCCAGAACACCGGCCCCTCCGGGACGGCGGCGAAGGACCGGCCCAGGACCTCCGCCTGCGCCCACCCGGGCGTCCGCAGCCACGACACCTGACCCGACTGCCCCACGGACACCCAGGCCAGCGGCAGCAGGACGACGACGACCGCGCCCGCGGCACCCCCCCAGCCGGACCACACCCGGCGCCCCACCCGCGCCAGCACCAGAGTCGCCGCGTGCCCCAGGAGAACCAGCACCGCCAGCTCGTGCAGCAGGCAGGTCACCGCGAGCAGGCTCGCGTACGGCCACCAGGGGTGCTCGCGCGGCTCCCGCAGCGCCCGCACCAGCAGCAGGGTCGCGCCCGCCACGCCGGCCGAGACGAGCGCGTACGAGCGCCCCTCCTGGGCGTAGTGGCCGGTCATCGGGGTGATGGCGTAGAGCAGCCCGGCCCACAGGCCGACGCGCGGCCGGACCAGCCGGGTGCCGAGCGCCGCCACCAGGCCGGCGGCCGCGGCGGCCCCGCACACCGAGGGCAGACGCAGGACGACCTCGCCGGGATGGACGGCGAGGACGAGGTGCATGAACAGGTAGTAGAGGCCGTGCACGGCGTCGACGGTGTGCAGCAGCTGCCAGATCTGCGGCACGGTACGGCGCGCCACGAGATAGCTGACGCTCTCGTCGCCCCACATCCCGCCCCGGTCGAGGCCCCACAGCCCGAGTACCAGCATCAGGGCCGCCGGCACCGCCACGGCCGAGGTCTCCGCCCGCGTCCACCGGCGGGAGCGCGCCCGCCGCGAAACCTCGCTCTCCATACAGCAGCTAACGTTCGTCACGCAGCCGAGTTTGTGGTGTTGGCAAGCTCTTACCGACGATTGACGGTGTATCAGCACGCATACACCATTCGCCCGGCTTACGATCCGCGGTGATGAATGCCGCGACGAACCCCCTCAGGAAGCACCCGCGCCTCGTCCTCGCCACCGGCTGGCTCGCCACCCGGGCCGCGATGCTGTGGCTCCTCACCCACGACCGACTGCCCGCCCTCGGCCGGGGAACGGTGGCCCGGGAGGTGTGGCGGCTGTACCACCACTGGTACGACGTCCTCACGCTGGGCACCTTCCCCACCCACGACCCGCTCTGGCAGTACCCGCCCGGCGCCGGCGCCGTCCTGCTGTCGCCCGCACTGCTGCCGGGCCTGACGTACTTTCAGGCGTTCGTCGTCCTCACCCTCGCCGCCGACGCGGCGACCGCCCTGGCGCTGACCCACGCGGGGCGCCGCCGCAACCGCAGCTTCCTCGGCGCCTGGGTGTGGGTGGGCGGCCTGCCGCTGCTGCTGCACGTCCCGCTCGTCCGTTACGACGTCCAGGTCACGGCCCTCGCCGTCATCTCCCTGTTGACGATGTCGCGTTCCACGCGCGTGTGCGGAGTGTTCGCGGCGCTGGGCGCCGTGGTGAAGGTGTGGCCCGCGCTGGTGCTGCTGGGCACGCCCAAGGGGCCGACGACGCGCCCGGCGTGGTCGTGGGCGACCGGGGCGGGAGCCCTCGCGCTGGGCGTGTTCGCGGCCCTGTTCGCCCACCCGTTCTCCTTCCTGCGGGAACAGGGCGGCCGGGGCGTGCAGATCGAATCGCTGGGCGGCACCGCGCTCTCCCTGGCCACGCACGCCGGGTGGCCGGGAAGGGTGCGCTACCAGTACGGCGCCATGGAATTCACCGGCCCGTACGTCCGCAGCGTCGCGTACGCGTCCCTCGCGCTCACCGCGGTCGCCTTCGGGCTGCTACTCCTGTGGCGGCTGCGAGCCCGGCGCTGGACGCCCGCGACGCCGTACGACGCCGCCTTCAGCGCCGTACTGCTCTTCACCGTGACCAGCCGCGTCATCAGCCCCCAGTACATGATCTGGCTGCTGGGCCTGGCCGCCGTGTGCCTTACCTCGCGGCACACCGTGCAACGCCCCGTGGCCGCCCTGGTCGTGGCGGCGACCGCGGTCAGCGCCGTCGCCTATCCGGCCCTCTACCACCAGGTGACGGCCTGCACCTGGACGGGCTGCGGGCTGATGCTCGTACGCAACGGGCTGCTCGCGGCGGCCGCCGTGCTGTCCTTCACGCGCGTGTGGCGCTCGACGACGCCCCCGGCGCCCGTCAACGCACCCGTGGTGTCCCCGGACACCCAGGGCGTCGGCTCGCCCGTCCCCGTGTGACGGTTCCGCCTGGTTCACTGATACGCGGGACACCGACCGCGCACCGGGAGCGAGGGGACGACCGCACATGACCTGGCTGATCACCGGCGGCGCCGGGTACATCGGGGCGCACGTCGTCCGGGCAATGGCGGAGGCGGCGCGAAGCTAGGCCCTGTCGTCGAATTCCCGTCGTCCGGATCAGGTCGGCGCCGCGGACCTCACAGCGCCTTGACGGCCTGCGCGGTGGCCCGGGCCAGGGCGTCCAGGTAGCCCTTCGGCAGCTTGGGGCTGCGGATGACCACCGACCGCCAGTACAGGGGACCGGAGATCACGTCGAGGGCCAGCTCGTCGTCGAAGCCCGCGCGGATCTCGCCGCGCTGCTCGGCCGCCACCAGGATCTTGAGGGCCACGCCCTCCTGGCCCTCGCGCAGCGTCTTCTGCATGGCCTCGGCGATCTCCGGGTTGCGGGCCGCCTCGGCCTGCAGGTCCGGGATGATCTGCGAGGCCACCGGGTGACGCAGGGCGCGGGAGGTGACCTCGTACAGCAGGCGCAGGTCGCCCTCCAGGGAGCCGGTGTCGGGCGTCGGCAGGCCCATCACCGCGAGCGCCGAGACGACGTCGAGGACCAGGTGCAGCTTGGACTTCCAGCGGCGGTACACGGCCGTCTTGCCGACGCCCGCGCGGCGCGCGATGCCCTCGATCGACATGCGCGCGTAGCCGACGGCCGCGAGTTCCTCGAAGACGGCCGCCCGGATGGCCTCCGTCACGTCCTCCCGGAGCACCGCTGCTCCGGCGGGGGTCCGGCGGCGCGGACGCGTCTGGGGCTCGTCGGCGTTCGTCGTCATGCGGTCCAGCATAGGGCGTTGCGACGATACGGTCCCGTCCCCACGCAGACGCGTCACGACGAAACGGTTGCGTTCCGACGCCGACTCGGCCTACGCTCACGTTGCGACGATACGGTCCCGTCCCGACGTAAGAGAACGTGAAGAGAAGCGTAAGGAAACACGGGGCAAAGGGACACGGCGTCACAGAGCTTGCCAGCGCCACCCCCTCCCCCCGAGCGAAAGCACCGGATGTGAGCCAGGTCCTCCACACACCGCCCTCGACGCCGGCCGCGACCGACGACGACCTCGCGGCCCTCGCCGCCCGCCACGGCCTCACGGTCAGCGGTGCCCGCCCCTCCCTGCCCGAGTACGTCCGGCAGCTGTGGGCCCGGCGCCACTTCATCACCGCGTTCGCCACCGCCAAGCTCACCGCGCAGTACAGCCAGGCGAAGCTCGGCCAGGTCTGGCAGGTCATGACACCGCTGCTGAACGCGGCGGTGTACTACTTCATCTTCGGCGTCCTGCTGCACACCAAGAAGGGCGTGCCGGACTACATCCCGTTCCTGGTCACGGGCGTGTTCATCTGGACGTTCACGCAGAGCTCGATCCTGACCGGCACCCGCGCGATCTCTGGCAACCTCGGGCTGGTGCGCGCCCTGCACTTCCCCCGGGCCGCCCTGCCGATCTCCTTCTGCCTGCAGCAGTTGCAGCAGCTGTTGTTCTCCATGGCCGCCCTGGTCGTGATCCTGCTCTGCTTCGGCGTCCCGGTCTCCGCCTCCTGGGTGCTGGCGATCCCGGCGCTGGTCCTGCAGTTCTGTTTCAATGCCGGCTTCGCGATGATCATGGCCCGGATGGGCGCCAAGACACCGGACATCGCCCAGCTGATGCCGTTCGTGCTGCGCACCTGGATGTACGTCTCGGGCGTCATGTGGAACATCGACAAGCTGACCGGCGAGCACAGCGGCCTGCCGAGCTGGGTGAACCCGGTGCTCAAGGCCCAGCCCGCCGCCGTGTACATCGACCTGATGCGCTACGCCCTGATCGACAGCTTCCACGCCAAGCAGCTGCCGCCGCACGTGTGGCCGCTTGCGGTCGGGTGGGCCCTGGTCCTGGGCGTCGGTGGCTTCATCTACTTCTGGAAGGCTGAGGAGACCTACGGCCGTGGCTGAGCAGACCTTCGAGATCACCGACCGGATCCCCGCCGGCACCGTGCCCGGCGAGCTGATCCCGACGATCGTCGTCGACGGCGTCGACATCGTCTACCGCGTCAACGGCACCGGCGCCGGCAGGGGCTCCGCCACCGCCGCCCTCAACCGCATGCTGCGCCGTCAGCAGACCGAGCAGGCGGCCGGCGTGCGCAAGGTGCACGCCGTCAAGAACGTGTCGTTCGTCGCCTACAAGGGCGAGGCGATCGGCCTCATCGGCACCAACGGCTCCGGCAAGTCGACCCTGCTCAAGGCGATCGCGGGCCTGCTGCCGGTGGAGAACGGCCACATCTACACCAACGGCCAGCCCTCCCTCCTCGGCGTCAACGCGGCCCTGATGGGCGATCTGACCGGCGAGAAGAACGTCTTCCTCGGCGGTCTGGCGATGGGCATGTCCCGCGAGGAGATCAAGGACCGCTACCAGTCCATCGTCGACTTCTCCGGCATCAACGAGAAGGGCGACTTCATCACCCTCCCCATGCGGACGTACTCCTCCGGCATGGGCGCCCGTCTGCGCTTCT
This sequence comes from Streptomyces sp. SLBN-31, assembly GCF_006715395.1. Classification (NCBI taxonomy): domain Bacteria; kingdom Bacillati; phylum Actinomycetota; class Actinomycetes; order Kitasatosporales; family Streptomycetaceae; genus Streptomyces; species Streptomyces sp. SLBN-31. Next base: position 3,755,683 of record NZ_VFNC01000002.1, read on the forward strand.
CCATCGCCGCCGCCAAGGACCACGACGTCCTCCTCATCGACGAGGCGCTCGCCACCGGCGACCGGTCCTTCCAGAAGCGGTCCGAGCAGCGCATCCGCGAACTGCGGCAGCAGGCGGGCACGGTGTTCCTGGTCAGCCACAACAACAAGTCGATCCGCGACACCTGCGAACGCGTGCTGTGGCTGGAGCGCGGCGAACTGCGCATGGACGGCCCGACCGAGGAGGTCATGGCGGCGTACGAGGAGTTCACCGGCGGCGCCGACAAGCCCAAGCCCAAAAAGGCCGCCTGAGCCGCCGTAGGGCGAGAGGGCGCCCCGAGCCGGACCGGCTCGGGGCGCCCTTCGTCGTGGCGGGCGTACCGCCGACTACGAGTGCGTCCGCAGCAAGGTGCGCATCGTCCGCATCGCCACCGACAGGTTGGCGAGGTCGAACGTCTCCGAACCCTGGATCTCCTCCAGCGTGGTGCGCGCCCGGCCGAGGATCGCCGCGTTCTTCTCCTCCCAGGCCTTGAAGCGCTGCTCGGGGGTCGAGGTGCCGTTGCCCACCGCCAGGACGTCCGCCGTCAGCGCCGCGTGGGCCGCGAAGAGGTCCTCACGGATGGAGGCGCGGGCCATGGACTGCCAGCGGTCGGCGCGCGGCAGCTCGATGATGCGGTCCATGAGCTGGGCGATGTGCAGCCGGTCGGCGAGGTCGTAGTACACCTCGGCGACATCCATCGGGTCCCTGCCCATGCGGTCGCCGATCGAGACGATGTCCAGCGCCGGGAAGGCGGAGGAGAACCCGGCCACGCGCGTGGCCAGTTCGTCCGGAACGCCGGCGTCCGTCAGCTCGTCGTAGATCTTCTGCCACCACTCCAGGTCCGCGCCGCGCAGCAGCTTCGGCAGCTGCTGCCAGACCTGCTCGACGCGCTCGGCGAAGAACTCGACCGTCTCGGCCAGCTGCAGAGGCTGCGGCCGGTTGTTGAGCAGCCAGCGCGTACCGCGCTCGACCAGGCGGCGGGAGTGCAGACGGATACGGGTCTGCACGGCGGCCTCGACCCGGTTGTCCAGCTCCTCGACCGCGTCCCACACCGGCGCCGAGCAGAAGATCGCCCGCGCCGCGGTCTGCGCCCGCACGATCTCCTCCAGCGAGGCACCGGTCTCCTCGCGCAGACGGTGCAGGTACGTCGTACCGCCCGTGTTGACCGTGTCGTTGACCAGGACGGTCGTGACGATCTCGCGGCGCAGCGGGTGGCTGTCGATGAACTCGGGGAACTGCTCGCGCAGCGCCGTCGGGAAGTACGCGTGCAGCAGACCGCGCAGGTACGCGTCGTCCGGCAGGGACGTGTGCAGCAGCTCGTCGGCGACCGTGATCTTCGTGTACGCCATCAGGACGGCCGTCTCCGGGCCCGTCAGCCCCTGTGCGGCGCCGAGGCGCTCGCGGATCTGACGGTCGGTGGGCAGGAACTCCAGCGCCCGGTCGAGGTGGCCCTCGCGCACCAGGTGGCGGATGAACCGCTGCTGGGCGTGGAGCATGTCCTTCGACTGGGCGAGGGCGTTGGCGAGCGCCGTGTTCTGCGCGTAGTTGTTGCGCAGGACCAGCCGGCCCACCTCGTCGGTCATCTCGGCGAGCAGCTTGTTGCGCTGCTTGACGGTCATGTCGCCCTCGGTGACCAGGCCGTTGAGCAGGATCTTGATGTTCACCTCGTGGTCGGAGGTGTCCACGCCCGCGCTGTTGTCGATCGCGTCCGTGTTGATCTTGCCGCCGTGCCGGGCGAACTCGATCCGGCCCAGCTGGGTCAGGCCCAGGTTGCCGCCCTCGCCGACGACCTTGACCTGCAGGTCGGCGCCGTCGACGCGGATCGGGTCGTTGGCCTTGTCGCCGACGTCCGCGTGGGACTCGGTGGACGCCTTGACGTACGTACCGATGCCGCCGTTCCACAGCAGGTCCACCGGCGCCTGCAGGATGGCCCGCATCAGGTCGGCCGGGGTCATCTTGGAGATCTTGCCCTCGATACCCAGGGCCTCGCGGATGTGCGAGTTGAGCGGGATGGCCTTGGCGGTGCGCGGGAACACGCCGCCGCCGGCCGAGATCAGCTCGGTGTCGTAGTCGGCCCAGCTGGAGCGCGGCAGCTCGAAGATGCGGCGGCGCTCGGCGTAGGAGGTGGCCGCGTCCGGATTCGGGTCGATGAAGATGTGCCGGTGGTCGAAGGCGGCGACCAGGCGGATGTGCTCGCTGAGCAGCATGCCGTTGCCGAACACGTCACCGGACATGTCACCGATGCCGACGACCGTGAAGTCCTCGCTCTGCGTGTCGACGCCGAGCTCGCGGAAGTGCCGCTTGACGGACTCCCAGGCACCGCGGGCGGTGATGCCCATGCCCTTGTGGTCGTAGCCGGCCGAGCCGCCGGAGGCGAAGGCGTCGCCGAGCCAGAAGTTGTACTTCTCGGCGACCCCGTTGGCGATGTCGGAGAAGGTCGCGGTGCCCTTGTCGGCGGCGACGACGAGGTAGGTGTCCTCCTCGTCGTGCCGGACGACGTCCTGCGGGGGCACGACCTCGCCCGCGACCATGTTGTCGGTGATGTCGAGCAGGCCGGAGATGAACATCTTGTAGCTGGCGATGCCCTCGGCCAGCCACGCGTCCCGGTCCACCGCCGGGTCCGGCAGCTGCTTGGCGACGAAGCCGCCCTTGGCGCCGACCGGCACGATGACGGTGTTCTTCACCATCTGCGCCTTGACCAGGCCGAGGATCTCGGTACGGAAGTCCTCACGCCGGTCGGACCAGCGCAGACCGCCGCGGGCGACCTTGCCGAAGCGCAGGTGCACGCCCTCGACGCGCGGCGAGTAGACCCAGATCTCGAACGCCGGGCGCGGCGCGGGCAGGTCGGGGATCGCCTGCGGGTCGAACTTCATGGAGACGTAGTCGTGCGGCCTGCCGCCCGTGGCCTCCTGGAAGAAGTTTGTCCGCAGGGTCGCCTTGATGACGGTGAGGAAGGACCTGAGGATCCGGTCCTCGTCGAGGCTCGCGACCTGGTCGAGCGCCGCGTCGACCTCTTCGAGGAGGGCGTCGACGATCTCGTGGCCCGCACGCTGGCGGTCCGGCGACATCCGCGCCTCGAACAGGGAGACGAGCAGCCGAGTGGTGTGGACGTTGTTGCGGAGGGTGTCCTCCATGTAGTCCTGCGAGAAGGTGGAGCCCGCCTGCCGCAGGTACTTGGCGTACGCCCGCAGCACCATCGCCTGGCGCCAGTTCAGGCCGGCGCTCAGCACGAGCGCGTTGAAGCCGTCGTTCTCGGCCTTGCCGGTCCAGGTGGCCGCGAAGGCGTCCTGGACGCGCTCGCGGGCGTCGTCGCCGAGGTAGTCTCCGCTGCCGTTCTGCGCCTTGGGCATGCGCAGGCCGAAGTCGTAGATCCAGGCGGTGGTGCGGTCCGCGCAGCGCAGTTCGTACGGCCGCTCGTCCGTGACCTCGACGCCGAGCCGGCTGAGGACCGGCAGCACCGCGGACAGGGAGACTGCCTTGCCCCGGCGGTAGATCTTGAACCGGCGCTCCTCCGGCGCCGCGCCCACCGGCTCGTACAGGCTGAGCGAGAAGTCCTGGCCGCTCTGCTCCTGGGCCTCGCTGAGCTGTTCCAGGTGGACCAGGTCGGCGACGGCGGCCCGCGGGGTGTGGTCGGCCTTGTAGCCCTCGGTGAAGGCGTTGTTGTAGCGGCGCAGCAGCTCGGCGGCCTTCTCCTCGCCGCACTCGGCGTTCAGCGCCTCCGCGAAACCGTCGGCCCAGGAACGGGCGGCCTCCACCAGGCGCGCCTCGATGCGCTCCTTGTCGGTGTCCGACAGCTCGGGCAGCTCGGTGCCCTGCGGGACGCGGACCACGAAGTGCAGCCGGGACAGGATCGACTCGGTGTTCCAGGCGGTGAAGTCGACGCTGATGCCGCCGAGTTCCTCCTTGAGGATGTCGATGATCCGCAGGCGCACACCGGTGGTGTAGCGGTCGCGCGGAAGGTAGACGAGGGCCGAGTAGTAGCGGCCGTACTCGTCCTGGCGCAGGTAGAGGCGCAGCCGCCGGCGCTCCTGCAGGTACAGCACGGACGTGACGATGGACTGCAGTTCGTCGGCCGGCGTCTGGAACAGCTCGTCGCGCGGGTAGGTCTCCAGGATCTGCAGAAGGTCGCGGCCGTCGTGGCTGTTGGGCGAGAACCCGGCGCGCCGCAGGACCTCGTCGACCTTGCGGCGGATGACGGGGACCCGGCGCACCGACTCGGTGTACGCGACGGAGGAGAACAGGCCGAGGAAGCGGCGCTCACCGATGACGTTGCCCTGCGCGTCGAACTTCTTGACGCCGATGTAGTCCAGGTACGACGGCCGGTGCACGGTGGCACGGCTGTTGGCCTTGGTCAGGATCAGGAGCTTGTGCTCGCGGGCCTTGGCGCGGGCGTCGGCGGGCAGCCGCTCGAAGGACGGGCTGACCGGGTGGCCCTCCTCGCCCGCGTGGTGCGGGTCGGAGCGCAGGATGCCGAGTCCGGTGCCGGGGACGGCGGCCAGGGAGTCGTCCTCGCGCAGCTGGTACTCGCGGTAGCCGAGGAAGGTGAAGTGGTCGGCGGACAGCCAGCGCAGCAGCTCGCGGGCCTCCTCGATCTCCTGCTCGCGCAGGTCGGACGCGACGGGCTCGGCGGGCAGCTCCTCGGCCATGCGCAGCGCGGCGTCGCGCATCTTGTCCCAGTCCTCGACGGCCTCGCGGACGTCGGACAGGACCCGCAGCAGGTCGGCGGTGATCTGCTTGAGGTCCCCGCGGTCGGTCTCGCGGTCGATCTCGACGTGGATCCAGGACTCGACGTGCGCGTCGTGCGGCAGACTGGCGCCCGGCTTCGCGGGGAGCACCTCGATGAGCTTGCCGGCCACATCGCGCCGCACGACGATCTGCGGGTGGATGACGACGTGGATGCCACGCCCCTGCCGGGTCAGTTCGTTGGTGACGGAGTCCACGAGGAAGGGCATGTCGTCGGTGACCACCTCGACGACCGAGTGGCTGCACATCCACCCGTTCTCCTCGACCGTGGGCGTGTGCACCCGCACGCTGGCCGTGCCCTGGGGGCGGTTCTCGGCCAGTCGGTAGTGCGAGAGCGCGGCTCCGAAGACGTCGACCGGGTCGCGGCCGCCCAGGTCTTCCGGAGCGGTGTGCAGGTAGTAGCGCTGGAGGAACGCGAGCACGGTCTCCCGGTCGGGCGTGCTCCCGTCCGCCGTCCCGGTCGGTAGATGCCCCCCGACCGGGCTGTTCTCAGCTACCCGAGCAGCCCTCTCCAGCAGCTCGGCCTTGGCTTCGTCCAGCTTGGTCTGCATTGTCCTCTGGCTCCTGTCGCGCGCCGTTGCGTGACGTAGAAGGAAGTACGGTCTCTTCCCCTGCGGCTCGTCGCCACGGCCCGGGTTCTCCGGTCTGCTCCGACGCTATGCCGCTAGGTGAGATGAGCGGGGGGTTATCAGCCATTCTCGACGCGCCCGTGGGATGTGACGCTGCTCTCGGCATCGCCTGTTCCAGGGGTGTGTACGGCGTCCTGGGGACCCTTGCGATCCCGTCCCGCCCGCGAGGACCAGCGACCGCCGCCCGGCCACGGAGGTGTTCCGTGCTCGTCGGGCGCAGGGCAGGGGCGACGTTGCCCCCGCGAGCTATCGCGCTGATCACGCCACCAAGGCTATCGCTCCTTACAGGGGGCCCGTCATGAGCCGTATGTGTACAAAACCCGGTGCGGAACTTTGACGTTCTGCACAGGGGCGAAACGCCTCACAAGACACTAGAGACCACCTTTCCCGTCCATCCTCCACTGCCCCGCCTCCGCCGATGCAGACCCCCTTGGCAAGCGCGCCCGGCGGAGGCACGTTGCCGACATGACAGCGAAAATCCTCATCGTCACCGGCGACGCGGCCGAGTCGCTCGAGGTCCTGTACCCCTACCAGCGCCTGCGCGAGGAGGGCTACGAGGTCCACATTGCGGCCCCGGCCCGCAAGAAGCTGCGGTTCGTCGTCCACGACTTCGAACCCGGCTTCGACACCTACACCGAGAAGCCCGGCTACACCTGGCCCGCCGACCTGGCCTTCGCCGAGGTCGAACCCGGCCAGTACGCGGCCCTGGTCATCCCCGGCGGCCGGGCCCCCGAGTACCTGCGCAACGACCCCGAGCTGCGCAAGATCCTCAAGTCCTTCTTCGACGCCGACAAGCCGGTGGCCCAGATCTGCCACGGTCCCCTGCTCACCGCCGCGGTCGACGGCCTCCGCGGCCGCCGCGTCACGGCGTATCCGGCGCTGGAACCGGACATGCAGTCCGCCGGCGCCGACTTCCAGGACGCGGAGGCGGTGGTGGACGGCACCCTGGTGTCCGCGCGGGCCTGGCCGGACCATTCGGCGTGGATGCGGGAGTTCCTGACGGTGCTGAGGGCCAAGGCACCGGTGACGTGATGTCGGCACCGGTGCTTTGACGTAGGCGGTGGTGGTGTCGGCGGTCAGGCGGCCAGCCGCTCCGCCTCCACGACCGCCTCCGCCAGGGTGTCCACCACCGGCACGCCGACCTCCTCGAGGCTGGCCCGTCCGTGCGAGCCCCCGGTGTAGAGCACGGCCCGCGCCCCCACGTGCATGGCGGCCACGGCGTCGTCCGCGGCGTCGCCGATCACCACCGTCCGCCCGGGATCGATCCCGCGCAGCGACGCCAGGTGCCGCACCATGTGCTCTGCCTTGCTGCCGCCGGACGGCCCGGTCCGCCCGTCGACGCGTATGAAGTGGGCCTCGATCCCGAAGCCGCGCACCAGAGGCACCAGTTCGTCGTGCACGTACATGCTCAGGATCGACTGGCTGCGCCCCGCCGACGTCCACCCGGTGAGCAGTTCCACCGCTCCCTCGGCCAGCCCGCACCTCACCCGGTGCTCGGCGTAGTACCGGTGGAAGACCTCGTCCATGAGCTCCCACTCGGCGTCCGTAGGCAGCCGTCCCAGCAGCCGCTCGTAGAACTTCGGCACCGGCACGCAGTACAGCGCCCGGTACTGCTCCATGGTGATCGGCTCCAGGCCAAGCTCGGCGAACGCCGCGTTGGTCGCCCCGATGATCGCGTCGTTGTCGTGGAACAGCGTCCCGTTCCAGTCCCACACGATGTGTGCCCCTGCTTGCTTCCCCATGCAGAAAACGTACCCGCCGCCACTGACAATCAAGAGGCCGGCCGGTCGCGAGGAGCGGAAGCGCTCAGTCCGCGAGCCCCACCAGGTTGGGGATCTCCTGCGTCGCGTACCACAGCAGCTCGTGGTCCTCGGCACCGTCCACCACGAACTGCGCGTCGTCGTCCCCGCCGTCCGCCGCCTCCAGCGCGTCGGCCGCCGCGGCCACGTCCGCCTCCGCGTCGTCGAGGTCGACGTGCACGGCGGCCGCCTTGGCCAGCGCCACGGCTCCGGTGACCCGCACCTCGCCCAGCGCCGCCGGGTCGAGCCCGCGGTCGGGGTCGGCGGACGCGGCACCGTCCGGCACGTCGACGGCGACCACGACCCGGCGGCGCGCGGCGCCGGGGTCGGCGGCCAGCAGCCGCAGCGAGGCCAGCGCGGCACGGTTCAGCGCCGCGTACTCCAGTTCCTCGATGTCGTCCGACAGGTACCACTCGCGCAACGCGGGCGTGACGGCGTACGCGACGAACGGTCCACTGGCCAACTCGCCCGTCTTGTACGCCTCGGCGAGCCCGGGGAGGGTCAGGGGGACGTAGACGCGCATGCTGGCCGCTTTCCTGTTCGTCGGGGTCGAAGACCTTGCGGAGGGCCTTCAGGATACGCGCGGGGGTCCCCTTTCGAGTTCCCAGCCGTGACGCCCGGGCCGTCGACCCGCGTCCCGCGATTCACTCCCCTCCTCCGTGCGAACACGGGCCCGAGGGTCCCTCGATCACCCTGATAGGTGAAGTTCTTGTCCGCCCCGACGCGGACGCAACCATCCTTGCCGCCGGCGACCGCGACCCCGTACAAGATCCCCAACGCCAAGTTACCGACCGGTACTGGCGGTCTCGAGAACCGAGGAAACGGGGACTTTCCATGCACAAGGTCATGACCAGGACCGCCCAGCGCCGTCCGGGCTCCCGCCCGCCGGCCCGCCAGGACTCCCGCCGCCCCGCGGGCGCCCCGCCCCGCACCCCGGGCGGCAGCCCGGCGCGCACCGCACCGGGAGACGGACGCCCGCCCCGCCCCCGCGCCACCGGCACCAGGTCGAGCGACTCCCGCCCACCCACGGCCCCGGCCGGCACCCCCACCATCACGCGCACCACGGCCGGCACCGCACCGGCTCCCCAGGTCCTGCCGAACCCCGTTGCCACCCGGAACCAGCCCGACACCGGCACCCCCTCCCCCACCGTGCCCGCCCAGGCGCGCCGCCTGCCCCCTGCCCAGCCCCGCCCCACCGACGTCTTCGCCGACCTGCTCCTGGCCGTTCTGAGCGGTCAGCGGCCGGTTCACTCGATGCTCCGGCACACCGCGGGCCGGGCCTATGACGAACTGGCCTGGCTCGCCGAACGCGGCCCCCTGCGCGCCCGCGGCACCCGACCTGTCGTCCGCGACATCGGCTACTACGAGGCGCGTCCCGGCGCCGTCGAGGTCTTCGCCCGCATCGGCGCGGGCGACCAGCTGCGCGCCATGGCCTTCCGCCTGGAACGGGGCGGCGACCTGCGCTGGCGCTGCACGGCGGTGGAACTGGGCGGCGCCCGGCCGCCGCGCCCGGCCGACGACGCCTGACCCCGGGCCACCGCGGACGCCGAAGGGCCGGGTCACCCAGGGGTGACCCGGCCCTTCGAACCGCTGTTGCTCCTGCCCTACTTCTTGCGGCGCCGGCCGCCACGCGACTGCTTGCGGCGTTCCGCGCGCGTGAGGCCGTCGGCCTCGGAGCGCACCGGCTCGTCGTCGCCGACGAAGTCGCCCTCGATGGTGCCGCCCTCGCCGTCCACGGTCGGCGCGGAGAAGTGGAGGTTGCGGCGCTGCGGCACGTCCAGGCCCTTGGCCCGGATCTCCGGGCGGGCACCCGCCTGCGCCGGCACCACGTCCTGCTTCTGCATGTCGACCGGGGCCGCGTCCTCGACCGGGACCTCCTCGACCTGCTGCTCGACCTGGACCTCCAGGTTGAACAGGTAGCCGACGGACTCCTCCTTGATGCCCTCCATCATCGCGGTGAACATGTCGAAGCCCTCGCGCTGGTACTCGACCAGCGGGTCCTTCTGCGCCATCGCGCGCAGGCCGATGCCCTCCTGGAGGTAGTCCATCTCGTAGAGGTGCTCGCGCCACTTGCGGTCCAGGACCGACAGCACGACCCGGCGCTCCAGCTCACGCATGATCTCGGAGCCGAGCTGCGCCTCGCGTGCCTCGTACTGCTCGTGGATGTCGTCCTTGATGGACTCGGAGATGAACTCGGCGGTCAGACCGGCCCGGTCACCGGCCGCCTCCTCCAGCTCCTCGATGGTGACCTTCACCGGGTAGAGCTGCTTGAAGGCGCCCCACAGCCGCTCCAGGTCCCAGTCCTCCGCGAAGCCCTCGGCGGTCTCCGCGGCGATGTACGCGTCGATGGTGTCGTCCATGAAGTGCACGACCTGCTCCTGCAGGTCCTCGCCCTCCAGGACGCGGCGCCGCTCGCCGTAGATGACCTCGCGCTGGCGGTTGAGGACCTCGTCGTACTTCAGGACGTTCTTACGGGTCTCGAAGTTCTGCTGCTCGACCTGCGACTGCGCGGACGCGATCGCGCGCGTGACCATCTTGTTCTCGATCGGCACGTCGTCCGGGACGTTCGCCATCGACATCACGCGCTCGACCATCTGGGCCTTGAACAGCCGCATCAGGTCGTCGCCGAGGGAGAGGTAGAAGCGGGACTCGCCGGGGTCGCCCTGACGGCCGGAACGGCCGCGCAGCTGGTTGTCGATACGGCGCGACTCGTGCCGCTCGGTGCCGAGGACGTAGAGCCCGCCGAGGTCCTTGACCTCCTCGAACTCGGCCCTGACCGCCTGCTCGGCCCGCTCCAGGGCGGCGGGCAGGGCATGCGCCCACTCCTCGATGTGCTCCTCGGGGTCGAGGCCGCGCTGGCGCAGCTCCGCCTCGGCGAGGTCCTCGGGGTTGCCGCCGAGCTTGATGTCGGTACCACGGCCGGCCATGTTCGTGGCCACGGTGACGGCGCCCTTGCGGCCGGCCTGGGCGACGATCGTCGCCTCCCGGTCGTGCTGCTTGGCGTTGAGGACCTCGTGCTGGATGCCGCGCTTGGACAGCTGCTGGGAGAGGTACTCGGACTTCTCGACCGACGTCGTGCCGACGAGGATCGGCTGGCCCTTCTCGTGCTTCTCGGCGATGTCGTCGACGACCGCCTCGAACTTGGCGACCTCGGTGCGGTAGATGAGGTCCGACTGGTCCTTGCGGATCATCGGCTTGTTGGTCGGGATCGGGACCACGCCGAGCTTGTAGATCTGGTGGAACTCGGCGGCCTCGGTCATCGCCGTACCGGTCATGCCGGAGAGCTTGCTGTAAAGACGGAAGAAGTTCTGCAGGGTGATCGTGGCGAGCGTCTGGTTCTCGTCCTTGATGTCCACCCCTTCCTTCGCCTCGATCGCCTGGTGCATGCCCTCGTTGTAGCGGCGGCCGGCGAGGATACGGCCGGTGTGCTCGTCGACGATCATGACCTCGCCGTCGATGACGACGTAGTCCTTGTCCTTCTTGAAGAGCTCCTTGGCCTTGATGGCGTTGTTCAGGTAGCCCACCAGAGGCGTGTTCACCGACTCGTAGAGGTTGTCGATGCCCAGCCAGTCCTCGACCTTGCTGACGCCGGACTCGTGGATGGCGACGGTGCGCTTCTTCTCGTCGACGTCGTAGTCGCCGGTCTCCTCCACGCCCTTGAGGGGGTTGCCCGCCTCGCCCTTCTTCAGGCGCAGGACCAGCTTGGCGAAGTCGCCGTACCACTTGGTGGCCTGGTCGGCCGGGCCGGAGATGATCAGCGGCGTACGGGCCTCGTCGACGAGGATGGAGTCGACCTCGTCGACGATGGCGTAGTTGTGGCCGCGCTGGACGAGCTCGTCCTTGGACCACGCCATGTTGTCGCGGAGGTAGTCGAAGCCGAACTCGTTGTTCGTGCCGTACGTGATGTCGCAGTTGTACTGCTCGCGGCGCTCGGCCGGCGTCATGTTGGCGAGGATGCAACCGACGGACAGGCCGAGGAACTTGTGGACGCGGCCCATCATCTCGGAGTCGCGCTCGGCCAGGTAGTCGTTGACCGTGATGAGGTGGACGCCGCGGCCCGAGAGGGCGTTGAGATAGGCGGGCAGGGTGCCGACGAGCGTCTTGCCCTCACCGGTCTTCATCTCGGCGACGTAGCCGAGGTGCAGGGCGGCGCCGCCCATCATCTGCACGTCGTAGTGACGCTGGCCCAGCACGCGCTTGGCGGCCTCGCGCACCGTGGCGAACGCCTCGGGCAGCAGGTCGTCGAGGACCTTGTCGATGATGTCGTCGTGCTTGGACTCGTCGGGCTCGTCTGCGAGAGCCTCGGCGATCCGCGCCTTGTAATCATCGGTGAGGGCCCGCAGCTCGGCGTCGGAGAGGTCGACGAAGTCCTCTTCGATGGAGTTGACCTGGTCCGCGATGCGGTGCAGCTTGCGCAGGATCTTGCCTTCGCCTGCACGCATGATCTTCGAGAGGACGGACACGGGGGTTGGTCTCCTTGCCGGTCGGGCCTGGGACGGTCGGTTTCCATTTGGCTCACTGAGCAACGGCCATCGTATGCGAGGACTCGGCCAAGCCGGGAGGCCTGCTGTGACGACGACCGCCCAGCACTGTGCACACCGCTTCAAATCTTGTTCAAAGCGGCCGACGGACGGGTTCAAAGAGGACAACGGACGGGCCCCGCGGATGGTGCCGGATCAGGCCACGGAATTGCGCGAATTGTGATCACCCGCTCACGCACGGCAAAAGGATGGCGTCCGCGCGCGGCCTCCGCGCAGAATCGGCCGATGGAACCCGTGACGCTCACGACCGCCCGTCTCCTTCTGCGCAGAGTCGGCCCGCAGGACACCGACGCGGTGTGCGCCGCCGTCCAGGACGCCGAAATCCAGCGCTGGACGATGGTCCCCTCGCCCTATCTCCCGGAACACGCGCGGACTTTCACCGAGGAGATCGCCCCCAAGGGCTGGGAGAACGGTTCGTTGCTCACCTTCGGTCTGTTCCTCGCCGAAGGGGAGGAGCTGGTGGGCATGCTGGACCTCGCCATGCGGTCTCTCAGCACCGCCGAGATCGGGTTCTGGGGTACGAAGGAACACCGCGGAAACGGTTATGTGACCGAGGCCGTCGTCGAGGTCTGCCGCTGGGCCTTCACCCAGCTGTCCGTCGACCGTGTGGAATGGCGCGCCGAGGTCGGCAACCACCCCTCGCGCGCGGTGGCGGAACGCGCGGGCTTCGTCATGGAGGGCGTCCTGCGCGCCGCGATCATCCACGGCGGCGTGCGCCGCGACGCGTGGGTGGGCGGTCTGCTGCCGTCGGACCTGGGACTGCCGTCGACGGCGCCCTACCTGCCGGCCCAGGTGTCGTCGACCTAGTTCCAGGGCTTGTCGTCCGGATCGGCTCGGCGTCGCGGGCCCTGGCCCGCGCCCGCGGGCGGTCGTGCCGCCGGGCCGTTGTCACGGCGAACGTCCAGCTCGGCGCCCATTGTCAGTGCCGCCCCCTATCGTGCCGACCATGACGACCCCGCGTCCCACCACCGACCTCTCGGCGGACGAGGCCCGCCGCATCGCCCTCCGCACCCAGGGCTTCCTGGGCGCCCCCGACCGCAAGGGCGGTGTCCGCGGTGTCCTGCGCCATCTCGGCGCGGTCCAGCTGGACACGATCTCGGTCCTGGCCCGCTCCCACGAGCTCGTCCCGTACGCCCGCCTGGGCGCGGTCGGCCGCAAGGCGGTGGAGGACGCCTACTGGAACACCGCCGCGTCCGGAGAGCCCCACGCCTTCGAGTACTGGTCCCACGCGGCGTGCATCCTCCCGGTCGAGGAATGGCCCCACTTCGCGTTCCGCCGACGTGCCTACCGGGCCCGCCCGCACTGGAACCACGATCTGCCGGACGGCGCCTACGACCAGGTCATCAAGCAGCTGCGCGCCGAAGGTCCGCTCACGGCCACGGAGTTGGGCGGGGCCAAGCGCACGAGCGAGTGGTGGGACTGGTCCGGCGCGAAGGTGGCCGTCGAGCGCGCCCTGATGTACGGCGAGGTGGTGTGCGTACAGCGCCGCGGCTGGAAGCGGGTGTACGACCTGGCCGAGCGCGCGATCCCGGACACCCTGCTGCACGACGAGCTGGACGACGCGGAGTGCCTGCGCCGGCTCGTCCGGCTGGCCGGCCAGTCCCTGGGCGTCGGCACGCGCGCGGACATCGCCGACTACCACCGTCTCAAGGGCGAGCAGTTCGACGCGGTGATCGCCGACTCGGGCCTGGTGCCGGTCACGGTCGAGGGCTGGGGCAAGCCGGCCTGGGCGGACCCCGCCGCCCTGGAGACAGCTCCGCGCGGCCGCCACCGCACCACGCTGCTGTCCCCGTTCGACTCCCTCGTCTGGGAACGGGCGCGCACGGAGCGGATCTTCGGCTTCACCCACCGCCTGGAGGCCTACGTCCCCAAACCCAAGCGCGTGTACGGCTACTTCGCGATGCCGGTGCTGGCCGGCGGCCGTCTCGTCGGCCGGGTGGATCCGGCCCGCGAGGGCGCGACACTGGTCGCCAAGCAGGTCACCCTGGACGGCCCGAAGGCGGTACCGGCCGTCGCGGAGGCCCTGGTCGAGGCCGCGAGCTGGGTGAACTGCACGAGCGTGCGCGTGGAGCGGGTCGACGCCCCCGAGCTGCAGGCCCCCCTCGGCAAGGAGGTGACGCGGGCCCTGGCGACGGCCATGCGCTGACCGCGCCTACCGCCCGTCAGCGGATCTCGAGGATCTTCTCCCGCATCGCGTAGACCACCGCTTCCATCCTGGAGTGCAGCTGCAGCTTCTCCAGGATGTTGCGCACATGGTTCTTCACGGTGTTCTCGGAGATGAACAACTCCTTGGCGATGTCCCGGTTGTTCATCCCCGTGGCGACGAGCTTGAGGACCTCCAGCTCACGATCGGTCAGCCGCGGCGCCGGCACCAGCCGGCGCTCGTCGGTCCGCTGGATCATCGACTTGAACTCGGTGAGGAGTTTCGACGCCATCGACGGACTGATCTGCGACTGCCCGTCCGCGACGGCGCGGATGGCCGTGGCCACCTCGTCGGTGGAGATCTCCTTCAGCAGGTAGCCGGTCGCGCCCGCCTTGATCGCGTCGTAGAGGTCCGCCTCCTCGTCGCTGATCGTCAGCATGATGATCTTGGCGCTGGGTGCGACCTCCTTGATGGAGGTGCACGCCTCGATCCCGCCCCGCTTGGGCATCCGCACGTCCATCAGGACGATGTCGGGCAGCAGGTCGGCGGCCTTGTCGACGGCCTCGGCGCCGTCCCCGGCCTCCCCCACGACCTGGATGTCCTCCTCGGCCGCGAGCACGATCTCCAGGCCACGGCGGAAGAGGGCGTGGTCGTCCACGACAAGGACTCTGATCGGTTCCTTGCGTGGGGAGCCCGCATCCGGGCCCATGCCGACGACGCCGCCGTCGGCATCCTCGTCACGCATCGGTCCGAAGCTGTCCGCCATCGTTCCTCCCCCTGAAGGCTGTGGCCTGTGGTGCTGTGCCAACGCCAACCCAAGGCAACGGCCCACCGGTTGGGCCGTTGCGGCCATGATTCCATGCCCGGCCGACAACGCGGTGACAGAGCGGGGCGCGAAGTGGTCGCACACCGGTGCCCCTGGGGGCGCACAGGCGCTCCAGGGGCACCGGATCGACTGTCGGACGCGTTGGTCAGCCGCCCAGCGTGCCACCGGGCGCGGGAGAGTGCGCCTGGGCGACCATCGGGTCCGTGCTGAGGTGGATGACGCCGTAGTCGTAGGCGTGCCGTCGGTAGACGACACTCGGTTCCTTCGTCTCGGAGTCGACGAAGAGATAGAAGTCGTGTCCGACCAGCTCCATCTCGTAGAGAGCCTGGTCGAGGGTCATCGGGGAGGCGACGTGCGTCTTCTCGCGGACGATGAGGGGGCCTTCGCCCTTCACCTCCAGCGAACCGATCTTCTTCGTGGGTACGCCGTCCGGCTCTTCCTCGTGAACGGCCTGGCCGTTGCCGTTGAGGGTCGCCGCGCCCGGAACGTGGTCGGGGACCTCGGCAGCCGAGATCCTGCGCGCACCACGGCGCGAGAACCGCTTGTCGTGCTGCTTGCGCAGCCGGGCGTCCAGCTTCTCCGCCGCCAGGTCGAGCGCCGCGTACGGATCGCTTGCCGCTGCCTCCGCCCGGATCACCGGCCCGCGGGAGCGGAGCGTGATCTCCACTCGGTCACAGCGGTCGGCCTGTCGGGGGTTGGGCTCCTTGGACACCTCGACGTCGAGGCTGATCACCTTGCCATCGAGCTTCTGGATCTTCTCCAGCTTCAGCTTCTCGGCCACGTGCTTCCGGAACCGCTCGGGCACCTCGGTCTTGCGGCCCTTGACGACGATGTCCACGCAGAACTCCGTTCCCGGATCGCTCCGCCTCGCTGCGGAGCATCTCCCTTTTGCACCAGGTTCCGGTGCTCCGGAACCTCGGACTCGGTGACTTTCCACCTCCTCCCCCGCGGACAAGATCTCCACTCCACCGCCACGGGTGATAGTTGAGAACCCGCAGGACGGCATTCGTCCATGAGAGGTGTGGCCTGCGCCTTTCTCTCACAACCGAACATATCTCGCCCGGACGGATGTCGTCACCCTCTACTGCGGCGTACCTCCGTTCAGGTGAATTGACCCTCTCATTACCTGCAACGATGCAAGTCAGCGGTCAGTTCCGGTTTATTTCGAAGGAATCCGGAGGCGCGGCGACCACGGCCGCGTGGATGACGTCGTCCGCGTCGGCCGTGCCCGCCTTTCCCGGCACGCCGGGCATCCGTCCGGCTTCCCGCTCCGCCGGTCCGGCCTCCCGTTCCCCTCTGACTTCCCGAGTCACGGCCGTATACACGGCCGTTGTCGCTCCGCCGTACGAAATCGGCCCCGCCGCCCGCACGGCCCGCGCCGCCTCCGCCAAGGAGGCACCGGTCGTCATGAGGTCGTCGACGAGCACCACCCGGCCCTCGCGCAGCAGCCGCGCGCCACCGGGCGCCACGGCGAGCGCGCCCGCCAGATTCCGCAAGCGCTGGCGGGAGTTGAGCCCGGCCTGGTCGGCCACGGCACGCCGCTGCCGCAGCACCGCGACCACGCGGGCGGGCAGCCCGTCGCGCCGCAACTCCCCCGCCGCGGCCAGCGCGATCCTCCTGGCCGGATCATGTCCCCGCGCCCGCACCGCCGCCCGGGCGGACGGCACCGGGACGAGCAGCACCGCAGTACCCGCGTCGGCGTCCCCCACCTGTCGCAGCCCCGCCCGCACGGCCTCCGCCAGGGCCGCGCCCAGCGGTGCCGCCAGGGCCAGGGCGCCCCGTTCCTTGTGGGCCAGCAGCACGGCCCGTACCTCGTCCGCGTACCGGGCGGCCGCGTGCACCACGGGCATCCCGTCCGGCTCCGGAACCGGTCGTACCCGGCTCGGCCCGGGCCCGCTCAGCGCGGCACGGCACTCCGGGCAGAGCACCGTGCGAGACCTCCCGCAGCCTCCGCACTCGGCCGGCAGCACCAGGTCGGTGAGGTCCTGCCACCACCCCCGCATGCCGTCCACTGTGCCAACGCCCGGGCTCGCCCGCCAGCCCTGTGGACAACTCCCTGTGGACAACGCACCGCCGCCTGCCCGCCCGGCGCGGCGGCGGCCGTTTCAGCCCGGGTAGACGGGCGCCGACCCGTCCGTGACCAGCTTCTGCCACTGCCCGCCGGAGGGCAGCCGCACGATCCCGTCCTCGGAGTACGCCACCAGCGGCAGCCCGTCGTCGGACTCGGCCGCGGTGATCTCCTTTACGCCGGTGAGGGCCGCGGGCGCGGGTCCCTCCGGTGTGGAGCCGTCGACCTGGACGTACCGCATGGTCTGCACCCCGCCGTGCTCGCGCCCGACCACCACTAGCCGGCTGTCGCCGGCCCACGACATGGCCGTCACGTCCTCCAACTCCGGTGCAGCGGGCCGCGGTTCGAGCACCGAGACCGTGGGCTTGCCGCCCTCCGTGCCCCGCTCGATCCGCCCGATCATCAACGACTTCTTGGTGCCCTTGGCCACGACCAGCGCGACCCGCACCCCGTCGGCGGCCACCCGGACGTCCTCGATCAGGCCGTCCACCTCGGGCGTCTTCACCTCCAGCGGCTCGCCACCGCCGTGCTGGAGCACCAGCAGCCGCGCGTTGTCGGGATCGCGGTCGGCCACCCAGAGGTCGCCCTGCGCGTCCCAGCTCGGCGCGGTCAGCCGGTCGTCGCTCGTGGGGCCGTGGCTCGTCAGCACGGGGTTGCCGAGCGGATCGTCCGACACCAGCGACGCGACGTACAGCCGGCTGCCGTCGGCGCCGACCACCGCCGCGGTCCGCTCGTCGCGCGAGACGGCGACCGACCGCAGTTCCTTGTCGTTCTCGCCCAGCGGTCCGGGCACGGGCACCGGCTCGGCCTTCGGGCCCCGGCTGCCCGCGGCGATCCGGACCAGGCGGCTCTTGTTCTCGACGAAGTACAGGTAGCCGGGCGTCTGCGCCGAGCCCCGCACGGCGAAGTCACCGCTCTGGTCCTCGCCGAGCGAGCACAGCCGCCTGCTGCCGGAGCGCAGGGCCACGGTGTCCACCGCGGGGGCGAAATTCTGCACCGTGAAGAGGAGCTGGGCCGCCATCTCGTTGCACCGGGCCGGCCCGACCCGGGCCGCGTTCTCGTTCAGCGGCACGGTCAGCGTGTTCTGGTCGTCCGGCGCCAGCGAGGTGACGCCCTTCTGCAGCGCCGATCCGGTGGGGAAACTCGTCCGCACGACCTGGTCGAGCCAGTGCGTGGGGCCGGTGAGCAGCGAACGCACCATCTGCGTCATGGGGTCCACCCGCCGGCGTACGAACACCGGGTCCGCCACGGCCGTCGGGTGCGCCGCCCCAGCGGCGGCGTCGACGGCGAAGAAGTACTTGTTGACGGACATGAAGTTGCGCTGGAAGTCCGACTTCCCCATGACGACGCCCTGCGGCAGCCGGTCGATGCGCCACTGCTGGGTCTTCTTGTCCCGCACGAGGTGCACCAGCGACGCGTAGGGCCCGCTGTCCGGCGAGTACGACTGCTGCGTGTCCACCCTGGCGACCCGGGTGCCGTTCAGCGTGTACGACACCTCGTCGGAGTCGTCCCTGGCGTCCGAGCGGCGGTTGGGGTCGGTGCCCGGCCCGTCCGCGAGGACCGTGATCGACAGCTCCGGCTGCCAGGTCCGCGACGCCGTACCGGTCAGATACTGCCGCGCCGTCGAATAGTTCGGATCGTCGCTGGTCAGCGCCTCGAGGAAGCCCGACACGATCTCCTGGGGCTGCGCGTTCTCCTGCGGCGGCATGGCGAACACCCGCACCTGAGTGTCCTGCTGCGGCGTCGAGTCGACCCCGCGCAGATCCCCGCTGTCGGGCATCGACGCGCACCCGGCCAGCATGACGACGCCGAGGGCGCCGTACGCCATCGCGCGCAGCGGTCTGCGCCGGGCGCCCCCCTCGCGGTCAGCGCCCACGGAATGCCTCCCCCTGGTTCTTCGAGTCCTCCGGCCCGGAGTCCGGGCGGCTGGGGGCCTCATTCCGCGCCCCCTCCCCGGGGGGCGTGTCGTCCTGCTGTCGTCGTGCGCCCGAGGCGGGCCGCGACACCACGCGCGCGCCGTTGCCCGGCAACGCCGTGGGGTCGGCCGTGGCGGTCACGCCGTTCCGCCTCGGGGTTATCGCCGTTATCTGGTCTGCCGCGGCCTGTACGGGCACGGTGGCGGCCTTCTCGGCCCCTCCACGCGGCAGACCGGCGTCGTCGAGTCCGCGGTTGCGGCGCGAGTCCTTCGGCTCCAGCGGTATCGGCGAGCCCCGCAGCGGCTCGTCCGCCGTCCGCGGCAGCGTCAGCCGGAACTGCGACCCGCCGCCCGGCTCGCCCCACGCCTGCAGCCAGCCGCCGTGCAGCCGCGCGTCCTCCAGGGCGATCGACAGCCCCAGGCCCGTACCGCCGGTGGTACGCGCGCGTGCCGGGTCCGCCCGCCAGAAGCGGCTGAACACGCGCGTGGCCTCGCCCGGCTTGAGTCCGACGCCGTAGTCGCGCACCGCGACGGCGACCGCCCCGCCCGCCGCGGCGAGCTTGACGACGACGTCCTTGCCCTCGCCGTGCTCCACGGCGTTGACGACGAGGTTGCGCAGCACCCGCTCCACCCGGCGGGCGTCCGCCTCGGCGACGACGGGCTGCTGGTCGCCGACGACCCGTATCGTCGTCCCCTTGCGCTCGGCGAGCGGCTCGGCCCCGCTGACGACCCTGCGCACGACCTCCCGCAGGTCTATCGGCTCCGCCTCCAGGGCAGCCGCGCCGGCGTCGAACCGGCTGATCTCCAGCAGATCGGCGAGCAGCGACTCGAACCGGTCCAGCTGGTCGGCGAGCAGTTCCGCCGACCGCGCGGTCACCGGATCGAAGTCCTCGCGCGCCTCGTGGATGACGTCCGCGGCCATCCGTACGGTCGTCAGCGGTGTCCGCAGCTCGTGCGACACGTCGGACACGAACCGCCGCTGCATCCGCGACAGATCCTCCAGCTGCTGGATCTTCAGCTGCAGGTTCTGCGCCATCTTGTTGAAGGCCTCGCCCAGCCGTGCGATGTCGTCCTCGCCGGTGACCTTCATACGCTCCTGCAGCCGCCCCGCGGACAGCCTTTCGGCGATACCGGCGGCCATCCGCACTGGTGTGACGACCTGCCGCACGACGAGCCACGCGATGGCCCCGAGGAGCACCACGACGAACAGTCCTGCGGTCGCGAGGGTGCCCTTGACCAGGCTGAGCGACTTCTCCTCCTGCGTGAGCGGGAAGAGATAGTAGAGCTGGTACGGGTCGCCGTTCGGGTCGTTGACCTGCTTGCCGATGACCAGCGCCGGCTGGGACTCCTTGTTGTTGTTGTAGACGATGCGGGTATAGCTCTGGGCGGCCGTCGGGTTGTCGTTGATCCGCGCGCGCAGGTCCTCGGGCACGCTGGCGGAGGGGTCGACGTAGCCGGAGGCCCGCGGCCCGCGGCCGCCGCCGCTGTCGTCCCCGGCGGGCAGCGTCACCACTTCGAAGGCGCCCTGTCCACCGCTGGACAGCGACGACACAAGGCCGCTCATCCACGGGATGACGCTCTGCGAGGGACGGCCGTCGGCTGTGGTGCCGTCGTCGCCGGTGCCCGCCGCGGCCTCGTCGGCCGTCTGTTTGGCCACCGCGAATCCGCCGGTGGCCTGGCTCTGCGAGGCCTTCACCTTGGCGTCCAGCAGCCCGTTGCGGACCTGTCCGATCACGACGAAGCCGAGCAGCAGCACCACGCCCAGCGACATCAGCAGGGTGGTGGCCACGACCTTGAGCTGGATGTTGCGCCGCCACAGCCGCATGACGGGCAGCAGCGGCCGCCGCACCCAGCGCATGAACAGCCGCAGCACGGGGCTGCCCTGGACGCCGCCCTGCAGCAGCCCGCCCTCCAGCAGGCGCCGCCAACGGGAGCCCGCGGTCTTCCGGCCGACAGGCCGCCCCGCGCGGGCCCCTGCCGGCCCGGTCGCCGAAGCGGCACTGTCACCGGTCATGTCAGCTCGGTCCTGCCTTGTACCCCACGCCACGGACGGTCACCACGATCTCCGGCCGCTCCGGGTCCTTCTCGACCTTGGAACGCAGCCGCTGCACGTGAACATTCACAAGCCGGGTGTCAGCGGCGTGCCGGTATCCCCACACCTGCTCGAGCAGCACCTCGCGGGTGAACACCTGCCAGGGCTTGCGGGCCAGCGCGACCAGCAGGTCGAACTCCAGCGGCGTCAGCGCGATCGACTGCCCGTCCCGCTTCACGGAGTGACCGGCCACGTCGATCACCAGATCGCCGATGGCCAACTGCTCCGGCGCCGGCTCCTCGGACCTCCTGAGCCGCGCCCGGATCCGGGCCACGAGCTCCTTCGGCTTGAACGGCTTGACGATGTAGTCGTCAGCCCCCGACTCCAGCCCGACCACCACGTCGACGGTGTCGCTCTTGGCCGTGAGCATCACGATCGGCACACCCGACTCGGCCCTGATCAGACGGCACACCTCGATGCCGTCCCGCCCGGGCAGCATGAGGTCGAGCAGCACCAGATCGGGCTTGCTCTCCCGGAACGCGGCCAGCGCCTTGTCGCCGTCGGCTACGAAAGACGGCTCAAAACCTTCACCACGCAGCACGATGCCGAGCATCTCGGCAAGTGCGGTGTCGTCGTCGACGACAAGGACTCGTCCCTTCATAAACGACATCATCCCATTCTCATAACGGTGGCGAAGGTGCAGGTGAGCAGCGTCACTGGCCCGTGACGATAGTCGTATCCGGGCGTCACTGTCTGCCCCTGTCCTGTGACGTCGACATCAGCGACGTATGTCGCTACCCAGAGTAGGCGGAGGCAGCGACACCACTACGCCGACGCCATCGGGACAGAGCCTCCGTTCCGGCGAAGGCCTCGCCACGCCATGAGCTACATCGACGCCGGGCGGGACCTCGCACACAGTCCTGCGAGGGCCTCGGCGGTCACGGGAGAGACGGCGCCCTCTTCCGTGACGATCGCGGTGACCAGCTCGGGCGGCGTGACGTCGAACGCGGGGTTGTAGGCCTGGGTCCCCAGCGGAGCCACCGGAATCCCGCCGCCCGCCTCCGAGCCCATCACCGGCACCTGGGGCGCTGTGAGCTCGGTCACCTCATGTCCGGGACGCTGCTCCACCTCGATGGACGCCCCGTCGGGAGTGTCCAGGTCGATCGTCGTCGTCGGTGCCACCACGAGGAACGGCACATGGTGGTACCGCGCGAGCACCGCGAGCGGGTAGCTCCCCACCTTGTTGGCCACCGAGCCGTCGGCCGCGATGCGGTCGGCCCCGATCAGCACCGCGTCCACCTCACCGGCCGCGAACAGCGAGCCCGCCGCGTTGTCCGTGAGCAAGGTGTACGCCATCCCGTTGCGCGCCGCCTCATAGGCCGTCAGGCGAGCGCCCTGCAGCAACGGACGGGTCTCGTCGACCCAGAGCCGCCGCAACTGGCCCGTGCGGTGCGCCGCGAGTGCCACGGCGAACGCCGTCCCCTCCCCGCCCGACACCAGCGCACCGGTGTTGCAGTGGGTGAGGATCCGGTATCCGCCGCCGGGCAGCAGCTCGTCGAGCAGCGCCAGCCCGCGCTCGGCCATCCGCGCGCTGGCCTCGGCGTCCTCCTCGTGCAGTGCTCGCGCCGCGGTCAGCGCCGCCGCCGCGGCCTGCTCGGGATCGCCGCTCCTGGCGTACTCCGCCCGGTGGGCGGCCTGCGCCCTGCGCACCCCGACGGCGAGGTTCACCGCGGTCGGCCGGGCTCCCGCCAACGCGGTCGCGGCCTCGTCCACGTCGAAGCCACGCACGGCGGCGAGCGCGACGCCGTACGCCCCCGCGATGCCGAGCAACGGCGCCCCGCGCACGGCGAGCGACCGGATCGCCTCCACCAGCGCGGACGCGTCCGTACAGACCAGCTCGACCTCCTCGGCCGGCAGCCTTGTCTGGTCGAGAAGCACCACCACGGGGCCCTCGGGTGGCTCCTCCCAACGGATCGCCGGGGTCTCGGTCGGTTTGCTGTCCTCGCCGTATTGCGCGTACTGATCAGCCATGCCGTCAGTCTGCCCCTTTTTCCGCAGACAATTGAAGGTGCGCAGCCCGTACCGCGCCCGGTACCGGGGCGACCACCCCATGGCACGATGGCTGCCAACCTGCCGCCGCGACCGCGGACGGGCACCGTGAAGGAGCGACGATGAAAGACACTCCGGGCTGGGCCTCGCCCGGATCTGCCCCGTCCGACGGACAGGAACCCGGCGCCTCCGGCCCTGCCGAGCCCCACGACCGACCCGGCACGACGGACTCCGCCGGCCAGCCGGGCGCCGACGCGCAGGACCAGGGCGTGAAGTGGTCCAAGGAGCAGCCTCCCGCGGGCCAGTGGTCCGCGCCCACCGGACCCGCGAGCCCGGGCCAGACCCCGCCGCCCCCACCGCCCGGCCCCGGCTGGGGCGGCCGGCCTCCCGGCGGCAACGGCGGCCCGGGCGGTCCCGGCGGCCAGGGGGGTTACGGCGGCTACGGCTCCCCCGGTGGCTGGAGCGGCGGCTGGGGCGGCGCCTGGGGCGGCCCTCCCCCTGCGGCCAAGCCCGGTGTGATCCCGCTCCGTCCGCTCGGCGTGGGCGAGATCCTCGATGGCGCGGTCTCCACCATGCGCACCTACTGGCGCACGGTCCTCGGCATCTCGCTGACCGTCGCCGTCGTCACCCAGATCGCCGTCATCCTCCTGCAGGGCTTCGCCCTCAACGACAACGCCACCGCGGACACCCTGAGCGATCCGAGCGCCAGCCTCAGCGAGGTCACCCGCGCCATGGGCGACACCATGGCGAACACCGCCGTGGTCTTCCTGATCTCCCTGATCGGCACGATCACGGCGACCGCCCTGCTCACCACGGTCACCAGCCGGGCCGTGCTCGGCAAGCCCGTCGCCATCGGCGAGGCCTGGCGCGACGCCCGCCCGCAGGTGCTCAAGCTGTTCGGCCTGATCTTCCTGCTGCTGCTCATCACGTTCGGCATCGTCTTCGGCGGCACACTGCCCGGCATCCTCGTCGCCCTCTCCGGCTCGAATACCGCCGGCGCCGCGCTGGCCGTCCTGGGCGGTCTCGGCGCGGGCGTCGTCGCCCTGTGGCTGATGATCCGCTTCTCGCTCGCCTCCCCCGCGCTGATGCTGGAGAAGCAGAGCATCACCAAGTCGATGGGCCGCTCGGTGAAGCTGGTCCGCGGCTCCTGGTGGCGAATCTTCGGCATCCAGCTGCTCGCCACGGTCATCGCGAACATCGTCGCCTCGATCGTGGTCATCCCCTTCACCTTCATCGGCGCGGCCGTCGGCGGCGACGGCATCGTCGGCTTCCTCAACAGCGGGGGCCACGTCGGCTGGACGTTCCTGATCATCAGCGGGATCGGCTCGGTGATCGGCTCCATGATCACGTTCCCGATCACGGCCGGTGTCACCGTGCTGCTCTACATCGACCAGCGCATCCGCCGCGAGGCCCTCGACCTCGACCTGGCCCGAGCCGCCGGCGTCCAGGGGTACGGCGCCGGCACCGGCTCGGGGAGCTGATGCGGTGAGTCCTACGGGGGGAGTTCTCACCATGGCGCCGGCACTGTCACGCGCCGCCGGATCGGCCGTACGAGCCCTGGTGCGCGCCGGCGACACCTCTCTGCTGTCGTCGGCGCGCTCCGGCGACGAGCCACCGGTGACGATCCCGCGCGACCCCGCGCGGGAAGCGGCCCGGCGCGAGCTGTCCAAGCGCATGTACCACGAGAACGACCCCAGCCTGTTCCAGCGCGCCCTCAACGCCTTCTGGGACTGGATCGAAAAACTCTTCGGCTCGGCCGCAGCCGCGACCCCCGGAGGCGCGCTCGGCCTGGTGGTCGTCGTCGTGGCGGTCCTCCTGGTACTGGGCGCGCTGTGGTGGCGCCTGGGCACCCCGGGCCGCCAACCCACCTCCTCCGCCGCCCTGTTCGACGACCGCCCCCGCAGCGCCGCCGAACACCGTGCTGCCGCCGAGGCGCACGCCGCCCAGGGCCACTGGAACCAGGCCGTCCAGGAACGCATGCGGGCCATCGTCCGCTCCCTCGAGGAACGCGCACTCCTCGACGTCCGCCCCGGCCGCACCGCCGACGAGGCCGCCGCCGGGGCGGGCCGCGCCCTGCCGTCCCACACGGACCGACTGCGCACGGCCGCCCGGGACTTCGACGACGTCACGTACGGTGGCCGCAGGGCGAGCGAGATGTCGTACAGCCGCATCGCCGAACTCGACCGCGACCTCGAACGCGCCAAGCCGCACCTCGCGAACAGCACCCCCGGCACGGCGCACAACACCCGCCAGGGAGAGGACGGATGACCGCCGAGGCCACCACGCTCCCCTCCACCTCGGTCTCGCCCACCGCCCGCCAGGTGTGGACCCGCGCGCGAGGCATCGCCCTCGCCGTGATCCTCGTCCTGGCCGCGGCCGTCGTCATCGCCGTGGTCCGCTCCGACGTGCGGCACGGCGAACTCGACCCGCGCTCGGTCGACCCCTACGGCAGCCGCGCGGTCGCCGAGATCCTCGCCGACCACGGGGTCACCACGCGCGTGGTCACCACCCTGGCCGAGGCGCGCGCCGCGGCCTCCCCGAACACCACGCTCCTGATCGCCGTCCCGGACCGGCTGACGCCACGTCAACAGACCGCGCTGCACGCCGCGATCGCCGACTCCGGCGGTCGCACTGTGCTGGTCGCCCCCGGCAGCTCCTCCGTCGAGAAACTCGTCCCCGGCGTGACGGCGGACCCCGCCACGAGCTTCGACTCCACACTCGCCCCCCGCTGCGGTCTGCCCGCGGCCCAGCGCGCCGGCCGCGCCGACACCGGCGGCATCCGCTACACCACCACCCACCTCGAAGCCGCCAAGTGCTACCCCAGCGAGCGCCTGGCCACCCTGCTGCGCATCCCGCAGAACCCCGGAGACGGCGACACCATCGTCCTCGGCGCGCCCGACATCCTCCTGAACGACCGTCTCGACGAGCAGGGCAACGCCTCGCTCGCCCTGCAACTCCTCGGCTCCCGCCCCCATCTGGTCTGGTACCTCCCCTCGCTCTCCGACTCCTCGGCCACCGACGGCGGCGAGAAGAGCTTCCTGGACCTGCTCCCCTCCGGCTGGCTCTGGGGCACCCTGCAGCTCTTCATCGCCGCAGCTCTCGCCGCCCTCTGGCGGGCACGCCGATTCGGCCCCCTCGTGCCCGAGAAACTGCCCGTGGCGATCCGCGCCTCCGAAACCGTCGAAGGTCGCGCCCGCCTCTACCGCAAGGCCAACGCCCGCGATCGCGCGGCCGCCGCTCTTCGCTCCACCACCCGCACCCGCCTCGCCCCCCTCGTAGGCGTCCCCGTCTCCCAGGCGCACGCGCCCGAGACCCTGCTCCCCGCCCTGTCCGCCCACCTCCGCGGCGACGGACAGTCCCTGCGCTCCCTGCTCTTCGGCCCGCCGCCCAGCGACGACACGGCCCTCATCGCCCTCGCCGACCAACTCGACGCCCTCGAAAGAGAGGTACGCCGTCCATGATGGACCCGACCACTGACAACGCCGGGATCACCGGGGACCCGGGCCGGGCCCGAGCCTCCCTGGAGGCCCTGCGCGCCGAGATCGCCAAAGCCGTGGTCGGCCAGGACCCCGCCGTGACCGGCCTCGTCGTCGCCCTCCTCTGCCGTGGACATGTGCTACTGGAAGGAGTCCCCGGGGTCGCCAAAACGTTGCTCGTGCGCGCCCTCGCATCCGCACTCGAACTCGACACCAAGCGTGTCCAGTTCACCCCCGACCTCATGCCGAGCGACGTGACGGGCTCCCTCGTCTACGACACCCGCACCGCCGAGTTCTCCTTCCAGCCCGGCCCGGTCTTCACCAACCTCCTTCTCGCCGACGAGATCAACCGCACCCCGCCCAAGACCCAGTCCTCCCTCCTGGAGGCCATGGAGGAACGCCAGGTCACGGTCGACGGCACCCCCCGCCTGCTCCCGGACCCGTTCCTGGTCGCCGCGACCCAGAACCCGGTCGAGTACGAGGGCACCTACCCCCTCCCCGAGGCCCAGCTGGACCGTTTCCTCCTCAAGCTGACGATCCCGCTGCCCTCCCGCCAGGACGAGATCGACGTCCTCACCCGTCACGCCGAGGGTTTCAACCCGCGCGACCTGCGCGCCGCCGGCGTACGCCCCGTCGCTGGTCCCGCCGACCTCGAGGCGGCCCGCGCGGCCGTCGCCAAGACGACGATCTCCCCGGAGATCACCGCCTACGTGGTGGACATCTGCCGCGCCACCCGCGAGTCCCCGTCCCTCACCCTGGGCGTCTCCCCGCGCGGCGCGACAGCCCTCCTGGCCACCTCACGCGCCTGGGCATGGCTGACAGGCCGCGACTACGTCATCCCCGACGACGTCAAGGCACTCGCCCTCCCGACCCTCCGCCATCGCGTGCAACTCCGCCCGGAGGCCGAGATGGAGGGCGTGACGGCCGACTCCGTCATCAACGCGATCCTCGCCCACGTCCCCGTCCCCCGCTGATGGCCCTCACCGGACGCACCGCACTCCTCGCGGCACTCGGCTCCGTACCTGTCGGCATCTGGGACCCCGGCTGGGCCGGCATCCTCGCCGTGAACGCCCCGCTGGCGGTGGCCTGCGCCTGCGACTTCGCCCTGGCAGCGCCGGTACGACGACTCGGCCTGACCCGCTCCGGCGACACCAACGTGCGCCTGGGCGAGACCGCCGACGTCACCCTCACGGTCACCAACCCGTCCCGTCGCGTGCTCCGGGCACGCCTGCGCGACGCCTGGCCGCCCAGCAGCTGGCAGCCCGGTACCGAGGTCGATGCATCCCGCCACCGTCTGACGGTCCCCGCGGGCGAACGCCGCCGCGTCACCACGCGCCTGCGCCCGACCCGCCGCGGCAACCGCCAGGCCGACCGCGTGACGATCCGCTCCTACGGCCCCCTCGGCCTGTTCACCCGCCAGGGCACCCACAAAGTCCCCTGGACGGTCCGCGTCCTACCGCCCTTCACCAGCCGCAAGCACCTTCCGTCCAAGCTGGCCCGCCTACGCGAACTGGACGGCCGCACCAGCGTGCTCATCCGCGGCGAAGGAACGGAATTCGACAGCCTCCGCGAGTACGTCCCCGGCGACGACACTCGCTCCATCGACTGGCGCGCGACAGCCCGCCAGTCCACCGTCGCCGTACGCACCTGGCGCCCGGAGCGCGACCGCCACATCCTCCTGGTCCTCGACACCGGCCGCACCGCGGCAGGCCGCGTGGGCGACGCCCCGCGCCTCGACGCCTCCATGGACGCGGCCCTGCTCCTGGCAGCCCTCGCATCCCGCGCCGGCGACCGCGTGGACCTACTGGCATACGACCGCCGAGTCCGGGCCATCGTCCAAGGCCGCACGGTCCGTGACGTCCTCCCCTCCCTGGTGAACGCCATGGCCACGCTCGAACCCGAGCTGGTCGAACTGGACGCTCGCGGCCTGACAGCCACAGCCCTCCGTACGGCCCCTCGCCGCTCCCTGATCGTCCTGCTGACCAGTCTCGACGCGGCCCCCGTGGAAGA
The DNA here is from genome assembly GCF_006715395.1 of Streptomyces sp. SLBN-31. NCBI lineage: Bacteria > Bacillati > Actinomycetota > Actinomycetes > Kitasatosporales > Streptomycetaceae > Streptomyces > Streptomyces sp. SLBN-31. The sequence continues at coordinate 3,783,932 of NZ_VFNC01000002.1, forward strand.
GGGGCTGCTCCCCGTCCTGTCCCAACTCACCCAGCGGCACACGGTCCTGGTGGCATCCGTGGGCGACCCGCACATCGCACGCATGGCGACAGCCCGGGGAAACACGGACGCGGTCTACGAGGCCGCGGCCGCCGCCCAGGCCCAGAGCGAACGTCACCGCACGGCGGAACAACTCCGCCGACATGGCGTCACCGTCGTCGATGAGACACCCGACGAACTGGCGCCGGCGCTGGCGGACGCGTACCTGGCCCTCAAGACCGCAGGCCGTTTGTAGCTCAAGGGGTTCTCCGACATGGAGCACCCCTTGAGGAGCGGACTTGACTACCCCGGAACGCAGAAAACCCCCGGACCGGTATCCCCGGCCGGGGGTTTTCTCAAAATTTGTTCGGCGGCGTCCTACTCTCCCACAGGGTCCCCCCTGCAGTACCATCGGCGCTGTAAGGCTTAGCTTCCGGGTTCGGAATGTAACCGGGCGTTTCCCTCACGCTATAACCACCGAAACACTATGAAGTTAGACCGGAAAAAACACGGTCGTTGCCTCAGAACTAACACAGTGGACGCGAGCAACTGAGGACAAGCCCTCGGCCTATTAGTACCGGTCACCTCCACACGTTACCGTGCTTCCAGATCCGGCCTATCAACCCAGTCGTCTACTGGGAGCCTTACCCCATCAAGTGGGTGGGAGTCCTCATCTCGAAGCAGGCTTCCCGCTTAGATGCTTTCAGCGGTTATCCCTCCCGAACGTAGCCAACCAGCCATGCCCTTGGCAGAACAACTGGCACACCAGAGGTTCGTCCGTCCCGGTCCTCTCGTACTAGGGACAGCCCTTCTCAAGACTCCTACGCGCACAGCGGATAGGGACCGAACTGTCTCACGACGTTCTAAACCCAGCTCGCGTACCGCTTTAATGGGCGAACAGCCCAACCCTTGGGACCGACTCCAGCCCCAGGATGCGACGAGCCGACATCGAGGTGCCAAACCATCCCGTCGATATGGACTCTTGGGGAAGATCAGCCTGTTATCCCCGGGGTACCTTTTATCCGTTGAGCGACGGCGCTTCCACAAGCCACCGCCGGATCACTAGTCCCGACTTTCGTCCCTGCTCGACCCGTCGGTCTCACAGTCAAGCTCCCTTGTGCACTTACACTCAACACCTGATTGCCAACCAGGCTGAGGGAACCTTTGGGCGCCTCCGTTACTCTTTAGGAGGCAACCGCCCCAGTTAAACTACCCATCAGACACTGTCCCTGATCCGGATCACGGACCCAGGTTAGACATCCAGCACGACCAGACTGGTATTTCAACGACGACTCCCCCTGAACTGGCGTCCAGAGTTCACAGTCTCCCAGCTATCCTACACAAGCCGAACCGAACACCAATATCAAACTGTAGTAAAGGTCCCGGGGTCTTTCCGTCCTGCTGCGCGAAACGAGCATCTTTACTCGTAGTGCAATTTCACCGGGCCTATGGTTGAGACAGTCGAGAAGTCGTTACGCCATTCGTGCAGGTCGGAACTTACCCGACAAGGAATTTCGCTACCTTAGGATGGTTATAGTTACCACCGCCGTTTACTGGCGCTTAAGTTCTCAGCTTCGCCACACCGAAATGTGACTAACCGGTCCCCTTAACGTTCCAGCACCGGGCAGGCGTCAGTCCGTATACATCGCCTTACGGCTTCGCACGGACCTGTGTTTTTAGTAAACAGTCGCTTCTCGCTGGTCTCTGCGGCCACCCCCAGCTCGAGGAGCAAGTCCTCTCACCAAGCGTGGCCCCCCTTCTCCCGAAGTTACGGGGGCATTTTGCCGAGTTCCTTAACCATAGTTCACCCGAACGCCTCGGTATTCTCTACCTGACCACCTGAGTCGGTTTAGGGTACGGGCCGCCATGAAACTCGCTAGAGGCTTTTCTCGACAGCATAGGATCATCCACTTCACCACAATCGGCTCGGCATCAGGTCTCAGACACATGAGCGGCGGATTTGCCTACCACTCGTCCTACACCCTTACCCCGGGACAACCACCGCCCGGGATGGACTACCTTCCTGCGTCACCCCATCACTCACCTACTACCAGCTCGGGTCACCGGCTCCACCACTCCGACCTCGTCCGAAGACTCAGCCGGCGGCTTCACGGGCTTAGCATCACTGGATTCAATGTTTGACGCTTCACAGCGGGTACCGGAATATCAACCGGTTATCCATCGACTACGCCTGTCGGCCTCGCCTTAGGTCCCGACTTACCCTGGGCAGATCAGCTTGACCCAGGAACCCTTAGTCAATCGGCGCACACGTTTCCCACGTGTGAATCGCTACTCATGCCTGCATTCTCACTCGTCAACCGTCCACAACTCGCTTACGCGGCTGCTTCACCCGGCAGACGACGCTCCCCTACCCATCACAGCGGGCGTTGGCCCTCATGCTGCAATGACACGACTTCGGCGGTACGCTTGAGCCCCGCTACATTGTCGGCGCGGAATCACTAGACCAGTGAGCTATTACGCACTCTTTCAAGGGTGGCTGCTTCTAAGCCAACCTCCTGGTTGTCTCTGCGACTCCACATCCTTTCCCACTTAGCGTACGCTTAGGGGCCTTAGTCGATGCTCTGGGCTGTTTCCCTCTCGACCATGGAGCTTATCCCCCACAGTCTCACTGCCGCGCTCTCACTTACCGGCATTCGGAGTTTGGCTAAGGTCAGTAACCCGGTAGGGCCCATCGCCTATCCAGTGCTCTACCTCCGGCAAGAAACACACGACGCTGCACCTAAATGCATTTCGGGGAGAACCAGCTATCACGGAGTTTGATTGGCCTTTCACCCCTAACCACAGGTCATCCCCCAGGTTTTCAACCCTGGTGGGTTCGGTCCTCCACGAAGTCTTACCTCCGCTTCAACCTGCCCATGGCTAGATCACTCCGCTTCGGGTCTTGAGCGTGCTACTAAAATCGCCCTATTCGGACTCGCTTTCGCTACGGCTTCCCCACCCGGGTTAACCTCGCAACACACCGCAAACTCGCAGGCTCATTCTTCAAAAGGCACGCAGTCACGAGAATGAAGACAAGTCTTCATTCCGACGCTCCCACGGCTTGTAGGCACACGGTTTCAGGTACTATTTCACTCCGCTCCCGCGGTACTTTTCACCATTCCCTCACGGTACTATCCGCTATCGGTCACCAGGGAATATTTAGGCTTAGCGGGTGGTCCCGCCAGATTCACACGGGATTTCTCGGGCCCCGTGCTACTTGGGTGTCTCTCAAACGAGCCGCTGACGTTTCGACTACGGGGGTCTTACCCTCTACGCCGGACCTTTCGCATGTCCTTCGCCTACATCAACGGTTTCTGACTCGTCCTGTTGCCGGCAGACAACAGAAGAGAGATCCCACAACCCCGCATGCGCAACCCCTGCCGGGTCTCACACGCATACGGTTTGGCCTCATCCGGTTTCGCTCGCCACTACTCCCGGAATCACGGTTGTTTTCTCTTCCTGCGGGTACTGAGATGTTTCACTTCCCCGCGTTCCCTCCACTTGCCCTATGTGTTCAGGCAAGGGTGACAGCCCATGACGACTGCCGGGTTTCCCCATTCGGACACCCCCGGATCAAAGCCTGGTTGACGACTCCCCGGGGCCTATCGTGGCCTCCCACGTCCTTCATCGGTTCCTGGTGCCAAGGCATCCACCGTGCGCCCTTAAAAACTTGGCCACAGATGCTCGCGTCCACTGTGCAGTTCTCAAACAACGACCAGCCACCCATCACCCCGAGCTTCCACTCGAGTTCACTGGGGCCGGCGACTGAGGAAAACCATTCCCTCAGACACCCAACAGCGTGCCCGGCCGGCAACCGTCCGGAGATCATGCGTTCCACGCTCTTGCGAGCAGTACTAGCAGCCTCCGACCCAGAAACCCGGCCGAGTAGTCAACGTTCCACCCATGAGCAACCAGTGCGGGACGTTCGCCCGCATGCTGGCCTCTGACCGAGCGAGCCCGGTAAGAAGTGCTCCTTAGAAAGGAGGTGATCCAGCCGCACCTTCCGGTACGGCTACCTTGTTACGACTTCGTCCCAATCGCCAGTCCCACCTTCGACAGCTCCCTCCCACAAGGGGTTGGGCCACCGGCTTCGGGTGTTACCGACTTTCGTGACGTGACGGGCGGTGTGTACAAGGCCCGGGAACGTATTCACCGCAGCAATGCTGATCTGCGATTACTAGCGACTCCGACTTCATGGGGTCGAGTTGCAGACCCCAATCCGAACTGAGACCGGCTTTTTGAGATTCGCTCCACCTCACGGTATCGCAGCTCATTGTACCGGCCATTGTAGCACGTGTGCAGCCCAAGACATAAGGGGCATGATGACTTGACGTCGTCCCCACCTTCCTCCGAGTTGACCCCGGCGGTCTCCTGTGAGTCCCCATCACCCCGAAGGGCATGCTGGCAACACAGAACAAGGGTTGCGCTCGTTGCGGGACTTAACCCAACATCTCACGACACGAGCTGACGACAGCCATGCACCACCTGTACACCGACCACAAGGGGGGCACTATCTCTAATGCTTTCCGGTGTATGTCAAGCCTTGGTAAGGTTCTTCGCGTTGCGTCGAATTAAGCCACATGCTCCGCCGCTTGTGCGGGCCCCCGTCAATTCCTTTGAGTTTTAGCCTTGCGGCCGTACTCCCCAGGCGGGGAACTTAATGCGTTAGCTGCGGCACCGACGACGTGGAATGTCGCCAACACCTAGTTCCCACCGTTTACGGCGTGGACTACCAGGGTATCTAATCCTGTTCGCTCCCCACGCTTTCGCTCCTCAGCGTCAGTAATGGCCCAGAGATCCGCCTTCGCCACCGGTGTTCCTCCTGATATCTGCGCATTTCACCGCTACACCAGGAATTCCGATCTCCCCTACCACACTCTAGCTAGCCCGTATCGACTGCAGACCCGAGGTTAAGCCTCGGGCTTTCACAATCGACGTGACAAGCCGCCTACGAGCTCTTTACGCCCAATAATTCCGGACAACGCTTGCGCCCTACGTATTACCGCGGCTGCTGGCACGTAGTTAGCCGGCGCTTCTTCTGCAGGTACCGTCACTTTCGCTTCTTCCCTGCTGAAAGAGGTTTACAACCCGAAGGCCGTCATCCCTCACGCGGCGTCGCTGCATCAGGCTTTCGCCCATTGTGCAATATTCCCCACTGCTGCCTCCCGTAGGAGTCTGGGCCGTGTCTCAGTCCCAGTGTGGCCGGTCGCCCTCTCAGGCCGGCTACCCGTCGTCGCCTTGGTGAGCCATTACCTCACCAACAAGCTGATAGGCCGCGGGCTCATCCTTCACCGCCGGAGCTTTTAACCCTCACAGATGCCCGCGAGAGTGTTATCCGGTATTAGACCCCGTTTCCAGGGCTTGTCCCAGAGTGAAGGGCAGATTGCCCACGTGTTACTCACCCGTTCGCCACTAATCCCCACCGAAGTGGTTCATCGTTCGACTTGCATGTGTTAAGCACGCCGCCAGCGTTCGTCCTGAGCCAGGATCAAACTCTCCGTGAATGTTTTCCCGTAATCGGGATGAACACCACGAGAGCGGAACAGTCAGGCGGAATGAGCCCGACCGTTCACAGCGTCCTCGCTGTGTTTTCTTCAAAGGAACCTCGCCACCAGGAAATCCCGGTGTCGGGGTATCAACATATCTGGCGTTGACTTTTGGCACGCTGTTGAGTTCTCAAGGAACGGTCGCTTCCTTTGTACTCACCCTCTCGGGCTTTCCTCCGGGCGCTTCCCTTCGGTCTTGCGTTTCCGACTCTATCAGATCTTTTTCCGATCCGATTTCCTCGGTGCTTTCCAGGTTCCCGCTTTTGTTTCGCGGTTTCCTTTCCGGCGGATCCGACTTTATCAGAAGTTCCGAGCCGGTCCGACCGGCCGTTAATTTCCGATTTGATCGGGAGTGGCTTCGTCGGAATCGATGTTCCGAGAAGCAGACAGACACTCACTGCTGCCGACCGGTTGAGACCCAGTTCCAGGCAACTGTTCGAATCTACCTCCCCTAGCGGTCCGTGTCAACGGCTCCGTTGGGGCGAGGAAGAGAGTAACAGCTCAGCGGGCTCGTATGCACATCAGGCCGCCGTCGGCACCGTGGCGCTGCGCTCGGCCGCTTCGACGTCGCCCGTCTCGCCGACGCGGGCCGCTCGGCCGCCCAGGACGAAGACGTAAGCGAGGAAGGTCAGCTCGGCGACGACGCCGATGCCGATACGTCCCCAGGTGGGCAGGCCGGAAGGGGTGACGAAGCCTTCGATGGCACCCGAGACGAAGAGGACCAGGGCGAGGCCGATCGCCATGCCGATGGCGGCACGGCCTTCCTCGGCCAGGGCCGTGCGGCGGGAACGCGGCCCCGGGTCGACGACGGTCCAACCGAGGCGGAGACCGGTTCCGGCGGCCACGAAGACCGCGGTCAGTTCGAGCAGGCCGTGGGGCAGGACGAGGCCGAGGAAGGTGTCGAGGCGGCCGGCGGACGACATCAGGCCGAAGCCGACGCCGAGGTTGAGCATGTTCTGGAAGAGGAGCCAGAGCACCGGCAGGCCGAGGAAGACACCGAGGATGAGGCACAGGGCGGCGGCCCAGGCGTTGTTCGTCCACACCTGGGCGGCGAAGGACGCCGCGGGGTGGCTGGAGTAGTACGTCTCGTACTGGCCCCCGGGGCGCGTGAGCTCCCGCAGCTCGTTGGGGGCCGCGATGGTGGCCTGGACGTCGGGGTGGGTGCCGATCCACCAGCCCAGGAGGACGGAGACAAGGGTCGACAGGAGAGCGGTGGGCACCCACCAGCGGCGCGACCTGTAGACGGCCGACGGGAAACCGTGGGTGAGGAAGCGTGTGACGTCTCTCCAGGAGGCGCGCCGGGTTCCCGTCACCGCGCTACGCGCGCGTGCCACGAGTTGGCTCAGTCGTCCGGTGAGCTGGGGGTCGGGGGCGCTGGACTGGATCAGGGAGAGATGGGTCGCCGTGCGCTGGTAGAGCGAGACGAGTTCATCGGCCTCGGCGCCGGTGAGACGGCGTTGACGTCCCAGGAGCGCGTCGAGGCGGTCCCATTCGGCCCGGTGGGTCGTGACGAAGACGTCGAGATCCATCGGTTCGGCTGCTCCTCGGCTGTCGTCACTGGCCCGTCGTTGATGTCAGCTTGTCGTACTGCGGCGCGATGCGCCCTCAGCTTGGCAGACTGGCCGCTGCGAGGGCAGACCAGGAAGGGCGGCGGGCGTGAGTGAGCTGGTGACGGGCGAGGCGGTGGCGCTTGAGTTGCGCCCCGCGAGGCTGCCCAGCAGGGCGCTCGCGGTGTTGCTGGATCTGGTGGTGGCCGTGGCCGCCTACGTCGTCGTGACCATCGCGCTGGTCGCCGCAACGGCTTCTCTGGACGAAGCGGCGCAGTTCGCGGTGTCGATCGCGACCTTCGTCCTGTTGCTGGTGGGAGCGCCGATCGCGGTCGAGACCCTCAGTCATGGGCGGTCCCTCGGGAAGCTGGCGTGCGGGCTGCGGGTGGTGCGCGACGACGGCGGGCCGATCCGGTTTCGGCATGCGCTGGTCCGTGGAGCGATCGGCGTGGTGGAGATCCTGATGACCTTCGGTGTCATCGCCTGTATCGCGTCGCTCGTGTCGTCGCGCGGGCGGCGGCTCGGGGACGTCTTCGCCGGGACTCTGGTCGTACGGGAACGGGTACCTGCCGCGCGGACCGGGTTTCTGCCTCCTCCGCCGCCGTGGCTGGCCGGACGGTTCTCGGAGCTCGATCTGTCCGCGGTTCCCGACGGGCTGTGGCTGGCGGTGCGTCAGTACCTGACCCGGATGTATCAGCTCGACCCGCAGGTGGGCTGGGCCATGGCGGAACGGCTCGCGTCCGATGTGGCCGCTCGTACGGGTACTCCTGTTCCGCAGGGGGTGCCGCCGACGGCCTATCTCGCCGCCGTGCTGCAGGAGCGGCAGACCCGCGAGGTGCGGCGGACCTTCGGCAACGGTGCGGTGGCGGGCCATGCTCCGACGGCGCCGTACGAGACCCGGCCCGCCGCGCCGGCGTACGAGTCCCGGCCCGCCGCGCCGGCGGACTCGCCGCGCGCCATGCCGGCGGACGCGCCGCCTGCGGAGCGTCCCGCGTCGGGGGCCACTGGGAAGGCCCGGCCGACAGGGTTCGTGCCGCCGGCCTAGTCGGCGAAGGTCGACGGCGGTGACTCGAGGTTCTCCAGCTCGATTCCGGGCGCCGCGAGGACCACGTCTCCCGCAATGTGCACGGAGTGCTGCTCGCCCGTGTCCAGGGCTGTGACCTGGTATTCGTCCACGGTCAGAGGGCCGTTGTCAGTGGCGTGTGCTTCTCTGTTCAGCAAGGTCCAGGACTGGTCCACGGTGCGGGGGGCGAGGACGGGGTCCGTGAAGGCGACGAGGCGTACGCGGGTTGCTGAGGCAGAAGGGGTGAGGCGCAGGAGACGGGTGGTGGCGACGAGGAACGCGGGGGACGTGCCGGTGAAGGCGTGGGCGCGCACATTGCCTTCGGTGGCATGAGTTCCGCTGGAGTCCGTACGGACCCAGGTGACGCCGTCCAACGCGGCGCCGCGCACCTGCCATCCGGCGGAGTGGAGCTCCAGGCGGATGGGGCGGCCGAGTTCGTCGAGGGCGAGGTCGACCGAGCCGCGGTGGTCGCCCGCGGGGGTGGTCAGTTGGGAGACGTAGCGCCAGCCGGAGGGGCCGGGGGCGCAGTGGAAGTGTTCTTCTGCGAGGGGGGTGTGGTCGTGCGGATCGTGGAGCGAATAACGGCCGCGGGGCATGGGGGTCCTGGATCTTGACGGGCTGGTCCGGCCGACGGGCCACGGGGCCGAAGGGGCAGGCCCCCGACACGGGGGTGCGGGGGCCTGCCTCTGAGGACTCACCGGCGGTGGGCGCGTCGGCCCACCGACCCGGTGGCGGTGCTCAGTAGCGGTAGTGGTCGGGCTTGTACGGGCCCTCGACCTCGACGCCGATGTACGCGGCCTGCTCGGGACGGAGCGTGGTCAGCTTCACGCCGAGCGCGTCCAGGTGGAGGCGCGCGACCTTCTCGTCGAGGTGCTTGGGCAGCGTGTATACGCCGGTCGGGTACTCGTCGGGCTTGGTGAACAGCTCGATCTGGGCCAGGGTCTGGTCCGCGAAGGAGTTGGACATCACGAACGACGGGTGACCGGTGGCGTTGCCCAGGTTCAGCAGACGGCCCTCGGACAGCACGATGATCACCTTGCCGTCCGGGAAGGTCCAGGTGTGCACCTGCGGCTTGACCTCGTCCTTGACGATGCCGGGGACCTTGGCGAGGCCGGCCATGTCGATCTCGTTGTCGAAGTGGCCGATGTTGCCGACGATGGCCTGGTGCTTCATCTTGGCCATGTCCGAGGCCATGATGATGTCCTTGTTGCCGGTCGTGGTGATGAAGATGTCGGCCTTGTCGACGACCTCGTCCAGCGTCGTGACCTGGTAGCCGTCCATCGCCGCCTGCAGCGCGCAGATCGGGTCGATCTCGGTGACGATCACGCGGGCGCCCTGACCGCGCAGCGACTCCGCGCAGCCCTTGCCGACGTCTCCGTAGCCGCAGACGACCGCGGTCTTGCCGCCGATCAGGACGTCGGTGGCGCGGTTGATGCCGTCGATCAGGGAGTGGCGGCAGCCGTACTTGTTGTCGAACTTCGACTTGGTCACGGCGTCGTTGACGTTGATCGCCGGGAAGAGCAGGGAGCCCTCGCGCTGCATCTCGTACAGGCGGTGGACACCGGTCGTGGTCTCCTCCGTCACGCCCCGGATCTCCGATGCCAGCTGGGTCCACTTCTGGGGGTTCTCGCCCAGGGTGCGGTGGAGCAGCTGGAGGATGACGCGGTGCTCGTCGGACTCGGCGGTGTCCAGGGCGGGGACGGCGCCGGCCTTCTCGTACTCGACGCCCTTGTGGACGAGGAGGGTGGCGTCACCGCCGTCGTCGAGGATCATGTTCGGGCCGCCGGTGGGGCTGTCCGGCCAGGTCAGCGCCTGCTCGGTGCACCACCAGTACTCCTCCAGCGTCTCGCCCTTCCAGGCGAAGACCGGGATGCCCTGCGGGTTGTCGGGCGTGCCGTTCGGGCCGACGGCGATGGCGGCGGCCGCGTGGTCCTGGGTGGAGAAGATGTTGCAGGACGCCCAGCGGACCTCGGCGCCCAGGGCAGCCAGGGTCTCGATGAGGACGGCGGTCTGCACGGTCATGTGCAGGGAGCCGGTGACGCGGGCGCCGGCCAGCGGCTGGGCCTCGGCGTACTCCTTGCGGATCGCCATCAGGCCGGGCATCTCGTGCTCGGCGAGGGTGATCTCCTTGCGGCCGAACTCGGCCAGGGAGAGGTCGGCGACCTTGAAGTCCTGTCGGTTTTCGACAGTCGTCATTGCGAGCTGCTCCTCGGGGTTGGGGCGAGGTGGGTACGGCTGGTCTGCGCGGCGGCGGACACAGGGGTGCCCGAGAAGAGGACACAGGCATGCCCGCGTACGCGCAGCGCAGTCCGTCGGAGGCCCTCTCTCCCTCGGTCGGTCCGCGGTGGGACCGCCCGACCGCCATCAGCAGCGACGTCTGGCTCCACCCCAAGCTACACCGGCCGGGCCGAGCACCCCAGTCCACCTCCGAACAGATCGAGCCGATCGCGGTCCGGAAAAGGGGGGCCGAACCCGTCAGTGGCCGGCCGGGTGGGCGGCGGGGCCTCCTGGCGTCGCCTCCCGGTCCGGGCCCTTGGCGGCCTCGGCGTCGCTGTAGATGTCGGGCTCGAGGTAGATCACGCGGGCGATGGGGACAGCGGCGCGGATGCGGGCCTCGGCGGCGTTGATGGCGAAGGCGATCTCGGCGGCCGTGTCGTCGTGCTGGACGGCGATCTTGGCGGCGATCAGGAGTTCCTCGGGGCCGAGGTGGAGCGTGCGCATGTGGATGATGCCGGTGACCGTCTCGCCGTCGACGACGGCGGTCTCGATCTTCTTGACGTCCTCGACGCCCGCGGCCTCGCCGAGCAGGAGCGACTTGGTCTCGGCGGCGAGGACGAGGGCGATGGAGACGAGCAGGATGCCGATGCAGACCGTGCCGATGCCGTCCCAGACGCCGTCGCCGGTGAGCAGGGCCAGGCCGACGCCGCCGAGGGCGAGGACCAGACCGATCAGCGCGCCGAAGTCCTCCAGCAGGACGACGGGCAGCTCGGGCGCCTTGGCGCGGCGGATGAACTGCGACCAGGACAGCTTGCCGCGCAGTTCGTTGGACTCCTTGATGGCCGTCCTGAAGGAGTAGCCCTCGGCGATGATCGCGAAGACGAGGACGCCCACCGGCCAGTACCAGTGCTCCACTTCGTGCGGGTGGCGGATCTTCTCGTAGCCCTCGTAGATGGCGAACATGCCGCCGATCGAGAACAGGACGATGGACACCAGGAAGGCGTAGATGTACCGCTCGCGGCCGTAGCCGAAGGGGTGCTGCGGGGTCGCCTCGCGCTGGGCCTTCTTGCCGCCGACCAGCAGCAGGAACTGGTTGCCGGAGTCGGCGAGGGAGTGGACGCCCTCGGCGAGCATCGAGGACGAGCCACTGAACGCGAACGCCACGAACTTCGATGCCGCGATCGCGAGGTTGGCGCCGAGTGCCGCCACGATCGCCCTGGTGCCGCCTGACGCGCTCATGTGTCCGCGTTGTCCCTTCGCCTTCGTACGTGTACGCCGTCCAGGCCTTTGCCCGTCCTTTGCCGGTGGGCCATTCTTGCAGCCCGGACCGGCGACAGCGCGTCAGGTACCCACAACCCCGGTCATACGATCACAGTGGCCCGGAAGACCGTTCCCGCCCCGGACACCTCTGCCTTCTCGCCTGCGGGGACGAACACGGATGTGCCTGGGGTCAGTTGCTCCTCCCCCGCTCGCACCGAACCGGCCGTGCACAGCAGGATCTGCGGGGTCTCGCGGGTGAGGTCGTGCGTCGTACCGCCCTTGGGAAGCACGTACCGCGAAAGCCGGAACTCGTCGATCGGGGTGTCGTAGACCTCCTCGCCGTCCGGGGAGGCCTCGGGGCGCAGGACGCCCGGGTCGCTCGCCTCGAAGCGGACGATGCGCAGGAGTTCGGGGACGTCGACGTGCTTGGGGGTGAGGCCGCAGCGCAGGACGTTGTCGGAGTTGGCCATGATCTCGACGCCGAGGCCGTTGAGGTAGGCGTGCGGGATGCCGGCGCCGAGGAAGAGCGCCTCGCCGGGCTGCAGACGCACGTGATTGAGGAGCATCGCGGCGATCACGCCTGGATCGCCCGGGTAATGGTGGGCGATGTCGGCGTAGGGGGCGTACGCGCCGCCCAGGCGGGTGCAGGCGGACGCGGCCTCGGTGACCGTGTGGCGCATCTCCCCGGGGTCGGCGGTGAGGATCGCCGTGAGGACCTCGCGCAGGGCCGCGTCCTCGGGGTGGGCGTGGAGCAGGTCGACGTAGGGCTTGAGGGAGTCGACACCGAGGCCGTCGAGCAGTTCGGCCGCCTGCAGCGGATCACGGAAGCCGCACAGGCCGTCGAACTCGGTGAGCGCGCAGATCAGTTCGGGCTTGTGGTTGGCGTCCTTGTAGTTGCGGTGGGGGGCGTCGACGGGGATGCCCCGGCGCTCCTCGTCCTCGTAACCCTCCTTGGCCTGCGCCAGGTCGGGGTGGACCTGGAGGGAGAGCGGGGCTCCCGCGGCGAGGACCTTGAGGAGGAAGGGCAGGTGGGGGCCGAACTTGGCGACGGCCGCGGAGCCCAGTTCCCGCTCCGGGGCCGCGTCGATCACCTCCACCAGGGTGCCGCGTGCGGTGCGCGAGGGGGCACCGGGGTGGGCGCCCATCCACAGCTCCGCCTGGGGTTCACCGCTCGGTTCGACTCCGAGGAGGGCGGGGATGGCGGTGGTGGAACCCCAGGCGTAGGGGCGGATGGTGTTGTCCAGGCGGTCCATGCGGTTCTCTCTGCCGGTCGATCGGTACGCGCGTGCGTGTGCGGCTGTTCTCAGTGCGCAGGCGTCAAGATCAGGCCCCTGAGGCGAGCGCCAGGTAAACGGCGGCGAAATCCGTGATGGCGATCAGTTCGGCGAGGGTCTCCAGCTCGTCGCCGGCCTCCGGCTCGAGTTCGCTGATCGGTGTGTCGTGGCTGAGGGCCAGGTCGCGGGCGGCCGGGGCGGCGGTGAGGCCGCCGATCGGTCGGTCGCGCAGCAGCACCACGCGCGCGTGCAGAGCGGGCGGTTCCTCCACCCGGTCGCGGAAGAAGTCGTCCGGGTCGGCGCTCGCGGCGAGCGGTCCGGCGAGCAGCGCGCTGTGCGCGGCGAGGGCCTCGGGGAGCTCGGCGACGACGGCGGGGGTGCCGGAGAGCTCGGCGAGGGCCGCGGCGAACCGGCGGCCGGCGGGGCCCGCGGAGACGCCTTCGGTCCAGACGACCGGCAGGGCGTCGGCGAGTTCGGCGGCGAGCGTCTTGGCGGGGTTGCTGTAGGTCGCGATGGCGGGGCCGCAGCGCTCGGCGACCTGGTCGAGGCGGTCGGCGACCTTTTCGACGGCGTCCGGCGGGGCGGAGAGCAGGCCGGTGCGGTCCAGCAGCGCGAGGAGGGGTGTGAGCAGCGCCCACAGCACGCCGGGGGCGGACGCGGCGAGCGGTTCGTCCTGCTCGTACGGGGCCGTCGCCATCGGTACGAAGAGGCCGTGGGCGCCGGCCACCGCCTCCACGAGCGGGGTGTGGGAGGGGGCGACCGCGACGACGGCGCAGCCGCGGCGGTAGGCCGCGTCGGCGAGCAGGGACAGGCCCGGCTCGCTGCCGTCGGGGGTGGTGATCAGGAGCAGGTCGACCGAACCGGCCCAGCCCGGGAGTTCCCAGCGCAGTGCGCCTGCCGCGGGGGCCACGCCGGTGGGTGCGAGGCGGATGACGGGGCTGCCGGGGCCGGCGAGGGTGCCGAGGAGGTCGGCGGCGCAGATGGCCGCGGCGCCGGGGCCCGCGATGAGGACGGCGCGGGGGCGGCCGTCCGGCTTGAGGTCGTTGACGCCTGCCTCGGCTGCGTGCCGGGCGGCGGTGCGGACCCGGGCGCCCGCTTCGGCGGCGCCGCGCAGAAGGCCGCGGCGGTCGGCCTCGGAGAGGGCCTCGGGGGTGTCGAGCAGCGATTCGTCGAGCATGGGGCGGCAGCCTCCGATCGCCGGTCCCTGAGGACGGCGGGCTTGGGGGGTGCGTGCGGCGGACGGTGTCCAGATGTGGGGTCTGCTGGGTCGGCGGTGCCTCAGGGCGGGCCGCGCGGGTGGGGCAGGGCCTCGGGGCGGGCCGCGCGGGTGAGGCGGTGCCTCGGCAAGTGCCGCGCGGGTGAGGCAATGCCCCCTGTGTCACGCGGGGCGGCGGGCCTCGTCGACGAGGAGGACGGGGATGCCGTCGCGGACGGGGTAGGCCAGGCCGCAGTCCTGGCCTGTGCAGATCAGCTCGGTGTCCTGCTCCTTGAGGGAGGCGTGGCAGGCCGGGCAGGCGAGGATCTCCAGGAGGCCGGATTCCAGCGGCATGGGGTGTCCCTTCGGGGTACGCGTGCGGGTGCCTGTGCGGCGCCTTGTGCGGATGTGCCTGGTCAGGGTACCGCCGTGGGGGGCGGCTCGGCGGGGTTGGGGCGGGGTGGGTGGAGGGGTCTGCCCCCTGGACCCCCGTCGGCCCTGAACCGCCCCTCGTCCTCGAACGCCGGACGGCCTTGTCGGGTCCGCCGGACGGGCCGAAGAGCGTTCACGCCCGGATGATCGCCAGCGCCTCGTCCCGTACCTTCCTCATCGTCGCCTCGTCGCGGGCCTCCGCGTTGAGGCGGAGGAGGGGTTCGGTGTTGGACGGGCGGACGTTGAACCACCAGTCGGTTGAGGTGACCGTCAGGCCGTCGAGCTCGTCCAGGGTGATGTCCTCGCGGCCGGCGTACGCGGCCTTGATGGCGGCCACGCGGTCCGCCTGGTCGGCGACCGTGGAGTTGATCTCGCCCGAGCCCACGTAGCGGTCGTACTCGGCGACGAGGGCGGACAGCGGGCCGTCCTGGCCACCCAGGGCCGCGAGGACGTGCAGGGCCGCCAGCATGCCGGTGTCGGCGTTCCAGAAGTCCTTGAAGTAGTAGTGGGCCGAGTGCTCGCCGCCGAAGATCGCGCCGGAGGTGGCCATCTCGGCCTTGATGAAGGAGTGGCCGACCCTGGTGCGGACGGGGGTGCCGCCGTGCTCCCGGACCACCTCGGGGACCGACCACGAGGTGATCAGGTTGTGGATGATGACGCCCTTGCCGCCGTTCCTCGCCAGTTCGCGTGCGGCCACGAGCGCCGTGACGGCGGACGGGGAGACGGGCTCGCCGCGCTCGTCGACCACGAAGCAGCGGTCGGCGTCGCCGTCGAAGGCGAGGCCGAGGTCGGCGCCCTCCGCGCGGACCCGCTGCTGCAGGTCGACGAGGTTCGCCGGGTCCAGGGGGTTCGCCTCGTGGTTGGGGAACGTGCCGTCGAGTTCGAAGTACATCGGGACGACGGTCAGGGGCAGGCCGTCGAACACCGTGGGGACGGTGTGGCCGCCCATGCCGTTGCCCGCGTCGACGACGACCTTCATAGGGCGGACGGAGGTCAGGTCGACGAGGGAGCGGAGGTGGGCCGCGTAGTCCGACAACGTGTCGCGCCGGGTGATCGTTCCCGGGTCCGCGGCCTGCTGCGGAGCGCCCGAGTCCATCCATCGCTCGGCGAGTTCGCGGATCTCGGACAGGCCCGTGTCCTGGCCGACCGGCGCCGCGCCGGCCCGGCACAGCTTGATGCCGTTGTACCGCGCCGGGTTGTGCGAGGCCGTGAACATCGCGCCTGGCAGGTTCAGCGCGCCGGAGGCGTAGTACAGCTGGTCGGTCGAGCACAGGCCGATCTCGGTCACGTCGGCGCCCTGCCCGGCCGCCCCGCGCGCGAAGGCCCGCGACAGGCCGGGGGACGAGGGCCGCATGTCGTGGCCGACGACGATGGCACGCGCCCGGGTCACCTGGACGAAGGCCGCCCCGAAGAGTTCGGCCAGTGACTCGTCCCACTGGTCCGGGACCACCCCGCGCACGTCGTACGCCTTCACGATCTGTGACAGATCAGCAGCCACGGCCAACCCTCCTGGAGTCCTGTCGGTGGCCCCAAACTACCCGTACCGGATGGCCGTGCGGTGCGCGGACGCCGAGCGGATGCCGCAGTCGTAACCTCAGGTCAGAGCAGGGTAAGAACGCTCAGGGCAGCATCCACTCCAGAACCGGCGAGCTCTGGCCGACGACGATCACGCACATCACCAGCAGCAGCCCCGCGCTCCAGGGCAGCACCTTGCGCAGCAGGTCTCCCTCGCGGCCGGCGAGGCCCACGGCCGCGCACGCGATGGTGAGATTCTGGGGCGAGATCATCTTGCCCAGGACGCCGCCGGAGCTGTTGGCCGCCGCCAGTAGTTCGGGCGACAGCCCCGACTCGCGGGCGGCGGTGACCTGCAGGGCCCCGAAGAGGGCGTTCGCCGAGGTGTCCGAGCCGGAGACGGCCACGCCGAACCAGCCGAGGACCGGCGACAGGAAGGCCAGCCCGGCGCCCGCGGCCGCCACGAAGTGGCCGATGGTCGCGGCCTGTCCGGAGAGGTTCATGACGTAGGCGAGGGCCAGCACGGAGGTGACGGTCAGGATCGCGAAGCGAAGTTCGTGCACGGTCGCCAGCCACTCCCTGACGGCCACGCGCGCGTGCACCCCGAGTACGGCGGCCGTGCACAGCCCGGCGAGCAGCACGAGGGTGCCGCCGGTGGACACGACCTGCCAGGTGAAGACGTTGCCGCCGACCGGTTCGCCGTTCGGGGCGACGACGTCCAGGAAGGGCCAGTCGTACGTCTGTGTGGCCCCGGCCAGCCAGTCCTTGACCGCGGGGATCTGAGCGACCGAGAAGATCACGACGATCAGGGCGTACGGGGCGTAGGCGCGCACGACCTCGTGGCGCGGGTCCTGCTCGTCGAGCTCCTCGCTGCGCGCACCGGTCAGCACGGACGCGCGTACCTCCTCGGCGGCGGCCACGCGCGCGTGCGGTACGGCGACCAGAGCGCCCGCGCCCGCCAGTGAGGCGGCGATGTCGGCGAGTTGCGCGGAGACGTAGTTGGAGGCGGCGAACTGGGCGACGGCGAAGGCGACTCCGCACACCAGGGCCGGCACCCAGGTCTCGCGCAGCCCGCGCCGCGCGTCCACCAGCCACACCAGCACGAGCGGCACCACGAGGGCGAGCAGCGGCGTCTGACGGCCCACCACCGAGGCCACGGTGTCCAGCGGCAGCCCGGTGACCTGAGCGAGCGTCACGACCGGTGTGCCCATGGCGCCGAAGGCGACCGGCGCGGTGTTGGCCACCAGGGCGACCACGGCGGCGCGCACCGGGTCGAAGCCGAGGGCGACGAGCATGACCGAGCAGATCGCGACCGGCGCGCCGAAGCCGGCGAGTGCCTCCAGGAGCGCGCCGAAGCAGAAGGCGACGACGAGCGCCTGGATGCGCGGGTCGTCGGAGAGACGCCCGAAGGAGCGGCGCAGGATGTCGAAGTGCCGGGTGCGGACGGTCATCCGGTACACCCAGAGGGCGTTGACGACGATCCACAGGATGGGGAAGAGGCCGAAGACGGCGCCCTGGGCGGCGCTGGAGAGCGTCTGGCCGAGGGGCATGCCGTAGGCGAGCCGGGCGACCAGAACGGCCGCCAGAAGGCCTGTCAGGCCCGCGAGGTGGGCTTTCATGCGGACGCCGCCGAGCAGGATCAGGACGATCACCAGGGGCAGGGCGGCGACGAGGGCGGACAGGCCGAGCGAGCCGGCGACGGGTTCGAGTTTCTGGACGTACACGGGCGCCTCCCCGATTCCGCCATGCGGAAAGCGATTTCTCACTTCGGCTTACGGAATGGTCGTGTCCGCGCCAAGTCCGCGTCAATGGCCGTGCACCACCCGCATCGGCACATGCATCAATCGCGTCGGTGAACGCGACTCACTCGCTTCGATGACGCACGCGTGGGAACGCGGATCAGTTGTCCGGCGAGCGCAGCACCCGCAGGTGGCCGCGGCGCGCGACCTCCATGGGGTCCGCCGAGCGTGCCCCGCCACCGGCCCCGGCCGCTCGCTCCTGCGGACGGGCCGCCTCGCGCACCGCGTTGGCAAGCGCCTCCAGGTCGTCGCCGCTCGGCCGGGCCGGGGCGGAGCCGTCGAGGAGCCGGACGACCTCCCAGCCGCGCGGCGCGGTCAGGCGCTCGGAGTGCTCGGCGCACAGGTCGTAGCAGTGGGGTTCGGCATAGGTGGCGAGCGGGCCGAGGACCGCGGTCGAGTCGGCGTAGACGTACGTCAGCGTCGCGACGGCGGGTCGGCCGCAGGCGGTGCGCGAACAGCGACGTACAGGGCTCACGACGTTGGACGGTACCGCACTCTTGAGCGGGCCGCGACGACTCTCCACCAGGTCACTCCACCGTGTCGGGGTGTGAATCACCCCACACGCCCCTTTCGCCACACCTTGCTGACCTGGGCGGACGCCCCGCCCGCACGCCGTCGCGCGACCGGCCGTCCGATCAACACTCCGTACAAACACCGTCATTTGCCTCGACGTCGACGGTCTCGGAGAGATACGGAATCGAGCCCAACCTTGGCTGGAATGGTCAACCTGTGACATGCCGTCGCCGGTGGCCGAACGGCGTCCGGGATGCCGTGTGGGGCCGGGCGGGCGGGCTCGGCGGGGACTACGCTTCACCAGTGATGGACAACCCCGTACCGCACCGTGCCGCCGGCCGCCCCGGGCCCCGCCGTCGTGACCGCCACGGCCGGGGCATGCGCGGCCCGATCGCACCGCCCCAGGTGCCGCTCGCCGCGAGCCGCGCCGACCTGTTCGCGGACCTGGTCCAGGACTCCGTGGAGCGGCTGGAGCGGCGCTGGCCACAGCTCGCCGACATCGATTTCCTGGTCCTCGAGGTGCCGCGGCTGGACGGGCCCGGGCAGACGTGGAACGACGAGGCGGTGCCTCTGGGCGGCACGATCTCCGCGCACGACGGACGCCCCGCGCGCGTGGTCGTCTACCGGCGGCCGGTGGAGATCCGCACCAAGGGGCGCGACGAGCGGGCCGCCCTGGTGCACGAGGTCGTCGTGGAACAGGTCGCCGAGTTGCTGGGGCTGACCCCGGAGACGGTGGACCCGCGGTACGGCGAGGACTGAGCCCCGCCGGCCGCGCTCACTTCTGCAGGACGGAGAGGTCCTCGTCCGCCTGCGGCACCGACACCAGCCCCCGGTCGTCCGGCAGCGTCTGGATCGTGAAGCCGGGGACGCCGCCCTCCGTGGCGGACAGCGTCCGGGACGCGTACACCGGGCCGCCCGAGAGCGTCTCGACCGTCAGCGCGTACGTGCCCTTCGCGCCGTTCGGCACCGGGGCGTCGACGTCCTGGGTGGTACCGGCCTTGACGGTGTACGTCTTCGACACCGCCGAGCCGCCGTCGCTGCCGGCGGACGCGGTGACCTTCACCCGGGCGGTGCGGGTCGGCGCCGTGATCGACAGGGTGGAGCCCTTGCCGCTGTTGTCCGCAGACGTCGCGCGCGTGCCGACCGGGGCCGTGGCCGGGAGGAACGCCGTCTCCTGCTTGCCGGGCTTGCCGCGTACGACCTTCAGTGCCGCCACGACCGGCACCGACCGGTTCGTGGGGGTCAGGACCAGCGAGCCCGCCTCGCCGCGGGTGACGGCACCGAGGTCGACCGCGCTCGTCATCCCTGCCTTGACGTGCAGCGTCTCGTTGCCGGCGGGCGTGATCGGCCCGGACGGGGAGGCGAGGCGCACCTTCAGGTCGGCGTCCGTGTCGCCCGCCGTGAAGGCGATCAGACGGACCGCCGTGGCGTCCTTGGGGATGCCGGGCAGGACGAGGCTGCCCGCCGCGTCGGCGGCGGCGGCCAGCCAGTCGCCGCCCGTCTTGTCGTCCAGGGCCTGCACGGCGGCGCCCACCCGCCCGCTGCGCACGTTCACGTGCACGGTGAGGTCGGTCTGCTTCTCGTCGGTCAGCGTGGACAGCAGGACCGGGTCGCTGGAGTGCGGCGCGACGGTGACGCCCTCCCCCACCGTCGACTTCAGGACACCGTCCTTGCCGTAGAGCTCGATGTCGACGACGGCGGCCGAGTCGTCCGGGTTGGTCAGGTGGACGTAGTCGGTGCGGTCGGCGGCCGTGCTGGCGCCGGGGAACCAGAACTCCGTGTCCGGCGCGGTGCAGTTGACGCCCAGCAGACCGCGTCCGGTGCCCGCCGCGACCTCGGTGGTCTCCTGCACCGCCCAGCCGGGCGCGAACTTGCCCTCGGCGGTGCCGATCAGCGCGGGCGTGTCGGCACCGGAGGTGTCACCCGTGACCGGGGTGCCGGGCTCCTTGGGCGTGAGGACCGGCTTGGCGGCCGTCTTCTTGCCCTTGCCCTTCTTGTCCTTCGTGCCCTTGCCACCGCTCGTCGCGCCGTCCGACTGCTCGGTCGCGGCCTGGAGTTCGGCCTTGCCGTCGCCCGCCGTGCCCTTGGTGAGGGGCGTGTACGAGGTGTACGACGTGTCGGCTAGGTCGGAGGCGCTGGGCTCTGGGCACAGCAACGTGGTGCGCTCCACGGGCAGTTCGGCGGCCGCCTTGGCGGTGTGCGCGCCGGAGGCGCCCGGCGCGGTGAGCGAGGCGATGCCCGTGATGGCGGCGAGGGCGGCCGTGCCGGCGATCAGGGAGAGGGTGGTGCGGTTCACTGCTGGCTCCCGTCGGGGCGCTCAGGGGCGTGCGGATGCTGCTGCTGCGCCGGGTCGTACCCGGGGTCGTAGCCCTGCTGCTGATAGGCCGTCGGGTCGTACGTCTGGTCGTACGCGCCCTGGGAGTTGCCGTAGGCGTACGGGTCGTACTGGCCTGACTGGTACGGGTCCGCCTGGTACGTCTGGTCGTACTCGCCCGCCGGGTACTGCTGGGCGCCCTGGTACTGCTCGTTGCCATAGGGGTCGTACGCGGCGCCCTGGTAACTCGCCTGGTCCCAGTCCCCGTACGACTGCTGCTGCGGGACCGCGACCGGTGTCTCCTCCTCGGCAGGGGCCGGGAACTCCTCCTCCGGCGCGCCTTCCTCGGCCTCAGTCTGGGCGCGCAGGCGGCGGGCGCGGCGGCCCTCGCCCGCGACGGCCTGGGCGGGGATCGACGGCTCCTCGGGGAGGTCGTCGTCGACGTCGCGGCGCCGGCCGGGCAGGGCCATGATCACGAGGACGACGGCGAGGGAGCCCTGCGCCCACAGCCAGGCGGTGTGGGTGACCGGGTCGTCGTAGGTGACGTCCAGCCTGCCGCCGGAGGAGCGCAGTTCGAAGCCCTGGGCCCAGCCGTCGACGGTGGTGCGGGTCAGCGGCCTGCCGTCCAGGGTTGCCGTCCAGCCCTCGGCGGCGGTGTCGGCCAGCCGCAGGACGCGGCCGTCGGCGCCGGCCGGGACGGTGGTGTGGATGTCGACGGGGCCGGCGGCCACGGGCCGCGGGGTGCCGGAGCCCGAGGCGGTCACGATCGTCGCGCGGGCGACCTCGTGGTCGACCCGCCACAGGGCGCTGCCGTCCTGCTGGCTGAGGCGGGACAGGCCCGGGGTGGCGTCCAGGACGCGGGTGACCTCGCGCGGGGCGCCCTTGTGCACCAGGACGTAGCGCACGGCGAACTTGCCGAGCTGGTCGGACTGGTCGGCGCCGGAGCCGGCGACCAGGTTGGCGACGACCTTGTCGAGCGCGCTGTTCTCGCCGTCGGCCGCGGCGGCCTCGGCGTCGCCCAGACGGGCCCCGGAGCCGCGGACCAGGGTGTATCCGACGTGGGCGGCGGAGTCGCTGTCCAGGACGAGGGTGCGGGCCTGGTCGCTGGTACCGCTCTCCTCGGCGACGAACGCGGGCACCTGTGTGGGGTCGCGTCGCTCCACCGGTCCGTCGGCGCCGCGGATCATCCAGCCCGCGGCGACCAGCAGCGGGCCGGCGAGCGAGGCGAAGGCGATCAGCGCGGCCACCGGCTGGCGCCAGCCGAAGCTCTGCTCGGCCACACGCGCGCGTGCGCCGTCGGCGCCGAGTGCGGCGGCGGCGAGCAGGGCGATGCCGTAGACGAGGGTGGCCGGGCCGGCCCAGGTGGACCGGTTGGACAGCACGGCGAAGACCAGACCCACCAGGGCGACCGCCCAGGCCGCCCGGATCGCGGACTGGCGTTCCGAGCGCATCAGGGCGGCCAGCGCGGCCAGCACGACGCCGATGAGCATCAGCCCGTCGACCGTGCCGGGCCCGCCGGGGCTCATGCCGAGCAGGTCGAGCGCGGTGGCGGCCGAGGGGCCGTAGCCGAGCCCGGCCTCCTTGAAGAAGCCGAACGGCAGCAGCGTCAGGGACCAGGGCGCGAGCACCAGGAGGGGCGAGCCGAGCTGGGCCAGGAAGCGCAGGCCGTAGGCGGTGATGTCGGCGCGGCGCAGCACCAGTACCGCGATGCCGAGGATCAGCGCGATCGGCCACACGATCGGCGTGAAGGCCGTGGTGATGGTCAGCAGCAGTGCGTACGCCCAGGTGGCGCGCCAGCTGCCGCGGGCTCCCGAGGCGTTCGTGACACCGCTCGCGGCGACGCCCGCGCGCGCGATGAGCGGCAGCAGGACGGCGAGGACGGCGGTGCCGATGCGGCCGCCGGCGAGCGCGCCGGTGGCGGCGGGCAGGAAGGCGTAGACCACGGCCGCCCACGCGCGCAGCAGGCGCGACTCGACGAGCGGGCGGGAGGCGAAGTAGGCGGTGAAGCCCGCCAGGGGCACCGAGCCGACGAGCAGGACCGTCACCGCGAGTCCGGTCGAGCCGAACAGCACGGAGGCCAGCGCCGCCACGATCGCCAGGTACGGCGGCGCGGACGGGGTTCCACCGGCGCCGACGGCGTGCCAGGAGTCGGTGTAGCGCGACCACAGTTCACCGGCGTCGGCCGGGGCGGGCAGCAGGGCGCCGCCCGCGAGGGCGCCGCCGCCGAGCAGGGCGCGGCAGGCGACGAGGGAGACGAACAGCAGCACCAGGAAGAGCATCGGGCCGGGCTTGCGGGCGATGCGCTTGAGCCGGGCGAACTGCTCGATCTCCAGGAAGTCGGCGTCGTCCCCGCCCGGCCCGGACTCGACGGCGCCGCCGTGCCGTCCGGCGCCGGAGGTGGCGTCGGCGTCGGAGTCGCTGAAGAAGTTGCCGGCGACCTGTTCGATGGTGGCGCGCACGGTCGCGCCGGGCGGCGGGAACAGGGCGCGCAGTTCTCCCTTGTCGATCTGCGGGGCGCCGCGTCTGCGCCGGCCGGCGATGATCCGCTCGGGCCGCAGCAGGGTGCCCAGCAGGCCGCGGATCTCGTCGACGGCCTGTCCGGGGACCTTGCCGACGAGATAGGCGAGGGTGCGCAGGAGCGTGCCGAACACGACGCGCAGCAGCACCCACGGCAGGACGGCTGTGCGCGAGTTGACGAACAGGGTGTAGACGGCGCCGGCCTTGTCGACCATGTGCGGGGAGGCGGCGCTGCGGCCCACGCAGTCGACGGTGCGGCGTTCCCGGGAGGCGGCCTCGGCGTGCCGTACGACCGCCTCGGGGGCGATCAGGACGCGCTGCCCGGCGGCGGTGGCGCGCCAGCACAGGTCGACGTCGTCGCGCATCAGCGGCAGCCGCTTGTCGAAACCGCCGAGCCGCTCGAAGACATCGCGCCGGATCAGCATGCCGGCGGTGGACACCGACAGCACCGGGCGGACGTGGTCGTGCTGGCCCTGGTCCTGCTCGCGGCGGTCAAGGCCGGTCCAGCGGCGGCCGGAGTGGGCGATGGAGACACCGACCTCCAGCAGCTGCCTTCTGTCGTACCAGCCGCGCAGTTTGGGGCCGACGACCGCCACGTCGTCGCGGCCGAGCTCCAGTTCGTTCTCCACGACCCGCAGCAGCTGGGCCAGGGCGTCGGGGTCCGGGGCGCAGTCGTCGTGCAGCAGCCACAGCCACTGGACCGGCTCCCCGTGGGGCAGTTCCGGCATGTCGTAGGCGTCGTCGCGCCAGGTGCGCGTGACGGGGTCCCAGCCGCTCGGCCGCTTCAGGTACGGCAGCTCCTCCGGGGTCAGCACGGGCGCGGTCCGCACCGCCTCCTCGACGGCCTGGCCGAAGCCGGTGCGGCGGGCGAGGTGCAGCACGCGGTCGGCGCCGAGGGCCTCGGTGACCAGCTGGGCGGAGGCGTCCGCGCTGCCGGTGTCGGCCGCCACCACGTTCTGGACGGGGCGCTCCTGGCCGAGCAGCCCGGCGAGCGCGTCGGGCAGCCAGCGGGCGCCGTCGTGGGAGACGAGCACCGCCGTCACCACGTGACGCGGGAACTCTGGAGTGGCAGCGGAGTCGTGGGCTGCCGTGTGGCTGTGCACGGACATCGAGGTACGGGCCCCGGTTCGATGGACTGCGGTGGACGTCTGTGGCCCTTGGGGGCGGCGAGGCGTCTCGGACGAGCGACCACACTATCGGCTGGGCAGCAGGGCGGCCCGCCGCCTGTGGATAACCCACTTGCGACGGGCCGTTCGTTGGATGTGGAGCGGAGGGTTCGGGGTCAGACGGCCGCCTTCTTCAGCCTGCGCCGCTCGCGTTCGGACAGACCGCCCCAGATGCCGAAGCGCTCGTCGTTGGCGAGGGCGTACTCGAGGCACTCGGAGCGCACCTCGCAGGCGAGGCAGACCTTCTTGGCCTCCCGGGTGGAGCCGCCCTTCTCGGGGAAGAAGGACTCGGGGTCGGTCTGGGCGCACAGCGCGCGCTCCTGCCAGCCGAGTTCCTCGTCCGCGTCGTCGACCAGCAGTTGCTGCACCAGCTCGGTCATGTGCGCCCCTCGTCTGTCTTTCGCGTCCCCGTGATGTAGCCGTTACCGATTCCGGCTGAACGACACGAGTGAAATTACAAGTGTGCTGCTCCGGGCGAGTCAAGCCGAGATCTGCTATTGGGCCCCTTATTCACTCTGCGGAACCAAGGCCATGCGGAAAGTGTTCAAATCGGCATAAACCTTGACACGCGGACGAGGCCCGGGAGGGCCTTGGACCCATTGCGGAGCCTCTACGGGAAAGGACGCCCGGATGTTCGATCCCGTTCCACGCGCCCCACGAAGCAAACCGGATCACGTTCGGATCACGGGATCGCAACGAGGCCTGAGCGCGCGGTTGTGCGCCTTGTGTCCCGGTCCCCCTCTGAACAAACCTTTCATCACCCAGATGGACCGGATGAGGTGAAACCCGTCCCACATACCGGGTGTCGAGTTGACAGTGAAGGTGTGAACCGGTGTGCTTGTGGGCATGCTCGCGAACTTGGCACCGACCTCGATCCGCACCGCCGGGTCCCACGGTGCTGCCCGCGCTCGCTGTAGCTGTTGCTGTTCCAGCTGTTGAGCCTGCCCGATCGCTCCAGCTGAGACCGAGTCGCCCCCGCGGCTCGGTTTCGTGTTTCTCCCCCGCTGCTCGTTCCCTCTGACCTTCTTTCACCGAGGAACCACCGCACCCATGAACAGCGACAACGACCTCCAGATCGCCGGCGACATCCTCGAGGTCCCGCACCTGCTGCAGCCGCCGCGCGAGCACCCGGCCACCGTGGCCGAGTTCGTGGGTCTCGCCCGCTCCGTCGCCGCGGACCGCTCCGAGTGGGAGCACCTCGTCCGCTACGACGCCACGACCCGCTGGTACCACCGGCTGCGTACGGGCCCCGGCTACGAGGTGTGGCTGCTGTCCTGGGTGCCGGGCCAGGGCAGCGGACTGCACGACCACGGGCGTTCGTCGGGCGTGCTGACCGTGCTGGAGGGGACGCTGACCGAGCGGACCGAGCGGGGCACGCGCGCGCTGGCGGCCGGTGCGCAGCGCGTGTTCGCGCCGGGCTATGTGCACGAGGTCGTCAACGACACGCTGGAGCCGGCCATAAGCCTGCACATCTACTACCCCGGACTGACCGACATGCCGATGCACACGTCCCCGCACTGCGAGGCGCGGACCGAGCCGGCGGCGCGGACGCGTCCGGTGACTGCCTGACGCGTTGTCGTACCCGCCTGCAACACTGAGAGACATGCGCATCGTGGTTCTGGCAGGCGGCATCGGTGGTGCCCGGTTCCTGCGCGGTCTGAAGAAGGCCGCGCCGGACGCGGACATCACCGTCATCGGCAACACCGGGGACGACATCCACCTCTTCGGGCTGAAGGTCTGCCCGGACCTCGACACGGTGATGTACACGCTCGGCGGCGGCATCAACGAGGAGCAGGGCTGGGGACGGGCCGACGAGACCTTCCATCTGAAGGAGGAGCTCGGGGCGTACGGCGTCGGCCCGGAGTGGTTCGGGCTCGGCGACCGCGACTTCGCCACGCACATCGTGCGGACCCAGATGATCGGCGCCGGATATCCGCTCAGCGCGGTGACGCAGGCCCTGTGCGACCGGTGGAAGCCGGGCGTACGGCTGATCCCGATGACCGACGACCGCGTCGAGACGCACGTGGCCGTGGAGGTGGACGGGGAGCGCAAGGCGGTCCACTTCCAGGAGTACTGGGTGCGGCTGCGGGCCTCGGTGCCGGCCGAGGCGGTGGTGCCGGTGGGCGCCGAGCAGGCGAAGCCGGCGCCGGGTGTACTGGAGGCGATCGCCGAGGCGGACGTCGTGCTGTTCCCGCCGTCCAACCCGGTCGTGTCGGTGGGCACCATCCTCGCCGTGCCCGGCATCCGGGAGGCGATCGCCGACGCCGGGGTACCGGTCGTGGGCCTGTCCCCCATCGTCGGGGACGCGCCCGTGCGGGGCATGGCCGACAAGGTGCTCGCGGCCGTGGGAGTGGAGTCGAGTGCCGCGGCGGTGGCCGAGCACTACGGCTCCGGACTGCTCGACGGCTGGCTCGTCGACACCCGGGACGCGGACGCCGTGCAGCGCGTGGAGTCGGCGGGCATCCGGTGCCGCGCGGTGCCGCTGATGATGACCGACGTGGACGCGACCGCGCGGATGGCGCGGGAGGCGCTGACGCTGGCCGAGGAGGTGCGGGAGTCTTGAGCGCAGCGTCTGCCGACGGGTACCGCGTCTGGGCCGTGCCGGGACTGCCCGAGGTGCAGCGCGGGGACGACCTCGCCAAGCTGATCGCAGACACCGAGCCGGGGCTGGCCGACGGGGACGTGCTGCTGATCACCTCGAAGATCGTCTCCAAGGCCGAGGGGCGCCTCGTCGCGGCCGACGACCGGGAGGCGGCGATCGACGCCGAGACCGTGCGGGTCGTGGCGCGGCGCGGGGCGCTCCGGATCGTCGAGAACCGGCAGGGCCTGGTCATGGCCGCGGCCGGGGTCGACGCCTCCAACACCCCCGCGGGCACCGTGCTCCTGCTGCCCGAGGACCCCGACGCCTCCGCCCGAGCGATCCGCGACGGCCTGCGGGACGCCCTCGGCGTGCGGGTGGGCGTCGTCGTCACGGACACCTTCGGGCGGCCCTGGCGCTCCGGTCTCACCGATGTCGCGATCGGCACCGCCGGGGTGCGGGTGCTGGACGATCTGCGCGGGGGCACGGACGCGCACGGCAATCCGCTGGGCGCGACCGTCGTGGCCACGGCCGACGAACTCGCCGCCGCCGGCGACCTGGTCAAGGGCAAGGCGGCCGGCAGGCCGGTCGCCGTCGTGCGCGGGCTGCCGCATGTCGTGGCCGACGAGCACGGGGAGGGGGCGCGGGCCATGGTGCGCGGCGCGCGCGACGACATGTTCCGGCTGGGGACCTCGGAGGCGGTACGGGAGGCGGTGGCCCAGCGGCGTACCGTACGGGCCTTCACCGACGAGCCCGTCGACCCCGGGGCGGTGCGGCGGGCGGTCGCGCTGGCGGTCACCGCGCCGGCGCCGCATCACACAACGCCGTGGCGGTTCGTGCTGCTGGAGTCCGAGGAGTCACGGGTCCGGCTGCTGGACGCCATGCGGGAGGCGTGGATCAGTGATCTGCGGCGCGACGGCAAGAGCGAGGAGTCCATCGCCAAGCGGGTGCGGCGCGGCGACGTGCTGCGCAACGCGCCGTATCTGGTCGTGCCGTGCCTGGTGATGGACGGGTCGCACACGTACGGGGACGCGCGGCGGGACGCGGCCGAGCGGGAGATGTTCGTGGTCGCCGCGGGCGCCGGCGTGCAGAACTTCCTGGTCGCGCTGGCCGGGGAGCGGCTGGGTTCGGCATGGGTGTCGTCCACGATGTTCTGCCGGGACGTGGTGCGCGAGGTGCTGGGACTGCCCGAGGGCTGGGACCCGATGGGAGCGGTGGCGATCGGACATCCGGCGGAGGAACCGAGGCCCCGGCCGGCCCGGGAGGCGGACGCTTTCATCGAGGTGCGGTGAGGGGCGCGTGACTGCGCCTACCCTCGTGGGGACACCCAGGGACCTCTAGGACAACTTTCGTGGCAGGACGGTTTTCTCCGCGGCCCACTCGTACGACCGTGCGGGGCGGGCATGTCGGCGTGCCCGCGGGGGTGCCCCGGCAGGCCGAGGCGGGCGGACGGGTACGGACCGTGGTGCCCGACGGGCCGCTCGACCTCGGGCTGGTGCTGGGGCCGCTGCGGCGCGGGCCCGGCGATCCGACGTTCCGGGCCATGCCCGACGGGTCGGTGTGGCGGGCCACCCTCACGCCCCTCGGGCCCGGGACGCTGCGGGTCTCCGTGGCGGGCGGGGCCGTGCGCGGGGAGGCCTGGGGGTCCGGCGCCGAGTGGCTGCTGGACCGGTTGCCCGAGCTGCTGGGCGGTGCCGACGAGCCGGAGGCGTTCGTGCCCCGGCACCGGGTCGTGGCGTCGGCGTGGCACCGGCGGCGGGGGCTGCGGCTGACGCGGACCGGGCTGGTGCTCGAGTCGTTGATCCCGTCCGTGCTGGAGCAGAAGGTCACGACCGACGAGGCGTATCGGGCGTGGCGGTCGCTGGTGCGGAAGTTCGGGGAGCCGGCACCCGGGCCCGCGGCCGGGGGGCGGCTGTGGGTGATGCCGGCTCCGCGGACATGGGCGTTGATCCCGTCGTGGGAGTGGCATCGGGCGGGCGTCGACAACAAGAGGGCGTCGACCATCCTGCGCGCTGTTCGGGTCGCGGGACGGCTGGAGGAGGCCGTCGGGATGTCGCCCGAGAAGGCGCAGGCGCGGTTGGAGGTCGTGCCGGGGATCGGGCCGTGGACGTCGGCGGAGGTCGTGCAGCGCAGTCATGGGGCGGCGGATGCGGTGACCGTGGGGGATCTGCATCTGCCGGGGATCGTGGGGTGGGCGCTTGCCGGGGATCGGGATGCGGACGACGGCGTCATGCTGAAGCTGCTGGAGCCTTATGCCGGGCAGCGGCATCGGGCCGCTCGGTTGATTCTGCTGAGTGGGCGTACGCTGGCTCGGCGGGCGCCGAAGATGCCTCGCGGGGACATCGGGAAGTTGTGAGGGGCGGTGCCGTCAGCTCCAGGTCCAGGGGGCTCCGCCCCCTGGACCCCCGTCGGCCCTGAACGGGCCTGGTCCTCAAACGCCGGACGGGCTGAATCGGCGGGCCTGCGCCCAGCCCGGACCGTCGGATCACCTGAATGAGCGGGCCCGCACCCAGCCGCACCCGGACAAGCCGAGTCGCCTGGGCCGGCGCCCAGCCGGACCGCCGGACCGGGCAAGTGATGTGCGCACGCGCCAGCCGTGCCGCGCCGCAGCTACTGGTCCGATGAGAAGCGGAGCGCTCCTGCTGGGATTCGGGCGTCGCACCAGACTCGGACTCCGTCGCGGAGTTCGTTGTCGGGGCCGATGATCGCGCCGTCGCCGATGACCGTGCCGGTGAGGACGGAGCGTTCGCCCACGCGGGCGCGGGTGCCGATGAGGGAGTCGGTGATGACCGCGCCGGGTTCGATGACGGCGCCGGGCAGGATGGTCGAGCCGAAGACGCGGGCGCCCTCGGCGACGAAGGCGCCCTCGCCGACGACCGTGCCGCCGGTCAGCTTGGCGTCGGGGGCGACCCTGGCCGTGGGCAGGACGAGGCGGTCGCCGCAGCGGCCGGGGACGGCGGGCGACGGGGCGCGGCCGAGGACCAGGTCCGCCGAGCCCCGTACGAAGGCGGCCGGGGTGCCCAGGTCCAGCCAGTAGGTGGAGTCGACCATGCCCTGGAGGTGGGCTCCGGCGGACAGCAGACCGGGGAACGTCTCGCGCTCCACCGAGACGGGGCGGCCCGCCGGGATTGTGTCGATCACCGAGCGGCGGAAGACGTACGCCCCGGCGTTGATCTGGTCGGTGACGATCTCCTCGGGGGTCTGCGGCTTCTCCAGGAAGGCGAGGACGCGGCCGGTGTCGTCGGTGGGGACCAGGCCGTAGGCGCGCGGGTCCGTGACCTTCGTCAGGTGCAGGGAGACGTCCGCTCCGGAGGTCTCGTGGGTCCGCACCAGCCGGCGGATGTCCAGCCCGGTCAGGATGTCGCCGTTGAAGATCAGCACCGGGTCGTCCGGGCCGGAGTGGAGGCGGGCGGCGACGTTGCGGATGGCGCCGCCGGTGCCCAGAGGCTCTTCTTCGGTCACGTACTCGATGTGCAGGCCCAGCGAGGAGCCGTCGCCGAAGTACGGTTCGAAGACCTCGGCCAGGTAGGAGGTGGCGAGGACGATGTGCTCCACGCCCGCCGCTCTGGCTCTCGCCAGTTGGTGTGTGAGGAAGGGGACGCCCGCCGCCCGGACCATGGGCTTCGGCGTGTGCACCGTGAGCGGACGCAGCCGCGTTCCCTTGCCGCCGACCAGGAGGATCGCTTCTGTCACCTGTCGTCTCTGCTTCCTGCCGGGACCGGCCGAAATGTCCTTCGGCCGGCCAGTGTATGCAGATCGTCGTGCGACGCCTTCGACGGCTCGGCGGTGTTTCGTGGTTCCGCCCCTCGTCCCCCGACGGCGGTGAATGCGACCCTCTGGCCCCGCCTCACCTGCCCTGGTAGCGGGCGGCGGTCGTGCGGGCGGTGCCGAGCTTGCGGTAGAGCTGCCGGCCCGGGCAGTCCGTGGCGAAACCGTCACGATGCCCGGAGATCACATTCATGAGTACGTTCTTTCCCTTTCGGTAGAGATTGCCACCGCCCGACTTCAGATATGTCTTGCCGCGCGGGTTGGCTCCGTACAGACCGAGCTTCCAGGCGGTGAGCCGGGCGATGGCCTTGAGGGCCGCAGCCGGCGGCTTCGCGGAGCCGAAGGTTCCGAGGACCGCGATCCCCATGCTGTTGGTGTTGAAACCGCGGGTGTGCGCGCCCAGTACGGGCTTGGCCACACCCCCGGCGCGGCCCTCGTAGATGCTTCCGCACTTGTCGACGAGGAAGTTGTAGCCGATGTCCCGCCAGCCCATGCTCTTGACGTGGTAGCGGTAGATACCGCGGATGACCGAGGCAGCCTGTGAACAGCGGTACCCGTTGCCGGAGGCCGTGTGGTGCACGAAGGCCGCCTTGACCTTCTTCGTGTAGACGAACCCGCGCTCGCGCAGGCTCTCGTTGGCGCCCCAGCCGCGGCGCGTGATGATGCGCGGGCGCGGCCCGATGAAGGGGTTGGCCCGCTGGACCTCCGTCAACTCGGCACCCCGCAGGGTGCGTTGTTCGCTTTCCGTCGCGGCCCTGCCCAGCGCCGGGATCTCCGTGGCACCGAGCGGGGCGAGCTCGGCGTTGGCGGCGGAGGCGGTCAGCGACCCGGCGCCGAGGCCGCGGGCGCCGAAGGCGTCTGGGGTGTCGGCCTCGATGCCGCCCCGGGCGGGCGGGGGCACGGCGCGCGGCGCCGCCTGGGAGCCGGGGTCCACCAGTTCGAGGCGGAGTCCGGCGGGGAGCGCGGCGAAGGCGGTCACGGTGCGGGTGCCGCGGGCGGTCTCGTCCGTACGGCGTTCGCCCTCGGCGCGTACGCGGACGTCGACGCCGTCGGAATCGCCCACCCACAGCGGTGCGGTGGAGCCGCGGACGTGTCCGGAGGTGCGCTCGGCGGCGTCCGGGTCGGCGTCGTCGTCGTTGTGCGTCTGCAGGTCCTGCCAGCCGGACCAGGTGCCGGTGCCGGCCACACGGGTGCGGACCTGGACGCGGCCGTGCAGCGTGACGTCCGGGTCGTCCCAGACGACACCGACGAGCGAGAAGTGCCGTACGTGGTCGCGGGACAGGCCCTGTTCGGGGACGGCCGGGCCGATGACGCGGTCGCGGGTGAGGGGGGCGAGGGGAAGGGACTGGGTGCTGCCGGGGACGGAGGAGGTGTCCTGGGCGGCCTGTCGGACCGCCGGCGGCGCGGGTCTGGCTCCGCTGTTCGCTCCGCTCGGCGACGCCGCGACCGCGGGCGGGGCGAGCGGGAGGACGAGGGCGGCCGCGCAGGTGACGCCGATCGAGGAGGCGAGGGAGGAGGCAAGGAATCCACGCATGTCCCTGATGTTGGACATGGTCATATTTGTCTGTCCATTCGGGAGCTGACGGGCCGTCGGCTGCCGTTCCGCCGAACCGGTGGTGCCACCGCGCGCCGCGCGGGGTGGTGCCCGCGTACGCTTGCGCGGGTGAACGCCACCGATCGCACCCCCGCCGACCTGCTGTCTTCCGCGCTCGCCGCCGACCCCGGACGCCCCCTGGTCACCTTCTACGACGACGCCACGGGCGAGCGTGTCGAACTGTCCGTGGCCACCTTCGCCAATTGGGTGGCCAAGACCGCGAATCTCCTCCAGGGCGACCTCGCGGCCTCGCCGGGCGACCGGGTCGCCCTGCTGCTGCCGGCGCACTGGCAGACGGCCGTGTGGTTGCTGGCGTGCGCGTCGGTGGGGGTCGTGGCGGACATGGACGGGAACGCGGGCGCGGCCGACGTGGTGGTGAGCGGGCCCGACACGCTGGAGGCCGCGCGGGCGTGCCGGGGTGAGCGGGTCGCGCTCGCGCTCCGGCCGCTGGGCGGGCGGTTCCCGCGGACCCCGGACGGCTTCGTCGACTATGCCGTCGAGGTGCCGGGGCAGGGCGACCGGTTCGCGCCGTTCGCGCCGGTGGACCCCGCGGAGCCGGCGCTGATCGTGGCCGGGCGGGAGTTCAGCGCGGCCGAGGTCGTGGAGCGGGCCCGGGAGGAGGCGACGGGGCTGGGGCTCACCGGGCCCGGCTGCCGGATCCTGTCGGGGCTGTCGTACGACACCTGGGACGGGCTGAACGCCGGGCTGTACGGGCCGCTCGCCACCGGGGGGTCCGTGGTGCTGTGCCGGAACCTGGACCGGCTGGGCGAGGAGGCTCTGGCCAGGCGGATCGAGAGCGAGCGGGTGAGCGCGGTGCGACGGGCGGACGGCGGCTGACCGTCGAGGGGCGGCCGCGGGCCGTCCGTGGCCGGTGGCGCGGCTCCTCACACCCCTGAGGTGCCGCGCTCACCCGTTCGGATCAGCCGGGCCCGCCTCCCCCATCGCTTCCGGGGCATGGTCGTAACAGCACTACGTCCGTACGGCATGAGGGGTGGGCCGGCCCGTGAGCGACACCGCAGGCACGCTCGGGCCCGGCGCCGGCGCGTCCGCCACCGGCCGGGGGCTCGCCCGGCGGCGCCGGCGGCGGTGGCTGCGCGGCGGCGGACTCGGCCTCGCACTGGCGGTCCTGGCCGCCGCCGGGGCCGGGTGGGCGGTGTACGCGAAGCTGGACGGGAACATCACGGCCGACGACGCGGCCGCCGCCGAGCTGGCGCGGTACGAGAAGGAGCGGCCCACCGCGCTCGTCAAGGACGCGCAGAACATCCTGCTGATCGGGTCGGACTCACGGTCGGGGGACGGCAACTCGCGCTACGGGCGGGACTCCGGGACGGAGCGGTCCGACACGACGATCCTGCTGCATCTTGCGGCGGGGCGGCGGACCGTCACCGCCATGTCCCTCCCGCGCGACCTGATGGTGGACGTGCCCGCCTGTCTGCGACCCGACGGGACCCGCTCCGATCCGGCGTTCACGATGTTCAACTCCGCCTTCGCCACGGGGGGTTCGGCCTGCACCATCCGGACCGTGGAGCAGCTGACGGACATCCGCGTCGACCATCACGTGGTGGTCGACTTCCAGGGCTTCAAGGAGATGGTCGACGCCGTCGACGGGGTGCGGGTGTGCCTGGCGGAGCCGATCGACGACAAGGCCGCGAGGCTGAGGCTGCCGGCCGGGCGGGTGACGCTTGACGGGGAGCAGGCCCTGGGATACGTGCGGGCGCGCAAGTCGCTCGGGGACGGCAGCGACACCGAGCGGATGGACCGTCAGCAGCAGTTCCTCGGCGCGCTGGTCAACAAGGTGCGCGGCAACGACGTACTGCTGAACCCGGTCAAGCTCTATCCCCTGCTGGACGCCGCCACGTCGTCCCTGACGACCGATCCGGCCCTGGCGAGCCTGCGCGGGCTGTACGACCTCGTGCGCGGGCTGCGTGACGTCCCCGCGGAGAATGTGCGGTTCCTCACTGTCCCCCGCGAGCCGTACGCCTACGACTCCAACCGCGACCAACTGGTGGAGCCCGAGGCGCGGAAGCTGTTCGAACGGCTGCGCGCGGACCTGCCGGTCCAGGTTGCCGGAGACGTCCCGGCCAAAGCCCCGCAGGAACTCCCGCAGGAATCTCCCGCAAAAAGCGGCAATTCGACTACCGGGAGCGAGGCACCCCAAGACCCGTACGACTACGGGGAGTACGGAAGCCGCGACGGAAAGTCCGGCGGAAACGAACCCGGGTACCCGTCGAACGGAGTTTCACCCGCGCCCACGTTCCGGGGGAACTCGGCCGCCGAGGACGCCTGTAGGTAAAGCGATCGCCAAATCACCGCACTTATGTCCGAGAAAAAGGACGAATTGCCCCGCCCTTGGGCGTGGAATTTCTCACCGTCGTCACTGGGTGCTGAACAGGGCGGATAGTGTGAGCGGTCCGGTGCATCCCGCCGCGAGGTCCGTCCTGGCGTCGAGCACTGTGAGACCGAGACCGAGCGCCTTGAGGGGGGAAGGCGCCGCGCCCCGACGGAGGATTCGGACAATCGTGGACGCGACAGGCCGTGGGCGGGCGGGCGACATCGATCCCGCAGACCAGTGGGTGCTCAATCCGAACACCGGTGAATACGAACTGCGACTGAGCACTTCCGCTCCGCAGTCGGCAGTGCCCGGTCCGCGCCGGGCGGCCTCGCGTTCCGCGGGGGGTGCCGTGCGCAGTCGTACGGCCGCCCCCGAGCGCGCGCCGGGCCGTGACGTTCCGCCGCCGCGCCGTCGTCGCGGTGTGCCCGAGGAGCCGCCGCCGGGCCGGCGCGGGCGCCGGCCGGTGAAGAAGAACAAGGCGAAGAAGGTCCTGCTGTGGACGGGCGGCACGATGGCGTTCGTGCTGGTCGCCGCCGCCGGGGGCGCCTACCTCTACATCAAGCACCTCAACGACAACATCACGGCCGTCTCCGACGACGGCGCGAGCACCGGTGGCTTCAGCAAGGGCAAGGCGATCAACATCCTGCTGATCGGCACCGACAAGCGCACCGGCAAGGGCAACACGAAGTACGGCGACAAGGACAGCGTCGGGCACGCCGACACCACGATCCTGCTGCACGTCTCCAAGGACCGCTCGAACGCGACGGCGCTGAGCATCCCGCGCGACCTGATCACCGACATCCCGGACTGCCCGACCAAGCTGGACGACGGCAGCGAGAAGGTCATCACCGGCACGGACAACGTCCGCTTCAACACCAGCCTCGGCCAGGACGACCGCACGCCCAGCTGCACCGCGCGCACGGTCACGGAGCTGACCGGGATAACGCCGGACAACTTCATGGTCGCCGACTTCAACGCGGTCAAGACGCTGACCACCGCGGTCGGCGGCGTCGACGTCTGCCTCGGCAAGGACATCAACGACCCCGACTCGCACCTGAACCTGAAGAAGGGCATGCAGCACATACAGGGCGAGACCGCGCTGGCCTTCGTGCGCACCCGGCACGCGGTCGGCTTCGGCGGCGACCTGAGCCGGATCGCCCTGCAGCAGCAGTTCCTCAGCGCGCTGATGCGGAAGCTGAAGTCGAACGACACCCTCACCAACCCGTCGAAGATGCTCAAGATCGCCGAGGCGGGCACCAAGGCGCTGACGGTCGACTCCAACCTCGACAGCATCGGCAAGCTGAAGGACCTCGGCCTGGAGCTGGGCAAGCTCAACCCGAAGAACCTGACGTTCACCACCGTGCCGGTGATCGACAACCCGGCCGAGAAGGTGAAGGCAACGGTCGTGCTGAAGCCGGGCGCGGCGCAGCAGGTCTTCGACGCCATCAAGGACGACGTCTCCTTCACCGCCGTCAAGGCGCAGAAGAAGAAGGAGGCGGCCGCCGTCGCCGCCCGCCTCAAGGGCAGCAAGTCCGCCGCCTCCGAGGTGCGGGTGCGCATCCTCAACGGCGGGGCGGACGCGGGCAGCGCGCAGGCCGAACTCAGCTACCTGCAGAACGACGCGGGCGTGCTGAAGTCCGAGAACGCGGGCAACGCGGACGCCTCCCAGGCGAAGACCAGCCTCGAGTACGCCCCCGACCAGGCCGACCAGGCCCGCCGGCTGGCCGCCATCCTCGGTCTGTCCGGCTCGGCGATGAAGCCGGGCAAGAGCGTGACCAACGACCAGGGGCTGCCGACGATGACGCTGACCCTGGGCAAGGACTTCCCGGGGGCGGGGGAGAAGTTCACCGCGCCGTCCAAGGCGCCGGACGTCGACAAGACGACGGCCGACAAGGTTGAGTGCGCCAAGTGACCTGACGGGCCTGTCGTGCGTCTAACAGGACGCATGGCAGGCCCGTTTGACGGCGCAAGGGTGGGGAGGACGGGGAATGACGCAGAGCAGTGTGCGTGGGGAGGGAACGCGACCGGGGGTTCGGCCGGCTTTCGGCGGCCAGGAGACCGCCGAGGGCGCGGACGGCTCGGGCAGATCGGGGACGGGGGCCACGGGGGCGGGCGGGCACCGCAGGGGCGGGCCGCGGCGGGGACGGCGGGTGCTGCGCTGGTCGGCGGTCACCCTGTCGGTGCTGATACTCGGCACGGCCGGCGCCGGTTACCTGTACTACGAGCACCTCAACGGCAACATCCACAAGGGCGAGCGCAGCAGCGGCGACGCCAAGGCGCTGAAGGCCAAGGCGAACGCGGCCGGGCAGACACCGCTGAACATCCTGCTGATCGGTTCGGACAGCCGCAACTCCGACGAGAACGTCAAGCTGGGCGGCGCCAAGTACGACCGCGGCAGCCCGCCGCTGGGCGATGTGCAGATGCTGATCCACCTCTCCGCGGACCGCAAGAGCGCCGCGATGGTGAGCATCCCGCGGGACACCCGCGTCGACATCCCCAAGTGCACCGACCCCAAGACCGGCAAGGTCTACCCGCCGACCAACCGCATCATCAACGAGTCGCTGGCCCGCGGCGGCGCCGGCTGCACGCTGGCCACCTGGGAGAACCTCACCGGGGTCTACATCGACCACTGGATGACGATCGACTTCTCGGGCGTGGTGCGCATGGCCGACGCCATCGGCGGCGTCGACGTGTGCGTCAAGCAGAACGTGTGGGACCACCCGACGGCCGCGGTGCCCGGCGGTTCCGGACTGAAGCTGACGGAGGGCACCCACAAGGTCCAGGGCAAGCAGGCCCTGCAGTGGCTGCGCACCCGGCACGCCTGGGGCAGCGACCTGATGCGGGCCCGCGCCCAGCACATGTACCTGAACTCGATGATCCGCAAGCTGAAGGGCCAGAACGTCTTCACCGACACCGGCCGGCTGATGGACCTGGCCGAGGCGGCCACCAAGTCGCTGTCGGTGTCCGAGGAGATCGGCACCGTGAAGAAGCTGTACGACCTGGGCACGCAGCTGAAGTCGGTGCCCACCGACCGCATCACCTCGGTGACGATGCCCAACGTCCAGGACCCGCAGAACCCCGACCACGTGGTGCCGAGCGGCGCGAGCGCCGACCGGCTGTGGCAGATGCTCCGCGACGACGTGCCCCTCGACGACAAGGGCAAGGCGTCGGGCTCGAAGAAGCCGTCCGCCAAGTCCGAGGCCACCAAGGCCCCTTCGGCCCCCGACGCCCAGATCGGCGTTCTCGTGCAGAACGCCACCCGCAGCTCCACGCTGGGCCCGGTCAGCGGGCGCGCGGGCGTCATCGCCCAGGAGCTGGTGGCGAAAGGGTTCACCAGGGCGTCCAAGGACGCCTCGGCCGGCCTGGCCGAGGACGCCACCATCGTGCGCTACCCGAGCGCCGACCTGGAGGGCGACGCCCAGCGGGTCGCCAAGTCGCTGGGCATACCCCTGAGTTCGGTGAAGCGGTCCACGGACGTCTCCGGCGTCACCGTCGTCGTCGGCGCCGACTGGCGCACCGGCACGGCGTATCCGAAGCAGTCCGCGCCCAAGGCGGGTCAACTGCCCAGCGGCACCGACGCCATCAACGGCTCGGACAAGAGCCAGTGCATGGACGTGTACGCGCCCTACCGCTGGTAGCGGCCTCGGCTTCCGCGCCGAACCGGTTGAGGCCCCAGGGCAACCTCTCGGGCCCGTCGTATGTCTCCAGGACGTACGGCGGGCCCGTGCCGTGGGGACGGCGGGTGCGCCGACCGGGATTCACATGGTGACCCACAGCTGAAACCAAGCTGTCTGCAGAATGATGAGGCGCGCTCACGTCCGAGGGCCCGGGGCGCAGGGGTGGGAAAGGACAGGGAGTTGCCGCAGAGCAGCGTTCCCGCGGTCGAGGACACGATGTCCCTCGCGCCGCGGGGCACAGACGTACGTCCCGGAGGTCGCCACGACGGTGGTGGCCGCGGGCGCCGCAGACGCCGGATACTGCGCTGGTCGGCGACGGTCCTGGCGGTGGTGATAGTCGGCACGGCGGGCGCCGGCTACCTCTACTACCAGCACCTCAACGACAATCTCCGCAAGGACGACCTCAACATCGGGGACGAGAAGGACCGCGCGGCCGCGCCGAAGGCCAACTCCGCGGGACAGACCCCGCTGAACATCCTGCTGATCGGCTCCGACGCCCGCGACTCCAAGGAGAACCAGAAGCTCGGCGGCGCGAAGGACACGTACAACACCGCCCCGCGCGCGGACGTCCAGATGCTGCTGCATGTCTCCGCCGACCGCAGTGACATGTCGGTCGTGAGCATGCCCCGCGACACCCTGGTCGACATCCCCGAGTGCACCGACCCGGACACCGACAAGACGTACGCCGCGTCCACCTCGACGATGACCAACGCGTCCCTGGAACGCGGCGGCCCCGGCTGCACGGTGGCCACCTGGGAGAAGCTCACCGACATCCACATCGACCACTTCGTCATGGTCGACTTCGCGGGCGTGGTCTCCATGGCGGACGCCGTGGGCGGCGTCCCGGTCTGCGTGGACGCCGACATCTACTCGCACACCTCCTCCGGCCACGGCTCGGGCCTGAAGCTGAAGAAGGGCACCACGTCCGTCCAGGGCAGGCAGGCCCTGCAGTGGCTGCGCACCCGCTACGGCTTCGAGGACGGCAGCGACATCGCGCGCACCAAGGCCCAGCACATGTACATGAACTCGATGGTCCGCCAACTGCGCGCCAACGCCACGCTCAGCAACCCGGGCAAGCTGCGCGCGCTCGCCGAGACCGCCACCGAGGCGCTGACAGTGGACGACGGCCTCGGCAGCGTCGCCAAGCTCTACGACCTGAGCAAGGAGCTGAAGAAGGTCCCCACCGAGCGCATCACCATGACGACGATGCCCTGGGTGTACTCCTCCGACGGCAACCGGGTTCTGCCCAAGCCCACCGACGCGGCGAAGCTGTTCCGGCTGGTGCGCGAGGACATCGCGCTGGACGGCAAGGACAAGAAGAAGACCCCGACGGCCACGCCCACCGCGGAGCCCGCCGACACCGACGACAAGATCGCCGTACAGGTGCAGAACGGCACGCGCACCAGCACCCTCGCCCCGGTGAGCGGGCGGGCGGGCGCGGTCGCCGGGCTGCTCGTCGGCAAGGGCTTCGAGGAGGCCGTGGCGGACTCCTCCACGCTGACCGGCCGGGACGAGACGGTGATCCGCTACCCGAGCGCCGACCTGGAGGGCGACGCCCAGCGGGTCGCCAAGGCGCTCGGCATCCCGGCCGACCAGGTGAAGAAGTCCACGGACGTCGACGGCGTCACCCTGGTCGTCGGCGCCGACTGGCGCTCCGGCAGCAAATACACCCCGGCGGAGGACGACGACACGACCCCGGAGTCGGCGAGCGCCCTCAACGGCGCGGACACCAAGGCCTGTATGCACGTCGACCCGGACTACACCTGGTAGTCCGGGTCGCGGCAGGGCTCGCGGGGGTTCAGTCGGCGGTGAGCACCGCGGGCCGCCGTGACGCGATGACCTTCCTGGCCAGCGACTTCGGGCTGGTCAGGAAGCCCCAGCCCCAGCACATGTGCATGGTGGCGAGGGCCACCGGGATCTGCAGCCGGGCCTTCAGCGGCAGCCCCTTGCCCGCCGGAATCGACCCGAGGACGATCGCCGCGAGGTAGCCGCCGGGGACGACGAAGCCCCAGGGCGTCACCAGGGCGCCCACCAGGACGCCCGCCGCGATCGCGAGGACCGCTGTCGGCGGGGCCAGGTAGCGCAGGTTGATGGAGCCCTCGTGGTAGCGGGCGACGACGTGCCGCCAGCGGCCGTAGTCCTTGTACTGCTTGGCCAGCGCCTTCACGCTCGGCCGCGGTCGGTACGACACCCGCAGCTCCGGCGAGAACCAGATCAGCCCGCCGGCCTCCCGGATGCGGAAGTTCAGCTCCCAGTCCTGGGCCCGGATGAACTCCTCGTTGTATCCGCCCTGCCGCTCCAGCGCCTCGCGCCGGAAGACCCCGAGGTAGACCGTCTCGGCCTGCTGCGCCTCGCCGCCCGTGTGGAAGGCGGCGTTGCCGACGCCGATCTTCGAGGTCATCGCGGCGGCGACGGCGTGCTCCCAGTCGTTCTCGCCCTCGGCGTGCATGATGCCGCCGACGTTCTGCGCGCCGGTCTCCTGCAGCAGCCGTACGGCGGTGGCGATGTAGTTCGGCGAGAGCATGCCGTGGCCGTCGACACGGACCACGATCGGGTGCCGGGAGGCCTTGATCGCCGCGTTGAGGGCGGCGGGGGTGCGGCCGGTGGGATTGGGGACGGTGTGGACGCGCGGGTCCTCCCGTACGAGCTCGGCGGCGATCTCGTCCGTGCGGTCCGTGGACGGACCGAGGGCGATGACGACCTCCATCTCGCCGGCGTACTCCTGCGCGAGGATCGCTTGGACGGCTCCGCGCAGATGCCGTTCCTCGTCGAGGACGGGCATGATCACAGATACGGCGGGGAGCTGCACGTCGGAATTGGCGTTCATCGGTGCTCACGTTACCGCGAACGGGGGACAGCTCCGCGCCCCGCCGGGGCGGCGGACCGGGCCGCAGATCGTATCGGCCTACGGTGCTCACGATCCCACGTACGGCCGTAGCCCGGAGGTGTCCCCCATGCCCACGCAGCCCCGGTCCGCCGCCCCCGCCCGCCCGCAGCGCCGCACCCGGCCGCATCGCACCCCGCAGCAGCGCGGCGGCGGCGCACCGCGGCCCCCGGTGCGCCGCAAGAAGCCGCGCTGGGCCATGCGGGCAGTGACGACCCTCTCCGTCGTCGTCCTCGCCTCGGCCGGGATCGGGCACGCGGTGGTCACCAGCCTCGACGCGGACATCGCCCGCGTGGACCCCTTCAAGGACATGAAGAACCGCCCGCGGGCCGGAAACGGCATGAACGTCCTGCTGGTCGGCACGGACGGCCGCGACCGGATCACCACGCAGGAGAGGCAGCAGTACCACCTGGGCGGCGCGCCCTGCCACTGCACCGACACGATGATGATCGTGCACATCTCGGAGGACCGGGAGCGGGCGAGCGTGGTCAGCCTGCCGCGCGACTCCTACGCGCAGGTGCCGAACGCCCACGGCAGGGGGACCCACCCGATCAAGCTCAACGCGGCGTACGCGGAGGGCGGCCCCAACCTCACCGTGCGGACCGTCGAGAACATGACCCACGTGAAGATCGACCACTACCTGGAGGTCGACTTCACCAGCTTCATGAGGACGGTCGACGTCCTGGGCGGGGTCAAGGTCTGCACCACCGCACCCCTCAAGGACACCTACACCGGCCTCGACCTGCCCGCCGGCACCCACACCCTGAGGGGCGGCCAGGCCCTGCAGTACGTCCGCGCCCGGCACGTCGACGGCGCCTCCGACCTGGGCCGCATGAAGCGTCAGCAGCGTTTCCTGGCCGCCCTCGTCGAACGGGCCACGTCCTCCGGGATCCTGCTGAACCCCATGAAGTTCCGGGACGTGACCCGGGCCGTGCTGGGCTCCGTACGGGCGGACAAGGGCTTCGGCACCGACGAACTCCTCGACCTCGGCCGCGCGATGCGCGACTTCTCCCCCTCCTCCTCGGAGTTCACCACGGTCCCCATCGGGCAGATGGGATACGCCGTCAAGGGCATCGGCTCGACCTTGAAGTGGGACACCGCCAAGGCCGACGCCCTGTTCGCCGACCTCCGTGACGACAAGCCCCTGACCGTGCACCGCGCCGGCGGCCCCAAGGTGGTCCGCGTGGAGATCGCGCCCCGGCAGATCCGGGTACAGGTCGAGAACGGCACCGCCACCGGAGGCCTCGGGCGGCGCGTGGACGCCGCCCTGGCCGGCGCCGGCTTCAGCACGACCCACGTGCCGGCGAACGCGGCCGACCGCAAGGTCGCCCGCACGGTCGTCGCCTACGACCCCCGGTGGGACCGCTCCGCCAGGTCACTGGCGGCCGCGCTGCCCGGCAGCGAACTGCGGGCCGTCAAGGGACTGGGACCGACGCTGAAGGTGATCGCCGGGGCCGACTTCAAGGGCGTGCGGAAGGTACGGGCGGAGGACGCGACCCAGGGCCGCTTCGAGACCGTGACCGGGGACCAGGTGGTGTGCTCGTAGCCGGGCCCGGCCCGCGGATCAGTCGTCCAGGCCCTCCGCCGCCCGCTTCTCCCGCAGCTCCATGATCGCCCGGCGGCGGGCGAGCCGGTGGGTGCGGCGGATCTGGGCCTCCTGGTAGCGGCGTCTGTCCTTCTCCGTCTCCGGGAGGACCTGCGGCACCCGGCGGGGCTTGCCGTCGGAGTCGACGGCGGCGAAGACGAGGTAGGCGGAACCGACCTGGGTGGGCGGGGTGGACTCGTTCCAGCGCTCGGCGAGGACGCGGACGCCGACCTCCATGGAGGTCCGGCCGGTCCAGTTGACCTGCGCCTTGACGTGCACCAGGTCGCCGACGCGGACCGGCTCCAGGAACGCCATCTCGTCCATGGACGCGGTCACCGCGGGCCCGCCGCTGTGCCGGCCGGCCACGGCACCCGCCGCGTCGTCGACGAGCTTCATGATCACACCGCCGTGCACCGTGCCCAGCAGGTTGGTGTCGTTGTGGGTCATGATGTGGCTGAGCGTGGTCCGGGACGCCGAGGTGGGCTTGCCCGGGATACCCGCGGTGTCCGATTCCGTGGCCGTGGCCTGGTCTGTCATGGCGTCCACCTTATGCCGACGTGACATTCGCGGACTTTGTGTTGGGTTCGCAACAGCAGTGCCCTGATTTTTCGACGACCCTTGTAAAGGGCATGCCCACTGCCTGCACACTGGGGCCCATGAACGAGTGGCCTCAGGGTTGGTCCGACGACAACCGCGACAACCGCGACAACCGGTACGGACGCGGCAGCGCCAGCGCACAGCCCGAGGGCGCGCGGGTGATGCGGCAGGTCCGGCGACCGGCCCCGGGCGCGTACGGGGGCTCCGGCCCGTCCGCGCCGCCGTACGGCGGCGGGGTGCCCCAGCAGCCGTCGTACGTGAACGGCCAGGGCCACGGCGGCTACGCCGACGATCCGGCGGCCGGCGACTACGACGGCTACAACACCGGGCAGGTGTACGGCGGGGGCGGCCACGGCGGTCCCGGCGGACCGGGTGAGGGCCGGCCGCGGCCGAACTGGCGGCGCCGTATCAAGTGGACGGCGATCACCGTCGTGACCGTGCTCGTGGTGACGTCCGTCGCCACGTACTTCTGGGCCGACTCCAAGCTGCACCGGGACGTCGACCTGTCCAAGGTCATCGACAGACCGGCGACGGGCGACGGCACGAACTACCTGATCGTCGGCTCCGACAGCCGCGCCGGGATGTCCGCCGAGGACAAGAAGAAGCTCCACACCGGCTCGGCCGAGGGCAAGCGCACGGACTCGATGATGATCCTGCACGTCGGCTCCAACGGCGACACGCTGATCTCCCTGCCGCGCGACTCGAACGTGGCGATCCCCTCGTACAAGGGATCGACCTCCGGCAAGACCTACCCGAACACGGGCCGGCAGACCAAGCTGAACGCCGCCTACGCGGAGGACGGGCCGACGCTGCTGGTCCGCACCATCGAGTACAACATGGGCCTGCACATCGACCACTACGTGGAGATCGGCTTCGCCGGCTTCGCGAAGATCGTGGACGCGGTGGGCGGCGTGACGATCGACATCGACAAGGGCTTCAAGGACAAGTACTCGGGCGCCGACTTCAAG
The DNA here is from genome assembly GCF_006715395.1 of Streptomyces sp. SLBN-31. NCBI lineage: Bacteria > Bacillati > Actinomycetota > Actinomycetes > Kitasatosporales > Streptomycetaceae > Streptomyces > Streptomyces sp. SLBN-31. The sequence continues at coordinate 3,828,288 of NZ_VFNC01000002.1, forward strand.
GCGGGCAAGCAGACACTCAACGGCGAGCAGGCCCTCGCCTTCGTCCGCACACGGCACGCCTTCGCCGCCTCCGACCTGCAGCGCACCAAGAACCAGCAGAAGTTCCTGTCGGCCCTGGCCCACCAGGTGGCGACCCCGTCGACGGTCCTCAACCCCTTCAAGTTCTATCCGACGATGGGCGCGGGCCTGGACTCCCTCACCGTCGACAAGGACATGAGCCTGTGGGACCTGGCGTCCATGTTCTGGGCGATGAAGGGTGTCAGCGGCGGTGACGGCACGTCGATGAACATGCCGATCTCCGGCTCCACCGGCGGCAACCTGGTCTGGGACAAGGCGAAGGTGAAGACGCTGGTGAACGAGTTGAACAACGACCAGAAGGTCACGGTGTCGGGTGACTGACGGCAGCAACGGCAGACCGCCCCTCGGGGCGGTTCTGTGCGATGTGGACAATGTGGTCCGCTCCTTCGACTCCTCGCGCCTGCAGGCCCTGGAGCGGGCCGCGGGGATCGCCGAGGGGTCCACCAAGAAGGTGGCGTTCGCGCCGGAGACGGTCGCGCCGCTGGTGCTGGGCGAGATCACCTCGCAGGAGTGGGCGGAGTCGATCGCGGCGGGCCTCGCCGGACTGGTGCCCGACTCCGATCCGCAGACGGCGTACGAACTGGCCCTGGCGCTGCTGGAGTCGCCCTTCCACGCCGACGACGAGGTGGTGGCCCTGCTGCGCCGCGCCCGTATCCGGGTGCCGGTCGTCCTCGTCTCCAACGCGGCCCTGGAGCTGGAGGCCGACCTCGACTCCCTCGGCCTGGGCGACCTCGCCGACCACGTCGTCAACAGCGCCCGGGTGGGCCTGGCCAAGCCGGACCCCCGCATCTACCGCCTGGCTGCGGACCTGGCGGGCGTCCACCCGAGCGCTGCCTGTTCGTCGACGACAGCGAGGAGAACGTCGGCGCGGCGGCCGCCCTGGGCATGAACGCGGTGCACTACCGCGACCCGGCGGACCTGGAGCGGGCGCTGGAGCCCCTGTTCGCCTGACGCGGCGGGGGCACCCGTGGCGGGTGCCCCCTGTCACGCTCCGGTGAGGGTCACATCGTGGCGCCCGCCATGGTCCGGCACATCTGCGCGCAGCGGCGACACGCCTCGGCGCAGCGCATCATCTGGGGATCGTCCGGCATGGACATACACGCCTCGGCGCACATGTCGCAGGCCTTGGCGCACATCGCGCACATCTCGGCCGACATGGGCGAGCGGCGCATCATCATGTCCGCGCACATGCGGGTCATCTCGGAGCAGTCGATGAGCGCGCGCATGATCTGCATCTGGGCCTGACCGCCCATCTGCATGCAGGAGCTCATGGTCTCCTCGCACATGCTGTGGCACGACATGCACGCCTCGACGCAGTCCTGCATCTCCTTGGACATGGCGGCCGCGGGTCCGGTCTGGGTCATGGCTCCTCCTGGGAGGGAGAGGGGCCCGGGGCGGGCCCCGTGTGGTACCCGTCCTACGCCCGCCGGGCGCGACGCGCCATCGGGCGGACACGAACAATCCGCTACGAATCGCCCCACGGGGATGACAGAAGCCCCCGGATTCCCTCCGGGGGCTTCGTGCCGCTACGCCGATCGGCGCGAGCCGCCGGGCGTCACGGCAGGTTGCGCGCCATGACGATGCGCTGGACCTGGTTGGTGCCCTCGTAGATCTGGGTGATCTTGGCGTCGCGCATCATGCGCTCGACCGGGTAGTCGCGGGTGTAGCCGTAGCCGCCGAGGAGCTGTACCGCGTCCGTGGTGACCTCCATGGCGACGTCCGAGGCGAAGCACTTGGCCGCCGCGCCCTGGAAGGTCAGGTCGGCATCGCCGCGCTCGGAGGCGGCCGCTGCCTGGTAGGTCAGGGCGCGGGCCGCGGCGATCTTCATGGCCATGTCGGCGAGCATGAACTGGATGCCCTGGAAGTCGGCGATCGGCTTGCCGAACTGCTTGCGCTCCTGGACGTAGCCCTTGGCGTAGTCGAGGGCGCCCTGGGCGACACCGAGGGCCTGGGCGGCGATGGTGATGCGGGTGTGGTCGAGGGTCTTCATCGCCGTGGCGAAGCCGGTGCCCTCCTCGCCGATCATGCGGTCGGCGGGGATGCGGACGTTGTCGAAGTAGACCTCGCGGGTCGGGGAGCCCTTGATGCCGAGCTTCTTCTCCGGGGCGCCGAAGGAGACGCCCTCGTCGGAGCGCTCGACGACGAAGGCGGAGATGCCCTTGGAGCGCTTGGCGGGGTCGGTGACCGCCATGACCGTGTAGTACTCGGAGACGCCAGCGTTGGTGATCCAGCGCTTGACGCCGTTGAGCACCCAGTGGTCGCCGTCGCGGACGGCCTTGGTCTTCATGCCGGCCGCGTCCGAGCCCGCCTCCGGCTCGGAGAGGCAGTACGAGAACATCGCGTCGCCCTTGGCGAGCGGGCCCAGGTATTTCTTCTTCAGCTCCTCGGAGCCGGAGAGGATGACCGGCAGGGAGCCGAGCTTGTTCACGGCCGGGATGAGGGAGGAGGAGACGCAGACACGGGCGACCTCCTCGATCACGATGACCGTGGCGAGGGCGTCGGCGCCGGCGCCGCCGTACTCCTCGGGCACGTGGACGGCGGCCAGCTCGTTGGCGACGAGCGCATCGAGGGCCTCCTGCGGGAAGCGGGCCTCCTCGTCCACCGCCGCGGCGTACGGTGCGATCTTCGCCTCGGCCAGGGAGCGGACGGCGTCACGGAGCATGTCGTGCTCCTCGGACGGGCGGTACAGGTCGAAGTCAGCCGATCCGGCCAAGGTCTCTCACGCTCCAAAACGCTGCGATTGCCGACGCTAATTACCGTTAAGTAACTCAAATTTTAGAGGGCGGCTCACCGGACTGATACGTGAGCTTGGCGACAGCGGGAAAACTGCCCGGCGATCAGCCCGACTATGCTCGGCTCCGCATCGCCCACGTCCCCACTCTGGAGCATCCCATGGCCCTCAGGATCACCGTGATCGGCACCGGCTATCTCGGCGCGACGCATGCCGCCGCCATGGCGGAGCTGGGTTTCGAGGTGCTGGGGCTGGACGTGGTGCCGGAGAAGATCGCGAAGCTGGAGCGGGGCGAGGCGCCCATGTTCGAGCCCGGCCTCGAAGAACTGCTGCGCAAGCACGTCGCCGGGATCGAGGGCTCCACCGGGCGACTGCGCTTCACCATGGACTGGGCCGAGGTCGGCGCCTTCGGCGACGTGCACTTCCTGTGCATCAACACCCCGCAGAAGCACGGCGAGTACGCCTGCGACATGTCGTACGTGGAGTCCGCGTTCGCCTCTCTCGCCCCGCATCTGGCCGGTCCCGCGCTGGTCGTCGGCAAGTCGACCGTGCCGGTGGGGTCCGCCGACCGGCTGGCCCGCTACCTCGCCGAGCACGCCCCCGCCGGACAGGACGCCGAGCTGGCCTGGAACCCCGAGTTCCTGCGCGAGGGCTTCGCCGTCGAGGACACCCTGCGTCCGGACCGGATCGTGGCCGGCGTGCGCAGCGATCGGGCCGAGAAGCTGCTGCGCGAGGTGTACGCGACGCCCATCGCCGAGGGGACGCCGTTCGTCGTGACGGACTTCCCGACGGCCGAGCTGGTGAAGACCTCCGCGAACTCCTTCCTGGCCACCAAGATCTCCTTCATCAACGCGATGGCCGAGATGTGCGAGGCCTCCGGCGGCGACGTGGCCAAGCTGGCCGAGGCCATCGGGTACGACGACCGGATCGGCAAGAAGTTCCTGCGGGCGGGGATCGGGTTCGGCGGCGGCTGTCTGCCCAAGGACATCCGGGCGTTCATGGCGCGCGCCGGTGAGCTGGGCGCCGACCAGGCGCTGACGTTCCTGCGGGAGATCGACTCCATCAACATGCGCCAGCGCGGGCAGATGGTGGAGCTGGCCCGGCAGGCGCTGGGCGGCGGCCCGTTCCTGGGCAAGCGGGTCGCGGTGCTCGGCGCGACGTTCAAGCCGGACTCGGACGACGTACGCGACTCCCCCGCGCTGAACGTGGCGGGGCAGATCCACCTCCAGGGCGGCCAGGTGACCGTCTACGACCCGAAGGGCATGGACAACGCCCGCAAGGTCTTCCCCACCCTCGGTTACGCGGATTCTGCGACCGAGGCGGTGCGGGGCGCGGACGTCGTCCTGCACCTGACGGAGTGGCGGGAGTTCCGCGAGCTGGACCCGGCGGCGCTGGGCGAGGTGGCGACGGCCCGGGTGATCCTGGACGGGCGCAACGCCCTCGATCCGGCGCTGTGGCGCAAGGCGGGGTGGACGTACCGGGCGATGGGCCGGCCCACCGCGTAACCGCGCGGACGACGCCGGTTCGGCCGAGGCTCAGTCGGCCGAACCGGCGTCTTGTTGCATTCTGCCCCACCGGTGCGGGTGGTGGCCGGGGAACTACCTGGCCCGGTAGCGGCGCATCTTGGCGCGGGCCCCGCAGACCTGCATCGAGCACCAGCGGCCGCGTCCGGCGGGGCTGCGGTCGTAGTACGCCCAGTGGCAGGTGTCGGCCTCGCAGGCCTTCAGGCGCAGCCAGGTGCCCGCGATGAGGGATTCGGCCACGGCGGCGGCGACACGGGAGAGCAGCGGGCGTCCGTCGGCGGGGGTGAGGGCGGCGGAGCCGTCGGTGGCGTCGACGGTGACCCGCAGCGGGGCGGCCGCCAGCAGCTCGTCCAGGGGGACGACGCGGGTGTGCGGCGGGTGGCCGGCGTGGGCGAGCAGTGCCGCGCGCAGGGACTCGCGCAGCTCGCGGGCGGCCGGCACCTGGTCCTGGGTGAGTCCGAAGCGCGCCCGGCCGTCCTCGGTGTCGAGGGCGTCGGCTCCCGACGCGATGTCCAGCGTGTTGACCAGGGACTCGACCAGTGCGAGGCCCCCGGGCGCGGCCGATCTCTCCGTCATGACTGCACGCTACCTCCGGGAATTCCTCTTGCGACGTTACCGCCAATGGGGGAGCATGCGGTAACGGTTACTCCTTGACCGCATCTACAGGTAACACAGGAGGAAGTCATGGCCATCGCCAAGCTGGGCGCCGTCGTCCTGGACTGTCCCGACCCGAGCGCGCTCGCCGGTTTCTACGCCGAGGTGCTGGGCGGCACGGTCGAGGGGGAGGGCGACTGGGTGGACCTCACGACCCCCGACGGCCGGGCACTGGCCTTCCAGGCCTCCCCCGGCTTCGTCGCCCCCGAGTGGCCCTCGCCGGACCGCTCGCAGCAGTTCCATCTCGACCTGACCGTCGAGGACCTGGACACGGCCGAGGCCGGCGTCCTGGCGCTCGGCGCGAAGCCGCTGGACGCGGACGACCGTTCGCGCACCTTCCGTGTGTACGCCGACCCGGCAGGGCACCCGTTCTGCCTCTGTGCCTGCTGATCAGGAGGACACCATGGCCGTGGCCCGTTTCCGTTCCGTCGTGGTCGACTGCCCCGACCCGCACGCGCTGGCCGACTTCTACGCACAGGTCGTCGGCGGCACCCCGCGGGCCGAGGACGACGACTGGGTCGTCCTGCGCGTCCCGGACGGGCCGCGGCTCGCCTTCCAGCGGGCGGAGGGTTTCACTCCGCCCGAGTGGCCGCGCGCGGACCGCAACTCGCAGCAGTTCCACCTCGACTTCGACGCCGGTTCGACGTGGGAGGAGATGGACGCGGCGCACGAGCGGGTGCTGGCGCTGGGGGCGACGCCGCTGGACCTGGAGGACCGCAAGGAGAAGGACTTCCAGGTGTACGCCGACCCGGCGGGGCATCCCTTCTGCCTGTGCCGGATCGACGAGCCTTAGGCCCTGTCGGCGCCTCCGGGCAGGCGGGAATTTGACGCCAGGGCCTAAGACCCGACCTTCGCAGGACCCCCTCCGTCACCCGTCCAGGTCGGCGATCTTCGCCGTCGACGGCTCGCGGCGCTGCTGGGCGGCGCGGGCCGTGAAGTCGGCGTTGCGCAGCACGCGCTGGACGTTGCCCCAGGTCAGCAGCGCCACGTCGGGTTCGGCCCAGCCGCGGTGCAGGAGCTCGGCGATCAGCAGCGGGTAGCAGGAGGCGTCGGCGAGGTCCTGGGGGTGGGCGGTGCCGGCGTCGTAGGTGCCGGACAGGCCGACGCACTCGGGCCCGGCGATCTCGCGGACGTGATCGAGGTGGTCGGCGACGTCCCGGATCGACGGACCGGCCTGCTCCGCCGTCAGCGGCACCATGCACAGGCCCCTGGCGCCGCCGAGCTCGGCCAGCAGGTCGTCGGGGAGGTTGGCCGGGTGGGGGCGCAGGGCGCGGGCCGCGGAGCGGGTGAACAGCACCGGCGCCTTGGAGACGGCGAAGGCGCGGCGGATGGTGTCGGCGGAGGCGCCGGAGAGGTCGGCGAGCACGCCGAGCCGGTTCATCTCCCGCACGACCTCCTCGCCGAACCGCGTCAGCCCGGCCTCGCTGGCCCAGGACGCGCCCGTCAGGGTGAGGACGCGCAGCCCGAGGGAGCGCAGGGAGCGCAGGATGCCGAGGGAGTCGCCGAGGGCGGCGGCGCCCGCGGGGCCGAGCAGGACGGCGACGCGGCCGCAGTTGCGGGCGTCGGTGACCTGTCCGGCCGCGCCGGCCAGCCGCAGGCCCTCGGGGTGGGCGTGGACGACCGTCTTCACCAGGTCCAGCTGCTCCATGGTGGCTCCGACGGCCCGGTCGCCGGCCAGCCCCTCCGGCAGGTGCAGCGACCAGAACAGCGCGCCGACGTGGCCTTCCCGCAGCCGCGGCACGTCGGTGTCCACGGCGCTCTCGCCGAGCTCCAGGTCGTACCAGGGCAGATGCCTGAGCGCCCAGGGCAGACCGCTGTAGCCGTCCGCGACGGGATGCGCGGCGAGGATGGCGTGGGCCCGCTCCAGCGGAGCGCCGTCCGGGTCGGAGACGGGGGTGTACGGCTCCGCGGTCTCGAAGGGGTCCGGCAGGCCGTCGAGCTCGCCGACCTCGGTCGTCGTGTCCAGTTCGTCCTGGAGATCTGCCATGGCGGGCTCCGTACGTCATGATCGTCCCGAAGGATCCCGAAGATGTACGGTCACCGTCGCACGGAGCCGGTGGGGCTTCCTGGTGGGTGGGGCGTTCGGGGGTCGGCCGGTCCAGCGACCCCCGCCGCCGCGCCGCTTCAGCCGTCCAGTTCCCCGATCGTGGCGTTCGACGGCCCCCGCGTCCCCTGGAGCTCCCGCGCCGCGTCCTCCGCGGCGCCCAGCACCCGTACCGCGTTCTGCCAGGTCAGCTTGGCCAGGTCGGACCTGGACCAGCCGCGGTCGAGGAGCTCGGCGATCAGGTTCGGGTAGCCGGAGACGTCGTGCAACCCGTCCGGGGTGAAGGCCGTGCCGTCGTAGTCGCCGCCGATGCCGAGGTGGTCGACGCCCGCGACCTCGCGCATGTGGTCCAGGTGGTCGGCGACCGTGGAGACCGTCGCGACCGGGCGCGGGGTGCGTTCCTCGAAGGCCCGGTGGATCTTCATCGCCTCCGGGCTGGTGTCGAGGTGGTGCAGGCCGTGGGCGCGCATGTTCTCGTCGGCCGCGGCCGTCCAGTCGACGGCGGCCTGGAGGACGAACTTCGGCACGAAGGTCACCATGGCCATGCCGCCGTTGCCGGGCAGGCGTTCCAGGACGTCGTCCGGGATGTTGCGCGGATGGTCGCACACGGCCCGCGACGAGGAGTGGGAGAAGATCACCGGCGCGCTCGTGGTGTCGAGCGCGTCCCGCATCGTCGTCGCCGCCACGTGCGAGAGGTCGACGAGCATGCCGAGCCGGTTCATCTCCCGCACGACCTCACGGCCGAAGGCCGACAGCCCGCCGACGTTCGGCTCGTCGGTCGCCGAGTCCGCCCAGTCGTTGTTGTCGTTGTGGGTGAGCGTCATGTAGCGCACGCCCAGCGCGTACAACCCCCTCAGCGTGCCGAGGGAGTTGGCGATGGAGTGGCCGCCCTCGGCGCCCATCAGGGAGGCGATACGGCCCTCCCGCCGGGCCGCCTCCATGTCCGCGGCGGTCAGCGCTGGCGCCAGGTCCGCCGGGTGCCGCGCCAGCAACTGCCGTACGCAGTCGATCTGTTCCAGCGTCGCCGGCACCGCGTCCGGCAGGTCCGAGCGCACGTACACCGACCAGTACTGCGCGCCGACCCCGCCCTCGCGCAGCCGCGGGATGTCGGTGTGCAGATGCGCGTTCTGGTGTACGGCGATGTCGCGGGCGGCGAGGTCGTAGCGGACCTGCTCGCGCAGGGCCCAGGGCAGGTCGTTGTGGCCGTCGACGACCGGGAACTCGGCGAGGAGCTCCCGGGCCTGCTCCAGTGAGCTCACGGGCGTCACTTCCCGAAGCCGAAGCCGCCACCGTTGCCGTCGACCTTGGCGCGCAGGCGCTTGCCCTTCTCGGCGGCCTGGTCGTTCAGGTCCTGCTGGAAGTCGCGCATCTTCTGCAGCAGGTCCTCGTCGTGGGCGGCGAGGATGCGGGCCGCGAGCAGGCCGGCGTTGCGGGCGCCGGCGACGGAGACGGTCGCGACGGGGACACCGGCCGGCATCTGCACGATCGACAGCAGCGAGTCCATGCCGTCGAGGTACTTCAGCGGCACGGGGACGCCGATGACCGGCAGCGGGGTGACGGAGGCGAGCATGCCGGGGAGGTGGGCCGCGCCCCCGGCGCCCGCGATGATCACCTTCAGGCCCCGCTCGGCCGCCTGCTCGCCGTACGTGATCATCTCGCGCGGCATGCGGTGCGCGGAGACGACGTCGACCTCGTATGCGATCTCGAACTCGTCCAGGGCCTTGGCGGCGGCCTCCATGACGGGCCAGTCGCTGTCCGAACCCATGACGATGCCTACAACGGGGCTCATTCGGTGATCGTGCCTCTCAGGTAGCCGGCTGCGTGACGCGCGCGCTCGAGAACGTCGTCCAGGTCGTCGCCGTAGGTGTTGACGTGGCCGACCTTGCGGCCGGGCTTCACGTCCTTGCCGTACATGTGGATCTTCAGCTGGGGGTCGCGGGCCATGCAATGCAGGTACGCGGAGTACATGTCCGGGTAGTCGCCGCCGAGGACGTTGACCATGACCGTCCACTTCGCGCGCGGGCGCGGGTCGCCGAGCGGGAGGTCGAGGACGGCGCGGACGTGGTTGGCGAACTGGGAGGTGATCGCGCCGTCCTGGGTCCAGTGGCCCGAGTTGTGCGGGCGCATCGCCAGTTCGTTGACGAGGACGCGGCCGTCGCGGGTCTGGAACAGCTCCACGGCGAGATGGCCGACGACACCGAGCTCCTTGGCGATGGTCAGGGCCATCTCCTCGGCCCTGAGCGCGAGGGCCTCGTCGAGGTCGGGGGCGGGTGCGATGACCGTGTCGCAGACGCCGGCCACCTGATGGGACTCGACCACCGGGTAGGCGACGGCCTGGCCGTGCGGGGACCGGACGACGTTGGCGGCGAGCTCGCGGACGTAGTCCACCTTCTCCTCGGCCAGCACGGGGACGCCGGCGCGGAAGGGGTCCTCGGCCTCCTCCGCGCTGTCCACGACCCACACGCCCTTGCCGTCGTAACCGCCGCGGACGGTCTTGAGGACGACGGGGAAGCCGTCGCCCTCCGCCGCGAACGCGGCCACGTCGGCCGGGTCGCTGACGATCCTGTGCCGCGGGCACGGGATGCCGAGCGCGTCGAGCCTCGCGCGCATCACCCCCTTGTCCTGGGCGTGCACGAGCGCGTCGGGGCCGGGGCGCACGGGGATGCCGTCCGCCTCCAGGGCCCGCAGGTGCTCGGTGGGCACGTGCTCGTGATCGAAGGTGATCACGTCACAGCCCTGCGCAAAGGCACGCAGCGTGTCCAGGTCGCGGTAGTCGCCGACGACGACGTCGCCGACGACCTGGGCCGCGGAGTCCTGGGGAGTGTCACTGAGGAGCTTGAACCTGATGCCGAGCGGGATGCCTGACTCGTGTGTCATACGAGCGAGCTGGCCTCCGCCGACCATGCCGACTACCGGGAACGTCACGCCCCTAGGGTATCGGCCGCGCCGCGGGGACCGATTTCCGGCCGTTTCCGGAGGCTCTTACCGGGCTCTTCCCGGACTTTTCCCTCGTCTCCCCCGCTCTTGGCGACCTCTTTCCGACCTGTTTCCGACCTGTGAGCTCATGCACGGGCTATCGCCACGGGCGGTGGTTAGCATGGCTGGGTTGGCGAAAACGACGAAATACGACGGCGAGACCTACCGGATGGGAGCCTTAAGGACCATGGAACAGGGTTCCTCCGGGCTGCGAAGGCTCACTCAGGAGATCGCCAAGTTCGGGGCGGTGGGTGCGCTCGGCACCGTCGTGAACTTCGGCGTCTCCAACCTGCTGTGGCATGTGACCAGCCTGCAGGCGGTGCGCGCCAACGTGATCGCGACCGTCGTCGCCATCGGGGTCAACTATCTGGGCTTCCGCTATTTCACCTACCGCGACCGCGACAAGAGCGCCAGGGCCAGGGAACTGACGCTTTTCCTCGCGTTCAGCCTGGTGGGTCTGGTGATCGAGAACGGCGTCCTGTACGCCGCCATCTACGGTTTCGGCTGGGACAGCTCGTTGCAGCGGAACATCTTCAAGGTCGTCGGTATCGGGCTCGGGACGCTGTTCCGGTTCTGGTCGTACCGCACATGGGTGTTCAAGGCGCTGCCGGCCCGGGAGGCCGTCGCGGACGCGGAGGCCTTTCTGGAGGCCGAGGCGCAGGCGGCCTCGGCCCAGCTGGGGCGACGCAAGGCGCGACAGCGGGTCGGCTGACCCCGACTGACGGCCGCCGGGGAGCCGCACGGCACCCCAGGACTCAGCGGACCGTCGGCTCGTCGTCCGTCTGGTGCCGCTTCAGGTGCGGAGTCCGGGACAGGAACAGACCGAAGACCGGCGGCTTCGTCTGGAGCATCTCCAGGCGACCGCCGTCCGCCTCCGCGAGGTCGCGGGCCACGGCCAGGCCGATGCCGGTCGAGTTGCGGCCGCTGATGGTCCGCTCGAAGATGCGCGCGCCGAGGTCGGCGGGGACGCCCGGGCCCTCGTCCGTCACCTCCACCACCGCCTGGTTGCCGGTGACCCGCGTGCGCAGGGCCACCGTGCCCCCGCCGTGCATCAGCGAGTTCTCGATCAGGGCCGCCAGGACCTGGGCCACGGCGCCGGGGGTGCCCACGGCCTGCAGGTGCCGCTTGCCGGAGCTGACGATCGCCCGCCCGGCGCTGCGGTAGGCGGGCCGCCACTCCGCCAGCTGCTGCTGGATGACCTCGTCGAGGTCGAAGGAGACGGCGTTGGCGGTGCGGGGGTCGCGGGAGTTGGTGAGCAGACGTTCCACCACGTCCGTCAGGCGCTCGACCTGGGTCAGGGCGACGTTGGCCTCCTCCTTCACCGTGTCCGGGTCGTCGGTGAGGGTGATCTCCTCCAGCCGCATCGACAACGCGGTCAGCGGTGTACGGAGCTGGTGGGAGGCGTCGGCGGCCAGGCGCCGTTCGGCGGTGAGCATCCGGGCGATGCGCTCGGCGGAGGAGTCCAGGACGTCCGCGACGCGGTCCAGCTCGGGGACCCCGTACCGCTTGTGGCGGGGGCGCGGGTCACCCGACCCCAGCCGCTCGGCGGTCTCCGCGAGGTCGGTGAGCGGGGAGGCGAGGCGGTTGGCCTGTCGGATCGCGAGGAGTACGGCGGCCACGACCGCGAGCAGCGCGACCAGGCCGATGATCAGCAGCGTCCGGCCGACCTCCCGGCTGACGGTCGAGCGGGGCTCCTCCACGACGACCGTCTCGCCCTCCTCGCCGGCGGCATGGCCCCGGATGACCTCGCCGTCGGGCTTGGTGCCGAGAGTGAAAGAGGACTGCCCGGGGATCGTGACCACGGCGTAGCGGTCACCGGTGACCTGACCGTGCAGCACGTCCGGGTTGACCGCGCCGGCCCCGATCAGCCGGCTGTCCACGATGCTGGCCAGCCGCTGCGCCTCGGAACTCACCCTTTCCTGGGCGCTGTTGCTGATGGTCCGCGTCTCGACGATGACGAGGGAGACGCCGAAGACGGCGATGACCACCAGCACGACGGCGAGGGTGGACTGAATGAGACGACGACGCACGGGGCCCTCCGAGCCAACGGTTCTACAACGCCCTCAGGGGCACGGGGAACTGCGCGACCGGCCCCCGCACGCCCGCGGCCGCACTACTCGGCGACACCGCCCCTGCGCAACGCGCGTAGCCGGGCTAGCTCTTCTCGAAGCGGAAGCCGACACCCCGCACCGTCGCGATGTACCGGGGGTTCGCCGCGTCGTCGCCCAGCTTCTTGCGCAGCCAGGAGATGTGCATGTCGAGCGTCTTCGTGGACGACCACCAGGTGGTGTCCCACACCTCGCGCATCAGCTGGTCGCGGGTGACGACCCGTCCCGCGTCCCGCACCAGCACCCGCAGCAGGTCGAACTCCTTGGCGGTCAACTGGAGTTCCTCGTCGCCCATCCACGCCCGGTGCGACTCCACGTCGATCCGCACGCCGTGCGTGGCGGGCGGCTGCGCCGGCTCGGCGGCGCCGCGCCGCAGCAGGGCCCGCACCCGGGCGAGCAGTTCGGCGAGCCGGAAGGGCTTGGTGACGTAGTCGTCGGCGCCCGCGTCGAGTCCGACGACGGTGTCCACCTCGTCGGCCCGCGCGGTCAGGATGAGGATCGGCACGGTGTGGCCTTCGGCACGCAGTCGGCGGGCCACCTCGAGGCCGTCCATGCCGGGCAGACCGAGGTCCAGCACGACCAGGTCGACGCCGCCCTGCATTCCGGCGTCGAGCGCGGTGGGTCCGTCCTCGCGCACCTCGACCTCGTAACCTTCCCGGCGCAGTGCGCGGGCCAGCGGCTCCGAGATGGACGCGTCGTCCTCGGCGAGCAGTACACGGGTCATGAGGTGATGGTAGTCCGCTCCCGACAGGTGCTGGGGTGTGATCGACGCGCATGATTCTTACCTTCGTACGCACCGAAACGAACCTGTGTATCAATGGGGCGATCTTGTAAAGGACCTTGGAAAGCGGGTGTACGGTTCCTTGGTCACCTGTGATTCGCGTCTCAAGTCCCTCCATTTCCGGCACTACTCTGCCGTATGGTGAAAAAACAACGCCTGTAGCACTGCGGGGACCTTTGGCGGCACCGACGCCGAAGGTCTCTTTTGTGTGCGGTAACCCCCACCAGCAAGGAACGACCATGGCGTCCAGCCTGACGAAGGACTCGGTCCGCCCGGAGACCCCCGGCACCGGGAAGACCTTCTTCGGCCACCCCCGCGGACTGGCCACTCTGTTCATGACCGAGATGTGGGAGCGCTTCTCCTACTACGGCATGAAGGCCCTGCTCCCGCTGTACCTGGTGGCCCCGGGCGGCCTGCACCTGAGCGCGGCGACCGCGACCGCGATCTACTCGGTGTACCTGTCGCTCGTGTACCTGCTCGCCCTCCCCGGCGGCTGGTTCGCGGACCGGGTCCTCGGCCCCCGCAAGACCGTCGCCGTCGCCGGCGCGGTCATCATGCTCGGCCACCTCACCCTGGCCCTGCCGAGCGCCGGCACCTTCTACGCGGGCCTCGGCCTGGTGGCCATCGGTTCCGGCCTGCTCAAGGCCAACATCTCCACGATGGTCGGCCACCTCTACGACGGCCCCGAGGACCCGCGCCGGGACGGCGGCTTCACCGTCTTCTACATCGGCATCAACCTCGGCGCGTTCGCCGCGCCGCTGGTCATCGGCACCGTCGGTGAGAACGTCAACTGGCACCTTGGCTTCGCGCTCGCCGCGGTCGGCATGGCGCTGGGCCTGGCCCAGTTTCTGCTCGGCAGCCGTCATCTGGACGCCCGCTCGAACGTCGTCCCGACCCCGCTGTCGGCCGAAGAGAAGGCCAGGACGCTGCGCAAGTCGGCCTTCTGGGCCGCCGTGGCCGTCGTCTTCTACGCGATCGTCGGCTTCTCCGGCCACTACACCCTGAACTGGCTGCTGGTCCCGATCACGATCGCCGGCCTGCTCATCCCGGTGATGGTCATCGCCCGCATCAAGCGCGACCGGGAGCTGAACCGGGTCGAGCAGTCGAAGATGTCCGCGTACATCTGGTTCTTCGTCGCCGCCGCCGTGTTCTGGATGATCTACGACCAGGGCGGTTCGACGGTGTCGCTGTTCGCCGAGTCCTCGGCGAAGAACACGGTCTTCGGCTGGGACTTCCCGGTCTCCTGGTACCAGTCGGTCAACCCGGTCATGATCATGGCGTTCGCGCCGGTCTTCGCCTGGATGTGGCTGGCCCTGGCCCGGCGCGGCAAGGAGCCGAGCACGGCCGTGAAGTTCGCAATGGGCCTGGTGCTGATCGGCGCCTCGTTCTTCCTGTTCCTCGCGCCGCTGGGCATCGCGGACGGCGGGCACAAGGCCGCGGCGATGTGGCTGGTCGGCATCTACTTCGTGCAGACCGTGGGTGAGCTGACGCTCTCGCCGGTCGGCCTGTCGGTCACCACGAAGATGGCCCCGGCGAAGTACGCCTCGCAGATGATGGGCGTCTGGTTCCTGGCCGTCACCGCCGGTGACGCCACGACCGGCCTGCTCTCCATCGCCGGTGTCGACCTCAACAAGACGGGCATCGTCGGCCTCCAGGCGGTCCTCGCCGTCCTCGCGGGCGCCGCGGTGTGGATGTACCGCAGGAAGGTCAAGGAGCTCATGGGCGACGTCCACTGACGCCCGGACACACGAGAGAAGAGCCACCTCGTCCTGCGGGGCGAGGTGGCTCTTTCTCGTTCCCGCGTGTCACCGGGTGCGTCGGCCCGGCATGAACGTGAAGACCGCCGCGCCCAGGAGGACCGAGGTGCCCGCCACCAGGCCGAGGGCCTTCAGGGCGCCGTGGTCGCTCGAGCCCGTTTCCGCCAGGCCGCCGCCGGACGACGAGGACGTGCCGCCGGACGACGAGGTGCCGCCCGAGGCGCCGCTCGCCTGCTGGGTGGTGTCCAGGGTCAGGGAGACCGCCGTCCTGTCCGGCTTGCAGGTGGTGGTCGTGCCCAGGGCGTTGATCGTCAGGACGCCCGGGGAGAGGGTCGAACTGCCGCTGGCGCCGGGCTTGTAGGTGCCCGTCAGGTCCGGGATCTCGATCGGGTCGCCCGACTTGATGGCCTTGGAGTTGGTCGGCCCCTCCACATGCACCGTGCCCTTGTCGGCGCCGCCGAGGACGACCTCCATGGAGGGCTTGACCGATCCCGCCGGGATGTCGGCGGGGCTCTCCATCACCGACTTCTTGAACTGCACGGTGAGGCCGAAACTGCCGCCGTCCTTCTTAGCGTTGATCTGGATGGGCGAGGTGGCCTTCTTCTCGCCGATCGGGGACTGGCAGGTGTAGGGGATGTCGACCTCCTTGCCGGTGAAGTCGGTCTGGCCGTCACCGGTGCCGTCGCTCGGGGACGCGGAGGCGGAGGCCGAGTCGGTCGCGGACGGCGTGTCCGTGGGAGTCGCCGAGGAGGTGTCCGTCGGCGTCGCGGACGTCGTACCCCCGTCGCCCGGCGCCACCTCGATCGTGGCCGCCTTCTGCACCGTCTCCTTCGGCGTGCACTTGGTGTCCGTCGACATGGCGTTGACCGTGTACGCGTCCGGCGTCAGCGTCACCTCGCCGGTCGTCGTCAGCTTCAGGGTGCCCTTCATGTCGGACAGCACCATGTTGCCGCCCTTGGGGATCGCCGGGTTCTCCCGCGGCCCCTGCATCGCGATGTCCGCGGTCTGCGCACCGGCCGCCTTCAGGGTGCCGGACGGCTGCACGGAGTTGGCGGGCAGGTCGATGATGTCCGGGTTCTTGGAGGCGGCCTGGACGAACTTCCACACGACGTTCACGGTGTCGCCGACCTTCGCGGTGGCCGGCGCGGTGATCTCGACCTTGGTGGTGCCGTCGACGGGATCGATGCCGGCGGGCGGCACGCAGTGCGTCGCGAACGACACCTCCGCGGCCTGCGCGGACCCGGCGGCCAGCCCCAGCAGGGCCCCGGCGCCGCCGACCACCAGCGCGACACCCGCCGCGAGCGGCCTCCCTCTGCCGGCCGGTGTGACTCTCCTTCGCTTGCTCACGTCGTTCCCTTCCTGGTGGGAGTCGTGGGACTCGTCGGACTGTCGTCGTGCGGTGCGGAGAGCCGACCGGCCGTGTTCGGATCGGAGTCCGGGGTGAACCACGGCAGGGTCGAAGGGGTCGGGGGCGCCGCGTGGGCGCCCGGCTTCTGGTTGCCCAGACCCGGCAGGCGCAGGGCCAGTTCGGGCAGGCGCAGCCCGCGGTGCCGCAGGCCCCCGGCACGGCGGGGCCGCACCCGGTCCACGATCGCCATCCCGGCGCGGAAGAGCGCCGCCGGCACCACCAGGCAGACCAGGACCCAGAACAGGGTCACGCCCCAGGGCCGGCCCACGCCCCAGGGCTTCTCGGCGAGGACCTTCCCGCCGTACCTCAGGGAGACCGTGTAGTCGCCGTGCGCGCCCGCCGCGAGTTCGACGGGCAGCTTGATCTGCGCCTTCTTCCCGGAGCCGAGGGTGCCGCGCCACTCCTGGTCCTCCCACTGGGGCGCGAACACGCCGTGGGAGGTGCCCACCTGGAAGACCGGGTTCCTGATCGGGGAGGTGCCGACGTTGCCGACGGTGAAGACGAGGGTGCGCGAGGGCGGTGCGCCGAACCAGGTGAGCAGGCCGCTGGAACCCTCGAGCCGGGTGTCGGTCAGGATCGACAGGCGCCCGCCGGAGGGCTGGGCCGGCAAGGGCTCCACGGCGTGCCCGGCCACCTTCAGGACGGCGTCCGCCTGCGCCTTCGCGCCCTCCACGGTCGCCACGTGCACCACGCACGGGCAGGGCACCGGCGGCTCGGCGACGGGCAGTTTCCTGGTGAAGCCGCCCTTGGCGTCGGTGGTGACGGCCCGCCCGTCGCCGTTGGCACAGGAGTTGGTGCCGCCGATCACACCGCGCGAGGGCGTGGACTGTCCGCAGACCAGCATCATCAGCAGCGCGTGCGGCCGCCAGCCGCTGCCGCCGACGGTGACCGAACCCCCGGTCCCGGCCTGGGACTTGGAGAGCTTCACGCTCGGTCCGTCCGCCGCCGCCGTCCCCGCCGTCAGCGGCAGCAGGAGCAGCGCGAACACCGCCAGCAGCGCGACCGTCCTCACCTTGCCGTTCACGTCACCGCTCCCGTCAACTCGACATGCGCGTGCGGGCGTTCGGGGGCTTCCTCGGCCGGACGACGCCTGCGCCGCAGCAGTCGTACGAGGAGCAGCGCGCCGCCCGCCGTCACGCCGCCCGCGGCCCCCGCCACCCCGCTCCAGGGCACGAACCGGGCCGACGCGGCGGCCGAGCCCTTCGCGCCGCCGGGTGCCGTCGCCGTCACCCGGACGTCGACCGCGTCCAGGGCGGGGTGGTCGCGCCAGGGCTCGGTCAGGCGCAGCCGGCGGCCGGGCGCGAGGCGGACCGGCAGGGTGCGCGGAGCACGGTCGAGGACCGGGCCGAGCAGGCCGTCCGCGTGCACGGCGAGGGTCGGTACCAGGGTGGTCGTACCCCGGTTGACCAGGTCGTACGTGATGCGGTCGGCGTGCACGGCGACATGCTCGACGGTCACCGCGGACAGCCGCGGTCCGCCCGCCCGCAGGCGGAGCGCGGCCGTGACCGTGCGGCCGTCCTGGTCGCGGGCGACGATCTCGCCGCTGCGGTCGCCGCGCGCGCTGACGGTGAAGGGGATGTCGGCGCGGGTGCGGGCGGGCACGCGGACGCGGCTCCACGCGAACACGGCCCGGACACCCCGGCCGCTGAGCCGCACGGTGACCGGCCGCCCGCTGCGGTTGGTCACCGACACCGTGTCCTGCAGGACCGCGCCGGGCGCGCCCTCGGCGTAGAAGGAGGGCCGCGAGCCCCCGCCGGGCGCGAGCGACCACCCGTCCGCCGCGCTCGCGACGGGAGCGGCCGTCAGCAGGACCAGCAACGGCAGGCCCAGGACGGCCGGAACACGGACGGGTGAGGGCATCGGGCGGCTCCAACGACGGTCCGGATGCGAAAGGCGAGGCGCTCGGCGGTTCGGGGTCGGCGCCGGTGCCGTGGCCGTCGGCGAGCGCCGTACCGCCGGCCGCGGCCCGCTCAGCGGCGTGCGCGGGCCGTCTGGTTCCTGCGGGTGATCCACAGCGCGCCCGCCGCTCCGGCGAGGAGCACCGTGCCGCCGAGGGTCCCCAGGGCGATCGCGGAGTCGTCGGGTCCGGTCTGCGGGAGGGAGCCGCCGGAGTCGGAGCCGGTCGTGCCGGAGGAGCCGGTCCCGCCGGAGGAGCCGCCTCCGCCCGCCGCCGTGACGTCGAGGGTCAGCGCCGGTCCGGGACTGTTGGAGGGCGTGCACGTGGTCGTCGTACCGAGCGCCTTGATGGTGAGGACGCCGGGTGTGAAGGTCACGCTGCCCGTCTTCTTCGGCGTGTACGTGCCCGTCAGGTCACTGATCTTGATGGGGGTGTTGGCGGGGATCGCTTCCTGGTTGGCGGGCCCGCTGACGTTCATCGTGCCGCTGTCGGCGCCGCCCAGCTTGATGGTGGCGCTGGGGTTCATCGCGCCCTTGCCCAGCTCCACCGGGCTGGACGAGACGCCCTTCTGCCAGGACATGGTGATCTTGTAGCCGCTGCCGCTCTTGACGCCGGTGATGTCGATGGGCGAGACGGCGCTCTTGTCGCCGATGGGCGTCTTGCACTGGTAGTTGACGTCGACGACCTTGGCCTGGGCTGCGGGGGCGGCCATCAGCACCGCCGAGCCCGCCAGGGCCGCGACGGACGCGAGCACGGCGGTTCGATTCCGGTACGACACGATTTCCGCTCCCTCTCGGTTTCCTGACGGCACATCAGATGGGCCGTCAAGGTACGCCCGGGCCCTTGAGGAGGGAAGAGAAGGTGCGCGCCGGAGTTGTGCGGATCCGGCGCGCGCGAAAGGGGGGCCGAGTGGAGGGAGTGACCCTCGGTAACCCCAGCCGGGCTAGGCGGGAGCGCCCAGTTCCGCCCAGACCGTCTTGCCCGCCACACCCGGGGTCCGTACGACACCCCAGTCCAGGCACAGGCGCTGCACGATGAACATGCCGTGGCCGCCGGGGCGGCCCGCGCGGTGCGGGGTGCGGGGTGCCGGCTCGCCGGTGCCGCGGTCGGACACCTCCAGGCGGATCACCTTGTTGTCGAGGGCTATCCACAGTTCGCTGGGACCCTCGGCGTGCAGGCAGGCGTTGGTGACCAGCTCGGAGACGACGAGCAGCACGTCCTCGGCGGCGGCCCGCTGGTCGGCGCCGGCGGCCGGCAGCCAGCCCCACGCGTACAACGCCTGGCGGGTGAAGTCGCGGGCGAGCGGGACGACACCGCTGGCCCCGTCGAAGCTCAGTCTGCGGACCTGGCGCCCCTGAGACGACGCGGCATCCCCCTCGGCGGACGCCCCGGTCGCGGGCGCGCCCCCCTCGGACGCCCCGGAAGCGCCGCTTGGCTCCGGGCCGCGGTCGCCCGGCGGGTAAGGCCGGGTGGTGCTCATCAGCGCTTCACCTCACCGATTCACCAGTTCACGTTTCAAGAGTCTGTACGTGGCTCGACGGCTCTCTCTGTCGGCTTGCCGTCTTTTTCTTTCGTGTTCCATCGTTCGCTCACCGTCCCCCGTGCTCGCCGTGCCGCCGACAGGCTCAGGATGTCTCCTGCCCGACCGAACCGGCAGAACACCCCCTGTTTCGGCACGGAAAGCGTGACATCCGGAAAGTGCCGGTCACACGGGGGCGGGCGGGACGGCCCGGCGCCATGCCGGGCCGCCCTGCCGGGGTCAGCCGGTCTGGTCGGCCAGGGCCGCCTCGAGCGTGTCGTGGACGGTGAAGACCGCCTCCGCTCCCGTGATCTCGAAGACCCGGGCCACCACCGGAAGCATCCCGGCGAGGTGGACACCGCCGCCAGCGGCCTCCGCCTTCAGCCGGGCGCCCAGCAGCACGTTGAGGCCCGTGGAGTCGCAGAACTCCAGTCGTGAGCAGTCCACGACCAGCCGCTTGAATCCCTTGGCGAGGCAGTCCTCGAGGGGCTCGCGCAACAGATCGGCCGTGTGGTGATCCAACTCACCTGCTGGCGTCACGACTGCGCTCGAGCCCTCTTCCCTGACCTCCACCAGAAGCCGGCCAGACTGTGCGCTGCCGACCGTCCCGCGGTCCATGCCGTCTCTCTCTCCCGACGTCGTGACTGCTGACGTACGCCCTCGAACACTACGCCTTCCTCACACTTCCCGACACCCGAACAACCCCCCGCAAACGGACATAACCGCACGTTACGCACTTGCGGCGGGTGTGGAAAAGCGGGTAGGGCTAGTAGGGATACGCAACCGACACGGCCGGCTTTGGAGGCGCCGCACACCGCAGTGCACGCACTGGCTTCGGCAGCCATATGCCGAGAACGATGGAGGACATCATGTCACCCCGGCTCGACGCACCGCATACCCGGCAGGCGACGTCGACACCCCCTCCGGAACATCTTGCTCCCATCGAGAGCATCGAGAGCACCGAGAACGACGACACCGTCGGCACGGACGCACTCGCCGGACTCCCGGAGATCCCGCCCTACGACGAGGTGGGTCCGGTCGACGCGAGAGCGCTGTCCAAGACCCTCTTCGAGCGACTGGAGTCACTCGAGGAAGGCACCCACCAGTACTCGTACGTCCGCAACACCCTCGTCGAACTCAACCTCGCACTGGTCAAGTTCGCCGCCTCCCGATTCCGTTCACGCAGTGAGCCGATGGAGGACATCATCCAGGTCGGCACCATCGGCCTGATCAAGGCGATCGACCGCTTCGAGCTCTCTCGGGGGGTGGAGTTCCCCACGTTCGCGATGCCAACCATCGTGGGTGAGATCAAGCGCTTCTTCCGCGACACCTCGTGGTCCGTGCGCGTCCCGCGCCGGCTGCAGGAGCTGCGGCTCGACCTGGCCAAGGCCGGGGACGAGCTGGCCCAGCAGCTGGACCGGGCACCGACCGTCGCCGAGCTCGCGGAGCGCCTGGGCCTCACCAGGGACGAGGTCGTCGAGGGCATGGCGGCGTCGAACGCCTACACCGCCTCCTCGCTGGACGCCCAGCCGGAGGAGGATGACGCGGAGGGCGCCCTCGCGGACCGGATCGGCTACGAGGACCACGGCATCGAGGGCATCGAGTACGTCGAGTCCCTCAAGCCGCTGATCGCCGAGCTCCCCGCCAGGGACCGGAAGATCCTTTCGCTGCGCTTCGTGGCGGGCATGACCCAGTCGGAGATCGGCGACGAACTCGGCATCTCCCAGATGCACGTCTCCCGGCTGCTGTCGCGGACGCTGGTGCGGCTGCGCAAGGGGCTGACGCTGGAGGAGTAGCACCCTTCGAGTACCGTTCGCCGCCCCGCCATGGGTTACCCACAGAAACCCTTTCCCCAGAGCTTCACTTCCACCACTATGGGCCCCCTACCTGCCGGTAGCCGGATATCGACGGTCCGCGGCGGGGTTGTGGAAGGGGGCCTGGAGATGGCCGGGGCCTACGGGACCGACAACGGCGTCGCGACCGAGGGCGGTGTGTACGCGGACGTGCCCGACGCGCGGCTGACCGAGCTGCTGCGGGCCCGTACCGCAACCGTCTACCCGGCTCTGCGGGAGCTCCGCGCCCGTCACCAGCCGGCCGTGCTCGCCTACGCGCGCCTGTGCACGGCGAGCGAGTCCGCGGCCCGCCAGCTGGCCTCGCAGGCGTTCACGCTGGCGGCCCGGCAGACGGCGCGCGGCACCGAGCCGTCGGTCCCGCTGCGGCATGAGCTGCTGCTCCTGACCGGCAGGCTGGCCGCCTCCTGGGCCGGCGACGAACGGGCCGCGGGCCTCGACCCCGGCCTGCTGTTCGCCCTGAGCACGCCGGGCCCGGACACGGTCGCCGACCCGCCGATGCTCGCCGCGTTCCGGTGTCTGCCGTCCCGAGCGCAGGGGCTGGTCTGGTACGGCGTGGTGGAACGCGAGGCGGAGCGACGCACTGCCCTTCTGCTCGGCCTGACCCGCGAGGACGTCGCCCACGAGACGCCGGCGGCCCTCCAGGCCATGGCCCAGGCCTGCCTCCGCTCCCGGCTCGCCGCCTCCGGCGACCCGCGCTGCGGCAACTTCGGCCGGCTGATCGAGGAGTCGGTACGCCCGGACAGCCCGCGCGAGAGCGCCGACCTGCGGGCCCACATGGTCCACTGCGCCCACTGCACGGCGGCGTACACGGACCTCTCCGCCCTGCGCGACTCCCCCCGCACCGCCCTGGCGGAGGGCCTGCTGCCGTGGTCCGGCACGGCCTACGCCACCCGCGAGGACCTCGCTCACCGGCCACCCGGCGCCCCCACCACCCGCCCCGGCACCGGCCGACGGCGGTCGAAGGGCGGGGGACGGTCCTGGTTCGGGGGGCGGGCAGGGGCCGGGGGACGGTCCTGGTTCGCAGGACGGTCGGCGTCCGGAGGACAGCCGGAGTCCGGGACACGGTCGGCGTCCGGAGGACAGCCGGAGTTCGGGGCACGGTCGGCGTCCGGAGGGCGGGCAGGGGCCGGGAGACGTTCGAGGTCCGGAGGGCGGGCGGATGTCCACCGTCGGTCCGGGTCTGTCGGACGGCCCGGGGTGCTCGCACAGGTCGGGGTTCCGGTCCGGGCGCGGTTCCTGCTCGGGCCGGTCGCCTGGCCCGTGTCACGGCGGTTGCTGTTGACCTCCGTCGCTCTCGGCGTGGCGCTGACGCCGTTGCTGGTGTTGGTGCTCTCGCGAGGCGACGGGTCGCCGTCCTCGGCGCCGGGAGGGCAGCCGGGCTCCGTGGACACGCCGACGGCTCCCCCGGAGGTGACGGTGACGGCGACGGTCTCCGCCACGCCGTCCCCCTCCCCCAGCGCCAAGTCACCCTCCCCGACGAAGAGTTCCACCCCGTCCAGGTCGGCGAAGCCCAGCGCTGCCCCGACCCACGCCCCCAACGGCACCTACGCCCAGATCGTCAACGTATCGACGGGCCGCTGCCTGGACATCGACGGCGGCCTGAGCAACGGCACGGCCGTCGTCACGGCGCCCTGCTCC
Source organism: Streptomyces sp. SLBN-31 (assembly GCF_006715395.1). Taxonomy (NCBI): domain Bacteria; kingdom Bacillati; phylum Actinomycetota; class Actinomycetes; order Kitasatosporales; family Streptomycetaceae; genus Streptomyces; species Streptomyces sp. SLBN-31. Next base: position 3,851,255 of record NZ_VFNC01000002.1, read on the forward strand.
GGCGCCTCGACCCAGCGCTGGCGGGTCGACGCGGCGCGCGGGATCGTGCAGTCGTACGCCGACTCGGACTTCTGCCTCGACAGCCGGGGCTCGGTGGACCGGGGCGTCGGCATCTGGGACTGCGGTTCGGTGGACGGCGACCACGGACAGAACCTGCGGTTCACGGTGGACTCCGACGGCGTGATCCGCCCCGCCATCGCCATCGAGACGGCCGTCACGCCGGGTGGCGGCGACGGAGTGTCGCTGCGGCCCCTGAGCGGGGGCCGGGATCAGCGCTGGCGGGCGGGCGCTTCCTGACCTGGCCGCGTCAGCCTTGGCGGACGCCCCGCCGCCACACGTCGGTGACCAGCGGCACGCCCGGGCGGTAGGCCAGGTGGACGTGGCTCGGGGCGTCGAGGACGATCAGGTCGGCGTAGGCGCCCGGGGTGAGCCGGCCGATGTCCGTGCGGCGGAGCGCCGCCGCGCCGCCCGCCGTGGCCGACCAGACCGCCTCGTCCGGGGTCATGCCCATGTCCCGTACGGCGAGGGCGATGCAGAAGGGCACGGAGGACGTGAAGGACGAGCCCGGGTTGCAGTCGGTGGAGAGGGCGACGGTGACGCCCGCGTCCAGCAGGCGGCGGGCGTCCGGCCACTCGGCGCGGGTGGAGAACTCGGCGCCGGGCAGCAGCGTGGCGACCGTGTCGCCGTTCGCCAGGGCGTCGACGTCCGCGTCGGTGAGGTGGGTGCAGTGGTCGGCGCTGGCCGCGTCGAGTTCGACGGCCAACTGGACGCCGGGGCCGTGGGAGAGCTGGTTGGCGTGGATGCGCGGGTGCAGGCCCCGGGCCCTGCCCGCGGTGAGGATGGCCCGGGCCTGGTCGCCGTCGAAGGCGCCCTTCTCGCAGAAGACGTCGATCCAACGGGCGTGCGGCGCGCAGGCGTCGAGCATCTCGCCGGTGACGAGGGAGACGTAGGCGGCCGGGTCGTCGGCGTAGTCGGGCGACACGATGTGGGCGCCGAGGTAGGTGACCTCCTCGGTGTGCGCGCCGGCGATCCGCAGGGCGCGGGCCTCGTCGGCGACGGTGAGGCCGTAACCGGACTTGGTCTCGAAGGTGGTGGTGCCCTGCCGAAGGGCCTCGGCGAGGTAGCGGGTGAGGTTCGCCTCCAGCTCCTCGTCGGTGGCCGCGCGGGTGGCGGCGACGGTGGTGCGGATGCCGCCCGCGGTGTAGGAGCGCCCGGACATGCGGGCGTTGAACTCCTGGGTCCGGTCGCCCGCGAAGACCAGATGGGAGTGGGAGTCGACGAAGCCCGGCAGGACCGCGCGGCCACCGGCGTCGACCCGGTTGTCAGTGGCGGGTGCTTTGCTTGATTCACCGGTCCACACGACGCGGTCGCCCTCGATGACGACGGCCGCGTCCTGGATGAGACCGAGAGGAGAACCGTCACCCAGGGAGGGGGAGTTGGTGACCAGCGTGGCGATGTTGGTGATGGCGGTGCTGCTGCTCATGGCGTCCTCGTGGGTGGTCGTCAGGCGCGGAGGGCTTCGATCGCCCGCGCGAGGTCTTGCGGCACGTCCGGTACGAGGGTGTGCGCCCCGTCGCGTACGACGTGCCGCCCGCCCACGATCGTGTGCCGTACGTCCGCTGCTGTCGCGGCGAATACGGCCGTCTCGGCGCCGAGCCTCGGCAGCGGCCCGGCCGTCCTGACCGAGTCGAGCGCGATCGTCGTCAGGTCGGCGAGGGCCCCCGCCTCGATGGTGCCCGCCTCCTCCCAGCCGAGGGCCGCGTGGCCGTCGGCACAGGCCGCGCGCAGCAGTGCCGCCGCGGTCCAGTGGCCCCGGCTGCGGGTGCGCAGCCGCTCGTTCAGCTCCATCGCGCGGGCCTCTTCGAACAGGTCGATGACGGCGTGGCTGTCGGAGCCGAGGCAGAGCGGGGAGCCTGCCGCCTGCAGGGCGGGGGCGGGGCCGATGCCGTCGGCGAGGTCGCGTTCGGTGGTCGGGCACATGCAGGTGCCGGTTCCGGTGCCGCCGAGGAGGGCGATGTCCTCGTCGGTGAGGTGCGTGTTGTGGACGCCGGTGGTGCGGCGGCCGAGGACGCCGTGGTCGGCGAGCAGACGGGTCGGGGTGCACCCGTGGGCGGCCTGGCAGGCGTCGTTCTCGGCGGTCTGCTCGGACAGGTGCACATGGAGCGGGGCCCGCCGCTCCTCGGCCCACCGCGCGACCGTCGCCAACTGGGCGGCTGGCACGGCTCGTACGGAGTGGACGGCCGCCCCGATCCGCGCGTGGTCCCGTTCCTTGAGAACTGAACAGCGTTCGGCCCAGGCCTCGGCGGTGCCGTCGGAGAAGCGCAGCTGGTGGGTGTCGGGCGCCTCGCCGAAGCCGGAGGAGAGGTAGGCGGTGTCGAGGAGGGTGATGCGGATGCCGGCCTCCGCGGCGGCCGCGATGAGCGCCTCGCCCATGGCGTTGGGGTCGGCGTAGGGGGTGCCGCCGGGGGCGTGGTGCAGGTAGTGGAACTCGCCGACGGAGGTGATGCCGGCGAGGGCCATCTCGGCGTACACGGCGCGGGCGAGGGCGTGGTAGCTGTCCGGGGTCAGCTTGTCGGCCGTGGCGTACATGATCTCGCGCCAGGTCCAGAAGGTGCCGGAGCCGACCTGGACGGTGGAGCGCAGGGCGCGGTGGAAGGCGTGCGAGTGGGCGTCGGCGAGGCCGGGGAGGGTCAGTCCGCGCAGGATCTCGGCGCCGGGCGGCGGGCCGTCGGCGCCCGTGCGGACGGCGGTGATGCGGCCGTCCTCGATGCTCAGGGCGACGCCCGGCTCGACGTGGGTGCCGAGCCAGGCGTGCTCCAGCCAATAGGTCCGCGTGGTCACCTGCAGGCCAGTCCTTCCAGTACGTCGGCGAGGGCGAGCACCCCGGCCACGCAGTCGTCCTCGGCGGCGTGCTCGGCCGGGGAGTGCGAGACGCCCGTGGGGTTGCGCACGAACAGCATGGCGGTCGGGATGCGCCCGGAGAGGATTCCGGCGTCGTGTCCGGCGCCGGTACCCAGCACCGGGACGCTGATGTCGGTGTCCTTGCCGAGGATGCGGGCCAGTTCGTCGCGCAGGGCGTGGTCGAACTCGACGACGGGCGTGAAGGACTCCCGGACGACGTCGAGGTCGACGCCGTGGGCGGCGGCGTACTCGCGGGCGGCCTTCTCGACGCCGGTGACCACGACGTCGAGGGTCCGCTGGTCGGCGGCGCGGGAGTCGAGCCAGCCGCGCACCAGGGACGGGATGGCGTTGACGCCGTTCGGCTCGACGGCGATCTTGCCGAAGGTGGCGACCGCACCGGCGAGTTCGGCCTCACGGCGGGCGGCGAGCACGGTCTCCGCGTACGACAGCATCGGGTCGCGCCGGTCCACCAGGCGGGTGGTGCCGGCGTGGTTGGCCTCGCCCCGGAAGTCGAACCGCCAGCGCCCGTGCGGCCAGATGGCGCTCGCGATGCCGACCCGGTCGCCGGACAGGTCCAGCGCCCGGCCCTGTTCGACGTGCAGTTCGACGAAGGCCCCGATCCGGGCGAGCCGCTCGGGGTCGGCGCCGATGGCGTCGGGGTCGTACCCCGCGGCCTCCATGGCCCGCGGGAGGCTGACGCCGTCCCCGTCGGTCAGCCGGTGCGCCTGCTCGACGGTGAGCTCCCCCGCGGTCAGCCGGGAGCCGACGCAGGCGAGACCGAAGCGGGCGCCCTCCTCGTCGCCGAAGTTGACGATGGCAAGCGGCTTGGTGAACTGCGCTCCCCTGAAGCGGAGTTCGTCGAGGGCGGCGAAGGAGGACACAACGCCGAGGGGCCCGTCGAAGGCACCGCCGTCGGGCACGGAGTCGAGGTGGGACCCCGTGACGACGGCGTCCCCGGCGGTGGGGTCGCCGAGCCAGGCCCACTGGTTGCCGTTCCCGTCGACCTCGTGGGCGAGCCCCCGCGCCTCGGCCTGCTCCCTGAACCAGGCCCGGCACTCGGCGTCGGCACCGGTCCAGGCGAACCGGCGGTAGCCCCGGGAGCCGGCATACCGCCCGACGGGCAGCAGCTCACGCCACATCTCGTGGAAGGAACCACCGGCCCGCCCAGGCTGCGGGAGGTCGTTGCGCACGGCGGAAGTGTCCGTCACGCGGAGTCACCCTCGCGCATCGGCACCCGCACGCCCCGCTCGTCGGCGACCGACTCCGCGATGTCGTAGCCCGCGTCCACGTGGCGGACGACGCCCATGCCGGGGTCGTTCGTCAGCACACGGCGGATCTTCTCGCCGCCCAGCTTCGTGCCGTCGGCCACCGTCACCTGCCCGGCGTGGATGGACCGTCCCATGCCCACGCCGCCGCCGTGGTGGATGGACACCCAGGAGGCGCCGGAGGCGACGTTGACCATGGCGTTCAGCAGCGGCCAGTCGGCGATCGCGTCGGAGCCGTCGAGCATGGCCTCCGTCTCGCGATAGGGGGAGGCCACGGAGCCGCAGTCCAGGTGGTCGCGCCCGATCGCCAGCGGAGCCGCCAGCTCGCCGCTCGCCACCATGTCGTTGAACCGCTCGCCGGCCCTGTCCCGCTCGCCGTAGCCGAGCCAGCAGATGCGCGCGGGCAGGCCCTGGAAGTGGACCCGCTCGCCGGCCATCTTGATCCAGCGGGCGAGGGACTCGTTCTCGGGGAACAGGTCGAGGATCGCCTTGTCGGTCTTGGCGATGTCGGACGCCTCGCCCGACAGCGCGGCCCAGCGGAAGGGGCCCTTGCCCTCGCAGAACAGCGGGCGGATGTAGGCGGGGACGAAGCCGGGGAAGGCGAACGCCCGCTCGTACCCGGCGAGTTGCGCCTCGCCGCGGATGGAGTTGCCGTAGTCGAAGACCTCCGCGCCGGCGTCCATGAAGCCGACCATCGCCTCGACGTGCCTCGCCATCGACTCACGGGCGCGCGTGGTGAACCCGGCCGGGTCCTTGGCCGCCGCGTCCGCCATGTCGTCGAAGTCGACGCCGAGCGGCAGGTACGCCAGCGGGTCGTGGGCCGAGGTCTGGTCGGTGACGATGTCGATGGGGGCGCCCATGGCGAGCAGCTGCGGGACCAGTTCGGCGGCGTTGCCGAGGACGCCGATGGACAGCGGGCGGCGGGCGTCGCGGGCCTCGGTGGCCAGCTGGAGGGCGTGGTCGAGGGAGTCGGCCTTCACGTCCAGGTAGCGGTGCTCGATGCGGCGCTCGATGGCGCGCGGGTCGCAGTCGATGCAGATCGCGACGCCGTCGTTCATGGTGACGGCAAGGGGCTGGGCGCCGCCCATGCCGCCGAGGCCGGCGGTGAGGGTGATCGTCCCGGCGAGGGTGCCGCCGAACTTCTTCGCGGCGACGGCGGCGAAGGTCTCGTAGGTGCCCTGGAGGATGCCCTGGGTGCCGATGTAGATCCAGGAGCCGGCGGTCATCTGGCCGTACATGGTCAGGCCGAGGGCCTCCAGGCGGCGGAACTCCTCCCAGTTGGCCCAGTCGCCGACGAGGTTGGAGTTGGCGATCAGGACGCGCGGGGCCCACTCGTGGGTCTGCATGACGCCGACCGGTCGGCCGGACTGGACCAGCATGGTCTCGTCCTGCTTCAGCCCCTTCAGCGTGCGCACCATGGCGTCGAAAGAGCGCCAGTCGCGGGCCGCCTTGCCCGTGCCGCCGTAGACGACGAGCTTGTCCGGGTGCTCGGCGACCTCGGGGTCGAGGTTGTTCTGCAGCATCCGCAGGGCGGCTTCCTGCTGCCATCCCAGGGCGCTCAGTTCCGTACCGCGCGGCGCTCGGACGGGGCGGGGTCCTGACATGGTCTGCCTCCTGAGTGGATTGCTCGCAGCGAACCGTTACTACGACTATTCACATCCTCGCGCTCTGAATAGGACTAGTCAATAGAACCGGCGGGCAGCGAGGATTCGTCCCAGATGTTTGGCTGGACGCATGGGCGAGGGCGACGACACGACGGGGGACGGTGTGGGCTACGACAACGGCGGGCGTACGGACGGCGCTGCGCGGCGCGACGACGCGGTGCGGGCGGCCGTGGAGCAGGGGCTCCTCGGACCGGACACCCCCATCCTCGGCCTTCTGGACGTCACGGGCATCCGCGAGTCGGCGGCCGAGCTGCGTGCGGCCTTCGACGCGGTGACGGCTCCCGGCACGCCCGTGCTGCACGCCTTCGCCGTGAAGGCGACCCCGCTGGTGCCCGTGGTGCGGCTGCTGCGCGAGGAGGGGCTCGGCGCCGAGGTCGCGAGCCCGGGCGAGCTGGCGCTGGCGCGGGCGGCGGGAGTGCCGCCGCGGCTGACCGTCCTGGACTCGCCCGCCAAGACGCCGGCCGAACTGCGCGAGGCACTGGCGCTGGGCATCGCCGTCAACGCCGACAACGCCCAGGAGCTGGCGCGGATCGACGCCCTGATGCGCTCGGCACACAGCGGCTCCCCCATCGGGATCCGGGTGAACCCGCAGGTCGGCGGGGGTTCCATCGGGGCGACCTCGACGGCCACGGCGACCTCGAAGTTCGGGGTGGCGCTGCGCGACGAGGGTGCGCGGGAGTGGGTCGTGCGGGCGTACCGGGAGCGGCCGTGGCTGACTCGGCTGCACGCGCACACCGGGTCGCAGGGCATCCCTCTGTCGCTGATGGCGCAGGGCGTGGCGGAGGTGTTCGCGCTCGCCGAGGAGATCAACCGGCGCCTCGGCCGGCCGCAGATCGACACGCTCGACATCGGCGGCGGCCTGCCGGTGAACTTCGGCTCGGACGAGTCGACGCCGACGTACGCGCAGTACGCACGCCTGCTGAGCGAGGCGGTGCCGGGACTGTTCGACGGGCGGTACGGCCTGGTGACCGAGTTCGGCCGGTCGCTGCTCGCCAAGCACGGGACCGTGGTGGCCCGGGTGGAGTACGCCAAGAGCGCCGGCGGGCGGCCGGTCGCCGTCACGCACGCCGGCGTGCAGGTGGCGGCGCGGACGGTGTACGTGCCGGGTTCGTGGCCGCTCAGGATCGCCGCCTACGACGCCAAGGGGCGCCCGAAGGAGGGCCCGCCGGTGGTGCAGGACGTCGCCGGACCGGCCTGTTTCGCGGGCGACCTGCTGGCCGAGGGACGCGCGCTGCCGCTGCTGGAGCAGGGGGACTACGCGGCGGCGCTGGACACGGGCGCGTACTACTTCGCGCACCACTACGCCTACAACTCGCTCGCCCGGCCCGGGATCTACGGCTTCGCGCCGGACGGGTCGGGAGAGGTGGCCTTCGCGACCGTGCGCGAGGCGCAGCAGCTCGACGAGATCGTGGCCGAGGCCGGAGGAGCGCACGCGGGCGCGCTCACCACCTTGCGCGCCCCCGACCGCCGTTGACGCGTGCCGGGGCATCTGCGGTTCAACTGCCCTGAATTCGAGGCGAGCCGACCCACCTTAGCCGTCCGGAGCATGTTCCACCGGAAAATGCCATATCCCTCACCCGTCGCGCACACGTTGCGTAGTTTCGGCGTCACTCAGCCGAACCCCAGGCGGGAGGGGAGCCACGGTGCCCGGAATCGACGAGTGTCTGCTGGAAGCCATGCGACTGCCCGGTGCCCGGGGCGCCGCGCTGATCGACTGGACCAGCGGGCTGGCCCTGGGCAGCGTCGGAGAGGCCCCTGGCGGGGACCAGGAGACCGCTGCGGCGGAGGCCGCCGAGATCGCCCGGCTGGCCGCAGAGCAGCACGCGTTCGCGCCGGACGACGATGCCGGGGCCGGACCGGCGGCGGACGCCGACCCGCCGGTCGAGGACCTCATCGTCAGCAACCGGGACAGCTACCACGTGCTGCGGTTCGTGGGGGCGACGTTCGACGGCAGCGTGTTCCTGCACCTGTGGCTGGCCCGCGCCGAGGGCAACCTGGCGATGGCCCGCATCCGGCTGGGCGAGATGGCCGAACGGCTGGTGCTCGCATGACCGCCGTCCACACCACCGAGCCCCCGCGGCTGCCGGTCCGCCAGAAGGTCGCCGCCGCCGAGCGCGGCTGGGGCGGCGTCTCGCCGATGCTGACCCGGCTGGCCGCCGAGCGGGCCACCGGCATCCTCTTCCGCGAGCACGGCACGCTCCACCTCGCCGACGGCCTGGTGGTGCACGCCGAGAGCCCTTGCGCGCCCGGCCTGGAGACGCTCCTGACGGCCCACGGCACGCTCGCCGTGGAGGCCTGGCGGCAGGCGCTCGGCGAGACGGACGACGACCACCAGGCCGGCCACCTCGCCGGTCTGCGCCTGGTCGACGCCGGCCTGCTCACCCTCGGGGCCTTCGAGCTGTGCCGGCTGACGGCGCTGTACGACGCCGCGTACTTCGTCCTCGCCCCCAGCTCCACCCCGGGCCGCTTCCGCTACGGCACCGCCCACGCCCCCGGGCACCGGGCCGCCGTGCGCCGGGTCCCCGTGGCCGCCCTGGAACGCGAGACGCTGCGCCGTCGCGACCTGCTGCACCGCATCTGGCCGGACCCGGTCACCGACGAGGCACCGCTGGCCCGCACGGAGCGTCCCGCGGCGCCCGCGCTCACCCGCCGCCAGCGAGCCGTGCTGGCCCACGCGGACGGCGTCCGTACGGCGCCGGACATCGCCCGGGCCCTGGGCCACCTGGCGTTCCACACGCTGGTCGACGTCCGCCGGCTGGCGGCGGCGGGAGTGCTCGCCCCGCTGCGCCCGGCCGTCCCCGAGCCGCCGGGCCCGGCGGACCCGGCGGGCGAGGGGTGGGCGGCCCCGGAACCGGCACCGCCGCCGGACCCCGGGCAACCGCCGCCCCTGCCGAGCCGCGGACGGCCGCCGTACGGCGCGGCGGGCCCGGGACCCGGACCGGCCCGGCCCGCAGCCGGTCACGGGATACCCGCCTTCACCGAACCGCTGCCGCCCGATCCCCACATCACCTTGCTGAAGAGGCTCAGAGATGCGCTGGAGGCCCTTTGACCGGTTCGAGAGGAGGCCCCGGATGGCCGTCGACCCCCATGTCCTCGACGAGTTGCGCCGGCTGAGGGCCCGTGTCCCGCAGCTCACCGGCGCGCTCGCCACGGGGGCGGACGGCGACGTCCTCGCCCAGGACACCCCCGGCGTCGACCCGCAGGACATGGCGGCGCTCAGCGCGACCGCGCACGCCGCCGCCGTGCGGCTGGCGGACGCGACGGGCCAGGGCGAGGTCCGCGAGCTGCTGGTGCACGGGGTCTACGGCTACGTCGCGACGTTCACCGCGGGCACCGCCTCCGCGACGGCCGTACTGACCCTGCTCGCCCAGGAGCGGGTGAACGTCGGCCGGCTCCTGCTGGAGGGCCGCCGGGCGGCCGCCCGGATCGCCGAACTCGTCGACGAGCACGCCCCGGCCGCCCAGCGCGCCAAGCAGACCAAGCCCGCCAGACCGCCGGCCAAGACGGCCGCCGTACGGACCAGAACCCCGCGCGCGCCACGTACCACGACCACCAACGCGCGCACCACCACGGAAAGTTGAAAGGGAACCGAGGAACACACTCATGGCCAACACCGAAACCTGTCTGAAGGAAGCCCTCGCCTCCATCGAGGGCGCGACCGGCGTCGCGCTCGTCGACTACACCAGCGGCATGGCGCTCGGCACGATGGGGGGCAGCAAGGGCTTCGACCTCAATGTCGCCGCCGCGGGCAACACCGACGTCGTCCGCGCCAAGATGCGCACCATGGAGCACCTCGGGCTCAAGGCCCAGATCGAGGACATCCTGATCACCCTGTCCGACCAGTACCACCTGATCCGCCTGATCAGCGGAAGGGGCGGCAACGGCCTGTTCCTCTACCTGGTGCTGGACGGCAAGCGGGCCAACCTGGCGATGGCCCGCCACCAGCTCAAGAGGATCGAGGAGGACCTGGAGGTCTAGCGGGCGCGTCAGCTCACACGAGTGCCGCGGTGCGGCGCCGCGCCCCGCCCGGGGCCGCGTCGCCCGCCGCGATACCCGTGCTGCGGTAGGCCCTGACCGCCTTGCCGGCCGGGCGGCCTCCGTTCGCGGAGAGCCAGTCGACCCGGACCCACAGCAGGGCGTCCTCGGTCCGTTCGCGCCGCCCCAGCCAGGCGGCCTTGAGCCGCAGCCCCGTGCCGGCACCGGCGAGGAGCATCCCGCCCGCGGCCGGCACGGCGAAGGAGGCGCCCAGCGCGGCCAGGAACGCGAGCAGCAGCCACCACCGGTGCCCGCGCCGCCAGTTGCGCACGCTCACGGCACGGTCCTGGAGCACGTCGTGCCGGCTCGCGCGGACGGCCGAGCGGGCCAGGGCCGTATAGCGACCGCGGCGGCCGTACGACACCACGGCCGCGGCGACGAGGAACAGCGCGGCCCCCGCCATCACCCCGATCCGGCGCCCGGTCACCCCCGGCACCAGCACCCCGACACCCGCCGCGAACACGCCGGCCCACCACAGTGGCGCGGCCCCGGCGCGTACGACGACGGCCACCCGGGCCAGACCCTGAGCCCTGCGATCTGCGCGTGCCACGTTCCGCCTCCTCGTCGTCCTGGCACAGTCCTGTGGGCCGGGAGGGTAGCGAGCGAAGGTGAGACGAGTCTGAAAAAACACGCGCCCCGCTGCCGGGCTCGAACAGCGCGCCCGCCTATTCGACGAACAGCCCCCGTGCCGCCGCCCGCGCGTCGAACTCCTCCAGCCGGGCCTGCGCGTCCGGCAGGTCGTCGCACATCGCCTCCAGCAGCACCCGGCCCAGCAGCATGGGCGCGCAGGCGGTGTCGAAGGCGAGGCCGGTGCCCACGGCGGCGGGCAGCAGCAGGTCCGACACCCTGGCGACGGGCGCGAACGCGGAGTCGGCGACGGTGACGACGGTCAGCCCGGCCTCCTTCGCGAAGGCCAGCGTGTCCACGACCTCGCGGGGGTGGCGGGGCAGCGCGAAGCACAGCAGGGCGCTCGCCCCGGCGCGTACGGCGCCCTCGATGCGGTCCTGGATCATCGTGCCGCCCTCGTGCAGCAGCCGTACGTCCGGATGGACCTTGGCGGCGAAGTAGGCGAAGCCGTAGGCCTGGGAGGCGGCGGCGCGCAGCCCGAGGACGGGCAGCGGGCGGGAGGCGGCGAGCAGCCGTCCGGCCCTGCGCACGGGGCGCGGGTCGGCGAGCAGTTCGGCCAGGTGGCGCAGGTTCTCGATCTCGGCCTCGACGGCCTGCTGGTAGGCGTTGTGCGAGGCGGCCTCGGCGGCCTGTTCCGCCGGCGCGACCTCGCGCAGGTGCCGGCGCAGCGCCGGGTAGCCGTCGAAGCCGAGGGCCACGGCGAAGCGGGTCACCGAGGGCTGGCTGACCCCGGCCAGTTCGGCCAGCTCCACGCTGGACAGGAAGGGCACGTCGGCGGCCCGGCGCACCATGCTGTGCGCGATGCGCCGCTGGGTCGGCGTCAGCCGGTGCCCCTCGAAGAGCGCCTGAAGGCGCCCCGCAGGACTGTCCATCACGCTCATGTCCCCTTCCAGGCTCATGACTCGGTCCCCCTCCAGATACCGGGGAACCGGTCCAGAGTTGCGGCCGCCGCCGTCACGTCGTCCGTGAGCGGCCGGTCGGCCTGGTCCTGTGCCAGTACGGATTCGGCGAGCCGAAGTGCACGGCCCACCGGAAGTTCCGGGTCGGGCCTGAAGTCGCGCTGACGCAACGCCCGTACGGCGGCGACGAGTTCGCAGCCGACGACGAGACGGTACGCGCGACAGGCGCGCAGTGTCTGGCGTGCGGCGAGCGAGGCGAAACTGGCCTGTTCCTCGACGCCCCGGGAGAGTACAGCGTGGCCGAGGGAGGCGGGGGCGGAGAAGGCGCGCAGGTCGCCGAGGGCGGCGCCGGCGGCGTACTCCAGGATCATCACGCCGGAGGCGGCCGGCTCGTGGTCGGCGAGGAAGGGGCGCAGGCGGGTGAAGGCGAGTTCGTTGAGGGTGGACAGGCGGGAGGTCGACAGCCGTGCCACCTGCATCAGCGAGAGCCTGAAGTGGTCCAGGGCGAGGGCGAGCTGGGCCTGGTAGAAGCCGCCGTGATGGTAGGCGGCCATGTCCTCGGGCGAGATCAGCGGGTTCTCGGCGGCCGCGTTGATCTCCACGTCCAGCACCTTCTCCAGCGCGTCGGCGGCGTCGTGCGCCGGGCCGTGGATCTGGGGCAGGCAGCGGAAGCCGTACGGGTCCTGGATACGGCCCAGGGGCGGGGTGGGCCGGTCCGCGGCGCCGATCAGCAGCCGCATGCGGCGGGCCACTTCGGCGCTGCCGCGGTGCGGGCGGGCGGCGTGCACGGGGGCGGCGTAGGCCTCGTGCGAGCCGTCCACGGCCAGCAGCGACAGCGCGGCGACCACCTGGGTCGCCTCCACCAGGGCGCGCAGTTCGTGCAGGGCGAGCGCGGACTGGCCGAGGGTGAGGGCGTTGCTGCTGATGAAGGCCAGGGCGTCGTTGTTGTCGAGGGGCTGGGCCGCGGGGGCGCCGGAGCCGTCACCGGCCGGCCGCCACGGATGCTCCCCCGCCAGCGCCAGCCCCACCTGGGCCAGTGCGGCGATGTCCCCGGTGCCGACCGACCCGAACTCGTTGACGACCGGATGCGCCCCCTTCGCCAGCGCCTCGCACAGGGCCGTCACCACCGTCGGCCGCAGTCCCGCACCGCCGGCCAGCAGCTGGTTGGCGCGTACGGCGAGCATGGCCCGGACCTGCCGGGCGGGCAGCTCGTCCCCTATGGCGCCCGCGTGGCTGCGCAGCAGCCGCAGCCCGTGCCCGGTGGCTGCCTCGGTGGGCACGGGCTCGTTGCGGTTGGCGCCGACGCCGGTGGAGCGGCCGTAGACGCGTCCCGTCGCGGCGATCCGGCGGGCCGCGTCCCAGGACTCGGTGACCCGCTTCATGGCGTCGGTCCCGGGCACCGGACGCGCGGAGCCGTCGGCGAGGCGGACGACGTCCTCGACGCCGAGCCCGATGCCGTCGAGGACGACCAGGCCGGTGTGCGTCACGCCCCCACTCCCCTCACCCGGACACGCCATATTCAGATTCTAGGAATGCTGCATGGCCCTATGCAGGCACAGCGTTCCCGATCGGGCGTGCCCCTCGCAAGATCGAGGCACCGTCCCGCCCGGCGAACCCCAGTCCGGACAGGGGGGCTATCCCCAGTGCGACGGGCGCCGCGGCTGCCTACCGTGGGATTCCATGACAGGCATGGGGACGGAGACGGCGATGGACGCGCGGGACGCGGAGCTCAAGAAGGAACTCAACGCCACGCTGCAGGCGCGCAGGGAGCTGGGCGAGGAGTACGAGTCCGCACTGGTCGACTCCTTCCTGGAGAAGGTCGACCAGCGCATCGACGGGGCGGTCGATCGGCGGGTGCGCCGGCAGATGGCCGAGCAGCAGATGGTGGTGGCCCGCGGCGCCCGCGGGCCGAAGCCGACGGACTCCTGGGGTGAGCGCTTCGGCTTCGGCATGGTCTCGATGGTCCTGGCGATCCCGCTGTCCGCGATCGGCGGCGGCATCGCCCACCTGCCCGGCCTCTTCGTCACCTGGGCCGGAATCGTCGGCGTCAACGCCTTCCAGGCGGCGCGCGCCAACCCCAGCCTGTTCGGCGCGCGGCGCCGGCGGGACAAGGACGGCGACCGCTGGGAGGACTGACCCTCACGCCTGCCGGGTCGGCAGCACCATGATCTGCCGCAGGTTGACGTGCCGGGGACGGCTGCTGACGTACGCCACGACGTCGGCGACCTCCTCCGAGGACAGGGCGCCCATCGTGTCCACCATCGCGTCGACGAACTCCCGCATCGTGTCGCTCTCGATGTGCGAGGCGAGCTCGGTCGCCGTCAGTCCCGGCTCGATGTTGGTGACCCGGACGTCGCGCGGCCCGAACTCGGTGCGCAGGGTGGCGGAGAGGTGGGTCAGCGCGGCCTTGGTCGCCCCGTACACCGCGTAGGAGGGGAAGGTGAGGTGGGCGCCGACCGACGAGATGTTCACCAGGTCCGCGGCCCGCCCCGCCGCGGCGGCGGCGAGCAGGTCCCCGGTGAAGGCGCGGATCATCCGCAGCACCCCGGTGACGTTCGTGTCGATCATCCGCTGCCACTCGTCGATGCGCCCGTCGTCCACGGGGTGGGGCAGCATCACACCCGCCGAGTTCACGACCAGGTCGACGGCTCCGTACTCCGCGTGGATCCGCTCGACGGCCGCGTCCACCGAGCCGTCGTCGGTCACGTCGGCGGCGACGGCGACGGCCTGCCCGCCGTCGGCCCTGATCTTCTCCACGACGGCGTCCAGCCGCTCCCGGCGCCGGGCCAGCAGCGCGACCCTCGCACCCTGCGCGGCCAGCAGCACGGCGACGGCCTCGCCGATCCCGCTCGCGGCCCCGGTGACGACGGCGGTACGGCCGTCCAGGTTCTCGTACGACATGGTGCACTCCCTGAGCGATCGGGCCGCCGGCGTGCCCGGCGGCGACCACCACCGTGCGCCGCCGGGCCGGTCCCACCCAGGGATGCGCTTTTCCTGGGTCTGCCAGAACCAGGCTGGAATCCCGCCCCTCCCCTACGATCGAACCCATGAACGGGGACCTCGGAGACTTCCTGCGCTCGCGCCGTGCCCGCATACAGCCCGAGGAGGTGGGGCTGGCCTCGTACGGCCGGCGCCGCGTGCCGGGCCTGCGCCGCGAGGAGGTGGCACAGCTCGCCGGCGTGAGCGTGGACTACTACATCCGGCTGGAGCAGGGGCGTGGACCGAGTGTGTCGGACGCCGTGCTGGACGCCGTCTCGCGCGTGCTGCGGCTGGACGAGGGGGAGCACGCCTACCTGTACGAGGTGGCCCGGCCGCACAAGAAGCGCGAGCGGCGGGCCGCGTCCCGGGTCCGCCCCGGCATCCGGGCGCTGCTCGACGGCATGACGCACACCCCGGCGTTCGTCCTCGGGCCCGCCATGGACGTACTGGCCTGGAACGCGCTCGCCGACGCGCTGAGCGGCTTCAGCCGTATGACGGCGGCCGGCCGCAGCGTGCCCCGGCAGGTGTTCCTTGACCCGGCGAGCCGTGAGCTGTACCCGGAGTGGTCCGCGGTGGCCGCCCAGACCGTCGCCAACCTGCGGATCTGCGCGGGCCGGTACGCCGACGACCCCGAACTGTGCGCGCTGGTCGGGGAACTGTCCGTCAAGAGCGAGGACTTCCGCCGCCTGTGGGCCGACCACCAGGTCAAGGAGTGCGCGTACGGCGTGAAGCGGATGCGGCACCCGGTGGCGGGCCTGCTGACCCTGCCGTACGAGACCCTGACGATCCCCACCGACCAGGACCAGACGCTCGTCGTCTACACGCCCGAGCCGGGCTCGGAGACGGCGGAGAGGCTGGCGCTGCTGGGCAGTTGGGCCGGCGCACGCGCGTAGAAGGAGGATGCGCGGGGACCGCCGCACCCCCGTTGCCGGGGGGCGGGACGACGGCGGTCCCCGCGAAGGACGCTGACCGGGTCAGGCCGGGCCTCGCGTCCGGCGTCCATGGAGGTCCGGGAGCCGCTCCGGAGGTCCTTGGACGATCGGCGCCGGCCTGGGCGGGGAGCCGCTCCCGCCCTGCCGACACCCACTAATCTGCCGGACGCGTGTTAAGCGTGTGCTGCGTGGACGTGACACCCTCGTACCACTTCCGCGAAGTCCGCGGAGATCGTCGAACGCCGCAAGACCCGCGCCGGCACCGGCCGTTCACCGGACGTTCGCCGTCACTTCCCGCCCTTGGCGAGGAAGGCCAGCAGGTCCTGCCGGCTGACCACGCCGGTCGGCTTGCCCTCGACGAGGACGATGGCCGCGTCGGCGGCGCCGAGCACGGACATCAGGTCGGCGACCGGCTCGCCGGAGCCGACCTGGGGCAGCGGGGCGGACATGTGCTTCTCCAGCGGGTCCTCCAGCGAGGCCCGCTGGGTGAACAGCGCGTCCAGCAGCTCGCGCTCGACGACCGAGCCGACGACCTCGGCTGCCATCACGTCCGGGTGGCCGGCGCCCGGCTTGACGATCGGCATCTGCGAGACGCCGTACTCGCGCAGCACCTCGATGGCCTGGCCGACGGTCTCGTCGGGGTGCATGTGGACGAGGGACGGGATGGCGCCGTGCTCCTTGTCGTTGAGGACGTCGCCGACGCGGGCGCTGGGGCCCTCGTCCTCCAGGAAGCCGTAGTCGGCCATCCACTCGTCGTTGAAGATCTTGCTGAGGTAGCCGCGGCCGCTGTCCGGCAGCAGGACGACCACGACGTCGTCCTCGGTGAGCCGCTCGGCGACCCGCAGCGCGGCCACGACCGCCATGCCGCAGGAGCCGCCGACCAGCAGGCCCTCCTCCTTGGCCAGGCGGCGGGTCATCTGGAAGGAGTCCTTGTCGGAGACGGCCACGATCTCGTCGGCCACGGTCCGGTCGTAGGCGGTGGGCCAGAAGTCCTCGCCCACGCCCTCCACCAGGTACGGCCGCCCGGACCCGCCGGAGTACACGGAACCCTCGGGGTCGGCGCCGACGACCTGCACCCGGCCGTCGCTGACGTCCTTCAGGTACCGGCCGGTGCCGGAGATGGTGCCGCCGGTGCCCACGCCCGCGACGAAGTGGGTGATCTTCCCCTCCGTCTGCTCCCACAGCTCGGGGCCGGTGGAGTGGTAGTGCGAGAGCGGGTTGTTGGGGTTGGAGTACTGGTCCGGCTTCCACGCGCCGGGCGTCTCGCGCACCAGCCGGTCGGAGACGTTGTAGTAGGAGTCCGGGTGCTCGGGGTCCACGGCGGTCGGGCAGACGACGACCTCGGCGCCGTACGCGCGCAGCACGTTGATCTTGTCAGTGCTCACCTTGTCGGGGCAGACGAAGATGCACTTGTACCCCTTCTGCTGGGCCACGATGGCCAGTCCCACGCCGGTGTTGCCGCTGGTGGGCTCCACGATCGTGCCGCCCGGCTTCAGCTCCCCGCTCTGCTCCGCCGCCTCGATCATGCGCAGCGCGATGCGGTCCTTCACCGAGCCGCCCGGGTTGAAGTACTCGACCTTGGCCAGGACGGTGGCCCTGATGCCCTTGGTAACGCTGTTGAGCCTCACCAGCGGGGTGTTGCCGACGAGGCTGATCATCGAGTCGTGGAATCGCACCGTTGTCTCCGGTCGCTTGCAAAAAAAGTGGTCCTGGTGGTCCGGCCAGCCTATGACCTGTGGACCGTCCACGACGGTCGTTCACTCCCCGTTGAGATTGGCGCACCGTCTGTACGGGGCAAGGAGTGGGTGTACGGCTAAGAGGAGGTGGCGGCGACGCATGACGAGCATGTCGAGGGCACGGGTGGCCCGGCGGATCGCGGCCGGCGCCGCGTACGGCGGCGGCGGGATCGGACTGGCCGGCGCGGCCGCCGTGGGTCTGCTGCTGGCGGAGGTGCAGCTGGCCAAGCGCCATGTGGGCAACGGCGGCAGCGGGCGGGTGCCGGTGGCGGACGGCCTGTACGGCACCGCGTACACCGTTCCCGACGAACCTCCCCTGCGCCTGACGATGCTCGGTGACTCCACGGCCGCCGGCCAGGGCGTGCACCGGGCGGGCCAGACACCGGGCGCGCTGCTGGCCTCCGGTCTGTCGGCGGTGGCGGAGCGTCCGGTGGAGCTGCACAACGTGGCCCTGCCGGGGGCCACGTCCGACGACCTGGACCGCCAGGTGGCCCTGGTGCTGGCGAACCCCGCCCGGATGCCGGACGTCTGCGTGATCATGATCGGCGCGAACGACGTCACGAACCGCATGCCGCCGACCCGCTCCGTCCGCCATCTGGCGGCGGCGGTCCGCCGGCTGCGCACGGCCGGCGCGGAGGTGGTGGTCGGCACCTGCCCCGACCTCGGCACGATCGAGCCGGTCCAGCAGCCGCTGCGCTGGCTGGCCCGCCGGGCCTCCCGTCAGCTGGCGGCGGCCCAGACGATCGGCGTGGTGGAGCAGGGCGGCCGTACCGTCTCGCTGGGCGACCTGCTGGGCCCGGAGTTCGAGGCCAACCCGCGCGAGCTGTTCGGCCCCGACAACTACCACCCCTCGGCGGAGGGGTACGCGACGGCGGCCATGGCCGTCCTCCCGACGGTCTGCGCCGCCCTGGCGCTGTGGCCGGCGGACGAGGACCGCCCGGACGCGGCGCGGCGCGAGGGCTTCCTGCCGGTGGCGCGGGCGGCCGCCGAGGCGGCGTCCGAGCCCGGCACGGAGGTCACGGCCGCGATGCCGACGGGCCCGCGCGGCCCCTGGGCCCTCCTCAAGCGCAGGCGCAGGCGGCGGGTGACAGAACCAACCCCCTCCGAACCCACCCCGACCCCCTCCAGCCCGTCCGGAGTCTGAGGTCCCCAGCCGATCCGGCATTCCAGGCCGGGCCCCGGACCACCGTCCGCCCTGTCCAGCCCGTCCGGCGTTCGAGGACGAGGCCCGCAGGACCGACAGGGGGTCTGGGGGCGCGGCCCCCGGGAACCCGCACCCCCATCCACCCGCACCCTCCAGACCACCCTCCACCCCTCCAGCCCGCCCGGCGTTCGAGGACGAGGCCCGCAGGACCGACAGGGGGTCTGGGGGCGCGGCCCCCGGGAACCCGCACCCCCATCCACCCGCACCGGCACCCGCCCACCCGCCGGAGGCCCAAGCAAGCGCTTAGAAAATTGCGGTCAGGGTCACACCGTCGCACCCGTGACCCCGACCATACGTACGGGTAACTTCCCAACCAGCCCTGCCCACGCACGTACGTACGCCAATGGAGCCGTGATGCCCGAAGCCGTGATCGTCTCGACCGCCCGCTCCCCCATCGGCCGCGCCTTCAAGGGCTCCCTGAAAGACCTGCGCCCCGACGACCTCGCCGCCACGATCATCCAGGCCGCCCTCGCCAAGGTCCCCGAGCTGGACCCGAAGGACATCGAGGACCTGATGCTCGGCTGTGGTCTGCCCGGCGGCGAGCAGGGCAACAACCTCGGCCGTATCGTCGCCGTGCAGATGGGCATGGACCACCTGCCGGGCTGCACCATCACCCGGTACTGCTCCTCCTCCCTGCAGACCTCCCGCATGGCCCTGCACGCCATCAAGGCCGGCGAGGGCGACGTCTTCATCTCGGCCGGCGTCGAGATGGTCTCCCGGTACGTGAAGGGGAACTCCGACAGCCTCCCCGACACGCACAACCCCCTCTTCGCCGAGGCCGAGGCCCGCACCGCCGAGGTCGCCGCGCAGGAGAACACCACCTGGCACGACCCGCGCGAGGACGGCCTGGTCCCCGACCCGTACATCGCGATGGGGCAGACCGCCGAGAACCTGGCCCGCCTCAAGGGCGTCACCCGCCAGGACATGGACGAGTTCGGCGTCCGTTCGCAGAACCTCGCGGAGGAAGCCATCAAGAACGGCTTCTGGGAGCGCGAGATCACCCCGGTGACCCTCCCCGACGGCACGGTCGTCTCCAAGGACGACGGCCCGCGCGCCGGTGTCACCCTGGACGGCGTCGCCGGCCTCAAGCCCGTCTTCCGTCCCGACGGCCTGGTCACCGCCGGCAACTGCTGCCCGCTGAACGACGGCGCCGCCGCGGTCGTCATCATGAGCGACACCAAGGCCCGCGAGCTCGGCCTCACCCCGCTCGCCCGCATCGTGTCGACCGGCGTCTCCGGTCTCTCCCCCGAGATCATGGGCCTCGGCCCGGTCGAGGCGAGCAAGCAGGCCCTGAGCCGCGCCGGCCTGACCATCGGCGACATCGACCTGGTCGAGATCAACGAGGCGTTCGCCGCCCAGGTGATCCCCTCCTACCGCGACCTCGGCATCCCGCTGGAGAAGCTGAACGTCAACGGCGGCGCCATCGCCGTCGGCCACCCCTTCGGCATGACCGGCGCCCGCATCACAGGCACGCTCATCAACTCCCTGCAGTTCCACGACAAGCAGTTCGGCCTGGAGACCATGTGCGTCGGCGGCGGCCAGGGCATGGCGATGGTCATCGAGCGTCTGAGCTGAGCCCTCCGTAACCACCGGGGCACACCTCGTGAGCCTCTGGCCCGGAGTCCGGGACACCCCTGGACTTCGGGCCGTTTTGTGATCCAATCTCCCCCAGGATGTGACCTATCTCCCTAACCGGAGAGATCCACGCAGGTCAGCGCCGTCACGGTGGGGGCCACGGGCCCAAAGTCCTGTCCTATTCGTGACGTTACGCACTGACAGCTGGTTAGTCCGCCCTTCAAGCTGATGTAGGAAGTCGGGGGTCGACTTTGAACCGGGAGTACGTCAGTGAGCGCCATGCCGATCGCCTTGCTGCTCATCACGGCCGCCACGGGCGCCGTGGGCGTCGCCGTCCTGCGCACCCTCATGGTGCTGCGCCGTGAGGTCGCCGCCCTGCACACGCAGCTCGCCGAACAGCGCGCCCCGCACGGTCTCGTGCCGGCGGCCCGCCTCTCCACCGAGGCCGACGAGATACGCGCCGCCGTCGCCGAGGCACTCGCCGAGGAACGCGAGCGCGAACTGGCCGAGGCGCGCGCCTTCTGGGCCGCCCAGGAGGCCCGTGACGTCTCCGACGCCCCCTCCCTGCTGGGTCTGCCGGACAGCGAGCTCTTCCTGCCCCGGCAGAGCGACTTCGTGGGGCTGGAGCCGCTGGAGTCGGTGACCGAGCCGTCCACGGACGGCGACGAGTTCGCCGCCGACTCCCCCGAACTGGCCGCGGCCCGTCGCCGCCACCCGTCCCACCCGGACTTCGTCCCCGTCCAGTCGCCCGTGGTGAACGACCATGAGCGCACGGTGGCCACCCTGGAGGAACTGGCCGCGTCCCGCGTCGAACTGGCCGACGTCCGCCCCGGCCCCCTCGGCACCCTCGACGTCTACGTCTTCGCCGACGGCACCACGCTGTGCATGACCCCGGGCCACCGCGAGACGGCCGAACGCCTGGCGGCGGCCCTGCGCGCGGGCGAGACCCCGGTCCTGCTGGGCGGCTCGGGCATCTCGGGCGCCTACACGCTGACGTTCGCGTGCGGCGAGGAGAACGTCTACATCCTCGCGGACCGGGTCATAGCGTCCCTGTAGCGATCAGACGCCGGCCCGTTGCTGGGCGTGCGTCACGAGCTCCACGGCCGCTTCCACCTGGTCCTCGTCCCGAAGGACGAGGGCCAAGTCGTGTGCGGCGACGGTGATTTGGTCCGCGGCCGCGAACATCCCCGCGTCCGGCATCTCCCTGAGCGGAGTGCCCGGCTCCTCAACGGCCTGCGTCCGACGGGCCAACTCCCTGGCCAGTTCCAGCGCCTCGGCGGCGGCCCCGCGCTGGAGCCGGCTCTGCGGCGCCGCCCTCAACCGGTCGGCGAAATGATCCACGGCACGTGTCAGGGGCGTCGTATCAACCACAGAAGGAGCGTACGCGGGACCTCCGGACTGTTGCCAACAGGCGAACGCTCAGGCACCGTGACCTGAAGGACCGGCTTATATCCCCTTTGCGTCCGGAGGCGCCGATGTCCCACGTCCTCTCCGAGGAGACCCACCGCAACATGCTCGCCCGCATCCCCCACTGCACCGGTCGTGAAGTGTCCGACTGGCTGCGCACCGTCGAAGAAGGCCCCGCCCTCTTCCGCTTCGAGGAAAAGGTCAGCTGGCTCCGCCACGAGCACAACCTCGCGTACGGCCACGCGAAGGCGATCGTCCACGAATACGACCTGAGGAGGGCAGCGCGCAAACTGCTCTAGGCGCGCACCACGACATGACGAAGGGCCCCGGTCAGGCGACCCGGGGCCCTTTGCCGTACGACCGGCGCAGGCTAGTCGTTGCTGTTGAGGATCGCGATGATCCGCAGGAACTCCATGTAGATCCACACCAGCGTCAGCGTGAGCCCGAAGGCCGCCAGCCACGCCTCGTTCTTCGGCGCGCCGTAGGCGATGCCGTCCTCGACCTGCTTGAAGTCCAGGGCGAGGAAGCACGCGCCGAGGATGATGCCGACGACGCCGAAGAAGACGCCGAGCGGGCCGCTGCGGAAGCCGAGTCCGTCACCGCCGCCGAAGACCGCGAACAGCAGGTTCACCATCATCAGCAGCACGAAGCCGATCGCGGCCGCCATCACGAAGCCGTAGAAGCGGCGGTTGACGCGGATCCAGCCGGCCTTGTAGGCCACCAGCACACCGGCGAACACCGCCATCGTGCCGATCACGGCCTGCATGGCCGCGCCGCTGGCGATGCGGTTGTCCACGACGCTCGACAGGACGCCGAGGAAGACGCCCTCGAACGCGGCGTAGGACAGGATCAGCGCCGGCGAGGCCGTGCGCTTGAAGGACTGCACGAACGCCAGGACCATGCCGACGATCATCGCGACGAAGCCGATGCCGTACGAGCGGTTGAGGTTGGCGTCGTCGACCGGCAGCAGCGCCCAGGCGAGCGCGGCCGTGACGATCAGGGTGCCGAGGGTGGACGCGGTGCGCAGGACGACGTCGTCCATGGTCATCCGGCCGGTGGTGGCCGGGGCCTGGGGCGGGGCGCCGTGCTGCAGGTCCTGCTGGGCGTAAGGGTTCTGCGCGTAGGGGTTGCCGTACTGCTGTCCGTACGGGTTGGCCTGCGTGCCGACAGCGGGCCCCCCGGCCTGCGGCGCGGTGTTGAAGCCCGCGTAGCCGTTGTCGCGGCTGAACCCCCGTCGCGAGAAGACCGGGTTTCTGCTCCTCATTTCACTCCTCCATGGCCACACGTCGCGGCCTTGGCTCAAGAGTAATGGGTAGGCAAAGAAATGCCTCTAGTGCTTGGGGAGGATCTTTCCCCCGCCATGCTGCGCAACACGCTACGCGGGTCCCTGATTCCCCTCACCGGAGGGGCCCACACGGCCGTCGTCCAGGGGAAAGCCGGTGTACCCCTCGGCCAGGTCGGTCTCGGCGGCCCGGGAGGTCGCGATCCGGTCCAGACGGGCGAGCTGGAGGCGGTCGTCGAAGGGCGCGGCACCGGGGGCCGGGTGCAGCATCGTCGTCATGTCGTACGAGAACCGCTCGGCCTGCCAGACGCGGCGCAGGCAGGTCTCGGAGTAGGCGTCGAGCAGCGCGTCCGACCCGGTCTCCGTCCGGTACGACAGCGCCCGCGCGAAGGTGACGACGTCGCCGACGGCCAGGTTGAGCCCCTTGGCGCCGGTCGGCGGAACGATGTGGGCGGCGTCGCCGGCCAGGAAGAGACGGCCGTGACGCATGGGTTCGTGGACGTAGGACCGCATCGGCGTCACCGACTTCTGGGTGATCGGTCCGCGCCCCAGGCGCCACCCGTCCTCGGTCTCGAAGCGGCGCTCCAGCTCGTCCCAGATCTCCTCGTCGGTCCAGTCCCCGGCGTCCGTGCCCTCGGGGACCTGGAGGTAGAGCCGGGACACCGACGGGGAGCGCATGGACAGCAGGGCGAAGCCGCGGTCGTGGCGGGCGTAGACGAGCTCGTCGTGGGAGGGCGGCACGTCGGCGAGGACACCGAGCCAGCCAAAGGGGTACGTGCGTTCGAAGACCCGGACGAGCTCGGCGGGGACGGCCTTCCTGGCCACTCCCCAGAACCCGTCGCAGCCGACGACGTACTCGCACTCCAGGACCTCCTCCCGGCCCTCGTGCCGGAAGCGGACGGACGGACTGTCGGTGTCCGCGCCCTCGACGGCCAGCGCCTCCGCCTCGAACAGCAGCGGGCCGCCCTCCTTGAGCTGGAGGGCGATGAGGTCCTTGCACACCTCGGTCTGGGCGTAGACCATCACCGACCGGCCGCCGGTGAGGGCGGGGAAGTCGACGCGATGGCGCTTCCTGTCGTACCGCAGCTCGATGCCGTCGTGCCGGAGCCCTTCCCGGTCCATCCGCTCCCCGGCGCCGGCCGCCCGCAGCACGTCCACCGTGCCCTGCTCGAGGATTCCGGCGCGCTGGCGCTGCTCGACGTAGGCGCGGTCGTGGCTCTCCAGGACGACCGAGTCGATCCCGGCGTTGTGAAGCAGCCGGGCGAGGAGCAGGCCGGCGGGGCCGGCTCCGATGATGCCGACGGTGGTACGCATCGGGCGTTCCCTTCGAGTAGCCGCGGGGTGAACATGCGTGCGTTCGTATAGTGAAGTTTTCTTCACCAGAAATCTGCACGTGAGTCTGCGCCCGCGGCCACCCGATGTCAATGGCCGACCGCCGTACCGCTGGGGGTCGGCACGGCGGTCGGAGTCCGACGGGTCAGGCGGCCGGCGGCCAGCCGTCCAGGTGCCGGTGGAGGGTGACGTCGGGCTGCACGTCGCCCTTCGGGGCGCCGGCCACGGCGTCCTTCAGGACCGCGTTGACCTCGGCGGCCAGCCCGTCGGCCTGCTTCTTCAGGTCGGCCGCGGAGACGGAGGACCTGGTCAGCGCGTCCAGGCGGCGGTGGATGTCGGCCAGCTTGCCCTGCGCCGCGGCGTCCAGGGTCAGGGGCCGGGGCGTGGAGACGACGAACTGGTAGGCGCCGGCCAGCGTCTGGCAGCCGGTGCACTCCTTGTTGGCGGCGTCACTGATGTTCACCGCCCGCAGGTGCGCGTGCTCTCCGGCGACGGTGACGATCTGGAAGGACAGCGCCACCGAACGGCAGGCGTCGTCTGCCGAGCAGCCGGCCGAGACGGCGTTGGCCTGGTTGCGCGCGCTGGCGGCGTTCACCGTTCCGAACTGGCGGATGGTGAACGAGTCGCGGGCCTGGGTGTGGTGCGCCCGGTCGACGTGGCTGAAGACGTGGTCCGAGACCACGGCGGCATGCGTCACCCCGGTCGCGGCCTGCGCCGGTACGGCCGTCGCGGCACCGGCGACGCCGGCGGCGAACAGGCCTATGCCGAGGGCCCGGCGGGTCAACGGGTTGTTGACTGGTCGTGCTTTTCGATGACTGCTCAAGGAACTGATCTCCTCGCTGGATGGATCGGGTACGGACTGTGTGAGACGGAGGCGGTGCCGATGAGGGACCTGCGGCGGGAGGGTGACGGGTCACGTCGTGGAAGCCGGTGCGGCGGCCCGTCCCCTGGCCACCGCACCGAACCGCCGTACGGGCCCCCGGCCCGACCACCCGACGCCCCGCGCGCCCCCGCCCGGACCGCCTGACGACACCTGGTCCCGGGCCGCGCGTGCCCCCGCCCGGAACCGTCGTGCCGGTGGTTTCGCCGCCGTGACCGGACAGGGACGTCCACCCCGCCGTGGCCACGGAGGCGAGCCTCAGGTCGCCGCCGGTGACGCGCTGGCCGCCGGCGACGAGGGGGCCTCGGTGGGTGAGGCAGGCACGCTCTCCGAGGGGGTCGGCGACGGCTGCGGACCGGACGGGCCGCCGCCCGGGTCGGGGGGCGTCGGGGTCGGCCCGGTCACCGGGCCGTCCGTCCTGGACGACGACGAGCTCCCGCCCGGCCGGGTCGACCTGGAGGCCGAGGCCGAGGCCGAGGCCGCGGCGGACGCGCTCCCCGACACCCCCGGCGAGGGACTGCCGTGCAGTCCGGACGCACCGGGCGACGCCGACGGCGACAGTGAGGCGCCGCTTCCGGAGGAGTCCTGGGAGTCGTCCTCCCCCGGCGTCGAGGCGTCCTGGGGACCCGGAGGCTCCGTGGACACGCCCGGCTGCAGGATGGGCGCGATCGGCGGCTGCTTCGGCAGCGGCTTCGGAGTCATCCCGGACACCCAGGCGTAGCTGAGCCCGGTCAGCCCGGCCAGCGCGAGCGCGCAGACCACGATCCGCAGGCGGGGCCGGCCGGCCGTGGAGCGCTTGGCGGCACGGAAGAGCCGGCCGCCCAGCTTCACGGACAGATAGACGACACCCGCCATGGGGCACAGCAGCATGACGCAGCCGATCACCCCTACGAACCCCTCGGCGATCCGCCCGTCCCCGAACGCGGCCCCCGTACCGATGATCTGCTCGGTCAGCGACCGCGTCATCGTCGCCAGGATGCGCGGCAGGTTCCACAGCGCGTACCCCAGCTCGCCGACGATCAGCGGCACCATCGTCAGCACCCACGTGGCGACGATGTGCCGGGCCGACTTCTTCAGCCCCGCGACCTCCTGGCGGGCCGCCCGGCCCTTGGCGCCCGGCAGCAGGCTCAGCAGGATCGGCTTGATCTTGCCGTAGAGGTCCGGCACCCCGGCGAGGTCGCCCAGGATGTAGTAGCCGTCCAGCCGGACGGCCGGCATCAGCTGCTCGAGGATCTCGAAGTGCCCGAGGTACACCGCGGCCAGGAAGAACTGCATCCCGGTCGCGAAGTACGCCCCGGCCATGGCGAGCATGAAGACGACGTTGAAGTACACCCCGCCCAGGTCGGTGCGGATGCGCCCGCCCCGCCCGATCCGGTAGACGTCCGTCACGTCGGTGTACATCGACGGCCAGATGAGGAACAGCCCGCAGCCGATGCAGCCGGGCCGGGCACCGCCGTACTTGCAGGCGGAGGCGTGGCCGAACTCGTGGAAGACGAGCGAGGCCACGGTCAGCACGAAGACGATGAGGATCAGTACCGGCTGGTCGAGGACCTGCAGGACCGGCTCGATCGCCCCGAAGAAGCCGAACAGCCACACGTCCATGGCCACCGCCGACAGCAGGACGGCCACGACGACGGCCGGCCGGTGCAGCCAGGCGAAGGCCGCGGCGATCCGCGCCGTCCGCTTCTCGTTGAAGATGACCCGGTGGCCCTTGAGGGCGAGCAGCAGGTCGGAGCGCGGGGCGTCGACCTCGTCGTCCTCCTGGCCGGCGGGCACCGTCACGCCGAGCGGCTGGAGCTTGTTCTCCACCAGGTAGCGGACGTTGTCGCCGCTGACCTCGCGGCCGAACCGCGCGCTGACCCGGTGGGCGATCGTCTCGGCGTCGCGGACGCCGTCGATGCTCGACGCCACCAGGTACAGCAGCCGGGACAGCTGCACGACCTGCCCGTCCCCCCGACGGGCGATGTACTTGGGGTCGGTGAAGCCCGATCCCTGGTACTCGCCGTGCAGTTGCAGCCCCGCGCTCAGCCGCGGGGCCGGTTCCGGCGGCTGTTCGACGACGGGCAGCTTGCCCGTCGCGACCTGCTCGTAGGTCACCGGCCAGCCGCCGGGTCCGGGCACCGGCCCGGTGTCGTACAGCGCCGTCGGACCATTGCCGAGCACTGTCATGCGTGGTCTCCCCCCAGAGTCCTCGGCGCCTTCCCCGGACCCGCCGCTTCCCCCCGGAAGCGCGGCGGGTTCCCCCCGGAACGCGCCGTGGGGGCGGACCGGGCCGTCAGGTGCTCACGGTCCGCCCCCTGGCCGCCTCGGTAGCGGGTGCCGCTACTGCTGGACGGTGATGTTCTGCGTCGCCTGCGACTGGGCGTCCGACCACGAGGAGTGGTCGTTCAGGGCCGCGGACTCGTTGTGCGCCGAGATGTGGGCGACGTGCTTGGTGACGTTGACCGTCTTGCCGAAGCTGAACTTCAGCCGACCCAGGGCCTCACGGCCCGGCAGCAGCTCGGCGCTCTCGGTGTCCAGCTCGCGCATGTCCATGCTCATGACGGATGTCCTTTCGGTGTTCTCGGGTTGGTGGTGAGGTGGAGCGCGAGCGTTACTGCTGGACGATGATGTTCTGGGCGGCACCGGAGTCGGCCACGGACCACGAGGAGTGGTCGTTGAGGGCCGCGGACTCGTTGTGCGCCGAGATGTGGGCGACGTGCTTGGTGACGTTGACCGTCTTGCCGAAGCTGAACTTCAGCCGACCCAGGGCCTCGCGACCCGGCAGCAGCTCCGCGGACTCGGCCTCAAGCTCGTGGGCGTCCATCATGATCAATTCCCCCTCAGGGATGGGCACTTCCGATCAGACAGCGTCAGGTTCCCCCCGGACTCTGTCCAATCTGGTCGGACGGGCTGTCCAACGAGATTGGACACTAGGGCCTCGCGGGGCCGATGCGCAACCCGTTCGGGGAATCACCCTTTCGGCGACCCCGGGACACGACCGTAGAATCGGCCCCGACATGGACGGTCCAGCCGACACAGCCAGCAGGAAGTGACCCACCCGTGGCCAACGCACTGCAGCAGTTGATCCGTGACCGCCTCGACCGCAAGGGCTGGTCCTACGGCGATGTCGCACGCCGCGGCGGCATCCCGCGCTCCACCGTCCACCACCTCGCCACCGCCGACCGCGTCGTCCGCATGCCCCAGTCGGCCACCCTGGAGGGACTGTCCAAGGGACTGGAACTCCCGTTGGACACCGTGCGCCGCGCCGCCGCCGAGGCCTGCGGCATCCACGTCTACGGCAGCCCCGGCGACGGCGACCCGGAGACCGCCGCCACCGATCCCGAGGTCGACCTGCTCATCGCCAGCCTCCAGAAGCTGTCGGCCGACGACCGCCGGCACGTGACCGCCCTCGTGGAGTCACTGCTCGACCGCTCGGCCCCTCGCGCACCGGAGAAGTGACCGCCGCCCGGGCCGACTTGTGCCACCCGGCGAGCACGGACCGGCCCCGTCCGGCCCCCGTACGCACCGAGTTCCGTCAACTCGGAAAAAGAATTCAACTCGCCCGAAAGCACAGAGATCCCCCGCTAGTCTCTCGTCCTGCCCGAGAAGCGTGAGCCGCCCCACGACCACGCCGGGCCCCTGGGGGGAAGTGTGTTGTTCGTGCATGGCGGACCGGCCACGGCCGTGGTCCGCGGACCCGCCGGCCAATCGGTCGTCCTGCTCTCGGGCGAACTGCCCGAGGTGCTCACGGAGGGAGCGGTGGCCGAACTCGTCGACCTGGCCGCCGCGATCCTGGACGCCGAGGAACTGGAACTGTTCCACAGCTGTCTGGAGAAGCTGCGCGGCGGACTGCGCCCCGGCCGCCGCATAGAGGTCGACGGCGCCGTCCTCACCGTGTACGAAGGCTGAGCCCTGCGCAAGGGCTGAGCCGTGCACGAAGGGTGACGGCCGGCCACGGAACGCTTCGTCCCGTGGGCGCGGTAGTGCCCGGAGCCGGACTTGAACCGGCACGCCCGCGAAGGGGCAGCGAGGTTTAAGCTCGCCGTGTCTGCATTCCACCATCCGGGCAGGCCATGGGCACCGCGTCGAGGGTCCCGAGCCTATCGGGATGCCTCCCCCGAACAGCGGACCCATGGACCGATGTTGTCTTATTTTATTGACGTCTGAGGGTGCATCAGCACCTGGTACACGCCATCCGCACTTGCCAATAGCCTTTCGTGCGGCGCTCGCCCGCGCATGCGGAATGACGGAATTTCACCGCCCGAACGAGGGTGCTCCACCGGTTCTCGACGCCGGCCCGCGCAAGCGCTTGCCCGCTTCTCGGTCGTCAGGGATCCCCGTCATCCCCAGGTATGACACCGCGGCACCGGGTCAGACCCGAGTCGCCCCCCGGAACCGGAACTGCGACTGACTACACGGGCCTGTACGGCGACGACGATGGAACACGTCCCTTCCTTCAAATCGTCCCGCGAGGAGCCCCTTCCCGTGACCACCACACCCGTCGCCGACCGGTCCACCGCGACCGTGGCCGCACGCGCCACGGATCTTTCGAAGATCTACGGACAGGGCGAGACCCAGGTGGTCGCCCTGGACCGCGTCTCCGTGGACTTCCGGCAGGCCGAGTTCACCGCGATCATGGGCCCCTCCGGGTCGGGCAAGTCCACGCTGATGCACTGCGTGGCCGGCCTCGACACCTTCTCCTCGGGATCCGTGCGCATCGGCGAGACCGAGTTGGGCTCGCTCAAGGACAAGCAGCTCACCAAGTTGCGCCGGGACAAGATCGGCTTCATCTTCCAGGCGTTCAACCTGCTGCCGACGCTCACGGCCCTGGAGAACATCACCCTTCCGATGGACATCGCGGGCCGCAAGCCGGACAAGCAGTGGCTGGAGCGGGTCATCGAGATGGTGGGCCTGCGCGACCGGCTCGGCCACCGCCCCTCCCAGCTCTCCGGCGGCCAGCAGCAGCGCGTGGCCGTCGCCCGGGCCCTCGCCTCCAGGCCGGACATCATCTTCGGCGACGAGCCGACCGGAAACCTCGACTCCCGCTCCGGCGCCGAGGTCCTGGGCTTCCTGCGCAACTCCGTTCGGGAGCTGGGGCAGACGGTCGTGATGGTGACCCACGACCCGGTGGCGGCGGCGTACGCGGACCGGGTGGTCTTCCTCGCGGACGGACGGATCGTCGACCACATGTACGGCCCCACCGCGGAGTCCGTCCTGGACTTCATGAAGCAGTTCGACGCGAAGGGCCGTACCAGCTGATGTTCCGCACCGCCCTGCGCGACGTGCTTGCGCACAAGGCCAGGCTGTTGATGACCGTGCTCGCCGTCATGCTCGGCGTCGCGTTCGTCTCCGGGACCCTGGTCTTCACCAACACCATCTCCGACGCCTACCAGAACAGTTCGGCCAAGGGCTTCGACCGGGTCGACGTCGCCGTGTCCGCCAAGTACCAGGAGGACAAGGGCAACACGATCAGCAAGACGCCCGAGCTGACCCAGGCCATGCTCGACCGGAGCGCGAAGGTGCCGGGCGCGGCCTCCGCGGTCGGCGTCGTGAACGGCTTCACCGCCATCGCCGACAAGCACGGCAAGCTCATCGGCGGCGGCTTCCAGTCGCAGGGCGGCAACTACTGGGGCGACAAGGACGCCCGGTACCCGCTCAAGTCCGGCAGCGCTCCGCACGGCGCGAACCAGGTCGCCATCGACGCGAAGACGGCCGAACGCGCCGGGTACAAGGTCGGCGACACGGTCCGCCTCTCCGTCGACGGCCCGGTCCTCACCCCGACGATCAGCGGCGTCTTCACCACCGACGACGGCAACGTCGCCGCCGGCGGCAGCCTCGCCCTGTTCGACACGGCCACCGCCCAGAAGCTGTTCGGCAAGCCCGGCACGTACGACGAGATCGACGTGAAGGCCGCCGCCGGCACCTCCCAGGCCGCGCTGAAGGCCGGGCTGGACAAGGCGCTGGGCACGGAGCGGGTGGAGACCACCACCGGCCAGAAGCTCGCCGACGACCAGGCCGAGCAGATCTCGTCCTCGATGAGCGGGCTGAAGCAGGGCCTGCTGGTCTTCGCGGGCATCGCGCTCTTCGTCGGCACGTTCATCATCGCCAACACCTTCACCATGCTGGTCGCCCAGCGCACCCGGGAACTCGCGCTGATGCGCGCGGTCGGCGCCTCGCGCCGCCAGGTCACCCGGTCGGTGCTGATCGAGGCGTTCGTGGTCGGCACGGTCGCGGGCGTCACGGGCCTGGTCGCGGGCATCGGCATCGGCGCCGGTCTGCGCTCGCTGATGGGCACCCTCGGCGCCACCGTCCCGGACGGGCCGCTGGTCATCACGCCGGGCACGGTCGCGAGCGCCCTCGTGGTCGGCATCGTCATCACCATGCTGGCGGCCTGGCTGCCCGGCCGCCGGGCCGCGAAGATCCCGCCGGTCGCCGCGATGAGCAGCATCCACGCCCAGGCGACGACCAAGTCACTGGTGCTGCGCAACACCCTGGGTGCGCTGTTCAGCGCCGCGGGCGTCGCGGTGGTGCTGGCCGCCACGACGATGGACGGCTCGGACGGTCAGGCCCCGATGGGTCTCGGCGCGGTCCTGCTGATCATCGGCGTCTTCATCCTCACGCCGCTGCTGTCGCGCCCGCTGATCGCGGCCGCCGCGCCGGCCTTGCGGATCTTCGGTGTCGCGGGCAAGCTGGCCCGCCAGAACTCGGTGCGCAACCCGCGCCGCACCGCGGCCACCGCGTCCGCGCTGATGATCGGACTCACCCTCATCACCGGCATGACGGTGATGGCGGGCAGCCTGCAGAAGTCGATCGACAAGATGGCCTCCGCCGCGATCAGGGCCGACTACGTGGTCTCCATGGCCAACGGCAACTACCTCTCGCCGGACGTCGACCGGAAACTGAACGCGACCGGTGGGGTGACCGCCACCAGCCCGCTGCGCAACGTCTACTCGCGCATCGACGGCACGGGCGAGTCCCTGACCGGGGTGAACGGCGCCGCGATCGGCGAGCTGACCGACCTCAAGGTCGACCAGGGCACCTTCAAGGTGGGCGGCACGCAGGTCGTCGTCGACGAGGACACCGCCAAGTCGCACGGCTGGAAGGCCGGTTCGGCCTTCACCGCGCACTACGAGGACGGCAGGTCCTCCCGCCTGACGGTCTCCGGGGTCTACGAGGGCAACGAGCTGATCAGGGGCATCCTGCTGGACAAGGCCGTGGTCACCCCGCACATGACCGACCCGGGCGACATGCAGGTCCTGGTCCGGACGGCCGACGGGGCGTCGAGCGCCACGAAGGACAAGCTGGAGAAGGCCCTCGGAACCAACCCGGCCATCAAGGTCCAGAGCAAGCAGGACCTGTCCAACGACATCGCGCAGATGTTCACGCTGATGCTGAACATGCTCTACGGCCTGCTGGCCATGGCGGTGATCGTGGCCGTCCTCGGCGTCATCAACACCCTGGCCATGTCGGTCTTCGAACGCTCGCAGGAGATCGGCATGCTCCGCGCGATCGGTCTCGACCGCAAGGGCATCAAGCGCATGGTGCGCCTGGAGTCCCTGGTCATCTCCCTGTTCGGCGGGGTGCTCGGCATCGGCCTGGGCGTCTTCTTCGGCTGGGCGGCCGGCGAGCTGCTCGGCACGAAGATGGCGACGTACGAACTGGTCCTGCCCTGGGCGAGGATGGCCGTCTTCCTCCTCCTCGCGGCGACGGTCGGCATCCTGGCGGCCCTGTGGCCGGCCCGGCGCGCCGCCCGCCTGAACATGCTGACGGCGATCAAGTCGGAGTAGCGGTACGCCACGAGGGGGCCCCGTCCGACGCTCGGACGGGCCCCCTCGTACGTACTCCCGGGCGCTTCTACGCGGGATCCGCACCCCACGTCCGGGCTCGCAGCGGCATCCCGGACCCGCCGTCCTCCGGCGTCCGTACGGCCAGCACCTGGTTGACGCCGATGCGGTTGTGCTCGAAGGCGAGGGCGCAGGCGGCCATGTACAGCCGCCACACTCTGGCCCGCCCGGGCCCGGCAAGCCGCATCGCGCGCGGCCACTGGGCCTCCAGATTGGTCACCCACCGGCGCAGGGTGAGCCCGTAGTGCTCGCGGATGGACTCGACGTCGCGCACCTCGAACCCGGCGCGTTCGAGCTGGGTGACGGTCGTGCCGAGGGGCGCGAGTTCGCCGTCGGGGAAGACGTACGCGTCGATGAACTCGTCGACGTCGTAGGCCGACTCGTCGCCCTGTGGCCGGCGGGCGATCTGGTGGTTGAGCAGCCGTCCGCCCGGCCGCAGCAGCCGGTGCAGGTTCTCGGCGTACTCCAGGTATCGGTCCGCGCCCACGTGTTCGGCCATCCCGATCGACGAGACGGCGTCGTACGGGCCGTCGGCGACGTCCCGGTAGTCCTGCACCCGGATCTCCACCCGGTCGGTCAGCCCCGCGTCGGCGACGCGCTTGCGGGCGTAGGCGGCCTGTTCGTGGGAGAGGGTGATGCCGACGACGTTCACCCCGTGCTCGCGCGACGCGTGGACGGCCATGGAGCCCCAGCCGCAGCCGACGTCGAGGAGCCGCTGTCCCTCCGTCAGACCGAGCTTGCGGCAGACGAGTTCGAGCTTGTCGTGCTGGGCCCGCTCCAGGGTGGCGTCCGGGGAGGGCCAGTAGGCGCACGAGTAGACCATCGAGGGGCCGAGGACGATCTCGTAGAAGTCGTTGCCGACGTCGTAGTGGTGGCTGATGGCCCGTTTGTCGGTGCGCCTTGTGTGCAGGTGCCGGACCTTGCGGACCTCCTCGCGGGGCGGCGCGGGCGGCAGCGGCAGCCCGGCGATCTTCACGAGGCCGCGTACGGCGGCCCGCACCTCGGGGTCCCGCAGCATCTGCGGCAGGCTCCGGGCGTCCTCCCCGCGCTCCCACACCAGCTCCGCCATGAGGTCGAGGGTGGCGTACAGGTCCCCCTCGATGTCGAGGTCCCCGGCGACCCAGGCCCGCGCGAGCCCCAGTTCTCCCGGCTTCCACAGCAGGCGGCGCACGGCGCGGCGGTTGCGCACGACCAGGGCCGGCGCGTCCGGCGGCCCCGCCTGCGAACCGTCCCAGGCGCGGATGCGCACCGGCAACGGCGCTCCCAGCAACTGTTCGACGAGGCTCTTCAGCCGCGACGCGGCGTCGGCCATGGCGCACACCTCCGTGACAGGCGATCCCGGAATGCCCAGCACCACGAAAACAAAACCCGGGCGACTGTGCAGTCCCCCGGCGGCGTCACGAATATGCAAAAAGGTGCAGAGACCATCTACTCGGGTCGCCCATTCGGAGTCCGGACCCGGAGCCCGGACCCGGAGCCCGAACGCCGAAGGACCTCCCGCACCACGGATGGCGGGAGGTCCTTCGGTTCGTTCGGCGACCGGGGTCCGGTCAGGAGGCCTTGGCCTCGGTCTTCTCCTGCTTCGCGGCCGCCGGGACGGGCTTGGCGGCCTCGTAGAACTCCTCGCGCGGGTTCTCCATGGCGCCCAGGGAGACGACCTCGCGCTTGAGGAACATGCCGAGGGTCCAGTCGGCGAAGACGCGGATCTTGCGGTTGAAGGTCGGCATCGCCATGCCGTGGTAACCGCGGTGCATGTACCAAGCGAGACGGCCCTTGAGCTTGATCTTCATCTTGCCCATGACGATCATCGCGACGCCCTTGTGGAGGCCGAGACCGGCCACCGCACCCTTGTTGGCGTGGCTGTAGTCCTTCTGCGGGAAGCCCCGCAGACCGGAGATCACGTTGTCGCCGAGGACCTTGGCCTGACGCAGGGCGTGCTGGGCGTTCGGCGGGCACCAGGCGTTCTCGTTGCCCGCCTTGCGGCCGGCGAGGTCCGGAACCTGGGCGTTGTCGCCGGCGGCCCAGATGTAGTCGGTGCCCTTGACCTGGAGGGTCGGCTCGCAGTCCACGTGGCCGCGGGGGCCGAGCGGCAGGCCGTAGCGGGCCAGCGCCGGGTTGGGCTTCACACCGGCGGTCCACACGACGGTGTTGGAGTCGACCTCGAGGCCGTTCTTCAGCACCACGTGGCCGTCGACGCAGGAGTCCATCGAGGTGGAGAGGTAGATCTCCACGCCGCGGCTCTCCAGGTGCTCCTTGCCGTAGGCGCCCAGCTTGGGGCCGACCTCGGGCAGGATCTTGTCGGCGGCGTCGACGAGGATGAAGCGCATGTCCTCGCGGGACACGTTCTTGTAGTACTTGGCCGCGTCGCGGGCCATGTCCTCGACCTCACCGATGGTCTCCGCACCGGCGAAGCCGCCGCCGACGAAGACGAAGGTGAGGGCCTTGCGCCGGATCTCCTCGTCCGTGGTGGAGTCGGCCTTGTCGAGCTGCTCCAGCACGTGGTTGCGCAGGCCGATGGCCTCCTCGATGCCCTTCATACCGATGCCCTGTTCGGCGAGGCCGGGGATCGGGAAGGTGCGGGAGACCGCGCCGAGCGCGATCACCAGGTAGTCGAAGGGCAGCTCGTACGCCTCACCGACCAGCGGGGAGATCGTGGCCACCTTGCGGTCCTGGTCGATGGTGGTGACGCGGCCGGTGAGGACCTCCGCCTTCGGCAGCACGCGTCGCAACGGGACGACGACGTGGCGCGGGGAGATGTTGCCGGCTGCGGTTTCGGGGAGGAAGGGCTGGTAGGTCATGTACGACCGGGGGTCGACGACCGTGACGGTCGCCTCGCCGTAGCGCATCTTCTTGAGGATGCGCCGAGCTGCGTACAGGCCTACGTACCCACCGCCTACTACGAGGATCCTGGGACGCTCCGTGGTGCTCATGGCATCGAGTATCCACCCGTCTCAGGGGGGTAGCTCGTGCGCCCCTTCACAAGCTCCGACAAGGTGTGTGTTATCCTCCGCGACCCGCGTGACCAAGGTCCTGGCGCGGACCCTCGGGCCAGGTCCGTTACGACCCGTTGTCAATGCCGCGTGAGCTGCCTCTCTGGGCCTCCGGAGGTGCGGTGAGTCCTCCGAAACACCTCTCCTCGAGGGCCTCCGGGACCCCCTTCATACCATGATTCTGAACATGTTCAAGGGGCCGTTGGACCCTCGAAAGGCCCAACCGGGACCGTTTCACGGATCTCGGGGGCGGAATTCCTTGTGAAGAACTTCACGAACTTTCCCGACGACACATAACGGAGGGGCCCGCGAAGGCCCCTCCGGTGCGCTCATACGCTATCCGACCTGCTCGTCAGAGAGCTACCTATCGGTAACAAACGAGACCTACGCCACCGACCACGCGATGCCGTCGAGGATGTCGTGCTCGCTGACGACGACCTCCTCGGCGCCCGTCCGCTCCATGATCGACAGCAGGACGAGGGCCCCGGCGGCGATGACGTCCACGCGTCCCGGGTGCATGGACGGCACGGCCGCCCGCTCGGCGTGGGTGGAGCGCAGCAGCCGGTCGGTGATCTCGCGGACGCGCTCGCGCGAGACGCGGGAGTGGTGGATGCGCGCGGAGTCGTACTCGGGCAGCTCCTGGGCGATGGCCGACACGGTGGTCACCGATCCGGCGAGCCCGACCAGCGTCCGCGCCTCGCCGAGCGGCACCGTCTCCTCCGCGAGGTCCAGGGCCCGCTCGATGTCGGCCCGCATGGCCGCGATCTGCTCCTCGGAGGGCGGGTCGGTGACCGCGCCGTCGACCACGAGGTGCCGCTCGGTCATCCGCACACAGCCGACGTCCACCGAGCGGGCCGCCCGCACGTGGTCGTCCCCCACGACGAACTCGGTCGACCCGCCTCCGATGTCCACGACCAGGTAGGGCCGGGCGAGGTCGTCGCGGCCCTTGAGTTCCTTGGTCGCCCCCGTGAAGGAGAACTCCGCCTCCTGCTCACCGGAGATCACCTCGGGCTCGACGCCGAGGATGTCGACGACGCCCTGCACGAAGTCGTCCCGGTTGGAGGCGTCCCGGGAGGCCGAGGTGGCCACGAAACGGACCTTCTCGGCGCCCAGGTCGCGGATCACCTCCGCGTACTCCCGGCAGGCCGCGAAGGTGCGCTCCAGCGCCTCCGGGGCCAGCCGGCCGGTGCGGTCCACGTCCTGGCCGAGCCGAACGATCGTCATGCGCCGGTCCAGCTCCAGCAGTTCGCCGGTGCCGGGGTTGACGTCGGCGACCAGCAGCCGGATGGAGTTGGTGCCGCAGTCGACCGCGGCGACCCGGCTGAAGCCCCTGGGCGTCATCGGCCGGGCCGAGAAGAAGCCGCTGCGGACCACGGTCGGGTCCTCCTCGGCCTCCTCGCCGGGGAACTCGTCCGCCGGGTCCGGTGCCGCCAGCGGCTGCACGCACGGGCCCTTGAGCCACCACTCGGGGAGCATCGCGATGGCCTCGTCGCCCAGGGGGTTGACGCCCGGGCCCGCGGCCAGGGAGTGGCCCACGAGCACGTGCAGGCACTTCACCCGGTCCGGCATGCCGCCCGCGCTCGGGAAGCCCTCCAGCACCTCGATCTCGTCGCGCCGCCGGATGTAGTCCTCGTGCGCGGCACGGTACGCGGCGGCCAGCTCCGGGTCGGTCCGCAGCCGCTCCGTCATCTCCTTCATGACGCCGTTCGCCTCCAGCGTGCCGATCGCCGAGGCGGCGCGCGGGCACGTCAGGTAGTACGTCGTCGGGAAGGGCGTGCCGTCCGGCAGCCGGGGCGCCGTCTCCACGACGTCCGGTTGTCCGCACGGGCAGCGGTGGGCGATCGCGCGCAGCCCGCGCGGCGGCCGCCCGAGCTGCTGCTTGAAGGCCTCGACGTCGGCGTCGGTGGGCTCGGTGCGCGGGGTGGGCGGCGGAGGCGTTTCCACTGAGAACTGTCTTTCTGGTCAGGTCACTGGTCGGAGGCGTCGGACTTGTCGACCCCGTCCCAGACGTTCGCGTACCACGGGCGGTCGGCGGCGTCCCGTTCGGCGCGCGACCGCTTGGCGCGGTCCGGGTCGACGACGACGTATCCCGTCTCGCCCGGCATCACGTAGTGCAGGCGCTGCCGGATCTGCTGCTCGGCGTAGGAGTCGTCCTGCCAGCGTGCCTTGAGGTCGCGCAGCTGCTCGACCCGCTCCTTGGCCTGCTGCTCCTGGCGCTGCAGGTCGGAGATCTCGGCGCGCTGGGAGACGTACTGCCTTATCGGGTAGGCGAGGGCCACGACGAGGGTGCACAGCACCAGGGCGAGCAGCGCGGCGCGGCCCGTCAGCCGGGAGCGGTGGGCCTGCCGTTTGGTCTGGGAGCGGTAGACCCGGGCCGCCGTCTGCTCGCCGAGCAGTCTGAGCCTGGTCGCGGTGGAGAACCGGTCCCGGTCCTTCACGGCCATGTCCCCGCCTCCCGTTCATGCCGTTCACACGTGCGTACGTCCCCGCACACGGTACGGGACCGGTGCGGGGACGTACGTACGACTGGCTCAGGATTGACCCTTTGCGGCTCAGCCCTTGAAGCGCGGGAAGGCGCTGCGGCCCGCGTACACCGCGGCGTCGTCGAGGATCTCCTCGATGCGCAGCAGCTGGTTGTACTTGGCGACGCGCTCGGAGCGGGCCGGGGCGCCGGTCTTGATCTGGCCGCAGTTGGTGGCGACGGCGAGGTCGGCGATGGTGACGTCCTCGGTCTCGCCGGAGCGGTGGGACATCATGCACTTGAAGCCGTTGCGCTGGGCCAACTCGACGGCGTCCAGGGTCTCGGTCAGCGAGCCGATCTGGTTGACCTTGACCAGCAGGGCGTTGGCGGTGCCCTCCTCGATGCCGCGGGCCAGGCGCTCGGGGTTGGTGACGAACAGGTCGTCGCCGACGATCTGCACCTTGTCGCCGAGCTTGTCCGTGAGGACCTTCCAGCCGGCCCAGTCGTCTTCGAACAGCGGGTCCTCGATGGAGACGAGCGGGTAGGCCGCCACGAGCTCCTCGTAGTACTCCGTCATCTCGGCGGCCGAGCGGTCCTTGCCCTCGAACTGGTACTTGCCGTCCTTGTAGAACTCGGAGGCGGCGACGTCGAGCGCGAGGGCGATCTGCTCGCCGGGACGTACCCGGCCTGCTTGATGGCCTCGAGGATCAGGTCGAGGGCGTCACGGTTGGAGCCCAGGTTCGGGGCGAAGCCGCCCTCGTCGCCGAGGCCGGTGGCCAGGCCCTTGGACTTCAGCACGGACTTGAGGGTGTGGTAGACCTCGGCGCCCCAGCGCAGGGCCTCGGAGAAGGTCTCCGCGCCGATCGGGGCGATCATGAACTCCTGGATGTCCACGTTGGAGTCGGCGTGCGAGCCGCCGTTCAGGATGTTCATCATCGGCACCGGCAGCAGGTGCGCGTTCGGGCCGCCCAGGTAGCGGAAGAGGGGGAGGTCGCTGGCCTCGGAGGCGGCGTGGGCGACGGCGAGCGAGACGCCGAGGATGGCGTTGGCGCCGAGCGAGCCCTTGTTGTCGGTGGCGTCCAGGTCGAACATGGCCTGGTCGATCAGGCGCTGCTCGGTGGCGTCGTAGCCGACCAGCTCCGGGCCGATCTGCTCGATGACGGCGAGGACGGCCTTCTCGACACCCTTGCCCTTGTAGCGGTTGGGGTCGCCGTCGCGGAGCTCGATGGCCTCGAAGGCGCCCGTGGAGGCGCCGGACGGGACGGCGGCACGACCCGTGCTGCCGTCGTCGAGGCCGACCTCGACCTCGACCGTGGGGTGCCTCGGGAGTCCAGGATTTCCCGGGCTACGACGACGTCGATGGACGCACGAGCATCTCCTTCTTGGATGTGACGCTGGTTGTGCGGGGCACATGGGCCTTTCCAGGCCCCACCTCAGCCTTGCGACTAGAGCCTAACCGCCCCGGGGCCATCGGCCAGCCGACCGACCGTCCGTGGACAAGGACAGACGTTACCTATTGTTCACCCACGGAACAAAGACGGGTGAACACAGCATGTATCCCGGGCGACGACGGACGGGCGACGGGCCTACGCCGGACAGAGAAAAGCCCCGCTCCGGTGCGTACGGGGGAAGACGCACCGGAGCGGGGAGCCCATGGGGACGGGGGTGGCCCTCACGTGCCCCCACTGTGGGGGACACGGATGTGCGGGGCCTGTGGTTCGGCTGTGCCTTACTTCAGGTGCAGCTTGCTGACGGGTAGAAGGGTTGTGCGTCCTCGACGATGCCCTTGTTCAGGTCGAACAGCTTCTTCCAGCCGCCCT